>NZ_JBNAFM010000005.1:0-233921 GCF_049707175.1 Pseudoclavibacter helvolus | reverse complement strand
GCCCCCCCGCGCGGGGGGCGCGCGGCTCCACCTCACAACGCCCGGGGCGCGTCTTTTTCTGGTGCCGGGGGGGGGGGTTTTTGTGGTGGGGGGGTGGGGGGGGGCCCCCCCCCCCCCCCGCGACCTGTGGTGGACGAGCCGTTGCGGTTGCAACAGCCCGATGGGGTCACGGCATGCGCCGTGACCCTCGGGTGTTCAGACTAGTTCTGCTGGAGACCTGCGTGGAACGGGAAGCCGAGCTTGCCCAGGAGGGCGCGTCCTTCTTCGTCGTTCTTTGCCGTCGTGACGACGGTGATGTCCATACCGCGCGTGCGGTCGATCTTGTCCGGGTCGATCTCATGGAACATTACCTGCTCCGTGAGGCCGAACGTGTAGTTCCCGTTGCCGTCGAACTGGCGGTCGTTGAGACCGCGGAAGTCGCGGATGCGGGGAAGGGCGAGCGAGAGCAGGCGGTCGAGGAACTCCCACATGCGGTCGCCACGCAGCGTAACGTGCGCACCGATGGGCTGGCCCTCACGCAGCTTGAACTGCGCGATGGACTTCGTCGCCTTCGTGACCTTGGGCTTCTGGCCGGTGATCGCCGTGAGGTCCGTGATGGCACCTTCGATGATCTTGCCGTCGCGAGCAGCCTCGCCAACACCCATGTTCACAACGATCTTCACGAGACCGGGAACCTGGTGGACGTTGCTCACGCCGAGTTCTTCCTGCAGCTGAGCCTTGAGCTCTTCGCGGTACTTCAGCTTGAGACGGGGCTGGATTTTGCCAGCCTCCGTGGCGATGTCCGTCATGTCTACTCGTCGTCCTTCTTCTTCGATGCGGCGGCCTTGGCCTTGGTCGCGGGCTTCTTCTCGGCCTTTTCAGCCTTTGCCTTCTCAGCCTTGACAGGCTTCGCTGCGCGGCGAGAGGGCTTGAAGACGCGCGTGCGCACCGTCTTGGTGACGCCATCCTTCGTGACCTCTTCGACCTTCACACCGGTGCGAGCCGGCTGCTTGGTCTCGGGGTCAACGAGGGCGACGTTGGAGATGTGGATGGGAGCCTCGACGGTCTCGAGGCCACCCGTCTTCGTGCCACGCTGCGTCTGTCCGACGCGCACGTGCTTGGTCACGAAGTTGATGCCCTGGACGAGAACGCGGTTCTCGTCGCGGAGCACCTCGAGCACTTCGCCCTGCTTGCCGCGGTCTCCACCGCGAGCCTGGCTCGGGCCCGAGATGACCTGGACCAGGTCTCCCTTGCGGATCGTTGCCATGGGTTAAATCACCTCCGGCGCGAGCGACACGATCTTCATGAACTTCTTGTCGCGGAGCTCGCGACCGACCGGTCCGAAGATTCGAGTGCCACGCGGCTCGTTGTCACCCTTGAGGATGACCGCTGCGTTCTCGTCGAACTTGATGTACGAGCCGTCGGGACGACGGGTCGACTTGACTGTGCGAACGATGACGGCCTTGACGACCTCACCCTTCTTGAGGTTGCCGCCAGGGATCGCGTCCTTGACGGTCGCGACGATGACGTCACCGATTCCCGCGTAACGACGGCCGGAGCCACCGAGAACACGGATCGTGAGGAGTTCCTTGGCGCCGGTGTTGTCGGCGACCCGGACTCGGGATTCTTGCTGAAGCATCTGTCAAATTCCTTCGCTGAGCGGTCGAAGAGGCGAGGCCTACTTCGCCTTCTCCAGGATCTCGACCAGGCGCCAGCGCTTGGTAGCGCTGAGGGGACGGGTCTCTGCAATCAGGACGAGGTCGCCGATGCCGGCCTGGTTGTCGGCGTCGTGCGCCTTGACCTTGCTCGAGCGGCGGAGCACCTTGCCGTAGAGGGGGTGCTTGACGCGCTCTTCGACCGAGACGGTGATGGTCTTGTCCATCTTGTCGCTCGTGACGTAGCCGCGCCGGGTCTTGCGGTAGTTGCGCTCGAGCGCTTCTTCCGCTGCCTCGGGCTGTGTCGTGCTTTCAGCCATTACTTGGTCTCCTCGTTCTCAGCCTCGGGCGCAGCCGCAGGGGCTTCGGCCTTCTTCGAAGCCTTGGTGGCCTTCGACTTCTTGGCCGGCTTCTCGACCGGGGCCGGGGTTGCGCGGATCCCGAGCTCACGCTCGCGGATCACCGTGTAGATGCGCGCGATGTCGCGCTTGACCTGACGGATGCGTCCACGCTCTTCGACCTGGTTGGTCACAGCCTGGAAGCGCAGGTTGAACAGCTCTTCCTTGGCCTTCTTGAGCTCCTCGACGAGACGTCCGTCTTCGAAGTTGTCGAGCTCGGTGGTGGCGAGCTCCTTGGTACCAATCGCCATGATTACTCGCCTTCCTCGCGCGAAATGATGCGTGCCTTGAGCGGCAGCTTGTGGATGGCGCGGGTGAGGGCCTCGCGGGCGAGCTCCTCGTTGACGCCAGCGACCTCGAAGAGGACGCGACCTGGCTTGACGTTGGCAACCCAGGAGTCGACGGCACCCTTACCGGAACCCATGCGGGTTTCGGCGGGACGAGCGGTCATCGGGCGGTCCGGGTAGATGTTGATCCAGACCTTGCCGCCACGCTTGATGTGGCGGGTCATCGCGATACGAGCTGCCTCGATCTGACGGTTGGTGACGTAAGACGGGGTGAGCGCCTGGATACCGAACTCGCCGAACGTGACGGTGTTGCCACCCTTCGACATTCCGCTGCGGTCCGGACGGTGCTGCTTACGGTGCTTGACTCGACGTGGAATCAACATGGTTACGCCTCAACTCCTGCGGCGACCTGCTTCTCGTTGTCGCGGCGCGGGCCACGGCGTGAGCGGTCGTTACGGTCCCCACGGGACGACTTCTGGTTGGCCTGTTCGCGGGCGAGTTCCTTGTTGGTCATGTCGCCCTTGTAGATCCACACCTTGACACCGATGCGACCGTACGTGGTCTTGGCCTCGTAGAAGCCGTAGTCGATGTTGGCGCGGAGCGTGTGCAGCGGAACGCGTCCCTCGCGGTAGAACTCCGAGCGGCTCATCTCAGCGCCGCCGAGGCGGCCGGAGACCTGGATGCGGATGCCCTTGGCACCTGCACGCTGAGCGCCCTGGAGGCCCTTGCGCATTGCACGGCGGAAGGCGACGCGAGCAGAGAGCTGCTCGGCGATGCCCTGCGCGACCAGCTGAGCGTCAGCCTCGGGGTTCTTGACCTCGAGGATGTTCAGCTGGATCTGCTTGCCCGTGAGCTTCTCGAGGTCAGCGCGGATGCGCTCGGCCTCGGCTCCGCGACGGCCGATGACGATGCCGGGGCGTGCCGTGTAGATGTCGACGCGAACGCGGTCACGCGTGCGCTCGATCTCGATGCGGGAGACGCCGGCACGGTCGAGTGTCTTCTGGAGATACTCGCGGATGCGGATGTCTTCCTTCACGTAGTCGCTGTAGCGCTGACCCGGCTTGGTCGAGTCTGCGTACCAGCGGGAGACGTGGTCGGTCGTGATTCCGAGACGGAAGCCGTACGGATTGATCTTCTGGCCCATTACTTGCTGCTCCCCTTCTCGGCCTCGGCGAGCTCCGGCGTCGCCAGCACAACCGTGATGTGGCTTGTGCGCTTGTTGATGCGGAATGCTCGTCCCTGTGCACGCGGACGGAAGCGCTTGAGGGTTGCACCCTCGTCTACGAACGCCTTGGCGATGTAGAGGTCGCGCTCGTCAAGGAACTGGCTGTCCTTGTCTGCCTTGACTCGTGCGTTGGCGATTGCGGATGCAACAACCTTGTAGACCGGCTCAGAGGCACCCTGCGGTGCGAACTTCAGGATCGCGAGCGCTTCAAGCGCCTGCTTGCCGCGGATCAAGTTGACGACGCGACGAGCCTTCTGAGGGGTGACGCGGATGTGCCGCACGCGGGCGGTCGACTCCACCATGTTTTCCTCCTTCACGTCGCCGCGTTAGCGGCGACGACCCTTCTTGTCGTCCTTCTCGTGTCCACGGAAGGTGCGGGTCGGTGCAAACTCGCCGAGCTTGTGGCCGACCATGGTTTCGGTGACAAACACGGGGATGTGCTTGCGACCGTCGTGCACGGCGATGGTGTGGCCGAGCATGTCCGGCACGATCATCGATCGGCGCGACCAGGTCTTGATGACGTTCTTCGAGCCAGCTTCGTTCTGCTTGACCACCTTCTGGAAGAGGTGTTCGTCGACGAAGGGGCCCTTCTTGAGACTGCGAGGCATCTTCTGATCTCCTACTTACGCTTCTTGCCGGCAGGGCGACGGCGGACGATGAGCTTGTCGCTCTCCTTGTTGGGGCGACGGGTGCGGCCTTCTGGCTTACCCCAGGGGCTCACCGGGTGACGTCCACCGGAGGTGCGACCTTCACCACCACCGTGCGGGTGGTCGACCGGGTTCATGACGACACCACGGACCGTCGGGCGCACGCCGAGCCAGCGCTTGCGGCCGGCCTTGCCCAGGTTGATGTTCGACTGCTCGGCGTTGCCGACCTCGCCGATCGTTGCGCGGCAGCGCACGTCAACGTTGCGGACCTCGCCGCTCGGAAGACGAAGCTGGGCGTAGGGGCCGTCCTTCGCGACGAGGCGAACGGATGCGCCTGCGGAGCGTGCCATCTTCGCGCCGCCGCCTGGGCGGAGCTCGATGGCGTGGATGACCGTACCGGTCGGGATGTTGCGCAGCGGGAGGTTGTTGCCCGGCTTGATGTCGGCGCCAGCGCCCGACTCGACGATGTCGCCCTGCTTGAGCTTGTTCGGAGCCAGGATGTAGCGCTTGGTTCCGTCGAAGAAGTGCAGCAGCGCGATGCGAGCGGTGCGGTTGGGGTCGTACTCGATGTGAGCGACCTTGGCGTTCACGCCGTCCTTGTCGTTGCGACGGAAGTCGATGACGCGGTACTGGCGCTTGTGGCCACCACCGATGTGACGGGTCGTGATGCGTCCCTGGTTGTTGCGTCCACCCGACTTGGTCAGGGGGCGGAGCAGCGACTTCTCAGGGGTCGAGCGCGTGATCTCGGTGAACTCGGACACCGAGGCTCCACGACGACCAGGCGTCGTGGGCTTGTAATTGCGAATAGCCATGTGAATTCGTCCTCTGTGCTCTCGATTAACCGGCGTTCGAGAAGATGTCGATGGTGCCGGACTTGAGCGAGACGATGGCGCGCTTGGTGTCCTTGCGCTTGCCGAGCCCGAAGCGGGTGCGGCGCGTCTTGCCCTGGCGGTTCAAGGTGTTGACCTTGTCGACCTTGACGTCGAAGATCTGCTCGATGGCGAGCTTGATCTCGGTCTTGTTCGAACGGGGGTCGACCTCGAAGGTGTACTTGCCCTGGTCGATCAGGCTGTAGCTCTTCTCGGAGATCACCGGCGCGAAGATGATGTCGCGCGGGTCCTTGTTGTTTGCGCTCATGCGCCCTGCTCCTTGCTGGTCTTGCTCTCGACGAACGCGTCGTAGGCAGCCTTCGTGAAGAGGATGTCGTCCGAGACGAGCACGTCGTAGGCGTTGAGCTGGTCCGCGAAGAGCACGTGGAGAGCCTTCAGGTTGCGGACGCTCAGCAGGCTGAGCTCATCGCTGCGGTCGAGGACGACGAGGATGTTGCGGCCCGTCGCGACCTTGGCGATCGCTGCGGCTGCGACCTTGGTCGAGGCCTTCTCGCCGGTGACGAGGGAGTCGACGATGTGCAGGTGGCCACCGCGTGCGCGGTCGCTCAGTGCGCCGATGAGGGCGGCTGCAATCATCTTCTTGGGGGTGCGCTGCGAGTAGTTGCGCGGCGTGGGTCCGTGGACCACTCCACCACCCGTGTGCTGCGGCATGCGCACCGAGCCCTGGCGTGCGCGGCCGGTTCCCTTCTGCTTGAACGGCTTGCGACCCGAACCGGAGACCTCGCCGCGGTTCTTCGTCTTGTGCGTGCCCTGACGAGCAGCTGCACGCTGTGCGACGACGACCTGGTGGATCAGCGGGACGTTGGTCTGCGCATCGAAGATGGCAGCAGGCAGCTCGACCGAGCCGGACTTCTTGCCGGCTGCGTCGATGACGTCAATCTTGGTTGCCATAGGAAACTAGGCCCCCTTCACTGCGTTGCGAACGAAAACGAGGCGACCCTTGGGGCCGGGCACAGCACCCTTGACGAGGAGGATGCCCTTCTCGGCGTCGGCTGCGTGAACCGTGAGGTTCTGGACGGTGACGCGGTCGCCACCCATGCGGCCAGCCATGCGCGTGCCCTTGAAGACACGGCTCGGGGTCGCGGAGGCACCGATGGAGCCCGGACGACGGTGGTTCTTGTGCGCACCGTGCGAGGCTCCAACACCGGAGAAGTTGTGGCGCTTCATGACACCGGCGAAGCCCTTGCCCTTGCTGGTGCCGACGACATCGATCTTGGTGCCGGGCTCGAACGTGTCTGCGCCGAGCTCCTGGCCGATCGTGTACGAGGCTGCGTCAGCGGTGCGAAGCTCGGTGATGTGGCGGCGCGGCGTGACGCCCGCTGCTGCGAACTTGCCGGCTGCCGGCTTGTTCACCTTGCGCGGGTCGATGGCGCCTGCGGCGATCTGAACGGCTTCGTAGCCGTTCTTCTCGACGGTCATGATCTCGGTGACGACGTTGGTGCTCACCTGGATGACCGTGACGGGGACGAGACGGTTTTCAGCGTCCCAGACCTGGGTCATACCGAGCTTCGTGCCCAGCAGTCCCTTGAACGTCTTGGTAGCGGTAGACATGTGTTTCCCTAGAGCTTGATCTCGATGTTGACGTCGGCCGGAAGGTCGAGACGCATGAGCGAGTCGACGGCCTTCGGCGTCGGGTCGACAATGTCGATCAGACGCTTGTGGGTGCGCATCTCGAAGTGCTCGCGGCTGTCCTTGTACTTGTGAGGGCTACGGATCACAGCGATCACGTTCTTCTCGGTAGGCAGGGGCACCGGGCCGATGACGGAGGCGCCAGCACGGGTTACGGTGTCGACGATCTTGCGCGCCGAGCTGTCGATGACCTCGTGGTCATACGACTTCAGTCGAATGCGGATCTTCTGTCCCGCCATGGTTGACTCTCTCTCTCAATGACGTGCCGCCATTGCGGCTTCGCATGCAACCCCGTGGCGTCTTCACGCCGGGATTCGCACCACTGTTTTTCTGTCAAGTTCACCTGCTCGGAGCACAGGAGTGTGCTCAAGCTGATGGACGGTCTTCCGGATCGGACCTCGGTGAGGTCGTCTCCGGAGACCGGAGCTTTGCTCTGCTGCCGGCGGCCTAAGCTGCGCACCAGGCGTCTTTCGACGCGGGGCGCTTATGCACACTCCGGGCAGTGATTCGAACACACGACTATCGCCGCGCCCCGAAATACTGAACTCACCGAGTTTAGACCGCACTCCCCTGTTCTTGCAACCCGGGCGTGTCGCGCCGATCCTCGTGCGCGCTCAGAACCCCTGTGGAGCGAGCACAGCGTCCGCGATGACGTTCGAGAGGTAGAGCGAGTACTGGCGTCCGATGTGCGTCGGATCGCTGTGCACCGGCATGCCGGCAACGACGTTCGGGCAGGCCGCCGCCTCGAGGTCGCAGAACCACGATGTCGTCGGCACCACCTGGGCACCCGCGTCCGACATCGTCCCGGCGAGCTCGTCGACGCGCTGCTGGCGCTCCGCACCGAACGGCGTCTCGCAGTAGCGGGACGCTTCGGCGACGGTGGAGGCTTCCATGCACTCGTCGAGGTCCCGAGTCGGTGGCACCGAGTCGAGCCACACAACCGTGATGCCGAGGTCGGTGAGCGCACGGACGTACTCGCTCGAACCCCGACCGAGGTCTGCACCCACATCGTCGCCAAGGTGCTCGTAACCGTCGCCGACCCACCAGGCGCCATAGGAGATCACGACGAGCTCGGGCAGCCGCTCAGTGGCGAGATCAACGACCCACTCGTTGTGGCCTTCACAGGTCTCGCGGTAGTGATCGATGCTGTCCAGCCCTGCGCCCGACGTGAACGGGCACATGGAGAGGCCCATGAGCTGCAGCTTCGTGCCTTCGCCGAGCGCTTCTCGGAACCCTGGGGCCCATGTCACCGCTTGCGAGTCGCCGACGAGCCAGACCTCGCGGTCCGCGTCACTCTCGCCATAGGCACAGCGATCGAGGGCTTCGTCGGAAGCGACAGACACGCAGTCGTCGAGCTCCCATTCCTCGCTGCGCGCCTCAGCGCCGCTGATGAGCTCCCCGTCCGGCACGGTCGGGTCAGCCACAGCATCCGCGACGACGGCGGCGAGGTCGTCGATGCTCGCCACCGCGGGGGCGAGCTCGATCGCCTGGATTGCGTCCTCGTGCACCTGGGGTGCCACCTGCACGCCCACGAAGGTCACGAGCGCGACGAGGGGCACCGTCACCGACGTGAGGAGGCGCGGGTTCGACTTCCATTTCGGTGCTGACGCGTCGACCTGCGAGATGGGGTTCCGAACCCGCCCCAGGAGCTTGAGTCCCTTGGACGCGGCCCACGCGACGGCGATCGAGACGGCCAACAGGATGACGCCGTCGAAGAACGAGACCGGCTCGGCCCGATCCGGGAAAAGCTCGACGTAGAGCTTCAGAATCGGCCAGCTCCAGAGGTACAGCCCGTACGAGAATCCCCCGAGCCACACCAGCGGCTTCCAGGTGAGGAGCCGGTTGCCACCAACCGGGTCCCCGGATGCGCCAGCAAGGAGCACGAGCAGGGCACCGCCCACTGGGTACAGAGCGATGAGGCCCGGGTAGGGCCAGCTGCTCGGCAAAAGCCCGGCGGTGAGCACGAGCGCGAGGCCGAGACTCCCCAGCACGGCGCGCACGCGTGTGGGCAGGTGGATGCGCGTGACGAGGAGCGCCGCCATGGCGCCGATGCCGAACTCCCAGAGCCGCGCCCAGGTGCTGTAGTACGTGGGCACGGGGTCAACGGCGACACCGTTCAGCGCGGAGATGAACGACGCGATCGTCAATACGGCGAACCCGACGACGGCCACGCGTCGTACCGGCCACGTCGCGCGCTTCGCGAGGAGCCCGAGCAGCACCACGAAGACCAGGAGAAGGAGCGTCGACTGCCCTTGCACGGACATGGCCCAGAAGTGCTGGACCGCGGACTTATCGTGGCCCGCAGCGATGTAGTCGGTCGCGTCCCCGGCGAGGCGCCAGTTCTCCCAGTAGGTGGCGGCCGCGAAGACATCGGTGACGTTGCGCTGGAAGGAGAGCGGTGGCTCGGTGAAGAGCAGCACCGCGGAGACGACGAGCAGAACGAGGCCCGCCATGGGGAACAGGCGCGTCGCGGTGCGCTTGACGTACTGCCAGACACGGATGCTCCCCCGCCGTTCGAGTTCGCCGACGAGCGTCGTCGCGAGCAAGAAGCCGCCAAGCACGAAGAAGAGGTCAACGCCACCGGAGACGGTGCCGAACCAGATGTGGAACGAGGCGACGAGCAGCGACGCGACAGCGCGAAGCCCCTGAATGTCGTCGCGATAGCGGTTCGGCGCCGGTCGAGCTGAAGCCCTCAAGGGACGTTCTGCGCGTACGGACATTCGTCGAGCTCCTGGTGCTGCTGCGCTCATGCGGCGGTCGGTCCTCCGCTGGCAGCGTCGAGGCTGAGCGGAAGGGGCGGGGGCCGCGGCTGTGCTCTCGACGCACAGTGTTCTACTCTAACCCGCTTCCGGATTCGAGGAATTCCGGCCCGAACACGTCGAACCAGGATGCGTGCATCCGTGTCATCGCTGTGCTGCCGGTGCCGGGAACGCAAAATGGGGCCGGACCCGAAGGTCCGACCCCACTGTGCAGTGAGCTGGAAGCTTACTTGTTGATCTTCGTCACCGTGCCGGCGCCGACCGTGCGGCCACCCTCACGGATTGCGAAGCCGAGGCCCTCTTCCATGGCGATCGGCTGGATGAGCTCGACCGTCATGTCGGTGGTGTCACCAGGCATGATCATTTCCTTGCCCTCGGGCAGGGTGATGACGCCGGTCACGTCCGTGGTGCGGAAGTAGAACTGCGGGCGGTAGTTCGTGAAGAACGGGTTGTGACGGCCACCCTCGTCCTTCGAGAGGATGTAGGCAGTGCCCTCGAAGTTCGTGTGCGGCGTGACCGAACCGGGAGCGACGATGACCTGACCGCGCTCGACGTCCTCGCGCTTCGTGCCACGAAGGAGCAGACCACAGTTCTCACCGGCCCACGCCTCGTCGAGCTGCTTGTGGAACATCTCGATACCCGTGACGGTCGTCTTGACGGTCGGGCGGAGGCCGACGATCTCGACGTCCGAGTTGATCGAGAGCGTGCCACGCTCGGCGCGACCCGTGACAACGGTTCCACGACCGGTGATCGTGAAGACGTCCTCGACGGGCATGAGGAACGGCTTGTCCTTGTCGCGGACGGGCTCCGGCACGTTGTCGTCGACAGCCTGCATGAGCTCGACGATCTTCTCTGCCCACTTCTCGTCGCCCTCAAGAGCCTTGAGGCCGGAGACCTGGACGACAGGAGCGTCGTCGCCGGGGTAGTCCTGGCTGGAGAGGAGCTCGCGAACCTCGAGCTCGACGAGCTCCAGGATCTCCTCGTCGTCAACCATGTCAGCCTTGTTCAGGGCCACGACGAGGTACGGCACGCCGACCTGCTTCGCGAGCAGAACGTGCTCACGCGTCTGGGCCATGGGGCCGTCGGTTGCGGCAACCACGAGGATTGCGCCATCCATCTGCGCAGCACCCGTGATCATGTTCTTGATGTAGTCGGCGTGACCCGGAGCATCGACGTGAGCGTAGTGACGCTTGGGCGTCTCGTACTCGACGTGGGAGATGTTGATCGTGATACCGCGCTGACGCTCTTCCGGAGCGGAGTCGATCGACGCGAAGTCACGCTGCACGTTGGTCGCCGAAGGGTACTTGTCAGCAAGCACCTTCGAGATCGCTGCGGTGAGCGTGGTCTTGCCGTGGTCGACGTGACCGATCGTTCCGATGTTTACGTGCGGCTTGGTCCGCTCGAACTTGGCCTTAGCCACTGTGGTCCTCCTAGGACGTCGTTGGTGCCAGTCCGCGAATGACGCAGAATGACTTCCGGGTTTTCAGTGATGAATGTTACCCGCTCGGGCGACGCGCTGCGTCACCCGAGCCGGCAAGGGCTACTCGCCCCGGTTCTTCTGGATGATCTCCTCGGCAACAGCCTTGGGGACCTCGGCGTACGTTTCGAACGTCATGGAGTACACGGCACGACCAGAGGTCTTGCTGCGCAGGTCTCCGATGTATCCGAACATCTCCGACAGCGGCACGAGTGCACGCACCACCTTCACACCACTGGCATCTTCCATCGACTGGATCTGGCCGCGGCGCGAGTTGAGGTCGCCGATCACGTCGCCCATGTACTCCTCAGGAGTACGGACCTCGACCGCCATGAGCGGCTCGAGGATGACGGGACCGGCCTTGGGAGCTGCTTCCTTGAACGCGATCGAGCCCGCGATCTTGAACGCCATCTCCGAGGAGTCGACGTCGTGGGCAGCGCCATCGAGGAGCGACGCCTTGACGCCGACCATCGGGTAGCCGGCGAGGACGCCGACCTGCATCGCATCCTGGATACCTGCATCCACGGATGGGATGTACTCACGAGGCACGCGACCACCGGTAACGGCGTTCACGAACTCGTAGGTCTTGTCAGCTTCCATCTCAAGCGGCTCGAGCTTGATCTGGATCTTGGCGAACTGGCCGGAGCCACCCGTCTGCTTCTTGTGCGTGTAGTCGAACTTCTCGACGACCTTCGTGAGCGTCTCACGGTAGGCGACCTGGGGCTTGCCCACGTTCGCCTCGACCTTGAACTCGCGCTTCATGCGGTCGACGAGGATGTCGAGGTGCAGCTCGCCCATGCCCTTGATGACCGTCTGACCGGTCTCCTGGTCGAGCATGACGCGGAACGTCGGGTCTTCTTCAGCAAGCTTCTGGATGGCCGTGCCGAGCTTCTCCTGGTCGGCCTTGGTCTTCGGCTCGATGGCGACCTCGATGACGGGCTCCGGGAAGGTCATCGACTCGAGGACGATCTGCTTGTCAGGGTCGCTCAGGGTGTCACCGGTCATGGTGTCCTTGAGGCCGATGACGGCGTAGATGTGTCCCGCGGTCATCGACTCGACCGGGTTCTCCTTGTTGGCGTGCATCTGGAAGATCTTCCCGATGCGCTCCTTCTTGCCCTTCGAGGAGTTGACGACCTGCGCACCGGACGGGACGTGTCCCGAGTAGACGCGCGTGTAGATCAGACGACCGAAGAAGGGGTGCACGGCGATCTTGAATGCCAGCGCGGCGAACGGCTCGTCGGCGCTCGGACGACGCGTGAGCTCCTCCGACTCGTCGCGCGGGTTCATGCCGACAACGGCGGGAACGTCGAGCGGCGATGGGAGGTAGTCGACGACTGCATCGAGCATCGGCTGGACACCGCGGTTCTTGAACGCGGAGCCGCAGAGCACGGGGTACATCTCGCTCGTGACGGTGAGCTTGCGGATGGCGGCCTTGATCTCGGCGATCGAGATCTCCTCGCCCGCGAAGAAGCGCTCCATGAGCTCGTCGTCGGTCTCGGCGACGGCCTCGAGCAGCTTCGTGCGGTATTCCTCCGCGCGCTCCTTGAGGTCCTCGGGGATCTCCTGCGTCTCGTAGGCCGCACCGAGGGTGGTGTCACCCTTGGCGTCGCTCGGCCAGACCTTCGCGTTCATCTCGACCAGGTCGACGATGCCGATGAAGTCGTTCTCAGCACCGATGGGGAGCTGGATGACGAGCGGCTTCGCGCCGAGGCGGTTCACGATGGTGTCGACCGTGAAGTAGAAGTCGGCGCCGAGCTTGTCCATCTTGTTGACGAAGCAGATGCGCGGAACGTCGTACTTGTCGGCCTGACGCCAAACGGTCTCCGACTGGGGCTCAACGCCCTCCTTGCCGTCGAACACGGCGACTGCGCCGTCGAGGACGCGGAGCGAGCGCTCCACCTCGACGGTGAAGTCGACGTGTCCGGGCGTGTCGATGATGTTGATCTGGTTCTTCTTCCAGAACGACGTCACGGCAGCGGAGGTGATCGTGATGCCACGCTCCTGCTCCTGCTCCATCCAGTCCGTCGTCGAGGCGCCATCGTGCGTCTCGCCGAGCTTGTGGTTGACACCGGTGTAGAACAGGATGCGCTCGGTGGTTGTCGTCTTGCCAGCATCGATGTGCGCCATGATGCCGATGTTGCGGACCTTGTTCAGGTCAGTAAGCACGTCCTGTGCCACGGGTGTCCTCCGAAAGGATTGAAGCGAGAGTGGTGAGGGCTACCAGCTGCTGGATTACCAGCGGTAGTGCGCGAAGGCCTTGTTGGACTCGGCCATCTTGTGCGTGTCTTCACGGCGCTTCACCGCGGCACCGAGGCCGTTGGATGCGTCGAGGATCTCGTTCGTGAGGCGCTCGGTCATCGACTTCTCACGGCGGTTCTTCGCGTAGCTGGTGAGCCAGCGGAGCGCGAGCGTGTTGGCGCGGTGCGGCTTGACCTCAACCGGAACCTGATACGTCGAGCCGCCGACGCGACGCGAGCGGACCTCAAGCGTGGGGCGAACGTTGTCGAGCGCCTTCTTCAGGGTCGCAACGGCGTCCTGGTCGGACTTCGCCGCGACGCCCTCGAGTGCGTCGTAGACGATGCGCTCGGCGAGGCCCTTCTTGCCGTCAAGAAGGATCTTGTTGACGAGCTGGCTGACGATGGGGGCGCCGTACACGGGGTCGGCGACCACGGGGCGCTTCGGGGCTGGACCCTTGCGTGGCATTACTTCTTCTCCATCTTCGCGCCGTAACGGCTGCGAGCCTGCTTGCGGTTCTTCACTGCCTGGGTGTCGAGTGCACCGCGGACGATCTTGTACCGCACACCCGGGAGGTCCTTCACACGACCGCCGCGGACGAGCACCATCGAGTGCTCCTGGAGGTTGTGGCCCTCACCTGGGATGTAGGCGGTCACCTCGGTGCCGTTCGACAGCTTGACACGAGCGACCTTGCGGAGCGCCGAGTTCGGCTTCTTGGGCGTCGTGGTGTAGACGCGGGTGCAAACCCCGCGCTGCTGAGGGTTGGCCTTCAGGGCTGGCGTCTTGGACGCCGACGCCTTGGGGCGGCGGCCCTTGCGGACCAACTGCTGAATTGTTGGCACGAATAATCTCCTTGGTTTTGTACTGCGTGATCGTGGTAAGCACGATTCCTGTGCCTACGAGGCACTGTTTGCCTCTTGATAACCGACCGGCGGTACAAAATCTCTGGTATCGCTGGTTGGTGAAGCGGTGGCAGCCGAGGCGACTGGCGTTGCTTACAGTTGCGCGTTGGACTGCAGTTTCTTCACAGTTTCAACGTTCGCACGGTTTTGGGCGCGACAGGGCGCGCGCACCGAAAAATCCTACCCCGTGAGTTTTGCAGGGTCAAGCGGCACCCCGATCGCCCCCGGCGGGTCGGGCCGTCGAGAGCAGGACCGCCACGATGACGAGCACCGACAGCGGGACGATGGCCAGACCAAACGGGCTCGTGGCGAGGCTCACGACAACCTGGCTCGGCAGCGCGAGCTGCACTTCGGGCTCCCCCGCCGCAGGGCGCGAGGCGGAGGCGGCGAGGCCAGCCGCGATCGTGAAGGTGAGCCACGACACGAGGGCGCAGAGGACGGTGAGCCAGGCCACGCCGGGCTTGCCGTGAAAGCGCCTTCGGAGGGCGATCGCAGCAGTAGCAGCGACCACGATCGTCGCGGCGGCGACGGCGAGCGGCGCCACGAGGACGCCGACCCCTGGAAGATCGATGACATCGCGGTCGAGTCCGAGCGCCACGAAGCCCCAGGTCGCGATCACCAGCGAGGCGAAGACGAGTCCGCTGACGGCACCCCAGGTCGCAGCCCTTGCCCAGGTGGAACCGGGATCAGGCGGCAGCTCCGCGTCGAGGCACTCGGTCATTCGGTGGTGGCCGCCTCGCTCAGGAGTCAACCTCGACCTGCAGGCCGCGCACGATGAGGGCGATGTCCTTGCCGATGTGCGTCGACTGTGCCGCGGTGCTCGTGCCGACCGCGGTGACGATCTCGGTCACGGGGCCGCGATGCAGGACCACCATCTTCGAGCGCACCTCGAGTCCCCCGAGCTTCGGTTCGCGCTGCGTCGACTCGACATAATGCGAGGGCACGGGCTCCACCTCGGTGACGGCACTCCGTTCCTTGCCACCGCTCTGCGCGACGCGCTGACGGAGCACCGTCAGCGCATCCTCGTGCGAGATCGTTCCCGGCCAGCGCTCGATCGTCACGAGCACGTTCGGGTTGAAGCCGTTCGTGGCGACCAGATGCCGCGCGCCGAGCACGGATCCTGCCCACTGCAGCGGCTCCCAGCCGGCGGGGATGTCGATGGCGATCTGTGGGAAGGCCGGGAAGTCCTCGCTCGGCAGCGTGAGCCGTCGCGTGCGGTCGTCGCTCATGCGCTCTCCCCGTTCGCGGCTGCGGTCTCGGCCGCACGCTCAGCCATGCGCTTCTCGTAGCCGAGTTTTGCCAGGCGATTCGCTCGCGAGACCCGGCGTCCACGTGCGGCCGCGATGCCGCCGACCCAGGTGAAGGCCTCTCGCGCGGCGATGGCGGCGACGAGCGCCGTCAAGAGGTGCTCCGATGCGCGGAACTTCGCGAGGACCTCGTCGAGTTGGATGCTCGCGAGCGGCAGGCCGTCGGCGAGGTGCTGCTGGAGCGCCGCGCCGAAGTAGTAGCCACAGAGCACGAGGGCGGCTGCGAGGAAGCCGCCGAGGACGTAAGCCCACCACCCGGCCCGGTTCACGATGAGCGCCCAGAGCACGCCGAACGCCGCGAAGACGGTCACCGGCACCGTGAAGGCCGCGGTGATGGCGAACTCCGAGGCCTCCCCGATCGGGTCGAGGCCCGTGTTGAACGCGGTTCGCAGCAGGGCAAAGGCCAGCAGGTACAGCGCGGCGAAGACGACCGAGGCGACGAGGGCGACGAAGACCGCGAACATGCGGTTCCCGCGCTTCTTCGGCTTCACTGGCGCCAGGTCGTCGCTGTCGGTCGGTGCAGACAATCGAAGCGGGGCGAAGGTCGAGTCATCGTCAGCGGAGGCCGCCGGCGCGGTGGCCGCAGACGGCGCCACGTCTGGCGCATCCGGTGCTGGCCCGTCGTCGCCCGACGTCCCTGTGCCCTCCAGCGAGCTCACGTCGGCGGTGTCGGCTGCCGCGATGGCGACAGGAGCCGCTCCCCCGCCGCCCATGCTGTCGTGCTCCAGGGCGGCGTCAGGGGCCGGAGACGATGCAGCGGCACCGTCATCGGCCTGCTGGCCCGTGCCCGTGCCGTCGAGCACCTCGACGCGCTCGGTCACGGTAACCGCCTCGACGGTCTCTCCGTCGTCGGCGAGCTGCTCCGTCACGGTCTCGGTAACGACGACCTCTGCCTCTGCACGCTCGACGCCGTGGATACTCGCCGCCGCATCGTCCTGGGGCGCTGCAACCGCCGTCTCGGCCGTCGACGCGTCCGAATCGTCGTCTGCGGGTGAGGCTGCCGCCGCGACGGGCGGAGTCGAGGAGACGGCCGCCACGCGAGCCGCCGTCCGATCGATCTCGAGCGTTCGCCGCGGCGCGTCTCGTTCGTCGTCCGGTGCCGTCGCCGAGCCTTCGGCGTCGACGGTGATCGCCGCGACAGATTCTGCACCGATGGCGTCTGCGGCGAGATCGTGTGCGGGAACGGGTTCCGTAGCTGGGAAGACGGCGGCGTCGTCCTCCTCGGCGATGACACGCTCTGTGGGGGGAACCTGCTCGGAATCGTGCGCCTGCTCTGTGACAGCGGTGCCCGCGGAACGCTCGGTGCCCACCACGGCCCCGGACGGCGGCTCGGTGTCGACACCCGCACCCTCGTATGCCTCGCGCTCAGGTTCGGCTTCGCTCGCGGCCTCGAGTCCGGCGACGTCCCCGGCAACAGGATGCCCGCCGTCAGCGGGGACTGGAGCTGCATCCTCGTCGGCGCCCGACTCGTCGCTCGCGTCGTTCTGGGCCTCCGACTCGTCGGTCGATGACGCTGCAGCGGGGGTGCCGGGTGTGCTCTGGGCGACAGGCCCATTCGCGAGCACCGCGGCGAGCTCATCTCGGTCGAGCCCGACGGTCGCGTTGGGATCGGTCGTGTCGTGCGCGAGCGGATCGGCGAAGGCGACGCTCACGTCGTCGGCTGGAGCTAGCGCGGGGTCGGTCGGCGCCTCGGCACCCCCGTCGAACGCCACGTCGTCACCGGCGAGCACTTCTCCTGACTGGACATCGCCGTCCTCGCCGATGCCGCGGCTACGCGCGAGCGCCGCCTCAAGCTGGTCCTGGGCGTCGGGGAGCTCTCTGGGGTCACCCGCTTCGGTGCCCGCTTCGTGGTTCGGGCCGTCGTCGAAAGGCTGGCGAGGCGCGCGCGTGTCGTCACTCATGACGCCAACGTTAGGGCTGCGCGCCCAGTTCTCCCTGGTGACAAGCCGCAGACGCACGAACGCCCCCACCCGTGATGGGTGGGGGCGTTCGCGGTGCGCGACGGCGAACCGTCACGACTCCAGTGCTAGCTGAAGTTCGAACCGCCGAAGTCGTCGCTCGAGAATGCCTCGAAGTCGACGAACGTGAGGTCGTTCTCGTCGAAGCTGCCCTCGTCGGCGCCGAACGGGTACCGCTCTGCGCGGGCCTCGTCGGTCGGCTCGACGGACATCTCGCGGTACTTGGTCAAGCCAGTACCTGCCGGGATGAGTCGACCGATGATGACGTTCTCCTTGAGGCCGACAAGCGGGTCGGTCGTCGCTTCCATGGCGGCCTGCGTGAGCACGCGGGTCGTCTCCTGGAAGGAAGCGGCCGAGAGCCACGACTCGGTCGCGAGCGACGCCTTCGTGATTCCCATGACTTCCTGACGTCCGGTGGCCGGCTTGCGCCCCGACATGACCGCGGCGCGGTTGACGGATGCGAAGCGCTGCCCGTCAGCCAGCTCGCCGGGGAGCATGTCGGTCTCGCCGTGGTCGATGACCGTGATCTTGCGGAGCATCTGACGGACGATGACCTCGATGTGCTTGTCGTGAATCGGCACACCCTGCGAGCGGTAGACGCCCTGCACACCGCTGACGAGGTACTTCTGCACCTCGCGAGCACCCTTGACGCGCAGCACGTCCTTCGGGTCGATGGGACCCTCGTGCAGCTGCTGGCCGTGCTCGACGTGCTGGCCGTCCTCGACGAGGAGCTCAGCGCGCTTCAGCACCGGGTAGATGTGCGGTTCGTCGCCGTTGTCCGGGATGAGGACGATCTTGCGCGACTTGTCGGTGTCCTGGATCTCGATTCGGCCTGCAGCCTCGGCGAGCGGCGATGCGCCCTTCGGGGTGCGAGCCTCGAAGAGCTCCTGGACGCGCGGGAGACCCTGCGTGATGTCACCAGCGCTCGACACACCACCGGAGTGGAACGTACGCATCGTGAGCTGCGTGCCCGGCTCGCCGATGGACTGTGCCGCGATGATGCCGACCGCCTCGCCGATGTCGACGAGGTTGCCCGTGGCGAGCGAGCGGCCGTAGCAGGCCGCGCAGACGCCGACGCTGGACTCGCACGTCAGCACGGAGCGGATCTTGACCTCGGTGATGCCCGCGTCCATGAGCTGGCCGATGACGACGTCACCCATGTCCGTGCCGGCAGCCGCGACGACGTTGCCGTCAGCGTCCACCGCGTCGACCGAGATGCTGCGGGCGTAGACCGCGTTCTCGACGTTGTCGTCCACGACGATCTCGCCACCATCGGTGATGTGGGCGATCTGGATGTCGAGGCCGCGAGCAGTGCCGCAGTCGTCTTCGCGGATGATGACGTCCTGCGAGACGTCGACGAGTCGACGCGTCAGGTATCCGGAGTCGGCCGTACGGAGCGCCGTGTCAGCCAGACCCTTACGCGCACCGTGCGTCGAGATGAAGTACTCGGCGACGGTGAGGCCCTCGCGGTACGAGTGCACGATCGGGCGAGGAATCGTCTCACCCTTCGGGTTGGCGACCAGGCCGCGCATACCGGCGATCTGGCGAACCTGCAGCCAGTTACCGTTTGCGCCTGCCGTGACCATGCGGTGGATGGAGTTGGTCGACGGGAAGGCGGCCTGCATCTCGTCGGCGACGAGCGCGGTGGCAGCTTCCCACTTCTTGATGACCTCTTCGCGGTACTCCTGCTCGGAGATCGCGCCCATGACCTGCCACTCGTTGCGGAGCTCGGCGACCTCTGCCTCGGTGCGCTCGACGATCTCTCGCTTCGAGTCCGGCGTCACGAGGTCGCTCAGGGCGATCGAGATTCCGGAGCGTGTGGCCCAGTAGAAGCCGGCGTCCTTGATGCGGTCGAGCGTCTCGGCGACCTCGTCCTTCGAGTACCGCTCCGCGAGGTAGTTGACGACACCGGACAGACGTCCCTTGGTCATCGTGTCCTCGACGTAGGGGTAGTCGGCCGGGAGCAGCTCGTTGAACCGCGCGCGTCCGAGCGTCGTCTCGACGAGCGCCGTCTCGCCCTGCACGTAGCCCTCTGGAGCCTTGCCCTCTTCGAACGTGACGCCCGTGAGGCGCAGCCTGATGGGTGCGTTGAGGTCGAGCGAGCCCTGGTCGAACGCCATGATCGCCTCGGCGGTCGAGGAGAACACTCGCCCGGCGCCCTCGACGTCGTCCTGCAGCGTCGTCAGGTGGTACAAACCGGCAACCATGTCCTGCGAGGGCAGGGTGACGGGGCGGCCATCCGACGGCTTGAGGATGTTGTTCGACGCGAGCATCAGCACGCGAGCCTCGGCCTGAGCCTCGACCGACAGCGGCAGGTGGACGGCCATCTGGTCACCGTCGAAGTCGGCGTTGAACGCCGCGCAGACGAGCGGGTGCAGCTGGATCGCCTTACCCTCGACGAGCAGCGGCTCGAACGCCTGGATGCCGAGACGGTGCAGCGTAGGTGCACGGTTGAGCAGCACCGGACGCTCACGGATGACCTCTTCGAGGACGTCCCACACCTCGGGCTTCGCGCGCTCAACGGCACGCTTGGCTGCCTTGATGTTGGAGGCGTGCTGCAGGTCGATCAGTCGCTTGATGACGTACGGCTTGAACAGCTCGAGCGCCATCTGCTTAGGAAGGCCGCACTGGTGCATGCGCAGCTGCGGACCCACGATGATGACCGAACGGCCCGAGTAGTCGACACGCTTGCCGAGCAGGTTCTGGCGGAAGCGTCCCTGCTTGCCCTTTAGCATGTCGCTGAGGGACTTGAGGGCGCGGTTGCCGGTTCCCGTGACGGGGCGTCCGCGACGGCCGTTGTCGAACAGCGCGTCGACCGACTCCTGGAGCATGCGCTTCTCGTTGTTCACGATGATCTCGGGGGCACCGAGGTCGAGCAGGCGGCGGAGGCGGTTGTTGCGGTTGATCACACGACGGTAGAGGTCGTTGAGGTCGCTGGTGGCGAAGCGGCCACCGTCGAGCTGCACCATGGGGCGGAGCTCCGGCGGGATGACCGGGACGACATCCAGGACCATCGCCGCGGGGCTGTTGCCCGTGGCGAGGAACGACGAGACGACCTTGAGGCGCTTGATGGCGCGGATCTTCTTCTGCCCCTTGCCCTCGGCGATCTGCGTACGCAGGAGCTCGCCTTCGGCCTTGAGGTCGAAGTTCTGGAGGCGCTTCTGAATGGACTCGGCACCCATGTGGGCCTCGAAGTAGTCGCCGTAGCGGTCGACCAGCTCGTGGAAGTCCGTGTCCTCAGGCTTCAGCTCGCCGACCTTGAGGTTCTTGAACGACTCGAAGACACGCTCGACGCGGGTGATGTCCTCGTCGAACCCCTTGCGGAGCTGACCCATCTCCTTCTCGCCGGCGTCCTTCGTCTTGCGGAGCTGGTCTGCCTTCGCACCCTCGGCCTCGAGGGCAGCAAGCTCCTCTTCGAGGCGCAGCATGCGAGCCGCGATGGCCGCATCCTTCTGGTCGTTCAGGCTCTTGAGCTCGAGACGCATCTCGCTCTCGAGGCCGCTGAGGTCGTCGCGACGGCCTTCCTCGTCGACCGAGATGACCATGTAGGCCGCGAAGTAGATGACCTTTTCGAGGTCCTTCGGCGCCATGTCGAGCAGGTAGCCGAGACGGCTCGGAACGCCCTTGAAGTACCAGATGTGCGTGACGGGCGCGGCGAGCTCGATGTGGCCCATGCGCTCACGGCGCACTGCCGACTTCGTGACCTCGACGCCGCATCGCTCACAGACGATGCCCTTGAAGCGCACGCGCTTGTACTTGCCGCAGGCACACTCCCAGTCGCGGGAAGGGCCGAAGATCTGCTCGCCGAACAGGCCGTCCTTCTCTGGCTTGAGCGTGCGGTAGTTGATGGTCTCTGGCTTCTTGACCTCGCCGTACGACCACTTGCGAATGTCATCGGCCGTGGCGAGGCCGATGCGCAGTTCATCAAACTTGGTTGCATCCAACAATGCTGTTGTCTCCTTGTGAAGAAAAGTCTTCGTCGTGTACGGGAGGCTTAGATCTCGTCGACGGACGAAGACTCGAAGCGGCTGGAGATGTTGATGCCGAGTTCCTCGGCGGCCCGGTAGGCCTCGTCGTCGTTGTCGCGGAGGCTGAGCGCGGTGCCGTCAGCCGAGAGGACCTCGACGTTCAGGCAGAGCGACTGCATCTCCTTGAGGAGAACCTTGAAGGATTCGGGGATACCCGGCTCCTGGATGTTCTCACCCTTGACGATGGCCTCGTAGGCCTTGACGCGCCCGACGATGTCGTCGGACTTGATGGTGAGGAGCTCCTGGAGCGTGTACGCGGCGCCGTAGGCGTAGAGCGCCCACACCTCCATCTCACCGAAGCGCTGTCCACCGAACTGCGCCTTACCACCGAGCGGCTGCTGGGTGATCATCGAGTACGGACCCGTCGAACGCGCGTGGATCTTGTCGTCGACGAGGTGGTGCAGCTTCAGGATGTACATGTAGCCGACCGAGATGGGGTCGGGGAACGGCTCACCGGAGCGGCCGTCGAACAGGACGGTCTTTCCGGTCGAGTCGATCAGGCGGTCGCCGTCGCGCGTCTTGAGCGTCGAGTCAAGGAGGCCCGTGAGCTCTTCCTCGGTCGCACCGTCGAACACGGGGGTCGCCAGCTTGACGCCGGGGGTTCCCTCGTACGCCTCAGGAGCGAGGTTCTGTGCCCACTCCGGCTCGCCGTCGATCTTCCATCCGGTCTTCGCAACCCAGCCGAGGTGCGTCTCGAGCACCTGGCCGAAGTTCATGCGCTTCGGGATTCCCAGCGGGTTGAGCACGATGTCGAGCGGCGTCCCGTCGGCGAGGAACGGCATGTCCTCTTCCGGCAGGATCTTCGCGATGACGCCCTTGTTGCCGTGGCGGCCTGCGAGCTTATCGCCCTCGGTGATCTTTCGCTCCTGGGCGATGTAGACGACCACGCGCTGGTTGACGCCCGAGCCGAGCTCGTCGTCGCCCTCTTCGGAGTCGAAGACCTTGACCTGGATGATCGTGCCGGCCTCACCGTGAGGCACCTTGAGCGAGGTGTCGCGCACTTCGCGGCTCTTCTCGTTGAAGATCGCGCGGAGCAGGCGCTCCTCGGCGCTGAGCTCGGTCTCGCCCTTCGGCGTGACCTTGCCGACGAGGATATCGCCGGGCTGGACCTCGGCACCGATGCGGATGATGCCGCGCTCGTCGAGGTCCTTGAGGAGCTCGGGCGAGACGTTCGGCAGGTCGCGAGTGATCTCTTCCTTGCCGAGCTTGGTGTCGCGGGCGTCGACCTCGTACTCCTCGATGTGAATCGAGGAGAGGGTGTCGTTCTTCACCAGGTTCTGGCTGAGGATCATGGCGTCCTCGAAGTTGTGGCCCTCCCACGGCATGAAGCCGACGAGGAGGTTCTTGCCGAGCGCGAGCTCGCCGTTCTCCGTCGCCGGGCCATCCGCGATGACCATGCCCTCTTCAATGCGCTCACCGGCAGAGACCACAACGCGGTGGTTGTAGCACGTGCCGTGGTTCGAGCGGTCGAACTTGCGGAGGAAGTAGGACTCCGTGCCGCCCTCGTCGAGCTGGATGACGACGTGGTCGGCCGAGACCGACTGCACGACACCGGCGCGGTTGGCCGTGATGACGTCTCCGGCGTCGATGGCCGCGAAGCCTTCCATACCGGTTCCGACGACCGGGCTCTCGCTGCGCACCAGCGGGACCGCCTGGCGCTGCATGTTGGCGCCCATCAGTGCGCGGTTCGCGTCGTCGTGCTCGAGGAACGGGATGAGGCTGGTCGCGACCGACACCATCTGGCGCGGCGAGACGTCCATGTAGTTGACCTCGCCTGCGGGGACCAGCTCGACCTCGCCGCCCTTGCGTCGGACGAGCACCTCGTCCTCGACGAAGTGGCCATCAGCACCGATGGGTGCGTTGGCCTGCGCGACGACGAACTCGTCTTCCTCGGACGCGGTCAGGTAGTCGACCTGCTCCGTGACCTTCGTGTCGACCACGCGGCGGTACGGCGTCTCGATGAAGCCGAACGCGTTGATGCGCGCGAACGTGGCGAGCGAGCCGATGAGGCCGATGTTCGGGCCTTCAGGCGTCTCGATCGGGCACATGCGGCCGTAGTGCGAGGGGTGAACGTCACGGACCTCGACGCCTGCGCGCTCACGCGAGAGTCCACCGGGGCCGAGGGCCGAGAGGCGACGCTTGTGCGTAAGACCCGCGAGCGGGTTGTTCTGGTCCATGAACTGCGAGAGCTGCGACGTTCCGAAGAACTCCTTGATCGCAGCGACGACGGGGCGCACGTTGATCAGGGTCTGCGGCGTGATCGCCTCGATCTCCTGCGTTGTCATGCGCTCGCGCACGACGCGCTCCATGCGGCTGAGGCCCGTGCGGACCTGCGACTGGATGAGCTCGCCGACGGCGCGGATGCGGCGGTTGCCGAAGTGGTCGATGTCATCGACGTCGAGGCGGATGTCGACGGGCTCGCCGCCGCGCTTGCCTTCGAACTTCTCGTCGCCCGCGTGCAGCGCGACCAGGTACTTGATCGTCGCGACGATGTCGTCGACGGTCAGGACCGACTCGCTGATCTCGGACTCGATGCCGAGCTTGCGGTTGATCTTGTAGCGACCAACCTTGGCGAGGTCGTAGCGCTTCGAGTTGAAGTAGAAGTTGTCGAGGAGCGCGCGGGCGGCCTCGGTGGCGACCTGCTCGCCCGGACGGAGCTTGCGGTAGATGTCCTTGAGCGCGTCTTCCTTCGTGCGGATGTCGTCCTTCTCGAGCGTGAGCTCGATGGACTCGTACCCGGCGAACTGCTCGCGGATCTCCTCGGTCGTGAGGCCGAGGGCCTTCATGAAGACCGTGACCGACTGCTTGCGCTTGCGGTCGATGCGGACCGCAACCTGGTCGCGCTTGTCGATCTCGAACTCGAGCCAGGCACCGCGGCTCGGGATGATGCGCGCCGAGAAGACGTCCTTGTCGCTGGTCTTCTCAGGGGTGCGCTCGAAGTACACGCCGGGGCTGCGGACGAGCTGCGAGACGACGACACGCTCGGTGCCGTTGATGATGAACGTGCCCTTGCTCGTCATGAGCGGGAAGTCGCCCATGAAGACGGTCTGCGTCTTGATCTCGAGCGTCTGGTGGTTCATGAACTCGGCCTCGACGTACAGCGGCGCCGAGTAGGTCTTGCCGCGCTCCTTGCACTCCTCAAGGGAGTACTTCTCGGGCTCGAGGTACGGGTTGGTGAAGCTCAGCTGCATCGTCTCGCCGAGGTCCTCGATCGGGGAGATCTCCTCGAAGATCTCGTCGAGGCCGGAGCGGAGAGCGACGTCGGTGCGGCCTTCAGCCTGCGCCTTGGCGAGGCGCTGCTTCCAGGCGTCGTTGCCGACGAGCCAGTCGAAGGATTCGGTTTGCAGGGCGAGGAGATCTGGCACATCGAGTGTGTCGCTGATCTTCGCGAATGAGAGTCGGCGTGCATTCCGACCGGTCGTAGGCGTCGGAGATGCGTTGCGCGCAGCAGCCAAGGAAGTTCCCTCCACGATCCCGCGGATTCCGCGAGATGCCAGTAGTGTCGTCGGTGAGGTTCCGCCACGTTTCACGATGTACAAGGCGTGCCCATCGTCAACGGCCACGGTCGAAGAAGACCCGCGAAGACGTTGATGAGAGAAGCACTGCCAGGCCGACCGCAATATGAAGGCATGGTGAGACGAAGCGCAAACATCGAGTGTATGCGGCGTTTGGTGGTATGTCTACCCCGACCTTGCCTCAATCTGGATTCTCCGGTATAACGCACGCCGGCTCCGCCGTGTGCGGCCCTGTGAGGCAGGCAAGCCTGCACTCACGAAGGCGAACCTGGCCTTATCAGAAAGGCGCAGCCAAGTCCAGTGTCGCCTTGAGCATCCGGCCATCCAGCTCCTACCGTTGAGGCAACCCAACAACGGAGGCACACCATGACACTGCTCGATCTCCCCAACGTCAGCACCTGTTCTGTCGCCGGCTGCTCGTTCAACCACGATGGCTGCCACGCGCCCGCCGTGACGATCGACGGCGACGAGGGATGCGCGACGTTCATCCCCCTCGACCGCAAGGGTGGCCTCGACAAGGTCATCGCCGGCGTCGGTGCCTGCCAGGCCGCCGACTGCCGATTCAACAAGGACCTCACCTGCAGCGCCCCGGCTATCCGCGTCGGCGCTCAGGGCAGCGACGCCGCCGACTGCCTGACCTACGAGACCGCCTGACCTCATCCGCACACCACACTCCGAAGCGCCGAGCTCCCACCGGGACCTCGGCGCTTCGTGGTCCGGGCCGCAGCCGGTGGGCAGTCCTCCCCCGCTTCTCCGCTGAGCAGCCGGGGTCCGTTACCGTGGATGCGAGCACGGTCGGCTTCCAGCGGCACGCAAGGAAGCGCGCCGCCCAGCTTCGGCCGTGCGAGTCCTCGCCATGAAGGAGACCCCCGTGAAGAAGCTCGTGCGCACGTCGGCGGTGGCGCTCACCGCCATGTTCCTCCTCTCGGGCTGCGCCCTCGTCGGCCAGATGTCAGGCGGGGAGGCGCCCGAGGTGGAGGGCACCTCATCCACCTCGACCGAAACCGCCTCACCGACCACGGACGACACGAACCCGTCGGCGTCCGCGGACGCAGGCGACTTCGCCGTGACCTACGCCTGCCGCATGGCTGACTCACGGAGCTTCGACGAGGCCCCGTCCGAGCTCAGCGAGATCTGGGCACTCGGCGACGACGTCACGCGCTGCACCGGGAAGTCGAACGGCGGGTCCACATTCTCCGCCACCGAGCAGGAGGCCCTGGACGCGCTCGGGCAGGCCGCGACGGACGACGATAAGGACGCGGCCCCCGACGATGTGCGCCTCGCCGACGTCTACGCGCTCTGCGCGACCCCGGGCTTCTATTTCGCGATCTCGCCAGGCATCTCGACCGACGAGCAGGCCTCGCAGCTCGAAGCCGCGCTGATCCTCTGCCCCGAGCACCCTGATGCCGATTCGGCGAGGACCTCGCTCAACACCTACGACGCCAACGTCACCGCCGGCAACGACGGCACGCGGTTCAACGACGGTGTCTGGAAGGTGGGCGAGGAGATCAAGCCGGGAACCTACAAGCCAGAGGCTCCGAGCGACACCTGCCGCTGGTTCCGCTACGACGCCAAGGGCGATTGGATCGAGTCGTCCTACGACAAGTCGCAGGCGGAGATCGTCGTGACGATCGACGCGACGGACGACACCTTCGAGTCCCGGAACTGCGGCTACTGGCGCGCTTCCTGATCACGGGAGGCGTCCGACGGCGTTGCGACGCGACCGACCATGGAGTCACCTCGAACGACAACGAGCGTGCCCCCTCGAGCTCTCGGCTCGAGGGGGCACGCTCGTTGTGCGTCACACCGCGACGCGGCCTGGGCCTTGACCCGGGCGGTCGGGACTAGTTGCCCACGCCCACGGGCGCCGGCTCGGTGTCCACCGCATTGGCCTCGACGGCGGCGCGGATGCGCGCGCCCGTCTCGGCGTCGATGCTCGTCCAGTACTGGAAGGCGTTGGAGCGCACGGGCTCGATGACGGTCTCGAGCGCACCGGCGACGGTCTCGACGAGGCGGTCGCGCTGCTCGGGCGAGTAGACCTCGCGGATGAGCGTGCCCGCCTGCGAGAAGTCGTCGTCGTCAGCTCGCAGCGTGTAGGCGCTGCGAACGAGGTCGCCGTCGGTCTCCCACGAGTTCTCGACGGGACCCGTCTGGTCGGCGTACGGCCGGCCGAAGGAGTTGGGAGCGTAGACCGGGGCGGCACCCGAGTGGGCGACCGTCATGTTGCCGTCGAACGTGTAGGAGTTCGTGGCGTTCTTCGGCCGGTTGACCTCGAGCTGCTGGTAGTTCGTGCCAACTCGCGCGCGCTGCGCGTCCGGGTACGCGAACACGCGACCGAGGAGCATCTTGTCGGGCGAGATGCCGGTGCCTGGAACCTGGTTCGACGGCGAGAAGGCTGCCTGCTCGATCTGCGCGAAGAAGTTCTCCGGGTTGCGGTTGAGCTCGAGCGTGCCGACCGGGATGAGCGGGTAGTCGGCGTGCGGCCAGACCTTCGTCAGGTCGAACGGGTTGATGCGGTAGGTCTTCGCCTCTTCGAACGGCATGACCTGCACGCTGAGCTTCCAGCGCGGGAACTCCCGGCGGTCGATCGCGTCGAAAAGGTCGCGACGGTGGTACTCGGCGTCGGAGCCCGCGAGCTGCTCGGCCTCGTCGTTCGAAAGGACCTCGACGCCCTGCTCCGAGATGAAGTGGTACTTCACCCAGAAGCGTTCGCCTGCCGCGTTGATCCACGCGTAGGTGTGCGAGCCGTAGCCGTTCATGTGCCGCCACGACTGGGGCAGGCCGCGGTCGCCCATCAGGTAGGTCACCTGGTGCGCGGTTTCGGGGTTGAGGGTCCAGAAGTCCCACTGCATGGTGTTGTCGCGCAGTCCGGAGTCCGGCAGTCGCTTCTGTGAGCGGATGAAGTGGGGGAACTTCATCGGGTCGCGGAGGAAGAACACGGGCGTGTTGTTGCCGACGATGTCGAGGTTGCCCTCGCTCGTGTAGAACCGCAGCGAGAAGCCGCGCACATCGCGCCAGGTGTCCGGCGAGCCCTGCTCACCGGCGACGGTTGAGAAGCGGAGCAGGGTCTCGCTCTCGGCGCCCTGCTGGAAGACGGCCGCGCGCGTGTACTGGGAGACGTCGTGCGTCGCGGTGAACGTTCCGAAGGCTCCAGCACCCTTGGCGTGCGGGTTGCGCTCCGGCACTCGCTCACGGTTGAAGCTCGCGAGCGTCTCCACGAGACGCACGTCGTGCAGCATCAGCGGGCCGTCGGCGCCGGCGCTCAGGGAGTTCCGGTCGCTCTCGGTGGGTGAGCCGTTCGTCTCGGTCGATGGGACTTTCGGGTCGATGTACTCCGTCATTTCGCTCCTCTTTCGTGTCATCTGAACTGGGGACAGGGGGATGAGATCGGGGCCGCGGTCTCGGGTCAGCGCGAGCAGTCTGCGCAGAGCCCGCGGTAGACGACTTCGGCTGTGTGCACGGCGAAGCCGCGAGGCGCTTCGGGGACCAGGCAGGGAGCCTCGCCGACCGCGCAGTCGACGTCCTCGATGCGGCCGCAGGAGTCGCACACGGCGTGGTGGTGGTTGTCGCCGATGCGGGTTTCGAATCGCGCGGCGGTGCGAGGCGCGTCAAACCGCCGCACGAGGCCGACCCGCCCGAGGTCGTCGAGGATGCCATAGATGGCCTGCAGCGTGAGTGAGCCGAGCTCGCCCCGAAGCGGGGTGGCTGCCGCGAAGATGCGCTCGGCCGAGGAGTGCGGGCTCGCGTCGAGCAGCTCGAGGACGGCGACACGCTGCCGCGTCACCCGGAGGCCCGCGCGCCGCAGGACCGACTGCCAGAAGTCGGCGTCGCGGTGCGCATCCGCTCTGGGCTCGGTCACGTGTGGCATGACTCAATGCTGGCGCTTCTTTTGAAGAATTCCAAACAAGGCGACCCTTGCTCGAAAACCGCGTGTCTCTGCTTGACTTGCCAGGTGCCGCCAGCCAACGACAAGCCCCAAAGCAGCCCGCAGACCAGCGTCAGGCTCGACTCCGGCGCCCAGGCGCGCTTCTCCCGAGACGGCGAGGAGTGGACCCTGATCGTCGACGGGACCCCACAGTCCGCGGTCAACCCCCTCGACCCGCGAGAACTCTCCTTCGGCTACATCCGGCACATGGGGTACGTGCTCGACCTCGCCTTCCCCGAGGCAGCGGCGATCACGGCGCTCCATCTCGGCGCCGGAGCACTCACGATCCCCCGGTATGTCGATGCCACACGCCCGCGCTCACGCCAGCAGGTCGTCGAGCTCGAGCGCTCGCTGGTCGACTTCGTGCGCGACGTCGTCCCACTCCCCGCCGGGGCGAGCATCCGCATCCGCTACGGCGATGCGCGCGAACAGCTCGGCAGGCTCCCGCGGGGACTCCTCGGCTCGGTCGACGCGATCGTCGTCGACATCTTCTCGGGCGCGCAGACGCCAGCGCACGTCACGAGCGTCGAGTTCTTCGCCGAGCTCGCCCCCTTCCTGCGCCCAGACGGGGTCGTGCTCGTCAACATCGCCGACGGCCATGACCTGGCCTTCGCCAGAGCTGAGGTGGCGACACTGATCGAGGTCTTCGGCGAGGTCGCGCTCGTCGGCGACCCCGCCATGCTGAAGGGGCGAAGGTTCGGCAACATCGCCGCAGTCGCCTCCCGGTCGGCGGATGCGCTGGCACTGCCGGGCCTCGAGCGTCGCGTCGCGTCCGGGTTCCCGCCCGCGGTCGTGGTGCGCGGCAAGGCCGTACGCGAGTTCGTGCGGGGCGCCGAACCCGCACGCGACGCCTCGGCGACGGCATCACCGCTGCCGGGAAAGAGCGTGTTCCGAGAACGACGGCAGGGCGGCTGGTAGTCGGCACAGGCACGAGATCGGATCGCCTCTCCACAACCCGGCGAGGGATGCACCGATCCGTCGCCGCTGCGACTAACCTGCTGGGGTGTCAGACGCTCCCATCATCCTCGGCTACGACCCGGAGACCCTCCGCGAGCGCATCGACGTCGACGTTGCGGAGGCTCGACTCGCGGAGATCGCCGTGCTGCGCTCCCTGTCCGCCCTCAACGAGAAGGTCGCACTGCTTCGCATGCTCGGCCGGCTCGACGAGGCGTTCGACACCGCGCAGACCGCCTACCGCCAGTCGCGCTTCACCGGCGCGAGGGAGGACGCACTCGCGGCGCGCATCCGCAAGGCGCAGGTGCAGCAGTTCCAGGGCAAGCACGATGTCGCCCTGCAGGACCTGACGGGCTGCGTCGACGAGGCCCTCACCCATGAATGGGACGAACTCGCTGCCTTCGCGCTGCAGCATCGCGGCAAGGTGCGTTTCGAGCAGCGCGAGTACACGGAGGCCTTGGTCGACTTCGAGCGTGCCCACGAGCTGCGTCTGGCACGAGGCGTCGCCGCCGACCAGCTGCAGTCGTCGAAGTTCGCGATCCGCGTGACCCGCGCGATCCTCGAGGGCGACGAGGAGCCCTCCTCGGAGCTGAGCGAGCCGATCACCTCGATCGACTCCTAGGCGAGGCGGCCGTGGCCGACCTGGCCAGGGTGCAGGTCTGGGCGGAGGCCCTCATCCGCATGCACCTCGATGAGACCTGGAGCTTCGGCTTCGATCACGCCAAGAAACGGGCGGGTGCCTGCAACTTCCGCGACAAGCGCATCACCGTCTCCCGCTACCTGTCGGCCCGCTACGACGACGACACCGTGCATCAGACGCTGCTGCACGAGGTCGCGCACGCCGTCGCAGGCCACAAGGCCGGTCACGGACCCGAGTGGAAGCGCGTCGCGGATGAGCTCGGCTACGTGGGCGGTCGCACCCACGACGGCGAGGTGGCGAGCGAGTTCGCGAAGTGGGCAGGCACCTGCCCCAACGGCCACGAGGTACTTCGGTTCCGCCGGCCCGCACGCGGCCGACTCGTCTCATGCCTCCGCTGCGCCCCGTCCTTCGATCGGCGGTTCCTCATCCAATGGCGCGAGCGCTCGGACGCGGAGCGCCGAGGCGGAGCTGAGCCGAGCTGAGCTGAACTGAGGCGCGGGGCTCAGCAGCACGGGCCGCGGTGCGCGACTCAGTTTCCTCTGGTGCGGCCCCGCGACGCGAGGCGGACGTTGGGGAGGGCGGGCGCCGCAAGCGTCTTCCCGCCGTGGCTGTTCACAGCACCGAAGCGCGCGCCGCCTGCGTCCACACCTCGGGTGGCCTCCCATTCCTCGCGCGCGGCGGCGACCTCGTCGTGGGAGGCGCCGACGAAGTTCCAGAACATCACGATCTTCTCCCCGAAGGGCTCGCCGCCGAGGAGCACTGCATGCCCGCCGCCCGAGGAGCCGACGACGGCACGCTCCGTGCCCGGAGGCAGGTAGCCCACCGCACCGACGGGAAGCTCGACGTCGTCGACGGTGATCCCGGGCGCGCATGCAAGGATTCCGTGCTCGAACTCGGGCTTCAGCTCGAGCACCGTCTCAGCGCAGCCGGGGAACTCGAGCTCAACGCCGAGCAACGGTGAAAAACTTGGCGCCTCCGAGCGCACACCGGCGTACTCGCCCACGAAGACGGTCGCCACGACGGGCTCGGCATCGTTCGAGGAGCAGGCGAGCGGTATCGATGGGCATCGATCCAGCCCGGTGAAGGCAGGCGGGATGCCACGTTGGGCGGCGGGGAGCGCGACCCAGAGCTGCACCCCGTGCAGCACGGGGTTTCGATCTGGGCGATCGGGCGAGACCTCGGAGTGCGCGATGCCGTGACCGGCAGTCATGACGTTGACGCCACCGGGGACAACCTCGTGGTGTCCGCCGATGGAGTCCCGATGCACCACCTCGCCGGAAAAGAGCCAGCTGACGGTCTGGAGACCCGTGTGCGGGTGCGGGGCGACGTCCATCCCCCCTTCTTCGGGGAGATCGACGGGACCGTAGTGGTCGATGAAGCACCACGCGCCGATGAAGTGCCGGAACTTGTTGGGCAGCGAGCGCAGCACCGGCATCGAGCGTGGCCCACCGAGTGGCACCTCACGCGGCAGGAGCAGCTCGATGCCAGCGACCACCTGGCCCGTCTCGTAGGCGGCCTGGAGCTGCTGCTCGATCGGGTTGACCTCGGTGTTACTCATGGTGCGAGCGTAGACGCGCAACATGAAAACGCATGTTCTTCGAGGTGCGGGAGAATAGTGCGGTGACCACGCAGCTGCACGATGCAACCCACCGGACCTTCACGAGCGACAACGCGGCAGGCGCGCACCCGTCGGTACTGGAAGCGCTGATCGCGGCGAACGGCGGCCACGTCGGTGCCTACGGCGCCGATCCGTACACCTCAGCCTTCCAGGCGCTGTGCAGGGAGCTGTTCGGCCCGGAGGCCATCGGCCTGCCGGTCTTCAACGGGTCGGGCGCGAACGTCGTCGCGCTGCAGTCGATGCTCCCTCGCTGGGGCGGCGTCGTGTGCCCCGCATCCGCACACATCAACACCGACGAGAACGCCGCACCCGAACGGGTCGGCGGCGTGAAGCTCCTCACCGTCGACACCTCGGACGGGAAGCTCGTCCCCGCCGACATCGAGCGCGCGGCGGCGGTGCGCCGCGACGTGCACCGCGCGGCCCCACTCGCCGTGAGCATCAGCCAGGCAACTGAGGTCGGCACGGCCTATTCGCCGGACGAGGTGCGAGCGCTCGCCGACGTCGCCCACGCGAACGGCATGTGGCTGCACGTGGATGGCGCTCGCCTCTCAAACGCCGCCGCACACTTCGGATGCTCGCTCGCCGAGGTCTCGAGCGCGGCAGGTGCCGACGTGATCAGTCTCGGCGGCACCAAGAACGGCGCGCTCGCCGCGGAGGCCGTCGTCGTCGTCAACCCGGAGGCCGTGTACGGCGTCGAGGAGGCGCGAAAGATCGACCTGCAGCTCGCCTCGAAGATGCGCTTCGTCTCAGCGCAGCTCCTTGCACTGTTCGGTGGTGAACTCTGGCGAGCGAACGCTGAGCACGCCAACGCGATGGCTGCAAGGCTGGCCTCCGGGGTCGCTCCCGTCCACGGCTGCTCCGTACCGCTGCCCCGACAGGCCAACGGGGTCTTCGCACTCCTGCCGGGCGAGGTCGCCGAGCGAGTCAGCGAGCGCTACGCCTTCCACACCTGGGACACCTCAACGGGGCTGGTCCGCTTCCTCTGCTCCTGGGACACCACCGAAGACGACGTCGATGGACTCATCGCCGCGATCGCGGGCAAGTGATCCCCCGGTCCGATGCGGCGGGTACCCTCGGTCCGTGACTGACGACACTTCCTGGGAGCGCCTCTGCGCGCTCATCGACGACGACCCCGAGATCTGGCCGAGCGTGCGCCAAGCGCTTCGCGATGTGGACGGCGAAGACGACGACGCCACGGACACCCAGGGCGACGCGTCGGCCGGCCACACCACCGACGAGAGCGGCGTCGAGCCGGACCGTGCCGACGAGGCTTGGGAGGCCCTGATCGACGCGCTCGACGACTGCGGCGCGCTGGCCTACCTCCACGCGAACGACTCCGGCATGGAGCTCGCGGATGCACTGGCGGGGGTACCCCGCATCGTGCGGCTCGGGCTCGACACCGACGAGGTGGGCGACGTCGACGGAGACGTGCCAGCGGCAGCGTCTGCAGCTGACGCGTTGCTCGCACCGGTGGGGCTCGCGATCGTTTTCCTGGAAGAAGACAGCGACGCGTATCCGCTCGTCGTCGTTCCACGCACCTCGGTCGGCGAGATCGTCGACACAGCGGCGTCGCTCGGTTTCCTCGCTCGGCAGCTGCCCTGAACCCGGCTCCACGAGGAGCTCGCAGCGCGGCTACACCTCTTCGATGCCGACGCCGCGCAGCAGCAGACGCTGCTGACCGATGCCGGCAGGCTCGGCGGCGAGGCACCGCACGAGGAACCGCTGCACGCGCGCGACGAGCGAAGTGTTTCGGGTCGCGCGAAGTGAGATGCGCATGCTCTGTTCATCCTCTCGAAGGCGTCCCCTCGGCGAGTCCGCCGCCGAACGGTGTGCATCGTCAGCGTACGGAGCGAGCGGCCCGATGCGGAGGCCGCCACCCACGAGGCGGCCGCACACCGACACGAAACGACTCGCGGCTACACCGCACGCAATACGACGTCATCCAGTCCCCCGGCTCCGTGCGCGATCTGCCGCCGGGACGCACGATGTGCGCATGACATCCGCCCTGACCGTCCGCCACCTCGACGTCACCTCGAGGCAGGTCGCCGAGGTGCTCGGCGCGCTCGACGACGAGTACCGCAGCAGATACCGGGAGTTCTACAAGGACGACATCGGCGCGTACCCCGTCACCGACTTCGTCGCACCGGACGGGGCGTTCATCGGGATCCTTGAGGGGGACCTCCTCGTCGCCGCCGGCGCGATCCGCAGGTACGACGCGACGACGGCAGAGGTGAAGCGCATGTGGACCAGAGACACCCACCGTCGGCAGGGTCTCGCCCAACGAGTCCTCCGTGAGCTCGACGCCGCCGCCGCTTCGCTCGGCTACGCACGCATCTTCCTCACCACGGGGTCCCGACAGCCGGAGGCCGTCGCCCTCTATCGTTCCGCCGGGTTCGAGGGCGGGGAACGTCGCGTCCCGCAGTTCGACCTCCCCATTTTCGCGTTCGAGAAACCGGTTGCAACCGCGGTCGCAAGGGACGCCCAGCGCAGCTGACCAGCGTCCGTTCGGGCGCGGGCAGTACGCTCGGGACGTGCCAGCAACGCCCAAGAACCAGCAGCCGCCGCGCCGCCGGCGGAGCCGACTTCGACGCACCCTCATCTGGGCGTTCTCGGTCGTCGCGGCCGTCTTCGTCGTCGCGATCGCCGCGTTCCTGATCTGGGCGAACGTCGGCGTCATGGCCGCTGAGCCGGAGGCACTCGCCTCGGTCACGAGCGACCCCGAGATCACGATCACGGAAGTCGACGGCTCGCTGGTGCTCAGCCCGACCGTCGAGCCGAGCGACACGGGACTCGTTTTCATCCCCGGGGCGAAGGTCGAACCGTCGGCCTACGCAGCGAAGCTCTCCAGCCTCGTCACCGACAACAATGTGACCGTCGTCCTCCCCCAGCCAGTCCTGAACCTGGCATTCTTCGACACCCGCACGCTCGACGACTTCACGGCGGCAGCGCCGGAGGTCAGCACGTGGGCCGTCGGCGGACACTCACTCGGCGGGGTCCGCGCCTGCCAGCTCGCCGAATCCGACGACACCGCCGGCTTGCTGCTCTTCGGCAGTTACTGCGCCAACGACCTCTCGGCAGACTCCTCCCTCGACGTCCTCAGCATCACAGGAAGCGCCGACGGGCTCACGACCCCGCAGAAGGCGGCGGATGCACGCCCGCTGCTCCCGGCAGACGCGAACACACTCGAGATCGAAGGCGCCAACCACGCCATGTTCGGCAATTACGGGCCCCAGTCTGGCGACGGGACGGCCACAATCCCGGACGCTGACGCGCGGCAGCAGATCGCCTCAGCGACGACGGCTTGGGCGATGGAGCTCCAGCAAGCAGGCGGCTAACCCTCGGCGAGCAGCCGCCGCACGGTCACCACGATGTTGGGCGGCGCGTCAGCACCACCCTCTGCGGGCAGCGACAGTCGGTGCAGGACGGCCCCGTCGATGAAGGCGAACAGCGCGGCCGCCCGTGCCTCAGGTTCGCTGAGGCCGAGCCCGGCGACGGCGCCAACCGCCCAGCCGCGCAGGCGTTCACGGCCAGCCTGGACCGCAGCCGCGACGGCCGGGTTGTGGGTGCCTTCCAGAAACAGGGCGTAGCGAGCGAGCGTCTGCGTGCGGCCGGCGCCGGTCATCGACTCGACTGCGGCCTCGATCGCGCTGCAGAAGCGCTCGAGGCTCGGAGCCCCCCACTCATAGGTGAGGAGCCACTCTGCGTAATCGGTGCGCTCGAGACGCTCGATGACGCCCTCGATTAACGCCTGTCTGGTGCGGAAGTAGTTGGACGTGGATCCGCGCGGCAACTCAGCGGCCGCGTCCACGCGGCTGTGCGTGAGGGCGCGCATGCCGCCCTCCGCGAGCAGCTCCAGCGCGGCAGTCAGTGAACGATCCCGGGTAGAAGCCACGATTTACTATAACCGTAGTGCTTGCACTATGGATGTAGTAGAGCGCCGCAATGAACAGGCGGGCCGCGGTGATCGGGGGCGGAATCGCGGGGCTCTCGAGCGCGCTCGCTCACGGCGGCCGTGAGCCGAGGGTAGCCGTAGCTACTGGTGGATGTGCGTGCGCCAGTCAGCCGGGAGCCGGTCAGCTGGCCCGGGAGTCGCCACGTCGCGGGGCTTCGAGGTGGGAGCCGCCAGCTCGGGGCCGTCGAGGGACACTTCGTCGTCGAAGTCCCAGAACCAGCTCTCGCCAGGTTCGAAGGACTGCATGTACCGGTGGCCGGTCTCACGGTGGTGTGCCGTCGCGTGCTGAGCTGGTGAGGATTCGCAACACCCGACGTGGCCGCGCGCAGCGCAGCGCCTCAGGTGCACCCACCACCCACCGGCCGCGTCGCACTCGACGCAGCCCCCGGATCCGATCGGAGGCGCCGTGACGTCGACGCCCTCGGTGTCTGCGGACAGGGTCAGGGCTCCATCGCTCATGAGCGAAGCGTACGCTCGTGTCGTGCGTGCATGATGAGCCCGGGAACGAAGAGCACGAGCGCAACCGGGAGCAGCGCGAAGAGCCCGATACCGTGCCACAGCTGCCCCGCGGCGATGACCGCCAGCAGTGCGCCGCCCATCCGGAGCCAGCTGGCGAGCTTCGGCGTGCCAGGCGGGTCCCTGAAGATCGGGAGCCTCCGCCCCGCGCCCGCCCGACCGACGAGAAAATGCGCCCAGGTCGTGAGCGCCAGACTGAGCCCGAGCAGCACGGCGCCGAAGATGAACATCACGCTGCCACTGTAATGGAGGTTCACGTTACGGCCCACGACGGCAACCGGGACACGGCCTCGCCCCCTCCCGGAGAATCGAGGCACGATGGATGCAGACGGCCCGCCAGGGGCCGGACGGCGGCAAGGAGCACACCACGTGAGCGAAGCAGCAGACGCAACCCGCGGCATCAAGGTGGGGGCGACCCCCACGACCCCGAGCAGCACCTATCTCGACCTCGTCGCCGCCGAGACCGCGATCGCCGCGGCGGCCGCGCCCAGGATCACCTCGCCGCACGACGGCGCGAGCAGCGAGGACGCCGCCGCACTGGCCGCCGCATCCGAGGCGCTCCAGCCGGAGCTCGTCGAGCTGTCGCACCGCATCTTCGAGTACGCGGAGGAGGGATTCCGGGAGACGCAGAGCGTGGCCGACATCGCCGAGCTGCTCGCCGAGCACGGTGTCGACGCGCAGGTCGGAGCCTTCGGCCTCGACACGGCGCTCGTCGCCGAACTAAGCATCGGCACCCCCGCCCCCGACGCGCCAACCGTCGCGATCCTCGCCGAATACGACGCACTGCCCGGTGTCGGCCACGGCTGCGGGCACAACATCATCGCGGCCTCGGCCGTCGGCGCCTTCCTCTCGCTCGTCGAGGCCAGCCGAGCGCACGCGCTGGCACCGGGCAGGGTGCTGCTCTACGGAACCCCGGCAGAGGAAGGCGGGAACGGCAAGGAGATCATGGCCCGCGCCGGCGCCTTCGACGGCGTCGATGCCGCCATCATGATCCACCCCTTCGGCTACGACGTCACCGACCAGCCATTCATCGGGCGGCGCATCCTGCGCGTGCGCTACTTCGGCGTCCCAGCCCACGCCTCCGCCTCGCCGTTCCAAGGGCGCAATGCGCTGGACGCCGCCAACCTGAACTACCAGGCCACCGGCCTACTCAGGCAGCACCTGTACCCGGGCGACCGCATCCACGGCGTCATCGTCGACGGCGGGCAGCGCCCCAACGTGGTCCCCGAGTTCGCCGAGCTCGAGTACTACGTGCGCTCCAACGCCGCAGCAACGCTCAAAGAGCTCAGCCTGCGTCTGGAAGACATCGCCAACGGCATCGCCCTGGCAACGGGCACCGGCGTCGAGGTCGAGTGGGACCCACTGCCGTTCACCATGCCACTGCGCTACAACACCCCGCTCTCCGAGCGGTGGGCGGTGCACCAGGAGGCAAGGGACAGGAGGGTCCTGACCAAGGCGTCCGTGCCCTCCCACCTGGCAGCATCCACCGACTTCGGGAACGTGAGCGTGCGCGTCCCCGGCATCCACCCGGTGATCGCGATCAGCCCGCCCGACGTGAGTCTCCACACGCGCGAATTCGCCGAGTACGCGACCGGCGACGAGGCCAGCACGGCCATCGCCGACGCCAGCGTCGGCCTCGCCCTCGTCGCCGCCGACTTCCTCAGCGACCCCAACCTCCGAGCAGCCGCCCGCGCCGATTTCGACGCGGCGGGCGGCGCTCTCGACGTCGAAGGATTCTTCTCATGAGCACATCGATCTCGTCCCAGCCCGTCGCCGCGGGCCCCGTCGTCTACGCACTGCACGAGAACCCCGAATGGTGGCCCCCGTTCCAGGCCGCCTTCGAGGCCGCGGGCGTCCCCGTCGTCGAATGGCACCTGATCGAGGGCGTCCTCGACATCGATGCCCTCCCGCCGGAGGGAGTTTTCTGGTCCCGCATCAGCGCGTCCTCGCACACCCGGGGCCACGCCCTCGCCAAGGACTACGCCAGGTCCGTCCTCAACTGGGTCGAGGCCTCCGGGCGTCGTACCGTCAACGGGCGCCGCGCGATCGAGCTCGAGGTGAGCAAGGTCGACCAGCTCACGCTGCTCCGAAACGCGGGGATCGACACCCCGCGCACGCTCGCCGTCATCGGCCGGGAACGGCTCCGGGATGCGGCGCGCGAGTTCCCGACCCCGTTCATCACCAAGCACAACCAGGGCGGCAAGGGGCTCGGAGTGCGCCGCTTCGACACCTTCGCAGCGTTCGAGGCGTACCTCGACTCACCCGAGTTCGAGGAGCCCCTCGACGGCATCACGCTGCTGCAGGAGTACCTGCGCCCCGCGGGCGGCTTCATCACCCGCGTCGAGATTGTGGGTGGCGAGCACGTCTACTCGATCGCTGCCGACACCATCCACGGCGGGTTCCAGCTGTGCCCCGCGGACGCGTGCGCGATTGACCCGGAGACCGGTCGACCGGCGCTGCCGCCAGGGGCCGAGCTGGCGCCGGAACCAGGCACCTCGATCTTCTCGCTCCGTGAGGGCGGTCACGACGACCTCGTCGCGCGTCTCGTGGCGTTCACGCGGGACATAGGCCTGGAGATCGCCGGCATCGAGTTCATTGAGACCGAGGACGGCCGCCAGGTCGTCTACGACATCAACACGAACACCAACTACAACGCCGACGTGGAGCGAGTGGCCGACGGATCCGGCCCTGGCGCCATCGCGGCCTACCTCGGGCGCGTCCTCCGCGAGGCCTACCCTTCGGGGTGAGAGGCCCACCCCCGGGTGACACTGGCTCGGACGCGCCCAGCGGCAGCTCGGCCTGCTCCGGTTAGGGCTGGGCCGCGAAGGCGCTCGGCGCCGTGGTGCCGCGCGCAGGAACCGGGATGCCCAGGTTGTCGCGCAGAGTACTGCCCGTGTACTCCGCGCGCAGCGACCCTCGCTCCTGGAGGATCGGGACGACGTGGTCGACGAACTCGTCGATGCCTCCCGGAGTGAGGTGCGAGCCGATGACCAAGCCGTCGGAGCCGTCGTTCTGCACGAAGTCGTCGATCTCCTCGGCCACCTGGGCAGGCGTGCCGACGTAGCGGACACCGCCGAGCTCGTGGCGTGCGAACTCGCGGATGCTCCACCCGTTCGCCGTCGCCTGCTCGCGCCACCGTCGGACGGTGGCGAGTCGATCGCCGTAGGTGAAGGCTCGCCCCTCGATGACCGGCGCGCTGTCGCCGTCGGGATCGACGTCGGGCAGGGGCCCGTCGAAATCGAGGTCGGAGAAGTCGCGGTTCCAGACCTGTTCGAGCCGCACCTGGATGGTTCGTGGGCTGAGCTGCTGCTCGGTCACCCAGCGAGCCTTCTCCTGCGCCTCCTCGAGTGTGTCGCCGAGGACGAAGCTCGACTGGGGCAGGATCTTGAGGTCGTCACGGTGCCGGCCGAAACGTTCGACGCGTGCCTTCACGTCTGCGTAGAACTCGCGGGCTTCGACGAGGCGCGAGTACGGCGAGAAAATGACGTCCGCGTTGGCGGCAGCGAAGTCGCGCCCCTGCGGAGAGATGCCGGCCTGCACGATGATGGGTCGCCCCTGCGGGCTGCGCGGCACCGTGAAGCGGCCGCGGATGTCGAACTGGCTCGTCGACACATCGAATCGGCCCTCCTCAGCGGAGTCGAGGAACTGGCCGGTCTCTTTGTCCGCCACGATCGCGTCAGCGGACCAGGAGTCCCACAGCTCGCGGACGGTGTTGACGGTCTGCTCCGCCCGCTCGTAGCGCTCCGCGTGCGGGAGGAACCCACCCCGGCGGAAGTTCGCCCCCGTGAAGGCGTCGAAGGAGGTGACGACGTTCCAGCCCGCGCGGCCCCCGGAGAGGTGGTCGAGGCTCGCGAACTGGCGTGCCAGCTCGTACGGCTCGTTGAACGTCGCATTGATGGTGCCGACGAGCCCGATGTGCTCGGTGACGGCCGCGAGCGCGGCGAGCACCGGGATCGTGTCCGGGCGGCCCGCGATGTCGTGGTCGAAGATCTCGCCGAGCCGCGAGCGCAACGCGAGGCCCTCTGCGAGGAAGAAGTAGTCGAACTTCCCGGCCTCTGCCTTCTGCGCCACGTGCTTGAACGTCGAGAACTCGATCTGGCTGCCGGCGTCCGGATGCTCCCAGAGGGTGTGCTCGTTGACGCCGCCGACGTAGGCGGCGAGGATGATCTGCTTCTTGGTCACTGTGTTCTCCTGATCGCGTTCGGTCTGGTCGATGTGCGCGCTCAGACGGCGGCGTAGCGGTTGGGGACGGTGGTCGGCAGCCCGAGGAGGCCGCGCAGGGTCGACTCCTCGTAGCGCTCACGGAACAGTCCTCGCTGCTGGAGCAGCGGGACGACGTCGGCGACGATGCGAGGCAGGTCGTCGGTCAGGACCCCGGGGTGGAGGCGGAAGCCGTCGTAGCCGAGCGCGGACAGGGTCTCGAAGTGCTCGACGAGCTCGGCGGCGGAGCCGGCGAACACGGCAGGTGGCTGGCCGAGTCTGCGCCCCTTGGCGTCGAGCCGAGCGAGGCGGGCAGCGCCGGTCTCGCCGGGGCCGTCGAGGAACACCGCGAGGTCAACGAAGACCGAGAGCTCACGTTCGCGCTGCACCTTCGCCTCCGCGGCGCGCACTTCGCTGAGGATGCGGACGGCGGACCCGACATCGCTTGGGGTCACGAAGAGCAGGTCGGCGCTCGCGGCGGCGAACTCGTACGGGATCTCGGCGTGGCCGAGCGCGGCGACGACGGGCTGGCCCTGTGGCGGGCGCGGCGTGATCGACGGGCCGCGCACGCTGAACCACTTCCCCTCGAACTCGATGCGGTGCACCTTCGCGGCGTCGAGGAAGCGGTCGGTGGACTCGTCGCGAATCTCCGCGTCGTCCTCCCAGCTGTCCCAGAGGCGGCGCACGACCTCGACGACGTCGTTCGCCTCGGCGAACAGTTCGCCCACGAGTGGCGCGTCTCTGCGCCCGAAGTGCGCGTGCTCGGCGCCGGGCGACACGCGAGCTTGCCAGCCGGCCCGTCCCTGGCTGGTGTAGTCGAGCGTGGCGACCGCCTTCGAGACGTGGAACGGCTCCGTGTGGGTCGTCGTGACCGTCGGGATGAGGCCGATGTGCTGCGTGACGGGAGCCACGCGCGAGGCGATGAGGAGCGCATCCAGGCGCCCCCTCACCTCGTCGAGGCGGGTGTCTCCGCGGAGGAGCTCGCTGCTCTGGAGCGCCAGGGAGTCCTCGATGGTGGCGAAGTCGAGCAGCCCCTGCTCGGCGAGCTGGACCAGCGACACCCAGTACTCGGCCGTGAACAGCTCGTCGGGGCGGGCGCTCGGCTCCCGCCAGGCCGCCGGGTGACTGCCGGCGCCGTCGAGCGCGACGCCGAGGTGGATTCGGTTGGGGTTCGTCATGCTCCGACGCTAGGCAGCGCTCCTGCCCCGGTCCACGGCGCCTGACGCGCCCCGTTACGAGTCGCAACGGGGCGACACAATGAAGGTGCATGCGTGCTCGCCTGAGGCGAGACTCGGAGGTTCCTCGCACGCGCGTCGCGCAGACTTCCACCATGGCTATCACAGGCGTTCTCGCACAGATCACAGTGTCCGACCTGGCGCAGGCTACGGAATATTACGGCAGGCTCTTCGGCCGCGGCCCGGACGAGAACCCCATGCCGGGTCTCCTGGAGTGGCACTTCACAAACCAAGCCGGCCTGCAGCTGTGGGCCGACCCGAGCAGGTCGGGGAAATCCACAGTGGTGTTCAACGATGACGACCTGCCGGCCGTCGCCAAGCGCCTCGACGCGGCGCGCATCGAGCACGGCGGAATCGAAGACGCCACTCACTTCCAGATCCTCCAGGTGCTCGACCCCGAGGGGAACCACGTCGTTTTCACGAGCGCCGCGGGGTAGGCGCGTGCCCCGTCGGGGCTACAGTGTGGCCGTGCACGGGAGCCCGATGAGTCGGGCTGAGAGGGAGTACTCGAACTCCGACCGTTGAACCTGATCTGGGTAATGCCAGCGAAGGGAGTCGACTCACCCGTGCCGTCACGCTCCGACGGAAGGCACGCACATGGAATCCATTACCAAAGACCCGCTCGCGTTTGGCGTGGGGGCAAGACTGACCGTCTCGGTCATGTCCGACCGCTTCATCGAGGTCATCACGTCGGCGCTCGAGACGACGGATGCCGCAGGTCTCGTCCTCGAGACCGGTGACGTCAGCACCTACGCAGGTGGCGACGAGCAGGCGCTGCTTCGATGGCTGACCGATGTGACCCAGCAGATCGCGCAGACCGGGCTGCATGCCTCGGTCTCGGTGTTGCTCTCTCGCGGGTGCCCGGGCGAGGCGGTGTGCGAGTTGCCCGGCGGGGCTGGGCCGCGGCGGGTGGATGCGCCACGCGGGCGGCACACGGGCAGCTTCGCGAGCGCGGAGTGGGCACTGTACCCGCTCGAGGACTCGCCTTCGGAGGGCCGCGAGCCCGACCACATGCGGGAGATCTTTGCGGCCATCGAGACGGCGAAGGCCAGCGGCACGTTCGTGGCCTCGGAGCATTTCGTGACGAAGCTCAGCGGCGACCTCGGGCGTGTGCTGGAGACCGTGGTTGTCGCGTGGGCGTCGGTCGGTGCGCACGTGCAGCACGTGACGAGCCACCTCACGATCTCGCTCAACAGCCCGAGCCACGCGGCCCAGACCGAGTCCGGGGTGCGCGCATGAGCCTCAAGCTTCGCGACATCGTGCTCATGGTGGTCCTCGGCACGGTCTTCGGCTTCCTCTACTGGGCGCTCGTGCAGGCCTGGACGGCCCTCTCGATCGCGATGGGCCCGGCGGGTGACCTCGCACAGCACTTCCTCTTCGGCGGGTGGCTGCTCGTTGCTCCCATCGCGATCGCGATCATCCGCCTGCCGCTCGTGGGCGTGATCGCTGAGGTCCTCGCGTCGGTCATCGAGGTCGTCTTCCTTGGATCCGCGGTCGGCCCCCTGCTCTTCGTCGCGGCGGCGATCCAGGGCATCGGCAGCGAGCTGCCGTTCGCGCTCGGCAGGTACCGGAAGTACGGCTGGTTGCGCTTCGCGATCTCCGGCGCGCTCGGCGCCGGCATCGTGTTCTTCTACTCCGCGTTCCGGTCCGGCTGGTACGGGCAGGAGATTCTCTTCCTGCGCTTCGGCATCCAGGTAGCCTCAGGCATCCTCCTCGGCGGGCTCTTCGCGAAGCTCATCGTCGACGCCCTCGTGCGTACCGGAGTGCTCGACAACTTCGCGATCGTGCAGGACTCGAAGCCGCACGCCGTGCGCCGTGCGGTCTGACTCGGCGGGAGCTGACGCCGCGGCGCCGGACATCGAGACTGTGGGTTTCGAGGCTATCCACTCGTCCGGTGACGGGCTTGGCCCCGTGGACCTCCGGATCCGCCGCGGCGAGCACATCCTGGTGATCGGGCCGTCCGGTTCGGGGAAGTCGACCCTGCTGCAGGCGATCACCGGGGTGATCCCGCATACCGTCCCGGCCCGGGTCACGGGATCGTTCCGCGTCTGCGGCGTGGAGACGCGGCACTCGGACGTCCCGAGCATCTCGCGCCACGTGTCCGTCGTCGCGCAGCATCCGAGCTCCTCCGTCTGCCTGCCCGACGTCGCCGACGAGGTCGCGTTCCCGCTCGAGAATCAGGCCCGTGACCCCTCGACGATCGGCCAGGCGGTGGATGCTGCGCTCGAGCTGGTCGGTGCTGGTGCGCTCGCCGGGCGTCGGTCGGCCGCGCTGTCCGGCGGGGAGACCCAGCGGGTCGCACTCGCGGCGGCGATCGTCACGGATCCCCGGGTGCTCGTGCTCGATGAGCCGACCTCGATGCTCGACCCGGCCGGCATCGCTTCGGTCCGTCTGGCCGTCGACGCGGCCACGGCACGCGCATCCACGCTTGTGCTCGTCGAGCACCGATTGGACGAGTATGCCGGCGCCCGGGGCATCGCCGGACTGCCGGCGCGCACGGTGGTGGTCGGTCGTGGCGGCGTGATCGCGCACGATGGCGCGACCGCATCGGTGCTGCTCGAGCACGCCCGCGAGCTGCAGGCCGCGGGATGCTGGCTGCCGCTCGAGGCCGAGCTCGCCGCGGTGACGGGCATGGCGGGCGGCCTCGCGAACGACGCCGTCGCCGACTCGCTGTCGATGCTCGGCCGCGCGGCTGAGCCAACACACACCCCCCAGACTCCTCCGGCGGCCGGCGCCGACTGTCTGCAGGTGTCGGACGTTGACGTAGTCGCCGGCGCCTCGACGCGGCGCACCCGCGCCTCGGGCTCCGCGACGCCGCTGCTGCGCGGCGTGACCTTCCAGCTGCGGGCCGGGGAGACCGTCTCGCTCGTCGGCCCGAACGGATGCGGCAAGTCGACCCTGCTGCGGACGCTCGCCGGACTGGCGCAGCCGAGCCGGGGTCGCATCACCGGACCGAGGCCTGGCCTGATCTTCCAGAACCCGGAGCACCAGTTCGCGCAGCACACCGTGCGCCGCGAGATCCAGCACGGCCTGGGAACGGACGCGGCGGCACGGGTCGCCGAGCTCACCGCGCGGTTCGAGCTCTCAGAGCATCTCGACCACAGCCCGTTCCGCCTCTCCGGCGGGCAGCAGCGACGCCTCAGCCTCGCGGCCATGCTGGCGCACGAGCGTCCGTTTCTCCTCGCCGACGAACCGGGGTTCGGGCTGGACCGACGCGCCAGCATCACCGCGATGCGCGAGCTTGAGCGGGCGGCCGCATCCGGATGCGGGGTGCTGTTCTCGAGCCACGAGCTCCGGACCGTCTGCGCGCACGCCGACCGAGTGCTCGTGCTCGGCGACGGACGCCTGCTCGCCGAGACGACGCCCTTCGAGCTCTTGCGGCAGCCCGAGCTGCTCGCGGCCGCCGGTCTCGAGGTGTCCCCGCTCCTCGAGTGGCTCGTCGGGCACAGCGAATCCGATGCGCACGCCCGAGGCATCCTGCGCGAGCTCGACGATGTCGGCCTCAGGAAACCGGCATGAGCGCGCCGCCGTATCTCGAGCGACGCAACCCGACCGTTAAGCTCGCCATACTGTTCTGCTGCTCGCTCGCGACGCTCTTGGTGCTGAACCCGGTGACCCTCGGCGTGCTGGCGGCCGCCGCCGCCCTCGCGGTACTGACCACGACGAGCCTGTCCCCCGCCAGACTCCTGGCCGCGTGCACGCCGTTCGCCGCGTTCGGCGTCGGCCTCCTCACGGTGAACGCCCTCAGCAGACCGGGCACCGAGATCGCCCCGGACCTTCCGGTGCGTGTGACTGCGGAGGGGCTCGCCATCGGCTTCGCGCTGGCCCTCAGGACCGGCGTCATCGGTCTCATGTCGATCGCGTTCATCGCGAGCACCCCACCACGTGACTTGATGACAAGCCTCACGCAGCACGCCAGGCTGAACCCGCGCTTCGCGTACGCGCTGCTGGCTGGCTTCCGGATGCTGCAGCTGCTCCCCAGCGAGTGGCAGAGCATCCGCGCCGCCCAGGCCGTGCGAGCGCCGCTTCGACGAAACGGCATGCCTCGGGCCGGGCTCTCGTCGTTCGGTGCAGCCGCGTTCTCACTGCTCGTGGTGTCGATCCGCTCCGGCGAGCGGATCGCACAAGCTCTCGAGTCGCGGGGACTCGGCGCTGGCCCCCGAACCGTCTGGCGCCCGGTGCGGTTGGATGCGCGCGACGCGATGTTCGCGGGCGTCGTGCTGGCCGTCTTCGCGGCGGTCTCGGCCGCGGGCGTCCTGGCGGGAACGGGGCTCTCACTTGTCTGACTCGGCAGCTCCCCACCTCACGCTGGTCGGCATGCTCAACCCGCCGACGCACCGCTACGCGGCGGCCTGGCGGCACCCTGACTCCGGCGGAGACTGGCTGCGCGCGAGCACCTACATCGACCTCGCCCGCCTCCTCGAACGCGGCGGCTTCGATGTGGTCTTCATGCCGGACGCCCTCGCGGTGCCGGAAGACGCGCTCGGCGACGTCGCGACGACGCTCGCGAGCGGCGGCAAGGGAGCCGTGACCCTCGACCCGGTGCCGGTGTTGAGCGCGATCGCCGGCGCGACCAGCACGATCGGGCTCGGCGCCACCGTCTCGACCTCATTCCTCCCGCCGTACGCGATCGCCCGGACGCTCGCGAGCCTTGACCACCTGTCGGCTGGCCGCGTCGCCTGGAACATCGTCACGTCGACGACGGACGCAGAGGCACGAAACATGGGCCTCGACCACATCGCCCCCAAGGCGCGACGCTACGATCGCGCAGACCGGGTCGTTACGCAGGTGCTTCAGCTCATGGAGAGCTGGCAGAGCGACGCGGTGGTCCGGGATGCGGCCGCCGGCGTGTTTGCGGACCCCCAACGCATCTCGCGCATGCCGTCGCCGCGCGAACGCGCCGCGCCACCTGGGCCGCTGAGCCTGCCGAGAAGCCCGCAGGGGCATCCGGTGCTCATGCAGGCGGGAGCCTCCCCTCGCGGCATGGACTTCGCGGCGAAGTGGGCGGAACTCGTGTTCGTCGCGGCAGACGGCATCGACGGCAACCGTGCGGTCCGAGCCGAGCTGCGCGAGCGAGCCAGCCGCGCGGGGCGCGACCCCAACGAGCTGCGAGTCTGCGCCGCCATCCAGCCCATCGTCGGATCGACGAGCATCGATGCAGCGCGAACGCGGGACTCGCTCCTCGCCCACATCGACGAGGCCTCCGCGGTGCGCTCGCTCGCGCGACTCCTGCACGCGGACGCCGGGAACCTTCAGCTGGACAGGGCAACCGTCGACGTACTGGCGGAGCACCGCGGCGCGACCGGCAGCGACGGCTTCGAGGACATGCTCGTGGCCGTCTGCGCCCGAGAGGGGCTCACGGTGCGCGACCTCGCCCTCAGGCAATCGCTCGACCAGCTCACCCCGTCACCGACCGGCAGCGGCCGAGACGTGGCCGACGAGCTCTGCGCCTGGCAGGACGCCGGGGCCGCCGACGGATTCGTCGTGACCCCGGCGCTGCTGCCGAGCTCATTCGCGGACTTCGTCGAGCACGTCGTCCCCGAGCTGCGGCGTCGGGGGCGCCTCGCGGCAGCTCCGACACTCAGCGATGCTCCGGCCTCGAGCGAGGCTCCAACCTCCAGCGAGACGCTGACGCTCCGTCAGCGTCTCGCCACGAAGCTCAGGCCCCGGACCCCCAGTTGACCGACTGCCCGGCGGCCGCGCGCCGCTGCGGGACGCCCCACGGGTTCGCGTCCTGCAGCGGCTCGGGGAGCGCGGCCTGCGGCGCACCCTGGTAGGCGACGCCTCTCAGGAAGCGCGAGATGGATGCGGTGCCGACCGACGTCGACGTGTCGTTCGAGGTCGCCGGGTACGGTCCGCCGTGCTGCATCGCGGGCGTGACCGCCACACCGGTGGGCCAGCCGCCGAAGAGGACACGACCCGTCTTCCGGGCCAGGCCGGCGACGAGTGCCGACAGCGCCGGAGACTGCTCCCCTTCGGCCGCGTGCACCGTGCCGGTCAGGTTCCCGACGTAGAGCTCGTCGAGACTGGGCGCCAGCGCCTGCTCGTCGTCGTACTGGACGATGACGGAGAAGGGGCCGAACACCTCGTCGAGCAACGTCTCGTCGCCGGCTTCGAGCTTGTCGGCCGCGACCGCCACGATGGTCGGCGTCGCCCACACGTTGCCGTCGTCATCGCTGCGCACGGAGCCTTCCGCGACCACACGCACGCCGTCCGCAGCGAGCACGGCGCTCCGCCGCTCCACGTACGCCCGGCCGATGCTCGGGTTGAGGAGTCGGTGCTCCGCCGCCTGCTCCGCCGCCTGCGAGACGCGCAGCTCGAGCTCGGCCGCCGCATCCGTCGTCGGGACCCAGAGGAACCCGGGCTTGGTGCAGAGCTGGCCGGCAGAGCCAGCGACCGAGGCTGCGTAGCCGCTCGCGATCTCCTCGCCGCGCTCGGCGAGCGCCGCCTCCGTGACGAAGACCGGGTTGACGCTGCCGAGCTCTCCGTAGAACTGGATAGGGCGCGGGCGCGCGGCAGCCTTGTCGGCGAGCAGGCGCCCGACGCGGATCGAGCCGGTGAAGGTGCCCACGTCGACTCGCTCGTCTTCGAGCACGGTGACGCCGGCCTGCTGGCCGAGGACGAGCGCGAAGACGCCGTCAGGCGCTCCGGCGCCGCGGAGGGCTGTCTCGACGACCCGCGCGGTCGCCACCGACAGCTCCGGGTGCCCGGAGTGGCCCTTGACGATGAGCGCGCAACCGGCGGCGAGCGCCGCGGCGGAGTCGCCGCCTGCCACGGAGAAGGCGAAGGGGAAGTTCGAGGCGGAGAAGTTGACCGCGACGCCGACCGGGACCAGCATGCGCCGCACATCCGGCCGTGGGCCGAGCACGAAGTCGGGGTCGGCCTCGTCGAGACGCACGTCGAGGTACGAGCCGTCTCGGATGACGTCGGCGAAGAGCCGGATCTGCACGGTCGTGCGCTTCAGCTCGCCCGTGAGGCGCGCCTGTGCGAGACCGGTCTCGCGCATGCCGATGGGGATGAGCTCCCCCGCCGCGGCGTCGAGCGCGTCGGCGACGGCGACGAGCGCGGTGGCTCGCTGTGTCGGGGGCGTTGCGGCCCAGATCGGCGCGGCGGCAGCCGCAGCCGCGAGGATCTGCTCGAGCTCGGCGTCGCTGGTGTGCGGGGTGGGTGTGCTCATCAATGAGTCCAATCTAGAATTCGAAGCCTGCGGGGAACGGGTCTGTGGGGTCGAGCAGGTACTGGCCCATGCCCGTGATCCATGCGCGACCCTTGATGGTCGGGATGACGGCGGCTCGGTCACCGACCTGCACCTCGTCGATGAGTCGCCCGGTGAAGCTCGTGCCGATGAACGACTCGTTGACGAAGTCGGTGTGCAGCGGCAGCTCGCCTCTGGCGTGCAGCTCGGCCATGCGCGCGGAGGTTCCGGTGCCGCACGGTGAGCGATCGAACCAGCCGGGGTAGATGGCCATCGCGTGCCGCGAGTGCGCGGCGTCGGAGCCCGGGGCGATGAACTCGACGTGGTGCACGTGGCCGACGCCCTCGATGGTGGGGTGCTTCGGCGCGTCGTGCTGGTTGATGGCATCCATGATCGCGAGACCGGCTCGCATGATGTCGTCTTTGCGCGCTCGCTCGAACGGGAGGCCGACGTCGTCGAGGTCGACCATCGCGTAGTAGTTTCCGCCGAAGGCCAGCGAGTATCGGAGCGCGTCGATGCCGAGTTCCGGGACGGGAACGACGGCGTCGAGGCGTTCGCAGAAGCTGGGCACGTTTTCGATGGTAACGCTAACAGCGCGTCCTTCGCTGACCTCGACGCGCGCGATCACGAGTCCGGCGGGAGTATCGAGCCTGATCACCGTCTCAGGCTCGCTGACCTCGATCATCCCGGTCTCCACGAGCACCGTCGCCGTGCCGATCGTGCCGTGCCCACACATCGGCAACAGGCCGGATACCTCGATGTACAGGACACCGAAGTCGGCGTCCTCCCGCGTCGATGGCTGCAAGATGCTGCCGCTCATCGCCGAATGTCCGCGCGGCTCGCGCATCAGGAAGGTGCGCAGATCGTCGCGGTGCTCCTGCACGTACAGCCGCTTCTCGTTCATGGTCGCGCCAGGGATGACCCCGACGCCCCCGGTGACGACCCTGGTCGGCATCCCCTCAGTGTGGGAATCGACGGCGGAGATGACTCGTGATGCTCGCATGTCAGTAGACCTCGTGGCTCGAAGAGAGAGGGCTGCCCGGGGTGGGGGGCACCCCGGGCAGCCGGCCCAACGGGACAAGGGGGGATCGCCCCGCGGGCCAGACGCAATCGGCCCTATTGCCTGATTGCGTCGCTTGTTGCGGGAAGGGGCCCGCAAGCAGACGAGAGGGGACATTCATCACGACCCCCATGTCTGCTGCGACCCTACTGGAGCGCGGCCAGTGCGTCGAGTGCTCGCTGCGTGTCTGCGCGCACTCGATCGGCCATCTCGGGCGTCAGCTCGGCGCGAGGAGGACGGCAGGGCCCGCCGTTCCGGCCGACCATGTCCATGCCGAGCTTGATGGCCTGCACGAACTCGGTCCGCGAATCCCACCGGAAGGCGGCAATGAGGCTCTTGTAGATCTCGCGAGCCTCGACGTAGCGGCCAGCGGCCATGTGGTCGTAGATGGCAACAGCTTCAGCGGGGAACACATTCGGGTACCCGGCGAACCAGCCGGTCGCGCCGTCGATCATGAGCTCGAAGAGCACGTCATCGCTGCCGGCGATCACATCGATCTGCGACCCGGCCGCCTCGCAGGCCTCCTGGATCTCGAAGGCGCGGCGCACGTCACCGGAGAACTCCTTGACGGCCACGATGCCGTCGATCTTGGCGATCTCGGCGACCAGCTCAGGCCGAAGATCGACCTTGGTGTCGAGGGGGTTGTTGTAGATCATCACCGGCAGCCCGACCTCGGCGACCTTCGCGAAGTGCTCGATGACGTCTGCATCCGCCGAGCGGTACATCGTCGGTGGCAGGCACAGCACACCGTGGGCGCCGTCCTCCTTCGCGAGCTGCGCCCAGTGCTGAGCCTGGTGCCACCCGGGTCCGTGCACGCCGGCGACGACGATGCCACGGTCGCCGACCGCTTCGACGGCGACCTGCACGACCTTGCGGCGCTCCTCATCCGTGAGCGACGAGTACTCGCCGAGCGAGCCGTTGGGCCCGACCCCACGGCAGCCGTTCTCGATGAGCCAGTTGCAGTGCTCGGCGTAGGCCTCGTAGTCGACGGCGAGCCCGGCGGGGGCGGAGGCATCCTCCTTGTACGGGAGGGCCGTCGCGACGACGACGCCTCCGAGGTCGAGGTGCGTTGAAGCTGCGTGGGTCATGGGTCTTGCCTTCCTGTCAGGGGATGATGTGCTTCTGAGATTCCTGCCAGCTCTGCGAGCCGGATGGGGGTATGGATGGGGCGCCGGTCGACGATGCCCTCGTCGAGAGCCCGTTGGGGTCCGCCAGCGGGGTCGACCGCCGCCGCGAGGAGTTCCTCGGCGCTGCGACCGCAGATGCGCGCCTGGCAGATGCCGAGCCCCGCACGGGTCGAGAGTTTCTGCGACCGCAGGCTGCGCGACGCGGTCGCGGCCGCCTTGGCGCGGAGCTGCCCGGCGGTGACCTCTTCGCAACGGCACACGATCGTGTCGTCGCGAAGCCACTCCTGCCAGCCGGGACGCACGCCGTGCGCAGCCTCAATTCGGGCCGCGAAGGAGCCGAAGACGGCGCGCTTGCGCTGGTGCGGGGCGATCTGCGGGTCGCGCGACGAACCGCCCGCCGCGCAGTGGCCCGCGACGCTGCCCTCGGCGAGGGAGAGGTCGACGCCGCCGATGCCCGTCACCTCACCCGCGGCGAAGACGCCCTCGGCGCTGCTCGCGCACGACTCATCGATGAGCACGAACCGCTCGTCGCTCACCGCGCATCCGGCAGCGATCGCGACCTCGAGTCGCGGCGTGAAGCCGTGGGTGACGCAGACGGCATCGCAGGCCACGACGCGCTCGCTGCCGGGAATCGGCCGCCATTGCGCGTCGACGCTCGCGATCGTGACCCGCTCGACTCGCCCGTCGCCGTGTGCTTCGACGACGGCCTCGCCGACGCGGTACGGCACCCGATGGCGCAGCTGGCCCGCGACGTAGCCGAAGAGCTCCTGCACCTTTCCAGGCGCGCCCGCCAGCTGCCACGGCCTCGGCAGCCATCCCGCGGCGAGCCTCGGAAGACGGTTGGCCTCGACGACCTCGATCACGCGCGAGCCCACCTGCGTGAGCGACGCCGCGACGGGAAGCAGGAAGGGCCCGGCCCCGGCGACCACGACGGCGCTGCCGATGGCGACACGCTCGCTCTTCGCGAAGGCCTGCGCGGCCCCACCCGTGAACACGCCCGGCAGGTCCCAGCCCGGAAACGGCAGCGTGCGATCGTGTGCGCCGGTCGCGACCACGATCGCGTCGGGCCGCAGCGTCGACGCCACCCTGTTCGCCGCGTCAGCCGCACCGGTGAGCAGCTGCAGCGCAGGGACTCCCCCGCGGGAACCCGAAGGGCTCCCGGTCGGCGCATCCACGGCCCACACCGTCGTCTCGGCGAGCAGCGTGATGGCCGGATGCGCGCGGACGCGACCGTCGAGGTCCTGGAACGTCGACCAGCCGTGGTGCATGGACTCCTGGCCGCTGCCGTCACGCTCGGTAGGCAGGTGACGCCAATACTGGCCACCGAGGTCGCGACCCGACTCGATAATGGTCACCCTGGCCCCGAACTCCGCGGCGGACAGGGCTGCGGCGAGACCGGCCGGGCCCCCGCCCACGACCGCGACGTGGCGCAGGCTCTCAGACGAAGCGCTCATTGCGAGGTCACCTCGTCACCGTCGCACGCACGCCGCTGGCAGGCACGCACATCCGGAACCCCGTCGACGGTGACGAGACAGTCGAAGCAAACGCCGATGCCGCAGAACAGCCCGCGCGGACTGCCGGCCACCGCCGTCTCCCGCCAGGAGCGGCGCCCAGCCCCGAGCAGCACCCCTGCGATGCTCTGCCCCTGGATACCCTCGAACGGCTCGCCGTCGACGGTGATGCGAACGGGCGCCTCTGCGTCCGAGGCCCTGTCGATGTGATCGTTCACGTGAGTGCCTCCAGTTCTGCGGCGAGGCTCTCACGGGACGGCGAGAACTGCGCGGCGTCGATCTGCGTCGCGACCCCGTCCATGAGGTCGCCGATCAGGGACGCGGTCGGCAGCGAGAGGCCGATCCCAGCCCCCTCGTGCCCCGTCGCGTGCCAGAGGCCCGGCAGCCGCGCATCCGCCCCAATGAGGGGCAGGTGGTCCGGCATAAAAGGCCGAAACCCTGAATAGCTGCGGATGACGGCCGTCTCAGCAAGGAACGGGAAGATCGAGATGGCCTTCGTCGCGAGCTCGCCGAGCACGTTGGCGCGGAAGGCGTCATCGAAGCCGATCTGCTCTCGACTCGAGCCGATGAGCACGGTTCCGCCCGGCGTCGACTCGACGACGCTCGAGGTCATCAGCCCCAGGTCACCAGACCCGACCGCACCGACGTAGTCGGCGTCGTAGACCTTGTGGAACACGCGCTGCCGCATCTTGGCGGTCACCAGCACGACTCCCCTGCGGGGACGCACAGGAAGATGCACGCCGAGCGTCGAAGCGACCTCACCTGACCACGGGCCAGCGGCGATCACGACCTCGTGACCACGCACCTCCCCCGCCGTTGTGCGCACGCCGGCGAGGCGGCCGCCAGCCAGCAGCGGCCCGACGACCTCGTGGTGCTCCAGGATGCGCGCCCCGCGAACTCTGGCGAGCGCGACGAGCGCCTCGGTGGCGATGGTGGGCTGCACCTGACTGTCGCCCGGATACCAGACCGCTGCGGTGACACGTTCGGTGAGCCAGGGCTCGAGGTCGCGCGCCTCAGCGAGGGTGATCGGCTCAGCCGTAACGTCGGCGGTGCGCTGGGTCGCCGCGAAGTCGAGGAGGTTAGCCGCACCGTTGTCGGTGGTCGCGACGACGAGGCCGCCCTTGGCCTCGAACTCGATGTCGGGGAACCGGTCGCCCAGCTCCTCCCGGAAGCCATCGGCGAGCATCGACCAGGCGTCGTTCGCGAGCTTCGAAAGCTCGAGCTCGGCCCCGGGACCCTTGTCTGAGACGAGGAGGTTGCCTTCGCAGTGTGCGCTCGTGCCGCTTGCGACGCGACCGCGCTCGACGAGCGCGACCCGACGGCCACGGCCAGCGAGCTCAGCAGCACACGCTGCGCCAACGATCCCGCCGCCGACGACCACAACGTCGTACGTGCTCATGCTGCACCTCCCATCAGTAATATGTCACACACCATGAATGCGTGCAAGCGGAAAGCGACCGCCCGCGTGGCGGGACTCTTGACCCGAGAGACGCCTGGCCCGCCAGAACGCGGCGAGCCAGGCGACAGCCATCAGCCCAGGTAGGCCTCGATGACCGCCTTGTCCTTCGCGAGATCGGACGCCCGGCCCGACAACGTCACGTGCCCGTGCTCGATGACGTAGGCCCGGTGCGCGACCTTCAGCGCCGCCCGGGCGTTCTGCTCCACGAGCAGGACCGTCGCACCGCGTTCGTTGATGCGACCGATCAGCTCCATCACCTGCTTCACAACCAACGGCGCCAGCCCCATCGACGGCTCGTCGAGCAGCAGCAGCTTCGGGCCACCGACGTACGCACGCGCGATCGCCACCATCTGCTGCTCACCGCCGGAGAGCGTGCCGCCCTGCTGCGTCCGGCGCTCGAGCAGCCGAGGCATGAGCTCGTAGCACTCCTCGACCCGCTCGGCCACGACCTTCGGATCCTTGACCTGGTAGCCGCCGAGCAGCAGATTCTCGTGCACCGACATCGTCGAGAAGATGCGGCGGCCCTCCGGCACATGGATGAGCCCGTCCCGCACGAGGTCCCACGGCTTGGCCCCGGTGATGTCCTTGCCCCGCCACGAGATGCTGCCGCTCTTGGCCCGTACGAGCCCCGAGAGCATCGTGAGCGTGCTGGTCTTCCCCGCACCATTGTTCCCGAGCAGCGACACCACCTCACCCTCATTGACCTCGATCGACAGACCGCGCAGCGCCTGCACGCGCCCGTAGAAGAGGTCGACGTCCTTCACTTCGAGTTCAACGCTCATGGTCGACCCTCCTCCGCGGAGCCCTGTTCCGCGATGCTCTCTTCATCGATGTGATCACGAAGGGTGCGCGGCCGCTCCGGCGAATCGAGCTGCTGCCGAGCAACCTCCTCCTCGACCTCGTCCTCGGGATCCTCGACCCCCAGGTACGCCTCGATCACCCTCGGGTCGTTCTTGACGTCCTCGGGCAGCCCATCCGCGATCTCCCGACCGAAGTTGAGCACGATCACCCGCTCCGAGATCTCCATCACGAGGCCCATGTCGTGCTCGATGAGCACGATGCCGACCCCGAGGTCCCTGATCTTGCGGATCAGCGCGATGAGCTCCTGCTTCTCGTTGTGATTGAGACCTGCAGCCGGCTCGTCGAGCAGCAGCAACTTCGGCTGCGTCGCGAGCGCTCGCGCGATCTCGACGCGACGCTGCTCGCCGTAGGGAAGCTGGGAGGCCAGCAGCTCGTCGTCGAGCGAGTAGCCGACGAAGTCGAGCCAGCCCCGCGCATCCTCGAGCGCCTTCTCCTCGACCCGTTTGTAGCCGAACGTATGGAGCATCGTCTGGAACACGTTCTGGCGGATGCGCGCGTGCATCGCCGTCTTGACGTTGTCGATGACCGACATGTCGCGGAACATGCGCACGTTCTGGAACGTGCGGCTCAGCCCGAGGCGGGTGATCGTCGACGGTTGCTTGCGCATGATGTCGACCCCGTCGAACGTGATCGACCCCGAGGTCGGCCGGTAGAAGCCGGTGATGCAGTTGAACGCGCTCGTCTTGCCCGCCCCGTTCGGGCCAATCACCGAGATGATCTCGCCCGCGTAGGCATCAAACGAGGTGCCGTCGACGGCCTTCACACCGCCGAACTGCAGCCGCAGGTCACGCACCGACAGCAGCGGCTCGCCGGCGTGCGCCCGCCGGAACTCCTCGGCGACCGCGGTCACCGACTCCGTCTTCGGCACGTCAATGGGAGAGGTGCCGTAGACCTCACCCGCGCCTGAAACCTGGCTCATGCCTGCTCCTTCGAGAGGTCGATGTTGGCGTCTGGCCCCTCATGGGCCGAGAAGCCGTCCTTCGGAGACGGCGGCTCACCCTTTGCCCTCGACTTGAGGAACGGCAGGATCGCCGTCGCCGGCCAGATGCCCTGCGGCCGGAAGATCATCATGATCACCAGCAGCACGCCGAAGACGAGGAAGCGCCAGTCGGAGAACTCGCGCAGGATCTCCGGCAGCAGCGACACGAGCAACGCGCCGACGATGACACCGGGGATCGAGCCCATGCCACCGAGCACGACAGCCATGAGGAGCAGCGCCGAGTTGAGGAACACGAACGACGTGGGACTGATGGCCGTCTGGTGCGCCGCCATGAGCACACCGGCCAGGCCGCCGAACACCGCGCCGAGCACGTACGCGCCGAGCTTGGTCGTGTAGGTGTTGACGCCCATCGCCTCCGCCGCGTCCTCATCGTCCTTGATGGCACGCCAGGCGCGGCCCATCTTGCCCTTGCCGAGCCTCGATGCCGCGATGATCGCCGCACCGCCCGCGACGATGACGCAGAGGAAGTAGAGCAGAATCTTGCCGTTGAACTCGATGCCGCCGATCGTGAGGCCGTCGGCGAACGACCAGCCGAAGAACTCGAAGGTATCGATGCCGGAGATGCCGGAGGGCCCGCCCGTGACCTCGAGGTTGTTCGCGGTGAGGCGAATGATCTCACCGAAGCCGAGCGTCACGATCGCCAGGTAGTCGCTGCGCAGTCGAAGCGTCGGGCCGCCGATGATGAGGCCCGCGAGGATGCACGCGACGATGACGAAGGGGATGGTCGCGATGAGCGGCATGTCGAGCAGCGTGTTCAGCACGCCCGCCGTGTAGGCGCCCACAGCGAAGAAGGCGTAGTAGCCGAGGTCGAGCAGCCCCGCGTAGCCGACCACGATGTTGAGGCCCATCGCCAGCATGATGTAGATCATCGCCGACGTGCCGATGGAGATGACGTACGGGGTCGCGTTGATGAACGGGAGGAGGAACGCGAAGAGGAACAGCACGAGGCCGACCAAGTTCATGAAGGTCTTCGGGTTCAGGAGGCCCTTGCGCGGGGTCGGACGCTCCACCGTGGGGGCAGGCGCCTGCAGTCTGATGTCGGTCATGGGATCACATCCGTTCCACGACGCGGGCACCGAGGATGCCGGTCGGTCTGAAGGACAGGAAGAGGATCAGGCACGCGAACGAGAACACGTCGCGCCACTGCCCGCCCAGCCAGTGTGTGCCGAACGCCTCGAGCAGGCCGAGCACGAGGCCGCCGAGCATGGCGCCGTAGAGGTTGCCAATACCGCCGATCACGGCGGCGGTGAAGGCCTTCAACCCGATGACGAACCCGGCGAGGAAGTCGATCGTGCCGTAGTAGGCACCCGCCATGACGCCCGCGGCGCCCGCGAGGGCCGACCCGATGAAGAACGTGCGCGAGATGACCTTGTTGACGTTGACGCCCATGAGCTGGGCCGCCGTCGGGTCGAGCGCGATGGCGCGCATCGCGCGGCCGTCGCGCGATCGCATGATGTAGGTGTTGAGGGCAAACATCAGGGCGGCCGCGACCAGCATCATGATGATCTGCGGCATCGTGATGCGGCCGCCGAGCAGATCGAGCGCCTCGCCTTCGAGACGCGTCGGGTACACCTTCGGGTCCGGCCCGAAGATCTGGCGCACGCCGTACTCGAGGATGAAGGACATGCCGACCGCGGTAATGAGCACGGCGAGGCGGGGGCTCGAGCGCAGTGGCCGGTAGGCGACGCGCTCGATGGTCACGCCGAGAATGCCCGTGAAGATCATCGCGAGCAGCATGACGAGCAGGATGGAGAGGATGCCGCCCCCGGCGAGGCCGGAGAACGCCGAGAAGATGGTGAGGCCGGCGAACGCGCCGACCATGTAGACGTCGCCGTGCGCGAAGTTGAGCAGCTTGATGATGCCGTACACCATGCTGTACCCGAGCGCGACGAGCGCGTAGAAGGAGCCGACGAAGAGCCCGTCGATGATGAGTTGAATCACAGTGGTTCCTGACTGCGGAAGCGGGCGGAGAGTTCCCTCCCCGCCCGCCATGGCTGATTAGCTCTTCAGGTCATCCTCGAGGATGAAGGTGCCGTCGGGTCCGACGGTGACGATGGCGAAGCCGCCCTCGCTCAGGGTGCCGTCCTCAGTGAAGGTGAGGGGCCCGGAGAAGATGTCGAAGCCGTCAAGCGCGTTGAGCGCCTCGATCACCGCAGGCCCGTCCGTGGTTCCCGCATCCTCGATCGCCTGCGCGACGACGCGGACGGCGTCGTAGCTCTGCGTCGAGTACGGACCCGGGGCCGCGCCGAACTTCTCGGTGTAGGCGTCGATCCAGTCGGTCGCGCCTTCGAGCATGTCTGGGGTCTGGGTGAACGTGCCGAGCACGCCGTCGGACGCGCTGCCCGCGATCTCCGCGAACTTCGCGTCGACCGAGCCGTCGGCCACCATGATCTTGCCCGTGTAGCCAGCTGCGCGCAGCTGCTGCGTGATCAGGCCGCCCTCCTGGTAGTAGCCGGTCCAGTACATCATGTCGGGGTTCGCAGAGACGACCTTGTTGACGTTCGCCGCGTAGTCGGACTCGCCGGCGTTGACCGACTCCTGGAGGACCACGTCGATGCCGAGCTCAGCCGCCTGCTCAGCGGCCGACTTCGCGAGGTCGGTGGAGTAGTCGGTGTTGTCGTCGACGAGCGCCAGGGTCTTCACGCCCTGCTTCTCGGCGTACTTGAGCATCGACTGGGCCTGCTGCGTGCCGGTTCCGTTGATGAGGAAGACGTTGTCGAGGCCAGCTGCGACAAGCTGGTTCGAGTTGGCCGCGGGAATCACCATGGGGATCTCAGCGGTGTTGAAGATGGGGAGCGTGGGGAGCGTGGCGCCCGAGCAGTAGCCGCCGACCGAGGCGACGACGCCATCGGTGACGAGCTTGTTGGCCGCTGCCGTCGCGCTCGTCGCGTCACAGGCGTCGTCGGCGGTGACCAGCTCGAGCTGACGACCGAGGACACCACCTGCTTCGTTGAGCTCGTCGATCGCCATCTTGGCACCGTTCTCCATGTACGGGCCGAATGCAGACTCGGACCCCGAGAACGGCGCAGCCAGGCCGAGCTTGATGGGCCCATCGTCTGACCCGGCGTCGCCGCCGCCCGCGACACCTCCGGAGCATCCGGTCAGGGCGAGCGCAGCGGTTGCGAGCAGTGCTCCTGGGAGGAGCACTCTCTTCCAGATGCCAGCACCCCGAGGGCTGGTGGAACGACGTGCAGTCATGGTGAGTTCCTTCCGAACAGACGTCAGAATCGCCGGACCATCTCCGGTGATGGGATGTCACACATTACTGTTCGCCAGGGTGCCGCAGAAGGTCCCTGCACACGCTTGAAACACAGTTGTTACAAAGTGTTTCGCTAGGTGGAGGGTTTGTTAAGACTCTTCGGGTAGGCCCGCCCACCAGCCGACCACATGGCCGATGTGGCGGTGCATGAGCTCGGCAGCCTCATCCGCCCTCCCCTGCTCCAGCAACACCAGCAGATCCGCATGCTCGCGCGACGACGCAGTGAGCTCCTCGGAGCCCAACATCTCGGTCAACCCGGTGAGCCTCGTCTGCCGCCGCAGGGCGGTCACGATGGACACGAGCCGGTCGTTGCCGGACAGGCCGAGGAGCCGCTCATGGAACTCGATGTCGACGGCGAGGTACAACGGGAGGTCGCCAGCCGCGGAAGCCGCGTCGATCCGAGTCGCCAGGTCACGTAACTCCGCGCGCGGCTCCTCTGGGAAATCCGCCGCCAGCTCCCGGACGACCGGCACCTCCAGCAGCTGCCGCACCTGCACGATCTGCCGCAGCTCCTCCACGGAGACGTGCGTCACCCGGAAGCCCTTATTGCGCACGGGCTCCACGAAGCCCAGCTTCTCGAGGTTCAGCATCGCCTCCCGCACCGGGGTGGCCGAAACCTGGAACCGCGCCGCGAGCGCGGGCACCGACACGAGCTCACCGGCGGCGAGGCCGCCGGACACGATCGCTGCAGCGACCGAGTCCTCAATGGTGGCGCGCAGGTTCGACTGCTGGGCTGCCGGCCTGAAGTCCAACGCGTCGATCATGGACACCCCGTTCGTAGAGTCACCTGGTCGGAAAGCGTAAGGACACGTCAGCGATGTTCGTCACGCTCACTCAATAATGTGTCACATGCGCCGAAAATGCGCGTTCTTCCGCTGAAACGTGAGGCAACGGATGCTCAGAAACGGATCGAGTAGGGGTCCTCGTCCGCATTCCGGTCGCCCTCGCGACCCCCGGCGGACGAATCCGCCTGCGACAGGCCGGTGTCACGGATGAGCCCCATCCCCAGCGCGCTCGGCTCCGGCGACGGCCGCCTGACCGCATCCTCGAAGATCTCGAAGTCGCGCCGCGACAGCTCCAGCCAGCCCGCACGCAGACGCTCGCCCCAGTACCGGTCGTTGCGAGTCAGATCAAGCAGATCCCTGAGCGGCCGGATGGGCGCGGGGCGCGACTCCCGCATCCACTGCACCTCGCGGCGCCACGGCGACGAGCCCCTCCCGCCTGCGCGATACGGCGCGTCGTCGAGCACGTAGCCCGCCTGCACGACGCTCCGCATCGGCTCGCCATCCGGGTTCGTCTCGCGCGGGCAGTAGAGCACCACGCCGTCAGAGACGCGCATCTGCTCGACGCCCTCTAACGCACCCCAAGGCGCCTGGACGAAGCCCGCCTCGACCATGGCGAGGGCGCGATCGAAGGGCTGCACAACGAGCCAGTAGCGGATGGCCATGGTCAGATTGTGCCCGAACGCCGTCCCGCCGTGGTGCGGACGGCTACGGCCAGAGACCCAAGTGACCGATCGCGGTGCGCAGCACCTGACCCCGCCCGCCCTCCAGCTCCTCGAGGAGGTCGGGGTCGAGGGCCTGCTGCGGGGTGAGCCACGTGATCTCGAGCGCGTCCTGCCGAGGGTTGCACTCCCCCGCGACCGGCACGATGAACTCGAGCGCCACCGCGTGCTGACGCGCGTCAAACAGCCCGGAGCCAGGCATGGGCGAGAACTCCGCGACGGTGAAGGGGGCGAGCGCCTGCGGCAACGCAGGGAACGCCATGGTGCCGAGGTCCTTCTCGAGGTGGCGCAGCAGCGCATCCCGGATCGACTCGCCGTACTGCACGCGCCCGGACACAAACGAGCGCGTCATCACGCCCTGGCTGTCGGCGCGGAGCAGCACACCGAGGTGCTCAACCTTGCCCGTGGCGTCGACGCGAACCGGGATGGCTTCGACATACAGCATCGGCACGCGACGCCGCACGAGCGCGAGCTCGTCGTCGTTCATCCAGCCGGACTCGGGATCAGGAGTGCGCACCGTCATGTCCCCATTGTGGACCATGTATGTTTCCCGGGTGAGCACAGCATCCACAGGCATCGATCCGACGACACTGCTCTGGCGCGGCGGCGACGCTGCGACGGCAGCGACCAGCACCGTCCCGCTCGTCGTTGGTCTGCACGGCTACGGGGCCGACGGCAGCGACATCCTCAGCCTCACCGGGCAGCTGCCGCAGGGCTACCGCTACGTCTCGGTGCCGGCGCCGCACGCTCAGCCTGAGGGTGGCCGCGAGTGGTTCCCGCTGCGCTTCGCCGACCCGCTCACCGGAGAGGTCGCCGTCGACGCCGACGCGCAGCTCGGCCTCGAACAGGGTGCGAACGACGCAGCATCCGCGGTGCTCGAGCTCCTCGACGGGCTCGGCGTGTTCGCATCGGGCGCGCCGGTGGCGCTGCTCGGCTACTCTCAGGGCGGCATCGTCGCCATGCAGGCGCTGCGTCAGCGCCCGCGTGCTTTCGCGGGCGCGCTCCTGATCTCAGGGCTCGTCGCCGTCGGTACGCTGCCGGGCGACGCCGAGCTGGCACAGACCCGGCCACCGGTCTTCTGGGGCAGAGGTTACGCCGACACGGTCATTCCCGCGCTCGCCGTCGAGCACACGGCCGCATGGCTCGAGGCCCACGCCGACGCAGAGATCTACGTCGAGGCGGGCCTCGGTCATGCGGTCTCAGAGAGCGAGCTGCCGCGCATGGCGGCGTTCCTTGAGCATGTGCTCGGAGAGCTCGCGCCCTGAACGCCCCGCGCTACTCGTTCGGGATGAGCAGCCAGAGGGCCAGGTAGATGATGACCTGCGGACCCGGGATCAGGATCGACAGCACCGTGAGCAGGCGGACGACAAACGGCGACCAGCCGAACCGCTGCGCGATACCCGCGCAGACACCGGCGATGACGCGACCGCTGCGGGGGCGGACAAGACGCTTCATATGAGATCACTCCTTCAGAACGTGGTGCCTCCAGCTTGACCCATCCCGCCTGGATGATCGTCCGCCGGGAGGTTGATCCTCTCCCCCTGAAGGCTGATGTCGGTGGTGTGTGGTTCTGTTGGTGTCATGCCTGAATTGACCGCGCTGGATGCCTTCTCCCCCGCCACCCGGGAGTGGTTCCGCGGGGCGTTCGTCAGCCCGACCGCGGTGCAGGACGCATCGTGGCGTGAGATCGCGGCAGGGCACCACACGCTTGTCGTCGCGCCGACGGGCTCCGGCAAGACCCTGAGCGCCTTCCTCTGGGCGATCGACCAGCTGGCCGCAGAGCGCGGCGCGCAGAGCACGGAGTCGAGCCCCGAGCGGCGCACGCGCGTGGTCTACCTCTCGCCACTGAAAGCACTCGGGGTCGACGTCGAGCGCAACCTGCATTCGCCCCTCGTCGGCATTACGCAGACCGCCAGGCGGCTCGGCGCCGTCGCCCCCGACATCCGCGTCGGCGTGCGCTCAGGTGACACGAGCCCGGCGGAGCGCCGGCAGCAGCTGCGCAATCCGCCAGACATCCTCATCACCACGCCCGAGTCCCTCTACCTCATGCTCACGTCGCAGGCACGGAAGACGCTCACCGGTGTGACCACCGTCATCATCGACGAGGTGCACGCCGTGGCCTCGAGCAAGCGCGGCGCGCACATGGCGCTCACGCTCGAGCGACTCGACGCCCTCCTCGACAAGCCGGCGCAGCGCATCGGGCTCTCCGCGACGGTCCGACCGCTCGATGAGATGTCGCGATTCCTCGCGGGCAACGCGCCGGTGAGGGTCGTCGCACCCCCGAGCACGAAGACCTTCAAGCTCGAGGTGCGGGTGCCGGTCGAAGACCTGAGCGACATCGGCATGACTCGGGCGGGGGCTGCGACGCCGACGTCGACAGACGCATCCGGTGCCGTCACCGACGCCGACCCGTTCGCTGGCTTCGAGACGGGCGCGGCAGCCGGATCGCTCCGGGACCCTGCCGTCGACCCGGAAGAGAGCGGCTCGGTGTGGCCGCACATCGAAGAGGCGATCGCCGACCTCGTCGAGTCGCACCGTTCGACCATCGTGTTCGTCAACTCCAGGCGGCTCGCGGAGCGGCTCACGGCGCGGCTCAACGAGATCGCCGAGGAGCGGGCCGCGGGTGATGCCCCGGCGATCGAGGCGGCCGAAGATCGCGACCCGTTCAGCGCGGCCGCGCCGGGCGTGCGCTGGTCGTCCGGAGACCACAGCGCCAAGCCGAAGGCCGACCCGAAGCGCCCGCCCGCCGTCTCGATGGGGCAGGCGGGCCAGTCCTCAGGCGCACCGCTCGCCTTCGCGAGAGCCCACCACGGCTCGGTCTCGAAGGAGTCGCGTGCCGAGGTCGAGAACGCCCTCAAAAGCGGCACCCTCCGCTGCGTCGTCGCGACCTCCAGCCTCGAGCTCGGCATCGACATGGGTGACGTCGACCTCGTCGTGCAGGTCGAGTCGCCGCCCTCCGTGGCGAGCGGCCTTCAGCGGGTCGGCCGCGCGGGCCACCAGGTCGGCGAGACCTCCGAGGGCACGATCTTCCCCAAGCATCGGGCAGACGTGCTGCACTCCTCGGTGCTCGCCTCCCGCATGGTGACCGGCCAGATCGAGCGGATGCGGGTGCTCGCGAACCCGCTCGACGTGCTGGCGCAGCAGACCATCGCGGCCGCCGCGATCGAAGACCTCGACGTCGAGGAATGGTTCGACCTCGTGCGCCGCTCGGCCCCGTTCGCGTCGCTGTCGCGCCCCCTCTTCGACGCGACCCTCGACCTCCTCTCCGGCAAGTACCCGTCAGACCAGTTCTCAGAGCTCCGGCCCCGCCTCGTCTGGGACCGCGACCTCGGGACCCTCACCGGCAGGCCAGGTGCCGCGCGACTCGCCGTCACCTCTGGCGGCACCATCCCCGACCGGGGCCTCTTCGGTGTCTTCCTCGCAGGCTCGGAAGACGCGAATGCCCAGCGAGGCCCGCGCCGCGTCGGCGAGCTCGACGAGGAGATGGTCTACGAGTCGCGCGTCGGCGACGTCTTCGCGCTCGGGGCGACGAGCTGGCGCATCGCCGAGATCACCTTCGACCGCGTGCTGGTGACCCCCGCATACGGGCAGCCGGGGCGCCTGCCGTTCTGGACCGGCGACGCACTGGGGCGCCCGTCCGAGCTCGGGCAAGCCATCGGGGCCATCACGCGCGAGATCGCCGCGAGGGGGCAGGTGCCAGAGGCTCTCGCGACACTCATGGACGCGAACGCGGTGCAGAACGCCGTCGCGTACGTCCGCGAGCAACAGGAGGCGACCGGCCAGGTGCCGAGCGACCACACGCTCATCGTCGAGCGCACCCGCGACGAGCTCGGCGACTGGCGTATCGTCCTGCATTCGCCGTACGGATCCCCCGTCCACTCGCCGTGGGGCCTCATCGTCGCCGCGCGCATCCGGGACCGCTACGGGATCGACGGCGGTGTCGTCGCGAGCGACGACGGCATCATCGTGCGCATCCCCGAAGGCGACGCCGAGCCGCCCGGCGCCGAGCTGTTTGTGCTCGAGGCCGACGAGATCGAGCAGATCGTCGCGCGCGAGGTCGGTGGCTCGGCGCTGTTCGCGTCGCGGTTCCGCGAGGCCGCGGCTCGCGCGCTGCTGCTGCCGCGCCTCAACCCCGGGAGGCGCTCGCCCCTCTGGCAGCAGCGGCAGAAGGCGGCGCAACTGCTCGACGTCGCGAAGCAGTACCCGACGTTCCCGATCATCCTCGAGGCGGTGCGCGAGGTGCTGCACGACGTGTACGACCTCGACGCGCTGGTCGACCTCGCGAAGCGCATCGCCGGTCGCGAGGTGCGACTCGTCGACGTCACCACCGAACAGGCGTCGCCCTTCGCTCGGACGCTGCTGTTCGGCTACGTCGGTGCGTTCATGTACGAGGGCGACAGTCCGCTGGCCGAGCGTCGAGCGGCCGCGCTGGCCCTCGACACGAGCCTCCTCGCCGACCTCCTCGGGCGAGTCGAGCTGCGGGAATTGCTCGACGCGAAGGTCATCGCGCAGCTCGAGGCCGAGCTCCAGCGCACGGCCCCCGACCGCCGAGCCCGTGACGCCGAGGGGGTCGCCGACCTGCTGCGGGTGCTGGGGCCGATCAGCGTCGAGGAGATCGCTGCGCGGCTCCGCGAGGCCGACGCGGACGACGACACGGACGACCACAGAGCCGACCACAGTGCCGAGCCGGTCGACGGGACCTCAGCAGCTACAGGCTCTGAAGCGTCGGCCACCTCGGCTGCGGCATCCTCGGCGGCGCCCTCGGGCGCGAGCGTCGAGATGGCCGAACAGTACGCCGCCGAGCTCGTCGCGGCCAAGCGTGCCCTCCGCGTGCGCATCGCCGGTGTCGAACGCATCGCGGCGATCGAAGACGCGAGCCGGCTGCGGGATGCGCTCGGCGTGGCCCTGCCCATCGGCGTGCCGGTCGCCTTCATCGACCCGGTCGACGACCCTGTCGGTGACCTCGTCGGCCGCTACGCCCGTTCGCACGGCCCGTTCTCCGTCGCCGAGGTCGCCGAGCGCTACGGCACAGGGCAGGCGGTGGTGCGCGAGGCACTCACCCGCCTGGAGCTCGCCCGCCGCGTCGTCGAGGGCGAGTTCCGGCCCGATCGGGAAGGCTCGGAGTGGGTCGACGAGACCGTGCTCAAGCGACTCCGTTCCCGTTCCCTCGCGGCGCTCCGCAGCGAGATCGAACCCGTCGACCACGCCGCGTTCGCGAGGTTCCTCCCCGCCTGGCAGCACGTCGGCGGCGACCTGCGCGGCATCGACGGCCTCATCACCGTCATCGACCAGCTCGCCGGGGTGCCGGTGCCCGCATCCGCGCTCGAGACCCTCATCCTCCCCGCTCGGGTTCGCGACTACCACCCGAGCATGCTCGACGAGCTCACGACAGCCGGCGAGGTGCTGTGGCGCGGCCACGGTGCGATCGGCTCGAGCGACGGGTGGATCAGCCTCCACCTCGCCGACACGGCCCACCTCACCCTGCCCGACCAGCCGGAAGGCGAACCGGATGCGCGCGGCAGGCACATCCTCGACGCCCTGGCCGGGTCCGGGGCTGGGTTCTTCCCCCAGCTCGCCAGGCACGTGCGGCTCATGCTCGAACCCGAGTCGATCGGCGACCGAGAGCTCTCCGACGCGCTCTGGGCGCTCGTGTGGCAGGGGCGCGTGACCAACGACACGCTCGCCCCGCTTCGCGCGCTGCTCTCCGGCGGCCCGGGCTCGGCGAGCACCTCGGCGCACCGCGCCCCGAGCCGGGCCGCCCGCGGCCGGCTCTACCGAGGCCGAGTCGCCATGGCACCGACCGACTCCGCGGGCAGCCCGACCGCATCCGCCTTCGCCGCCCAGCGCCCCGCTGCCTCGCAGCCGCACACGAGCGGCCGGTGGACCCTCGGACTGAACGGCGTGACCGACGCGACGGAGCGCGGCCTCGCCATCGGCGACCTGCTGCTCGACCGCTACGGCATCGTCACCCGAGGCAGCGTCATGGCCGAAGAGGTGCTCGGCGGGTTCGCGCTCGTCTACCGTGTGCTGGCTCGCTTCGAGGAGTCCGGCAAGGCCAGGCGCGGGTACTTCATCGAGAAGCTCGGCGCGGCCCAGTTCTCGACGGTCGGTGCCGTCGACCGGCTGCGGAGCTTCACGAACGAGCTTGACGCCGAGAAGCGGTTCGAAACGATGACGCTCGCGGCGACCGACCCGGCGAACCCTTACGGGTCCGCACTCGCCTGGCCCGACGCAGAAGAGTCGCAGACGAAGCACCGACCCGGCAGGAAGGCCGGCGGCCTCGTCACGATGGTCGACGGCGAGCTCGCGCTCTACGTGGAACGTGGCGGAAAGACGCTGCTGACGTTCACCGATTCCGACGAGGTCCTGCGCGCGGCCGCCCGGTCGCTCGCTGAGACAGTGAGGCGCGCGCGCATCCCGAACCTCGTGATCGAACGCGTCGACGGCACGTTTGTGCTCGAGACACCGCTCGCGAGCATGCTGCAAGAGGGCGGATTCTCGCTCACGACCCGCGGATTGCGCATGCGGCCAGGCAATTGACCCCACCCCAAACGAAAGGCAGCATCTTGGCAGCAGCACGCGGACGACGAGGCAGCAAAGCTGGCGGCACTGAGGCGCGGATCGAGGCGCCGTTCCTTCCCGAGCTCGACGAGGCCCGCCCGGAGGACTTCGCGACAGCGCGCGTGCACGAGCTCCAGCACTTCACTGACGTACGCGGAGACGAGATCGACGCCGCCGGGGTGACGTTCTCCGAATGCCGCGTCGAAGGCCTGACGGCGCGGAGGCTGCTGCTGCACTCAGGCCGAGTGAGCGAATGCGTGCTCGAGCGGGTCGAGGTGCCCGTCGTCGAAGGCCAGCGCCAGTCGTTTCGGTCCGTCAGCTGGTCGGCGTCTCGGCTCGGCTCCGCGGACCTCCACGAATCGGACTTTCAGAACGTGGAGTTCCGCGACAACCGCCTCGGATACGTCAACCTGCGCGGTGCGACGATCACCGACGTGCGATTCGCGGACTGCGCCTTCGACGAGATCGACCTCGGCGGCGCCACCGCCAAACGCGTTGCCTTCGCGGAGAGCCGCACCGGCATCCTCGACCTCACGGGCGCACGCCTCGAGCACGTCGATCTGCGTGGGCTGGAGTTCTCGACCATCACGGGCCTCGAGGGCCTCCGCGGCGTCACCGTGACGCCGTCGCAGCTCGACGCGCTCGCTCCCCACCTCGCGGCGCACCTGGGCATCGAGGTGCGCGATGCCGGAAGGTGACACCGTGTATCGCGCGGCGACGCGCCTGAACCGCGCCCTCGCGGGTCGCGAGCTGACCCGCTTCGAGCTGCGGGTGCCCAAGTACGCGGCGCTGAACCTCGCAGGGCTCAAGGTCGACGAGGTCGTGCCTCGCGGGAAGCACCTCCTGACTCGCATCGGCGAGCACACCCTGCACACGCACCTCGGCATGGATGGCAGCTGGCAGCTTGTCCCTGTCGGCGGCAGGTGGCCGCGACCCGACTACCAGGCCAGAGCCGTGCTCGGCACGGCGGCGGGCAGCGCAGTCGGCTTCGAACTGGCTGTGGTCGAGATGCTGGCCGGCGACGACGAGGCGGATGCGGTCGGCCACCTCGGCCCGGATCTGCTGGGCGACGACTGGGATGCGGGGCTCGCCGTCGCGAATCTGCGCCGCGACCCCGAAGCCGAGCTCGCCGGCGCGCTGCTGGAGCAGCGCAACCTCGCGGGTCTCGGCAATGTGTACGTGACGGAGCTCCTGTTCCTGCGCGGCCTGCATCCGCACACCCCCGTGGCAGCGGCAGGCGACCTGGACCGCCTCATGGAGCTCGCTCACAAGCTCATCGTCGCGAACCGCGACCGAGTGGAGCGCACGACGACAGGCGACCTGCGGCCGGGCAAGCGCACCTACGTGTACGGCAGGTACGGCAGGCCATGCCTGCGCTGCGGGACCCGCATCCAGCGCGGCCTCCAGGGCCGGGAGCGCGTCGCCGCCTGGTGCCCCAGCTGCCAGCCGGCGCCGTAGCGGTCGCTCGCCGGCCGCCCGGAGACGCCACAAAATTGTGGGAATGTGCACCCCCGCCGCACGCGAACGACACTTCGCCACAACCCTGCCCCCTGCCCCACAACGCGCCCGCAACCACCCGCAACCACCCGCAACCACCCGAGACTCCACAAGATTGTGGGAATGTGCACCCCCGCCGCACGCGAACGACACTTGGCCACAACCCTGTCGCGCAACGCGCCCAGCAACCGTGTGTTTCGTGCCTCGCGCCGTGTTACTCGGCAAGCCGCTCCGCACGGAGGCGATGCGCGTAGGCCGTGAACGCCTCCAACTTGTCGGCCGGCTCAAGATCAGCCACCGTGAGACGGACATGGCTCCAGCGCTCGCCCTGGATCTCACGGCTGCGCGTGATGTCGAGACGCCACTGGCGCTTGTCCTTCCGGTGGCCGTCACCGTCATACTCGTACGCGATGCGAGCGCGAACGTCGGCGAGATCGAGCCGCGCGACCCTCCGCGCCCCCGACATGAGCTGGAAGTTCACCAGCGGTTCGGGATACCCAGACTCAACCAGCACGAGCCGCGTCACCGTCTCCCACGGCGATTCGACTCCGTCACGCAGCAGCTCCGTGGCCGCGCGCAGCCGAGCGGCGCCCGAGCATCCCGCCCACGCCGCGGCCGCGTCGGCCAGCTGTTCTCTGCTCGTGAGGGCCCACGGCAGCGTCCGGCCCGGATAGTTGCCCGCTTCGGAGATCAGCGCATCACCCAGCTGCACGAGCTCGTGCACGCTCAGCTCTCGCGCCAGCAGACAGTACAAAAGTTCAGGGGACGCGATCGGGGCGCCGCGCAACGTGCCGACATGCCAGAACCGCTGCGGCACGGACCGTGCTGAGACGCCCCTCCCGCGCGGCGGATTTCGCCCCTTGGGAACGATGACGTGCACCGTGGGATCGCGAAGTAGCCGCAGCGGGAGCGGGAGACCGTAGAGACGAGCCGCGGAGGCACCGCCGAACGCCTGAGCCTCCGGCATGATCGGGAGATAGCTTCGGTCGAGGTCCCGCATCCGCTCCGACAGCGCCTCGAACTCATCGCTTGAACCGCGAGGACCGAGGAGGAGGCCGAAGCTCGAGGGATCGATTGGGGCGTCCGGCACCCGAACCCCGTGGAACGGCCGTGCCTCGGTACGATTCCTGAGGCGTCCAATCGAAACACCCGCGGCACGCGCTTCCGAGACGCTGAACGCCGCATACCGCAGCTCGCTCGGCAACGGGATGCGCGGCGCGCGTCCCCGCCCATGCCCCGCGTCGTCCCGCCGATTCCCGCTCTCGGTACCGCCCCTGACCGCTGCTCCCATCGTTCGAGGCTAGGAGCACCGCGGGTGGCCGAACGATCGGGTTCACAAAGCTGTGGACAACCTCCCCGCCGTGCCGCCGCACCACCGCCCCCGCTTTCACCCCAGTCCCCGCTTTCACCCCACAGCGTTGTGGCAAAGTGTCGCTCCGGCGCGAACCAAGAACGTTCTTCCACAACTCTGCCGCGGGCCGCGGGCCATACGGAACGCCTGCCTCCGCCCCACTCGCATCCGCCCCGCTCGCATCCGCCCCGCTCGCATCCGCCCTCAGCGCACGCAGTTGTGGCAAAGCGCAGCTGCCGCGAACCGCAGGTGCACATTGCCACAACTCTTCGTCGTAGGACGCGAGGACGGGGCGGGACGGAGGCGGACACAGTACACAGACGACGATCCCGCCGTCGGCGCGAGGCCGGCGGCGGGATCGACAGATGCGGGAGGCGCGTCTCCGCGCTGCTTACGCGTAGGGGTTCGGCGTGAGCGTGTACTTCGTGTAGAGGTATTCTTCGATGCCCTCGAAGCCGCCCTCGCGGCCGATGCCGGACATCTTGACGCCGCCGAACGGTGCGGCGGCGTTGGAGAGGACGCCGATGTTGAGGCCCATCATGCCCGTCTCGATGCGGTCGATGAGGCGCTGGCCGCGCTTGAGGTCCTCCGTGAACACGTAGGAGACGAGGCCGTATTCGGTGTCGTTCGCGAGGCGGATGGCCTCGTCCTCGTCGGCGAACGTCGTGATGGAGAGCACCGGTCCGAAGATCTCCTCGCGGAAGATCTCGCTCGACGCGGGCGTGCGGTTGAGCACAGTCGGCTCGTAGAAGGAGCCGTCACCCTCGACGCGCTTGCCGCCGTGCAGCAGCTCGGCGCCAGCGGCGACCGCGGAGTCGACGAGCGACGCGACCTTGTCGACCGCCTTGTCCTCGACGAGCGGCCCGATGATGACGCCGTCCTCGGTGCCGCGGCCGATCTTGAACGACGACACCTTCTCGGTGACGCGACGCGCGAACTCGTCAGCGACGTCGGTGTGCACGAGGATGCGGTTCGCGGCGGTGCAGGCCTGGCCGATGTTGCGGAACTTGGCGGCGATGACGCCTTCGACGGCCTTGTCCAGGTCGGCGTCCTCGAAGACGACGAACGGCGCGTTGCCGCCGAGCTCCATCGACGTGCGGAGGACGTTCTTCGTCGCCTCCTTCATGAGGCCCTGGCCGACCCCGGTCGAGCCGGTGAAGGAGATCTTGCGCAGGCGCGGGTCGGCGATGATCGGCGACGAGACGGCTGCGGTGCTGCGCGTCGTGATGACGTTGACGACGCCCTTCGGGAGGCCGGCTTCTTCGAGGATCTTCACGAAGTAGAGGGTCGTGAGGGGCGTGAGGGATGCAGGCTTGACGACCGAGGTGCATCCGGCGGCGATGGCGGGGGCGATCTTGCGCGTCGCCATGGCGAGCGGGAAGTTCCAGGGGGTGATGAGGAACGCGGGGCCGACGGGGTGCTTGGAGACGATCATGCGACCGGTGCCCTCGGGCTGCGTTCCGTAGCGGCCGTGCACGCGGACGGCTTCCTCGCTGAACCAGCGGAGGAACTCGCCGCCGTAGGTGACCTCGCCCTGGGCTTCGGCGAGGGGCTTGCCCATCTCGAGCGTCATGATGAGTGCCATCTCGTCGCGGCGCTCCTGCAGGATGTCGAACGCGCGACGCAGGATCTCTCCGCGCTCGCGCGGCGCCATGCGGGCGAAGTCCTCCTGGGCGGCGACGGCGGCGTCGAGTGCCTGGATGCCCTGCTCGGGGTTCGCGTTGGCGATGTGCTTGAGCGCCTTGCCGGTCGAGGGGTCGTTGACCGCGAAGGGCTCGTCGGCGCCGTCGACCCACTCGCCGCCGATGAACAGCTGGCCGGGAACCTTCGCAAGCAGTTCCGCTTCGTTGGGATACGTCATTGTGCAAACTCCTCAGGTGGTGGCGGGCTCAAGCGTGGCTGGCTCAAGCGTGGCGGCTCGGGCCGATGATTGCCTCAACGCTACTCGTGCGGGCTGGGCGCTACACGAACACTTTGCCCTGCCCGCCGCGCCGCGGTCGTGCATCCGCACAATGCGTCGGCGCGACGGGCGGCGGCTAGGCGAGCAGGTCGCGCACCATCGGGATGACCTTCGTTCCGTACAGCTCGATGGCCTTCATGCTGTGCTCGTGCGGCAGCGTGCCCGCGCTGTACTTGAGGTCGAAGCGCTGCAGCCCGAGCACCTGCACGGTCGCGGCGATCTTGCGGGCGACCGTCTCCGGCGATCCGACGTACAGCGCGCCTCGCTCCCCCGTTTCCTGCACGTACTGCTCGTACTGCATGGGCGACCATCCGCGTTCCTTGCCGATGCGCATCATCATCGTGCGGTAGTTCAGCCAATGCTCCTCGCGCGCCTCCTCGTCGGTCGCGGCGATGTGCCCTGGCGAGTGCGCCCCGATGAGGCCGTTGGGGTGGCCGAACTGCTCGTTGGCCTGGCGGTAGAGGTTGGCGAACGGCGCGAATCGGGCGGACTCGCCGCCGATGATCGCGAGCATGAGCGGCATCGAGTACTGGGCCGCGCGCACCACTGACTGGGGCGTGCCGCCGACGGCGGCCCACGCGCGGAGTCGTCCTTCTTCGAGCTGCGGATGCACGGTGACGTCGTTGAGGGCGCCCCGCACGGTTCCGCTCCAGCTGACGGGCCCGCCGGCGGCGATCTTCATGAAGAGGTCGAGCTTCTCCTCGAAGAGCACCTCGTAGTCCTGCAGGTTGAGGCCGAAGAGCGGGAAGGACTCGGTGAACGAGCCGCGGCCGAGCATGACTTCGGCGCGGCCGCGGGAGATCGCGTCGACGGTGGAGAAGCGCTGGAAGACGCGCACGGGGTCATCGGAGCTGAGCACGGTGACGGCGCTGCCGAGGCGGATGCGCTCGGTCCGGGCGGCGATGGCGGCGAGCACGGTTTCTGGGGTCGAGATGGCGAAGTCGTCTCGGTGGTGCTCGCCCACGGCAAAGGCGTCGATGCCGACCTCTTCGGCGAGGACTCCTTCCTCGATGACGTCGCGGATGACCTGGGCGTGCGAGCGCGGCTGCCCGTCGAGGTCGTTGGTCGCGTCGCCGAAGGTGTTGAGGCCGAACTCGATCGTGCCGGTCATGGCAGCTCCATCCATTTCAATGCAATTACATGCACCCTATCGCCGCCCGCCTCGCAGCCCGTTTCACGGCCCCGTTCGACCGGCGCGAGAAGGAGTCGCTGAGCACAGGGAGGACCTCGATGAGCGCAAGAAAGCGCCGCCCCGGGGGAACACGGCATCCCCGAGGCGGCGCGGCTTGTGGTCGAGCTGGATGCGGCGAGGCGGTGCGCTCAACGCGGTGATCCATGCAATCGAATGAAGTTCGACGATGATGCCAAGAAACACCCGGGCACGTCAACTCAGGCGGGCCTCGCCTTCAGACCGACCGCGCCCGGCCGCAGAGCGTACACGGTCGCTCGCGCCCCGGGCAGCGTAGCGAGACGTGGAGCATGGAGCGCATGCCGGACCCCACCCCCTGTCCCCGTTGACACGGGGAAAGTGCGACTCGCCGACGACTTCATCGAGTCGAGCGCAGGCCGAGCGTCACCCTGCGTCACCGTGCAGACCGTGCGGACCGTGCGGACCGTGCGGACCGTGCGTGAGCATCACACCTCCACACTCCGCGCCCTCTCGGAACGTGACCGCGGGGGCGATGAACGTTAGGGCGGCCTGACGCGGGTTCACCGGGCATTCACCCGGATACCACCGGCCGTTTCGCGGCCGCTGCTTGCCTCGTCGAGTCCCCGACGAAGGAGCTTCCCCCCATGACCGATGTCTCGCGCCGCACATTCCTCCCGATGCTGGGCCACACGAAGGGCAAGCGCAGCCCCGTAACCTGCGCCCTCAAGTGCGCCAACGCCTGCACCGGCGAGGTCTGCAACACGTCGTCGAACTCGTACTTCCGCGACATCGTGTCTGCGCAGCTCTCGCGCCGCACCATGCTCGGCGCGAGCGCCGGGCTGGCCGGCGCGATCACGCTGGCGTTCGGTGCCGCCCCGAGGGCCGAGGCCACCCCGAGCGCATCGCCGTTCGGCCCCGCCACGTCTCCCCTCGAGTTCTCCCCGATCTCCCCGGTCGACGCGATGTCGGACACGTTCACCGTGCCAGAGGGGTACGACTGGCGAGCCCTCATCCGCTGGGGCGACCCGCTCTTCGCCGACAGCCCGGCCTTCGACCCGGAGAACCAGACCGAAGCGGCGCAGGCGAGGCAGTTCGGCTACAACTGCGACTACACCGACATCCTGCCGCTCGACGGCTCGAACGGCCTCCGCGCGCTGCTCTTCGTCAACCACGAGTACACCAACGAGAACATCATGTTCCCCGCGGCGCAGCTCGAGAACGAGCAGGAGCGGGTGCGCGCCGTCGGCCGCGCCGCGCACGGGCTGTCCGTCGTCGAGCTCGAGCGCGCATCCGCCGAGCACCCGTGGAACTACGTCGTCGGCGCCGAGCGTAATCGCCGGTTCCTGCTCAACACCGTCTACGAGATGACGGGCCCTGCGGCCGGCTCGCCGCTGCTGAAGACCGTCGACGACCCCGCGGGCCGCTGGATCAACGGCACCCTCGGCAACTGCGCAGGCGGCACGACCCCGTGGGGCACGATCCTCTCTGGCGAGGAGAACTTCAACGGCTACTTCCGCGCCCCCGGCGCCTCGGCCGAAGACAAGCGCTACGGCCTCACCGACAGCGAGACCGCACGAGGCTGGGAACTGGATGCGCCGCGCTTCGACACGAGGAACGCGGGCTATGAGAACGAAGCCAACCGGTTCGGCTGGATCATCGAGATCGACCCGCTCGACCCGACGAGCACCCCGAAGAAGCACTCGATGCTGGGACGCCTCAAGCACGAGGGGGCGAACATCTCCATCGCCTCGAACGGCAAGGTTGTCGCCTACACGGGCGACGACGAGCGCTTCGACTACCTCTACAAGTTCGTCTCGCGCGACACCTACATCGAGGGAAACCGCGCCCACAACATGACGCTGCTCGCCAACGGCGACCTGTACGTCGCGCAGTTCGCCGGCAACTCGCCAGCCGCTGAGATCACGGGCACCGGAGCCCTGCCGAGCGATGCGGCGTTCGACGGCACCGGAACCTGGCTGCCGCTCGTTGTCGGCGGAGCCTCGCAGATCGCGGGCATGTCGGTCGACCAGGTGCTCGTGCACACGCGCCTCGCGGCCGACCTCGCGGGCGCCACGAAGATGGACCGGTGCGAAGACGTCGAGCCCAATCCCTTCACCGGCAAGGTCTACGTCGCCTGCACGAACAACTCGAACCGGGGCACGCCCGGACGCGCGGGTGCAGACGAGGCGAACCCCCGCGCCGAGAACCGCGACGGGCACGTGGTTGAGCTCACGGAGGCCGACGGCGACCAGACGGCGACGAGCTTCACCTGGAACCTGCTCATGCTCTGCGGCGATCCTGCGAAGAACTCGTCGGCGTACTTCTCGGGCTTCCCGGCGGCGCAGGTCTCGCCCATCTCCTGCCCGGACAACCTCGCCTTCGACTCGGTCGGCAACCTCTGGATCTCCACCGACGGCGCGCCCAGCACGATCGGCTACAACGACGGGCTGTTCCGGGTGACGCTCGAGGGCCCCGAGCGCGGCAACGTCGAGCAGTTCCTCGCCGTCCCGCGCGAGAGCGAGACCTGCGGGCCCGTCATCCACGACAGCGAGCGCCACGTGTTCGTCGCCGTCCAGCACCCGGGTGAGGACGGCACATTCGAGGCGCAGAACTCGCTGTTTCCCGACTTCGTGCCGTCGGGCACTCCCGCCCCAGCTGGCTCCTTCGCGGGCCCCAGGCCCACGATCGTGCAGGTGCTGCCGGCAGAGCAGCTGGTGGAGGTGCCGGTTACCCCGACCCCGACGACCTCGCCGACGGCAACGACTGCGCCGACGTCAGCACCCCCGCTGACACCGACCGCGACCCCCACGGGCATGCCGGGAGCGACGAGCACCACCACGCCGAGCGCATCCACCCCCGGGTGGGCGACCCCGACCCCGAGCGCCACGGCCTCTCCCGACGGACTCGCGTCGACCGGCGGGGACCTGCTCGCGCCGACGATCGGCGGGGCCGCGGTCCTGGCTGCGGGCGCGCTCGCGACCGCCGCGGCACTTCGGAAGCGCGCCGACCGGCCCGCGGAGGCCGGCGAGGGCGACACCGACGCGCTCTGAGGTAGGCACCGGCGGGCGGGCGGGCCGCGGCTAGTGCCGCTGCTCGCCCGCTTCGGCCTCCGAGGTGGCGGCCTCGATCTCGTCCATGAGCAGCGCGAAGGCGACGTCGCCGCCGGCCGTCGCACCCTGGCCGATCGAGACGGGTACGTTCGCCCGTGCATCCCCCGCGTTGCCGACCACCCAGACGCGGGCTTCGGGATGCTCGGGGCCGCGCGTCTCGACGCCGTCGAGCATGGCGGTCAGCGGGACGAACGCCGGGTTCGTGAAGATCGCCGCGAGCTCCAGCTCGGTACCGTTCGCGAGGCGCACGCCGCGCAGTCGCCCATCCGAACCCGCGACGACCTCGTCGACGCCCGAGCGCTCGACCCGGATTCCCCGCGCCGCGAGCGCCCGCGCCTCCGCCGCACCGAGATCGAACGACCCGTTGACGAGCAGCACGAGGTCAGCGCTCCACTGACGCAGCAGGTGCGCCTTCATGTCCGAGTGCTCACCCGTCGCCAGCACCGCGATGGCGCGATCCCGCACCTCGTAGCCGTCACAGAACGGGCAGGCGTACACGCCGCGCCCCCACAGCGACCGGAGGCCGGGCACATTCGGGAGCTCATCGCGCAGACCGGTCGCCACGACCACGGCGCGCGCGCGGAACACCCGCCCATCCTCCGCGGTGACGAGCACTCGCGTGCCATCTGCCTCGGCGACCGGTGCGACGGCCGCGACCTCTGCGACCTCGAAGACCCCCTCGTGGGCCTCGACCTCCGCCCGCCCGATGCGGCGCAGCTCGCCCGGCGCCAGGCCCTCGTGCCCGAGGACCCCGTGGATGTGGTCGGTGAAGCGGTTGCGGGGCACCCCGTGGTCGAGCACGAGCACCTGACGGCGTCCGCGCCCGAGGGTGAGCGCCGCGCTCAGCCCTGCGGGTCCCGCGCCGATCACGATGGCGTCCCAGATGACGGTCTCGGTCTCTGTCCATGCCGTCGTGGACGGCGCATCCTGGTGAGTCATGTCGCAAGTCTCGACCAGTAGTCGCGCTTTTGGCAATCACGTTTGCTATCTTCGCAAGCATGATCGCAGCACACGACCACGGACCACACCACCATCCCGGAACAGCCCAAGTTGCCGACACCACCGCTGACCCTGCTCTCGGCATCACCGAAGCCCTCAGCCGAGTCGCCCCCCGCCTCCGCGAGATCAGGCGGACACGCGGCATGACGCTGAGCGAAGTCGCCGACGAGACCGGCCTCAGCGTCAGTACCCTCTCCCGCCTCGAATCTGGCGGACGGCGCCCATCACTCGACGTGCTCCTGCCTCTCGCCCGCTGCTACCGCGTGCCCCTCGACGACCTCGTCGGCGCCCCCTCGACCGGCGACCCGCGCATCCACCCCAAGCCCGTCAGACGCGGCGACCGCGTCTACCTGGCCCTCTCACGCGCCACCGACGGCATGCAGGCGTTCAAGGTGCTCGTCGCGCCACAGAAGCCAGCCGACCGCGACAAGCCCGTCACCCTACGCGTCCACGAAGGCACCGAGTGGTGCTACGTGCTCGCCGGACGGCTCCGCCTCCAACTCGACGACGAGGTCACCATCCTCGACCCCGGAGAAGCCGCAGAATTCGACACCACTCGTCCCCACTCGATGACCAACGACGGCGACACGACCCTCGAGATCCTGTCGCTCTTCAGCCGTCAGGCCGAACGCAGCCACATCCACGAAACCGGCTGAACGGATCGTCCGAATATGGGCGCATGAGGCCACCGAGAACCCCTACGATATTGAACACCGCGCCGGGGATCTGCGGTGTGCAACGAGGGAGGAGCACACCGGTGAATTCTGTCGTGCACCATAGAACGGCGCCACGGCGCCACCCAACGATGCAAGGTCGGATGCAATGATCGCTCCTCGTCTTCGAGACGTGACACAGCTCACCACTTCTAAAGCCATACTCTTCGATCTCGACGGCGTCATCACGCCGACAGCCGAGGTGCACATGCGCGCCTGGGCGAGACTCTTCACCGACTACCTCGCACTCAAGGGCATCGGCCCCGAGTACACCGACGACGACTACCTCCGCTACATCGACGGCAAGCCACGCTACGACGGCGTCCGCTCCTTCCTCGCCTCCCGCGGCATCACGCTCGAAGACGGCACGCCCGACGACTCGCCGGAACTCGAAACCGTCTGCGGACTCGGCAACCGGAAGAACGACACCTTCAACGCCGAGCTCACCGAGACCGGCGTGCAGGCCTACCCCGGCTCGGTCGAGTTCCTGAACGCCGCCGTCACGAGCGGCCTCCGCGTCGCCGTCGTCTCCAGCTCGCGCAACGCCGTGCCCGTGCTCACCGCAGCCGGCCTGCTCGACCGCTTCGAGACCGTCGTCGACGGACTCGTCGCCGCCCAGCACGGCATCGCAGGCAAGCCCGCGCCAGACACGTACCTCTACGCAGCAGAGCTGCTCGGCCTGACCGCCGCCGACTGCGTCGTCGTCGAAGACGCCCACTCCGGCGTCCAAGCAGGGCGAGACGGCAACTTCGGACTCGTCATCGGCGTCTCCCGCGAAGCGAGCCACGAGGAGCTCATGTCGTCCGGCGCAGACACCGTCGTCGACGACCTGGCCGAGCTCGTGCCCGTGTTCACCAACTTCGAGAGCAAAGCTGCCGCCACCGACAGCACGACCCTCTCCCCTGAGAGCAACGCTGTCGCGCCCGACAGCAAGGAAGGCAACGCATGAACCTCTCCACGGAAGACCCGCTGGACCGGCACCGCTTCCCACTCGACGAGTGGGCCCTCGTCGAGCACGAGTTCGACGCCAACTCGCAAGGGCTCGTCGAGACCCTCTTCGCCACCGGCAACGGCTACCTCGGCCTCCGCGGCAACCTCGAGGAGAGCCGCGACGGGTACATGTACGGCACCTTCATCAACGGGTTCCACGAGACGTGGCCCATCCGTCACGCGGAAGACGCCTTCGGCTTCGCCCAGGTCGGCCAGACCATCGTCAACGTGCCCGACGCGAAGATCATCCGCCTCTTCGTCGACGACGAGCCGCTCGTCATCAGCGAAGCCGATCTGCTCTCGTACTCGCGGGTGCTCTCGTTCAAGGACGGCGTCCTGACGCGCGAACTCGACTGGCGCACCCCGTCCGGCAAGCACGTGCGCATCCGCTCGCACCGTCTCGTGTCGTTCACCGACCGCCACTACGTGCTCCTCGACTACGAGGTCGAGATGGTCGACCGCGGCGCCTCCATCCTGCTCTCGAGCCAGATCATCAACCGCCAGGACGGCGGCGACGAGTTCCAGCGCGGCAAGAAGGAGACCGAGGTCGCCTTCGACCCCCGCAAGGCCGAGTCCTTCACCGACCGCGTGCTCCAGTCGCGCATCGCGCGCGAGGAGGGCCTGCGCTCGATGCTCGCCTACCGCACCACGCACTCGGGCATGACCATCGCCGTCGCGGCCGACCACGACATCATCACCGACAACGAGTGGGACGCGACGACGCGCGTCGACGCCGACTTCGCAGAGACGGCCCTCCGCGTGCGCGCCGAGCCCGGCGTGCCCGTGCGCATCATCAAGCACGTCGCCTACCACACGTCGAAGAGCGTGCCCACGCGCGAGCTCGCCGACCGCGCAGACCGCACCCTCGATCGGATGCGCGAGGTCGCCGTCGAAGACGTCTACACGTGGCAGCGCGAATGGCTCGACGACTTCTGGGACCGCAGCGACATCGTCATCCACGGCCACCCCGTCTACCAGCAGGCGACGCGCTGGAACCTGTTCCAGCTCGCGCAGGCCACGGCGCGCACCGACGGCGGCGGCGTCGCGGCGAAGGGCGTCTCCGGCTCCGGCTACGGCGGGCACTACTTCTGGGACACCGAGGTCTACGTCCTCCCGTTCCTCAGCTACACGGCCCCGAACGTCGCCCGCAACGCCCTGCGCTTCCGCCACCAGATGCTCGACGCGGCACGTCAGCGCGCGCACGAGATGAACCAGAAGGGCGCCCTCTTCCCGTGGCGCACCATCAACGGCCTCGAGTCGTCCGCCTACTACGCGGCCGGCACGGCGCAGTACCACATCGACGCCGACATCTCCCACGCGCTCGTGCAGTACGTGGCAGCAACCGGTGACGACGAGCTGCTCGCGCAAGGAGCCATCGACATCCTCGTCGAGACGGCACGCCTCTGGGCCGACCTCGGGTTCTGGCGCACCGGCGGCGACGACCACTTCCACATCCACGGCGTCACCGGCCCCGACGAGTACACGACCGTCGTCAACGACAACCTGTACACCAACGTCATGGCGAAGGCCAACCTGCGTGCCGCCTACGACGCCTGCGAACGGCTTCGCGCGACCGACCCGACGGCCTTCGAGCGGCTCACCATGCGACTCCACCTCGCCGAGGAAGAGCTCGTCGAATGGTCAGCCGCCGCAGAGGCCATGTACCTGCCCTTCGACGACAAGCTCGGCATCCACCCGCAGGACGCCCAGTTCCTCGAGAAGGAGCTGTGGGACCTCGAGAACACGCCGCCGTCGCAGCGACCGCTGCTGCTGCACTTCCACCCGCTCGTGATCTACCGGTTCCAGGTGCTCAAGCAGGCCGACGTCGTGCTCGCGCTCCTCCTGCAGGGCAACGAGTTCACGCCGGAGCAGAAGCGCAAGGACTTCGAGTACTACGACGCGCTCACGACGGGCGACTCCTCACTCTCGGCGGTCGTGCAGTCGATCATCGCGGCCGAGGTCGGCTACGCGGACCTCGCAGAGCACTACTTCTCCACCGCGCTGTTCGTCGACATCGCCAACCTGCACCACAACACGAGCGACGGCATCCACATCGCCTCGACTGGCGGAATCTGGAGCGCGCTCGTCTACGGCTTCGGCGGGATGCGCGACCACGGCGGCAAGATCACCTTCGACCCGCGCCTCCCCGCCGACTGGTCTCACCTCGAGTTCCGCATCACGCTGCGCGGTTCGCGCATCCGCGTCGACCTGGAGCAGGACTCGATGACGTTCACCGCCGAGACCGGCTCGGGCGCCGAGGTGTTCGTGCGCGGACGCCGCGTCGCGATCGCACCGGGCGAGCCGACCACGGTCAAGCTCGGCGCCGTCGAGGAGCTCGAGGGCTACCCGACGCTGAGCGACATCGAGGGCTCGATCCGCGAGGACGGCTCGGTCATCACGGCCTCGATCCCGACGATCTCGGTCGACCACGCGGTGCTCGACGCGGGCCTCGACTAGCCCCGACCGCGCATCCACGAACGGCGACGCCGTCTGCTCCGGCAGGCGGCGTCGCTGTGTGGCGCTCCATGCGATCACTGCGATCTCGCCGAAAGACTGCCAGCGAAACGGCCGTTCTTCGGCGCGCAGAACGGCCGTTTGGCTGGCAGGGATCACGCACGCAGACCTGCTCGTTCGGCGAGGGCGAGACGGATGCTCTCGAGCAGGTTCCATGGTCGACGAAGGTCGGCTTTCGTTACCCGGATCACCCGCCAACCGGCCCGTTGCAGAGCCTCGGTCCGCTCGAGGTCCCTTCGAGCCGCCGCCGGATCCGAGAAATGTCCCTCTCCCTCGAACTCGATGGCGATCTTCTCCCGAACGTACGCGAGGTCGATGCGGGCCTTCCCATAACCAGGCACGTAGATTTTGTGCTGCATGGTTGGCTCTCCGAAGCCCGCCCCGATGATCAAGAGACGGAGCTCGGTCTCCTTCGGGGACTCCGACCCTGCCCTGGAAAGCTCGAGCGCGGCGCGAAGGTTCCCGGCTCCCGGCCGCCCCTTCCAGAGCTGTGCCACCGCCGAGAGCTCTTCGAGCGAGTACACGGGCACGTCATTACTGCGCCCTGGATAGTGCTCAAATGACGTGCGCAGCGCATCCGCAAACACCACCGCCTGTGTCAGTTCGAGTCGCCCGGCGAGGTGCGCCAGCAACGAGGAGGGCGCAAGCGTCTGAACGCCACGGAGTTGCGCCGTGACGAACCGCTTCGGATCAAGCCGATGTCCCACTATTCGCTTGCCGCTCGGTGGATGCGAAGGTCTCGCGACCGCCACGTGCGTCAGCATCTCCTCCTCCAGGCTTCGTGGCAGCGGAAGCCCCCACCAGCGGGCTCCGGATACGTCCGCCAGGACCTCCCCCTCGATGAGGCCGGCACTCGCGAAACTCTGGTCGAGGCCATGCGGAGAGAGAACTCGCGACGACATTCGGATGCCGTGATGGGGCGTGACGAGGTCGCCTGCGCGCAGACGCTTGCTCGGGACGTCGTTGTCGAGAGCCTGGCGTGTGGAGAATCCCTCACTGATGGTCAGGTCTTCGGTCAGTGGTCGAGGTCGACGCATGCGGCGAGCGTAATTTTGCTGTGCATCCACGCGCCCATCGAACTCGAGGGCTGTGTAGGGAGCACCATCCACAGACTGTGTGACACCAGAGTTGCTCACGCAGGGAGTCCTGTGCTCTGCGCTGGCCAGCTGCATGGAGGGCGAACACTGCCAGTCAATATGCCCGAACCCGCATCCGACTGCGCATCGCTGCCAGCCAAAGCGCCGTTCTGAAGGCCGCATTACGGCCGTATGGCTGGCAGCGATCGCGGCGGCGCGCGGCGGGGCGGGGGAGGCGCGGCGGCGCGCGGGGCGGGGCGGGGCGGGCGCGGGGCTAGTAGAGGAAGATCGGCAGCCAGGAGGGGTGGTGGGCGTGCACGATGACGAGGAAGACGACGAGATCGAACAGCAGATGCACGCAGATGACGTAGGTGAGTGACTTGGTCTTCGTGAAGATCCAGCCCTGGATGAGCGCGAAGGGGAGCGTGAGCAGCGGACCCCACGACTGGTAGCCGAGTTCCCAGAGGAAGGACACGAAGACGATCGACTGGAGCGCGTTGGTAACCCAGAACGGGAAGTGCCGGAGCAGCAGGGTGAGGACGGTGCAGATGAAGAACAGCTCGTCCCAGATGCCGACGAAGCCGACGCCGACGAAGAGGCGCCCGATCTCTGACGCCGTGGTGACGGCGGGCCAGTTCTGGTAGACGCCGGAGGTGATGAAGTAGAAGGGCAGGATGAGCCAGCCGAGCACGAGGACGAGTCCGAGCCAGAGCTTCTCGAGCCTCGACCAGGGCGTGCCTCGGCGCAGCGGGAACCGCACGGCGTGGTCCTTGTAGACCCACCTTGAGATGGCGTAGGGCACGGCCACGGCGAGCGAGAGCACCGTGCCCATGACGAAGATGTTGCCCCAGGAGATGTCGGCCTTCATCGAGTGGAGGCTGATGATGCCCATGCCGATTCCGATGAGCAGCAGGTCGCGCCCAAGGCCGCGGTCGGCGAAGAACCCGAGGGCGATGCCTGCGGCGAGCGGCAGGTAGCCGAGGTTGTTCTCGAACGCGAAGAGCACCGTCGCGCTGCACACGACGAGGAGCGCTGCGAGCAGGTGCAGCAGTTTCAGCCGCTCGGATGCGCGTGCTGGGGTGACGGTGACGGGCGGGTCGTGCGCTCGGTCGCTCATTCGGCAATCTTCGCAGGCCAAGTTGAGCGGCTCATCTCGCCGTCTGCGCCCGAATTCGGCCCCGGTTCCGGCGAACGATGTAACGCTCCGGTAACTATCCCCGATCTCGCTGCGATCCGCATGAGCGTAGGCGAGACGCTGGGTCGCTACCCGACGGAATCGGCGTCTGAGGCGGAAAATCAGGCCTCTCAGACGGTTCGGAGCGAAAGCCCCTTGCTAGCGTTGACTCTCGGAGCAATCGCCGCCACACCGGTTCGGCGCCGCGATGCCCCGCGAAAGACCAGCCCGGAACGCTTCATCCGCTGCCTCAGTGAGGCAATCTCGATCGGCAGCGCGCGTCCGGGGCGGTCGCCGCGCCCAATCGAGATCTCGGCGCAGCTCCGCATGGTGCCACGCACGCCGCCACGATGGCCTCTCCCCCGAGGCCGTTCGGCGTTCCGCTGCGACCTTTCGCGTCCGATCCATCTACCGCAGGGAGAACGCGTGAACGACACAGCTGTGTCTGTGAAAGGCCTCACCAAGGTCTTCGGGCGCAAGCCCAAGGAAGCCGCGAAGCGACTGAGCTCCGGAACGCCGAGATCTGAACTCGGCCCTGGAGTCACCGCGGCAGTCATCGACGCCACCTTCGATGTGAAGCAGGGCGAGATCTTCGTTGTCATGGGCCTCTCCGGCTCGGGCAAATCCACCCTCATCCGCACCCTCAACGGCCTGCTCGAACCCACGGCCGGCAGCATCGTCATCCACGGCACCGATCTCGCAACGGCTGATGCCGCCGAAGTTCGTAGCGTGCGCCAGAACCACGTCTCGATGGTGTTCCAGCACTTCGCCCTCTTCCCGCACCGCACGGTGCTCGAGAACGCGGCCTTCGGCCTCGAGGTGCAGGGCGTGCCCCGCGCGGAGCGCCATGAGCGTGCGCGCAAGGTGCTCGAGCGCGTCAGCCTCGGCCAGTGGGCGGATGCGCTCCCGTCTGAGCTGTCCGGCGGCATGCAGCAGCGCGTTGGCATCGCCCGCGCGCTGACGGCTGAGACCGACATCCTCCTCATGGACGAGGCTTTCAGCGCGCTCGACCCGCTCATCCGGCGCGAGATGCAGGAGGAGCTCGTCGATCTGCAGGCGGAGCTCGGCAAGACCATCATCTTCATCACGCACGACCTCAACGAGGCGATGTTCCTCGGCGACCGCATCGCCGTGATGCGCGACGGCGCGATCGTGCAGATCGGAACTCCGGAGGAGATCCTTACCGACCCGGCGAACGATTACGTCGCCCAGTTCGTGCAGGATGTGGACCGCGCGCGCGTGCTCACCGCAGGCAGCGTCATGGAGCCCGCCCGGGCCGTTGTGCCGCAGAGCGCTGGGCCCCGCGGCGCGCTGCGCGTCATGCGCGACACGCAGACCGGTGGGGCGTTCATCATCTCTGCCGGACGCAAGCTCGAGGGCGCCGTCATCGACCGTCACGTGATGCGCCTCGTGAAGGACAGCCAGCCCGACCTGGTGAGCGCGATCAAGCGTGACATCGCCATGGTCTCCCCCGAGACACCGCTCTCGGACCTCTTCGAGCTGTCGGTCGACTCGACGCTGCCCATCGCCGTGGTGGATGAGAACCAGCGTCTCCTCGGCGTGGTCCCCCGCATCACGATCCTGGCGTCGCTCGCGAACGTTCCGAGCACCACCGGGCTCCTCCCGGTCATCGACCCCGTCACGAGCGTGAGCCCGGCGGACATCGCAGAGACGCTCGAAGGGAGCAACGCATGATCGCGGCCACCGCACTCACGACCCTGCCAGCCACGTTCCGTCTGCCCCTCGGGGAAGGCGCGGAGGCGGTCGTCCGGTGGCTGACGGAGGCGCTCGACGGTCTGTTCGCTGTCATCCGTTCGCTGTTCCAGGGCATGTACGAGGGCGTCTACTGGGTGCTCGAGACGCCTCCGTTCTGGGCGATCCTGATCGTCGTTGCCGCGGTCGCCTTCTTCGCCAAGGGCTGGAAGCTCGCCGTCGGGAGCCTCGTCGGCTTCCTGATGATCGTGGGCGTCAACCAGTGGGAGAACGCCATGGCGACGCTCGCGCTCGTGCTGGTCGCCAGTGCGCTCGCGATCCTGTTCAGCATCCCGCTCGGCATCTGGACCGCGAAGTCGGATGCGGCTTCCGCGGCCGTCAAGCCGATCCTCGACTTCATGCAAACCATGCCCGCGTTTGTGTACCTGATCCCGGCGCTCATCCTGTTCCGCGTCGGCGTGGTCCCCGGTATCGTCGCGACGATCATCTTCGCGATGGCGCCCGGCGTGCGCATGACGGAGCTCGGCATCCGCGGCGTTGACAAGGAGGTTGTCGAGGCCGGCCGCGCGTTCGGTGCGACGCCCGGCCGTATCCTGCGTCAGATCCAGCTGCCGCTCGCGATGCCCTCGATCATGGCTGGTGTCAACCAGGTGATCATGCTGGCGCTCTCGATGGTCGTCATCGCCGGCATGGTCGGCGCTGGCGGGCTCGGCGCGCAGGTTGTGCAGAGCCTGAACCGCATCGACGTCGCGCTCGGCTTCGAGGCCGGCATCTCGGTCGTCATCCTCGCCATCTTCCTCGACCGTGTGACGGCCGCCTTCGCAGGCCAGAAGCGCCGGGTGCCGTCCATCCTCCGCTCGAAGCGCACCAAGCAGCGCGAGGCGGCAGGCGACATCGAGCAGGTCGACGCCAAGGCCGCGCCGGCGCGCGAACCGGTCGCAGCCGGCTCCGCCTGACCCACCACACCTCCACTCCCCCAACCAGAAACGAAAGGACGCGAATGCGTACCAAGAAACGAATCATCACCGGGATCGCGGCCGCCTCGGCCGCCGCACTCGCCCTCACCGGCTGCTCCGGCAACGCTGAAGCCGAGACGCTCGAGAACGGCGACCAGAAGGACATCACGATCGCCGTCTTCAACGGCTGGGATGAGGGCATCGCCGCGTCCGAACTGTGGAAGGCGATCCTCACCGAGCAGGGCTACGAAGTCGAGCTCGAGTACGCAGACCCGGCGCCTGTCTACTCCGGCCTCTCCACCGGCGACTACGACCTGACGCTGGACACGTGGCTGCCCGCCACGCACGCCGACTACGTCGAAGAGTATGGCGACAACATGGTCGACCTCGGCGCATGGAACGATGAGGCATCGTTGACCGTCGCCGTCAACGAAGACTCCCCCATCACGTCGATCGACGAGCTCGCCGGTGCCGCTGACCAGTTCGGCAACACCATCATCGGCATCGAGCCGGGCGCTGGCCTCACGCGGGTCATGCAGGACGACGTGATCCCCGGCTACGAGCTCGACGGCCTGGACTTCCAGACCTCATCGACCGCCGCGATGCTGACCGAGCTGCAGACGGCTACGAACAACGGCGAGAACATCGTCGTGACGCTCTGGCGCCCGCACTGGGCGTACGACGCGTTCCCGATCCGTGACCTTGAGGACCCGCAGGGTCTGCTGGGTGACGCCGAGGGCATCCACTCGTTCGGGAAGGCAGATCTCATGGAGACGCACCCGACCGTCGCCGGCTGGATCCAGAACTTCAAGATGGACTCCGACCAGCTGTACTCGTTGGAGAACGTGATGTTCAACGAGAACGACACCGACGACTACGCACCCATCGTCGAGCAGTGGATCTCCGAGAACCAGGAGTACGTGGACTCGCTCACCGCGTAGACCCCACGCACAGCCCGAGGCGGGCCGCTCACCGAGCGGCCCGCCTTTGGTGTCTCAGGATGCGAGACGCGCGACTGGTTGGCGAAGGATGGTTCTCATCTTGTCGGCCGGTACTTTACGGAAGTCGCTGAAGTAGATCTCGTGGTGCTTGCCGGTCATGTGCAGCCCGTTTGCTGGAATGAACTCGTCGTGCATGCGGGCAAGCGTCGGCCCCTCATCGTCGAAGGAGCCCCGATGCAGGGTCTGCACCACGGTGCCTTCATCTAGCCACTCCAAGCGAACGCGATCGAGCCACTCCGGAGGCTTCTTCGCGCCCGCCTTGGCGACGGCCGCATTAAATCGATGCACGTCGATCCAGTCTGGCGTCATGAGGAGCAGGGTCCAGCTCCACTGCGACTTGTCGCGTGCGTGTGTGAACGCCGCCAGATCGTCGGACCACCAGAGCCCTTCGAGCGGCATGACCGTGTAGTCACGGCCGAGTTCCGTCTTGCTCCCGAACTTCATGGCGTACGCCACCGGGTAGAGGGCTTCGACGGCTTTCGCGAACTCGGTCGAGGTGTTCGGGTCACCGTGCCCGTCGACCATGAGGTACTGCAGCCTCGGCGCATCGAGGACCCGGAACTCCCCGCTCTTCGCCCGGTAGGAGTCGAGTTCCTTCTTGAAGTCGATTTTGGCGGTGCCTGTCATGCGCGGTGAGTCCGCGCGCGAATGCGGTCGGGCAGCTCGGACATGTGGCCGAAGGTCTCTGCGCCAGAGTCCTCCAACCACTGGCCGGGGGTGAGCCCGCCCGCGTACCCGTAGGCGTGCATCCCGGCGGCCACCGCCGCCTGCACGCCGAAGGCGCTGTCCTCGACGACGACACACCTCGCCGGGTCGACGCCCATACGCTCTGCCGCGTGAAGGAAGAGGTCTGGGGCGGGCTTTCCGTGTGCGACCTCGGTGGCGCTGAACACGCGCCCCTCGAACCGGGCGGAGAGGCCCGTGTGGCCAAGTGTCTTGCTGAGCTTCGCGTGGTCGCCGCTGGAGGCCACGCAGCTCGCAAGACCGAGCTCGTCTTGGATGATGGCGAGCGCCTCGGGTAGGCCATCGACAGCGGTGAGTTCGGTGTCGAATGCGCGGAAGAGCGTCTCACGCTGCAGATCGAACCACCCGTCGGGTACGGGACGCCCCAGCCCTTCCTGCAGCTTCCGCTCGAACGTCGCCTGCGAGGTGCCGAGGAAACGCGAGACATGCTCGTCCTGGGTCAGCTCCCATCCGAGCTCTGCGAGCATCTGGCGTTAGATTCGGACCGCGAGCACCTCGCTGTCGACCAGCACGCCGTCGCAGTCGAAGATGACGAGTTCAACCGAGCTCATGCACCCGCCACGGGGAGCGTGCGGGTCGCGATGAGCTGCTGGTACCAGCGACCTGAGTCCTTCCAGGTGCGCTCGAGGGTGTCGTAGTCGACGCGCAGGATGCCGAAGCGCATGTTGTAGCCGAACGCCCACTCGAAGTTGTCGAAGAGCGACCACGCGAAGTAACCGCGCACGTCGGCGCCGGCGGCGATGGCGTCGGCGATCGCCGCGATGTGGTCGTGGTAGTAGGCAACGCGTTCCGGATCGTGCACGAGCCCGTCGTCGCTGACAACGTCGGGGAACGCGGCCCCGTTCTCGGTCACCATGAGGGCCTGCCCCGGGTAGCGCTCGCTCAGGCCGACGAGCAGTTCGGTGAGGCCGTCCGGGAAGATGCTCCACCCCATCGAGGTGTAGGGCGCTCCCTGATCGACAAAGTCGATGTCGGTGACGCCGACCCAGGGGCTGGCTGCGGACTCACCGTGGCCGTCGTTGCGAGAGCGCTCGCCGGTGCCAAGGTACTTCTTCACGCGGAACGTTGTGTAGTAGTTGACGCCCAGTACGTCGATGCGCTGGTGGATGAGCTGGGTGTCGCCAGGCAGGACAAACGACCAGTCCGTCACGTCACGGGTGTCGTGGATGAGGTCGTCGTCGTAGTGTCCGGACATCATGGGCCCGAGGAAGACACGGTTGGCGAGCGCGTCGATCTGGCGGACGGCGTCGCGATCTTCAGCGGAGTCAGGGTTGTCCGGGCGGATGACGTGGAAGTTGAGGGTGACCGAGACGACGGCGTCCTCGCCGACCTCGGTGCGGATCGCGCGGGTCGCGAGCCCGTGCGCGAGGTTCAGGTGATGGCACGCCGCGAGCGCTGCGGCAGGCTCGGTGCGACCGGGGGCGTGCACACCGGATGCGTAGCCCAGGTAGGCCGTGCAGAACGGTTCGTTGAGCGTCGACCAGGTGTGCACCCGGTCTCCGAACTCGCGCGCCATGCGGGCGGCGTATTCGGCGAACGCGTAGGCGGTGTTGCGGTTAGCCCAGCCGCCTTCGTCTTCCAGCTCTTGGGGCAGGTCCCAGTGGTAGAGCGTGGCGACGGGCTTGACGCCAGCCGCGACGAGTGCGTCGAGCAGTTCCGAGTAGAAGCGGATGCCCTCTTCGTTGAAGTCACCGGAGCCCCCTGGCTGGACTCGCGACCACGAAATCGAAAAGCGGTACGCATCCAGTCCCATCTCCTTGATGGTCTCGACGTCGTCGCGCCAGCGGTGGTAGTGGTCGATGGCCACGTCGCCGGTGTCGCCACCTTCGACCTTGCCGGGAGTGTGCGAGAAGGTGTCCCAGATCGAGGGAGTCCGTCCGCCTTCCGCGGCACCGCCTTCGATCTGGTAGGAGGCTGTTGCGGACCCCCAGACGAAATCGTCGGAGAAGACTCGGGGGGAAGAGGCCGCGGTGGGTTCGGGCACGATGCTCCTTGACTGAGTGGGACACGCGTCGTCGCGCATGCCCACTCTAGCGAAGCACGCGGGTGCCTTCTGCGTGCTGGACGGACGCGGATCTGCGAGCAACCGTGGCGTCGCGAAAACACCCATGGTGTGCACGGATCCCTACAAGCCGACATTGCGATCCCGCGAAATATCTGTTCACATAACACAGGGCCGACCAAGCGGTTGGACCGGACCGTAAGCTAGAGAGTCGTGCTGTGCCAGGGGGGCCAGCAGAGGGGGAGATACAAGAAGTGATGCACACCTTAAGAAGCACCGCGGGGGCGGTGCTGAAGCTGCTGCTCGTCGCGGCACTCGCACTCGGAGGGCTGACGTTCGCGGCTCAGCCCGCCGCTGCGGCAACGGTTCAGCCGACGACAACCGGTGTTAAGCTGACCAACGCCTCCGGCCAGGTCGTGGACACCGTTTCACCGAACCAGCCCTACAAGCTGATGTTTGACTTCAGCATGCCGACCGGCGTCGCACCCGGCGACTCGTTTGTGGTCACGCTCCCGGACGGCTTCGAGGTCGGATCCGGCGACAGCGTCGCTCTCGGGCAGATCGCTACGGCCGTTCCGAGCGGCACGGGGTCCGTGACGGTCACCTTCACCGACGCAGTTGCAGGCGCAACCAACGTCGCGGGCGGATTCGAGTACCTGGTCACCTACGTGAAGACCCCAGACGAGGGCACTCCCGTCGACAACCAGGTCACCATCGGTGGCGAGTCCGCGTACTTCCCCGTCGTCAAGTACGGCGCCGCGCCGGGCGAGAACCCCATGATGATCAACAAGTGGTCGGGAAACAGCTCGGACTCCGTCAACCTGCAGCAGAAGCTGAAGCTGGACTCCTACGCATACGACTACGCCTGGGTGCAGCCCGCAAACAGCGGACAGATCTTCGCGCAGTGGTTCGTCGAGCTCAACAACTGGCAGACCGGTGAAGCGCAGGCTCTCGGCCAGAACATCATCCTCAAGGACAAGCTCCAGAACCTCGGCGGCTTCACTCCGGAGCTCATGCAGGACCCGAACGACGGACGCCGCACGCTCACCGAAGCGGAGCTCGCAGGCCTGCTCGCGGGCCCGTACCTCAAGAACTTCATCACACTCAGCGTGCGCGACGGCGGCTCGACGCAATCGTTCGCCGGCCTCGCCGATAGCGGCTTCCTCACGTTCGGCACCGAGGCTGACGGGTCCACCACCTTTGAACTGAAGATCAGCGACTTCCTAGCCTCCAAGGGCGTCACGCCGAGCGACAACGCACAGTACGCGATCGCGTACCGCACTGTACTGCCCAAGGTGAACGCGGACATCAAGAACTCCGCCAGCATCACGTCGACCGAGATCGACGGAGAGATCATCGATGGCGGATGGTTCAAGTTCGTGAGCGCGTCCGGCTGGGGATCCGGCGAGTACGCCAACCAGCCGACGACGTCGCTCATGCTCGTCAAGGAGTGGGCCGACTCGGCCCAGGCCGCCCCGCTGGCTGCCACGGCAACGTGCCCAGCCGCTCCGGGTGAGGGCCCGCTCGACGTCCCCGTGACGACGTTCCACCTCCTCGCGAACGGCGAACCCGCCGTCGGCCTTGATGGCGCGCTGCTCACCGACCAGAGCGTCACGCTGCAGCCCGGAACACAGCACTACGTCTGGCAGAACCTGCCGACGCAGCTCAACCCAGGTGAGCCGATCACCTACACGATCGAGGAGGTCGAGGTCGATGGCTACACCTCGAGCGTCTCGGGCCCATACACGGTTGACCTCACGAAGTCGAACGACTGCGGAGTGATCACGGTCACGAACACACCAACTTCGACCCCGACGCCGACGCCGACCGCAACGGCAACGCCGGAGCCCACTTCGACGACCACGCCGGAACCGACTCCGACCGCGACGCCAGAGCCCACGCCCACGCCCACGGCGACCCCGGAACCGACTCCGACGCCGACGGTCACGCCAGAGCCCACGCCGACGCCGACGACCACCCCGGAGCCGACGCCGACCGCAACGCCAGAGCCCACGCCAACGCCAACGCCGACAGGCACGCCGGAACCGACTCCGACCGCAACGCCGGAACCCACTCCGACCGCAACACCGGAGCCCACGCCCACGGCAACGCCAGAGCCCACTCCGACCGCAACGCCAGAGCCCACGCCCACGGCAACGCCAGAGCCCACTCCGACCGCAACGCCAGAGCCCACGCCCACGGCAACGCCGGAACCGACTCCGACCGCAACGCCGGAACCCACTCCGACCGCAACACCGGAGCCCACGCCGACGCCGACTCCGACCGCGCCCCCGGAACCGACTCCGACGGCCACGCCAGAGCCGACGCCGACCGCAACCCCGGAGCCCACGCCCACGCAGACGGCGACCCCAACGGTCCCCGGCCAGCCGACGACCGATCCTGAGCAGCCGACGACTGAGCCTACTCAGCCGGCTCCGGCAGGTCCGGGTCAGGGCGGCAACCTCGCAACGACCGGTGGCGAGATGCCGACCTGGCTCGCGCCAGCGGCGGCGCTGCTGCTCCTCGCTGGAGGCGCGCTGTTCCTGCTGACGCGCCGACGCACCGCTCGCGACTAACGCGACGCAGTTGACGCCGAGAAGGCGGGTCACCCTCAGGGTGGCCCGCCTTTTCGTTGCTGCAGCGCGAGTGCGCGCCGCGATCAGTCGTCGAGGCTCGCTGGGGTCGTGGCCGTGCACTCGACCGCTTCTCCGACTTCGGACTGCGCCTCGGCGAGGATCCGCTCGCCGTCGAGCTTGATGGCGCAGCTCACGACCGCTCCGGGCACGGCCGCGACGGTGACCGAGACGTTCTCGTCCAGCTCCGCGATGGACTCGTAGACCACGGCCCCGCCGCCGACCGCTGCCTCCTGCGTGATCTTGGTTTGCGCTTCACCGCGCTTCGCCCGGTCCGTGTACTCGACGGTGGTGCTCGCGTCGGCAGCAGCCCCGGAGACGACGACGGCTTCGTAGCTGACCGCCCACGCGTCGTGCTGGAGCAGGCTGCAGCCGGCAAGCGCCCCGATGGAGAGCCCGCCGGCCGCTGCGGTGGCGAGGATGCGCGCGGCGAGGCGCGCGCCTCGCGTGCCTGGGGTGGTGGTTCGGGGTGTGGCGGTCGAGCTCATGGTTCCTCCTGGCTGTTCGTGCGGTGGTTCTGCTTCGAACGTACGGCCGCCCTCGCCCCCGAACAGGCGGATCCGGGGGATCTCATCACCGGCGCCTACGGATCGCCGACAACATCACTCCGCGGGCCCACGAGCCCTCATTCCGCAGCGTGACCGGAGGAGGCACAGGAGCATCCTGTCGGCAGACGCGAAATGCCCCCTCGCCGTGTGGCGAAGGGGCATCTTTCGGCTCGACTTAGCTGTCGTAGCGTTTCTTGTACGGGCGGTCACTCGAGTCGCGCGAGGGCCCGCGATCTGGGGTGATCTCGATGAGCTTGCCCGAGATGCGGGTGCCGGTGAGCTTGTCGAGCACGTCGTTCGACAGGTCGGCGGGTAGCTCGACGAGCGAGAAGCCGGGGCGGATGTCGATGGCTCCGAAGTCGTCGCGACTGAGGCCGCCCTCGTTCGCGAGCGCGCCGACGATCTGTCGGGGCTCCACCTTGTGGCGCTTGCCGACGGCGAGACGGTACATGGCCATGGGCTTGCCGTTGGAGCGCGAGCGACGCGGTGCCCGCTCGCCTCCGTCACGTCGGTCGCCACCGCGCGAGCCTCGACTGTCGCCGCCACCGTCGCGTTCGCGGCGGGCGCGGCGCTCTTCCTGCTCGCGCTGGTTGCGCTCGAAGCGCTCCTTGCGCTCGGCTTCGGCGTCGAGGAGCAACGGCGTCTCGCCCTGCGCGACGATCGCGAGCGCAGCGGCTACGTCGGATTCCGGAACGTCGTGGTGACGGACGTAGTGGTCGATGATGTCGCGGAACTTCTCGACGCGGTCGGTCTGGGTGAGCGCCTCGCTGATGGCGTCGTCGAAGCGCGTGAGGCGCGTCGTGTTGACGTCGTCGACGCTCGGCAGCTGCATCTGCGTGAGCTCCTGCTTGGTGGCCTTCTCGATCTGGCCGAGCAGGTACCGTTCGCGTGGCGTGATGAAGCTGATGGCGTCGCCGGTGCGACCTGCACGCCCCGTGCGGCCGATGCGGTGCACGTACGACTCGGTGTCGGTGGGGATGTCGAAGTTCACGACGTGGCTGATGCGCTCGACGTCGAGTCCGCGCGCGGCGACATCCGTTGCGACGAGGATGTCGAGCTTGCCGGACTTGAGCTGGTTGACGGTGCGCTCGCGCTGGACCTGGGCAACGTCGCCGTTGATGGCGGCGGCCGAGTACCCGCGGGCGCGGAGCTTCTCAGCGAGTCCCTCGGTCTCGTTCTTGGTGCGAACGAAGATGATCATGCCTTCGAAGTTCTCGACTTCGAGGATGCGCGTGAGCGCGTCGACCTTCTGCGCGTAGCTGACGATGAGGTAGCGCTGGGTGATGGTTGACGAGGTGGTGGTCTTCGTCTTGACGGTGATCTCGGCCGGCTCGTTGAGGTACTTCTTCGAGATGCGGCGGATCTGCGAGGGCATGGTCGCGGAGAAGAGCGCGACCTGCTTGGTGTCGGGGGTGTCGGCGAGGATCGTCTCGACGTCTTCCGCGAAGCCCATCTTGAGCATCTCGTCGGCCTCGTCGAGCACGAGGAACTTGAGCTCGCTCAGGTCGAGCGTGCCCTTCGAGAGGTGGTCCATGATGCGGCCGGGGGTACCGACGACGATGTGCACGCCGCGACGCAGGGCTGAGAGCTGTACGCCGTAACCCTGCCCGCCGTAGATGGGCAGCACGTGCACGCCGCGCATGCGCGCCGCGTACTTCTCGAAAGCCTCGCAGACCTGGAGTGCGAGTTCGCGGGTCGGGGCGAGGACGAGCGCCTGCGGCGTCTTCTGGTCGACGTCCAGCTGGGAGAGGATGGGGAGCGCGAACGCGGCGGTTTTGCCGGTTCCCGTCTGGGCGAGGCCGACGACGTCGCGGCCTTCGAGGAGGGTGGGGATCGTCGCGGCCTGGATGGCGGAGGGAGTCTCGTACCCGACATCGCTGAGGACCTTGAGTACTGGCCCGTCGAGACCGAGATCGGCGAATGTTGTCGCGGCCTGGGCCTCTGCGGAGGGAGCCTCAGCCTCGGTCTGAACGGAAGAATTGCTAGAAGTCACGCTTTAGACTAGTCGTTTCTGTAGGATTTTGGGCGGTTTCTGGTCTGAGTATCGCATCCAGGACTGTACGGAGCAGGTCGGGGCGCTCGCCGTCTCTCCCCCACCGCACGAGCGCGTGGGCGTTGAGCCCGTCGATCATGCCGAGGATCTGCCATGCGACGGCGTCGGCTTCCCGCACGCCGAACTCGCCTGCTTCGCTGCCGGCGACCAGGATGCGCGTGATGGATTCGTGCCATCGGTCCATCTCGGCGCGCACGCCCTCCGCGAGCGTCTCGCTCCTCCGCCCCAGCGACCATCCGTCGACCCAGACGTGGGTGACGGCGTCGCGGCTTCCGTCAAGGAGGGTGCTGACGAGGAGGTCGAGCTTGTCGGAGGGCGACGGGATGGGCGCCAGCTGTCGTTCGAGCTCGTCGAGCTCGCCGCCGACGATGGCGCGGAAGGTGGTGGTGACGAGCTCGTCCATGTTGGGCTCGTAGTGGGCGACGAGTGCGGGTGCGACGCCGATGCGGGTGGCGACGGCGCGCATGGTGACGCTCGCGAGGCCTTCTTTGAGGGCGAGGGTCATGGCGGCCGCCGAGATGTCGGCTCGGCGCTCGGCTGCTGGCTTCCTGGTTGCTCTTGACACGATGTCCCGAGTCTACTTACTCTTCGAGCAATTGTTGATCACTTGATCAATAACAGAGACATCGACCACCGAAGGAGCCGGAGATGGCTTGGAGAATGCCCGCCGAAACCGCGCCGCACGACCGCACGTGGATGGCGTTCCCCCGAGAGGGCATCACCCTCGGCGACTCGGCAGCGAAGCGCGAGGCCGGCTACGACGCCTGGACCGCCGTGGCCCACGCCGTCGCCCGCTTCGAACCGGTCACGATGGTCGTCGACCCCAGCGAGCTCTCTCGCGCACGTCGCATGCTCGGCGAGGAGATCGAGATTCTCGAGGCGCCGCTCGACGAGTTCTGGATGCGCGACATCGGCCCGACGTTTGTCACCGACGACGAGCGTCCTGGCACGCTGGGCGCCGTCGACTGGATCTTCAACGGCTGGGGCGCCCCTGCGTGGGCCGAATGGCAGAAGTCCGCCGGCATCGGACGGATCGTGGCGGAGGCGAGCGGTGCCCAGCTCGTCAGTTCACTGCTCGTGAACGAGGGCGGCGGCATCCACGTCGACGGGGAGGGCACGGTGCTGGCGACCGAGACCGTGCAGCTCGACGAGCGGCGCAACCCGCTCGCCGATAAGGCCCGCGTCGAAGCGGAGTTCGCCCGCACGCTCGGTGCCACGCACACGATCTGGCTGCCGCGCGGCCTCACCCGCGACTACGACGAGTTCGGCACGAACGGCCACGTCGACATCGTGGCCACGCTCACCTCCCCCGGCACGCTGCTGTTGCACGAGCAGCTCGACCCCGCGCATCCCGACCACGCCGTGGTCGCCGAGTTGCGCGAGCACTTGGCCGGTCAGCGTGACGCGGCGGGCCGCGAGCTCGAGATCGTCGGCATTCCCGCGCCGAGTACGCTGCGCGACGAGGAGGGCTTTGTCGACTGGAGCTACGTCAACCACCTCGTCACGAACGACGGCGTCGTGGCGTGCGGTTTCGACGACGAGGCTGCGGATGCGCGGGCGCGAGAGGTGCTCGAGTCGGTCTACCCGGGGCGCACGGTCGTGTCGGTGGACGCGCGGGAGCTCTTCGCGAGAGGCGGCGGAATCCACTGCATCACGCAGCAGCAGCCGAGCCTGACCGCACGGAACGAAGACGGGGGCTCGCGATGAGTTTCGACGTCGTCGAGGCCGGGATCGCGCAGCTGCGCGGCGCGCTGGAGCGCGGCGAGGTGACGAGCGTGGAGCTCGTCGAGGCCTACCTGGCGCGCATCGCCGCCTACGATGCGGCTGGTCCGCTCCTCAACTCGGTCGTGGTCGCCAACCCGGACGCGCTCGTCGAGGCACGCGCCTCCGATGAGCGTCGGGCGGCTGGCGGCCCTCTGAGCCCGCTCGACGGTATCCCGTACACGGCGAAGGACAGCTACCTCGTTCGTGGCCTGACCGCCGCATCCGGCAGTCCAGCGTTCGCCGACCTCGTGGCGCAGCGCGACGCGTTCACGATCGAGCGTCTGCGGGAGGGCGGCGCGATCTGCCTCGGCCTTACGAACATGCCGCCGATGGCCAACGGGGGCATGCAGCGCGGCGAGTACGGCCGCGCCGAGAGCCCCTACAACGGGGAGTTCCTGACGAGCGCCTTCGGCTCGGGGTCGTCGAACGGGTCGGGCACGGCGACGGCGGCTAGCTTCGCCGCGTTCGGGCTCGGCGAGGAGACCTGGTCGAGCGGCCGCGCCCCGGCGTCGAACAACGCCCTCTGCGCGTACACCCCCTCACGGGGTGTCATCTCGGTGCGCGGCAACTGGCCGCTCGTGCCGACCATGGACGTCGTGGTTCCCCATTCGAGGACGATGGCGGACCTGCTCGAGGTCCTCGACGTCGTCGTCGCCGACGATGCCGAGACACGGGGCGACTTCTGGCGCGCGCAGCCGTGGGTGCGGCTCCCCCGCCCCTCTGAGGTGCGCGCCGCCTCGTATGCGGCGTTGCGCCCCACGAACCAGGCGGATGCGCGGGCTGCGCTCGCTGGCACGCGCATTGGCGTGCCCCGCATGTACCTCAACGCCGACCCCGAGGCCGGTACGTCTGACGCGCCGGGCATCGGGGGGCCGACAGGCCGACGCATCGAGACGCGTCGATCCATCATCGAGCTGTGGGAGTCGGCGCGAGCCGACCTCGAAGCGGCGGGCGCCACGATCGTCGAGGTCGACTTCCCGGTCGTCTCGAACTACGAGGGCGACCGCCCCGGAGCGCCGAAGATCTCGACCCGCGGGCTGGTCTCGCCCGAATACCTGCGGCGCGAGATCGTCGATCTCTCTGCGTGGGGGTGGGACGACTTCCTCGCCGCGAACGGCGACCCGCGACTGAACTCACTGGCTCAGGTCGACGGCGCGCGGATTTTCCCGCACCCAGAGGGTGCGCTGCCCGATCGCTACACCGGCTTTGACGACGACATCGCGACGTACCCCGACCACGTGCGCGCGCATCCGGTCGCCTCGTTCACGGAGATCCCCGAGCTCGCCGCCGGCGTGCGCGGACTCGAGGAGACAAGACGGCTGGACCTGGAGGAGTGGATGCTCGCGCAGCGTCTCGACGCCGTCGTCTTCCCTGCCGTGGCCGACGTCGGCCGCGCCGACATGGACGTCGACGAGGCGTCTGCGGAGCTGGGCTGGCGCAACGGTGTCTGGGTCGCCAACGGCAACCTCGCCATCCGTCACCTCGGCATCCCGACTGTGACGGTTCCCATGGGCACGATGGCGGACATTGGGATGCCGGTCGGGCTGACCTTCGCCGGTCGCGCCTACGACGACACGGCGCTCCTGCGCCTCGCGTCGGCGTTCGAGGCGACGGGCGAGCGGCGCACGGAGCCCCCGCGCACGCCTCGACTCTGACCCTCGAAGCGGCGCGGAAACGCGGGCGGCGCGGGCGGCGCGGGCGGCGCGGGCGGCGCGGGCGGCGCGGGCGGCGCGGGCGAGGCGGCTAGGCCGAGACGGTCTCTTCCTCGTCGGCGTCGACCTTCTTCTTCACCACGAGTGTCTTGGCCCGGTCGAACTCGCCGTCGATCTCGGGGTCGAGCTTGTAGGTGAGCAGGCTAACGACGATGGATGCGATGAGGCTGACGATGAAGCCGGGCACGATCTCGTAGAGGTCGGTGCCGAGCGCCGACCAGGCGAAGACCGTCGCCGTGCCGGTGACCATGCCCGCGAGCGCGCCCCAGTTGGTGAGCTTGCGCCAGAAGAGGCTGAGCAGGATCGCAGGGCCGAAGGCCGCGCCGAACCCGGCCCAGGCGAAGCCGACGAGGCTCAGGATCGTGCCGGTCGGGTCGAAGGCGAGCACGCCGGCGATGACGGCGACGGCGAAGACGCACGCGCGACCCAGGATGACGAGCTTGCGCGCTGAGGGCTGCTTCTTCGCGATGACGAGGTACAGGTCTTCAACGAGTGCTGACGAGCACACGATGAGCTGGCTCGACATGGTGCTCATGATGGCGGCGAGCACCGCGGCGAGGATGAAGCCGCTGACGATCGGGTGGAACATGACCTGCGCCATGACGAGCATGATCGCCTCTGGGTCGCTGAGCTCGATGCCGTTGCGCTGCACGTACGCGACGCCGATGACGCCGGCGGTGACGGCGCCGACCATGGAGAGCGTCATCCAGGACATGCCGATGCGGCGCGCGGCGGTCGCGGAGCCCGGGTCCCGCATGGCCATGAAGCGCACGATGATGTGGGGCTGGCCGAAGTAGCCGAGGCCCCAGGCGAGTGCGGAAACGACGGCGATCGTGGTCACCCAGTCGAGGCCGGCGGCGGGAATGAGGCCGGTGTGCTCGACGCCGGACTCGACGATGGCCGCAGAGACGTCGTCGATGCCGCCGAGCGTGAAGATCGCGACGACGGGGATGACGACGAGGGCGAGCATCATCATGAGTCCCTGCACGACGTCGGTGAAGGATGCGCCGAGGAACCCGCCGACCAGTGTGTACAGCAGCGTGACGCCCGTGACCAGCAGCATGCCGACGAGGTAGTCGCCCCCGAAGGAGCCCTCGAAGAAGACGCCGCCTGCGACCATGCCGGAGGAGATGTAGAACGTGAAGAAGATGAGGATCACGATGCCGCTGACGATGCGGAGCAGCCGCGATCGGTCGCGGAGGCGGTTTTCGAAGAAGCTCGGAATGGTGATCGAGTTCCTCGCGACCTCCGTGTACGCGCGGAGGCGCGGCGCGACGAAGCGCCAGTTGAGGTAGGCGCCGATGGTGAGGCCGATGGCGATCCACGCTTCGATGAGCCCGGAGACGTAGATCGCGCCGGGCAGGCCCATCATGAGCCAGCCGGACATGTCGGAGGCGCCGGCGCTGAGCGCGGCGGTGCCTGGGCTCAGGTTCCGACCGCCGAGCATGTAGTCCTCGTGGTCTTTGGTCTTCCGGAATGCGTAGATTCCGATGCCAACCATCGCGATGAAGTAGATCGCGAGCGCGATGAGCTGGAAAGTCAGGTCGGACATCGGCGGTGACTCCTTCTGGACACGACGCGCTTCCCCCTGTGGATGCACGTACCTTCCAGTCTTGCTGGTAGGAACGTGTACCAGAAGCGAAGATAATCGAAGAGAACTCGTCGATGATCCCGAAAGGTTGCCGAAATGTGGGACTTGCGTCGACTCCGCCTGCTCCGCGAACTGCAGCTTCGGGGAACCATCACGGCCGTCGCGGAGTCGCTGAACTTCAGTGCCTCGACGGTCTCCCACCAGCTCGCGCTGCTGCAGCGGGAGGTCGGGGTCGCACTGCTCGAGCAGGACGGCCGGCGGGTGCGCCTGACGGCGCAGGGGGTGCTGCTGGCCGAGCATGCGGCCCGCGTGCTCGATCTGGAGACGCGGACTCGCGACGAGCTTGCGTCGTCCCGCGCTGGCGCGGAGACGGTGCGAGTCGCCGCGCTCGAGTCGGTGGTGCGCTCACTGCTTCCTCGCGCCCTCACGCTGCTCGAGGCAGCGCATGCCGAGGTGCGGGTCGAGGTCGACGCCGTGTCTCCCGAGGAGGGGCTCTCTGAGTTGGAGGCGCACCGGTACGACCTGGTGGTGGCCGAGGAGTATCCGGGGCATACGCGGCCCCATGTGGACGGCATCGAGCGCGAGGTGCTCGGCTTCGACGCGATTGCCGTCGCGACCGCGGAGGCGTCGGAGGCCACCTCGATCGCCGATCTTCGGGGCGTCCCCTGGGTCATGGAGCCGCCAGGCACCGCGGCGCGTGAGTGGGCCGAGCAGCAGTGCCGCGCGGCTGGCTTCGAACCGGAGGTCAGGTACGTCGCGAGCGATCTGCACACCCATCTGCGGCTCGTCGCCGCGGGTCATGCGGTCGGGCTGGTCTCGCAGCTCGTCGGCGCCGACTCGGGCGGAGGTCTGCGCTTCCTCGACCTCCCGGGGCGACCCCACCGCGACATCTTCACGGCCACCCGCGGCGCGCTCCGCGAGCGCAGGAACGTGAGGCTCGTCCGTGACGCGCTCGGCAGCGCGTTCGCGGAACTCGTCGCGGCGTAGCTAGTCTTGCCGCGGGGTGGCGCCGAAGCGGCGCCGGAGGTGGGGGAACGCCGTGCCGAAGCATGGGCTCGAGTCGCAGCTGCGCGCGTGGCGGCGAAATGACTGGCGCTTCCTGACCGGGGTGTTCGAGCCGGCCAGGCTGGGTTACATTGGCGCGCTCGACGAGCGCAGGCTGGCGGCCCTGCGCCTGCTGCAGCCTGGAGTGCGCCCCGTGGATGCGGGCGGGGCGGATGCGCGCGCGTTTGATCTTGTCTTCGTCGCGTCCGACTCCCCCATCGACCTCGCGGCCGGCTTCGCCGCGGTCGCCGAGGGCGGCGCGCTGTGCGTGGAGGTCGGCGCTGCTGCTGTGCGTCGGCGGGCGGCTCCGCTGGCGCGCGTTCTGGCGCACGCCCGCCGCATCCCGGGGGCGCATCCGCTGGCCTACTGGAGCGCACCCGACCTCGAACGGCCGGCGCGGCTCGTGCCGCTGCACGACCGTGCGGCGCTCGACGCGACGCTCCGCAGGCACGACGGCTCGGTAGCGGGGCGGCTCGTCTCGTTCGCGGCTCGGCTCGCGAGTCGAGCGAGGGGGCACTGGCTGTTCGCCAGACAGGGGTACGTCGTCGTCGCGCGATCACGCGAGCCGCACCCGGTGTTCGGCGACGCCAGCCCGGTGCTCGTCACCCCGCGCTTCGACACCTCGCGCCACGTCGTCGCGATGCGCGAGCCCGTCGGCTCGCCGGGTTCCTGGGTGGTCAAAATCCCGCGGCAACCCGGTGACGACTCCGGCATCAGGCGCGAGGGCGACCTGCTCGAGGGGCTGCGTGCGGCCGCGCCCGGACTCGGCGGCGCGGTGCCGCGGATCGACGGGTTCGCGACCGTCGGCGCAACACGCTTCCTCCGGCGTGAGGCGATCTCCGGCTCGCCGCTGGACCCGGCCGCGATCGCGCGCGACCCCGATGCGGCGCTCGCCGCTGGGCTCCGTTTCGTCGACGCGATGCCCCGCACGAGGGAGCCTGCGAGGAGCACGGGCTGGTACGAAGCGCAGGTCGTCGGTCCCCTCGCGCGGCTTGTCGCGCTGAGCGGGCAGGATGCGTTGGCGCGGCTCGCGTCGAGCACCCACGAGGCGCTCGCCGCGTTCAGTGAACGACCGATGCCGGCGGTCTTCGAGCACGGCGACCTCAGCCATCCGAACCTGCTGCGTTCCAGGGCTGGCGAGCTGCGGGTGCTCGACTGGGAGCGCGCCCGCGAGCACGGCGTGCCAGGCCACGACCTGGTGTTCTACCTGCAGTATTGGGCGGAGTCCTCCCGCAGCGCCTTCACGAGAGACTCGCAGCGGCGGGCGTTCGACCAGCTCTGGGCGCCGGGTGGCCGGGGCCGTCCGGCGTTGACCGAGCATCTCCGCGGCCACGGTCTCGACTTCGATCCCGGATTCGTCCTGCTCGCGTGGGCGCGCTCGTCGGCGACGCTCGCCGAGCGGCTGCAACTCCACGTCGCGTCGGCGGGAGACGTGGACGAGCTCATCGAGAACGACCGCGATGTCACCCTGTGGCGCCACGCGCTCGACTGGTACTGCGACGCGTCGAGCTGAGCGTCAACGGGATGCGCGTTCCAGGAGCGCGAGGTAGTCGCCCGCGGCGTCCGCCCAGGTGCGCAGCCCGGCGGTCGGGGGTGCCGTGCGCTCGGTCGTTCGTGCACGACGAAGCTCGCGGATCGCCAGCGCGGTGAGTTCGCCGAGCTCGTCGAAGCTGCCCGCGCGGCCCACCCTGTCCGCATGGTCTCCGCCCGCGGCGACGGTGAGCAGTTCGTGCGCTGGCTGCTCGCGGGCCGCGACCGTGCTCGCGACGACGGGCGTGCCGGCCGCGAGCGCCTCGGTGACCGAGTTGCGGACGCCGAGGCCGGTCAGGTCAGGAAAGACGGCGAGGTCACTCGCCGCGTACACGGCCGCCATCGCTGGCACGTCGGCCAGCACCTGCACTCGCTCCGAGCGCAGCGCGAGGACCGCCGCGACCGGGTGGCGCCCTGCGATCACGATGCGCGCATCCGGCACTTGTGCCCACAGCGCGGGGCCGACGTCGCGGACGAGCCTCGTCGCGGCGTCGATATTGGGCGCGTAGTCGAGGCTGCCCGTGAAGCAGATCGTGGGATGCGCGGGTCTCGCCCGCGTGACCGCGCCGGTCGGCGCGTCAACCGTCACGCCGTTCGCGACGGCTGTCACCTCTCGGCCGAGGAGCCGTGCCCAGCGGTCGGCGTCGCCCCGCCCGACCGTCGCGAGCTCGACCCGAGCCGGGATGGCCCGCTCACGTGCGGCACGTGCCGAGGCGAGCTGCCGCCGGTAGAGCCTGCGCGCCCAGGTGGCAGCGCGCGCTTCCTCCTCCAAGCGGAACGACCAGGGGTCGACGGTCTGGTAGGCGCAGGGGCCGACCACGGCATCCAGCATCGGCAGCAGGTGCGGGCCGTGCACGAGGGTCACGTCCGCGGATCGCGAGCGGTCGCGGACCAGGCGGCGCGACCGCGAGGTCATGCGCAGGGCGGTCCCGAACGACTCCCGCCCGACGAGGGCAAGCAGCTGCGCGTCCCGCTTCCCCCGTTCTGGCAGTTCGTGGATGCTCTCGGCGCGTGTGCCGAGGGCGGCGTCCGGCCGGCTCGGGCCCGCGAAGGCGACGATCTCGACGTCGACCGTCGGCGGTAGGGCGAGCGCGACGCGGTACGGGATGAGGGTGCTGCCGTCACCGCCGCGCGCGTCGACCGTTGGCGTCGATTCCACGACGTAGAGCATCCTCATCCGGGCGATGATAGCCCGGGAAGTGAACGGCCTGACTAGAATGTGCTCGCGGCGGGGGGCCGTGTCGTTGAGCAGTCGGGGTGGGATGACACAGGAGACGCGTACAGTCGCGCCAGGAATCTGGTGCGGCGAGTTCGAGTTGTTCGGCGGCGGTGGACTCACCGGCCCCAAGCAGATGAGGCCGGTGCACCAGCGCACCCGCGTACTCGCACGGGCCAGCGGACGACCCATCGGCTACGTGGAGTTCGACGCTCCCCCGGCCGAGGTTTCAGCTGACGCGGTCCGGGCGAGGGTGTCCGCAGTCTTCGGCGACGTGAACGCGGATGCGCCGCAGTCGGTCACCGACTCGCCGCTCGCGAGCGTCATCGTCTGCACACGCGACCACGTCGACCTCCTGGCTGGCTGCCTCGACCGAATCCGCACACTCGACTACCCGAACTTCGAGGTGATTGTCGTCGACAACGCCCCCTCGTCGTCCGCTACGCGAGACCTGGTTGAGGAGCTGGGCAAGACCGATCCGCGCCTGCGCTACGTGCTGCAGGAACGCGCGGGGCTCTCCGCGGCCAGGAACGCAGGACTCGCGGCGGCACGCGGCGCGTTCCTCGCCTACACCGATGATGACGTGCTTGTCGACGAGCAGTGGCTCAGCGCGTTGGCGCGCGCCTTCGCCAGCGAGGCCAGCGTCGGCTGCGTCACCGGCCTCGTCGCGACCGCAGCGGTCGAGACCGGCGCCGAAGCCTACTTCGACGCCCGCTCCGCGTCGTGGTCAGCCCGCATGAGCCCTGAGCGCTACGACCTTCGAGAGCGCCGCGACGACTCACCGCTGTACCCCTACTCGGCGGGCATCTTCGGCACGGGCGCGAACCTCGCCCTGAGCCGAGCGGCACTCGATCGCGTTGGCGAGTTCGATGAGGCGCTCGGCGCGGGCACCGCCACGAAGGGCGGCGAAGACCTCGACATGTTCGTCCGCGTCCTCCGCGGCGGGTTCACGCTCGCCTACGAACCGAGCGCGCTCGTCTGGCATCAGCACCGCGCCGACGCCGACGCCCTGCTCAGCCAGCTGCACGGCTACGGCACCGGCCTCACCGCCTACCTCACGAAGTATCTCTGCACGCCGAGCACGGCGCTCGACATCGCCACCCGACTGCCGGCCGGGCTGGCTCGCCTCTCGCGCATCCGCCGCACAACGGCAGCACGCATGCCCGCGCGGGCCACCGCCCCGAAGGGCGCCTGGCGCCAGGAGACACTCGGCTTCCTCGCCGGCCCGGCACGATACGCGCGGGCCAGGTTCGCGAGCCGCGCCCGCCAGGTAGGGATGGGGCGCCCGTGACCAGCGCGCAGCAACTCCAACGACAGGCAAAGCGCTCCGCGCCAGCGCGCTCTGTCCTCGCCTCCATCGCGATCGCCACTGGCCTCGCATACCTCATCGGCCTCCTCGCCGGCCTCGACGGTCTGCGCGTCGGTGCAGGCGTCGCCTTCCTCTTCCTCGGCCTCGGGGCGGCGGTCTGGGCTCACGGCCCGAGCTTCACCGCCCAGTCACGTGTGACCCTCGCCGTGGTCACGGGTCCGACGCTGCTCGTGCTGCTCTCCATGGCCTTCATGCGCACCGGACTCTGGGCACCGACCCCAGTGACGGCCGCCCTCGCCCTCGTCGCCACGGGAAGCGGTGTCGTCGCCCTGGTACGCGCCCGGCGTGACCGCACGCTGCGTACCTCCTGGAGCGCCCGTCGTTCCGCTGGACGAGCGCCCGTCGAGCGCACCGGTGCCACTCCCATCGTGCTCATGGTGGTCGCGGCCATCGGCACCGTCCTTGCGATCGGAACCGTGCTCGTCACCGGGCGCGTCGAGGCTCAACTCGGCGGCTTCCTCCACACGCTCGGTGTGCCCTGGGCGGTCGGGTTCGTCCTGGTGCTGCTGACGCTCGTCTGGTCGCGCCGGGGCAGCGAGCTGAGCTCCGCGGTCTCCGCCACCGCCCTGCTCGTGGTCATCATGCTCACGCCCGCGCTGCACTACGAGGGCCCGCGGTCGCCGTCCTCCATCAAGCACGTCGACCTGGTCAACCAGATCCTCACGATGCACACGACGGCCTCCTCCGTCGAGGTCTACAACGGGTGGCCGGGCTTCTTCAGCGCGATCGCGTGGGTCGCCGAGGCGAGCGGGATGCAGGATGTGGTGGCCTTCGCCCGCTTCTGGCCGCTCCTGATCGGCCTCGTCCGCATCGTCGTGCTGCGCGAGTTCCTCGGCCGCATCGTCCGAGACCCTCGTGCGGCGTGGATCGCGGTCGGCTTCTGCGTGCTCGTCGACACCATCGGCGCCGACTACTTCTCGCCGCAGTCGCTGGCCTACTGCTTCGCGTTCGCGATCGTTGCGGCCATCATGTCGTCGGCCTCCGTGCGGGGCAAGCTCGTCATGGTGCTGCCGCTGGCCACCGCGCTCGCGATGACGCATCAGCTGAGCCCCTTCATCGTCGGGCTCATGGTGGCCGTGCTCGTCGCGTTCCGCGTCGTGCGCCCCTGGTGGCTGCCCGCGCTGGTACTGGGACCGGCCATCGTGTGGACACTCCTCAACGCAGGAGCCGTCACCGCGTTCCTCAACTTCAGCGAGTTCGGCCGTCCCGGCAACTTCCTGCCGCCGCGCACGCTGGAATCGTTCCCGCTTGTGCGCCTCTCCGAGGTCACCTGGTCGATCTACGGACTCGTCGGCGGCATCGTGCTCCTGATCGTCGCATCCGGCTGGGTGGTGCTCGAACGGCTCCTCGACGCGGTGCTGCGTCGCGGGCGACCCCGCGAGGACCGCCCACCCCTGTCCCTGTCGCTCGCCGCGACCGCGACAACCGCGACCGGACTCATCATCCTGGTCCTCACGCCCTACGGGCAGGAGGGCATCTTCCGCGCTGCGCTGTTCGGGATCCCGTGGCTCGCAGGCCTCGCGATCAGCGCGTTCCGCGTCGAGGCTCGCTGGCCCAGACGCGCGGGACTCGTCGCGTTCACGCTGGCCCTCGCCATGTGCTGGCTCCCGGCGTTCTCGGCGCTCGACCGCATCCACTACGTCCGGCAGGGCGACATTGCCGCCGTCAACCTGGTCACCCAGGACACGAACGGCGACAGGCTCGGGCCGGTGACGCTCTTGCTCGGCGAAGGCGACCTGCCCACCTCACCGCGCACGAAGGACGAGAACGTCGACTTCGTCGAACGGCTGGAGCTCGACCTGCCCGTCAGATCGTTGCCGCCCGGCGTCACGATGGACGAGTACGCGGTGGAGATGACCGAGCGTCTCGACGCGTACGTCGGGCCGCTGGCGATCGACACACCCGTCTATGCGCTGTGGTCGCCGGTCCAGAGCACCTTCGGCGAAGCTTACGCACTGCAGACGGAATCCGAATTCGCGCTTCTCCGAGACGCGCTTGTGGGCACCGGCTACTGGAATGAAGTGTTCGAGCAGGACGGATCGGTGGTACTCCGCCTCGATATCGCGGCGTACCGAGCCTCGGGACGCGACTGAGCGGCTCCGAACTCGGGTCACTTTGGCCCGGGCCATTTCGTTTGTTATCGTCAAAGACGCTGCCGTGCGGGGGGAATCGCACTTCAGCCCACAGACCTTGGGGGGAACTTTGTGGAACGATCTGCTGCGCCTTCGGTGACCGTTGTCATCCCGGCGAAGAGCGAAGCCGCGAACCTCGAGGTGATGCTCCCGAGACTGCCGCTCGACCTCGAGGTGATCGTCGTCGAGGCCGGCGCAGAAGTCGAGACCGCAGAGGTCGTCGCACGGCAGCGGCCCGACGCCACGCTGATCACGCAGACGAGGCGTGGAAAAGGCAACGCGCTCGCATGCGGGTTCGCAGCGGCCAGTGGCGACATCATCGTCATGTTCGATGCTGACGGATCCGCCGACCCGGCTGAGATCCCGCGCTTCGTCGATGCGCTGATTGACGGGGCCGACTTCGCCAAGGGCTCCAGGTTCCTGCCCGGCGGCGGCAGCGAAGACATCACGTTGCTTCGCCGAGCCGGCAACGCCGGCCTCAACCTCACCGCGAACCTCGCGTTCGGCACGAGGTTCTCGGACCTCTGCTACGGCTACAACGCGTTCTGGCGCGACATGCTGCCGGTGCTCGACCTGCCCGAGCCGGGGCAGACCAGATCAGACGAGATGCTGTGGGGCGACGGCTTCGAGATCGAGACGATCATCAACTGCCGAATGGCCGCAGCAGACGCGAGCATCCGCGAGGTGCCAAGCTTCGAGCGGCACCGCCTATTCGGCGCGAGCCACCTGCGCACCTGGGCGGACGGCACGCGTGTGCTGCGGACCCTCGCCAGCGAACGCAGTCGTGCGATGACCTCGCGTGACCGAGCGATGGCGTTAACATCGGTCTAGGTCCGGAGGCACAGGGGGCGCCAATGCCGACAGTCAGCGTGGTGATCTGCGCGTACACCGAAGACCGCTGGTCGTCGATCGCGCGCGGTGCGGCGGCCGCACTCGGTGGTTCTCTCACGCCGGTGGAGCTGATCGTGGTCGTCGACCACAACCCGGTCTTGCTGCAGCGAGCACGGGCGCACTTCGGCGCGGCAGCGCTTGTCGTCGAGAACACGCGTCGTCAGGGTCTTTCGGGCGCGCGCAACACGGGGGTCGAGCATGCCAGGGGTGACCTCGTCGCGTTCCTCGACGACGACGCGGTGCCCGACGACGACTGGCTGGCGATGCTCGTCGCCCAGTACACGGATGACGAGGTCGTCGGCGTCGGCGGCTCGGCCCGACCTGCCTGGCCGGACGGCCGACCGGCCATGTATCCAACGCCCGGCACCAGCCAGGACCCGACGGCCGGGCCAGGCGAGTTCGACTGGGTGGTCGGATGCACGTACCTGGGGCAGCCGACCGTAGCGGCCCCGGTGCGCAACCTGATGGGCTGCAACATGTCGATGCGCCGCGACGTGCTCGTCGCGTCTGGCGGCTTCCGAGAGGAGCTGGGGCGGATCGGTCGTGTCCCCTTGGGCGGTGAGGAGACCGAACTCTGCATCCGCATCGCGGCGTCGACGCCCGGCGCCCGCTTCGTCTTCGAACCGCGGGCAGCGGTGACCCACGAGGTGGCTCCGGCGCGGGCGACGTGGGCCTACTTCCTCCGCCGCTGCTACGCAGAAGGCCTCTCCAAAGCGTCCATCGCGCGCCTGCAGGGCGCGACGGCGGCGCTCACGACCGAGAAGGACTACGTCGCTCGAGTGCTCGGGCGCGGCGCGCTCCGCGAGCTTCGGGCTGGGCGCCCGCGGGGGGCTGCCGCAATCGTGGGCGGTCTCGGCGCCACCGGTCTCGGCTATGTCCGCGGTCGACTCTCGAGGGGAGCAGGCGGCGGCCAGCGCGCGCTGTCGCGCTCCCCCATCCGGGCATGAGCCAGACCACCCCACCAGGCTCCTCGCTCGATCCGCGCCAGCTCGCGCGGAGCGCCGCTCACGGTGCGGCGATGCAGTCGGCGGCCGTGGTCGTGAGCCGCGTCGTCCTGCTCGCGACGACCGCGGTGCTCGCCAGGTCGCTGACGCCCGACCAGTATGGGCTCGTGACCCTCGCGCTCGTCATCATGGCGTACGCGGAGACGGTCGCCGACGGGGGAATCGCACAGGCCCTGGTGGTCGTGACACGACGCCCGTCGATCATCCGCGCTTCGTTGGCCATCACACTCGGCTTCGGCGCGTTCCTCGCGGTGCTCCTCGTCGCCCTCGCACCGCTGTTCGCGATCTGGTTCGCGCAACCCGACCTCGCGCCGCTGCTGCAGGCCGCGAGCCTGATCGTGGTCGGGGCGTCGTTGTGCGCCGTCCCAGAGTCACTGCTCCGAAGAGACATGCGTTTCAGGGCGATCACGGCCGCCTCGATCGTGCGCGCGATCGTGACGGGGCTCGTCACGATGGGGCTCGCCCTCGGCGGGGCCGGCGTGTGGGCGCTCCTCATCGGCTCCATCGCCGCATCCTTGGCCTACGCCGTCTCGTGCTGGGTCGCGTTGCGTGACGTGACGCCGTGGCGCTTCTGGCGCTGGAGCGGCGCAGACTTTCGCGAAGTGACCAGGTTCGGGATGCCCGCGGCGGGCAGCCAGATCATCTCGCGCGTCAACTTCGAGGTCGACTATCTGATCGTCGCCGCATTCCTCGGGACCGCGGCGCTCGGCACCTACCAGCTGGCGTTCCGGCTCCCCGAGTTCGCCGTCGTGAACACGCTCTACATCCTGACCGCGGTCCTCTACCCGCTCTACGCGAAGACGCGGAGCGATGCCGTGCTGCTGCGGAGAAGCTACCTGCTTGGGCTTCGCGTGCAGACGATCTTTGGGGTGACGGCGGGAGTCGGTTTGGCGACCGTCGCCCCGGCACTCGTGCCGCTGCTGTTCGGCGACGGCTGGCTCATGGTGGTCGAGCCGCTCATCGTGCTCTCGCTGTACGCGGCGGTCCGGTCTCTCGGCTCCGGCATCAATGAGGTGTACAAGGCGATCGGTCGCCCCGGCCTGGCGATGCGGCTCTCGGCGGCGCAGCTCGTCGTGTTCGTGGTCGCGCTCGTCGCGGCCGCGCACTTCGGCGGCATCATGGGTGTCGCGATCGCGCAGCTTGCCGTGGTTGGCGTCTTCGTCGTGGTGAAGCAGGCGGTTGCGGTCCGCGTGCTGGGCCTGCAGACGCGGGAGGTGCTGCGCTCGTATTCGCCGGCGTTTGCGTGCGGGGCGAGCGTCGCGCTCGTCGGTTTCGGCCTGTGGTTCGTGCCGATGGATGCGACACTGCGCGCGGCGGTCACCGTTGCGGTCTCGCTTCCCGCCGTCTGGTGCATCCTGAGGTTCGGGTTTACCGCCTCCTACTCGGAGGTCGTCGGGTTGCTGCGCCGAGAGCGCACCACCGGTGCCAAGCGAAGTCGCCCGCTTGAGCCGTGACTAGTGGCCGCCAGCCTTCGGAGCCTCGCCCGCCGTGGCGGGAGCGTCACCGGAGGTCACGGCCTTGGGCTTCTTCGGCAGGATGCGCGCGACGAGTAGCGTGATGCCCACGACCACGAGGCCGACGGCCAGGCCGACGATCGCTGAGATCAGGGTGTCGACGAGCCACACCACGACCGGGCCGGTGTTCATGATCGCGTGCTCGATCTCGTGGAGCAGATCGGCTGGGGCGTGCCATCCGATTTCTCCGACGTTGATGATCACGAGGTGCCCGCCGACCCAGAGCATGGCGACGGTGCCGACGATGCTGATCACTCGGAACACTGCGGGCATCGAGCGGACGATGCGCACGCCCAGGTGGCGCGTTCGGCGATCACGGCGGGTCGCCATGTGGAGGCCGATGTCGTCGATCTTCACCAGGAGCGCGACAGCGCCGTACACGAGGGCCGTCATGGCGAGCGCGATGACGACGAGCGCGGCAAGCCGCATCCAGAAGCCCAGGTTCGGGTCGAGGTTCGACAGCGAGATGAGCATGATCTCAGTCGAGAGGATCAGGTCGGTGCGGACTGCGCCAGAGATGAGCTTCTTCTCGTCGCGCGGATGGTCTTCGTCGAGCTTGTGGTGATGGCCGAACCACTCGGTGACCTTTTCAGCCCCCTCAAAGCAGAGGTACACGCCGCCGATGATGAGCAGGAAGGGCAGCACCCAGGGCGCAAACGCGGTGAGCAGCAATGCGATCGGGATGATGATCACGAACTTATTGAAGAGGCTACCCTTGGCGATGTTCCAGACCACAGGAAGCTCGCGCGCTGGGGTGATGCCCTGGACGTACTGGGGCGTGACGGCTGCGTCGTCGATGACGACTCCAGCGGACTTGGCCGAGGCCTTGAGCGCGGCGGTGAGGATGTCGTCGACGACGGCGAGCAGGCCAACAGGCACGGTGTTCTCCTAGGTGAAAGATCGCAGCGTCGGACGCCGCAGACAGAGCATACAGAGGTCTGCTCGGGTATCCAGGTCAATCGGCTCGGCCTAGGCCCGGGGCGCAGCCGGCGGGCGGGACGGCGGCTTCTCGCTCCCCTTGCCAGCAGGCGCTCAGGAGGTCTGGCGCGCCGGTGCCTAGGCTTGCCGGATGCGTCATCGTGCCGTCCCGAACCTCCCGTCGAAGGACCTCGATGGCAAGCGGCTCCCCTTCATCGGCGAACGATGAGCAATCGTCCTCTCGCACAGCTCCCGGGGGCCGCACGCATGCTGTGTCTCAGCCGGCGGGACGGCGAGATTTGCACGCGCCGCGCCGGGCACCTCGGCCTCCACAACAGAACCGGGTCGAGCATCCTCTGGAATGACACCAACGCCGACCCGCCGCGCTGCCCGGCGAGTGGGACGGCCGCGACCCCTGCGGCAACGCTCGCCGACGGCTTCCCGAACGGCCGCGGGGTTTGCGGCGTCTGCTTCGCGTTCGTCGAGCTCCACGACGGCAGGCTCGCCGAGCACGACTCCTGGCGCGGCGACGCAACCCGCGAGGACGCGGACCGCCGGCGTGCGTGGATGAACGCGCACGGCTGGTGAGCAGCGCGGCTGTCCGATGGGCGGTCGTTCAGTAGGCTCTGGACTCATGTCGAGCGCCTCCCCCTGACTCGGCTTTCCCCAACGACATGGAGTGCGCATGACCGCGAGCACCGCCCCGACCGCGACGTCTCGCTGGACACAGTTCTGGGAGCGGGGCAAGTGGTGGAGGGCCCTCCTGCTCGTGGTCGCCTACTACGTGCTGTACCAGCTGGGCGGACTGCTGTTCGTGCCGCTGAAAGCAGGAATGGAACCAGGCTCCGCTGGCACCGTCATCGTCGACTTCGTGCTCCCGATCGCGCTCGGCGGGCTGCTGCTCGTCGGCTTCGCGCTCTCGGTCGGCTGGCTCCGCGAGCTGTTCGCGCGGCAGCCGATCCGGGGCCGTGGGTGGATGTGGATCGCCGTCGCCGTCGTGCTCACCTTCAACGTGCTTCGGTTCGCGACGCTCGACTACGCCGCCGCGGGCCTCGACGTCATCTTCGCCTGGCTGCTCGCCGGTCTCTGCATCGGATTCGCTGAGGAGGTGCTGACGCGCGGCTACGTCGTGAACCTCATGCGCAAAGCTGGCCACTCGGAGATCGCGACGGCCACGGTCTCGGCTGCGCTCTTCGCCGCGATGCACTCCGGCAACGCGCTCGGCGGGCAGAGCATCTTCGCGACGGCCATCCAAGTGCTGTACACCTTCGCATTCGGCATTTGCATGTACCTCACGCTCCGCGTCACGGGGAACCTGCTGTGGCCGATCCTGCTGCATGCCAGCACCGACCCGAGCATCTTCCTCTCGGCGGCGCACCCCGGCGACGGCCCCCTCGCATCCGTCGCCGCTCTCGGCAACTTCCCCGTGATTCTCTTCGGGTTCGTGGCGATCTTCTTCATTCGAGGCCGCGCGCACCCGGGCGGCGGCGAGCTCCGGACGGGAGCGACCGCGCAGTAGCTCAGGTTCGAGGTCGGGAATGTCAAGGGGTCGGGGAACCCCAGGGGCACCTGCGACGCTCATCCCGATCACACCGGGAGCCCACATGACCTCGATCTGGCACGACACCTCCACCCGACCCGTCACAGACTCGTTGCACGAGCTGCCGAGCAAGAGCGATGTCATCGTCGCAGGCGCCGGCATCGCCGGACTCGTCGCCGCTGTGTTGCTGAGCGAGGCGGGGCTCAAGGTCACGCTCGTCGAAGCGCGCAGCGTGGCAGCGCTCGCGACCGGCAACACCACGGCCAAGTTCTCGTTGCTGCAGGGCTCGCAGCTGTCGAGCGTCCGGCAGAAGCGGGGCGCGGAGATCGCTGCCGCGTACGTCGACGCGAACCGCGCAGGCCTCGAGTGGACGGCTGGGTTCTGCGAGTCCGAGGGCGTCGCCTGGCAGACTCGCCCTGCGATCAACTTCGCCACCACGAGGTCGGGGGCGAGGAAGGTGGATGAGGAGCGCGCGGTCGCCGAGGAGCTCGGGCTTCCCGTCGAAACGGGCGGCCATCACGGGCTGCCGTTCTCTGTCGTGAACTTCTTCGCCGTTCCCGGCAACGGGCAGCTCGACCCGTACGAGCTGTCGACCGCGCTTGTCGCCCGCGCGCGCCGAGCCGGTGCGATGGTCTTCGAAGGTGTCACCGTCACCGGCGCCACGCAACAGGGCGAGCACGTCGAGGTGCAGGCGACCACGGGCCGGGATGCGGCACTCGTCTCGTTCTCCGCCTCACACCTGATCCTTGCCACCGGCTTCCCCGTGCTGGACCGTGGACTCCACTTCACTCGGCTCACCGCGCACCGGTCGCACCTCGTGTCGTTCCGATCTGACAACGAGGTACCGACGGGCATGTACCTGTCTATGGACACAGGTGGACACTCCTACCGTCAGCTCAACCGCCAAGATGGCGACTACCTGCTGGTCGGCGGCGCTGGCCACCAGGTCGGAGCCTCCGTCTCCTCGCGGCATCTCGTCGACGAGCTCATCGCGCAGGCCCACGACCGGTTCACCGGACTCCACGAGACGCACCGGTGGGCCGCGCAGGACTACACCAACGTCGACGCGACCCCCCTCGTCGGCCCCCTCGACCCACGCGACAACCGCATTCTCTCGATGACCGGGTTCGCGAAGTGGGGCATGACCAACGGTGTCGCCGCAGCCCACGACCTGACGGCGCGCATCCTCGGCAACCGGACGCAGTGGATGAAGACGCTCTACGACCGGTCCCCCAGTGCGAAGGGCGCGCTGGGGCTCGTCGAGCGGGGCGCGCACACCGCGGCGAGGCTCACCAGCGAGTGGGGGAAGGCGCTGACGCATTCAGACGACACCACCCCCGCCGAAGGCGAGGGGCGCGTGGGGCGCGACGGCGTGCATCCGGTCGCCACGAGTACGGTCGGCGGCCAGACGCGCACCGTCTCGGCAGTCTGCCCGCACCTCGGCGGCGTGGTCGTTTGGAACGACGAATCATGCAGCTGGGACTGCCCACTGCACGCCTCTCGATTCGCGCCCGACGGAACACGCCTCGAGGGCCCGGCGACTACGGGACTCGCGAACGTCGAAAAGCCGCAGCCCTGAGTCGAGCGCGTAGGCTCCTTGGTTGCGAAAGTCGTGTCTGAGAGCGCGCTTGTGAAAGCGAAAGGCCCCGGCTCCCTTGCAATTGCAGGGAAGTCGGGGCCTTTCAGATGGCGGTGACGGTGGGATTTGAACCCACGGTAGAGTCGCCCCTACACAACATTTCGAGTGTTGCACCTTCGGCCGCTCGGACACGTCACCGTGGGGAATCTTAGTACGGCCCCTAGGGTGCAATGCAAATCGAGCGCTCCTAACGGCGCGTCAGCCGCGATCGGGAGGCTGTACGAGACGGACGCCAGCTGGCTCGATCCGCACATCCAGCGTGCACGAACCTCCCCCGGGCCCTCGAAGCTCCTCGCCGTCCGCGTAGATGAGCACGCCAGGCGGGACCTCCAGGTGAAGGCTCCTGACGCGCTCAAGCGAGACCGCCGACAATCGCAGATGCCGGCCCAGCATCGCCAGAGGAAAGAAGGCGAGAAGTCGGAGCTTCGTGAGGCCCCCAACCCGCACCAGGTCGAGAACGCCGTCGTCGATACGCGCCTGGCTGGCCATGCTTATGCCACCGCCCATCGTCGAGCCGTTCAAAATCGTGATGAGTTCGGCCGAAACGCGCAGCGGTTCGCTTCCATCTGTGGCGAGTACGAAGTCGCTCGTCGAGTACCGCCCGACAGAGTCGACAAGCGCCACCAAGTATCGGAGGGTGCCAGGAATACGCTGCAGCTCGTTGGCGCGACGGTTCACCAGAGCATCGAAGCCGACGTTGATCGAGTTGATGGCCAGCCGCTCCACCCCATCCACGGAAGCCCTCATGACGTCAACCTCGCGGACGCGGGCCGAGCCGGTCCGCAGGGCGGTCAGCAGCCGCTCGATGCTCTCTGCCGGCTCACCAAGCTCGAGCCCCGCGCTGCGCGCGAAATCGTTCCCAGTGCCAGCGGGCACGATACCCAGAGGAATGCCGGTACCAGCGACGAGCGACGCCCCCATCGAGACCATGCCGTCCCCACCCTGCACGACGAGCACCTCCGGTGGATCTTGTCCGGCGAGCACAGAGGCAGCCCGCGCACGCAGCTCTTCAAGAGACCCAGCCGCGACCAGCACAACCTCAAGATCAGGCGACGACGACGCCCCGGCACCACCCGCGAGCCGCCGCCCAAGACCAGACGAAGCGCCAAGGCCCGCAACGGGATTCACCACATACAGAACTCTCTGCGCTCGCACTGTTCCATTCTGCACGGGCCGACGCGAGCATCCACCCGATCAAGCACCATCGAGCATTCCGAGCATTCCGAACCGAAGGATCGGCGAAAGCGGCTCGCTTGCCCGCCAATGTCGGTGGTCACACCTAGCCTGAGTACATGCCTCCGAAGACCAAGCAGCAGCCAGCGTTCAAGTGCACCGAGTGCGGTGCCACGTCGCTGAAGTGGTTCGGGCAATGCCCCGAGTGCCAAGCTTGGGGCACGCTCGTCGACCGGTTTGAATCGCAGACGGCCAGCCGCATCCAGGCGGCCACCATCAGCGAATCACGAGCCGCTCGCCCCATCACAGAGGCCGCGATCGACAACGTCGCGCACCGACCGACGGGCATTGGCGAATTCGACCGAGTGCTCGGCGGCGGGCTCGTCCCCGGCGCTGCCATCTTGCTGAGCGGCGAGCCAGGAGTCGGCAAGTCCACCATACTGCTGGAGCTCGCCTCGAGAGTCGCCTCCAAGGGCACCACGGTGCTCTACGCATCCGCCGAGGAGTCGGTGAACCAGGTGCGGATGCGCGCCCAGCGCACCAACGCGCTCCACGACACCCTCTACCTTGCGAGCGAAACCGACCTCTCCACCGTGCTCGGCCAGATCGAGCGCCTCGACCCGGGCCTCATCATCGTCGACTCAGTGCAGACCGTCGCCAGCGACACCGTCGACTCACTCGCCGGCCAACCGAGCCAGGTTCGGGAAGTCGCGTCCGCCCTCATCCGCGTCGCAAAGACACGCGGCGTCCCCGTCATCATCGTCGGCCACGTCACGAAAGACGGCACGATCGCCGGCCCCCGCCTCCTCGAACACCTCGTCGACGTCGTCGCGCACATCGAAGGCGACCGACACACGGCCCTCAGGTTCGTCCGCACCATCAAGAACCGATTCGGGCCCACCGACGAAGTCGGATGCTTCGAAATGACCGGCGAAGGCATGGCCGAAGTGCCAGACCCGTCCGGCCTCTTCCTCAGCGAACGCCCCGAACCCGTCAGCGGCACCTGCGTCACCGTCGCCCTCGAAGGACGTCGCGCGCTGCCAGTCGAGATTCAAGCACTCGTCCAACCCACCAACGCACCCAACCCACGACGAGTCACCAACGGCGTCGACAGCAGCCGCGTCGCCATGCTCATGGCAGTCCTCGAACGCCACGGTGACCTCAAACTCGCGACCAGCGACGTCTACGTTTCCACGGTCGGAGGGGTCAAACTCCAGGAACCCGCCGCCGACCTCGCCATCGCCATCGCCATCGCGTCGTCCGTGCGCAACAAACCCGTCACGCCCGGCACCGTCGTCTTCGGCGAGGTCAGCCTCGCCGGCGAGATCCGCCGAGTCGCATCCACCAAACTCCGCGAGGCCGAGGCGACCCGCATGGGACTCACCAACATCGTCGACCCGAGCGTCGGCAGCATCATCAACGCCATCAGCCGCACCATCGGGCCCAAGCTCACCGGCGTCAACCGCCGCGCCTGACATCCACCATCGCGCCTGACATCCTGCAGAGCGTCGCAGCGAGCCGCGCCACTCATCGCGAGCCCGCCACGCATCCCACCACATCGGCCACCGAAACACCACAGGCCCGGAGCAACTGCTCCGGGCCTGTCGTGCGTCAGCCTGCCGGCTGCGACGTTCGACGTGACGTCGCTACGCGTCGCTACCAGCGCGACGGCGGAGCAGCATCACAGCGCCACCAGCGACCAACAGCGCAAGCGCGCCGGCGATGGCCGCGAACATCGCGTTCTCGTCCGCGCCCGTCGTCGCAAGCGAGTCACCCGATGCCGTGGGGGTCGTCGCCGTCGGAACCGGCGCCGCGGTCGCCGTTGACGTCGGTGCAGCAGTCGCCGTCGGCTCAGCAGTCGCCGTCGGCTCGGGCGTCGCCGTCGGCTCAGTCAGAGGCGGAACCACGACCGGGAGCGACGCAACCGCGCCGGACTCGCTGGCGAGGAACGCGAGACGCGAATCCGACGTCTCCGCGACGCCGTTCTCCGGAACCGTGAAGGTGAACTCAACCTGGTCGGGCGTCGCCAGGTCAACAGTCTGCGCACCCAGCTCCTGCTGGCCGAGCCAGCCGACGACCGACAGGTTCTGAGTGAAGCCGAGCGACGTGAGGTTGAACTTCGCGACCGTGAGCGTGTAGGTCTCCCCCGCCACGAACGTGTTGTTCTCCGGGAGCCCGACGATCTCGATGCCGTTGCGCTTCACATCAGGCGTGACACCCTCCGCAGAGGCAGCTGTCTCGCCTCGGATCCACGAGACGAACGCGTCGAGGTCGATGAGCCCCGTGTCCTGCACACCAACATTGTTCTTGAGCGAGTGGAAGTTGTCGCCACCGGCCGCAAGGAATGTCGGCATGACGAGGTTGTACGTCTCGTCCGGCTGCACCGGCTCGTCGCCGATGGAGAGGCCGACGATGCGGTCCATGCGGGGACGCGAGCTGTCGAACACATACGTGAAGTCGTCGCTCAGTCCGAGCTGCAGGTAGGGGCGCGACGGCACCTCGCCGTTCGCGGTCAGCTGCCACTGCTCCTCGAGCACGTTCTTCACGTCGACGCCCTTGAGGGAGACAACCGAGAGGTTGTTCGCGAACGGAATGACTGTTGCAGCTTCCTTGTAGGTGATCTGGCCATCGTCATCGAGCAGGTCGGCGCGCAGGCCACCCGGGTTCATGATGGCCGCGTCAACCTCGCGGCCCGTGGCCGCAACGGTCTCGAGCATCGACTGCGCGATGATGCCGCCAAGCGATGACTCCTCAGCGCGGTTGTCTGCGGTCGTGACGACGCCGCCCGAGGTGGTCCCGTCCTCAGCGACCACAAGGGTGCCGGGCTCGTACGACTTGCCGCGCGACAGGTCACCCGTCTGCGTTCCGACGACCTCGGCCCCGAGCACCTCGGCCTTGGCGACGGCTGCGTCGCGGATCTTGCGCACCTCTGCGATGCGGGGGTCAGATGCGATGCTCGCAGGAGCCGGGTTCGTGGCGCCTTCCTCGCTGGCATCGAACGTGTCGAACGTCGGCACGACGGAGCTGTCCGACTTCGTCACCGCGCCCGACGCGTCGACCGTGAGCACGACCTGCGCGATGTTCTCCGCGTACTGGCCTGCCTGGATGACCGGGCGAGTGGATGCGCCGTTCGGGGCGTCGTAGGCGTACTCGCGGTGCGAGTGGGCGTTGAAGATCGCGTCGACCTCCGGAGCCGTGTCCTGCACGATGTGGCGGAAGACTTCCGTCTCCTCGTTGACCGCGAGCGGCACGTCGCTGTTGGGCGCGCCCTCGTGGTACGACGCGATGATGACATCGGCCGCGTCGCTGGCGGTGAGCTCGGCCGCGACCTTGTTCACGGCCTCGACGGGGTCACCGAAGGTGACACCCTTGATGCCATCAGGCGAGACGAGCGCGGACGTTTCCTCCGTGACGGCGCCGATGACGGCGACCTTGAGGCCGTTGACCTCGAAGATCGCGTGCGTGTCGAACGGGTGCGAGCCATCCTCGAGCGTCACGTTCGCGGCGAGGTCGGGGCCGTTCGTCGCAGGGGCGATGCGCCCGGTCGCGTCGTCGAGACCCTGGTCGAACTCGTGGTTGCCCTGAGTCCATGAGTCAACGCCGATCGTGTTGAGCACGTCGATCGTCGGCTGGTCCTGCTGGATCGAGGACTCGAAGAGGCTCGCTCCGACGGCATCGCCGTTCGAGATGACGAGGCTGTTGTCCTCACCGAACCCCTGCTGCGCCTGCAGCACCGTCGCGGCGAACAGGTCGGCGTCGAGGAAACGACCGTGGAAGTCGTTGAAGCCCACAATGTTGATCTGCTTCGCGCCGGCGGTCGGCTCGATGAAGCTCGGTGAGAGCACTGCGGCTTGGGCTGGAGCCGCGAAGGCAGACACGAGAGCTGCCGTGCCGAGGACGGCAACGGCAGCTGCCGGGCGCTTGCGAGTGGGCGTCGTCATGAGTCTCCTGGCGATCGACGAAAGGACTGGTTCGTGTGGAACCGGACGATGATCTCAGCTCACACTGTCCTCAAGGTTAACGTTCAGGAGTTTCTCGCGAAACCCCCGGGTGTCGATTTTGGATCAGTCCAGTACGAAGGTCACCGGTTGCGACTCGATGCCGTTCACGCTCGTCACCAGCTGGTAGTAGGCGCCGCCAGCCACCGCATCCGCCCGGTCCGTGCCGCAGGTGTCGATCGAGGAGCGCTCACGAACCCACGAGATTGACGGGGCCGTGACCGACTGACCGGCGCCGATCGTGACAATCTCGTCGGCGGGGTCGGTCTGGCAGTGCGACGAGACCCAGATCACGTCCGCGCCACTCGAGATCGTGTAGACCTGCACGGCTGTCCCGACGTTCATCACGCACGCCTCGGCGCCAGTGTTGCTGATCGAGAGCGACAGCTGCGGCTGCACACCGGGGGCGTAATTCGTGGCGTCCAACATCGCCGAGACGACGAGCTCCGGAGCCGCGCACTCGGGCGGCCCGGTCGGTGTCGGCGTCGGTGTGGGTGTCGATGTGGCTTCGGCTTCGGCCGTGCCGGACTCGCTGGCAGACGCGGTCGGGGCAGCGGATGCGGAACTCCCGCTAGGCTCGCCGGCTCTCGCCCCGAACAGGCTCGAGACGCCCCAGATCAACAACCCGACCAGCAGCACGCAGACAAGAAGAAGCGCGAGCCGCCGGCGTCGGTAGACGGCCTTGCTTGGTCTGCGCTTCGAACTCACTCGCCAAGGGTACGGACCGATCTCGGGAGTCCGGTGAGGCTCACCGACCACAACCCGACGCTGCCGGAACGACGCCAGGAACCGCGAGCATCCGCCGCGCTACAGCACCTTCAGCATGCGCGTGTTGCCGAGCGTGTTCGGCTTGACATGCGCGAGGTCCAGGAACTCCGCGACGCCCTCATCCGGCGAGCGGCGCATCATCTCGTACGTCTCCGCATCCACGATCTGCTCCTCCACGGCGACAAAACCATGGCGGGAGAAAAAGCCCGTCTCGAAAGTCAGGCAGAACAACCGCTCGAGTCCGAGCTGCCGAGCATCCGCCATCAGACGGTCCAGAATGACGTGACCCACCCCGGTGCCCCGAACAGAATCGGTCGTCGCGATCGTCCGCACCTCGCCGAGGTCCTTCCACAGCACGTGCAACGCACCGCACCCGACGAGCCCGCCCCGCTCATCCACCGCAACCCGGAACTCCTGCACCGCCTCGTACAGCGTGACAAGCTCCTTCCGCAGGAGCACATTGCGGTCGACCAGCGGCTGGATCAGCTCACTGATCCCCACAATGTCGTGCGTCGTGGCCCGCCTGATAGTGATCTCCTGCATCCGAACAGCGTACGCGCGCAGCGACGGCCAGACGCCCGATGGTGACAGCACGGGTAACATCACGGGCATGCGCCTTGGAGTTCTCGACGTCGGATCCAACACCGTCCACCTCATCGTGGTCGACGCGCACCCCGGCGCAAAGCCCGTGCCGGAGACATCACAAAAGAGCGTCCTGCGCCTCATGCGCTACCTGCAGCCCGACCGCTCGATCTCCGACGAAGGCGTCACCCGCATCATGGAGGCCATGCACCGGGCCGCCGACGCCGTCGAGAAGAGCAAACTCGACCACTTCATGCCACTCGCCACCAGCGCCATCCGCGAAGCAAAAAACGGCCCAGACCTGCTGAAGCGCATCCACCGCGAAACGGGCATCGACCTGCAAGTGATGAGCGGCGAAGAAGAGGCGCGAACCACGTTCCTCGCCGTGCGCCGCTGGTTCGGCTGGGCAGCCGGCCGCATCATGCTCGTCGACATCGGCGGCGGATCGCTCGAGCTGGCGGTCGGCGACGACGAACTCTCAGAGCACGCCATCTCGGTGCCCCTGGGCGCAGGCCGCAGCACCATCAACTTCCTCCACAACGACCCGCCAACCGAAGACCAGGTGGATGAGCTGCGCAAGTACGCGCGCAAGCTCATCAAAGAGGCGGCCGAGACGTTCGAAGGTGGCGCCAGGCCCGACCAGTTCGTCGGATCCTCCAAGACCATCCGCTCCCTCGCACGCCTCGCCGGATCCTCCATCGACGGCATCGGAGCCGGCCAGCGCACCACCCTGCAAAAATGGCAGCTCGACGACTGGGTGCCGCGCCTCGCGAAGCTGCACTCAGAAGCTCGCCCCGCCCTGCCAGGCATCACCACAGACCGAGCACTGCAGATCGTCGCCGGCGGCGTCGTGTTGTCGGAAGTCATGCACGTCTTCGACATTTCCCAACTCGACGTGTCCCCATGGGCGATGCGCGAAGGCGTACTCCTCGACTACCTCGACCGCCTGCCGCGATAGTTCCCCCGAAACTGCGGAGCGGGCTCGACCCTCAGCGCCGCTGACGCGGCACGTGCTTCGGGATCTGCCAACCCATGAGCGCCGCGCCGACCAACCCGAGCACCCCGAGCATCCCGGACGTGAACGAGATCGACACGATCGCCGTCGCCACCGCCACGATGACCGGCACCGATGCGGCAGACGAGTCGGTAATGAGCCGCCAGGCACCGAGGAACGGCGCCGGATCCTGCCGCGGCGCAAGGTCGGCGCCGAGGGTCATGAGGATGCCCGACCCGATGCCGTTCGCGAAGCCCAGCCAGACCGCCAGCACCGTGAACCACTGCTGCGCCGCGTCGCCCGCAAGGTCGTGCGTGAACGCCAGCGTGAGGAATCCAGCCCCGAGCCCAAGCAGCGCGGGCACGGCGCCCCACACGCGGCCGAAGCGATCCATCACCCACCCCGAGACGAAGAACAGCGCAAAGTCGACCCCGGCGCTGATGCCGATGACCAGGACGGCCGCCGCCGTGTCCATGCCGATCGAGAGCGCCCACAGCGGCAGCATGACGTTCCGCGCGGCTCGCAGCGCCGCCATAATGCCCGCGCCCGTCCCGAGCCTGACGAGCACCCCAGCATTCGCCCGGATCGTGGCGAAGACCCCAAGACGACGCGGCACCTCAGCCACCGCACCAGCAACGTCCTCTGCCACCGGCACCGCGACCTTCGCGGAGTGAGCGGGCCGCGCGACGGTCTCCGGATCCGGCGCGAACAGCAAAATCAACGCCGCGATCGCGCCGCACACGATGAACACCCAGAACCCGTACTGCGGCGCATCGAACAGCACCAGGATGCCCGCGATGATGAAGGGGCCGACGAAGAACCCAGCGCGGAAGACCCCGCCGAGCGTCGAGAGCACCCTCGCTCGGTACCGCAACGGCACGTAGGTCGTCAGGAACGCGTGCCGCGCGAGATTGAAGTTCGCCGCCGAGATGCCGATGATCACGACGCCGATCAGCAGCATCCACGGCGCGACCGCGAACGCACACAGCATGATGCCGATGAAGCTCACCCCGAGCGCCGCGAGCATTGCGCGCTTCTCCCCCATCCGCTGCACCACTGCGCCGGCGGGAAGGTCGCCGATCATCTGGCCGATCATCAGCGAACCGGCGATGAAGCCGGCGAGCTCGATGCTCGAGCCGAGCGACACGGCGACCGTCGGGATGATCGGGATGATCGCGCCTTCGCCGATCGCGAAGACGAACGACGGCAGTAGCGCCAGGAGGGTCACCTGAGCGAGCGTCGCCTCCTTCTTCGGCTTGCCGTTCGACGAGGAGGAGGGGGATGCGGGCACGACGTCCAGAGTAAGCCCGCGGCGCCCGCCGAACTCACGGAGCGCCACCTGCGGGATCAGTGCACACCATAAAGTGTTATTGACTACAGTGTGCCACACACTCTATGGTGTGAAGCATGAGCGATGACGAGACCCACGACATCCACCTGCAGGAACTCCGCAGGGGCACCGTCGTCCTCGCATGCCTCCGCCTCCTCGCCGAGCCCGGGTACGGCTACGGCCTCCTCGAAGCACTGCAAGCCCGCGGCTTCGACACCGACGCCAACACGCTCTACCCGCTGCTCCGCAGGCTCGAGAAACAAGGCCACCTCACCAGCGAGTGGAACACCGACGAGCCGCGGCCCCGCAAGTTTTACCGCACCAGCACAGCGGGCGCCGCCCTCGCCGCCGCGATGACCACAGAATTCCGCTCCCTCGCACAGGCGATCGAGCACCTCCCGGAAGGGGCCTGACATGAAGACCATCAACGACACGCTGACCGAACGCTACGTCAGCGCCGCCATGCGCACCGTCCCCGACGACCAGCGAGACGACCTCGAAGCCGAGCTCCGCGCATCCATCGCCGACCTCGTGGATGCGCGCGTCGAGGCCGGCGAGCACGCTGCGGCCGCAGAGGTGTCCGTGCTCACCGAGCTCGGCGACCCCGAATTGCTCGCCGCCAGTTACACCGAGCGGAAGCTGTTCCTCATCGGCCCCCGCTACTACCTCATGTGGTGGCGTCTCCTGAAAGTGCTGCTGCTCATCGTGCCGACGTGCGCCGCCCTCGGCGTCGCCATCGCGCAGACCCTCGCGGGCAGCAGCATCGGCGAGATCATCGCCGAAGTTGTGGTGATCATCCTCAGCGTCATTGTGCACGTCGCGTTCTGGGTGACCCTCGTCTTCGTCATCCTCGAACGCTCGGACACGCCATCAGTCGACGGGAAGTGGAGCATCGACGACCTCCCCGAAGTCCGCCAGACCGGCGCCGGCGCCTCCGAACTCGCCGCGTCGCTCGTCTTCCTCGTGCTCGGGGTCGCCGCGATCGCCTGGGACCTCTTCGTCGGGTTCGTCCCCGCGCATCCCGGGCTCTCGTTCTTCAGCCAAGACCTCTTGCCCTGGTGGGCGCTCGCACTGCTCGTGCTGTTCGCCCTCGAAGCCTGGTACAGCATCGCCCTCTACCGAACTGGTCGAGTGACCACGCGACTGGCCTGGGCCAACGCGACCCTCGCCGTCCTCTTCATCTCGCTCGTACTGACCGCCCTCGGACGCGGGCTCCTGCTCAACCCCGACTTCTTCCCAACCGTGATCCCGAACGGCGACAGCGCGACGACCGTCGCCACCATCGTGACCGTGCTCATCGCCTTCGGCGCGGCCGTTGCCGCCGTTTGGGATATCTGGGACGGCTTCCGCAAAGCGACCAGGTAGCGCCCGGCCACGCTCCAGACCGCTCCGCCCGGACCGCTACCACGAGATGCCCCAAAGGGTCGCCATCCGCGACCGAGAACAACCCTTTGAGGCATCTCGCGAAAACTAAGCGACCTTCTGCGGCATCTCGCGCGAACGAAACAACCCTCTGCGACATCTCGCGAGAACGAAACAACCCTCTGCGACATCTCGCGAGAACCGAACAACTAGTTGCGGCATCTCGCGATCCGATCGAACGCCGCTGCGCTGCACCACACCAGACCCCACAGCCCCGCCCCGCACCGGAACGCACCGCACCGACCAAACTCCCCGAACCCCCAACACGAGATGCCCCAAAAGGTCGCCATCCACCACCGAGAACACCCTCTGAGGCATCTCGCGAAAACGAAGCGACCATTTGCGGCATCTCGCGAGAACGAAACAACCCTCTGCGACATCTCGCGATCCGATCGAACGCCGCTGCGCCGCACCACACCAGACCCCACAGCCCCGCCCCGCACCGGAACGCACCGCACCGCACCGGACCGGCCAAACTCCCCGGGCCCCACCACGAGATGCCCCAAAAGGTCGCCATCCACCACCGAGAACAACCCTTCGAGGCATCTCGCGAAAACTAAGCGACCCTTTGAGGCATCTCGCGAGAACTAAGCGACCCTCTGCGGCATCTCGCGAGAACGAAACAACCCTCTGCGACATCTCGCGATCCGATCGAACGCCGCTGCGCTGCGCCACACCAGACCCCCGCAGCCCCGCCCCGCACCGGAGCGCACCGCACCGGACCGGCCAAACTCCCCGGGCCCCACCACGAGATGCCCCAAAAGGTCGCCATCCAACACCGAGAACAACCCTTCGAGGCATCTCGCGAGAACTGAGCGACCATTTGCGGAATCTCGCGGGGTGCGACGCCCCACGCCCACGCCCACGCCCGCGCACGCCCACACCCACACCCGCGCAAGCACCCACACACGCACGACGAAGCCCCCGCATCCGTGGATGCGGGGGCTTGGTCAGACGTGCGCGTTCGGGTTATGCGCTCTGCGCGTCGCCTTCGCTCGAGTCGGCGATGATGCCTTCTGCCTGCGAGGTGACTCCGCCGGCGGGCACGGCCTCGGGGACGAGGCGCTTCGTGACGTCGAACACGAACTCTTCGCCCGGGTAGTCGACCTTCACGTGGTCGCCGGCCTTGAGCTCGCCGCGGAGGATCTTCTCGGAGAGAAGGTCTTCCACTTCGTGCTGCACGGCGCGACGCAGCGGACGCGCACCGAGCGTCGGGTCGAAGCCGACCTTGATGAGCTTGCGCTTCGCGGCCTCGGTGATCTCGACCGTCATGTCGCGGTCGAGCATGCGCTCGCTGAGGCGACCGATGAAGAGGTCCACGATCTGCAGCAGCTCGTTGGTGGAGAGCTGCGGGAACACGATGGTGTCGTCGACGCGGTTCAGGAACTCGGGCTTGAAGTGCTTCTTCAGTTCCTCGTTGACCTTCGACTTCATGTTGTCGTACGACACCGAGGCGTCGCCTTCGAGCTGGAAGCCGACGGGGCCGCCGGAGATGCCCTTCGTGCCGAGGTTGGTCGTCATGATGATGACCGTGTTCTTGAAGTCGACGACGCGACCCTGACCGTCGGTGAGACGTCCTTCTTCCAGCACCTGGAGGAGCGAGTTGAAGATGTCGGGGTGTGCCTTTTCGATCTCATCGAACAGCACGACGGAGAACGGCTTGCGGCGCACCTTTTCGGTGAGCTGGCCGCCCTCTTCGAAGCCGACGAACCCTGGAGGGGCACCGAAGAGCCGCGAGACGGTGTGCTTCTCGCCGAACTCGGACATATCGAGCGAGATGAGCGCCGACTCGTCGTCGAAGAGGAACTCCGCGAGCGCCTTGGCGAGCTCGGTCTTTCCGACTCCGGTGGGGCCGGCGAAGATGAACGAGCCGGATGGGCGGTTCGGGTCCTTGAGTCCGGCGCGGGTGCGGCGGATGGTCTTGGAGAGCGCGGCGATGGCTTCGTTCTGGCCGATGACCCGCTGGTGCAGGGCATCTTCCATGAAGACGAGGCGTGCGGTCTCTTCCTCGGTGAGCTTGAAGACGGGGATGCCGGTGGCCTGCGAGAGGACTTCGGCGATCAGGCCTTCGTCGACGGTGCCGGTCGACTTCACGTCGCCCGACTTCCACTGCTTCTCGAGGCGGAGGCGCTCGCCGAGCAGGTTCTTCTCGTCGTCGCGCAATGACGCGGCGCCTTCGAAGTCCTGCAACTCGATGGCCTGCTCCTTGTCGGCGCGGACGATCGCGATCTTCTCGTCGAGTTCGCGCAGCTCCGGCGGCGACGACAGCACCGAGAGGCGCAGGCGCGCGCCGGCCTCGTCGAGCAGGTCGATGGCCTTGTCCGGCAGGAACCGGTCGGAGACGTAGCGGTCGGCGAGAGTGGCCGCGGCCACGATGGCGTCGTCGGTGATGGACACCTTGTGGAACGCCTCGTACTTGTCGCGGAGCCCCTTGAGGATGTTGATCGTGTGCGCGATCGACGGCTCTTCCACCTGGATGGGCTGGAAGCGTCGCTCGAGCGCCGCGTCCTTCTCGAAGTGCTTCTTGTACTCGTCGATGGTGGTCGCGCCGATGGTCTGGAGCTCACCTCGTGCGAGGAGCGGCTTCAGGATGCTGGCCGCGTCGATTGCACCCTCGGCGGCGCCCGCACCCACGAGGGTGTGGATCTCGTCGATGAAGACGATGATGTCGCCGCGCGTGCGGATCTCCTTGGTGACCTTCTTGAGGCGCTCTTCGAAGTCTCCGCGGTAGCGGGAGCCTGCGATGAGCGAGCCGAGGTCGAGCGAGTAGAGCTGCTTGTTCTTGAGCGTCTCGGGGACCTGTCCGGTGACGATCGCCTGGGCTAGGCCTTCGACGACGGCGGTCTTGCCGACGCCGGGCTCGCCGATGAGGACGGGGTTGTTCTTGGAGCGACGCGAGAGGATCTGCATGACGCGCTCGATCTGCTTCTCGCGACCGATGACAGGGTCGAGCTTGCCTTCGCGCGCGGCCTGCGTGAGGTTGCGGCCGAACTGGTCGAGCACGGCGGAGCCCTGGGCGGCCTGCTGCGGCTGGTCTGCGCCAGCGACAACTTGTTCCTTGCCCTGGAAGCCACTGAGCAGCTGGATGACCTGCTGGCGAACCCGGTTGAGGTCTGCGCCGAGCTTCACCAGCACCTGGGCTGCGACGCCCTCGCCCTCGCGGATGAGGCCGAGGAGGATGTGCTCGGTGCCGATGTAGTTGTGGCCGAGCTGCAGTGCTTCGCGCAGCGACAGCTCGAGCACCTTCTTGGCTCGCGGCGTGAACGGAATGTGTCCCGTTGGGCGCTGCTGGCCTTGGCCGATGATCTCCTGGACCTGCTCGCGCACGGCGGGCAGTGAGATGTCGAGGGATTCGAGTGCCTTGGCGGCGACCCCTTCACCCTCGTGGATGAGGCCGAGGAGGATGTGCTCGGTCCCGATGTAGTTGTGGTTGAGCATCTTCGCCTCTTCTTGGGCGAGGACGATCACGCGCCGGGCGCGGTCGGTAAATCTCTCGAACATCCGTTTCTCCTTCGACTCCCTGACCTCGACACCTGGCTACAGGGTCGGGGGTCGTGTACACCGAGAGTAACGGCGACTTCCCCCGAAACCCTCCCCTGTTCGCCCTGGGCGTGCGGCCGATTAACCCCGGACGTGCGGATGCGCCGCCGCGGCTCGGGTGAGCTGGCGGCGGCGCATCCTGTAGGTCGCTGGCACTAGCCGAGCTGCGGGCCTCCGGTGTTGGCGGCGCCGACTGGGTCGCCGGCTCCGTCGCTGGGGGCTTCGACCTGCGCCTGGCGCAGGTTGTTGTTGTCCGGCGTGTAGGCGGTGGTGGGCAGGAGCGCGCCGTCGCCGCCGATGAGGCGTCGGAAAGACTGCACTGCTCCGTCGATGGTGACGAAGCGGTCAATGTAGGGGGCGCGGGTGCCGCCGGAGACCGACTGGGACGTGAAGACGAAGTCGTTGGGGATGAACGTGCGCCCGGGGGTGAGGGGCAGCGGGCCGGTGTAGTTGGAGCGGTAGCTGATGTAGTTGCCGCCGTTGATTTGGATGGTGCCGACGCGGGTGAGGTTCGACCACTGCGAGCTGCCGGACTTCGTGAAGTTCAGCGTGCCGGAGGCTGCGCGGAAGTGGAAGACGATGTAGATCGAGGACACCGTGGTGGTGCTGACGACGTCGTTGATCCACAGGCCGCGGGCCGGGTAGGTGCCGGTCGCGTCGACGGTGACTCGCCCGTTCCCGCCGCTGGTCGGGTAGTGGAACTCGATCCAGCCGTTGATGCCTGGGGTCTTGGGGTAGGACGCGGCGAACGCGGGGGCTGCGGTGGCGAAGGCGATCACGGGCGTGGTCCAGGCTGCGGCGCGCAACACTGAGCGACGGCTGGAGCCGGTGGTCGTGGTGTCCGTGGTGGACGTGGACAGATTGGCTGCGTTGCTGGGGATTTCAGACAAGGGGGAACCTCTTCGGAGCAGTTGGGGGGTTGCTTCCGCGCCGGTGGGGCGCGTGGGCTCGGCCCGTCCAGAGCGGACGTGTCGAGCGGGTCCATACGACGCCAGATGCGGCCCTTTCGCCCCGAACTCACCCCGGACTTCACCCTAAGTTGTAGCTACAAATAAATGAGCCTCAGATTGTCCGGGTGAAAACGAGAAAGCCACCCCGGATTTCACCCCGGGGTGGCTTGCGAGCTGGCAGCGAGAAGTCTTAATCCTCACTTCGATCGCGGAGGAGTCCGAGTGACTCCGCGCGACGGAGGGCTTCGGAGCGCGAGTGCACGCCGAGCTTCTTGTAGGCGGAGCGCAATTGCGTCTTCACCGTGTTGGGTGAGACGAAGAGTTCTTCGGCGATACTCGCCGGTGACGCGTGTTTCGCGAGCGCGTGAACCACGACTCGCTCGCGTTCTGTGAACTGTGGCATGGCACTCACTTCCTGCATCGTGGTGACCACGGCGATGGAGTCGAACATCTCGACGTCATCGGCGCCACCAGACTCGCGGCTGAGCTGCGCGAGCGCCTCGCGGTCACGGTCGGGCAGCAGGAGCAGGGGTGAGATGAGGCCGTACTGCCCAGAGAGCGCGGATGCGAGGCCGATCATGCTGAGCGCGACGTCGCGGTCGCCAGAGCGGAGGGCGGCGGCGGCACCGAGCGCGTGCACTGCCGTGCGCATCCGCGGCGTGGTTACGAAGTCGAGCGACCGTGAGACGAGCCGCATGCACTGGTCGGGGTCGCCGTCGACGAGCGCGAGCAGGGCCCTCGCCGGCAGGGTCCTGAAGTCGTCTGTCGCGTATCCCTCGAGCAGCTTGCGCGCGCGGGCGGGGCGCCCCGCCGCCAGCCAGAGCACAACGAGGAACGCCTTCACCCGAAATAGCCCGAGGCTTTCGGCGGCACCGGATGCGGCGAGCGGTCCGTCGAGGAGCTCCTCGACCCGTCGCGCCTCGGCGAGCGCTTCGCCTTGCGCGAGTCTCGCCATCATGACGGGTTCCTGCAGGTACGGCCAGATGTCTGAGGTGACCGTGTGGCGCTCCACTCCTTCGAGGACGGCGCGCGCCTCCTGCCACTCTCCGTGCTCGAGGTGCACGTAGGACCTGGCGATGTGCCCGAAACTGCCGAGGTGGCCGCGGTGGACGGCGGAGCCCCATTCGCCTGCGTCGATCTGCGCGAGCAGGGCGTGCGCGGCTGGCATGTCGCCGTCGATAGCCTTGTAGCCGGCCGCATCGGAGTACGAGAGGTTGAGCGAGCTCTGAGACTGCGGCACGACGAAGGTGCTCGTGACGGCGGCGTGCGCGCCGGCGACGTCGCCGATGAGGAACAGCGACAGCGCCGCGCCTCGGACGAAGACCGGCGTGAGCATGGATGCCTCGCCGGCGGGCGTCTGGGTGCGTGCGAGCTCGAGCGCCTCCCGGGCGAGGTCCGCGGACTCGCGGTACCTGCCGAGGGTGCGCATCGCGAAGGCCTTGAAGCAGAGTTGCTCGCAGCGGCGGGCGGGCGCGAGTCCGCTCGGGATGCGCATCCCGGCCGCGATCTGGAGCATCGGCTTGGCTGAGCTGCGAAGCACGGGGTTCGACAGCCTGGCGAGGCCGAGCACGAACGCGAGGATTGGGAAGGCGGTCAGCACGTCCTGCGGCAGGTGCTTGAGGCGCGCCTCGTAGCGGTCGGTGGTGTACGCCTCGACCACGGTGAGCAGGAGGCGTGTGCAGATGCGCGAGGCGAGCTCGTAGTCGTCGACTTCCAGTGCCAGCTCGAGCGCCGCCTCCGGGTCGCCGTTCGCGGCCAGCCAGGCGGAGGCGATGGATGCGGCGCGCCGGTACTCGTCTGGCGCTTGGGTGCGCAGTTCCTCGTGCAGCGCGTCGCGGAGTGCGGTCACGTATTGGAACGCGCCCGCGGTGCGGGAGAAGGTGATGTGGCGACCGAAGCCGTCGGCCTCGAGCACCTCGATGGCGGCGTCTTGGTCGACCTGGGGTACGAGCATCCGTGCGAGGGACGCGTCGAAGTAGGGCACGACGCTGGTGATGCGCGCGAATTTCGCGAGCTCCTCGCTGGGCAGCTGCCCCGAGAGGTTGGTCGAGTTGAGCGCGTTCTCGCGCCAGTGGGCGGCACGCGGCCCAGATCGGGAGAGTTCGAGCATGGCCGCACGCACCGCGATGGCGTAGCCACCGGTGGCCTCGTACACGTCGCGGGCCTCCGCGAACCTGCTGTCGCCCACCACGGTGTCGAAGAACTCCGCGACCTCGTCTTCGGTGAACTCGAGGTCGACGTTGGTGATGACCTGCACGCGCCCCTGCAGCTGCAGCCGCTGCTGGTCGAGGGTCGTTCGACCGCGCGCGGCGACGATGACGCGCATCCCTGGCACGTGCTCGGTGCCGCGGAGGAGGTCCTCGTCGATGACGCGCGCGAGTTCCCCGAGGCGTTCGTAGCCGTCGAGCATGATCGTGAAGGCGCCCTCGCCGCGCATTGCCGCGATGAGGTCGCGCTTCTCGAAGTCGTCGCTGTTGATGAGGCCGATGAGGTCGTCGAGCTGGAGGTCGGAGATGAGACCTTCTCGGTAGGCGGCGCGCGCGATCTGCTCCCACACGCTGTTGCGCGTCGTGGTGGCAGTGCCGAACGTGACCCAGAGGAGACGGCCAGTGTGGCGCTTCGCGTCGGCCCACATGCGCATGAGCGTGGTTTTGCCGTAGCCGCTCGGTGCGTGCAGCAGCGTGATGCGAGCCGCATCCTCGTCAAGTGCGCGCAAAAGGCGCTCTCTGACCAACAGATCACGCGACGCTGCGTTCACCCTTTCACCCGCCTCAACTTGTATGCGTTTTCACCTACCAAATGGATGGTCAAACCATAACCCGAGATTTCGGATTTGACGAGATCCGGATAACCGGATATTTGCCAGATTTTTGCCATGCGTTGGCTATGAAATGGCACGGCTGCGCCGGGCGCCTCGACCGCCGGCTAAGACACTCGGAGGGGGCGAGATCAGCGCTGTGCCGCGCAGATCTGGGCGGCCACAGTGGGTGCGTTTGCACCCTGAAGGGTCGACACCCACGCCATCTCAAGTTCGCGCGACAGGTCGGGCCACTGGGATCCAGACCAGAATTCACAGTCACGAACGCCGAACTTCAGCTCGAACACGCCGAGACCGGTGAGGTTGTTGCCCACGAAGTTGACACTGAAATCACGATTCGTCTGCTGCAGCTCTGGAACGAGCTCGAGCAGCTCCTGCCATTCCGTCGTGCCGCGGAACTTCCCAGAGGCGTCGCCCGACTTGACGCCCTCCATCGAGTCGTCGAACGCGGTTACATTGACCTGGGTGATGGCTCCCGTCGACGCATCGTCCACCCGGACGTGCACGCTCGCGAGCTTCTCCGACCTGTCGAAGACCGCGCTCGTCGCGCGAACGAAGTCGATCTGCTCCGTCGAGGGGATCGACGACTGCACGAACTGGCCCGTCGTGAACGGCGCCAGCCCCATGAGGTCCCACTCCCCCGTTGCCGCACCTGGATCGTCCAGGGCGCGAGCCGACTCGAGCAACTGCTCAGAACGCGCTTGGTCGCCAGCTTCGTCGCTCGAGAGCTCGATGACCACGAGCCGGCCGCGGGCGGCGGACGTCAGGGAGGGCGCGTTCGTCGCGGCCGGCGGGGCGCTCGACGGCACAGCGGATGCGGAGCCCTCCGGGTCGGGCGGCGTCGTCTCGCCCTGCTGCGAGTTGCGATCGGCTGCCGAGACCTCGTCGGCATTGCCCGAGACGTCGAACATGCCAGCCGAGACCGGCGCCGAGTAGGTCCTCGTAGAGATCGACTCGAACCCCACGGAAGTCAGGTCCCGCCAGTAGGCGAGCTGCGCGCGAAGCGCCTCTGGCGTTGCCAGGTCGAAGTAGGAATACGCGGAGCCCGCGAGCCGCAGTTCGACCGCCCCGGCGTACTGGCCCTGCCCCAGCTGCACCGCGGGGAAGGTCGACGCATACTCACCGATCTCGGCGAGCTCGTCCTCGGTCACGTCGTCCTCGAGCGTGACCACGAGGTCGACCTTCACCGCCCCTTCGACCGGCGGCCGGTCGAGGCTCGACGCCTCCACGCCCGGAAGTGAGCGGAGCGTCTCGTTGAACGAATCAGCCGCCGACTGCACGGTCGGGAATGGCCCTGACGCGCATCCGGCGAGCACCGCCATCATCACGGCCGCGATGAGGACAGGCAGGGCAGAACGCGGCATCGTCAGCACCCTCCTCCGCGTCCTCAATCCAGCACGATGCCGATTAGGTTACGCCGCGCTCCCCGGAGCTATCTGGATGCTCCCTCAGAGGGGCGGCGGCTGGATGCGGCGAGGGCACGGGATGCGACGAAGGCGAGGCGGCGCGAGGCGCGCGATTCCGGGCCCAGCCTCACGCTCATCCGCGCGTAACATCCGTCAGTCAGCCCGCCGCGCGCGCCCCGGGCTCGTCGGCGATCTCGCCCGCGCGACCCACGTTGACGAGCGACTTCCAGACGAGCGCCAAAATCAGGATGCTCACCGCGAAGGCCACCCAGATCGTCGTCACGATGCCGAATCCCTGCCCGATGAGGCCGCCGATGAACGTGCCGATCGCCATGCCGCCGATCATGCCGAGGAAGTAGACGCTCGACACGCGGCCGCGCATCCTGCTCGGCACCGCCCGACCCCGGATCGTGCTCGCCAGCGTGGCCCAGATGACCGTGTACATGCCGAAGACGAACATCGTGGCCGCGGCGACGACGACGTTCGCGGTGGCGGCGAGCACGAGGTGCAGCACCGTCTCGAGCGCGAGGCAGGCGCGCATCAGGCTCGTGTACGAGAAGCGGCGCTCCAGCCTGGCGTACAGCGCCGTGCCAACGAGCCCGCCGAGTGCCGAGACGGCGAGCAACAGCCCGTAGCCGGCGTCGTCGAGCCCGAGCCGCTGCTTGGCGTAAAGCACCAGCACGCCGTAGGTCATGCCGTACGTGATGTTGAACGCGAAGAGGATGATGGCGAGGGTGCGCACCGGTGGGTTCTGCCACAGCCACGTGAACCCCTTCGCGATGTCGCGTCGCACTCGAGCGATCGAGCGGACCGTCTCGATCGGCCCCGTGGTGGCAGTCGAGACGGGCGGTGACTGGATGCGCGACACGAGCACCACGGCGAAGAGCAGCGACACGACGGTCACGCCGTACGGCAGCGCGTGGGCGACCGCGAAGATGGCGCCGCCAATCGCCGGGCCGGCGAGCTGGTTCATGACCGTCTGGCTCGCGATGAGTCGCGAGTTGGCGATGCCGAGCTCTTTGGACGGCACGAGGTCGGGAACGATCGAGGTCCACGCATTGTCGGTGAAGACCTCAGCAGCCCCGACAAGGAACAGCGCGATGTAGAGGATCGGCAGGTTGATCGTGTCGGTCAGCACGAGCGCGCCGATGATCGCGAGCATCAGCACCCTGCTCAGCGCGCCCGTCACGATGATGGCGATGCGCGGCAGCCGGTCTGCGACCACGCCGGCGAAGAGCCCGAATACCAGCCACGGCAGCTGCTGCACGACCAGGGCGAGCGAGACGAGGAGCGGGTCCTGCGTCAGACTCGCGACGAGCAGCGGGCCGGCCGCGATCAGGATGCCATCGGCCAGGTTCGAGAACAGCGACGACGACAGCAGGAAGCGGAAGGGCTTGCCGAGGGGCGCAGGCGAGGCCCAATTGAGCAGGAGTGACATGTGTCGGTTCCAGACGACGAGAGGCTGACCTCCTCGTCAACGAGGGATCAGCCGAAAGTTGGGGGAAAGCAGCGAGCCGGGTGTCAGCTGTTCGCGTCGGGCTGCGGAAGGCCGAGGCGAGCGCGCTCTTCGCGCTCGATCTTGTCGGCCATGGCACGCTCGCGGCGATCGCCGGAGAGGATCGAGGTCAGGATCCAGAAGAACGCAACCCCGATGATCACAGTCGGGATGAGCGACCAGAGTGCATTGAGGAAGAAGTCCATAGTGGAACGAGTCTACGCGATCGCTCGCGCGCTCCGGCGAGTCCCTGCGCATCCACCGCACCCGCATCCACGTGTCGGCGCGGGCACTTAGGCTGTGGCCATGGTCGATCGCTCGAACGTCGAATGCTGGCTCACCGATATGGACGGCGTGCTCGTGCACGAGCAGGCCGCGCTGCCCGGCGCGGTCGAGCTGCTCGCGCAGTGGCAGCGAGACGAGACCCCGTATCTCGTGCTCACGAACAACTCCATCTTCACGGCCCGCGACCTCGCCGCGAGGCTGCGGTCGAGCGGCATCAACGTGCCAGAGGAACGGCTCTGGACCTCAGCGCTCGCCACGGCAGACTTCCTCCGCCAGCAGCTGCCAGGCGGGGCGGCGTTCGTTATCGGCGAGGCGGGCCTCCTCACCGCCCTGCACGACGCCGGCTACATCATGACCGAGACCGACCCAGACTTCGTGGTCGTCGGCGAGACCCGCAACTACTCGTTTGACGCCATCACCAAGGCCATCCGACTCATCGGCAACGGCGCGCGATTCATCGTCACGAACCCCGACGCCACGGGGCCGAGCGCTGACGGCCCCCTGCCCGCGACGGGAGCCATCGCGGCGCTCATCACCAAGGCGACCGGTCGCGAGCCCTACGTCGTCGGCAAGCCGAATCCAATGATGTTCCGCTCCGCGCTCAACAAGATCGGCGCGCATTCGCACAACACTGCGATGATCGGCGACCGCATGGACACCGACATCGTCGCTGGCATGGAGGCCGGGCTCCACACGGTCCTCGTGCTCACCGGCATCAGCGACCAGCGCGAGATCGAGCGCTACCCGTTCCGTCCCGACGAGATCATCACGGGCGTGCACGAGCTCGTTCGGGATGCGGGCGTAGAGGCCGCGGGATCGCCGAGCTGACGCGGCGTGAGCTGACCTGACGGCATCCACGTTCGGCCAACTCAGGGCGCGTAAGTAGCTAGGCTGACTAGCGATTTTCGTCGTCTCGCGTACCATTGGCGCAGTGACTTCCAGCCCCCAAAGCTCAACAGCCGCCGAAACGACCGCGAAGAAAGACCCACCGACGATCAAACGATGGGTGTTCTGGCCCGCCGCGATCATCGTCATCGGGTTCGCCGGGTTCGCAATCCTCGCCCCCAACGCCGCCGACACCGCCTTCGGTGCCGTGCAGTCGTCGATCGTGCGCAACTTCAACTGGTACTACGTGCTGATCGCCGCGTTCTTCGTCATCTTCAGCCTCGTCATGGGCTTCGGCAAGTACGGCGACATCAAGCTCGGCAAAGACGACGACAAGCCTGAGTTCTCGAACCTCAGCTGGCTGTCCCTCCTCTTCGCGGCCGGCATGGGCATCGGCCTCGTCTTCTACGGCGTCAGCGAGCCGCTGAGTCACTTCATCGAACCCAAGCCCGGCGTGTCGGGCACCGAGAACCAGCTCGCGCAGCAGGCACTCTCGCAGACCTACCTGCACTGGGGCGTGCACGCGTGGTCCATCTACATCGTCCTCGGACTCGCGCTCGCCTATGCCATCCACCGCCGCGGCCGTCCCGTCAGCGTGCGCTGGGCACTCGAGCCCCTGCTCGGACGCCGCGTGCGCGGCGGGTGGGGCAACCTCATCGACATCGTCGCCCTCGTCGGCACCATCTTCGGCGTCGCCACCTCACTCGGCCTCGGCGTGCTGCAGATCGGATCCGGCCTCGAAGCCGCGGGCATCCTCGAATCCTCCACCACCTCGTCGATCGCGATCATCGCCGTCATCACCGCGTTCGTCCTGTTCTCCGTCATCTCCGGCGTCGGCAAGGGCATGAAGTGGCTGTCGAACATCAACCTCGTGCTCGCCGGCGCGCTGCTCGTGTTCATCCTCATCGTCGGCCCCACCCAGTTCCTGCTGCGCGACTTCGTGCAGTCCCTCGGCAACTACCTGCAGAACTTCGTGAGCCTCACGTTCTCGACCAGTGCCTTCTCCGGCGAAGCCGGCGTCGACTGGCAGTCAGCCTGGACCACCTTCTACTGGGGCTGGTGGATGTCGTGGGCCCCCTTCGTGGGCGTGTTCATCGCGCGCATCTCACGCGGACGCACCGTGCGCGAATTCGTCACCGGCGTGATGCTCGTCCCCACCCTCGTCACCTTCCTCTGGTTCTCCGTGCTCGGCGGCACCGCGCTCTACCTGCAGCTGAACGGCGTCACCGACTTCGTGCAGAGCGACGGCTCCGTCGACGTCGAAGGCGCGCTGTTCCAGATGCTCGCCGAACTCCCCGGCGGGGCGATCCTGACCATCGGCGCGATCATCCTCATCGCCATCTTCTTCATCACGTCCGCCGACTCCGGCGCCCTCGTCATGGGCATGCTCGCCACCGGCGGCCAAGTCGAACCCAAGCACTGGGTGCGAGCATTCTTCGCCATCATCACGTCGCTGCTCGCGGTCGCGCTGCTGCTCGCCGGCGGACTCAACGCCCTGCAGACCGCCGCCATCAGCATCGCGCTGCCGTTCTCCATCGTGCTGCTGCTCTCCTGCTGGGCGACCGCGCTCGCCTTCGCCCGCGAGAAACGCGCCTACGAACGGGCCCGACGCGCCGCGCTCGTCGACCACATCGGCGACTTCTACGGACTGGAAGTCGACGAACCCGTCGAACGCGAACCATCCCGCATGTTCCCCTGGCTGCGGAAGACGAACGTCATGAACCTGCCCGTCGCCGGCCCCGCGCCGACAAGTCAAGTTCCGATCGTCACCCCGAACACCGAGAAGCCGAAGGACTAACGCGCACCCCCAAGCGGGGGCACGCGAGGGCCTCCTGCAGGCTCCGAGCGGGCGCGGGTCGGATGCACGTGCATCCGGCCCGCGTCCGCTTTCGTCGCGGCGTGGGTCGCGCCCCTCCCCGACGCGAGATGCCCCAAAAAGTCGCTCCCCTTGAGTCGACGCCCCCTCCCCTACGCGAGATGCCGCAAAAGGTCGCACTGGCGACGCCAACGCGCACGCATCCCCACGCACACCACACCCCGCGCACGACCCCACGTGCACCACACCAGAGCACCACGACCTCACGCGCACCGCACCCAAGCACCACGCCAAGACCCTTCCCACTCGCGAGATGCCGCAAACGGTCGCTCCGAGCGCATCCAGAACAACCCTTTGCGGCATCTCGCGCAGAAAGCAGCACACCAGACACCGCCCCGCACACTCCCCTTACACCGAGCGCACCGCGCGCACCACACCCGCGCCCCACGCACACCCGCACTCACGCGCACAACTCCTCCACCCACCAGCCCACGCAGGTGCACCCACGCACCCCACTCACACCCACGCACCCACGCACCCACTCACGCGAGATGCCGCAAACGGTCGCTCCGAGCGCATCCAGAACAACCCTTTGTGGCATCTCGCGCGTGGGCTGAACCTTCCCACCCCGCGCGAGGCCACACTCCCCAAGCGACACTTCGCGCGGCCGGCACCGGATGCTCTGTCAACCCTCAGCGCCAATCGGTGCACATACCCCAGGATGTGACGGATGCACTCCCTCGTCAGCGCGCTGCTTCCGGCGTTCACCCCCGCACGTCTGCTGCACGTCGCGAAGACCGCCGCCGCGGCGACGATCGCCTGGTACGCCGGGCATCTCGTGCCGGGCGAGGCGAACGCCTACGCCTACTACGCGCCGCTCGGCGCGCTCGTCGCGAGCGTGCCGACGGTCGCCGGTTCTGTTCGCTCGAGCATCCAGGTGGTCGTCGGGGTGCTGCTCGGCGTGCTGGCGGCCGGCGGCCTCGTCACTGTCGGCACCCCGGTGGCCTTGGCCGTTCCGATCGCCGTGGGTGTTGGCACGCTGCTCGCGGGTATCCCGATCTTCGGCGCCGGGCGTGACTACATTCCGATCGCGGCGCTGTTCGTCTTCGTGGTTGGTGGCGCGAACCCGGACGGGTTCTCGATCGGATACGTTGTGCAGATGGCCGTGGGCGCGGCGATCGGCGTACTGCTGAATCTGCTGGTTCCGCCGGCGACGGGACGCGACCGCGCGATGCGTGCCATGAGCGACGTCAAGGAGACGGTGGCACAGACCATTCAGCGCGCCACGGAGCTCCCGAACGACGACGTTCCGGAAGAGAAGCTCACCGAGTGGCGCGCATCCCTGGATCGACTCGACGGGCAGCTCGCCGACGCGAAGACCCTCGTCGGCGACGTGCAAGAGAACCTGCGCGGCAACGCGAGAGGGCTCCGGGCGAAGTTCGACACCGATTCAGCGATCGGCGAGCTCTCGAGCCTGAGCCGAATCGTGCGGCATATCGCGGAACTCCAGGAGCCGTTCCTCGAGGTCTCGTGGAGCGAAGCGCAGCCCGGCTCACGGCGCGCGCTTGAGGCGGCGGGCGAGCATCTGGCGGCGCTCTTCCGCGAATGGGTCGAGTCTCCCCGCGACGTCTCGACGCAGCTCAGCGCTGCCCGGTCTGCGCTCGAAGACCTTCAGCGTCTCGAGTTCGAGCACCATTCGGGCTGGGACCCGCCCGCCCAGCGTCGCCTGGTGACCGTGTATGCGTTGCGGAAGATCGTCGCCGAGGTCGAGTACCGCGTGGAGGGTGAGGGCAGCAGCACGCCGCAGGGGTAGTTGCGGGGCGGCGGATGCGCGTCTCGCGGAGTTGCGGACGCGTCTCCCGACGTGGGGGCGTCTCTCCTGACGTGGGGGCGCGTCCCGCGAGCGTGCCGGGCCCGACTCGCGGAAGGGCAGGGCCCGTCTCCTGCCGTGGGGGCGCATCCCGCGAGCGCGCCAGGCCCGACGCGCGGACGTGCCGGGCGCATCCCGCGGACCTGCCGGCACGACTCCTGAACCCGCGGGACGTTCAGTTCGCGACATCCGATCGGATCTTTCACGACTGAGGCGGTCGCGGTACTGCCGGGATTCGCAGCGGTTTTTAGCGTATGAGCATGCGTCCCCCACGTAGCTCCAGCGCGTCCCCCGCGCGCCGGCTCGACCTTATCGATCGGCTCGATCTCGTCGATCGGCTCGCCGATGCGTGATCACGGAGGCCATCAAGTCGCCTCTCGTTGGCGCGCGGCGGTCGGCACGAACCCGAACGTGTTCGCCGATGCCGTCGGCACGCCGTGGTGGGCTGCGGAACGCATCTGGTCGTCGCCCGGGGTGCTTGAAGCGGATGCGGACCCGGCGAGCACGTTCTGCTGCTTGATCAGCGTCGAGGGTGCGGTGCGGATGCACGCGGGCGAGTCGTCGTTTGTGCTTGATGAGCACAAGTTCGTCGTGCTGGAGTCGGCCGCGCCGCTCTCGGCAGCGTCCGAGGGTGCGTCAGCTCGCATGGAGATGCGTTTCACGTCGTCGAGGCTGGGCGCCGAGCAGTTCAAGAAGCTTCTGGGGCAACCGCTTGAGGTGTCGGAAGCGCACTGGCAGTTGGCGGTGGCCATGCTGACGACGCTCATCTCGGCGCCGCCCCCGCCGGGAAGCGGCACGCTGTCGTTGCGCGGCGTCTTGGAGCATCTGGTCATCTCGCTGCTCAGCGAGGCGCGAGACCAGCGGCTGCTGGCGCACGGGGGCGCCGGCTCGGATCTGCTCGTGCGCGCCATGCGCATGATCGACGCCAACTTCGACCGGCCAGATTTCTCGGTGGCGATGCTCGCGTCGATGATGGCTGTCTCGCCGACGCATCTGCACCGAGTGTTCGCTCCTATGGAGTTGAGCCCGCGCAGGGCGATCGAGCAGACCCGTGTTCGCGCTGCGACGGACCTGTTGGCGCATCCGGATCCCGCGGCGCCGATCGACCTGAACGTTGTCGCCAAGACCAGCGGATTCTCATCGGTCCGGCAAATGCGGAACGCGCTCGACCGCTGGGCGTAGGGGCCGGAGGGCACGGAGCACGGGGCAGCGTCGCGGATGCGCGGCGCGTGCCGCACCTCGACGCGAAATCCAGACGTGCGGCGGTGAGGCGCATCCACCCGGCACGCCCCGGCGCGACGCATCCGCGGCGAGCGGCACGGATGCACGCCACGCGCATCCGCGGACCGAGGGAGTGGCGCGGGCCGGAGCTTGAGTCGCCCGTCGTCGCACCACTCCCCTCGGGTACGGCGGCTACCGCGGGTTCTGCGGCGTCGGTGCCGGGTTCTGACGCTGATTGACGATGTCGGCGACGGCGCGCTCGAGCCGGAGCGGCGTCCCGTTGACTGTCGCGTACCGCGTAGTGAAGTTGCTCGCGCCCGAGATGAAGGCCGGCATCTGCTGCTGACGGAAGTAGAACCCGACGGGGATGTTCGTCGAGGATCCGGTAGCCGTGATGGCGGGGCCCGTGTACGTCGTGCGCCAGATGTTGTACGTGACGCCGTTCCGGACCGCTGTTGCGCCGGTGAGTACCGGAACCGTCCAGTCGACGCTCGAGCCGGCGAGGCGGCTGAACGGTGTTGTCGGCCAGTTGCTCGAGATCGCGATCTCGACATAGACGTCGGTGATCTGGTCCCCAGCGGTCGTGCCATCGATGCGCAGGCGCTTGGGGTCGCTCGAGTTCGGGTCGGCGTCGTACTGATAGAACCCTGCCCCCTGCCCGTTGGTGGCTGGCGTTGTGAGATAGAAGCCAGACCCGAAAGCTGAACTGATCGTCAGGTTCCGTCTGCCGAGCGGCAGGGTCGCTGGCGTGCATGTCTGACCTGCGACACCGGTGACCCGTGCGGTGAGGGTGCCCGCATTCGTGCCGGTGCCCACGCCGACGATGCGCACGGTCGCTGACCCGTTGACGAGAGACACGGTCTGAGAGGTCGCCGTGTTCGGCGGCACCAGTGTGCCGTAGAACTGGTAGCCCGTGCCTGCGAGGCTCACCGTCACCTGCGCGGAAGGGTTTCCACTGCTGGCAATGGTGAGCGGCGAGGAGTAGTCGGTGCCGGCAACGCCATTGACGGCCACGAACGTCGGAACACCCCCGACGTTCGTGGTCGGCGAGAAGGTGAGGGTGCCGGCACATCCCAAGCTGGCGGCCTCGGCCGGAGCAGCCACTGACGCGGCGACCACGGGAATCGACCATGCCGCTCCCGCGATGATCGTGCGTCGGTTCAGGCCGCTCGGTGCGTTTGGCACACCATCTGTGGTTTCTGCGTTCATGGCTCCCTTTCGGTGGGTGCAGGCTGCGCTGCTCGCAGCGTGCGCTGCGCGACAGCCACTCCAACACGGGGTGCTCAGCCGCACGCAGGACTGACCCGAATCGGTGAGAAACGAGAGAAATCAGGTGAGAAACCCGCGAGGGTCCCCCGCTCGCCCGTGCCCGTTCACCCGGCACCTTGCGGCCATCACTTGGGTCCTCGCGATGCGAGCGCTTCCCGCAGTTCAGCCAGGAACGCGGTCGGATCTCGAATGTCGCGCCTCGTGACCAAGACCACGATCCAGCCCTGTGACCGCAGCTCACGAATGCGATCCATGTCGTCGATGACCTGCTCCGGACTGAAGTGATACTCCCCCTGATACTCGACGGCGACCTTCAGCTCCGGATACGCGAGGTCCGTCCTCGCCCGCCTGCCGCTTCCTAGGCGCACCCGGAAGTTCGGCGTTGGCTCCGCGAATCCCGCTTCGATAATGATGAAGCGAGTACGAGACTCCCCAGGAGACTCCACGCCCGGGCGGGCAAGTTCCGCGGCGTCCCGCAGCGCCCGCGCCCCTCGCCTGCCGGTCCACCGCGCGGCGATGTCCAGCAGATCGTCCCGGGATGCGATGGGCCCGGCAAAGCGCCGCCCCGGGTAGCCCGCGAACTCCGCAAGCATCGCATCGGCGATGACGAGCAACTCCCGCCGCGAGACGACCGTCGCCGCCTGAGCCCAAGCCACTCTCGGTGAGATCACCCGAACCCCGCGGGGGCTCCGAAGTTCGAAGAAGTCGCGCGCGATCGTGCTCCCACGAATCCGCTTCCCCCGGGGCGCCCGGCACCCATCCGGACGCGTGACGACGGTCACCATCCGATCCTCCAACCGACGAGTAAGCGGGAGACCCCAGTACCGAAGCGCAGAGATCCCCGACAGCGCGCAATCCGGCGGCATGCACAGCGCATACGCCATGTCGAGATCGCGTGCATCCCTCGCGGGACGCTGCGCGCGCACGCCATAGTGGATGCGCTCCTTCGCCGCAGCCCGGATCCGCCCGCGCGTGAGCCCACTGCGCAGCGCATCAGACGTGCGGAATGGGACCCCCTCGAAGGGCGGCGGGAGAGGCTGCGCGGTCTTCATCCCGGCACCGTAAGCCGACTGCCATTCGTGTGGCCGCCCCGCGCATCCAGTTGTGGAGAACGACTGCGCACAGGGGGAACAACACCGAAGTGGTGACGCTCAGCGAGTGTCCGCTGCGGAGCGACGCGGCGCGGCGCTGCACGGCGCGGCGTGAAGTGAAGTGGGGCACGTACCGCGGTCGTCCCTGCCGCGAGATGCCGCAAAAGGTCGCCACGCACCACCCCAGAAAAACCGTTCGGGGCATCTCGCGAGAACGCAGCAGCACAGACACCCACCAAGGACGACACCACCGCGAGTTGCCACAAAAGGTCGCCAACCACCACCCCAGAACAACCATTCGCGGCATCTCGCGGGCACGTGGCCCCTCAGAACAACCATTCGGGGCACCTCGCAGGCACGGGACTCCTAAGAACAACCATTCGGGGCATCTCGCGAGAACGCAGCAGCGCAGACACCCACCACGGCCAACACCACCACGAGATGCCACAAAAGGTCGCCACGCACCACCCCAGAACAACCGTTCGCGGCACCTCGCGGGCACGTGGCCCCTCAGAACTATCACGGGCATCTCGCGGGCATGCGGCGGCCCAGAACAACCATCTGCGGCAGCTCGCGGACAATGGGCACCCCAGCACCCCAGCACCCAACCAAGCCCAGCCCAGTCCCCAGTCCCAAGCCCCGAGTACCCCAGCACTTCCCGCACCCACCCCCGCGCATCCCGCCGCCCACGCATGAAGCCGCCGCCCTGGTTCGGGCGGCGGCTTCAGGTCTGCGGATGCGCGTTACTTGACGAGCGGGAAGAGCACGGTTTCGCGGATGCCGAGGCCGGTGATGGCCATGAGGAGGCGGTCGATGCCCATGCCCATGCCGCCGGATGGTGGCATGGCGTGCTCGAGTGCTGCGAGGAACTCTTCGTCGACACGCATCGCTTCAGCGTCTCCGCGTGCGCCGAGCGCGGCCTGCTCGACGAAGCGGGCGCGTTGCTCGACGGGGTCGATGAGTTCGGAGTATCCGGTGGCGAGCTCGAAGCCGCGCACGTAGAGGTCCCATTTCTCGACGACACCGGGAATGGAGCGGTGGGATGCGGTGAGCGGCGAGGTTTCGACGGGGAAGTCCATGACGAACGTGGGTCGTGTGAGGTCTTCCTTGACGAAGTGCTCCCAGAGTTCTTCGACGAGTTTGCCGTGCGTGGGGTGGCTGACCTCGATCTCGACATTCTCGGCGAGCGCGAGGAGCTCCGAGAGGGGTGTCTCCGGTATGATTTCGACGCCGGCGGCTGCGGAGAGCGACGGGTACATGGAGACGCGGTCCCAGTCGCCGCCGAGGTCGAACTCGGTGCCGTCTGTCCAGGTGACGACGTGGGATCCGGCGACGGCGAGTGCGGCGTTCTGCACGAGTTCTTGCGTGAGGTCGGCGATCGAGTTGTAGTCGCCGTACGCCTGGTACGCCTCGAGCATCGCGAATTCGGGGCTGTGCGTCGAGTCGGCGCCTTCGTTGCGGAAGTTGCGGTTGATTTCGAAGACGCGGTCGAGGCCGCCGACGACGGCGCGCTTGAGGTACAGCTCGGGTGCGATGCGCAGGAAGAGTTCGGTGTCGAAGGCGTTGGAGTGGGTGACGAAGGGGCGGGCGGCTGCGCCTCCGTGCATGGTCTGCAGCATGGGCGTCTCGACTTCGAGGAACTCGTGGTTCGCGAAGGTCTGGCGCAGTGACGCGTTGGTCTTGGCGCGTGCGATGACGACGTCTCGGGCGACGGGGCGCTGGATGAGGTCGAGGTAGCGCTGGCGGACGCGGGTCTCTTCGCTGAGCTCGCTGTGCAGGTTCGGCAGTGGTCGCACGGCTTTGGAGGCCATCTGCCATTCGTCGGCCATGATGCTGAGTTCTCCGCGGCGCGACGAGATGATTTCTCCGGCGGCGAAGACGTGGTCGCCGAGGTCGACGTAGTCCTTCCAGAGGTCGAGCTGTGCTTGTCCGACGACGGCGAGTGAGAGCATGATCTGGATGCGCGCGCCGTCGCCGGCTTGGAGGCTCGCGAAGCAGAGCTTGCCGGTGTTGCGGAGGTGCACGACGCGGCCTGCGACGCCGGCGCGTTCGCCGGTGGAGGCGCCGTCTTCGAGGTCGGCGTGGGCGGCCCGCACGTCGGCGATGGTGTGCGTGATGGGGAGCGTCAGTGGGTAGGGCGCGATGCCCGACTCGAGCATCCGCGCACGCTTGTCGAGACGCACCTGCTTCTGCTCGGAGGCTTCCGCCTCGGAGAGTGCGTCTTGGATGGGCGCGTCGGCCATTCGGGCTCCTTGCGTTTCTTGCGACTGGGCGTGGATGCGCGTCCTGGGCGCGACGAACGCCGCGCGGTTTCGCACTCCCCCAGTTTGGGGCACTTCGCGCTGGGGCGCGAACTGGGGGCGTGAACTGGCGCGCGAAGTGCGGCGCGAACTTGGGCGCCAGCCGTTTCGAGTGCGTCTCGCGGCGCGGCGGCGTCCTCTTCAGCGCGGGGCGCGGGTCGGGGTGCCCGTCACCAGGTCGGGTTGGAGCCTGAGTGGGTGAGGGTGGTCGACGACTGCGGCGAGGTGAGTTTCGCCGTGAAGTTGACGGCTTGGGCTGTGGGGGTTCCTGGCACTGCTGCGGCGACCCAGGTGATGTTCGACGATGAGCCGCCGTTGGGGATGGTCTCGGTGAGACGCAGCGTGAAGGTGATGAGGCCGCCGCTGACGACACGGCTGAGTTCGACGACCCCTGGGCTGAGGTTGGTGAGGGGCAGGTCGGCGACATAGGCCGCCGGGTAGGAGACGACGATGTCGGTGGTGAGGATGCTCGTGCCCGGGGCCTGGTACTGGTTGCCGAATTTGGTTTCGAAGCGGTACCCCTGGGCGACGTTCCCGTTGATGGCGGGGTTCCAGGTGGACCCGTGGACGAACATCTGGGGGGTCGTGTAGAAGACCATGATCGCGTTGCCGGATGCGGCTGCGACGGGCGCGGAGATGGCGACGGCGAGTACGGGTGCGGCCCAGGCGCTGCCTGCGAGGAGTGCGCGACGGTTGAGCGTGCTCGGGGTGGGTTGGGGTGACTGTGGAGCGGCGTTGGGGGTCATGGCGGTCCTTTTTGCGAACGTCGATACTGCATGCGTGCGACGTTCGTAGCGGTTCAAGTTGACCCGAGTTCTCCGAGCCGCCGTTAACCATAGACCTCTGCATCGCCGTTAAGTCGACCCATTTTCTCTCCGGAGATTAAGAACCGGAGCATTCCGCACAACAAGCGGGTCGTATGTAAGATTCTGGCCAAATCTCGCGCATTTCTTCCCACTCGAATCCCGCGCGCAACAAACAACGGCCGCCAGGGTCAGAGACCCCGGCGGCCGTTGTGGCGCAGCGGAAGGACTAGGAGGTGCGGGCCTTCGCCCAGTCGACGACACCCTCGAGGTACGAGACGATCGTCTCGGCGGCCGGCACGAGCTCGCGCCCCGAGCGCTGGTAGGTCTCGTCGGAACGGCGGAACGGGTCGACGACGTCGTAGTCACTGGCGTTCTCGAGCGGGGCGATGACGCCGCGGAGCGGCGCGGCCGCGCCGACGGCAGCGGTGAGGGCTGCAGTCACGATGTCTTGTTCTGAGGCACCCGTGCTGGCACCGTCGGATGCACCTTCGAGGGCTTCGCGACGCGACCTGCGAGATCCCGAGCTTGCGCCGGGGGCTTCGTAGGTCTCCTCGAGGTCTTCCGCGGTGACCTGGCTGGCGATGTGGGCGAACTCGCGAAGCGTGAACGTGCGGCGCACCACTGAGGGGGCCAGCTCGACGATGCGCTGGCGGTGCTCGCGGGAGAGCGCCAGCACGAGTCCCGCGCCGCGCGCGATGTCTTCGGTCAGCTGCCTCGACACGTGCTGTTCCGCATCCGTCACCCCGTACTGCGCGGCGAGCGCGAGTGCCTGCTGGGGCATGCCGCTGCCGACGAGGGCTCCGGTGCCCGCGCTCTCGACGGTCACCCCGGGCAGCTCCTTGAGGCCGTCGCGCAGGAGTTGCTCGGCGAGCGGCGATCGGCAGATGTTGCCGGTGCAGACCGTCAGGATACGAAAGCTCATGCGGGTTCTCCCAGGGGTCGTGGAACGTTCAGCGTAGCAACGCCACGACCCCTGGGCGGTCTACTCCGCGGGAGTCGGGCAGTTTGCGACCTGGGGCGTCTGCACCCAGATGTCGGCGTTCTGCTGCGGGGTGCCCGTGACCTTCGGCAGGGCGAAGGTGTAGGTGAAGGTGATCGGCCCGTTCGCGGTGGGTGTGAGGCTTGCCGTGAACACCTGCGACGCCCCGAGCGGTGCGTGGCTGGCGTAGGCGGCGGGCACCGAGGTGATGGATGCCGTGCCGGCCGCTCCCTGGGCGATGGTCTGCGAGATGCCGGGGCCTGCCACCTGGATGTCGAGGTACTGCTGGCCGAGGTAGTCGGCGCCGACGTAGACGGGAAGGTCGAGGTTGTACGTGACTCCGGCCACGCCTTGGAGCTGGAAGGTGGTGACGACGAGCAGTGGCTCGTCGCTGGCTTCTGGCCGATTGTCGCGGTCGTCCATCGACATGAATCCGAGCGGCGACGGGTGCCCCGGGCGTTCCGGGCCGTTCCACCAGTCGATGGTGGCGTGGCCTGCATCCTGGACGGTCGCGGAGCCGTTCCAGATGCCCGGCTTGATCGGCGTCCAGCCGGTCGTGTAGTTCCCGTTCGTGCCGGCTGGCGTGCCCTGCCGGCCGTCGACGTAGAGGTTCCCTCCTGGCAGGATCCAGCTGCCGTTGCTCACGACGCAGTCGACGACGTTCGTGGTGGATGCGGCTGCCAGCGGGGCGGATGTGGCGACGGCGAGCACGGGGACGCTCCAGGCGGCAGTCGCGAGGAGGGCGCGGCGAGCTGGGCGCGACTCGGTTGCGGGGGTTGGTTGGGTGGTCATGTGCGGGGATCCTGACGTGACGGCGCGCTCGCGCACTGCCGCCAGGAGGTCCGAGGCGCGTGCCGAGCGCCAGGGGGGAACGGGGAATGGCGCGTGCTCGTGGCTTCGCTGCCGGGAGGGAGACTGGCAGTCATGCCGGTGATCGATGCAGATTCACGGAGTTTGTGACGTTTCAAGTATCAAACCTGTCGCACTGGGCACGAAATTGGACCAGTACAAAATGCCGCAGATCGGCCGAAACACCCGGGGATCAGGGCGTTCACCTTTACCCCTGTCGGTAGCTCCTCGGGGTCTGGCGCCCCGAGGCCGCCATCGCCCGCGCGAGGGCCGACCCGTTGCTGAAGCCCGCGAAGCTGGCGATCTGCGAGACGGTGAGCCCGGCCCGCGAGGGGTCGCGCAGCAGGTCGATGGCGTGCAGGATGCGCGCGTCCCGGACCGCGCGACGGACCGTGCCGCCGCGCTGCTGGAAGGAGCGCTCGAGGTTGCGGAGCGAGACGTTGAGCTCGGCGGCGAGGCTCGCCGCGGTGCAGTCAGCCCGTGTCGCGTCGCGTTGGATGAGCTGGACCGCCCGCTCATACGTGCCCGGGCGTTCCGGAATCTGGGATGCGCCCCGCGCGTGCAGGAGCACCTCGCGCACCATGACGCGGGCCATGCGTTCGAGGGCCAGGCTGTCGTGGTTCGTTCCGGGCTTGCGGTCTGCCAGCAGCGCTAGCCCGAACCCGGAGACCCCGGAGATCAGCGGCGAGGGCTTGAGCTGCAGCACGCCGCTCGCGGGCATCGCGGACTCCTGTCGCCCGTCGTCGCCGACGAGCCCCACGAGGGACACCACGGTGGCTGGTTCGGTGATGTCGAGCTCGAGCGGGGTCTCTTCCGAGTGCAGGATCCCGCCCCCGGGTTCCACGCGCACCTGGGCCTCGTCGTCACCCGTGGCGGTGAATCCGCCGCCGTCGAGCAGCACCGTCACCCGCGAGGTGAGGCGCGAGTCGCGCATCCGTCGCACCACGAGGCGACCCTCGCCGAGGACCAGTTGCTGCACGGCGACGCGCGCGAAGAGGCGCAACCTGGTCACCGTGACCCGGTGGGCCCCTTCGACGAGGGGCAGCTGCGCCCACGTGTGCATCTGCGGGTCAGCGGTACTCGCCGACGTAGGCGCTCATGTTGTCGATGAGGCGGGTCGTGCCGACGCGCGCCGCGACGAGCACGAGGGCTTTGCCTCGGTAGGCCTCGTTGACGAGTGTGAACGTTTCGGGGTCGACGATGGAGACGTAGTCCATCTTCACGAGCTTCTCGTCCATGAGGGCACCCTGGGCCTGCGAGATCATCTCGCGGATGCCCCGGTCGCCGTTGGACGCAGCGGCCGACAGCGCCCGGACGAGGCTCAGCGCGGCGGTGCGCTCGTCGGCGGAGAGGTAGCGGTTTCGGCTGGACAGGGCGAGCCCGTCGTCTTCACGGACGATGGGTGCGCCGATGACGTCGATGTCGAGGTCGAGGTCGAGCACGAGGCGCCGCACGAGGAACAGCTGCTGCGCGTCTTTCTCGCCGAAGACGGCGGTGTTGGGACGGATGATGTTGAAGAGCTTCGTGACGACGGTGAGCACGCCGTCGAAGTGCGCGAGCCGGTGGGCGGCTTCGAGGATGCCCGCGGCGTAGCCGCCGACGACTCGCGTCTGCTTCACCCCGTCCGGGTACATATCGTCGACCGCCGGGGCGAAGACGTAGTCGACACCGGCCGCGTCGAGCTTGGCGAGGTCGTCGTCGAAGGTGCGCGGGTAGCGTTCGAAGTCTTCGCCCGGCGCGAACTGCATGGGGTTCACGAAGACCGAGACGACGGTCTTCGTGGCGCTGCGCTGTGCGATGTCGACGAGCGAGAGGTGCCCGTCGTGGAGGGCCCCCATGGTCGGCACGAGCGCGATCGTGTCGGTCTTGCCGACCTCCCGGAGCACTGCTTTCGCTTCGGCGATGGTGGTCAGAACGTGTGGCAAGAGCCCTCCTCGGTACTGCGGCGGCCGCTACGAGCGCGGGTCCACCTCAGGAAGCGTACCGTCGCGCGGGTCAAGGGGCTGCGGGTTGGCGTCGGCGAGGGCGTTGTCTGCTGCGGAGCGGACGAGGCTGGAGAGCATGAAGCCGGGGTTCTCGACGCCGATGCCCGAGAGGAGCTCGGTGGCCTGCTTGACGATCGACCTGGTGAAGGTGGTCGCCGTGCTGAGGGCTTCCGCGTAGGTGGGTCGGTCTTGCTCTGCGATGATCACGGGTTCGGCGCCGAGTTCGACGACAAGCGCTTGCGCGATGGGCAGGACGGGCCGCGGCGCGGTGACGGCGCACCAGGCTTCCTTGAGACGGTGCAGGTCGAGGCTGGTGCCGGTGATCTCGATCGCTGGATGCACGGCGAGCGGGATGACGCCGCGGTCGAGGGCCGTGCCGAGCACTGCGGTGCCGTGGCCGGCGACGGTGTGCAGGACGAGCTGGCCGGCCACCCAGGCTTTGGTCTTGGAGAGCTCGAGGATGCGCGCTTCGAGCTCGTTGTCGTCGTAGGCGAGGATGACGAGCTCGCTGCGTTCGATCGCCTGGCGCTCGGTGAGCTTGGGCACGCCGGGGAGCATCGCGGCGGCGCGTTCAGAGGCTGCGTCGGAGCGGGTGGCGACTCCGACAACCGCGTGGCCGGCGCCGGCGAGTGCGGTTGCGACGATCAGCCCGGTGGGTGAGTCCCCCACCAGGCCGATGCCGAGGCGTCCCTCTCGAGTGCTCACGCGCCGTCCTCGGGCGAGGGCACGGATCGCGCGCCGGGGAGGTCCGCTGACGAGCCGCCGTTCTGGCGCTGCTCGCGCAGTTGCCGCCGGGTGAGCGGTTGCGACGGTGCTGGCTGCGCCGATGCGGTGCTCGGCTGGACTGGCGGCGCCGACTCCGGGCTCGGCCCTGCTGGCGGTGCTGACTCCGGGGTCGGTGCGACTGGAGACGCCGGGGTCGGTCCGACTGGCGGTGCCGACGCAAAGCTCGGCCCTGCGGGCGGCACCGGCTCCGGAGCCGGTGCAACTGGCGAAACCGGGGCCGGCGCGGCTGACGGCGCCGACTCCGAGTTCGGCGCTCCCAGCGGATTCGGTCGCGCCGGCACGGGGCCGATGGTGGAGGGCGCCTGGATGGGCGTCGGCGTCGTGTCGATTGCCGAGTCGGGAATGGCGGGAGGAGCCGCAACGGGCTCCCACGAGACCGGAGCCCAGGCGCCGCCGGCGGGCGCTCCGGGTACCGCGCCCGGCGCATCCGGAACCGGACCGATCGACGCCGGCGCCGATGAAGCCGGCGCGGACGGCGCCGAGCCGGCCGAACCGAACTGTGCGGGGATCCGCGCGAGGTCGGGTTCGGGGGCGGCGTGCTGCGCCGCCGGGGGCTGGGAGACGGGCGGCGTCGAGGTGCCCTGCACTCCGCTCTGCGCGAGCGCCTGCTGGTACTCGCGCTCAGCCTGCAGCACCGCGATGGTCTGGCTGTCGACGGGGATGCCGCGTGCCTCGGCATCGGCGACGCGCATGCGTGCCGTTGCGATGGCGCTGAGCGTGGCGGCTTCGCGCCAGCGGTGCGACGTGTCGAGGCTGGCGGCACGGATCGCGACCGCAGAGACGTCGTCGAAGAGGCGGACGCCGATGTTGCCGTCGATCATGCCGATGCGGGTGGTCACGCCGACGCCGAGCACCGTGTGGGCGTGCAGGTTGACCACGTTGGCGAAGTACCCGATGGGCCCTCGGTCGAGGCCGATGGACTGCATCCGCTCTGCCGGGATGATCGTGAGCTTGCGCGACCAGGCGCCGAAGCGCAGGTACAGGGCCCGGTTGTCGAGTCGGAATCCGTGGCGCTTCCAAGAGAAGGGGCGCATCCACGCGGCGCGCTTGGGCGCGGTGACGAAGTAGTCGTCGTCGCCCTTGCTGTACATGCCGAGCTCGATGAGGCGGCGCACTTCGTTGTCGACGAGCATCGGGAGGAGCAGGGCCAGCACGCGCTCGGTCTCGGCGCGCGTGCCGACCGGCAGCACGAGGTTGCGGGTGAGCGCGGCCTGGTTCTGCGACCCGTCAGACGACACCTGCTCCGTGCCTGCTCGAGTGATGCGAACCATCCACCAGTCGAAGGGGCGCCAGAAGAGGGGCTGCGACACCTGGACGGCGTGAATGCGGCCGGGTGGGACGGTGTCGTTGCTCGTCGTGAGGAGGCCTCGGCCGACTCGGACGCCGTCTGGGGTTGCGGCGATGCTGTAGTTCAGGGAGGGCAGGATCTGGCCGACGGTCACACCGAAGAAGACGGCGCCGAGGGGAAGGATCGAGAAGAGCAGCCACCAGAACCCGAAGGTGAAGGTGACGATGAGGCCCGCCACGAGCGCGACGAGGACAACAACCAGCCAGGGGTTGACGAGGTTGGCGACGACGAGGCGCCACGGTGGGAGGCGCACGACCGACTGCGGCGCGGCCTCGCCCGGCGCGAGCTCGGGGCTCGTGAGCTCTTCGACGCGCTGCGCGAAGAACTCGGAGGCGCGGTCGCGGAGCTGCTCGGCCGTCGGCGGCTTCTGCTGGCCCTGTCGAGCTGCCCCGTCGGGGTGCTGGCCGACGCCCGCCTGCTGGCCGACGCCGAAAGGCTGGCCGTCCGACTGCTGCCCGGGCTGCCCGGAGTGGGCCTGCGCCTGCCGTTCGTTGCGCTTGGCACCGGATGCGCGCTGCAGGATGCCCGCGCGGATGCCGTCGGCGTCGCGCGTGCGCACGTAGACGAGCTGGATGTTCGCGTTCTCGCCAGCGACGCCGATGTCGATCTTCGACGCACCGACGAGTCGGGCGATGAAGGGGCGCTGGATGTTGATGTCCTGCACGCGGTCGAGTCGCGCCTGTCGGCTCTTGCGGAACAGGACGCCGCTCTGCAGCTCGATCGTGGTGTCGCTGACCCGGAACTGCGCGAAGCGCCACGAGAGGTAGCTGGCGAGGCCGAGGAGGAGGATCACGACGATCGTGCCGATGGCGGCCCAGAGCAGCCAGCCCTCGTTGCGCAGCACCATCGTGGTGGGGTCGTACTCGTTGCCGCTGTACTCATCGAGCTGCGGGAACAGGAAGCTGGTGATCGTCTGCCACGACTGGTTGATCAGGAACGCCCCGATCGCGATGACGAAGACGCCGACGCGAAGTAGCGGCGTGAGCGGGTGCAGTCGGTGCCATTCGCCGTCGATGAGGTCGGAGCCCTGCCCGAGCGCCGGACCGCGCGGCGGTCCACCAGGTGCACCGGGACCACCAGGTCCACTCGGTCCGCCCGTTGGCGCACCGAACGGCGCGCCTGGCACCGGCGCGGAGGGCGGTGGCGGCGTTCCTGGCTGCTGCCAGTTGCCTGGAGGCGTTGGCGCGCTCATCAGAGGCCAGCTCGGCGCGTCTCGGCGAGGGCGACGAGGTCGTCGCGGAGCTTCTCCGCGTCCTGCCAGCCGAGGCCGGGGATGGTGACGTTGGTGACTGCCGCGGCCGTCACGACCTTGAGCGAGGAGAGCCCGAAGATGCGCGTGAGTGGTCCGCGCTGGATGTCGACGAGCTGGAGTCGGCCGTACGGGATGGCGACCATGCGGCTCCAGAACAGGCCGCGTCGGAAGACGAGGTCGTCCTGGCGCAGCTGGTAGCCGATCGCGCGCACGCGTCGCCACTCGAACGGGATGGAGACGAGGATCGCGAGGAGCCCCGCGCCAGGGAACACGACGACCCACTTCGGCACTTCGGGGATCACGAGAATCGCGATGACCCCCGCGAGCGCGATGAGTGCCCAGAAGAAGGCGCCGATCAGCTCGGACCAGATGTACTTGGGTGACACCCTGCGCCATTGCACGGTGGTGTGGTCGAGCGCGGTCATGCTGCCCCCTCGTTGCGACGTGTCGTCATGCAACTACCGTATCGAGTACGACCGACATCCCCTGTGGAACTGGCGGGCGCGCGCAGAACTCCTCGAGGGTCAGCAGGTCGGCGCGACGAGCGCCTTCACGAACGCGGCCGACTGGTAGGCGTACATCCACGCCCAGTTGGAGTCCTCGATGCCGACCCCGTCGTCGGTCGCGAGCACTCCCCCGCCGAGGCAGTCGGTGAAGATCATGCGGGCCCGCGAGATGTGGGTGACATTGGTCACGATCATGACGCTCTCCCAGCCCTCCGCGGCGGCGAGCCGCTTGACCATGAGCGCCTCGCCGGCGGTCGTGAAGGGCTCCGGGATGAGGCAGCGCGTGACGGATCCCGCTGGCCCTGCTGCCGCATCCGGTGCGCACGCCTCGATGTTGATGGCCGAGTCGACACCGTAGTCGTCGACGGCGATGACGATCGTGTCGCTGTACCCGTCTGCGACCAGTTGCTGCGCCGCGTGGATGCGCGCCTCGCGGGGCGGGCCGAGCACGATGATGGCGTCGACCTCGCGCGGCTCGTCGGTCGACGGGAAGACGAAGAGCGGCAACCCCGCCACGGCGACGGCAGCGACGAGGGCCAGCGCGACGCAGGCGATCGAGATCGCGCGTCGCACCAGCCCTCGTCTGCGTGCGTTCACCAGCACAGGCTACGGGAGCGGGAGGGCGGCAGGCGCGGTGACGCGCCTCACCCGAACCCCGACGACTCCTGAAGTCTCGGAGCGCTGGCGGTCAGGCTGGAGACTCATTCTCGGATGCCACGCTGGCCGGCGCCGCGATCGAGACCGCGATGATGGGCGCCGCCCACGCAGCGGCGCCGAGCACGCCCCGTCGCCCCGTCGGCGACTCCTGCGCATTTTCGTTGTCGTGAATTGCCATAGGTGTTCCCCCCTTGATTCCGGCGCGAGAAAGGATCCCTCGCGTCGAGCGGGTCGGCGACTGACCCCCGTCTGAGCCGACCTCGCGAGCTTTCACGCTAACCCGACTGGGTCGGTCCAGTCATGGGGAGAACTGCCCTGTGGATGCATCAGCCAAGATCGCTGGCGAAACTCGGCCTTGTATTGCCGGGACACACAAAGGGGCGGGCAGAGTTCGCGCTCTGACCGCCCCGAACAGGTGCATCTGGGGTCTACTAGACGCCGCCCGTGAGGCGTTCGCGGTGGAACGAGTCCGTCACGTCTCCGGATGGCAGCTGGGCGATGAAGTCGTAATGCTTGACGCTGTAGACATCGAAGGAACGCGGACCGCCCAGCGTCCAGGTACCAGGGCGGGCGATGCCGTGGAACTGCGGGGCCGCCATCGAGTTGGTGGAGTTGGCGGTATCCGGACGCCCTGTACTGAGCGGGAGCTCCATCCGCAACGGATCTCCAGGAAGCGCCTTGGGCGTGATCGTGTACGTGTAGTAGCCATCGACGGGTGCGGACTCGCTCACGTTCCAGTTCGGGTCGATCTCGTCCCAGTCAACGGCGAACGGGAGCTTGTAGGTCGCGACGTAGTTGGTGATCGTCGCGGTGAGGCCGCTCGTGTTGGTGCCGAAGTAGACGATCGGGTTGTCAGCTTCGCCCCGTAGCGCGAAGGTCGGCGTCGCGACGACAACGCCGTTGCGCTCGATGTCCTCCGTGACGAGACGGATGTGCGAGCCGCTGAAGGCCTGGTACTCAACCTTGGATGCGGCGGTCGCTGGCGCCGCGACGGCGAAAGCGATGACGGGTGCAGACCAGGCCGCAACTCCCAGCAGATTCCTGCGATCGATCACGCCAGCACGCGTTCGACCCCTGTTTGACTCGGTCATGTCCAACCCCCTGAGGACGTAAGAGCGAAAGCCGGGGGACCTTCGCGTTTGGCCGCGGGATCTCCCCGCCTGCGGCCTTCTGACAGCGCAACGGTAGCGAGATTGTTCCGGTCCAGAAAGACAAGTGGCCTATAGTGCTGGACTATTCGATGGCCAATTTCATGACATCGAATTTGCTGTTCCCGTATCCACCCAAAGCGCTTGAAAATACACGAAGACGAGAGTGTCCGGATAAGCAAACTTCGGCGTTAGGCGACTTCCGGGTCGGCGAATACGATGGGCGCATGATCCCCGAGAGGGTTACCGCAGCGCATCCCCTGCTCGCCGCGGTCGACCGAATCCTGCCGTCGACGCTCGTCGCGCATCCGCTGCTCTGGAACTGGGCGTGGTTCGTCGTGTTCGGCGGGGTCACCGTGCTCGGCTGGTTCGGGGACTGGCCGATGGCCGCCTGGGTCGCCGTCATGGTGGTCGGTTCGCTGCCGGCCCTCGCATCCACCGTCGCCCTCCTCCTGCACACACCGCGCAGCCACCTCGACGAGCACGACTCCGTGTTCGGTCATTTCTTCGTGCGGTTCGTGACGCTCATCGTCGGGTTCGCCGCCTGGACGGTCTCGGTCGTGATGAGCGCCAGCCTCTCGACGCTGCTGCAGCTCGTGGCCGAGAATCGCGAAGACGAGATCACCTACTCAGGCGTGCAGCTCTTCGCAGGCCTCACGCTGCCCGTCGTGCTCGCGATCTGGCTCGTCTTCCTGCTGCGCTGCGCCTGGTTCCTCTCGAAGCTGCGCGGTTGGCGCGAGCATCCATCGCCTGAGCGCTCGAGGGTTCCGGATGCGTTCCTCGCGGCACAGCCGAGGTTGCGTGCCGTCGTCGTCGGGCTTGCACACCCCGGCGCGCTGATCGCGACGGCCGGGCTGTCGACGGCCGCGGTGCTGACGGAGGAGGCGCTCCGGCTGACGCTGGAGATGTTCTTCTGATGACGAGGCCGGCGTGCCCTCACCTGTCAGGTAAGCGCACGCCGGCCTCCTCGCTGTTTCTGGCTGGCCCTAGCTCTGCTCACTCTTCGAGTGGCGGCGCAAGGCAAGGGTGGCGATGGTAGCGCCGAGGAGCACGGTGACTCCGGCGCCGATGCCGAGTGGTGCCAGGTTGCTTTCCATCCCCGTGGTGGCGAGTGCACCCGACGTCGGCGTTGCGGCGGGGGTGGTGGGTGCCGCAGCTGTTGCAGTTGGAGCTGGCGTTGCAGTCGCAATTGCAGTCGGTGATGACGACACAGAGGCGGTCGGCGGCGTGGGCGGCGCCGACGTCGGCGCCAGGGTTGATGTCGGTGTTGGCGTCGTGCTTGGTTCCGGCGTGAACGGCGCGATTTCGATCGGCAGCCTGGTCCGCACGTAGTCAACACCGTCTGCTGTCGAACCGGTGAGCTCCAGGTCGCCGACGACTCCGGCTTCGCCGCCCGCGACTCGGAACGAGAATCTGGTGTCTGTGGTCCCGATGGGGGCCGTGAACATCAGGACATCGCCGATGACCATTGGTTCGCCGATCGTGGACGAGCCCTCGACGTAGCTCGCACCTGCGGGAAGCCTCACGAGTGGTCCACCGGAGGGAGCAACCGGCACCTCGGCCGAACCGAAGGAGGCCGTCACGGCCTTCTCCCCGTTCTCGGCGTCTTCTGACGTCAGCTCGGCTGGAACCGCTCGCTTGTCGTTCGTCGAGAAGTGGGTCTGGAAGGCGACTGTCGACGAGGCCCCCGGAGCGAGGTCCAGTTTCCAGCTCAAGCCGATGTAGTTGTCGCGAGCTCCGCCGAGTGTTAGCGCGATGTCACTGAATTCTGCCGCGAGTGCGATGTGCGCCCCGATGCCTCGCCCCTGATCAACTTCGAACTTGCTGCCCTCGGTGAGCGGAACGAGCTGCGCGAGGTCATCGCCCGGTGTTGTTCCTTCACCCCAGGGGCCCGTGGGGATGCCCTTGATGCTGTTGCAGGCGGCTGAGCCATCACCTGTCGGTGCTGCGGCGTAGGAGAGCACGTCGTACGGGGTGCGGGCGCAATCGGCGACCCGATAGACGATCGGCTCGAGAGCGGCATCACCAAGGTTCTCGACCTTCACTGAAGTGGTGAAGGACGATAAGCCGGATGCATAGGTGTCGATCTGTGTGACCTTGACCCCGTCGCCGGCCACGACGGTCGAGATCACGTGGGGTCGAGTAGCGAGCCGCTGCCCGAAGTCTCCTGGCTGATGGGCGACCAATCCTGCATTCGAGTTTCGCCATCCGGGAAGCCAGGCAATGAATAGGCTGCTGGCGCGTTGAGCGTGCCACTCGCGACGACCGCGGTCAGGCAGGAAGTCCCGAGCTCGAAGTGCGGTGCATCAGAGCCACCCGTTACGTCCGCGTTGCAGGTGAGGTCGGGCGCCGTGGTGAGCGAGGTGATCGGCCCCGCTTCGTTGGTCATGGTCGCGGCACCGGCCGCGGCGGCCGAGCTGACACAGATGAGCGCGGTCGCGACGATGGCTCCCGCGACGATGTGCGTCCTACGCATGTTCCCCCTGATGGTCCCCGTGCGCCGGATGGCGCAGCCATTTGCCACCAGCGTCTCTGAACTCGCGCGGTGCGACCGAGGACGCTCCGGCCTCTGGAAGCGGCATCGTCCGCGAATGTGGCGAGCAGTAATCCGCGGTCCGGATTTGTGGGCCCAATCCGCGATGATGCTCGTGAAGAGCTGACAGCCGACGATGCAGCGGGAGCACACGTCAAGCACGAAGGCCGCGGGGACCCAACCCTGGAACAAGCGAACGGAGGTGAATTCAGCAACCCAGAGACAGCCAGGTGCGCCCGAACGCACGGCCGCGGCGACGTCCGCGCGATGCACCTATCCGCGCTGCGTGTCGGTCGGAATTTCGAGCTGCTGCCGACCCTGGTGCACGTGCTCTTGTTTCCGCCCGGCTCATCGCGAGGCTCGCGCGCGAGCCGCTTTGCTCGGTCCTTCAGCTCATGCGGACGCTTCCTCTTACCCGTCGTCATGGTGCCGGCCCTTTTCCGGGGAGTAAAGAACCTCCAGTAAGCCCGGGGCGATTCATCGAAGGTCCCGAAGGTCCATCCACACGGTCCCGTTCGACCGGTGCTGCACTCAAATGAATCTGACCTCTCCCACCCGCAGGGTCTTCTCGCGCATCGTCGCAGTAAAACTTACCCACGGGAGCTCCCCGAATCCATGGCTCCACGACCGATAGCACTCAGAAGGAGCTTCGCCGCGAATGACGATCTGACAGCGGATTCCTGGGACCCAGACCCCGCGCGTTTCGGACACACCTGCACACCGATTCCGCCTCCACGAAGTAACGCCACGCACGCTATCCTTGGCGAGACGCGGGCGAAACCTGCGATACTTTTGTGCCTCCGCTCGGTGGGCGCAGCACGATTAGCGGCCGCTGGCTGCGGGAGAAATCTTGATTCGCGAACTTCGCATTGCGCTTACTCTCATCAGCGAGAACATCCGAGGCTGGGTGACCTTGGCCGTAATAGGGTCTGTACTGCTGGCCGTGCTGGACACAATCGGCGTCGCGGCGATGCTGCCGCTCATGACACTGCTGACAACGGGCGACACGCAGTCTGGCTTCGTTGGAGCTGTCAGTGAGGCTGTCGGCACGTCGGAGGTCTCGACCCTGGTCGTCGTGCTCGCTGGGCTCGTCGCGGTCTGCTTCGTCGCGAAGAGCGTCACATCCATCCTGTTTCGCTGGTGGCTACTTGGGCACACTGCCGTGCTGACTGCGGAAGCGTCGGTCGAGCTCATGCGGCGCTACGTGCTCTCGAGCTATGGCTCACACAAGAAGCGCAACCTAGCGGACGTCTATCGGAATATCGGCGTAGCTGTATCGCAGACGTTCAACCAGGTAGGCCTGGGTCTGCTTAGCCTCTTGAGCGACGCGCTCGTGCTGCTCATGCTCGCGCTCGTATTGCTCATCGCCTCGCCACTGGCCACCCTGTTCGCAGTGGTCTTCTTTTCGGTCGCAACCTGGTCGATCCAGGCAATCCTCAAACAGCGACAGATCCGTGCAGGCAAGCAGTACGTCGATGCCGACGGCGAAGCCTGGGCCGCGATCATGCCCGGCCTCGACGGCTTTCGCGAATCGCGCCTCACATCGAGCGGCCATCGTTTCGTGAAGGCCTTCGGGCATGCCCGCGAGTCGCAAGCGCAGGCACAGCGCCGAACGACCATGCTGAGCGAGCTGCCGCGCTACACGCTCGAAGTGAGCTTCATCCTCGCGGTCATCGGCATGGCCGTGATCCTCTTCGCGACAGGAACCCCCGAGAACGCGCTCGCTGTACTTGGAGTCTTCGCTGCCGCCTCTCTGCGTCTCCTGCCAACGCTGAACCGTGTGACCGCGACGATCGGCACCGTGCGCGCGGGACAGGGTGCAATGCACACGCTCGTCGAAGAAGTCGAGAAGCTCGACGAGGAGGAGCGCCACTCGGAGGCACGCAAGACCGACCATAAGTTCCGCGGACCGATCACGATCTCGGGCGTCACCTACCGCTACCCGGACTCGGAGCGCGCAGTGCTCGATGGTGTGAGTCTCACCGTCCAGGAGGGCAAGACCACGGCCATCGTTGGCGCGAGTGGTGCCGGCAAGAGCACCTTGCTCGACATCATCCTGGGGCTCATTCCGCCGACGAGAGGCGACGTGCGGTGCGGCGGGCGCTCGATTCATGACGATCTCGTCGCCTGGTTCGAGTCAGTGGGACTGGTTCCTCAGGACGTCTACATGGTCGACGACACCCTCGAGAACAACATCGCCTACGGAGTCGATCCGGCAGACATCGACCGCGAACGCGTCGCGCAGGTCGTCGAGCAAGCCCGCCTCACGGGCTTCGTCGCTGACCTCCCCGACGGGTTGCAGACACGGCTCGGTCAGCGCGGCGTTCGCCTTTCCGGTGGTCAGCGTCAGCGCGTCGGGATCGCACGAGCACTGTACCGCCGGCCGCAGATCCTGATCCTCGACGAAGCGACGTCGGCCCTCGACAACGTCACGGAACACCAGATCACCGAGACAGTCGCCGGATTGCGTGGCGACATGACGATCATCGTCGTCGCCCACCGACTCTCCACCGTACGGGACGCCGACACGATCGTGTTCATGAAGGACGGCGCAGTGGAAAGCACAGGCACGTTCTCGCAGCTGCGCCAGTCGAACGCGGACTTTGAGCGGCTCGTCGAGCTTGGAAGCCTGGGCTGAAGCGCATGAGCGAGATCGATGTCATCTACACCCACCCCGGTGGACGCGGCTGGGGACAGATCGAACGACTGGCAGAGCTGGCAGCAACCACGCTGGGGGGCCAGCTCATCCAGGTCGATGGCTCTCGGGGCTATACGCGCATGCAGACTCCGCGCAGCCTCCTTGCTGCCCCCAGACGAGCAGCGGAGGCGAAGGCCTGCCTCGTCATCGCACCGCATCCCGCGCACCTGACGTCAATCCTGCTCGGACGCCAGTGGCGCCGTCGGTACCGCAAGGTGGCCGGCTGGGTCATCGACAGCTTCTGGGTCGACCGAGTCCCCCGTGTCGCGAGGACTGCCGGGTACTTCGACCAGCTGTACGTCACAGGCCACGAGGACGTGGAGGAGTGGGCCGCAGCGTCTGCTGCCCCCGTGTCTGCCCTCGCCTGGGGCACAGATGCCTTGCGCATGCCTTTCACCCCGGACGACCGGGCGATCGATCTCCAACGAGTCGGGCGGCAGCCAGACGAGTGGGACGACGACGAGACCACTAGGCAAGCATCGGAAGCGCAGGGCATTCGATACGCGGGACGACCGCCGTTCGGGTCTGACGACGAACAAAGCCGCAGGAACGCGGACGAGTCCCTTGCCAACGCGAAGTTCACGTTGGCGTTCTCGAATATCGCGCATACCTCTTCATATACGCATCCCACGCGTGAGTACGTGACCGGCCGCTGGCTGGACGCGCTCAGTGCCGGCGCGATCGTTGCAGGGATTTCGCCAAAGACCGCAAGCGCGGACGAGCTTTTTTGGCCTGGCGCCCTCCTCGAACTGCCGTCATCCGATCTGCTGGATGGCCTCGATCGCATCCGAGGTGCAGTCAGAGCATGGTCGCCCTCGTTCGCTCGTCAGAATCGCGCTCAGGCGCTGCGGCGGCTCGACTGGCGACACCGGCTCGCGATCGTGCGTGACGAGCTCGGGATCCAAGCCCCGCATCTGAACGAGGAACTTACGAAGCTTCAGGATGACGCAACACGACTCGACGCTCAGACCGAAGGGGACCTCAAATGACGGAGTCGCAACCGATCAGCCCGGCCCCCGGGCCCGGTGTCGAGTGCACCGTAATCGTGCCGTCATACAGCGGAGTGCACCGCCTGCCGGACCTCCTCGATGCGTTCGAGCGGCAGGACTTCGCTGGCGATTGGGAACTCTTAGTCGTGATCGACGGTCGTCTCGATGACACCGAGCAGCTCCTCGCCGAGCACGCCGATAGGCTCCCACTCCGCTGGATCGTCCACGAGATCTCGCAGGGCATTAGCAAGGCGATGAATGTCGGACTTCGGGAAGCCCAGGGGCGCATCGTCATCCGCTGCGACGACGATCTCACGCCTCAGAGCGATTTCATCAGCCGCCACCTGAGCCATCACCACGGTGCAGCATCCGGCATCATTGGGCCCACTCGCGACGTCTTTCCAAACAGCCGCTATGCCTCCGCCTATGGACGCCCCGCGAACCAGCGTGCACTGCGCGCCACATACGCACGTGAGAGCGACCAGAATTGGATCGCCTGGGCCGCGAACAACTCTGCCCCGCGTCTGGATCTTCTGGCCGTCGGCGGGTTCGATGAGACCCTCTTCTACGGTGAGGACTCCGAACTCGGTTTTCGTCTCCACCAACGAGGGCTCACGATTCTCGTCGACCCGCAGCTCGAAACCCTGCACCGAGGACCCGCGCAGAATGCCGAAGCCCGAATCCCGCGTGCCTTCATCTCTGGCGCCTCAGCAAAGGCGTTCAGCGATCGCCATCCCGGTGTTCTGCGGGTCGACCAACACCACGGCGGTTCCCTCCTCCAGCGGTTCTGGCGGACCGCAGTCGCAGCCCTCGCAAGCATGCTCACGAACCGACAGCGCTGCAGGACGCTGGGTCGCGGTGTCGATCGCTCGATCCGGTTCCTCCCTGACGCCGTGAGTGGGAAGCTGCTCGCATTCTGTGTGGAAGCTGCGGGAATGGCCGGGCGCAGATTTGGCCGAGGAGACACCACGCACTTTCACGCTCAGAAGTCGAGCGATGTCGCCGCTGAGAAGCGGCTGACTTGAGGCCCGTGATGGCTGCAATCAACACTGAAATGGACCCACTGTCGTGACTGGACTCCGCGCTGGCATGTCGATCGTCATCCCCTTCTACGGCGACCCGGCCCGAACCATGCCGCTCATTGACGCCCTCAAGTCGCAGTCGACGGACTTCGACACCGAGATCATCATCGCCGACGACGAATCGCCACTTCCTTTCCCAACGACGGCGGGGGTCACAGTTACCCGTCGTGTCCGGAACGGCGGTTTCGGGAGCGCCGTCAACGCTGGAGCTGCGCTTGCGCGTTTCGACCACCTTCTCGTGCTCAACAGTGACGTCGTTATCGAGGACGGCTTTCTTGCATCGCTTCACGAGGCCGCTGAACCGCTCATGCCGGCGGTCATCTCCCCAGATGTCGTCGACGAGCATGGCCACCCTCACTCCACGGCACGCCACTATCCCCGGTTGCGTCACCATCTGACGATCGCGTTGAGCCCGCTCGCCCGATTCAGGTCGACGAACGCTTGGCGCGAAGCTGTCGGGCACGACACACGCGCTCGGTCGGGTGAGGTCCTGGGCGTGGATTGGGTGGTCGGCGCTGTGATGCTCCTGCCCACGGCCGAGTTCCGCGCGGTCCACGGCTTCGACGAGGGCTTCTACATGAACAGCGAGGAGATCGATCTGCAGCGACGGCTCCGGCGTCGCGGGGTGCCGAGCATCTACCTCGGCACGGTCAGCATCGAGCACGAGGGAGGCGGCTCCTCTGATTCGTCGAAGCGTCGCGGCTGGGTGGTCGCGGGTACTTTGCAGTACAGCCGGAAGTGGGGAGGTCGACCGCTCGAGTTCGCCCACAGGATGGTGCTCACGGGCGCGAGCCTCGCTAATTTCGGGGTCAACGCGGGACGTCGTGTGCTCGGTCGAGACCTCGCACCCCGCCACATCTTCAAGACGGAAGTCCACCACGCCTGGCAACCGCTGCCTCATTCAGGGCGGGAATCACTGTGACGGTCGACTGGTCGCACTCGAGCCGCGAGGTTGCTGTGCGCACGGCGAAGCGCTGGATGAGCACCAAGCACTGGGAGCAACGACGCAAGGTCCTTCGCGGGCTCACGCTGCCAACGCTGCCATTGGGTCGGAGGATCTGGGCGATTGCGATGGTAAAGAACGAAGTAGACGTCATCGCCGCACTCGTCGAGCACATCTTCACCCAGGACTTCGACGCGATGCTCATCGTCGACAACGGGTCGACGGACGGGACCCTAGAAGTCCTCCGCGAGCTTGCGGGGAGGTACCCGCTCTTCGTCGGCATCGACGCTGAGGTCGGCTACTTCCAGGACCAGAAGATGAGCGCGCTCGGGCGCGCCGTGCGACTCGCTGGTGCTGAATGGGTTGTGCCGGTCGATGCGGACGAGTTCTGGTTTGCGGCGGGCATGACGGTTGGGGCCTATCTGGGACGCGCCGACTCACCCCGCGTCGAGGCATCCATCTACAACGCGTTCCCGACCGACAAGACTCCAGTGCTGCGAGGTCCGTCGTCTGGTGAGGTGCGCATCGATCAGACGGCCCACAAGCTCCCGAAGGTCGCGGCACGTGCAGTCCCGCTGCTGTGGTTCTTCACCGGCAACCACTACGCGCTTGTTCCGGGCGATGTCACCACCGGCCTGTTCATCCTTCATTACCCGTGGAGATCGTTCGAGCAGCTTCGACGCAAGGTTAGACAGGGCGCCGTCGCGCTGCGCGAACGGGGTGATGACTCCGATCTGGGTGCGCACTGGCATGACCAGGACGCGAAGTCAGATGACGAGTTGACCACCACCTGGCACGAGCTGCTGCAGGGCCGGGCCAGCGGCGACCTGGGGTGGGCACCGGTTGGTCCATTCACTCACACCGATCCGAGTTCCTGGCGATCTTGGCAACTGGATGCCGACCGGTGACGACGCGTTAACATAATCCATGAGCGAACGACTGGCCCGACGATCGCTTCTGAGCGAATGGTCCGTGCCCGTTCTTGCTGCGGTAGCGGCGACGCCCGCTCACTCGGCCAGCGGTGGCTCGAGTGAGGCGGTCTGCGACCGTGACTTCACCGTCAGCCAGCCGTTCCAGGCGGTTGAAACCGTGAGCCTCAGCGCAAACGAGATTTCACTGACCATGTGGTTCACCTACTCTGACGTCGAACCGTCGACCCTCACCGCGACAACGTCCAGCGGGCACGTGTTCTCGTTTGCGCCCGCCTCGTTATCGAGCTTCACTCACGTGTTCCCGTCGGGCGGCGGATCCACCTTCGTTCGCACGGGTGCCGGCGGCGGAAGGCTCACGCTTCGCTTGTCGGCAGGAGAACGCGTCTCCTGGTCAGCCAGTTCGAAAGCGGCGGTTGTCGCCCACGCACGAGAATCTTCGTTCGTGTCAGCACGTGCCCCTCCGCCTATGCGATTGCCCTCAGCTGCATAGCAGAATAGGCGCACGTCGGCTCCGGCCGTGAGCTCGGGGCTCGAGCGGACGGTCATCACCTGTGGACCGAAGCTCTCAAACGCGCAAGGATTCCACCAGACGTCCGACACGCTGCGCAGCTGCCGTTGGACTATACAGCGACTCCCAACGAACCCGGTTCTGCTCCCTGCGAGTCTCGGCGCCCTCCGCACGCCGCTGGAGCACTAGTCGCACAAGTGCAGCCACGTCGTTGGACGCGAACACATCACCGTTATCGCCGAGGATCTCCGGGAGGGCCCCAGCATCGCTGACGATGACGGGGACACCGGCAGCCATCGCCTCTGCGACCACGAGACCGAACGTCTCCGGCCAGACGGAGGGCACGACGAGCAGATCGATTGATCCGAGGAATTCATCGCGATCGACCCAGCCCACACGATCAACGAGGGGTTCGACAGACTTCAGCGCTGCTTCGACGGCATCGCGCTCACCCCTCGAGACGAAGAAGGGCTCGCCTCCGATGCGGAGTCGGAATGCCCCTGGGTCAGCTCCATCCAGCTGACGAAGCGCGCGCGCGAGCACGTCGACTCCCTTGCCGACCGACGGTCGCCCGAGAAAACCCAAAACGGTGACGCCTGTTTCGCTCGCCCGTGGCCCGACGAGTGCGACCTCACCCGTCCAGTTCTGCAGCGTCTCAGCTCCCGGCACCTGTGCGCGCATCCACTCGGACGGAACGAGCGTCGCGAGCGTTCTCCACCGTGCGATGACGGCCAGTGACTTCTGCACGACACCGCTCGGGAGCAGGTGCAGGTGCACGAGCCGATCCGGATGCCCTGCCGTTGCTGCTGCTGGAACGAGTCCGTTGCACCAGAGAAGCCCGCGACGGTGCTTCGCATCCCAGGCGCGGAGCGACAGCATCCAAGAACGCCGATCAGTGGCGTCGAGCTCGACGACGGTCTCCCCTTGAGCTCGAGCTGCGTCGATCAGTCCGTGCGGCTCGGACGGGCCCACAACCGTGACGTCGACGTCAAGCGAGCGCAGCATGCGGGCGAGGCTCAGGAGCATCACCTCGCCGCCTCCGAGGTCCCCGTTGTTGGTGGCCAGCGTGATGCTGCCACGATGCTCAGGATGCGCGGATCGAGCGCCCGATCCCTGGTAGACCGCGGCGACCAACGCCGTCATGTCGCGCACGGTCGGCCAGTTGTCGAGACGGGTCGCGGCGTCCGGGTCGAGCAAGGCACGAGCCACTCCGCCGATGTCGTCTGCGTCGACAAGACCACGAGGGTCCACGATCTCCGGGTTGCCACCGACGTTGGACGCGACGACGCGCATGCCCCGGTTTGCGGCGTCGAGGAGTGAGTACGAGCAGTTCTCCCAGACGGAGAGCTGCGCGAGCACGTCGGCTTCCGACATGGCCTCGTCTGGGTCCACGAAGCCGGGGAATGTGACGGACCGCTCGATGCCGAGTTCGCGCGCAAGCGCCTTGAGTTCCGCCTCGAGGTCGCCGATACCAGCGACCGTGAGGTGCGCGTCGGGGCTCGACTCCAGCACCACGTGAAACGCCCGGAGCAGTTGCGGGATGCGTTTCTCCGGGGAGAGGCGCGCCAGGGCGAGGATGCGCAACGCGCTCGACTCGCTGCCGACCTGGTCCTTGTTCGATTCGACGGAATCGACGCCGTTGAGAATGACCTGGATCTCCTGTCGAGGCGCCCACTTTTCGATCATGGCCTGCTTCGTCGCCTCGGAGACGGCGATGACCGCGTCGAAGCGCCGAAGGCGTGTGCTGTGCACGGCCGCCATTAGCCTCGATTTCGCAGCGTTGCCGTGATAGACGCGGTCGTCGCCGGCGATTCCATGCTCAGTCGTCACCCGAATCGTGTTCTTCGGCAACGGTGCTGCCGCCACGATGACGTCTGCGTAGGAGAGATGCGAATGCACGACCGCCGGTCGCAAGCGCGCTGCTGCGGTGCGGAGCGTCCGGATTGAGGCGGCGACGCCCGCGTCGGGACCGAAGGCGCCGACAGCGACACGAATGCCCCGCTTCTGCAGTTCCGCGACGAGCGGGCCCTCCGGTGTGAGCACGACGAGCTCGTAGCCGGGGATTCCGGCGCCAGCCGCGTCGAGTACGTGCCTCGCGACTCCGCCCAACGCGGATACGGGAACCACCCACAGCGCGACGGGCTTTGCGTGCCTCACGTCGTCGCGCGGAGCGTCGCTCGCTACAGCCACTTCTCGAGCCGGTCGAGCGCCGTCCAGAACCCCTGCCCGTTGTTGATGTGGCCCTGCCAGATCTCGGGAATGAACGGCGCGTTCGGCGTGTACTCGTTCAGCTGGCCAGCGAGCAGTGGCCAATCGATCTCGCCCTCGCCAACTTGCACGCCCTCGCCGTCGACGCCCTTCGCGTCGACCAGGTGCAGGTGGATACTGTGCGGGGCGAGGAGATCGGTGAGCTCGGAGAACGGGATGCCGACGAAGTTGGCTGCGAGCTTGGAGTGCGAGACATCGAAGGTGAGCTTCGTGCCCGTGCGCTCGCAGAACTCCGCGGTGTCGCGAGGATCGACGAAGAGGTTGCAGAACTGCTGACCGCCCATGAACCACGGGAACGGGGGCAACGTCTGCGCGCCGATCTGCACGCCCTCCGTGTCGAGGCGCGCGAGCGCAGCCTCGATGCGGTCGTACATGGCGCGACGTTCGTGCGGCTCGACATGCTTATCGGTCGTGATGCCACCCATCGTGACCACGATGATCGGCTCCGTCGACTTCAAGAACCACTTCCTCAGCGACCGAGTCGTGTCGATGGTGCGCTGCACCTCGCGAATCGACCGCTCCCAATGCTCGTCGTCGAACGAGGCCAGGTCGACGATGAAATCACCCGAGTAGAGGTCGGGCAGATGGGTCGTGAAGTCCATGTCGAGCGGCTCGGTGAACACCGAGTCGGGGTCGATCTCGAGGTCCTTGTACGAGAAATGGAACTCGAGGAAGTCAGGAGTCGCGTCCTTGATGAAGGTCTGGTAGTCGTGGTACCTGATCGGCAGCCCCCACGGGCGATCGAACTGGAAGTCACGACCAATCGGAGCCGTGTCTGTGAGGTCGCCGTCGAAGAAGAAGTCTCCGGCGTCCATGGCACGGTTCGTGGTCCGGCCCACGAGGTCGTCGAGACGGTTCGGCTGGAGGCCACGGCCGGGGCTCTTGATGTCGATGTCCTCGAGCTTGAGCACCTCGCCGAGCGCGATGGGGCGTGCGGCGACGAGCGACTTGGCGAGGTTCGTTCGGTTCATGGCTTCACCCGTCGAGACCTCGCGGGGGCCGTTGCTGCCGATAGCGCTCTCGACCTCGCGGATCTGCTCGACCATCTGACGGAACTCGTCCGGAAGCAGCGAGACCTTGTGGTCGACGCCCTCCATGCCGCGGTCGATCGTGAAGTGCTTCTCGATGATACGCGCGCCGCGCGCGACCGCCGCGATGGGCACATGCCATCCGCGCTCGTGGCCGGAGTAGCCGACGATGCTCTCGCCGATCTCCTTGAGCCTATCGAGGTAGGCGAGGTTCACGTCCTTGTACGGCGCCGGGTAGGTCGACTGGCAGTGCAGCAGCGCGAAGCTCGAGCCGAGTGAGCGCATGAGACCCACGGTTTCCAGGATCTCCGCTTCGCGGGACATACCCGTTGAGAGGATCATGGGCAGCCCGCGCGAGCCGGCGTCACGGAGCAGTTCGTGGTTCGTGAGATCCGCGGAGGCGATCTTGAGACCGTCGATGCCGTAGTCGACGAGGGCCTGCACACTGTTCGAATCCCACGGCGTGCACATGAGGTCGACGCCACGGTCACGAGCGTGGTTGAAGACCTTGAAGAGCTCTTCTGCCGGGAGAGAGAAGCGGGAGAGCAGGTTGAGCGTGTACTGGGCCCCGAGGTCCTCGCCGGCGCTGGATCCGCCCGACTGGCGGTAGAGCGAGTCGAGGTCACGCAGCTGGAACTTCACCGCGTCGGCCCCGGCATCGGCCGCGAGGTCGACGAGCTCCTTGGCGAGGTCGACGGAGCCGTTGTGGTTGATGCCGATCTCTGCGATCAGGAACGCGGGCTTTCCCTCGCCGATCTCGTGGCTGCCGATACGGAGCACGTCTGTGCGGTCGATGGCGACGGCCACGAGGTGATTGGTCTCATCGACGAGCGGGAGGTGAGTCACTCCCCCGCGGCCGAGCAGCGGCGCCAGATCTGCGGGTGTGGACTCTGCCGGCGCGGTACGCACCTGGCGGTTCGACACCTCCACGCAGCTGACGTCGAGCGACGTAGTCGGATTCGCCACGATCCAACGGCGGAAGTCGCCGTCGGACAGCGAACCCTGGAGGCGACCGTGCTCGTCGACGCAGAACACGATGCGCTGCTGGTTGGCGCTGATCTTCTGGAGGCCGACGACGATGGAGTCTTCGGCGAACACAATGTAGGGCGTGAGGTTGCGCTCGATGATCACTGAGCGGGGTCCTTGTCTGTCGTTGTTGCTGCTTCTGATGACCCAGCGGTGGCCGCGTCAGTGTGGAGGTTGGAGAGCTGATGGTCGGCGATCGAGAGGTCGAGCATCGTGTCGATGTCGATTCCCTCCCGCTCGTCCATTTCGAAGAGGCCGATCTTGCCGCCGAGGCGGTTGTGGAGCGTCTCGTAGATTTCGGTCTTGGTGAGGTAGAGAGAGCCCGTCTCGCGGTAGAACATCTGCGAGCGTTCGAGTTCTTGACGTCTCGGTCGCGCGTCGACGGTGAAATGCGCCCGCGGCTCGTTTGCCACATCTGGCCCGTACTGCCAGAGGAACGGAGCCTGCGGGACAACGCCGACCATAGAGTCAACTCCGCTGCTTTCGAACTGCGTGATCGCCCGGTCCAGCGTGCCGGGCAACCGCAGCGGGGACGTCGCCTGCAGCAACATGACAGCGTCCGGTCGCTCACCCGCGGCCGTGTACTCGGCGATGGCATGCTCGACGACGGGTTCTGTCGCTGTCGTGTCTTGAGCGAGATGCGTTGGTCGCAACCAAGGCACATTCGCGCCTGCCGCGCGTGCGATCGATGCGAGCAGCTCGTCGTCGGTCGAGACAAGCACGTTCATCATGGGTCGAGCCTCGAGGGCTTGTTCGACTGTCCAAGCGAGCAGAGGCTTGCCTGCAACGGGCAGCGCATTTTTGCCCGGGATACCCTTGGAGCCTCCCCGAACAGGGATGACGCAGAGGATCCTCATGCTGCTCCCTCCAGAATTCGCGCGAGACTCGCGGCTATCAATTTTGCTGGCTCTGTCTGGGGAACATGCGGGGCAGGCGTTGACTGCTCGCCCCACTGGGAAAGACCATAGCGCTCCCAGAAGTCCAGAATCCAATCTGGTGGGTTCACGCACGTGACCCACGCCTGTTCGCCCGCCGCCGCCGCCTCGAGAACACCCGTGGAGAAGATGGAGACCACTGGCCGATGCAACTGTCCGAGTGGCAGGCCAGAGCTTTCGAACTCGACTCCACGCCGTCGCCAGGCCTGGTGCTGCATGCGGGACAGCCGATCGGTCTCCGACGGATGTGGCCGGTACTCCGCGCCTGTCTCGCGACAGAACTGCTGGGAAGTCGCGGCGGAGATGCGGCGAGGCAGCTCAGCTCCGTGCAGTTGACCGAGGAAGACGGGCTTAGCGTCGACGGCTGCACCCTCGGCACGTCGACGCCGTGCGGCGTTCCACAGGATCTGGGCTCCGACGACCTCGTGGCTGACATCGCCGCGACCAGATTTCCAGTAGCCTGCGTCCGCCTCCGAGAAGGCGAGCAGGTGCGCGTCGCGCGCCAACGGGGGCGTTAACGGAGTCATGAGTCCATGCTGTGCCACTACGAATTGCGCACGGAGCGCTCGGCTCCACTCGTACGCGAGCTCGCCCGCAGGCAGGTAGCTTCCCGCCGAAAACACTGTGCGGATCTCGCGGAGGCTGTGCGGCAGTTCGCGACCCAGCAATTGTGCGGCTGTCCAGTCGCCCTCGAGAAGGTGACTGATGTCGCTCGGCGCGAGCACGGCGATCTGCTCATCGCCGAGGAAGCGCAGTGGCGCCGTGTACGCAGCAACTGAGCTGGGCCTCGGCGCCTCGATCGGCACGAGGAGCCGCGGCGCGGGGCCGTTAGTGAGAAGCACGAACTCTGGAGGTCCTGCCGGCCGCCTCAGATGCTTCATCATTCGGTTCTTGAGCGACCGCGACTGCTGCCAGCGGTGCCACGCTTCAAGATCCTCGCTGAATTTCAGGCCCACATCGCCTCCAGGCTTCGCGCACGGTGAGTCAACGTGTGCTCGGCGAGCGTGCGTTTCCGGCCGGCCGCGCGAATGGCGCGCGCCCACGAGGGATCCTTCTGAGCCTTGTGCGCGGACTCGACGATGTCCTCCACGGTGTCGAAGACCAGGAGTTCTTTCCCGATCTCGTAGAACTCGCTGACGTCTGCGCGGTCGACGAGCTCAAGGGCGCCGACGCCGGCGGCCTCGAAGGTCCGCATCGTGAATCCGTCTTGATTCGAGTGAATATTCAGTGTCGCGAGGCTGCCAGCCATGACCCCGTAGGCGGACGCGCGGTTCAGGTCTGTCCCTGAGGGGATGCCAGCACCACGTAGGCGACGCGTGCGGGCCACATCCCAGAGGCGACGTGACCACTCGCGGCCGTACGCACGCACGGGAACTCCGGCGGATCTGATCCCCACCAGGAGCGCCTCCCGATTCGGGTACCGGGCTCCGACCAGCGTCACGGCAGAAGACGTGACCGATGCGAAGTCGAGCAGTGAGTCGTATCCGAGCGCCACATGGCCGGCGGTCGCTCCGGCCGCCTGCAGCGCGACGACGTCCTGCTTGCTATAGCTGGCAATGGGGCCGATGCGCGCAAGGAAGTCGAGTGAATATCGGGTGCGTCGGATCTCGTCATACAGCCAGACCACGCTTGGGATGCCGCTCTTGGCGAGTGCCTCCCACCAGGCAGCACCGAGCTGGTCACCCTTGATCACAACAACAGCATCAAAGCTACCGGCGCGTAATCGATCAACAGCCCGCCTTGTCGCTCTCTCCTCGGCAGCGCCCCAACGCAATTGCTCTGGTAGATCGTGCAGGAACTTGTTTTGAGCGCGCTCTGCGAGCGTTGAGTGCTCGTCGTACCGATGTGTTGTCACCTCGGCGCCCAGCGATTCGAAGGCCGCGGCGATGGCACTCCAATAGCCATGAAAACCTGGGCTGACCAATAGGATTTGATGTGTCATCACTGAATGCTGGAACCCGGTGCTGTCACTACACGCGCCGGTACTCCGACCGCTGTCGCTCCTTCGGGCACATCGCGTGTGACGATAGCTCCCGCGCCAATCGTTGCGCCATCGCCGATAGTCACGCCGCCGAGGATCACCGCGCGATGCCCTATGAAGCAGTTTCGGCCGACCATGATGTCGCCGCCGCTCGTGTTCGACTTGCCGGATTCCAGGTCGTGACCACCAGCGTTGATCATGACACCGTCAGCGAGCATGGATCCGGAGCCGATGCGAACGTACGACACCGCGTGCAGGTGAACATCGTGGCCAATGTAGACGTCGCTTCCGATTTCAAGTTCCCCACCAGTTTCCGCTTCTAGCCACGCGCCTTCATAGATAGAGCAACCGGACCCGATCCGTATCCGCTCCACACCGCGGAGGCGAAGTGGTTTCACGATGACGCTGGCTGGACCGAAAGCTCTGAACGCTCTGCTGTACACCAGACGCGACGCCACGCCACTCACGTGCCAGCGAAGTGACGGTGGGGCCTCAGTGAGGAAGCGCGCGATCTTCACGTTTAGTCCTTTGAAGTCAATTCGTCAGCAGACGTGGTGGCCGGGCGACGGCGTCGATACCAGGAAGGATAACGGCCAAGAGCGCGTCGATTTGTGCGACAGCCTGTTCGGCGACCGCCGGTCCGCGACCGTATGGGTCAGCGAAGTCCAGGTCGCCACCGGGCGGTGTCTTGTTGCTCGCGAGGTACGACAGCGGCGCGGCGCGGCGCGGCGCGGTCTCGAGCAATGTTGCCGCGCTGCGAATCGTGAACGTCTTCTTGACGGATCTCGGCCATTCGCTCAGCATCCAAGAGCGGTGCGTACCCTCGAATGCAAGCACGAGGTCCGCCGCCTGCAGCATCGAGGCATCAACTTGTCTGGCCGAATGGCCCGGTGTCTCTGCACCCAGTCCATGCACGGCCTGCGCGATCGTCGGGTCGATGTCCTCACCGACCAGCGCGCGGACCCCAGCGCTCGAAACCTGCCACTCGCTCGCATCGCCGAGGCGCCTACGGGCGAGGAACTCGGCCGCTGCAGATCGAGCGATGTTGGCGTGACAGACGAAGAGCAGACTCGGCACTAAGCGCCTCGTCGAGAGCGTCGGCTGGGAAGCTCAGGCTCGGTCGACGACTGCTGGGCCGAAGGCTCGACTACAACCGTCGGACGCGCAGCGGAGCGCGTGGGAGCAAGCGACTCTCGGGCCGCCGATGCGCCCGCAGGAGTTCGAGCCGGAGCGGACGGCACCGAGGAAGTCTGGGCGGGTGCCTGTGCCTGGTATGGCACGGCGAAGGCTTCAGGCTGCTCATGTCCGCGCTTGACGGACTTGAGGACCGGCATGCCCTTCTTGTCCGCCGTCACGTAGTAGCTGCGGTTCCGGCGGTATTCGTAGCCATCTGCGGTGTCGCGGGGCGGCACCATGTTCAGCACCGTTCCGAGCAGACGTCCGTTGACCTGGTCGATCATGTCGCGGGCCGCAGAGACGTCCTCGCGACGCGTGCGCCCGGCGGTCGCAACCAGCACGACCCCATCGACGCGAGTCGAGAGCACGGCGGCGTCGGTGACGGGAAGGAGCGGCGGAGCGTCGATAACCACCACGTAATCGGTGGACAACAGGCTGATGATGGACTTCATGGCCTCCGAACCAAGCATCTCGGACGGGTTCGGGGGGATCCGTCCGGAGGGAAGCACGTACAGGCCCGGGACCTTCGAAGCCACGAGCGCGTCCTCAAGGGAGACCTGGCCGCTCAACACTTCGCTCAGTCCGACCTTGCCGTCGATACCAAGCACCGTTGCGACCGTCGGTCGCCGGAGGTCGGCGTCGATGAGGATCGTCGGAGTGTTCGACTGTGCCAGCACCTGTGCCAGCGAGGTTGCGATCGTGGACTTGCCTTCACCAGCGTTGGAGCTCGTGATGACCATGGAACGAATCTCTTCATCAACGCTGGCGAAACGCAGGTTCGTACGGAGACGTCGGAACGACTCAGCGGCGATCGCGTCTGCGTCATTCGTACCGCGGTTCTTTCCCATGAGCTGCGGCGACTTGGGGATACGTCCAAGAGCACCGGCGCGAGTTGCAGCTGCGAGGTCCTTGGAAGTCCGCACCTTCACGTCAAGCGCTTTGCGGAGGAACACGAAGACGTACGCCAGGACGATGCCGATGCCGGCACCGATGAGGAGGTTGTTCCGCAGGTTCGGTGTCACCGGCGACGAGGGCTCGGTCGCATCTTCGAGCGGGAACACGGAGACCTGCGACGTGCCACCTCCGATTTGGGTTTCGATATCGGTGATGACGTCAGCCATGGCCTCCAGAGCACCGTTCGCCAGGGCAACTGCCGCCTGCGGCGAGCTCGCCGTAGCGCTGACCACGATCAGTGTGCTGTTCGGGGCGACCGTCGCCGTGAGGCGACCGTCAAGCCGCGCACCCTCTGCGAGTCCGAGTTCGGGGTTCTGCGCGATCTTCTCGTACACCGGAGCGCTGTTGATGAGCGCGAGATATCCGTTGGCCTTGGCGATGGAAGCCTCGGTCGTATCAAACGCGAAGCTGCCGTCGGTGGACCCGCCGGTAATGACATACCCCGAGGATCGCGCTTCGAAGACGTGTGGCTGCAGCTGGGTATAGCCGAAGGCCCCGATCAATCCGATCACGAGCCCGATGGCGAGCGTTCGCCAGTTGCGACCCGTGAGCCGGATGAAGTCAAGTACGGTCACGCCGCAACCCTCTCTCTGACACAGCAATTCGCGCTCGAGGCTGGATGCCTTCGGGCGCGAGGAGATTCCACAGTAGCAAGTTCATGACGATTGGCAAACGCTTGAGCGCACACCGTCAAGCCTGCTCCCGAGCCAGCGTCTCGTCAACCACTGCCTGCAACTTGCGGGCGAAGGCATCTTCCGAGAACTCACGCGCGTGCGCTTTGATTCGGGCGACATCCCAGACGTCAAACCGAGACGCGGCGACTGCTGCCGCGATCTGCGCAGGTTCGGCCCTGTCGAAGAATCGGCCGGTGACCCCTTCGGAGACCGTGTCGAGGTAGCCCCCCGCGCGCAGCGCGATGCTCGGTTTTCCCCAGGCTGCTGCCTCAACCACAGTGAGCCCGAAGTCCTCGAACGAAGGCGCAAGCAGCGCCCTGCTCCGCGCGTAGAGCCAGCGCAATTCTTCGTCGGTGATACCAGAGACGAGGCGAACGTTGTCTGGCAGAGCTGCGACGAGTTCAGCTCGCTGCGGGCCGTCGCCGACGATGACAAGGCGCTCGCTCGGAAGCGATCCGATGGCGGCTATCGCCTTGTCAACGTTTTTGTATGGCATCAGTCGCGAGACCAAGAGGAGGTGTCCGCCCTCGCCGACGAAGTCTTCGATTCCTGCAGCCGGGATTCGAGGTCCGTTGATATTCACGCTCTGCGCGGGGTAGACGACCTCTGACTCCCGACCGTAAACCTGCCGAACACGTTCTTTGATCGCCGAAGAGTTCGAGATGTAGGTGTCGACTCGACGTGCGGCTCGTTGATCCCAGATCCGCAAGAATGGGGCCAATACGCGCAATCCGATCGCGCGGAGCGAAAAACGGCCAGCGTCTCCGAGGTACTGGTCTCGGAGGTAGAGGAATCGAGCGGGTGTATTGCAGTAGGCGACCATGCGCCCTGTTGTTCTGAAGCCGTGCGCCCACCCCGTTGTCGACGCGAGCACCACGTCAGCGTCAATCCTCATGGCCGAGCTGGCGGGCGCCAGGAAGGGCAACGCCTTCCGGTGGTCGCGACGGAACACGCCGATCTTGTTGATCGGTGACACAACGATGTCGAGGTCCCGAAACTCGGGGTACGTCGTCTCCGGGTCGTAGAGCGTCGTGTAGATGGGCGCGTCCGGAAACGCGTGATGCATGGAGAGCAGGAGCCGCTCGGCACCACCGCGCTGCGTGATGTAGTCGTGAGCTATGGCAACGCGTGGTCGCGCAGGTACGCCCTCATTGTGTTGAGCTCTGTCGCTCTCAGCCATGCAAAGCCACCCGACTCTTATGCTTGCCCCCGGCGATCCCATGACCGTCCGCACTCCATGCTACGTGCGGGCCGCGAAAAACCGTGGCGATCGAACGCGACAGGAGGCGCCCCCCCCCGGCTGCCTCTGTCGAAGCGCTGTTGGTCAGCGCCAAGAACACACCGTAGCATCGTGTACGTGATAGACAGTTCGACCCAAGGCGGAGAAGCAGCCACCCGTATCGGGAGACTTAGGTCCTCGCTCCTAGAGGCTGCGGACACTCGGATCAGTGACTCCATCTTGATGGCGTTGTTCATCGTGATTATCTTCGTGCCCGGCACGGCCATCGGCATCCACTTGATCGCGGCATGCGTTCTCGTTGCTATTGCCGCATTCCGACGGCCCACCCGAACCCTCGCTGGCGCCCACTGGTACCCAGCCATCTGCATCGGGATCCTCGCCTATCTCGGCGTCGTGGCACTCCTCACGGGTCTCGGCCCAGAAGACATCAGTCGCATGGGTCGCATTGGACTGCTCATGGCGATTGCAGGCTTCATGGCCACCGGTCGCATCAGCACCGAATCCGGTTTCCGCGGCATCTTGGTCGCCCTGGTCATCAACGTTCCGCTGTTCTACGCCGGCATCGCGCCAGACAACTACGGCGGGCTACTCACGGGCTACCTCGGCGACAAGAACGTCGCTGGGCTCACATACGCCGTCTTCACAGTTCTGCTTCTCGTTCTCACAACAAAGTTCTGGCCGCGGCTGCTGATCATCGTGGGCGGGGCCGCCTGCGTGGTACTGACCGACTCCCGGACATCGATGGCTGCGCTGACTGCGGGACTGATCTGGCTGGTCCTGGCGCCTCGAATCGGTCCGTTCTTTCGAGCACTGCTGGCGGCCGGCTTGTACGCGGCCTTCGATTTCGCCGAACGCAACCTCGCCCAGACTGGTGCCTACGCGGCACGAAGCGGATCAGACGAGCTTCGCGATCGCATTGACGCAGCTTCGTTGGAGAAAGTCCAGGCCGCGCCTTGGTACGGATCGGGACTCGGCGAGGGCACGGTAGAAGTGGCCGGGGACACATGGTTCTTTCACAACGCCTACTGGGGCCTCTGGATCGACGGTGGCGCTCCGTTCACCATTGCAGTACTGGCCCTCTGCGCGTTTGCAGGCTTCCAATTCCTCGCGAAGGGCAAGCCGACCCCGGGTGCCAGGATCGTCGAAGCCGCGATGGTCACGCTCCTGCTTTGCTCATTCCGTCTCGGTGAGACGTTCTTCTCGATTCCAGGATTTCTCATCATCGGAGTCGGACTCAGCATCTACCTGCAGCGTCACGCCCAGTGGACGCTCGACGAGAATTCGCGCACTGCGCACGAACTCAGCGAACATGTCGAGCGACTGACGTTGGCCGCCCGTATTAGGCGAGAGTCGTGAGCAAAGCAGGACCTCTCGGGCCACGCGTGCGTGACACACAGGGCGTTCGTCCTGCTCAGACGATGGCCGTGGCGCTCAGTACTCGACACAACGCGCTCAACTTCGTTCGACTCGTGTTGGCGGCGGCCGTCATTTTCGGTCATTCCTGGAGCATCGGCGGCTTCAGCCAGACTGCATTTAGCTGGCTAGGGGAATGGGCCGTCTCCGGCTTCTTCGCCATCTCCGGCTTTCTAATAGCTGGGTCGCGGATGCGGCTTCCGTTCTGGACGTTCACTCTTCACCGCAGCCTCAGAATCTATCCAGCGTTCTGGACGTGTATCGTCCTGGTCGCTTTCGTCGCGGCCCCCTTGTCGACGCTTATCAGCGGAGAGCGCTACGAGCTGGCGAGCGGGCTCGCGTACGTTTGGAAGAACTTCACGCTCTGGGTCTTCCAGTACGGCATCGACGCAACACTGACGTCGGTACCGTTCCCCGGCACCTGGAATGCGCCCCTCTGGACGTTGAAGTACGAGTTCGCGGCCTACATGATCGCAGCGGTGCTTCTCACGTGGACCTGGATCAGGCGCCACGCGCCAGTTGTTGTGACTTCGGTCTACGTATTCCTCGCGGTGGTGGCCGGAACGGTAGTCGCACTAGGAATTTCGAATGACTTCGCACTCAACGGAACGCGACTCGGGTCGTTCTTCCTGGCGGGCATGGTTATCTATTTCTTTTCCGAGCGCATTCAACTAAAGTTCAGCTACTTTGTAGTCGCGTCGCTCCTCTTTGCCGGCCTGTCCGCCTTCGGCTTACAGGGGGTAGCTGGACACCTCGCATTCGCCTTCATGGTCCTCTGGCTCGGGGCACGTCTGCCCATCCGCGTGGGGGTGAAGAACGACATCTCCTATGGCGTCTACATCTGGGCATGGCCTGTTCAGCAGTATCTTGCCCTGCTGGGAACGCAGTGGCTCGGTCCGTGGGGTTCGGCGCTTGCTGCCACACTCCTCACGATCCCACTCGCCTGGGCGTCCTGGAAGCTAGTAGAGTCGCCCGCCATGGGCCTTCGGCGATTCTTTCACCGACCATCGCCACCAGCGATCACGCCCTGACGAACGCGGGACTCAGGGGCTATACCTGCGAGTTCGAGACCCCGCGCAGGTCACGCTCAACCATCGCCGCCACCGTATCTGCAAAGCTCTTCGTCGGAGCCCACCCGAGATCGTCACGCAGTTTGCTCGCATCCCCGCGAGTCTCTGCAGCATCCACGGGCCGATAGAAGCGTTTGTCGATGACGACGTACTGTTCCCAGTCTTCGACACCGGCGGCGGAGAACGCGGCGGCGACGAACTCGCGAACCGTGTGCGATACGCCGGTCGCAACGACATAGTCGCCCGGCTCATCCGCATTCATGACGCGAACCATCGCATCCACGTAGTCGGGAGCCCAACCCCAGTCGCGCTTCGCATCGAGGTTCCCGAGTCGCAGCTCTGAATCGAGACCAGCCGCGATGCGGGCAACGCCGTTCGTGATCTTGCGAGTCACGAACGACAGAGGACGACGCGGCGACTCGTGGTTGTACAGGATGACCGACGCCGCGAACTCCCCCTGCGCGCGCGCGAAACCGACCGCGTGCTGCGCGTAGGCCTTCGCTGCGCCATATGGGTTCGTGGGCGCGATAGGCGTCGACTCGGATTGCGGAGCTGGCGCGCCGTCACCGAAGATCTCGCAGGACGAAGCCTGGAGGAAGCGAGCACCGTGACCGGTGCGTGCACGAACCCGCGAAGCACCCTCGAGCAATCCTGCAACCGCGACACCCGACACGAGTCCCGCGAGAGCGGGTTCCTTCCAGGACTGCGCCACGGAAGAGAACCCGCCGATGTTGTAGAGCTGCTGCGGCTCGACCTCATCGACGAGATCGGGCAGCACGCCCACGTTCGAGAGGTCAGCCAGGTGGGCCGTCACGCCGGCGAGTTTGCCGAGGCTACGCGCCTCCTCAGGGCTGCGCACGACCGCATGCACGTCATCGCCTCGCTCCCGCAGCACGTCCAGCAGGTAGCTGCCGTCTTGTCCGGTCGCACCGGTCAACATGATTCGTGCCACAACTCGCCCCTCTGAAGTACCTGACTAACGCTCTCGAGCGTGAGAGGTCAGCGATTCAGCTGGGCCTGCTCCTTGAGGTCGCTTTCGACCATCATCTGCACGAGACTCTCAAACGATACCGTCGGAGTCCAGTCGAGCTTCTCGCGAGCCTTGGACGGGTCACCGATGAGAAGGTCGACCTCGGCGGGACGCATGAACTCTGGCGCCTGTCGCACGTACGACTCCCAGTTCTCGATCTCCGCAGCCTTGAACGCGACATCGAGCAGTTCCTTGATGGAGTGCGTCTCGCCCGTAGCAACGACGTAATCGTCGCCCTCCTCTTGCTGGAGCATGCGCCACATCGCGTCGACGTAGTCGCCAGCGAAACCCCAGTCGCGCTTCGCGTCGAGGTTGCCCATCACGATCTCGTCCTGCAGGCCCAGCTTGATGCGAGCGACCGCCTGCGTCACCTTCCGCGTCACGAACTCCGGACCACGACGGGGCGACTCGTGATTGAACAGGATGCCGCTCGACGCGTGCATTCCGTACGACTCGCGGTAGTTGATGGTCATGTAGTGCCCGTAGGTCTTCGCGACACCATACGGCGAGCGCGGCCAGAGCAGCGTCTCCTCGCTCTGCGGCACCTGCTGCACCTTGCCGAACATCTCCGACGACGACGCCTGGTAGAAGCGCACCTTGTCGAGGTCAGAGCCCGCCCAGAGGCGCGTGGCCTCGAGGATGTTCAGAACACCCTTGCCGGTCACGTCGGTCGTGACCGATGCGTTCTCCCACGAGTACGCGACAAACGAGATCGCGCCAAGGTTGTAGACCTCGTCAGGCTGCGAAGCGTTGAGCACTCGAGTCAGCGAGGACGCGTCAGTGAGGTCGCCCGTCAGGATCTTCACGCCGGGAACCGTGCGCTGAACGAGCTCCAGCTTCGGGTTGTTCTGCCCGCGAATGAGCCCGAACACTTCGTAGCCCTTTCCGAGCAGCAACTCTGCAAGGTAAAGGCCGTCCTGGCCAGTAATTCCCGTAATCAGGGCGCGTGGCATCTACATTCTCCGCTTCGTCGTTCGCGGACTCTTCAGATGAGTCCGCTGAACACACTAGCGGGGGCGAGGGGCAACTGGGCTGCCGCAGGTGAATCTCGTGTACGAATTCCGCGAAGATGACGCGATTCTTTCCCACTCGGGGCACTAGACCCCGCCGAACCTCGGCAGCGGCCACACGATCGAGAAGACTTCACCGACGACGTCGTCATCGCGCACGGTGCGGAGGCACGACGCATCCACTCCCCCGCCGCGGCAGGCGGCGAGCGAGTCGGAGGAGTTCGTGCGGTTGTCGCCGAGCACCACGATCTGCCCCTCCGGCACGGTGAACTCGTCGAAGCAGCGAAGCGAGGCGGGCGAGGTTGAGCAGTCGAGCGTGCCAGCCACGAACTCGAAGTCGAGGTCGACGTACGAGCCCTCGTCGAGCGCTGTGCCGTCGACCACGATGCCACCGGTGGCGGGGTCGACCGACATGGTCTGCCCGCCGGTCGCGATGACGCGCTTTACGAGGATGTGCGAGAAGCCCTGGCCGATGCCGAAGACCTCGCCGACTACGCGCGCCGCGAAGCGCAGCGGGTCGCTCGGCGGCTCCGGCGGAGCCTCGTCCCAGGTGTCAGACGCCGCGAACACGACGATGTCGCCCGTCTCCGGCTCGGCGTCGCCGAGGTACGCGAGGCGGTTGACCAGGATGCGGTCGCCGACGGCGAGCGTGTCATCCATCGAGGCCGACGGAATCGCGTAGACCTTCACGAAGAAGGCCTGCACGAGCGCGAGCACGGCGAACGCCGCGACCAGGTGGAACAGCGGATGCGACGTGACGCGTCGCAGCCGAGAACGAGGGGCTCGCCGTGGCGCCCCGCTCACGCGCTCAGCGTGAGGCGCTGACGCTTCGCTCACTGCCCGGCCGTGTTGCCGACGACCGCAGCCTGCGAGCGCTCCACGAGGTTGGCCTCGACGAGGCCCTCGAGGGCGACCTGGACGAGCTCGCGCGAATCCGCCACCTCGCCGTACTGCTCGATGAGTTCGGTCGTCAGCTGCGTGAGCGTGACCCACTCACCCAGGAGCTCCCAGAGTCCCGGGGCGATGCCCGCGAGCTGGCGCACGATTCGCGACTCGAGCGTGACCGCCTCGTTGGCGAACAGCAGCCAGTGCACGCCAGCCGCCCGACGGTAGGAGTCTTCACCGACGGTCGCGGCCGGCGTGGATGCGTCAGCCTCGCTGTGTCCGGAAGTCCACGGCTGCACGTCGCCGTGCGACGACAGAATCTCGGGAACGAGGTTGACCACCTGGGCCGCCTCCGAGTAGGTGACCCGGCGCACGCCGTTGGTCGAATCGATGAGCTCGGCAAGCTGCACAAGCGGATCGGGAAGGGCAGGCAGGTAGCTCAGCTCCGGCACCATCCAGCCGATGGCACTGCCGGTCGCGACGGGCGACAGCTGGGGACCACCTTCGAGCTCGTGCTCCTCGACCCTGTGGAGCAGCACGATCGCGGCGATCTTGAGCGGCGCATCCGGCAACGGCCGCAGGCCGAGCTTTGCCGGCGAGATCTGCTGTTTCGGCTGGGCGGGGTCGACGATGACCGAGAGCGGCTTGCGATAAGGCAGCACGTTGCCGTCGAAGTCGATGGCAAGGGTCTCATCGGTGACATACCCGAACTCGCGGCCCAGGGTCTTGGCGAGCGTCGTCTTGCCACGGCCAGAGGGGCCGACAAAGGCGATGACCCGACCGTCGTCAAGGGCAACACCAGCTGCGTGGATCATCACGAGGCGTCCGCCGTTGTGCTCGATCGCGTCGAGCGTCACGAGGGTCGAGATCTGCGACGCGAGGTCGGCAGTGGAACCCCCAATCGCATCCCCAACCTCAGGCTCGTCGAAGGGCGAGAGCGCGAGACGATGCGTCTCGTCTGGCTCCCCATCCCCCACCTGACCGGTCACGTCTGACCAGGATTCCCGCAGATCGGCCTCGAACTCCGCCGAGATGCTCTCATCGAGCTGGAGTTCGACGTCTACGCCAAGGGGATTCAGGCGCAGTGTTCTCGTCATGGTGCACACACTACCAAGCGCACGAACTCTTGGAACGGAACAGGGCAGTGCTCCCCACTCTGGGACAAAACAGCACACCAGCCCAGAACCACGCATCACCAGGGACGCGCATCCGCTCGCCGACCTCGATATGCTCGGTCTGGTGAGCTCTCTCGGCTCGCGACGCAGATCGAAGGACCTCAGTGACAGCAGCGGGCGCGTCTCAGGACGCCGCGACCATCGCCTTCTCGGTGAGCGATGGTGTTGCCTTGTCGACGGCCCTGACCCAGCACGTCGCGCGCCAGCAGGGCATCCGCATGCTGGTCATCAAGGGCCCCATCTCGGCAGACCTGGGACTCCGAACGCGCCGCTACTCGACTGATGTCGACATCATCGTCGAGCCGACCCGAGCGAAGGACCTGATCGGAGCCCTCGGCGCCTTTGGCTGGACGCCCCGCCCCTGGCCCGACTTCCCGAAACTCCTCGAGCAGCACTCGCGCACCCTCATACACGAGTCCTGGCCCAACGACATCGACGTGCACCACTACTGGCCGGGCTTCCTCGGCGAGCCCCAGGCTGCATTCGACCGCCTGTGGCTGCACCGCATCCAAGTCGACGTCGCCGGCCACCCCATAGACACCCCTGACCGCGCGGGAAGCGCGCTCGTGCTCGCTCTGCACTCGCTCCGCGAGGAGGGCCAGGTCTCAGCGGACTCCAGGCAGATGACCGAGTACTCGGAGCTGGTGGATGCACTCAAGAAGATGGACCCCTCGGACGCGGAGTTCGTCTCCGACGCCCGCGGGTCGACATCGCTCACCGAGCAGGTTCTGCAGGACGCGGTAGGCACCGACTCGACACAGACGGCGCGACGCTTCCTCATCGACCTCGGCCACGACGTTCCGCTCATCCCGAACTCGACGGCGAGCGAGGCGCTTCGACTCTGGCGACTCAACGCGAAAGCCGAGCACGCCATGACCGGGTGGATGCTCAAGCTTCAGCGGGCGCCACTCCTCAAGAAACCCGGCATCGCCGCCCGCGCCTTCTTCCCCGCGCGCGCCGATCTCGAGGCGATCGACCCCGAGCTGCGCAACGGAACGATCAGCCTGCGCAAAGCATGGTGGCGCCGAGTGAGTCGCGGGATGCACGGACTCGTGCAGGCACGACGCGACCTGCGCGCGTTCGACGAACGCTGAGGCGGGAACGCTCAGCCACTGCCGCGCAGCGGCGCCAGCGGCGAACTAGGCCGGCGCCGCGTCTTTCGTCTGCAGCAATTGCGCGGCAAGCAGCTGCGTCACAAACGCCACGACCTGCTCACCGATGACCTGCTCGTCAAGCCCATAGTCGGCGGCGAGCTGGTTCACGATGAGACGCACGGGGCGCTCCCCGTCGAGTTCATCCCAGATGACCACCGCCGTACCACTTAGCACAAGCGGCTTGCACGCGGTATCCAGGAGCGAGAGCACAGTGACATCACCACTCTCGTCGTCGCGGACAAGCGCCAGCGCGGCCACGGGAGCGACAACGGCGTCGAAAAGCTGGTGATCGCCCTCGCTCGGCCACTCACCCGTCCCCTGGTTCATCCCGCAAGCCTACTGTCCACTCGCGGTGGCGCGAGCGCACCCGCGCACACGACGCGAAAAAGCGGCGACGCCCCTGAGGGGCGCCGCCGCTGCGAGCTGCGTCGAGTTCCGCCTAGTAGGCACCCTCACTCGCGACAACTGCTCGGGCCGTGCGGAAGAGGATGACGAAGTCGCCGGCCATCGACCAGTTCTCGACGTAGTAGAGGTCGAGGCGAACCGTCTCCTCCCACGTCAGGTTCGAGCGACCACTGACCTGCCAGAGACCCGTGATGCCGGGCTTGACCATGAAGCGACGATGCACGTGGTCCTCGTACTGCTTGACCTCGCGGTCCAGCGGCGGACGTGGCCCGACCAGCGACATCGAGCCGCCGAAGACGTTGAACAGCTGCGGGAGCTCGTCGATCGAATAGCGCCGAATGAACTTGCCGACCTTCGTGATGCGAGGGTCGTCCTTCATCTTGAAGAGGATGTCATTGCCCGCATCGCGGCGCTCGCTCTGCAGCTTCTTGAGCACCTCTTCCGCATCGGCGCGCATGCTGCGGAACTTCCACATCGTGAAGCGCGAGCCGCTGTAGCCGACGCGCTCCTGCTTGAAGAACACGCCACCGGGCGACGTGACGGCGACGGCGATCGCCGTGCCGATGAGCAGCGGCGAGAGCACGAGGATGAGCAGACCGGAGACGAGCACGTCGAACGCACGCTTGAGCAGCAGCCCCATGCGCGTGAACTTCGGAGAGTCGACGTGCAGCAGCGGGAGGCCAGCGACCGGGCGCGTGACAATGCGGGGTCCACCCACATCCAGCAGGCCGGGGGCGACGATCAAGAAATGACGCTCTGGGTCGAGATCCCAGCCCACCTCGCGCAACCACTGCGTCGACGTGACATCGTTGCCCGCGATGACCACCGTGTCGGCGCCGATGGCGTCGAGCGAGCCGGCCAGGTCTTCGGGGTTTCCGCCGATCGGTACGTCGGTGCCGGGGAGGAAGTCGGGCGACGTCGGGTCGAGCTCGCCGCTCTTGCCGTCGATAAGGCAGGCGCCGACGACGTTGTAGCCGGCAGCCTCGCGACGCGACAGGTCGCGGTTGAGGTCGAGCACCGAGTAGCGCGAGCCGACCAGCAGCACCCGAGCCTGCAGGTTGCCGCCCTTCCGCTGACGCACCAGCCACTGACGGCCGATCCAACGCGACAGGAGCAGGGCGACCGTGCCGATCGGGAAGGCGATGAGTACGTAGCCGCGAGCGAGCTCAAAGGCAGAGAGGTACGCGAAGATCGAGACGATACCAGCGAGCATGAGCGAGGCGTTGAAGACGCCGCGGTACTCCTCGAAGCCGGAGCCGAGGATGCGGTAGTCGCGAGTGTCGAAGAGGGAGAGCATCCATGCCCAGCCCGCGACGATGACTGCCGAGACCAGCCAGTACGAGACCTCGCTGCTGATGAATGCGTTGCCACCGGCGGGGACGGCCGCGTTGCCGCCGCCGAGCCAGACGAGCTGAGCGCCGACCATGACAACGGCGAGGACCGCGAGGTCGCTGACGACGAGAAGGCGGGAGTAGCCCTGGCGCCAGTTCGCGCGGCGCTTGATGTTGCGCTGCACGCGAGCGGTCGGCTCAGCAGAGGTCTGCGCGAAGTGCGGCTCGACCGAGGGCACTGAGTTGCTGTCGCGGACATCTTCGGTCGTCACGACCGGGATCTGCGCGGTAGCGGGCCCTGAGGAGGGAGGCGTCACGTGTGCTCCAATAAGAGATGAGTACTTCTTGGTGCGCACACCTCGTTGGTACCGGGCATGCGCGTCGGGTCTCCACGGCTTTAGGCCGCGCTCTGTCCGGGCCTGTGGGCTCGTCATAGAGATCCTGGGTGCCTCCTGAGAGTATCCCAACGTTCACGCATAACGAAAGGGTCACTCCGGTCTTTTTTGCGCATCGCTGGCGTGTTTTCCTGCCCGAAACATGTTCGGTGTGTATTCACGTGCGAATTCATGCATTCGCACCCAGCCCAGCCGCCCGACTCGTGCCCGAAACCGGCCCCGTGACATACTCGCCTGCATGGAGCAGACCCCAGGCCAGGCTTCGTCGCGCCCGCAGAGCAACGACGACGCCCTCTCAGATCTCTTCGAGCACGACGCAGCCGGCGGCTCGGACGGCACCCGTCGCGGGGCCCGCACGGAAGGCAAGAAGAAGCGTCGCGGCCCGAAGATCCTGCTGTGGACGCTCGTCGGAATCCTCGTCGCGGCCGTCGCGGCCGGCGGGATCCTGTGGTGGAACGTGCAGAGCCGGTTCGACGCTATCGAGAAGATCGAGGACGTGTTCCCCGATGAAGCCGGCCGCCCAGCGCAGGTCGTGACCGACGCCGGCGAGCCGGTGAATATCCTGCTCCTCGGCAGCGACTCGCGAGCCCCGGGCAGCCCGTCGATCATGACCGACCTCGGCAGCCGCAGCGACACCATGATGCTCGTTCACATCCCCGCCGACCGCAGCGACGTGCAAATCATGTCGATCATGCGCGACAGCTGGCTCGCGATCCCAGGGCACGGGGAAGCCAAGATCAACGCGGCACTTTCGTACGGTGGCGTTCCGCTTGTCGTGCAGACCGTCGAGGGTCTCCTCGGGCAGCGCATCAATCACGTTGCCGTCGTCGACTTCGACGGCTTCGCCGGCATCACGGATGCGCTCGGCGGCGTCACGATCAGCAACGACGTGGCCTTCACTTCGTCACACAAGGCCGGGCACCAGTTCGCAGCCGGCCCCATCACGCTCAACGGCGAAGAGGCGCTCGCGTTCGTGCGCGAACGCTACGCCTTCACCGACGGCGACTACCAGCGCGTGCGCAACCAGCAGGCCTGGGTTAAGGCGGTGCTCGACAAGATGCTGAGCACCGAGACACTGACGGACCCCGCGAAGGTCAGCGACATCATCACCAAGTTCTCGCCCTACGTCGGCGTCGACGACACGTTCACTCTGCAGACGATGATCGACCTCGGTGTCTCGATGCGGGACATTCGGAGCGGCAACGTCCGCAGCTTCACGCTCCCCACGAACGGCACCGGCATGGTCGGCGACCAGTCCGTGGTGTTCCTCGACACCGTCAACATCGCCGAGCTGAAGAAGCACCTCGCCGCCGACACCGTCAGCGAGTACCAGCCGACCGGTCGCTGACCGAATCCCGAAGTCTACGAAGCCCTGCGCATCCACTCAGATGCGTAGGGCTTCGTTGCACGTGCAGACGACGATCTACGTGCCGGAGCAGAAGACCAGCGTCGAAGTCACTTGCGCGCTCGGCTTGGCTTCACCTCCGCCGACGTACCCTTCGGGAAGCGACAGCGTGGCACTCAAAGTGAAGGCCACGCTGATCGAGAGCGTCGTCCGGGCCGCGAGCGTAGCCCCCGCCGGAAGTGCAGCCGTGAGTATCACGGTTCGCGCCGTGCCCGAAAGCACCTGAACCTGAGCGCTTCCGCCGGTCACGCTGAAGAGCCCGATGTTCGCAACACCCGTTCCGTTGATCTGCAGCGTCGTACCTACCGGCAACGGGGCCGTGGGCGCGGCCGTGATCGTGAACCCGGGCCCGAGGACCCCGAGCGTCCCACACGTACCCAGGGTTCGGAAATTGCCGACGTTGATGGTCGCCGACGACGCAGCAAGTGGTGCGGCCAGCGCCGATAGCACGACCGGTGCAGCCCAAGCAGCACTCTTGATAAGCCCGCGGCGGTCGACGTCGATCGCGGGTGCTTGCGGGCCCCATTGGACATTCTGGCTGGCTTGGTCTGCTCTGGATGCTCTTTCGGGTACAGCGAAATCTTGCATGAGTGCCTTCTCTACTGAGGAAATGGAGCAGGTCAGATGGGAGGTGCGTTGGAGCTGAGCGCCACAATGGCGGTTCTCCTCTGGATGCTAGAGCCGGGCCCGAGAATTCGCACGACATCTTGACCACGTATTTCGTTTGAACTAGGTGACATTCACCGAAGCAGGTTGCCCGCTCGCGCATCGAATGCCGTCCAGCTCGTCCCCGCCTCGCCGATTTGAGGGTGAACTTGCCTCGTGCGCGTTCTCAAGGCGCCAAGCCTCGGGGCCGCCCCCGCTCGGGCCGGTCAGCTTCGCACTGGAATCCGCCGGGGAAGAGCTGACGGAGGGCTTGACCGGCGCGCCGGGACGGAACCTGGGGCGTGGCCACGGCACTGTGCGTGTGTAGGCAAGGCACGCGCGCGCGAGGCGCGAGCCCCAGCTCGGCTCAGCTCGTCGCTGATTCCAGCGCGAAGTAGCGCTCATGGAAACGGCCACGCACCGCCTGGCGCGGAGGTCCGCGACCTCGACACAGAATTCGCCCTGAAAATGAGCAAACGCGCCGGACAACCTCCAAGGGAGGCTGCCCGACGCGCTCGAACCGAGCTTGCTGACGCTAGCTGCAGCTCGCGGTGAAGGTCATGTTGCTCAGGAAGACGGCCTGCCCCTGGCCAGAGCCGATCGTCGACCAGTAGCGGAGTGAGAAGGTGGTGAGGGGCCCCGCGAAACGGATCCCGGTGATGGAATTCGCCGCACTGGTCTGCCCCTGGTTCGCGTTTTCAGCTGTCGTAAGCCAGGGCGACGCGGACGTTCCAGCACCACTCACCTGCGAACCGAGCGCACCCGTCACCGTGAAAGCAGGGCCGGTGAGGAAGACCGCGTCGCTGTAGGTCGCTTGCGAGCGCGTCATGCCAAGCAAGTCGAACGTCAGGTTGCGCACCGGGCGCGGGAAATTGAACGTGACCGTCTGTCCCACAGTCGTAGCCGTCGAGCCCGTAGGGGAAGCCTGCCAGATGGCGAGACGTGGCGTGGTGCCGGCTCCACCGCCGGCGACCGTCGGGGTCGACAGTGCGAGGTTGTTCGCGTTGCGCGTGTAACCGGCCGTGATAGCGGTGCTCGTGATGGTCGCTGTGAACGGAGTGACCTGCGCGGGGGCTCCCACGAGCGTGATGTTCGCACTGCCGTTGAGGGTGGCGTTCGCACCCGTACCTGCCACGTAGTTGGCGGGCTGTGCTCCCGCTCCTGTGGTCGCCGCGAAGCGAACCGAACCGGGGTACTGCTGCGTGCACGGCGAGGCGGATGCGCCTGGTGCCACGGCGGCGACCGCGAGCACGGGGGCTGCCCATGCCGCGCCCTGAAGGACGCGGCGGCGTTCGATGGAGGAGGTGTTCTGGGCGGGGGTGTCGGACATGAAGTTCTCTTCCATTCGGTGTGCGCGCTGCGCATCCTCACCGAGCTCTTCACGCAGGACGCGGAAGCGCGTGCCTGACCGTGGGGACTCAGAAGGGGTGTGGGGATTGTCGTGCGGTGTCGCCGAGGGACTGCAACCCGCCGTGGTGCTATCCAGCTGATGCGCCCTGAGCCTGGCTGAACCTCTCGATTCGCGGCTCTACGGTGCATTCCTGGACGAGCGAAAGAATACCGATGACACAATGAACGTCCTTGCCCGGTGCGCGAAAACGATCCAAAAAACGAAGATGAGGCTATCTCAGGGTCGTGTCAGGTGCGGTGTCGTACAGAGGGTGGCATCAGCCGGTGGCTCGAACTCCGCGAGGGCCGCTCTCATCCGCTTGGCAGAGGTGAACCCGGAGTTGAGGGCCACGACGCCAGGATCCACCTGCTGCCCCGCCTCGAGCCATGCACGGGCGAGGTCACTGCGGCTCCGCCTGATGGCGCGCGCGACGGTCTCGTTGTTCTGCTGGAAGACGGCCTGCAGTGTTCGCTCGGACACGCCGAACTCGTTGGCCACGGACAACGGGGTGAGGGACTGATCGATGGCGTGCACCCGGATGAATCTTCGCGTCGCGCTGTACAGGTTCGTCTCGGATCCGTGCGGCATGACCCATTGCATGAGCAGGGAGCGTGCGACGGCCACTGCCGCGTTCTGCAGTTCACGGCCAGCGTTCGCCGAGGATGGAGGAAGCGCCTGAGCCAGCCCGAAGCAGGCGCCGAAGGCGAAAGCATTCAGGGACGCCTCCGGAAGCACCTGGATGGGGGCTTCGTCGCTCCTGCCCATCATGAGGCCCAACATCGCCTTGATGCTGAAGATCAGAACGTCGCTCTGCGCCGCTCGACCCTCGAAGTGGACCGTCTCCGCACCGGGCCTGAGCGCCACTACGGCACCTTTGCCCAGCTCCTGCGTCGAGGCGCCGGCGCTGAGCTGCACGCGGCCACTGTTCACGAAGAGGAACATGGTGCGGGCTCTTCGTTCCACGGTGTGCCGTTTGAACTCGGCTTCAACCGGTGAGCATTCGAGCCAGGTGGAGATGAAGTCCGGGCCCCGCAGCGCACTCAAGGTGACCCGCGTCGGAGCTGAGGCGTTCGAGAACTCGACTCCCGATCGAGCAGCATCCGCAGCGAAACTCGACGGCTGGTCGATATTCAGCCACGTATTGCGGATGCGTTCGAAGTCGGAGTGGGCCATGGGTTCTACTTTGAATTCAGGAGAGGAAGCGATACCGCACGCGGGGCTCCGACGAGCCAGCAGGAAGCCCCGCGTGCGAGGCTTCAGTCAGCAGAGGCGGGCCCCGCGGTCGACCGTGAAGCCGGTGATGAAGATCGTCTGGTTGTTGTCCGTCGTGCTCGTCGGCGTGGTCGGAGTGACGAGGTACCCGCGGTTGCGGTAGCGGATGCGGATCGTGCGCAGCGGGCCCGCGGCGATGACCGCCAGGTTGCCAGCGTTCGTCGCCTCGGAGATATTGCCGTCGACGTTGCGGTAGTAGGGGTCAGCTGCGGTTCCGGCTCCCACGATGCTCACGTTCGGCTGCGCGGTGTTTCGCACGACTGGCACGTTGGTGCCAGCAGCGTTGGTTGCGATCACGGTGACGCCGTCGGCGAAGTCACGAACGCCGCCGGCGGCTGTCGACCAGGACCGGTCGATGTCTGCGACGGCGAATCGCACATTCGAGACGTCTTCGTTGAAGTTGATGACGACGTCCTGGTAGTCGTTGACCGTGACCGGGCCGACACCGGGGCCGGTCGCAGTCGGGGCCGTGATGCGCTGAGCGATCGTGTAGCCCGGCTGGCCGGTTCCGCCGACGGGCCCGATGCCGCTGCCGTTGGTACCCGTGCGGGTTGCGTTCTGGGCCTGCACGTTCACGGTGCCGGAGGTGGTGACGTTTGCGGACCTCGTGTTGCCGACGAAGCTGTGAGTGACGGCGACGTTCATCGCCGGAAGCGCGGGCGCAGTCTGCGCCGTCTGCGTGAAGACGAACGAGCGCGTGATGGTGGCGTTCGTGTTCTCAGCGGGGATGGGCCCCGTGGCACTCGTGTTGAGCCAATTGAGAGACACGTTCTGCGCGGCGCATCGGGATGCGGCCGCGAACGGGGTCGCGGCGGCGACGCCGATGACCGGGGCCGACCATGCGGCGGCGGTGAGCACGGCTCGGCGGCTCGTGCGCTCGACTGCGGTGGGCTCGGGGCGGAGATCGTCGTTCATAGGATCCAATCGGCTCTGGTTCTACTTCAACGGTCGACTCCAGAGCACAAGGGAACGCCCGGAGCCGACTGCGTCGTCGCGGCAGACAGCTTCTTGGGGCGCCGTCTGAGGGGGATGACCTAACCATAGGGGGAACGAACGAAGACTCGCTAGCTAAGCTAGGTAAATAGTAGGTGAAGGTGCATTCGTGTGTAACGGAAGGGTTCCGGTCAGCACTGTTCGCGGAAGAACCCCGCGGTTCCGGGTGCGACGAGGTCCCGGTCGCGGATGATCGTCAGCGGTGCCCGGTCGGGGTCGCCGCACACCGCATCCGTCGAGATCGCTGCCGGGTCTCCCGAAGCGGGCAGGTTGTCGAGGTACTCGATCTGCAGCACGTGCTCACCGTAGGCATCCGCGTAGCTGCCGCACTCCCCGAAGGCGCTGCATTCCTCGGCAACCGCGAAGTCGAATCCGAGCTCGTCGCGGCCCCGGTCGGCGAGTTCGGCGGCGTTCTTCTGGCCGATCGCGAGTCCGGATGCGTGCGCCGCGTCGACGTAGGCCCGCGCGAGTTCGAGAGCCCCGGGCTCGTCGATGTCCTCGAACCGCGTGAAGGTGTCGAGGTTGTCGATCTCGATGGCGTCGAAACCTGCCTCAGCGCAACCTGAGATCACCGGCTCGATCATCTCGAGGATCCCGTCGCGCTGCTCGGCCGACGACGGGTCCAGTATGTACTCATCCGGCCAGTCTTGATCGAAGACGGACTGACCGTCGATGTCGCGGAGCAGCAGCTCGCCACGGTCGGTGAGCCACTCGGCTGACTCGCCAGGCTGCGTCTGGAAGCCGTTGACGTAGCAGATCGAGTACGCACCGGGTCGAGGTTGCTGCGTCGAGTCGAGTGCGACGACGTCGAGACCGCCGTCGACGTCATACGGCGCTCCCAGCTGGTAGTCGAACGTGCCGCTGGTCGGCGGGAGTTCGACGGATGCGTCAGCCCCGCCCTGTGCGCAACCCGCCAAGGACAGGCCCAACGCTGTGGCGACGGCGACTGCGAGTGCGGCCAAGGAACGAGCGGCGGTTAAACGCATGAGGCCATCATGAGCCAGCGGGTGCTTCACAGTCCGACATCCGACCACAGCCCGGGCTTGCCCCGGCCCACCTGGATGGCGTCCTCGCGTGATGAGACGCCGAGTTTCTTGAACAGGGTGCGCAGTTGCGACTTGACCGTGTTGGGCGACACGTGTTCGGCGGCGGCGATCTCGTTGAGCCTCTTGTCCCTCAGCAGGTGGCGGAGCACGACGCGTTCACGCTCGGTGAGCCTGATCTCCGGCGCGGCAACCTGCTCGGCTGCGAGGGCGCCACTCGTGAGCGACCGCCGCACTTGGCGCCCCCTAGGGCGCACCCCGCTCGCCGCGCACAGCACCTCGTAATCCTCGTCGGTGAACCGCATGAGCACACCGTTGAAGCCCTGCTCAGCCACGAGGGTCGCGAGCGTGCGAAACAACTCCGCTGCGCGAACGGAGTCACCCGCCGCGAGGTGGATGATCGTGGAGGCGGCCACGAGCTCTATGCTGACTCGCAGACTGCGCTCCCCCCCCGGGACCGACTCCATGATCGTCACGGCGTGCACGTGCTCTCCGGACCGGACTGCGCTCCAGACCCGAACGATCAGCGCCGCCTGCCGGTGGAGCTCGCTGTCTCCGGCTTCGAGAGCCGCGAGCGCCTCGGCCGCGCCGCGCGCATCGTTCAACGCGAATCTGATGCCGACATCCGAGAAGCGAAGCGACCAGCCGTTCAGCCCATCGACGAGAATGGCTGGACGGGCATTGATCGCGGCGCGATTGCGCAGCGACTGCGCGAGCGGGTCACCGCTCAGGACCTCCAAGCGTGATGCGACGCCGAGGCGGAGCGCCCATTGCTCAGGGGCAAAGCTATCGCCCGGGTCTCTCGCGAGCCACGCCCTCGCCTTCTCGGCATCCAGCTCGTCGATCGCGATGTTCGCGGCCGCGAGCACCCCCATGACCGTGACCGGGTCGCCGAGGCCGCCTTCGAACTCGTCTGGCCCGCCGAACCCGCCCTGCATCGACGCAGGCTGACGGCTGAGCCACGCACGCGCCACGGCCAGATCGCCCGTCACACTGTGGATGAGCGCAAGCGACCCCGCAGCTGCTGTCGCCATACGATCGCTGTCGAACGAGACGGCGTCACCGTACGCGGATTCGAACTCGAGGAGGGCGTCGCGGATGTCACCCGCGAACAGAAGACTGGTCGCCCATTGGACGCGAAGGCCTGGCAGCAGTGGACGCAGGGTCTTCATCTCCGACGGGGAAGCCTGCCTGATCGCCTCGATCGCGGTCGCAGCGATGCCTGCCGCAGCTCTGAAGCGTCCGTGGCCTCGCTCGTGTGCGGTCTGCCCCGTGTACTGGGCCAGATCGTCGATGAGCGCGCCGGCTTCGCTGGGCTGCGCTGCCTCGAAATCGAACCGCGCGGGGCGCAGGCGTCCGTCGTCCGGGGCGAAGTTCAGGTATTGACGTGCGGCGGACCAGCGGGGTTGCGCTTCCAGGATCGCATCCGGGAGGGCATTCACGACGTCGCGCATCGCAGCCCGGGAAGTCCGAAGCAGCGAGGTCCAGTTGCGCTCGAGCGCCTCGGTGACGGCCTTCCAGTCGCCGCGCGCCTGGGCCGTCACGATGCCCTCGATCGGAGAGGGGGCGCGAACGATGTCCTTCGCATCCGTTGCGCGACCGGTTGAGGGCGCGCCGGGGACTGGCAGGCGAACGGGTGCGGTGTGCGGCAAAAGTCTCTCGTCTCGTCCAGCCTCCCATGGAGTGGGACCTGGATGATGGTGGGCCCGAAATGGAGACAACGGGCTGGCATGTTCGCGTCGCTGGGGCTCATGGCCACCGGTACACCGGTCGACGCTCGTTCGCGGCGAGGCTACCCCGGCGCTCGAGGGTCTTGCTGAGCAAACCCCCGGGGGAAACGCATGCACCTGCATCCATCCCAGGGAAGTTCGCCGTACTGGAGGGAAACGCACGCCGACGTCACCCATGGTGAAATACGGGGTGAATTGAAGGGTATCCGTCGCGAATACCGAAGCATCACCGGTCTCCGCGCCATACGTTGCCTATACGACGCGATGGAGGGCCCTAGATGGATCACGACCTCGAGCACGGAGACCGTGCGACCGCGCACGAGACCTCGAGTCTGCGCGTGCCGGAGCAGGCCGTGCGAGCGATGCACGTCCAGCTCGACGCGCTGCTCGCCCAGCACGTCAGCTCAGACCCCGTGACCAACGAGTTGGCGTTCCAGCTCGCGCTCGAACCGTTTGGCAACCCGACGACTGAACTCGACGAGAGCATCGAGGACAGCCACATCCTCGGTGCCGCCCTCATGAACCAGAGCTGGCTCGCCGGCCAGCTGGCCCAGGCGACCGGCACCGACCTGGCGACGGTCGTCAGCAACCTGCGCGACTACATCAACCGCATCGAGCGGTAGTTCGGCAGGCGGCGCCGAAGCGCGAGGGTTGACACGAAGAGGGGCCGGAGATCTGCATGAGCAGACGTCCGGCCCCTTCGTCGCGTGATGCGCGTCGACCCCTAGTCGGGCCGCGCCCCGTCAGCGCTGGCGCCCCCGGCACCGACGCTGCCCTCGTCTGAGGTCAAGGGCTGGTCGGTGCCGAGGGCTTCATCGATCGCGCCGTCGGCGGTCGCGCCGCCCGCCCCGACACTGCCCTCATCTGGATCTCCTGCGGTATTCGAGCTGTGCGGATCTGCGTTCGACATCGTGGTCCTTTCTGCGCGGCAACGGCCGCGGTGCTCTCAAGGTCGAGACTGCCCGATCGGGTGCCGGTCAGACCTCACGGTGCCCCGCGCGTCCTGCAATCGCCTGAGAGTCGGCCGGGCGCGAGCTGTTCAAGCATCGAGGCGGCTGCAGCGGATTCAGCGGTAGCGCCGTGGAACCCGCCAGGGCTCGCCGAAGACCGTGTTCGAGTCCTCGGGCTCGAAGGGGCTGTCGCCACCCGCCGGGTAGTTCGTGAGCTCTCCGAAGATGACCCGGTCCGGCAGGTGGTACAGGTCGAGGCGCTTGCGATCCACGTGCTCGGGGCGCACGTGCGAGTACACCCACCCCCATTCCGCTTCGGGCAGCCGCGCTTCCGGCGGGGCGGCTGGTGAGACGACGATCACCGCGCCAGACCCGTGCGTCGGCTTCACGACGTAGGCCTCCGGCAGTTCGAGGGCCTCGAGCTCCCGGGGGTCGTCGAGCACACCGCAGGCCCCGGGCAGGTAGTGCGCGCCCACTGTCGCCGCCACGTAGCCGCGCACGGCCGCCTTGTCCGCAAACGTCACGATCAGACGCCTTCGGTCGCGCAGCATCTTGTACCGCACCTTCTCGGTGAACGTGACCGGCTTCGAGGTGCGTGCGAGACGCCACAGACGCTCCAGGGGACTGTGCTCGCGCCATCGACGGGACCGGCGTCGCCAGGGGGTGGTTGGTGCACGCATTCGCCAAGTGTGCCTCGGGGTACGCGAGCAACCGGGTCGCGCCCTGCGGCTCGACCAAGTTCCGTCCGGGGGCTTGCACAAACTCGATCGACACGCTAGCGCATCAAAACTCTCGACAAAACACCTGGTCAGCGGCGTCGAGCACCGGGTCCGCCGTCACTCACGTCCCGCGATCTCGAGATCTCCAAGTTCCTCCCAGACCGTCGAGTCAGGATTCCAGGAACTGCAGAGGAGCTCCCCCATGATTCCCATCTCCGCACTGACCGGATACGAACTCACGCAGACCACAGAAGGCACCGTTGCTCTCGAACGAGAGGGAGTGCCGCTCGGATACATCGTCAACGTCGAGGGCGTGCACGTCGTGCTCCGCGGCGCGCGGGTGGACACTGGCGTCGAAGTCAGCCAGCATGTGCAGCTCGAGCGGGCGATCGATTCCCTCATCGCAGCCTGGTGCGAAGGCGAGGCACAACTCGCGACCCGTCGGGCCTCGACCGGTGAGAACGCGGCGATCAGTCGCGTGATCCCCCTGGTGGCCCGCCGCACGCGCGCGAAGGCCTCCGGGCGCGCGCGCTGAACCGGTGACTGTAATGTTCACCTCTTGCGGAGCGTGCTGTGGCGGACGGGCCCGGCGAGTTAGGTGAGTAAGAGCAGGCTCACGAGGAGCCACGTGACGACAAGCAGCACCATGGCGCCAGACGCGACGAGCGTCGAGATAACTGCCGTGCGGTTGATGCGCTGCGCACGCTCGACGCGGCCGACGAGGTCGAGCGGCAGGGCGCGTGCACCGCGCAGCTGCAGCGCGGCGACGGTCCAGACGCCCACGACGAAGAGCACAGCGGCGACGACAACGACGCCCGTGACGACCAGGTCGACCGAAGTGGGGAAGGCGATGACGACCGGTGGTTCCGGGGGAAGCGTCGACGCGGCGGGGAAGAGAATGCGCATGGGACCTTGGCTCTGCGTCGGAGGCGGTGAGCCGGGAGGCTCTCCCCTCGAGTCTGCCGCACGAGCCGAATTCGGCCGCCGCGCTATCGCCGCGGCGGCCGGCGCGCTACCCTGCAGCCGCGAACACCGTCACCAGCTCGCCGATCCCCTCGACGCGGATGCGCACCGAGTCGCCGTCCTCGAGCGCCCGGTGGTCGCGCAGCGCGTCCGGTAGCTTCTGCGGCGTGCCCGTCGCGATAACGTCGCCGGGCTGCAGCGTGATGGACTGCGAGATGTACGAGACGATCTCGGCGAACGGGAAGATGAGCGTCGACGTGCTCTGCGAGACCGTCGTGCGGCCGTCGCGCACCACCTCGACGAGCAGGTCGGTCGGGTCGGCGATCTCGTCGGGCGTTACGATCGCGGGCCCGAGCGGGCCGAAGCCGTCGAAGCACTTCCCGAGCGTCCACTGGCTGGTGCGGTTTTGCCAGTCGCGCGCCGAGACGTCGTTGAACAGCGTGTAGCCGGCGACGTAGTCCAGCGCCTCCTCGGCGGACACGGCGTGCGCCGTGCGCCCGATGACCAGCCCGATCTCGCCCTCGTAGTCGACGTCGCTGCTCTGCGGCGGCAGCGTCACGGCGTCGTCCGGTCCGATGAGCGTGTTCGCCGTCTTCACGAAGACGTCCGGGCGCTCCGGGTCGGGCTGCCCCTCCCCGCCCGCGACGACGTGGCCGCGGTAGTTGTAGCCGAGGCACAGCAGCACGCGAGGCGTGAGGGGCGGCAGCAGCCGCTCCCCCTCGCGCAACGGCAGGCGCGACGTGTCGACCGCGGCGACGGATGCACGTGCATCCGCCAGCGCACCGGCGTCGGTGAGCAGCTCGAGCGTCGAGGCGACGACTCCGGAGAGGTCGACCAGACGGTCGCCTTCGGCCGACTCGACCAGCGCGGCGGGCACGGCGACCCCGGCGCGGTCCCAGGTGACGATTCTCATGCGTGGAACACCTCGCTCACGGCGCCGCTCACCAGTACCGCTGCCATTCGGGGCGGGATGCGCGGGTCAGGGCCTCGAGGAAGAAGTAGTCGCCCCACAGAGTGCCCTCGTCGACGCCGACCAGCTTCGGAAGGTCGTAGACCCCGTGCAGGAGAAGCGCGTCAGACGACTCCGCGGGCTGCGGCGTCGCCTCGGCGATGAGCGCGTCGATCTGCGCGTGCGCGGCCTGCAGCGCGCGGGCCGACCGCTCGGGGTCGGGGTCGACGGCGGCGAGCTCGAGGAACCCGCACGCGGCGATCGCGGCCGCCGAGCTGTCGCGGGGCGCGTCGCTGCCCTCAGTGTAGACGAGGTCCCAGTACGGGATGCCGTCGCTCGGCAGGTGCGCGAGGTAGTAGTCGGCGCAGCGCCAGGCCGCCTCGAGCTGCCGCGGGTCGCCGACCGCCTGCGAGTTGAGCGCGAAGCCGTAGATGCCCCACGCCTCGCCGCGCGCCCAGCACGACTCGTCGAACGCGCCCTGCTCGGTGCCGCCGCGCAGGGGGTCGCCGGTCTCCGCGTCCCAGTAGAAGGTGTGGAACGTCGAGTCGTCGGCGCGGAAGATCTGCGTGCGTAGCTGCTCCGTGTGCCGGCGCACCGCATCCGCATACCGGGGGTCGCCAGTCTGCTCGCCCACCCAGGTGAGCAGCGGCATGTTCATGAGGCTGTCGATGATGGCGCGGCCGCGCTGGGCGGGGTCGCTGAGGTCGCCCCAGGCCTGCAGGATTCCGGCGGGCTCGAGGAAGCGCGTCATGAGGCGCTCGCCGGCCTTGATGCCGGCGGTGCGCCAGCGCTCGTCGCCGGTCTGCTTCCAGGCCGTGACCACGGAGAGCGAGTAGAGGAAGCCGAGGTCGTGCGTCTCGAGGTCCTCGTCTGCGTAGAGGCGGCGCTCGAAGTCGGCGGCGTGCTTGAGCGCGGCCTCGTGGAAGGCGGGGTCGCCCGTGGCGTCGCCGGCGAGCCACATCATGCCCGGCCAGAAGCTCGTGGTCCAGCCGCGGTTGGCTCCCTCGGCGAAGACGTCGGTCGCGGGGCGCAGCAGGTACCTGCCGTCGGTGGTCGTGTCGTCTGGGTAGGCGGCGCCGAACGCGTCGATGTTGCGTCGAACGGTGTTGGTGGCCGTCGCCAGCGCGTTCTCCACGGTCGTGGATGCGGGCGCGAAAGTCATGGGGGTTCCTTCGAGTGAGTATGTGGGGCAGATCAGGCCGCGGCGCGCGCCGGGGCCTGCTGCAGGGTGTAGCGCCCGCCGGCCCAGACGACGTAGAGGCAGGCGGCGGTGGTGATGCCGATGGCGATGGCCGGCGCCGCAGTGAGCACGGCGGCCTGGACGGCGACGATCGCGAACGACGCGAACGTCAGCGGCCAGCGGCGCACGGCGAGGATGAGGGATGCGCGCACCAGCACGAGCAGACGCGTGTCCTCGGCCTGCGTGATGGCGACCAGGGTGACCGCCGCGGTCGCGAGCGTGAGGATCGCGACGACGACGAGCAGCGGAACCAGCAGGACGCCGATGCCGGTCGGAACCAGCACGAACACATCCACGAGCGCGACCGTGACGACGGCGGACGTGACCGCCGAGATCAGCAGTGCGCGCTTCCAGGTGCGGCGCACCCCGCGGATGAACGCGCGGATGACGTCGGTGTCGCCCTCAGCGTGCGCACGGAACGTGGCGAACGCGCCGGCGATGCCCGGCCCCGTGAGCGCCGCGCTCGCCGCGAGCAGCGGCCAGGACAGCGACGGGTCGGTCGTCACGAGCAGCACGAGGAACGGCAGGCTCATGACCGCGAGCAGCGCGTTGACGGCGAGCGCCAGGTAGGCGACGTTGAACGCCGTGGCGTAGACGCCGTGCGAGATGCGCTTCACGGGTCAGCCCTTCATTCCGCTGGTCGCGATGCCCTCGACGAAGTACCGCTGGCCGAGGAGGAACACGATGGCGATGGGCAGCACCGAGATGGTGAGGCCCGCGAAGAGCACGCCGTAGTCGACGTCGTACAGGCTGGAGACGAAGTTCTTGAGGCCGAGCTGCATGGTCCACAGGCTCGGGTCGCGCAGGTAGATGAGCGGCCCGAGGTAGTCGTTCCAGGTGTTGACGAACGTCAGCAGCGACAGGCTCGCGATGGCCGGCACCGACAGCGGCAGCATGATGCGCCGCCAGATGCCGTACTCGCTGAGGCCGTCGAGGCGGGCGGCCTCACTGAGCTCCATGGGGATGGTCTCGTAGAACTGCTTCATGAGGAACACCCCGAAGGCGCCGAACGCCTGCAGCAGGATGATCGCCCAGAGCGTGTTCGAGAGGTTCGCGTTCGAGAGCAGGATGAACTGCGGGATCATGTACGACTGCCACGGCACGGCGATCGTTCCGACGTAGAGGAGGAACAGCACGTCGCGGCCGGGGAACTTGACCCGCGAGAAGCCGTAGGCGGCGAACGAGCCGGTGAGCACCTGCAGGGCCGTGACGGTGACCGAGAGGATCAGCGTGTTGCCGATCCACGTCATGATGTCGGACTTGGTCCAGATGTCGACGTAGTTCTGCCAGACGAAGACCTCTGGAATCCACTGCACTGGCACCGAGAAGACCGCGTTGGCCTCCTTGAGCGAGCTCATGATCATCCAGAAGAACGGCGTGAGCATCGCTGCGGCCGCGACGATGAGCGCGGCGTAGAGCAGTGCTCGGCCGAGCTTGTTCTCTTTCTTCCCTGCGGGCTTCGCCGGCTCGATGTGGTCGGTCGGGAGAGGAGTGGTGGTCTCCTCGGGAAGCACAACTGCCATGGTCTGGGACATCAGCTGTCCTTCCGCTTGTTCCACATGAACTGGATGATCGTGACGACGATGCAGAGCAGGAACAGCACGACCGAGGCCGCCGACGCGTACCCGAACTCGTTCTCCTCGAAGCCCTTGCGGTAGATGAACTGGGAGATGACGGTGGTCGACTGCCCGGGCCCGCCCTCGGTGAGCACGAGGATGAGGTCGAAGATCTTGAACGAGTTGATCGTCAGCATGACGGTGACGAAGAACATGGTCGGGCGCAGGCAGGGCAGCGTGACGTTCCAGAAACGCTGCCAGGCGTTGGCGCCGTCGACTCGGGCCGCCTCGTGGAGCTCGGGCGGCACCGTCTGCAGCGCCGCGAGGAAGAGCACCATGTAGTAGCCCATGTCACGCCAGGTGCTGATGATGACGACCGCGGGCATGGCCCACTCGGTCGACGTGAGCCAGCCTGGCGGGTTATCGATGCCGAGGAAGCGCAGGCCCTCGTTGATGGGGCCGAAGTCTGGGCTGAAGAGCAGGTTCCAGACGAGCGCGATCGCGACGATCGACGTGATGTAGGGGAAGAACGCGGCGGTGCGGAAGAAGGCGACGCCGCGGAGCTTGTTGTTGAGCAGCAGTGCGAGGCCCAGCGAGACGATGATCGTCAGCGGGATGTGCAGCACCGAGTAGTAGATGGTGTTGCCGAATGCGACCTGGAAGCTGCCGTCGCCGAGGAGGCGCGTGAAGTTGTCGAGGCCGACGAAGGTGGACGTGCCGAAGATGTTCCAGTTCGTGAGAGACATGTAGAACAGCACGATGACGGGCACAAGCGTCAGCGTCGCGAAGCCGAGGAAGTTCGGCAGGATGAAGCTCCAGCCGACAAGCGTGCGCTTGAGCCGTGAGCGGTTGCGCAGCTTGCGCGCCTCGGGCGACAGGCCCTCGGGCGCCGCCTTGGGCTGCGCCGGTTCCGTTGTGGTGGTCATGATTCTCCTGGAGAGAGGTGCCGGTCGGCCGGTGAGAGAGCACCGGCCGACCGGCGAAGGGGGTTAGTCGAGGCCGACTTCGTTGGCGACGCGGGTCTCGGCTTCCGTGATGGAGTCGGTGACCGACTTCGAGCCGGAGAGGATCGAGGAGTGCATGTCGTTCAGGATGTTCTGGACGGCGGCGGTCTTTGAGTTCGTCGGGCTTTCCGGCAGCGTCTCGTGAGTCTGCACGGCGAACGCGGAGAGCTCGTCCTGCGGGGCACCCTCGACGCCGAAGTACGCCTCGACGACCGGGTCGCTCAGGAGCGCCGGCGTGATGCCGATGCCGGCGAGCTCGGTGGCTGCCTCTTCGCTGGCGGCGTAGGCGAGGAAGTCCTTGGCGGCCTGTGTCTTGCCCTCGTCGATGTTGGCGTTGATGCCGAAGCCTGCCGGGTCGCCGAACGTGACAGGCGTGTTGTCCATGCCCGTGGTGGATGCGTCCATCTGCGGCACGGGCGCGATGCCCCACTCGAAGTCGTCAGCCTCGCCCGACTCCTGCTGCGAGATGAGCGTCGCCACGAACCACGAGCCCATGGGGATCATCGCGGCCTTCTGCTTGCCGAACTCTCCCTGGTAGGTGAGCTTGTTGGCCGTGACCGTGTTGTAGGCGGCCTGCGAGCCGTCGTCCTGCAGCTTGAGGGAGTTGTCGTAGAACGGCTGGAAGTAGTCGTACTCGCCGCTGAAGATGTCGCCGTTCGCCTGCGCGTTCGCGAAGCCCTGGACCGTCGACTGCCAGCTGTGCTGGTGCGCGCCCTTGGCCGTCGAACCAGCGCCGGCGAGGCCCTTGGTCAGCAGGTCCGCGTTCTCGACGTAGTCGTCCCAGGTCCAGCTGCCGTCGGGGTAGGCGACGCCAGCCTGGTCGAAGAGCGCCTTGTTGTAGTAGAGCACCCACGAGTCCTGGCGGTACGGCGTGGCCCACGAGGTGCCGTCGATCACGTACGACTCGGCGCCGCTGATGCCCTCGGGCAGCTCGACGTCGGAGACATCCAGCAGCTGTCCGCCTTCCTGGAAGGTCGTGACGAACTTGATCTCCTTCTGCGTGATGATGTCCGGGCCCGAGCCTGCGGCCAGGTCGGCGGTGATGAGCGTGTTGTACTCGGCGGGGTCGTAGTCGACGATCTCGACGGTCACGTCGGGGTACTTCTCGGTGAAGCCGTCTGCGAGCAGCTGGAACTCGGGGGTCGACGCGACGCTCCAACCCGACACCGACAGCGTGATCGGTCCGTCTGGGTCGACGCTCCCGCCACCGCTGCATCCGGTGAGGGCCAGTGCGGCGGCGGCGAGGCCCGCAGTGGCGATCATGGTGCGCTTCTTCATGGTGCTGCTCCTTTGCTGCAATGAACGAGATCCGCTTCGGATCCCTGAAAACCGACGCCCGGGCTACGAGAGGCGGTAGTTGGTGAGGTCGACGGTGCTGCGTGCTCCGTCTGACCAGGTGACGACGGCGCGCTCGTCCGTGAGCGCGACGCCCGTAGTGGTGCTCGGGGTGTGGTCCGGGCCCGCGAGGGTGAGGTGGGCGGCGGCCCAGGTGTCGAGCTCGACGGGGGCGTCGAGCACGGGCACGGCAGCGGATGCGCCGAGCGGGCTCGCATCCGCTCGTGTCACCGTGCGCGTGGATGCGGGCGCGCTGCTCGGGAGGGCGCGCAGGGAGGTCGTGACCTGCGCATCCTGCCGGCTCGCGACGGGCCAGCCGCCCCACCGCAGCCGCCAGTCAGCCGTGTCGATGCCGGCCGCGGGCTCGGTCACCCGGGCGAGGCGGACCTCCTCGACACCGCGAACGACGGAGACGACCGTGAGGCGCGCGATGACCGTCGCTTCGCCGTCGAGGCCCGAGCCGTGGCGCTGCTGCGTCGCAGCCGGGGCGAGCGTGTGCGCGAGCCACGTGGATGCGGCCACGCCGGCCACGCCGTCGGTGGTCGTCGCGAGGAGCTCCATCGCGGCCCGGTGGGTCGCGGGGGTGGCCTCGGGCGTGGGCGCCGTCATGGTTTCGGGAGCGGACGCGGAGGCCGCGGGGTCGACGACGGCGGTAGCGTCGGCCGCGGTGGTAGCGCGGACCAGGGCGAGCGACTGCTCGAGCGGCTCGCGCCAGGCCTCGTCGTCGAGCAGCGGGCTCGTCGCCGTCGAGTAGGCCAGACGCGCGTAGAGGGGCGAGTCGCCCACCAGCGTGTGCGGCTTCGCGTGGTCGGTGCCGTGGTTGGCGATGCGCACGATGCCATCACCCGCCGTGCCCGTGACAACCCAGCCGGGCGCCGCGATCGTGCGGACGAAGTCGGCCTCCTCGACCGGCAGCGGCTCAGCCTCAGCCGCCCACACCGGGTGATCGGCGGGCAGCAGGATGCCGAGCAGCCCCTTCGAAGCCCAATACGGGGAGGCAGGGCCCGAGTAGGCCTGCGCGAGCTGGCGCCACTCCCCGAGCCAGCCCATCGTGAGCAGGCCCCGGTCGTCTGGCACGCCGCGCTCAGCGAAGTGCGAGACGACCTTCTCCGCCGCGTGGCGGAGGGCACCGAGCGAGACGGAGGGAACGCCCGCGAGCGCGCCGACCCAGAACGGGGCCGCCGCCGCGAAGCGGTAGATGAGGCTTCGGCCCTGGAGGAGCGGGGATCCGTCGCCGCCGATGAGGTGCACGGCGTCCTGCAGGAATCGGTCGAGCGCAGCGACGTCACCCTCGAGCCGGTCGCCCGCGAGCTCGCTCGCCCCGCGCATCCGCGACCAGAGCACCGGGTAGATGTGCAGCGCCCAGCCGACGTAGTGGTCGTACGAGCGCTCGTCGCCGTCGGAGAGCCAGCCGTCGGCGCGCCCGAACGAGTCGTGCAGGGCCAGGTCGGCGGCGACCTCCTCAGGCGACCAGGGGCCGCCGACGGAACGAAGGAAGGTCTGCACCACGAGACGGAACCAGAGCCAGTTCGTGCGCGGGTAGGTGTCGTCGCCGACCGCCGGCGCGAAGTAGTCGATGACGCGCTGCTGCGTGAGCTCGCCGAGCGCATCCCAGATCCAGGGGCGCGTGAGATCCAGGATCAGGGCCAGCGAGGCCGCCTCGACCTTGGCCTGCGGGTGCTCCTCGAGGCGCACCCAGCGGTCGGCCGCATCCGGGTCGACGCCCGTGCGGATTCCCTCGGAGAAGAAGGAGATGAGCTCGTCGACGCCCTCGCCGCGCTCCCCCGCGATGCGGAAGCCCGCGAGGAGGAACGTGCGGGCGAAGCCCTCGAGACCGTCGATGTCGTGGCCGTAGCCGCCCTCAGCACCGGGCGGGGTGATGCGCCCCTTTCCCGGCGAGGCCCAGGCCATCGCACCGGCGAGGAGGCGGTCGGCGTAGCCGGTCCAGTCGTCGCGGGTCCAGGCACGGTGCGACGCCTGCTGCTGCGCTTGCGCCGAAGAGGCGGGCGCAGGGGGCGTGAGTGCAGTGGACACGGATTCTCCTTTGAATTGCCGTCCGAGGGGGCCTTCGGCGTCGCCTCGGGGGTGGTGACGATCGAAAGCGTAGCAATCAATCTCGAACACAACAATGCGGTTATGATCGTGCATGATCGTTTACGATCGGTTCGTACAGGAGGTCAACGATGACAGCACCCGCCCCCGCGGTTCCGTTCCGTGGCGCCCTGACGCGCGCACTTGAAGCACAGCTCGGCCTGCGCGAATCGGCGGACCTCGCCCAGGCGCTCAGCACGGTCGTCGCCGCCCCCGACGCCGCGCTCCCGGTCGCAGCCGCATCCACCTGGCCGACGGGCGCGCCCGACCCGCGGACGCTCGGGGCAGCGCCCGGCTTCGTCGCCGGCGAGGCCGCGCGCCCGGCCCCCGGCGCATCCACCCCGATAGGCACGCCCGACCCGCGCACGGTCGCCGCGATGACCGATCGGGTCCAGCAGGAACGCGGCACGCCCTGGCCGCAGCCCCGCGCCAGCGACGCCGCCCGCTACCACGGCGACGGCGACCGCATCGCGTGGGAGACCCCCGCCTTCGCGCGGCAAGAACGACTCACCCGCACCGCAATCGCCGCCACCGCAGACCCGACACTGCTCGCCGACGTCGTCGACGGCGTCACCCTCCTCTGCGAGCAGAGCTCCTGGTGCTGGCCCGCGCACGACGACACCTTCGCTAAGCGTGGTGCCGTGCTCGCGACCGTCACCGACCCCTACCTCGACCTCGGCGCCGGCGAAGTCGTCGGGCAACTCGCCTGGATCGACCAGCTACTCGGCGACCAGCTCGACCAGCACTACCCGGGCGTGCGAGCGCGCATCCGCCACGAAGCACACAACCGCGTGTTCGAGCCGTTCGAGCGCCGCCGAGACTGGCACTGGCTCGGCCTCGACGGAGACGCCCACAACTGGAACCCCTGGATCCACGGCAACGTGCTCGTCGCCGCACTCCGCCTGCTCGACGGCCCCGACGACAACGACCGGCGCACGCGCATCCTCACCCTTGTCGTCGAAGGGCTCGACCGGTACGTCAGCGTGCTCCCCCACGACGGCGCCATCGACGAGGGCTACGCCTACTGGTGGAACGGCGCATGCCGCCTGCTCGAAGCACTCGACCTGCTCACCCACGCCACGCGCGGGGCCATCGACCCCGTACCGAGCATCCCGGCCCTCCGCGAAACCATCGCCTTCCCGCACCGCATGCACCTCGGAAACGGATGGTTCGTGAACGCCGCCGACGGCCAAGCCAAACCGACCGCCGACCAGCCATGGCACTCGCTGCACCGGGCCGCGATCCGCGCAGGCGACACCGACGCGCAACGCTTCGCAGCCGCACACCGGCAGCCCAATCGCCCCGCCACCACCGAAAGCGAAGGACTCGGACGAGTGCTCCGAGGCATCACCGACGCCGCCTGGCTGCGCGCGCGACCATCCGCTCCCCCCGCGCCCGCCGCAACCTGGCTCAGCTCAACGCACATGCTCGTCGCCCGCGAACGCGACGGAACCGCCAGCGGGCTGACCCTCGCAGTCAAGGGAGGACACAACGACGAGCACCACAACCACAACGACATCGGCAACGTGCTCGTCGCCTCCGACGGAACACCCGTCATCGTCGACGCCGGACGGCCCAGCTACGACGCACGCACCTTCAGCGACCGCCGCTACGAGCTGTGGCCCATGCAGAGCGAATGGCACAACGTGCCCCTCATCGCCGGGCGCGGGCAGCCGAACGGACCAGCCTTCGCAGCAGAGGTCATCTCGGCGCAGACCGCCCCGTCACCCGCACTCGAACTCGAGCTCGCCGGCGCCTACGAGCCCGGCACCGTCGACACCTGGCGGCGCCACGTCACCCTCGACCGCGAGCGCCGCGAGGTGCGCATCCACGACGCCTGGCGCCTGCCGGCGGGGGCTCCGGGGGCGGCGGCTCCGAGTGCGGCGGCTCCGAGTGCGGCGGCTCCGAGCGCTTCGGCTCCGGGGGCGGCGGCTCCGGGTGCTTCGGCTCTGGCTCCGACTCCGGCCCCGGCTCCGGCTCCGGCTCCGGAAAGCCAGGCACCTGCTACCCCCACAAAGTTGTGGCAAAGCGCAGCCGAAGACGCGCCCAACAACACTTCCCCACAACTCTCGGCCGCCGACAGCACTTCCCCACAACTCTCGGCCGCCGACAGCGCCGCCACGCAACTCGCGGCGGCCAACAGCACCGTCCGGCAACTCTCGCCAGCCAGCAGGACCACCCCCGCTCAACCGGCCCCGCCACCGCCCACGCAGGTCCGTCTGCTGCTCGCGGGCGACGTCGCGCGTGACACTCAGAGTGACGACACAGTGATCGTCACCCCGATTGGGGGCGGTTCTCGCGTCTACGTCACTTGGAGTGCGAGCGCAGCCGCGACACTCACTCCGATCGACCTCGACGACCCGATGCTGGCGGACGTCTGGGGCCCTAGACTCGTGCGACTCGACCTCGATGTCGCCGACCGGTCAACGATGACCGTCACCGTGCGCCAAGAGCACCCGACACCGCTCTTGGGAGAGACAGGAACTGTGGGGGACGCAGCATGATGGAACAGGGATCACGGCTTGCCGCGGAGCGGCGCGACCTTATCCTCGAGCGGTTGCTCGCTTCGGGTGCGGTTCGGGTTGCCGAGCTGACTGAGGCGCTTGAGGTCACGCCGGTCACGCTCCGCCGAGACCTGCAGCAGCTCGAGGCCGAGGGACTTCTGGTGCGCGTGCATGGCGGCGCGGTGCTGCCACCGGACGGCGCTCCGGCATTGCAGGCTCGTCAGGCGGCGAACGGCGCCTCGCAGTCGAGCGGGGCACCGCAGACCATTGGGGTGCTGGTGCCGTCGCTTGATTTTTATTGGCCGCGCGTGATCCGGGGCATGGAGCAGGCGGCCCGTGAACGCGGCGCGAAGCTGCTGCTACGTGGCACGTCCTACGAGATGCAGGATGAGCGGCCCGTGCTTGAGCGCATGGTCGAGCACGAGGGCGTGGCGGGTCTTGTCGTCGCGCCCAACACCGACACTGATCATGCCCGCGAGGTCATCGAGTGGCTGCACGATTCCGGGTTGCCGTTTGTGCTCGCGGAGCGCGACGCCGTCTGCGGCCCGGAGCGTACGCCCGCGGAGTCTGTCACAACCGACCATGCCCTCGGCGCGGTGCTCGCCGCCCGTCACCTCGCGCAGCTCGGGCATCGCAAGGTCGGACTGTTCATTTCGCGCAATTCCCCGACGTCGCGCAAGATCATCGCCGGCTGGTCGGCCGCGTGCCGCGAGTTAGGGCTCACCCCGGGTGAGCACGTGGAGCGCATCCTCCCCGACCGGCGCGACCCGCGCTTCTCAGGGGCGGTGGATGCGGTGCTCGATGCGGTCCTCGAGGCCGGCGTCACGGCACTGCTCGTGCACTCAGATCGGGAGGCGATGGCAATCATCGATGTGGCGCTGGCCCGTGGGCTCAGCGTGCCCGAGGATCTGTCGGTCGTCGCGTACGACGACGAGGTCGCTGACCTGTTCACGCCCGCGCTGACGGCGGTGACCCCTCCGCGGTCGTCGCTTGGCCGCGCCGCGGTCGAGACGCTGCTGGCGCGCATCCACGATCCGTCGCGTCCAGTGCACCGCACTGTGCTCAGCCCGAGCTTCAACTCTCGGCTGTCGACGGCGCCGCCGCGGAGCGTCTGAGCGAGGGAGCGGGGCGCGGGGAGCGGGGCGCGGATGCGCGGGGCGCGGGATACGCGAGGCCGCGTCACGCGGTCGGCCGGCCGCCCCGCGAGGGCCCGCCGTTTGGGCCCATCAGCTCATCTGGGCTGCTCCTGGGGAATCTCCCAGGTTGTCTTCCCGGGAGCCTGTCTAAGATCTCCGGAAGCAAGGGGAGTACTCCCGTCTGCGGTGTGCCCGTCAATACGAGCGTGATTCCACGTTCCGGGGCGCCGGTTCCATCAGTTCAGCGTCGCTGAGCTGGCGGGGCGGAGGAGACCTTGGTGTCGTTGTCGAACACCAAATCCCCTTTGGAGTACCCACATGCAGGTCACCACCACTGTCTGGTTGATCACTATCGCGGTGACAATCGGATTCTTCGTCTACGAATTCTTCGCCCACGTGCGGAAGCCGCACGAGCCCACGATCGGCGAGTCGGCGCGCTGGTCGGCGTTCTACATCGGACTCGCGCTGCTGTTCGGCGTCGGCATCGGACTCGTCACCGACTGGCGCTTCGGCGGCGAGTACTTCGCCGGGTACCTCACCGAGAAGGCGCTGTCGCTCGACAATCTGTTCTTGTTCCTGATCATCATGACCGGCTTCGCGGTGCCGAAGATCTACCAGCAGAAGGTGCTGATGATCGGCATCGTGATCGCGCTCATCATGCGCGGTGGGTTCATCGCGGTCGGCGCGGCCCTCATCGAGAACTTCTCGTGGGTGTTCTACCTGTTCGGCGCGCTGCTGTTCGTCCTCGCCTACCAGCAGATCAAGGGCGACCACGGCGACCCCTCGAACAACGCGTTCATGCGGTTCGTGCGGCGCATCCTGCCTGTCACCGACGAGTACCACGGCGACAAGATGACCGTGAAGATCGACGGCAAGCGCTTCGTCACGCCGATGCTCCTCACCATCGTCGCGATCGGCTTCATCGACCTCGTGTTCGCGCTCGACTCGATCCCTGCGATTTACGGCCTCACGAACGAGGCGTACATCGTGTTCACCGCGAACGCATTCGCGCTCATGGGTCTGCGCCAGCTGTTCTTCCTCATCGGCGGACTCCTCGAGCGCCTCGTCTACCTCAGCCAGGGCCTCGCCGTGATCCTCGGCTTCATTGCCGTGAAGCTCGTGTTCCACGCGTTGCACGTCAACGAGGTGCCGTTCATCAACGGCGGCGAGCCGCTGCTGTGGGTGCCCGAGATCCCCATCTGGTTCTCGCTCATGTTCATCGGCTCGACCATCGCCGTCGCGACCATCGCGAGCCTCATCAAGACCAAGGGCGACCGCAACAAGGCGGAGCGTTCGACGGTGCAGGGCGAGCCGATCGAGACGGCCGCGGATGCGGGCGATGCGACCAGCAGCACGAGCGTGGCGGGTTCGGCGGATGCGGGTGCGGGTACGCCGGGCGCTGACTCGAGTACCTCGCCCCGCTCATCCGCCCACGGCTAGCAATCCGCTCCGCAAGCCCCGGCAAGCAAGCCAAGGCGAAGCCATCGCTGCCCGCGCCTCAGAGGGCGAAACGCCGGGCAGCGATGGGATTTGGGACCATCGCTGCCAGAGAAAGAGCCCATGAGTTTCGCGAACACCTAAGCGCTGCCAGCGGAATGGCCCCTATGAGGCAGCTCATAGGGGCCATTCCGCTGGCAGTGATGCGGTGGGTGCGCGGGACACGGGGAGGCGGGCGGCGGCAGCGGCGGCGCGGCGGCGGCGGCACAGCCGCGCCGCAGCGGCCCCTACTCCTCGAGGGGGCCGAGGAACGGGGCCGCGACGAAGCTCGCGACCGGCGACACTGTGACTTCGAGTTCGATCACAACGACCACGTTCGTGCCGGCGCAGAGCACCGGGCTCGGCACGTACAACGTCTGCTGCGGACCACTGCGCCAGTAGCGCCCGAGCAGGAAGCCGTTCACGAACGCGTATCCCTTGCCCCACTTCGAGGTGTCGAGGTAAAGGTTGCTCGGTTCCTCGAGATAAAAATCCCCGCGCAGGCCCGACAGCCCGCCCGCGGCGGCACCTCTAGCCTTGGCTCGGGCAAGTGCGGTCCCGGCCACGCGGTGCTCGGTCCCGGCCACCGCCATGGCGGCCTCCGAACCGCCCGCATCCCGGGCAGCCCCAGCGCCCCGGGCAGCCCCCGCATCCCGGGCAGCCCCAGCGCCCCGGGCAGCCCCAGCGCCCCGGGCGTCCTCGGCGGCGGGCACCGCGTCGGCGTCGCCCGCCGCGCCGATCGCAAGCCCCGCCGCGGCGACGTCGATCGGGGTCGCCGTCCACCCGTCGAGCGGAACCCCGTCGAGCAGTGGCGTGCCGATGATGCCCTTCTCTTCGCCGATGCGTTCGGCGTAGTTCACGCGGCCCTGCTCTTCGACGAGCACCTGCAGTCGGCGGCCGGGCGGCACGGCGATGGCAGTCTCGTGGAGTGTCCGTGAGAGCGTCCCGACGGGCACGCCGTCGACCGCCACCCACGCGAAGTCGCGCACCTCCTCGAATGCCAGCAGCCGCAGGCCCCCAGCGTCGCCCGCTGCTTCCGGCAGGTCGACCTCGTATCTCACGAGCGCGCTGAGGTGTTCGATCGCGTCGAAGGTCGGCGGGAGCGGATGCGCGACACTGGACGCGGACGGCAGCCACGCATCCGCCGCCACGGCCGACAGGGGAACCGTGAGCTCCGGCGCGGGCCCCGCCACGGCCGGCGTCTCGGCGGGCACGTCGGCGTACTTCGCGATCACGTCGCGGAACGCGAAGTACTTCGCCGTCGGATTCCCGGCCTCGTCGAGGGGCGCGTCGTAGTCGTAGGAGGTGGCGATGGGCAGGTAGCGGCCCTTGTGGTTGGCGCCGTTGGTGAGTCCGAAGTTGGTGCCGCCGTGCACCATGTAGAAGTTGACGGATGCGCCTGCCGCGAGGAGCGCGTCGAGCTCGCGGGCCGCATCCGCGACGCTGGTGGTGTGGTGGAAGGCGCCCCACCAGTCGAACCAGCCGTCCCAGAATTCGGCGCACATGAGCGGCCCGGTGGGCTGGTGGCGGCGGAGGGTGGCGAGGCGCTCGTCGGCGCGCGAGCCGAAGGAGCCGGTGAGGTGCACGCCGTCGACGCTGCCGTCGCTCAACATCTGGTCGGTGGGCTGGTCGATGGTGGTGAGCGGCACGGTGATGCCGGCGTCGCGCGTGGTCTCGACGAGCCGCTCGAGGTAGGCGGTGTCGTTGCCGTACGCGCCGTATTCGTTCTCGATCTGCACGAGCACGACCGGCCCGCCCGCGCTGATCTGCCGGGGCGCGACGATGTCGTAGACGCGCCGCAGGTACGTCTCCACCTCGGCGAGGTACGTCGGCTCCGAGCGGCGCAGTCCGATGCCGGGCATCGCCGTCAGCCAGGTCGGCAGGCCCCCGTTGTGCCATTCGGCGCAAATGTACGGGCCGGGGCGCACGATCGCGTGCATGCCTTCGGCGGCGATGAGGTCGAGGAACCGGCCGAGGTCGTTCCAGCCGGTCGCGTCCCACTCCCCCTTGCGGGGTTCGTGCGCGTTCCAGGCGACGTACGTCTCGATGGTGTTAAGTCCCATGAGCTTCGCCTTGTGGATGCGGTCGGCCCACTGCTCGGGATGCACGCGGAAGTAGTGCAGCGCCCCAGAGAGCACGCGGTGCGGTTCGCCGTTGAGAAGGAAGTGTTCGTCGCCGATCTCGAAGGTCATGCGGATGCTCCAGTTCGATGTGGTTGTTGCGCCGCGTCTTCGCGGCGCTCGGTGGAGGGGGTGGATGCGCGGGGGCTCGCGGCGGTCGTTCGAGTTGGTTCGCGCCGGGGCGGGACGGCCGCGCGCGACTTCGGGTGAGGATGTCGCCCGACACCGGGTGAGGACATCGCCCGTCACCGGGTGACAGCTTCGCCCGACACCGGGTGAGGACGTCGCCCGTCACCGGGTGACGGCGTCGCCCGTTCCTTCGATGAGGCCGCGCACGTCGCCCCATCTTGGCTGCGACTCCCAGTCGCCGTCGGCGCGGCAGGCGCACGCTCCGCAGGCGGCGGCGGTGCGCATCCGCTGCTCGAGCGTGCCCCCTCTGGTGAGCTCGACGAGGTAGCCGGCGGCGAATGCGTCGCCGGCGCCGACGGTGTCGACCACGTCAACGCGGAGGGCCGGCACTTCGACATCGAAGTCGCCGTCGACCCCCGATGCGCCGTGCTCGCCGCGCTTGATGAGCGCCTGCGTGGGCCCGAGGGCCTGGAGGGCGCGGGCCTGCTGGAGGGGCGTGCCGTCGCCGACGATCATCGCGGCCTCGTCGTCGCCGGCGAAGACGATGTCGCTGAGGGCGACGAGCTCGCGGTACCGGGGCGCGGCCGCGTCGGCGGACCACAGCTTGCTCCGATGGTTGACGTCGAACGACACCGTGACGCCGCGCTCGCGGGCGAGGCGCACAGCACTCAAGATGGTCGCGGCCGAGCTCTCGCTCAGCGCCAGGCTGATGCCCGTGACGTGCAGCACGTCAGCGCCGGCGACGACCTCGGTGGGCACGTCGGCCGGGGTGATTCGGCTGCCCGCGAACCCGCGCCGGTAGTAGGTGACGCGACTGTGCCCCGGACGCGGCCGGTCCTTAATCATGAGCGCGGTCGGCGCATCCGGGTCGACCGTCGCGTGCAGCTGCACCTGCTCGGCGCGGAGCGTGCGCAGGATGCGGTTACCGATGGCGTCGTCGCCGACCCGACCGATCCAGGCCGACTCAGCGCCGAGCCGAGCCGCGGCGATCGCAACGTTGCTCTCGGCGCCACCGAAGCTCATCTCGGCCTCCGACTGCAGATCGAAGCCGCCCGCACGGCGCGCAAGCACCAAGCCCAACGACTCCCCGATCGTGACGATGCCGCTCACGGCGCCGTCACCTTGCCCTGGGCCACGCGAGCGGCGACCGCTGCGGCCTGGCGCGCCTCCGCGGCAACGGCGTCGGCACCCGCATCGAGCAGCTTCGCGCTGCCCAGCCAACTGCCGCTGGCAGCGAAGACCGCCGGATGCTCAAGATGCTCGGCGAGGTTCGCGAGCGTGATGCCGCCGCTCGGCATGAACGTAATGCCGCGGAACACCGACGCGTAGGCACCGAGCAGTGAGAGTCCCCCGAACGTCCCCGCCGGGAATAGCTTCAGCTGCGTCAACCCCAGATCCCGGGCGGCCGTGATGTCGGTCGGCGTGATCGTGCCGGGGAGGATCGGCACCCCGGCGCGCTGCGCCAGGCGAACGACATCGGCGGACAGCCCAGGCGACACCAGGAACTGCGCACCCGCATCCAGTGCCAACTGCGCCTGCTCCACATCGAGCACCGTGCCCGCACCGACGACCAGGTCGGGGCGCCCCGCGACGTGACGCAGCGCATCTAGTGCCCCGTCGCCGCGCAGCGCGATCTCGACGATGCCGATGCCGCCCGCGACAAGTCCGTCGGCGAGCGCCTCAGCCTGCGCGATCGAGTTCGGCGTGGACAGCGGCACAACGCGGTGCCCGTCGAGCACACTGCTCATCGCGCGAGCCACCCTCCGTCGACAGGAAGAACAATCCCAGTGACGTAGGCGGCCGCCGGGCTCGCCAAGAACACCGCAGCGCCCCCCAGGTCACTCGGATTGCCCCAACGGCCCGCCGGAATGCGCTCAAGAATCGCGCGCGAGCGGTCACTGTCTTCGCGCAGCGCCTCGGTGTTGTCGGTCGCGATGTACCCCGGGGCAATGGCGTTGACCGTCACCCCGCGCGAAACCCACTCGTTGCTGAGTGCGTGCACGAGCCCGGCGATCGCCGACTTCGACGCCGTGTAGCCGGGCACGTTGATGCCGCCCTGGAAGCTGAGCAGGCTCGCCGTGAAGATGACGCGCCCCTCGCCGCGCTCAACCATCGCGGCGCCGACGATCTGGCTCAGCACGAACTGGCTGGAGAGGTTGACCTGGATGACCTCGTCCCACCAGTCAAGCGAATGCTCGGCGGCCGGTGCGCGGCGGATGGTGCCGGCGTTGTTCACGAGGATGTCCGCGTGCTTCACCGCATGGCCGAACTCTTCGACGGCGGCTCGATCCGTGAAGTCAACGCCGTGCCCCTCGAAGCTGCGGCCGAGCGCGCGGACGCGAGCGCCGACCTCGCCGCCGTCGGCCTCCTGCTGCGAGGAGGCGGCGATGATGTCGGCACCTGCCTCCGCGAGCGCCGTGGCCATGCCGAGGCCGATGCCGCGGCGGGCGCCGGTGACGACCGCGGTCTTTCCGGTGAGATCGAAGCTGGTCATCGCGACCCTTTCGGTTCGGGTTTGGTTCGGTTCGGTTCCGGGGGTCAGCTCGGGTAGGTCCGTCTGGCGGAACTCAGTTTCATTCACCTACTATAGACACGCAACGAACGAACCACGAGAGGAACCCCCATGTCTCAGCAGTACCGCCCAGGCCGCCCGGAAGACATCCCAACCCTCGACCAGCAGGCCCTCCGCGACCGCTACCTCGTCGAACAGCTCCTCACGCCCGGCGAGATCCGCGTCGTCGCAACGCACTTCGACCGCGTCGTCACCGTCGGCGCCGTGCCCGTCGACGCACCCCTCAAGCTCGAGACCGTCGACGAACTCCGCAGCGAACACTTCCTCGACCGCCGCGAAATCGGCATCGTCAACACGGCCGGCGACGGCGTCGTCACCGCCGACGGCACACGCTACGAACTCGCCAAAACCGCCGTCCTCTACCTCGGACGCGGCACCGTCGACGTCACCTTCGAAAGCGTCGACCCCGCCAACCCGGCCGGCTTCTACGGCTTCAGCGCCCCCGCGCACAGCACCTACCCCAACACGCTCGTCACCCCAGAAGAGGGCACGATCCGCGAGCTCGGCGACCAGGTCACCTCCAACCGCCGCACGCTCCGCCAGTGCATCCACGAAAACGGCGTCAAGAGCTGCCAGATCGTCATGGGCGTCACCAGCCTCCACGCCGGCAGCATGTGGAACACCATGCCCGCGCACACCCACGACCGCCGCACCGAGGTCTACCACTACTTCGACCTCGAAGACGACCAGCGCGTCGTGCACCTCATGGGCGACCCCAAGGAAACGCGCCACCTCATGGTCGCGAACGGCGACGTCGTGCTCTCCCCGAGCTGGTCGCTGCACTCCGGAGTAGGATCTTCCAGCTACTCGTTCGTGTGGGCGATGGCCGGCGAAAACCAGTCGTTCGACGACATGGACTCAGTGCCGATCACCGCAATGCGGTGACGACTCCGACAACGAGGGTGATCAGGATGGACGACCAAGAGCAGTCGCCGGTTCCGTCCGCAGGCGCGAGCGAGAAGACACTGCTCGTGCTCGCGGCGGCCCTCGCGCATCCGCGGTTCACCGACATCGTCGCCGCCGCGGGACTCGCGAAGGCAACCGTCCACCGCATCCTGGGCACCCTCGTCGCGCAGGAATACCTCGGCGGCAACGCCGAACAGGGGTACCGCGCCGGCCCCAACCTGCTGGCGCTCGCCGGGCGCGCCATCGCCAGCGTCGACATCTCGCAGGTCGCGGCGCCCATCGTCGATGCGCTGGCCGCCGAAGTCGACTGCACGATCCACGTGGGCGTCGCGACCGACAGCGAAATGGTCTACCTGATCCGCCGCGACTCGTCGAAGCCGTACCGAATGCGCTCGCGCGTCGGCCTCGGCGTGCCGCTGCACAGCTCCGGCATGGGCAAAGTCGTGCTCGCCGATTGGGCGCCCGAGCGGGTCGACGCGCTCGCCGAACGCGTCGGACTTCCCCGACGGACCGACCTCACGATCACCAACCTCGACGCGCTGCACGACGAGCTCGCCCGGGTGCGGGAACGCGGCTACTCGACCGACCTCGGCGAGAACGAAGTCGGCACGGTCTGTGTGTCCGCGGCGATTCGCGACCACACCGGGGTCGTCACCCACGGACTCTCCGTGTCCTCGATCGAACTCGAGTACCCCGGGCACAGCATCGAAGCACTCGCCCCCGCCGCGATCGCGGCAGCCGACCGGATCTCCCGCGAACTCGGAGCACCCGGGGCCTGAGGCCTCGGCGGGGCTGCGACCGCGGTGAGGTTGCGGCCGCGGCGGGGTTGCGGCTGCGGCGGGGTTGCGCTGCGGTGAGGTTGCGGCCGCGGTGAGGTTGCGGCTGCGGTGAAGTTGCGGCTGCGGTGAGGTGCGCGGCCGCAGCGGGGGTGCGGCTGCGGTGAGGTGCGCGGCCGCAGCGGGGGGGGGTGCGGCTGCGGTGAAGGCGCCGACCGCGGCCGGGTCGCGACCGCGGCCGGGTCGCGACCGCGACCGTGGCGAGGTCCGCGCTCCTTGCTGATCTTCTTCCGTGCTCGGGTCTGCCTGTGACCGACTTCCGTGCTCGGGTCAGTCTCTCTGACCAGTTTTCTTGCTGTGGTTAACCTCTCTGGCCAGCGTCCATGGCCGATGTGTTTCTGCCTCCAACTCCCGCAAGTGATCCACTTCTCTGACCAACTTCCGTGCTCGATCAGTGACTGACACGATTCAGTCGCGAGATTCGGGCGTTTCAGCACTGAACCTGGACACGCGCCGGCCTGCCCGGGTCGCCCGAGCTCGATCCCGACCCGGCCAGTCACCGCAGTCACCGAGGCCGCCGCAGTCACCACGGCGGCAGCAATCGCGCAGTCACCACGGTCGCCGCAATAGGCACCGTCGCCGAAGTCGCCACAGTCGGCAGCGTCGCCACCGTCGCCACTGTCGCCAAAGTCGCCGAAGTCGCCATAGTCGCCACAGTCGGCACAGTCGGCACAGTTGGCACAGTCGGCTCGATCAGCAGACCTGATCCAGCTGCCCCTCAAGAAGTGATGACCGTGCTGCATCGCCAATTAAAGTGACGAGGCAACAGCTGGCGCCTCACAAACGACGGATTGGACCGCTACGTCACTCTGACTGTGAGCGAACAACAGTCCAGGGCGCCGAGACGAATCCGCCGGGGATCAGCCGCGAAGCGGCCGCTCGAGCAGGCGAAACCCCGTGGCTCGGCCGCGCTGACAGTCACAGTGACGTGGGCACCCCAAACGCCTTCGAAACGACGCTTTTGGCCGCGTCGTCACGCTGAGTGTCAATGGATAGGACAACAAGAACAGCGGAAAACTCGGCCAGCGGCCCGAACAGGCACCTTCGCCCGAGGAACCGAGACGCCGTAGTCCGCATGCCCCGCCACTCAGAGTGACGAGAGCTCGCGAAATGCCTCGAGATGGACGTCTTCAGCGACGTCGTCACTCGGAGTGTCAGCAAACAGGCCGATATTTTCGCCGAGAGAGCACGCCGGAGCGCCGGACAAGCGAGCGAGCGAACGAACAAACGGTGGGAGAGTCCCCTGCAGCCAGTCCCCGGGGTCACTCCCCCGCGGCTTCTTGCGTCGGTGCAACGAAAGGGGAAGGGCGAGGGCTCTCCGCGGTGATGGTGCCGCTTTGAGCCGAGCTCGCCCGTCCCCTTCGCCTTCGGCATTCCCCTTTGCGCTATGGCCGGTTGTTCGATCCGTCCGGCGCGTTCCCGCCGGGCGCACTGTGCCTGCTGGGCGCACCGTTCGCGCTGGGCGCGCCGTTCTCACCGGACGGGCCTCCAGCACTGTGCCCGCCGAAGCCAGAGCCCCCGCCCGAGCCCGCACCCGAACCCGAACCGATGCCAGCTCCCGAACCGATGCCAGCGCCCGAGCCGGAACCAGAGCCCGCGCTCGCGCCAGCACCCGCGCCCGCGCCGCCCCCGACCCCCTTCACTGCGAATTCGGTCTTGCGGTCGATGCTGTCGGTGGCGAGCTCGAGGTTGCTCTCGCCCTCTGCTCGCGCTTCGGCTTCTTCTTCGCCGTCGAGGCTCATGAGATGTTCGACGTCGACGTCGACGGGGTTGTCGAGCACTTCTTGCAGTCGGTCTCGGTCGAGTGCTTTGGTCCAGCGGGCGATGACGAGTGTGCCGATGCCGTTGCCGGTGAGGTTGGTGAGGGCGCGGCCTTCGGACATAAAGCGGTCGATGCCGACGATGAGGGCGAGTCCGACCATGGGGATGATGTGGTCGAATGCGGCGATGGATGCGGCGAGTGTCACGAGTCCGGCGCCGGAGACGCCTGCGGCTCCGTTGGAGGAGATGAGCATGAAGGCGAGGAGCGCGATTTGGGTGCCGATGGGTACGTCGACGCCGAATGCTTGGGCGATGAAGATGGCGCCCATGGACATGTAGATGGCGGTGCCGTCGAGGTTGAAGGAGTAGCCGGTGGGGATGGTGAGACCGACGACGTGTTTCGGTACGCCGGCTGCTTCGAGTTTCGTCATCATGCGGGGCAGCACGGTTTCGGAGGAGGAGGTGCCGAGCACGATGAGCAGCTCGTCCTTGATGTAGCGGATGTATTTGAAGATGCTGAAGCCCGCCCAGTGGCAGATGGGTCCGAGCACCAGGAAGATGAAGATGATGCAGGTCAGCCAGAAGGAGCCCATGAAGTAGGCGAGGTTGCCGAGGATTTCTGCGCCGTGTTTGCCGATGGTGAAGGCGATGCCGCCGAAGGCGCCGATGGGGGCGACCCACATGACGAGTTTGATGATGCCGAACATGACTTTGGCGAGCGAGTCCATGGCGCGGACGACTTTCTCGCCGCGCTTGCCGAGCATGGCGATGGCGATGGCGGTGAGGATGGCGAGCAGCAGCACTTGCAGGAGCTGGCCGTCGACGAACGCGGATGCGAAGGAGGTGGGGATGAGGGCGAGGATGAACCCGGGGAGTCCGTCGCCTCCGGCGTCGCCGGCGTCTGCGATGGTGGCGTCGGCTGCGGAGCCGTCGAAGCTGGCGATGTCGTAGTTGAGGCCGGCGCCTGGCTGGAAGACGTTGATGGCGATGAGGCCGAGTCCGAGGGCGATGACGGTGGTGATGTTGAAGTAGACGGCGGTGCGCAGTGCGAGGCCGCCGGCTTTGGCGAGGTTGCCGAGGCCGGCGATGCCGACGACGACGGTGGCGAAGATGGTGGGGGCGATGACGACTTTGACGAGGTTGATGAAGAGGGTCGCGAGCCAGCGCAGTTCGGCGGCGAAGGCGGGGAACAGCAGTCCGACGGCGACGCCGAGGGCGATGCCGACGAGCACCCACACGTAGAGGTGGTGCCAGAACGGCTTCTTTTTTCTCACCGGTTGCGGATCGGTGCTTCCGGCTTTGGCCCTCGTGGGGCTCGAGTCGTGGGTCACGGTGCTCTCCTTTGAACTCCAGCGTGTGCGTCGTCGTCGACGCGCAGTGGTCCAAGGGTCGCGAGTTGGTGGATGCGCGGCCAGGGGCAGGCGGGTTCCTTAAGGTGTTCTTGACATTCGCCGTGGGGGCCGCGGGTGGGCGCATTGTTAGGGTCGTGGGGTGCTGACTTCTCCGCAGAGCCAGACGTTTCCCCTGGGCGGCGCTGTCTCCCGGCGCGTCTTCTTGGGTGGCGCGGCCGCGACGTTGTCGTCGCTGGCACTCGCGGCGTGTGCGTCGCCAAAGCCCGCGGGTCAGGTGTTGACGTTGGCGACGGGGCCTGAGGGTGCGGTGTTCCGGGAGATCGGTGCCGCGTATGCGGACGCGGTCACCGGGTCGTGGCCGGGTGGCGAGATGCTGGTGCGTGATTCGGCGTCGTCGCTCGAGAATGCGCGGCTGCTGTCGGCGGGCGAGGTGGATGCGGCGCTCGTCAATGTGGATGTCGCGGCGGATTTTGAGGGTGAGATCGTGGCGCTCGCGCGCGTCTTCGACTCGGTGCTGCACCTCGTCGTGCCGCAGGGCTCCGACATCGCTGGCCTGCGCGGCCTGCAGGGCAAGACCATCGCGGGCGGACTCGAGCTGTCGGGCACCCGCTTCACGACGTCGGCGATCCTGACGGAGCTCGGCGTCGAGGCCACCTACGTGAGCCTTTCGCAGGCCGACTCGGTCGCGGCGCTCGCGGCGGGTGAGGTCGAGGCGGTGGCGAGCCTGACGGGCATGCCGACGCCGGCGATCAGCGAGATCGGCACCGGTCAGCAAGTGCGGTTCCTCGACCTGGGCCTCGACGCTGAGCAGCTCATCAACCGCTTCTCGCTCGTCTACTTCCCTGTCACGATCCCGTCGACGATGTACGAGGGCTTGCAGTCGGCGACGACGCTCGCGGTGCCGACGGTGCTCGCAGTGCGGCCGGGCATGGCGGATGCGCTCGCTGAGTTCCTCACTGACTGCTTGTTCAGCAACGCGGATGCGTTGTCGCATGTTCGCCCGGAGGCGGGGCAGATCAACCCTCGGACCGGGGCTGGCACGACGCCGATTGAGTTGCATCCGGGGGCTGCCGGTTGGTTCCGGGCGAACAAGCCGTGAGGTTCAGCTCGTGCCGCCCGCGTGCGGCACGGCCGCTTCGACTCGGAGGCCGCCGCCGGGCGCTTCGCTGAGGGTCAGCTCGCCGCCGATGTCGCGGAGGGCTTGCGCGACGATGCTGAGTCCGAGGCCGGTGCCTGGCAGGTTGCTGGTGCGGGGTGAGCGCCAGAAGCGCTGCGTCGCGTATTCCCGGTCGGCGGGCGAGAGCCCGATGCCGTTGTCGTCGACCGCGACGACGTACCGGCCTTCCCCGACTTCAGTGCGGCCGGCGATGCGCACCTCGGTGCCGCCGGAGAGCTTGAGCGCGTTGGCGACGAGTTCGCTGACGACGGCTTCGAGCCCGCCGGCGGGTTCTTGCACTTCGAGCGTCTCGCCCTGGAGGCGCACGGTCTGCACGTCGATGCCGACGCGGGCTCCCGCATCCGCCCACCTGAACGCGGCCCCGGCGAAGGCGTCGCCGACGGTGGAGAGGCGGGGCGGTCGGCTTTGGAATTGGGTGGCGTCGAGGAGGCCGGCGACGGTGCCGGTCATGCGGTCGATGGTCTCGATGGCTTCGGCGTGCACTTCGCGCGCTTCGGCGTCGTCGCGCAGGTACGGTTCGAGGTTCTCGACCGAGATGCGGGCGGAGGCGAGGGGTGTGCGGAGCTGGTGGGAGGCGTCTGAGACGAATTCCTGCTGCCGGGTGACGGCGGCTGAGACGGTGCCGACCATGGAGTTGAAGGTGGATGCGAGCAGGCGCAGCTCGTTGGGGCCGGCGTCGGTGCCGGCTTTGGCGTCGAGGTCGCCGCGGGCGACGGCGCCGACGGAGCGTTCGAGTTCTTTGACGGGTCGGAGGATCCACCGCGACATCGGCCACAGCAGCCAGAAGGCGACGATGCCCGGCGCGAGGATGGCGGCGCCGAGGATGAGCCATTCGCGGAGGATCGTCGCTCTGGCGGTCTCGGTGGGGACGTCGAAGACGAGGGCGCCGACGACTTGTGAGTCGCGGCCGACGGGGGCGACGATCGTGAGCCGTTCTGGGCCCCACGGCCACACGGTGGTGGTGATGTCGGGCGACTGGCCGGAGAGGGCGGCGTCGACGAGGCCGCGGTCGGCGTCTTCGACCTCGTAGGGCAGGCCGGCGGAGTGGATGATCTGCCCGTCGCGGTTGAGGAGCCAGGTCGGGGTGTCGAAGAGCTCGGCGTAGTCGTCGAGCTCGGCTTGGAGCCGGACGGGGTCGTTGCCGATGGCCGTGTAGGCGGCGGTCGAGAAGCGGGCGGCGTCGTTGAGGCGGTCGTTGGTGAGCTCGGCGGAGTGTCGGTCGGCGATGGTGATGGCGCTCGGGACGGCGATCGTGATGAGCAGCAGCACAAGCAGCGGGATGGCGCAGAGTACGAGTCGCCGGTGCATCAGCTGGGTCCCTCCGGGGCGCCGGGTGCCGCCAGGCTGTAGCCGACGCCGCGGATGGTCGTGATGGTGAGGTGCGTGCCGAGCTTCGAGCGCAGCGTGGCCATATGGGTGTCGAGCGACCGGGTCGCGGTCTCGACGGTGCTCTCCCAGACGCGGTCGAGCAGGTCCTCGCGGGTGACGGGCTGTCCGGCGCGGGATGCGAGGAGCCGGAGGATCTCGAACTCTTTCTGCGTGAGCGCCTGCGTGGTGTCGGCGCCGTCACCGTCGCTCGCCGCGATCGTGGCGGTTCGTGCGTCGGTGTCGAGGCGGAGCATCCCGAGCTCGATGATCGTCGGGTCTGGGGTGCCGGCGTAGCGGCGGATCTCGCGCGTGCGGCGGGCGAGGCCGTCGATGCGGGCAAGCAGCTCGGCGACGCTGAAGGGCTTGGTGACGTAGTCGTCGGCGCCGGCGCGGAGGCCCGCGATGCGGTCTTGTTCGCGGCCGTGCGCGCTGACGACGATGATTCCGACGGCGGGGTGCTGGCGGAGGCACGCGATGATCTGCGTGCCGAGGCCGTCTGGCAGCGACACGTCGACGAGCGCGAGTTCTGGCACTTCGTCGCGGATGCACGCGAGGGCTTCCGCGACGTCGGTGGCTCGCGTGACGCGGTGGCCGGCGTGCTTGAGGGCGCGGCTCAGCCCCCTTGCCAACTGGTCGTCGTCTTCGCAGAGCAGCACGCGCATGGGGTCGAGTTTATTTGACGGCGTGTGGGCGGCTCTCGGCGCTCGTTGCCGACACGGGCCGCGTGAGCCAGAGCCAGCCGGTGAGGGCGAGGCCCCAGACGAGGAAGAGCGGGTCCCAGAGCAGGGCGTGGCCGATCATCGCGTCGCGGTCGTAGCCGCCGTCCGGGACGAGGATGCCGAGCAGCACGGCGCCGCTCGCGACGATGTTCACGAGCCCGTAGAGCACGATGCCGGGGCCGCCCACCCAGCAGATCGCGCGCCAGAGTCGGGGCCAGGGCATCCGCTGCACGTCGACGGCGACGGGGATGACCGCGGCGAGCGCCTTCGCGAGCGCGACCCCGCCGAGCATGAGGCCCGACTCGAGCGGGGCGCGGTTGGCGAACTCGACGGCGACCGCCCCGATCGTAGGGAGCAGCCACGTGCCGCCGAGGGCCCAGTAGGCGCTGAAGGCGGCGTGCACGACACCTATCGCTACCGCGACGAGCACGAGGATGCGGGCGGTGGATGCGGTCCGCGTGGTGCGGGGGCCGTCACCCATCGTCGCCCCTACTCCCCCGGCGTCGTGTCGACCGCGTCCTCGAGGTAAACGAGGCCGTTGCCGTCGGGATCGGTGAACGAGAACATCGGCTCGACGTCGTCCCAGCGCAGCACCTCGTCGTTGTGCAGCTCGACGCCGCTCGCCTTGATACGGTCGTGCGCTTCCTGCGCGTCGCTCGTGCCGAGGCGCACGGCGATGGGGATCTCGCTGTCGTGCGGGAGCAGGACGATGCCGACGCTCGAGCCGGGCGGGCGTACTTCGACGTAGCGGGCGCCGGGCCACGCTTCGACATCCATGACGAGCTCGCAGCCGAGCACGTCGGTGTAGAAGGCGAGCGCCGCATCCTGATCGGCGACGGGAATCGAGACGCTGAGCACGCGTGTTGTCTTTGCCATGCGTCCAGTTCAGCGTGACCCGGCTGGGACCGCCAGGGGTTGGCGTGGATGCGCAGGGAGTTCGGTGGGTGGGGAACGGGTCGAGGCCCGCAGTCCGTTGCGTCCGGCATCGTGTGGATGCTCGAATGCCGCGGACTGCGGGCCTCGTGCGCCGGGCGGCTAGCTGTTCGCCTTCGCGGAGCGCTTGCGCAGCACGAACGCCGTCGCACCGGCGACGAGCAGGGCGAGTGCGGCGATCAGGCCTGTGCCGATGTTGTTGGCGCCGGTGGTTGCGAGCGCGTCCGATCCGTTGTCGGCCGAGCTGCCGCCTGCGGCCGGGGCCGTCGTCGACGGGGCGGGTGCCGTGGTGGCGGATGCGGTGGGGTCGACCGTGGGCTCGGCCGTCGCGGTCGCGGTCGGCTCTGCCGTCGGGGCGGGTGTCACGGTCGGCTCGGTGGTGCCGGGCGTTGTCGGCTCGGGCTGCTCGGCTCCCGCATCCACGATGCTGATCGTTCCGTCGGCGTTGACCTGCACCTCTGCGGCCATGGCGGCTGCGAGGTTGAGGCGCTGCCAGCTGCCTTCGGTGCCCTCGTCGAGGGGGTAGCCGGAGTCGATGGCGGTGAGCTCGAGCACCTGGCGGCGCTGTTCCGGCGTGAGGTCGGGGTGGCTGGTGATGAGCAGCGATTCCGCGTTTGCGGGGATCGTCACGTCGTCGCCGGCAGGCGCGATCTGCGGGAACTCATACGACATGCGCTGCTCGTAGACGGCAAGCGCATCCTCGTCCGAGAGGTACGGGGTGTCGGCGGCGATGCAGTCGGCGAGGGCCGCGCCGCAGCCGGCTTCGAGCACACCGCGAAGCTCGGCCTCAGCTTCGGTGAAGAGCTCACGGAAGGCGGGGTCGCTCATGCGGCGCTCGACGATGTGCTGGCCCATCATGCGGCCGCTCATGACGTCGAGCGGGTAGTGCGCCGCCATGACGATGCGGTTGTTGCCGGCCTCGGACGTGCGGGCGAGGATCTGCGGGGCGAGCTCGGGCAGCATCATCGACAGCGACGTGCCCTGCCAGTAAGCCTGAGAGGTGTGGCCGCTCGGGTAGGCACCACTCGTGGAGTCCCAGGCGTCGCCGCCCTCCTTGTCGCGGTACTGGAGGAGCTCGGGGAAGCGGATGTAGGGGCGGTCGTAGTCGAAGTAGTTCTTCGAGGGGTTCGACGACGAGTAGTAGCCGACGAGTCCGCCGCTCTTCGCGAGGAGCGCGTCGATCTTGGGGAGCTCGCCGGCGAGGCGCGCCTCAGCGTAGATCGCGCCGAGGTTCTCGCCAAGACCGTCGGCCATGGAGACGGACATGTCGTCGTACTGGTCGATGATCGCGCGATCGACCTGCTCGGGGGTCGCCGAGTTGTTGATCTCGACGGTCTGGCTGTCGTTGAGGGCGATGATGTCGGGGCGGTCGGTGACGATCCACGAGAACTGATCCATGATCGGCACGTAGTCGTACTCGGCATTCGACGGGTAGTCGTAGGTGAGCTGGTCGTCGGTGAACGGTTCGGCGGCGGATGCTGCTCCCGCGCCGAAGCCGGAGAGCAGCACCCCCAGCCCGGTCGTGACAGCGATGGTGGAGGCGAGGCGTCGTCGAGACGTCGTGATGCGCATGCGGGGTTCGGCCTAACGGTCGGGGGATGAACTCCGCGAGCGTAGGGACCCGGGGGAATCAGTCGGTGTCCGCTAGGTGGACGGCTAGTGAACTGGACAGCAAGTAACGGACAGGGACCCCGCTGGCATGCGGAGTCCCTGCCTTGAGCTACGCGGAGCTAGTCAGCCAGCTGCCCAGCGAAGCTCTGCAGCCATGGGCGCAGCTCGGGACCGAGCTTCGGGTCTTGGCTTGCGAGTTCGACGGTCGCTTTGATGTACTCGAGCTTGTTTCCGGTGTCGTAGCGGCGTCCGTCGTAGACGACGCCGACCACTCCCCCGAACGCGTCGGGGTCTCCGGCGAGCACCTCGAGGGCATCGGTGAGCTGGATCTCGCCGCCGCGACCGGGCGCCGTGCGCTCGAGCACCTCGAAGACCTCGGGACGGAGCAGGTAGCGGCCGATGACGGCAAGGTTGGAAGGCGCATCCTCGCGAGTCGGCTTTTCGACGAGGCCAGTGAGCTGGATCGTGTCCGGGCCGACGACACCCTGGTCACGCGGAATGCTCGTGTCATAGGCGGCAACACCATAGGCCGAAATCTGGTCGAGGTCGATCTCCTGCAGAGCGACGACGCTCGCGCCGGTCTGCTCGTGGACCTCGATCATGCGCTTGAGGAGATTCCCGCCCTCAGACATGATGTCGTCGCCCAGGAGCACGGCGAACGGTTCATGTCCAACGTGCTGCCGAGCACGCAGAACTGCGTGCCCGAGACCCAGCGGATCCCCCTGCCGGAGGTAGTGAACGTCTGCGAGGTTCGTGGCCGCGTTCACTCGAGCGAGCTTTTCGTGCTCACCACGGGACGCAAGTAGCGCTTCGAGTTCGGCGACGCGATCAAAATGATTCTCGAGAGAGACTTTGTGGCGCCCTGTGATCATGAGCACGTCGGAAAGCCCCGCTTCGACTGCTTCCTCGACGACGTACTGGATCGCTGGGCGATCGACGACGGGCAGCATCTCCTTGGGTATCGCCTTCGTGGCCGGCAAGAATCTTGTCCCGAGACCTGCCGCCGGGATGACCGCCTTAGTAATGGGTGCGCGCATAATCAAAAGCGTAGTGGCTCCTCATGTCGCCAGAGTGTCATCAATGTTGACGCGATCCCCACGAACTCGAGGACGATTGGGCGATCACCTACGGGCGCCCCATGCCCACGTATGTCCAACCCGCTGCCCGCCAGGCCGCTGCATCAAGGCAGTTTCGCCCGTCCACGACAAGTCGCGAGCTCACAAGTTGTGCAGCATATTTCGGATCGAGCTGGCGTCGATACTCATCCCATTCCGTGACCACGACTACAGCGTCAGCCCCCCGAAGGGCGTCGTCTCGATCAGCGACGAATGTGAGCTGCGGGTGTGCTCTACGCGCGTTGCTGATTGCCTGTGGGTCAGTTACCGTCACTTGAGCGCCGAGACCGAAGAGTTTGACCGCGACATCGAGCGCAGGCGAATCCCGAACATCATCACTGTGTGGTTTGAAGGCAGCTCCGAGGACCGTGACTCGCTTGCCGTATGCGGACCCTCCGAGCCCATCAACGACGAGACTGACCGCATGCTCCCGTCGCCGAAGATTGATCGCGTCCACCTCGCGTAGGAATCCGACAGCATCTCCCCGCCCAAGCTCCTCGGCACGAGCAGCGAAGGCTCTGATGTCTTTGGGCAGGCATCCACCACCGAAACCGATGCCCGCCCCGAGGAACCGCCGCCCGATTCTTACATCGTGACCGAGAGCGTCAGCCAACTGAGTAACGTCGGCCCCTGCTGCCTCTGCGATTTCCGCCATGGCATTGATGAAAGAGATCTTCGTGGCGAGGAAGGCGTTAGCGGAGACCTTGACCAGTTCGGCCGTCGCGTAGTCCGTGACGAGGAACGGAGTCCCTCCCACTACGGCAGGGCGGTAGACGTCGCGCAGCGTGCTCGCAGCGTCCTGACCGTCGTCGCCCTCTGACACGCCGACCACAATCCGATCAGGATCAATAGTGTCCTGAACAGCCCAACCTTCACGAAGAAATTCTGGGTTCCAGGCGAGATCGGCGCCGGTTTGTCGAACGCGAGGAGCAAGCGCGGTGGCCGTTCCGACGGGCACCGTGGATTTCCCAACGACAAGGTGCCCAGGCCCGATGTATCGAGAGAGGGACTCGAAGGCCGCTTCCACGTGAGTGAGGTCGGCCGCATAGCTGTTCTTCTGCTGCGGAGTACCCACGCCCACGAAATGCACCGTTGCATCCGCAATCGCGCTCATGTCAGTTGTAAACCGCAACGAACCAGATTCAACTCCTGCCACCAGAAGATCACTGAGACCAGGCTCGTAGAAAGGCGCGTCCCCCCGGGAAAGAGCTTCGATCTTCCCAGAATCGACGTCGATACCGACCACGTCATGTCCGATGGAGGCCATCGCAGCGGCATGGACGGCCCCGAGATACCCGCAGCCGATCACAGAAATTCGCACGAGTGTTCCTTACTTGTGGTGGCCTGACGCACCAGTCGCCGCGCTCAAGCCAGCTCAGTGATCTGCGCCCGCTGATCGCGGAGCGCCAGCGTCAGCATACTGTCGTCAGACTACGATCGTTCTCTGCCACCTGTTGCCTTGGTGGGCCCGTGCAAGTCCGCACCAACGCGATGAAAGGCGGCGAGCCGTGGACGATAGCTCCGATGAGGCACAGGCAAGTCGATTCAAGGACACGACCGTCTGGCGCTCTGCTGGCCTCGCTCTCGCAGCTTTTCTCGCTCTAGCGCTCGCCCCGATTCAGCCCATCTACTTCCCAGTGATGGATCAGCTGCAGCCTGCGGATGCAGTTATGGTCATGGGTCCGCCCGAGCAGTCTCGTCTTGACCTGGCCCGTGACCTCGTTGAGCGCGGTTACGCGCAGGAGATGGTGATCAGCGCTGGGAACTCACCGGGCCCCTACAGCATCAGGAGCACACGGTTCTGCATGGAACCCCAGGTGTTCCCTGTTCATTGCGAGCAGTCGGCGCCTTTCACAACCGAGGGCGAGGTGGCCTTCATGGCGCGCCTCGCCGAAGACAGATCATGGGATTCGGTGATCTTCATCACCTTCACCCCGCATGTCACGCGCGCACAGCTTTACGCCGACCGGTGCTTCCCGGGAACTTCCGTCGTGTTGAGCGATGGCGTCGAACAGCCCCTCGAGAGGCTCGCGATCCAGTACTTCTACCAGACGGGTGGCTTCGTCAAGGCGCTCTTCACGAGCGACGAGTGCCCTTAGGCTTGAGTCGCAGCAGGAGCGCTAGACACCGTCCTGGATCTGGTTGACATCCTGAGCGACCATGGCGGCGACGATGTCGGTGAAGTCTTTCGTGGGTGCCCAGCCGAGGTCGGTGCGGAGCTTGGTCGCATCTCCTCGCGTCTCGGCGGCATCGACCGGACGGTAGAAGCGCTCGTCGATCACGACGTAATGTTCCCAGTCCTGAACGCCAGCGGCGGTGAAGGCGGCAGCCACAAAATCGCGGACCGTGTGCGAGACGCCCGTCGCGACCACGTAGTCGCCGGGTTCTTCCGCGTTCAGGACGCGCACCATCGCGTCGACGTAGTCGGGCGCCCATCCCCAGTCGCGTTTCGCGTCGAGGTTCCCGAGCCGCAGCTCGGAGTCCAGTCCTGCCGCGATGCGCGCCGCGCCGTTCGTGATCTTGCGCGTCACGAACGACAACGGGCGGCGCGGGGACTCGTGGTTGTAGAGGATCACGGACGCCGCGAACGCGCCCTCCGCGCGCGCGAACCCGACCGCGTGCTGCGCGTACGCCTTCGCCGCCCCGTAGGGATTCGTGGGGGCGATCGGGGTTGACTCGGACTGCGGCGCGGGCGCGGTGTCCCCGAAGATCTCGCACGAAGATGCTTGCAGGAACCGCACCTCGTTCCCCGTGCGCGCGCGAACCCGCGACACCCCCTCAAGCAGGCCCGCGACCGCGACCCCGGACACCAGGCCCGCGAGGGCCGGCTGCTTCCAGGACTGCGCGACCGACGAGAACCCACCGATGTTGTACAACTGCTCCGGCTCGACCTCGTCCACGAGATCCGGCAGCGCCGCGACCTCCGAGAGGTCAGCGAGATGCGCGGTCACGCCGGGCAGCTCGTCCAAGACGCGCGCCTCCTCGGCGCTGCGCACGACCGCGTGTACCTCGTCACCACGCCCACGGAGCACATCAAGCAAGTAGGAGCCGTCCTGGCCGGTTGCCCCGGTCAGCATGATTCGTGACATGACTAGCCCTTCCGACGTACTCGACTGACACTCTCGAACGGGGACCCTCAGCGGTTGAGCTGCGCCTGCTCCGCGAGATCGCTCTCGACCATCATCTGCACAAGCCCCTCGAACGACACCGTCGGCGTCCAGTCCAGCTTCTCGCGCGCCTTCGACGGGTCACCGATCAAGAGATCAACCTCAGCCGGACGCATGAACTCGGGCGCCTGACGCACGTACGACTCCCAATCATCGATCTCCGCCGCCTTGAACGCGACATCGAGCAATTCTTTGATGGAGTGCGTCTCACCGGTCGCGACAACGTAGTCGTCACCCTCGTCCTGCTGCAGCATGCGCCACATCGCGTCGACATAATCACCCGCGAAACCCCAGTCGCGCTTCGCGTCGAGGTTGCCCATCACGATCTCGTCCTGCAGCCCCAGCTTGATGCGAGCGACCGCCTGCGTCACCTTCCGCGTCACGAACTCCGGACCACGACGCGGCGACTCGTGATTGAACAGAATGCCGCTCGACGCGTGCATCCCGTACGACTCGCGGTAGTTGATCGTCATGTAATGGCCGTACGTCTTCGCGACACCATACGGGGAACGCGGCCACAACAGCGTCTCCTCGCTCTGCGGGACCTGCTGCACCTTGCCGAACATCTCCGACGACGACGCCTGATAGAACCGCACCTTGTCCAGATCCGACCCCGCCCACAAGCGCGTCGCCTCGAGAATGTTCAACACACCCTTGCCCGTCACATCCGTCGTGACCGACGCGTTCTCCCACGAGTATGCGACAAACGAGATCGCGCCCAGGTTGTACACCTCATCCGGCTGCGACGCGTTCAACACCCGCGTCAACGACGACGCATCCGTGAGATCACCCGTCAGGATCTTCACGCCAGGAACCGTGCGCTGCACCAACTCCAGCTTCGGGTTGTTCTGCCCACGAATGAGCCCGAACACCTCATACCCCTTACCAAGCAACAGCTCCGCAAGGTAGAGGCCATCCTGGCCGGTGATTCCAGTGATAAGGGCGCGTGGCATAGTCCATCCAATACTCAGTCATGGGGGCACGGCGAGAGGCCAGTTCGCCCAGTGTACTGACGTCGCGCGCCTCCGTCAGCCGCTAGGCTAACGAAGTGTCCCCATCCCCCCTGCGAGACGCACTCTCGACGCGTGACAACGCGCTCAACTTTGTGCGACTCGGACTTGCCGTCGTTGTGATCTTCGATCACGCGTGGGCCGTCGGAGGGTTCTCGCCAGAACCAACCTTCGAACCGGCGATCTGGGCCGTCAACGGGTTTTTCGCGATCAGCGGATACCTGATAGCGGGCTCGAGAATGCGACTGAGCCTTGGGCAGTATCTGACGAGCCGATTCCTTCGCATCTACCCGGCGTACGCCGTTGTTCTCTTGGCCACGGCGTTCCTGTTAGCACCGATCTCGACGATACTGACCGGCGAGCACTGGTCTGCCCCAAGCGCAGGGGGCTATGTCCTACAGAACTCGGGTCTGTACATCTTCCAGCTCGGTATCGACGACACGCTGACGCAGGTGCCCTTCCCTCGAGCCTGGAATGGCTCTCTTTGGACCCTGTTCTATGAATTTGCCTGCTACATCGTAGCGGGACTCGTCTTGTCCCTAGCATTCGTCCGGCGCAGGCCACTCCTCAGTAGCAGCCTGCTGCTGACCGCGCTCATCGGTGCTCAGGTACTGATTTCGCCGGTCGCTGACAACGTCCATCCCGTAATCGTCAACATGCTGCGCCTGATGAGTTTCTTTGCGGCGGGCATGTTGTTGCATTTCTCGTCGACTCGGGTGAGTTCAAGACCGCGCAACGTTGTGATCGCGATCGGCCTGATAGCTGTCCTCGCTGCGTTCGGGCTAGCTGTATTGACCTGGGACGTTGTGAACGCTTGATGGTTTGAGGGAAACGAAAACCTCCGTGAGGATGTGGGTTACCACA
>NZ_JBNAFM010000004.1:0-243560 GCF_049707175.1 Pseudoclavibacter helvolus | reverse complement strand
AAAACATGCACATGAATGTTGTTGCTGTTCGCGTCCACTTTGTGGTTCTCGATAGACGATCGAGAATCGACCACACGCTCGACCCGTAAGGGTGGGGGGTGTGGTTCGGAACATGATTGGGTATCCATAGTGTTTCGGCGGTCATAGCGAGAGGGAAACGCCCGGTCACATTCCGAACCCGGAAGCTAAGACTCTCAGCGCCGATGGTACTGCAGGGGGGACCCTGTGGGAGAGTAGGTCACCGCCGGACTTCTTCGATGAGCCGGGGTTGGTAGGTGAGTGAGCAGCGATGCTCCTCACCCACCAACCCCGGCTTTTTTCATGCGCCGCCATGTCCACTGGTCACCCCGCTGTGCCCTCAGCAGGACGAGCCCGCACTTGGTCGCGCACTCCGCGCCTCCAGAGCGCGGAAGCGCGTTGACGTAGGCTGGTGGCGACGCACGCGTCCAAGGTGAGGCGCATCCATACGAGCACGACAACAATTCGACAGCGCATCCCGAGGAGCTATTCATGGACGCAAACGACAACGATCGGCGCAGCCCGAACAACGACCGTGGAAGCGGAAACCGCTACGAACGCGGCGGACAGAGCAACCGACGGGATGACAACGCGCGCAGCGGGGACCGCAAGCAGCACGGCGACCGCAAGCCCTACGGCGGCAACAGCGAACGAGGCCAGGGGGAGCGGCGCAACTTCAGCAGCCGGGACTCCGCCGGCCGGACCGGCGAGCGCGACGGACAACGAGGCGACCGCAAGAGTTACCCGCCTCGTGATGGTGAGCGGAAGTCGTACCCGCCTCGCGACGGCGAGCGTCGCTCCTTCGGTTCGCGGGACGATCGCGGTGATAACCGGGGTGAGCGGAAGTCGTACCCGCCTCGCGACGGCGAGCGTCGCTCCTATGGTTCGCGGGACGATCGCGGCGACAACCGGGGTGAGCGTAAGAGCTACCCGCCTCGTGATGGTGAGCGGAAGTCGTACCCGCCTCGCGACGGCGAGCGTCGCTCCTTCGGTTCCCGCGACGATCGCGGCGACAACCGTGGTGAGCGCAAGAGCTACCCGCCTCGTGATGGTGAGCGCAAGTCGTATCCGCCCCGCGACGGCGAGCGTCGATCCTTCGGCTCGCGGGACGACCGCGGCGAGAACCGTGGCGAGCGGAAGTCGTACCCGCCTCGTGATGGTGAGCGGAAGTCGTATCCGCCTCGCGACGGCGAGCGTCGCTCCTTCGGTTCGCGGGATGACCGCGGCGAGAACCGTGGTGAGCGCAAGTCGTACCCGCCTCGTGATGGTGAGCGGAAGTCGTACCCGCCTCGCGACGGTGAGCGTCGCTCCTTCGGTTCCCGCGATGACCGCGGCGAGAACCGTGGTGAGCGGAAGTCGTACCCGCCTCGTGATGGTGAGCGGAAGTCGTACGCGCCTCGCGACGGCGAGCGTCGCTCCTTCGGTTCCCGCGATGACCGCGGCGAGAACCGTGGTGAGCGGAAGTCGTACCCGCCGCGTGACGGTGAGCGCAAGTCGTATCCGCCCCGTGACGGTGAGCGTCGCTCCTTCGGTTCCCGGGACGACCGCGGCGAAAACCGTGGCGAGCGCAAGTCGTACCCGCCGCGTAATGGTGAGCGGAAATCGTACCCGCCTCGCGACGGTGAGCGTCGCTCCTTCGGTTCCCGCGACGACCGCGGCGACAATCGAGGTGAGCGCAAGAGCTTCCCGCCCCGCGATGGTGAGCGGAAGTCGTACCCGCCCCGTGACGGTGAGCGTCGCTCCTCCGGCCCTCGTGGTAACAGCAGGGGTGGTGGCCGTGACGACCGTGGATTCTCCGCGGGTGGCCGCGGACGTCAGGCTCCGGAGCGTCCGGAGCTGACGGAGGAGGAGCTGCTGGCGCGTGAGCTCCGCCCAGTGCGTGCAGAGCACATTGACCCCGTCGTTCCCGACGAGGTCAATGAGTCGGACCTGCCCAAGGGCGCCCGAAACGAGCTCAAAACGTTGGAGGCGACCAACCAGGAGTTTGTTGCCCGTCACCTCGTGATGGCCTCGGTGCTGATCGACAGCGATCCTGAGCTTGCGCACCAGCATGCGGTGTCGGCTGCACGCCGTGGCGGTCGCATCGCCATGGTTCGGGAGACGCTTGCGATCACCGCCTACACGATCGGCGACTACGCGCTGGCCTTGCGCGAGCTGCGCACCTACCGCCGCATCAGCGGCAAGGAAGACCAGCTGGCGCTCATGATCGACAGCGAACGCGGGCTGGGTCGACCGGACCGCGCGCTCGAACTGGGCCGCGCCGCCGACCGCACTGGTCTCGGACCGGCCGAGCTCGTGCAGGTGGCGATCGCGATGTCCGGAGCCCGCCTGGACCAGGGGTCGCCTGACCTTGCGCTCGCTGAACTCGAGATCCCGCAGCTCGACCCGAAGCGCGCCTATTCGTACAGCCCGGCGCTCTTCAGCGCCTACGCGACGGTCCTCGAGGAGCTCGGACGCGACGCCGACGCCGAGCGCTGGGCGGCCCTCGCCACGCGGGCACAGGATGCGCTCGACGCGGTGAAGCACGACGAGCACGAGACCATCGAGGTCGTCACCGAGGGCGAGTTCCCGCCGCTCGAGCCGGACGAAGATGAGGACGAGGAAGAGGCAACGGCGTCGCCGGAGGTCCGCGTCGATGCGACGGAGGCTACCGGCTCTGAGGACGCCGAGGTGCAGTACTCGCGGGACGACGATGACCTCGAGGCCGAAGTCGATGAGCTGCTGGCCGAGGCCGAGGCTGCCGAGGACGTTGAGGCGGATGCTGAGCAGATCGTGACCGAGGCCGAGGCCGAGGCTGACGCTGAGGCGGACGACGAGGTCGAGTCGGTCCAAGAAGAGGCTGACGAGATCGTTGCGGCGGCTCAGGAAGCCGAAGCGCTCGAGGACGACGCCGAGGCGGCGACCGAAGCTGAGGCTGAGACCGACCCCGTGGCAATCGACGTCGAGCTCGACGTCGTCCCGGCAGCGCTCGAGGCCGAGGAAGGAACGGCTGAAGAGCCGGCCGCTGCGGCGACTCAGGACACGGGGTCCGCTGACGCTGACGCTGACGCTGACGACTCGGAAACCGAGGAAGAAGACAAGCGCAAGGGCGACGAGCCAGAGCCGCTCTTCGACCTCTGAGTGGATGCGGGACGGCGCGCGCACGCCGCCGTCCCGCCTCCGCATCCAGCTGTCGCGCGCACGACGCCCTTCACCGCACCCCAGCGAACCGGTAGGCAGAGAGAGACGAGGAACCTCCAGATGGCATTGTTCAAGAAGAGCACGGGAACCGGGCCCGCCCCACTCGATGGCGTCGACGTTGTGCTGGCCGATCTCGACGGTGTCGTGTACCGGGGCCCGAACCCCGTCCCGCACGCCGTCGAGAGCCTCAACGCGCTGGTGGCGGCGGGCATCCGATCCGGGTACATCACGAACAACGCCTCTCGGACCGATGAGCAGGTCGCGGGTCACCTCCGCGATCTTGGGCTCTCCTTGACCGCGCAGGATGTGGTGACCAGTCCACAGGCAGCGGTCAGCCTCCTCGCGACCAAGGTGGCGCCCGGCTCGCTCATTCTCGTTATCGGTGGCGACGGACTGATCGACGAGCTCGAGAAGGGCGGCTTCCGGGTCACCCGATCCGCCGATGACAATCCGGACGCAGTGATTCAGGGCTTCGCGCCGCACGTCGGCTGGGAGCACCTCGCGGAGGCGTCGTTCGCGCTCGCGCGCGACATCCCGTGGGTCGCGACGAACCAGGACTGGACGATCCCTGTCGCCAGAGGCATCGCGCCGGGCAACGGCACCCTCGTCTCCGCCGTGCACACGGCCGTGCAGAAGCTCCCGCTTGTCGCGGGCAAACCCGAGAAGGCGATCTTCGACGAGGCGGTCCGTCGGTTCGATGCGAAGAACGCGCTCTTCATCGGCGACCGTCTGGACACCGACATCAAGGGCGCTGCGCACGCCGGAATGACCTCGGCGTTTGTGCTCACCGGAGTCGATCGCCCGAAGCAGCTCATCGCGGCGCCTCCGGGACAGCGGCCAGACTTCATTTTGACCGACCTCCGTGAGCTGTCGCTGCCGTACCCCAAGGTGGTGGCAGAGCGACCTCAGGCCGAACTCGCCGTCGCTCGCGTGGGCGACGCGCAGGTCACGGTTCGCGGCATCGACGTCCTCGTCGACCGTGCCGGAAGCTCGCCGATCAACCTGCTGCGCGCCGGCTGCGCCGCCATCGCGGCCTCAGAGAAGCTGATCTACGCACTCCGAGTGCCGGAGGTGCTCTACTCGGAGCTGGCGTCGTGAACGCGGAGGACCCCGGCTTCGCGGTGCCCCGGGACGGGGCCGATGCGTCGCGCCTCGAGGCGGCCACCAGCGAGGGCAGCGACAAGGGCGATAACGCCGACGGTGACAGCGCTGACAACGCGGAGCTGGCGGCGGAGCTCGAACGAATCTCGACGCTGCCGGTCAGCGAGCGGGCTGCCGAGTACGCTCGCCTGCACCAGCAGCTCGGTCAGCTGCTTGAGAGCACACCCGTCCAGCTCTTGGACGGGGAATCCGCGTGAGCGGGCCGAGTGCGGGCGGTGAGCGCGGCTCGCTCGCGCGCCTCGACACCGAGCTGACTCGTCGGGGACTTGCCAGGAGCCGCACTGCCGCCGCCCGGCTCATCGAGTCAGGCCTCGTGTCGGTCAACGGCGTGATAGCGAGCAAGACGGGCATTCGGGTCGCGTCGTCGGATCACCTCGCCGTCGCTGGGGGCGACGACTATGTCTCCCGGGCCGCGCACAAGCTTGTCGCGGGGCTCGACGCGGTGCCTGCTCTCGATCCGACGGGCCGAGTCGCGCTCGATGTGGGCGCCTCTACTGGCGGGTTCACGCAGGTGTTGCTCGCGCGCGGCGCCCGCCATGTGATCGCGTTGGATGTGGGCCACGACCAACTCGCTCCAGCCGTGCGCGGCGACACGCGGGTCACGAACCTCGAGGGCGTGAATGCTCGCTTCGTTGACGCACCCCAGCTCGACGAGCTGCTCGCGGCCGCGGCGTCGCCCGTGCGGTCCGTCGACATCGATCTCGTCGTTGGCGATCTCTCGTTCATCTCCTTGACGAAGGTGATCGCGCCCATCATGGCGATGGCCCCTGGCATCGTCGACGCCGTGCTGCTCATCAAGCCGCAGTTCGAGGTGGGGCGCACGGGCGTGAAAGGCGGCATCGTGCACGATCGCAGACTCGTTGCGCCGGCGATCGAGCGCGTCCTCGTTGAAGCTGCGAGCTGCGGCCTCGAGCTGGTGTCGCTCCGGCCTTCGCCGATCGTCGGAACCCACGGAAACTCGGAATTCGTCGCCGTCTTCCGCACGTCGGCAAGCTCGAGTCCAGCGGAGGCTGACAGACTCGAGGCGCTGCGACGAGCCATCGTCGAAGCGGAGGAGTTGGAGGCAGATCGATGAGCGAGAACTCGACGCGACGCATCCTCGTCGTCAGTCACGTGGCACGTGAGGACGCCATCGAGGCTGCCATGACCGTGCTGCAGCTGCTCGACGACGCGGGGGTCACGCCCGTGCTCGAGCCGGCGACGTACCGGGAGCTGGTGCGACTCGATCGCAATCGGGTGCCGCGGACGACGGTGGCCCTCGGCGAGCAGCTGACGGCCGACGAGGTCGAGATCGCGATCGTGCTCGGGGGAGACGGCACCATCCTGCGCGCCGCTGAGCTGGTGCGCGACGCGGGAACCCCCATCCTTGGCGTCAACCTAGGCCACGTCGGCTTCCTCGCGGAGAGCGAGCGGGACTCGCTCGCCGATGCGCTCGGCCGTGCCCTCGAGCGCGACTACAGCGTTGAAGAGCGCATGACCTTGGACGTGCGGGTCACGCTCGGCGGCGAGACGGTCTACGAGACGTGGGCGCTCAACGAGGCCTCCATCGAGAAGGCGAGCAGAGAGCGGATGCTCGAGCTCGCGCTCGAGGTCGACGGCCAGCCGCTCCTGAGCTTCGGCGCGGATGGGGCGATCTTCTCGACGCCGACCGGCTCGACTGCGTACTCGTTCTCGGCGGGCGGACCGATCGTCTGGCCGACGGTGGAGGCGCTGCTGCTGGTGCCGATCAGCGCGCACGCCTTGTTCGCCCGGCCCATTGTGGTCGGTCCGAGCTCGACCTTGGCGGTGGAGATCGTCCCGCGGACGGGGACGCCCGGCGTGCTGTGGTGCGACGGTCGCCGCACGTTCGACCTGACGGCCGGCTCCCGGGTGACCGCAACCAGGGGCGGGGCGCCGATCCGGCTCGCCCGCCTGCATCGGGCGCCGTTCAGCAAACGACTTGTCGAAAAGTTCCAACTTCCAACTTCAGGATGGCGAGGGCCCGCACGCGCATGATTCTTGACATCGACATCTCAGGGCTCGGCGTGATCGAACGCGCCGAACTTCCGCTCGGTCCGGGGTTCACCGCGATCACGGGTGAGACCGGCGCGGGCAAGACCATGATCGTGACCGCGCTCGGACTGCTCAGGGGCGGACGCGCGTCGGCGGACGCGGTGCGCTCGGGGGCGAGCAAGGCCGTGGTGGAGGGGCGATGGCAGCTGGATGCGGACAGCCCCGCCGCTCGGCTTGCGGCGGACGCGGGAGCGGAGCTCGACGAGAACGACGAGCTGCTCGTCGCCCGCCAGGTCGGAGCTGAGGGACGAAGCCGTGCGTGGCTCGGTGGGCGCGGGGTACCAGCGTCGATCCTCGCCGACCTCGGCGAACGACTCGTTGTCGTGCACGGCCAGAGCGACCAATGGCGTCTGCGCAGCGAGGGCGCGCAGCGAGCGGCTCTGGATGCGTTTGGCGGCGAAGAGCTGCACGGCGCGAGAGCTGCGGTTCGCGAGGCGCACGCGCGTCGCGCGGACCTTCGTGCCGAACTGCAAACGCTGAGCGACGCCGAGGCGGAGCGTGAGCTCGAAGCCGCGCGGCTTCGCCGCGCGTTGGCCGACATCGAGCCGGCTGAACCACAGGCGGGGGAGGACGTCGCCCTGCTCGCACGTATCGAACGCCTCTCGAACCTCGAGGCGCTGCGTCGCGACGTCGGGCAGGCCCACGAACTCCTCGCCGGCGACAGCTCGGCCGGCTTCGGAGGTCAGGGAGCGGCGAGCGCCGCGGAGCTCGTTTCCCAGTCCCGTGCCCTCATCGACAGCGCCGCGTCGAGCGACCCGGCTCTGGCTGAACTCGGTCAAGCCGCGGCAGATGTCTCCTTCGCGGTCGACGAGCTTGGGCTTCGGCTGGCCAGCTACCTCGACAGCCTGGAGGCGGAGGGCAGCGGCGAGCTGGCCCAGCTCAACGAGCGGCTCACGCTGCTCACGAGCCTCACCAGGACCTACGGGCCGACCCTCGACGACGTCATCGAGCTCGGCGCGCAGGCGGGCATGCAGCTGCTCGAGCTCGAGAACGACTCCACGCGCATCCAGGAACTCGAGACGCAGATCGCGGAGGCAGAGCAGACGCTCGCCACCACCGCGGCACGCCTCACCGCGTTGCGCGAGGCGACGGCGACGGTGCTGGAGGAACGGGTCACGCATGAGCTGCACGCGCTCGCGATGCCTGCAGCACAGCTGACGGTCGAGATCTCTCCGCTCGACGACATCGCCGCCCACGGTGGCGACCGAGTCGCGTTCCTGCTCCGCCCCCACCCCGGCACCGAGCCTGCCCCGCTCGGCAAAGGTGCATCCGGTGGCGAACTCTCGCGCGTGATGCTCGCCCTCGAGGTGGTGCTCGCCGATGTCAGCTCCGTGCCGACGCTCGTCTTCGACGAGGTCGACGCGGGTGTCGGGGGATCTGCCGCCATCGAGATCGGCCGCAGGCTACAGCGGCTCTCCGCGAACGCGCAGGTCATCGTCGTCACGCACCTGGCACAGGTCGCGGCCTTCTCGGACAACCACATCAGCATCGAGAAATCCAGTGACGGTCAGTTCACCACGTCTAGCATCCGCCGAATCAGCGGGGCCGACCGGACCCAGGAGATCGCGAGGCTGCTGTCTGGCCTCTCCGACAGCGAGACCGGCAACGCGCACGCGGAGGAGCTGCTGGAGCTCGCGGCGGCGAATCGCGCCGCGCCAGGCGCAGACGGATCACGGTCCGTCGTCTAGTATGGAATTCCGTGACTAGCGCAGATATCCCAGTTGCGGGAAACGACCAGGCCGTTGTCAAGCAGATCTACGTGACCGGGGGCGTCGTCTCCTCGCTCGGCAAGGGCTTGACCGCTGCCAGCTTGGGCAACCTTCTCAGGGCCCGCGGCCTGCGCGTCGTCATGCAGAAGCTCGACCCGTACCTCAACGTCGATCCCGGCACGATGAACCCGTTCCAGCACGGTGAAGTCTTCGTCACCGGAGACGGCGCGGAGACCGACCTCGACATCGGCCACTACGAGCGGTTCCTCGACGTCGACCTCGCCCAGTCCGCCAACGTCACGACCGGTCAGGTCTACTCGAGTGTCATCGCCAAGGAACGCCGCGGCGAGTACCTTGGCGACACGGTGCAGGTCATCCCGCATATCACCGACGAGATCAAGCGTCGCATGCGCCTCCAGGCCAGCGAAGAACCCCGCCCCGACGTGATCATCACCGAGGTCGGCGGCACGATCGGCGACATCGAGTCGCAGCCCTTCATCGAGTCGGCGCGGCAGCTTCGTCACGAGCTGGGACGCGACAACGTCTTCTTCGTCCACGTCTCGCTGGTGCCGTTCATGGGCGCGTCAGGCGAGCAGAAGACGAAGCCGACGCAGCACTCCGTCGCAGCGCTCCGCTCCGCCGGCATTCAGCCCGACGCACTCGTGCTTCGCAGCGACCGTCCCGTGACCGAGGGCAACAAGCGCAAGATCGCGCTCATGTGCGACGTGCCGGAGCGTGCAGTCGTCAACACCATCGACCTGCCGTCGATCTACGACATTCCTCGCGTGTTGCGCGAGCAGGGCCTCGACGAGTACATCATCGAGCAGCTCTCGCTGCCCGCGCAGCCTATCGAGTGGAGCGCCTGGGAGCGTCTGCTCGAGGTTGTGCACCACCCGAAGCACCAGATCACGGTTGGCCTCGTCGGCAAGTACATCGACCTGCCGGATGCCTACCTGTCGGTCACCGAGGCGCTCCGCGCGGGCGGCTTCGCCAACCAGACGCTCGTGAAGCTGCGCTGGATCCCATCGGACGAGTGCGAGACCCACGACGGCGCCGCCGCGCAGCTGAGCGACGTCGACGCGATCTGCGTGCCAGGCGGCTTCGGCATCCGCGGCATCGAGGGGAAGCTCGGCGCCCTGCGCTTCGCTCGCGACAACGGCATCCCGACCCTCGGCCTCTGCCTCGGCATGCAGTGCATGGTCATCGAATACGCCAGGAACGTTGTCGGCATCACCGACGCGAGCTCCTCGGAGTTCGACCCGGAGACGCCGAACCCTGTCATCGCGACGATGGCGGAGCAGGTCGACATCATCGAGACCGGCGACATGGGCGGCACCATGCGTCTGGGCTCGTACCCGGCCGCGCTCGACGAGGGCTCGATCATCGCGGAGCTCTACGGCTCGACGCTGGTCGAAGAGCGCCACCGCCACCGGTACGAGGTGAACAACGCCTACCGCGAGCAGATCGCGGAGGCCGGCCTCCAGTTCTCGGGGCTCTCCCCGGACGGAACGCTCGTCGAGTACGTCGAGCTGCCGCGCGACGTGCACCCCTTCTACGTCGCGACGCAGGCGCACCCCGAGCTGAAGTCGCGCCCGAACAGCGCGCATCCGCTCTTCGCGGGTCTGGTTGCCGCTGGCCTCGAGCGCCAGCGCTCCGGTCGGCTCGTCGACGTCGAGGAGAACGTGCAGGACGCGGAGCAGGTTCAGCAGTGACCGGGGCCGCCGCTCCAGGGCCGTTCGCTGACGAGGTCGCGGAAGACACGGTGCTCGAGTCGAGCGTCGTGTTCCACGGTGCGGTCTGGGACGTGGTCCGCGAGCGGTTCAGATTCGGCGACGAGGAGCTGACCCGCGAGTTCATGGCGCACACCGGCGCGGTCGCCGTGCTGGTGCTCGACGACGCTGACCGCATCCTGTTCATCCGTCAGTACCGTCACCCCGTCGGACGCCGTGACTGGGAGCTCCCCGCCGGCCTCCTCGACGCGCCGGGCGAAGATCCGCTCGACGCCGCCAAGCGCGAGCTGGCCGAAGAGGTCGACCTCGTAGCCGAGCGATGGGATGTGCTCCTCGACCAGTACACGTCGCCTGGCGGCAGCAGCGAGAACGTGCGCGTCTACCTGGCGCGCGGCGTCTCCGCGACACCTGAGGCGTTCGCCCGCAACGGTGAGGAGGCGGAGCTCGAGCGGCGATGGGTTGCCGTGTCCGAGGCGCTCGACGCCGTCCTCGACGGCTCGGTCCAGAACCCGTTCGTGATCTCGGGGGTCATGGCCCTCCACCTCGCCAAGGAGCGCGACTGGTCGACGCTTCGCCCGGCGAGCGCGGCGTGGCCGACGCGTTCGCCCGGCCGCCCGGACTAGACGGCTCGCCATGGCGGCAGCTTCGAGCGGGGCGACTTCGGACGCGGCGCTGCTCGACACCTACCTCAGACACCTGACGATCGAGCGAGGCCTGTCGGCCAACAGCCTCGGCGCGTATCGACGCGACCTCGCCAAGTACCTCGGATGGCTCGAGGCGAGTGGATGCGGGTCCCTCTCGGCGGCCACGCCGGAGGTCGTCTCGGCGTTCCTCGCGCAGCTCAAGGACGTCGAGGGCCTCGCGTCCTCCTCCATCTCCAGAGCACTCTCATCGGTGCGCGGCTTCCACCGCTTCCTGGTCGACGAGGGGGCGCTCACCGCCGATCCGACCTCGCGCGTACGCGCACCGAAACTCCCGTCGCGGCTCCCCAAGGCGCTCAGCGTCGGCGAAGTCGAGCGTCTGCTCCAGGCGGCGGACGGCGAGACGCTCGAAGCGATGCGCGACACGGCGCTCGTCGAGCTGCTCTACGCGAGCGGAGCTCGCATCTCCGAGCTGGTCGACCTCAACGTCGACGACCTCCTCGAGCCTGGTGTGCTCCGTGTCCGCGGCAAGGGCAACAAGCAACGGATCGTCCCGGTGGGCAGCTTCGCGCAGAAGGCCCTTGATCGCTACCTCGTGCGCGCGAGGCGGGAGCTCTCGACCCGGGGGAGCTCGACTCCCGCGCTGTTCCTCGGCACCAGGGGAGCGCGCCTCTCCAGGCAGAGCGCGTTCAACCTGCTGGACGCGATCGCCACCCGCGCCGACCTCGCGGGCCGAGTCTCACCGCACACCCTGCGGCACTCCTTCGCGACGCACCTGCTCGAGGGCGGCGCGGACGTGCGCGTCGTGCAGGAGCTGCTCGGGCACGCGTCGGTCTCGACGACCCAGATCTACACCCTCGTGACGGCGGACACCCTGCGTGACGTGTACGCGAGCAGCCATCCGCGCGCCACCATCGTCGGAGGCCAGGGCGGGGATAGGATGCAGAGGTCATGAGCGAAGAGACGATCGAATCCACGCCCCGCAGCGCAAGCGCGGTGTCGACGCGACTCTACAACCACTTCGACGTGCCCGAGGAACTCGAGAGCCACGGCCCCGCGCGCATCATCTCGATGTGCAACCAGAAGGGCGGCGTGGGCAAGACCACCACGAGCATCAACCTGGGCGCGTCCCTCGCGCTCTACGGGCGACGTGTGCTGGCCGTCGACTTCGACCCGCAGGGAGCGCTCAGCGCCGGGCTTGGCATCCGCACGTACGACGTGCCGACGGTCTACGACCTGCTCATCGGTACGGTGAAGGACCCCCACGACGTCATCCAGTCGACCGCGTTCCCTGGCCTCGACGTCATGCCAGCCAACATCGACCTCTCGGCCGCCGAGGTGCACCTCGTCACCGAGGTGGCCCGCGAACAGATCCTCGCGAGCGTGCTCCGGAAGGTCTCGAGCGAGTACGACGTCATCATCGTCGACTGCCAGCCCTCGCTTGGTCTCCTCACCGTCAACGCGCTCACGGCGAGCCACGGCGTCATCATCCCGCTCGAGTGCGAGTACTTCGCACTTCGCGGTGTGGCGCTGCTCGTCGAGACCGTCGACAAGGTGCGCGACCGCCTCAACCCGTCGCTCGAGCTCGACGGCATCCTGCCCACGATGTACGACGGTCGCACCCTGCACTCGCGTGAGGTGCTCGATCGCGTCTACGAGGCCTTCGGAGACCAGGTCTTCGACACCGTCATCGGGCGCACGGTGAAGTTCCCCGACGCCTCGGTCGCCGGCGTCCCCATCGTCCGCTTCGCTCCAGAGCACACCGCGTCAAAGGCCTATCACCAGCTCGCGCGCGAGTTGGTCGATCGTGGCGCCGTCGCCTAGCGGCCTGACCGCGAGGGGCATCGCAGCTTCACCCGACGTCGAGGCGTCGCCGGACACCGACTTCCGGGTCTCGCTGACCAACTTCGAGGGCCCCTTCGACCTGCTGCTGACGCTCATCTCGAAGCACGAGATGGACATCACGGAGGTGTCGCTCAGTCGGGTCACGGCCGAGTTCATCGGCTACCTCGACGACCTGTCGACTCCGGAGGAGCTCGACCGTGCGAGCGAGTTCATCGTCGTCGCCGCGACGCTGCTCGACATGAAGATCGTCAGCCTGCTGCCGCAGGGGGAGTACGTGGATGCGGAGGACGTGGCGATCCTCGAGGCCAGAGATCTGCTCTTCGCCCGCCTCCTCCAGTACAAGGCCTTCAAGGAGGTGTCCGTCTGGTTCGCCGCGGCCCTCGGCGTCGAGGGGCAGCGCACGACCCGCGCGGTCCCGCTCGAGGCGAAGTTCCGTGAACGCATCCCGGATCTCGTCTGGACGCTCTCGGCCGCCGACTTCGCGGCCCTCGCCGCGCTGGCCCTCGCGCCGCGCGAGATCCCGACCGTCGGGCTCACGCATCTCCACGCGCCGAAGGTGAGCATCCGCGAGCAGGCGCGGATCATGGCCGCGATGCTGCAGGACGGCGAGCCGCGGACGTTCCGCGAGCTCGTCGCAGACGCGGGCGCTCGCGGCGTCATCATCGCGCGATTCCTCGCGCTTCTCGAGCTCTACCGCAGGGCGGCGCTCAGCTTCGAGCAGGAGACGCCGCTGGGGGAGCTCACGGTGCGCTGGGACGCGGAAGAATGGGATGCGGCCCTGCTCGCAAGCCTCGGAGACGACGATGACTGACCCCAAGGCGACGGATGCGCAGCGCTCAGTAGGGGACGGCCCCGGCGTCGCCCTCGACCGCGCCGTCGAAGCCATCCTCTTCGTCGCTGACGAGCCGCTGTCGCTCGTGACCATCGCAGGCGCCGTGAGCCGCCCCGTCTCCGACGTGCGCGCATCCGTCGGCCGTCTTGTCGCCGACTACAACGGCGACCTCGGAGGTCCAGAGCGCGGCTTCGAGCTGCGCGAGGTTGGGGGCGGGTGGCGCCTGTACGTGCGCGAGAACCTCGACGACATCGTCGCCGACTTCGTGCTCACCCGCCAGCCGTCCAAACTCTCCCAGGCCGCGCTCGAGACGCTGGCGGTCATCGCCTACCGCCAGCCCATCACGCGTTCGCAGGTGGCGCAGGTGCGCGCCGTGAACGTCGACTCGGTGGTGCGTACTCTGGTAGCACGTGGCCTCATCGCAGAAGACGGCCACGACGAAGTGACGGGGGCCATCCGCTACGTCACAACCCAGACGCTGCTTGTACACCTTGGCCTCAACTCGCTCGACGAGCTTCCCAAGATTTCACCTCTGCTCGACGAAGGACAGGACGGATTCCATGAGTGACCAGCGAGGGCGCGCACCGCGCCGCGGCGACCGCGACCGCACGGCCGACGAGGCCGCGGCACTCCGGCAGGCCGCGCAGGCGAGGCCGGACGGCGGCTATTCGCTCGACGACTTCGACGACATCCCGCTGCCAGGACGCGAGCAGGCCGCGGGCCGCGAGCAGGCCCCCGGCCCCGAGCGCACCGACGGCGTGCGCCTGCAGAAGGCCCTCGCGGCTGCCGGCGTTGCGTCCCGACGCGTCTGCGAGCAGTACATCACGCAGGGCCGCATCGAGGTCAACGGCGTCGTCGTCACTGAGCTCGGAAGCCGCATCTTCCCCGACCGCGACGAGGTCGCGGTCGACGGCACCCCGATCCAACTCGACGCGAGCAAGCGCTACGTCGTGCTGAACAAGCCCGTCGGCGTCGTCTCGACGATGCGGGACGAGCAGGGACGCCCGGACCTCCGCGAGTTCACCAGGGAGTTCGCGGAGCGCGTCTACAACGTCGGCCGGCTCGACAGCGACACGAGTGGCCTTCTCATCCTGACCAACGACGGCGAGCTCGCACACGTGCTCGCGCATCCCTCCTTCGGCGTCGAAAAGACCTACATCGCCCGCGTCGATGGTCGGGTGTCGGCGAAGGCCCTGCAGCGCCTGCGTCAGGGCTTCGAGCTCGAAGACGGCTTCATCAAGGCGGACAGCGCTCGGCTCTTGGCAGACCAGCCCAGCCGGACCGCGTCGCTGGTCGAGATCGTGCTGCACTCCGGCCGCAACCGGATCGTGCGCCGCATGCTCGAAGAAGTCGGCCACCCGGTGACCGCCCTCGTGCGGCGCAGCTTCGGTCCGCTGAACCTCGGCACGCTCCGCGAGGGCGAGATGCGGGAGTTCACTACACTGGAGCTCGGCCGCATCCTGAAGCTCGCCAGGCGAGCAGGCGGGCAACGCGAGGGCGGCGCCCCAGCGCCGTCGGCCACCCCGTCGACGGAGCAGAAGCGGGGCCGAACCCCCAGGCAGGCGCCTGGTGCGAGATCGAAGGGTCGTCGATGACGCCAACTCGAACCAACTCCCCGGTGCGAGTCGTCGGTGCCGGGCTGCTCGGCACCAGCGTGGGCCACGCGCTTCGCCGACTCGGCGTCGACGTCCAGCTCGACGACATCTCACCGTCAGTGCTGCAGCTTGCCGTCGACTACGGCGCCGGCACCCTTGCCTCCGCCGACGACTCGGCGCAGACACCCCGCATCGTCGTCGTCTGCGTGCCCCCGGACGTCACAGGCCAGGTCGTCGCGGCCGAGCTCGAGCGCTGGCCGGACGCCATCGTCACCGACGTCGCGAGCGTCAAGTCGGCGCCACTCGCCGAGCTCATCGAACGAGGCGCCGACATCTCCCGCTACCTGGGCTCCCACCCGATGGCAGGGCGCGAGACCGGAGGGCCCCTCTCCGGACGCGCCGACCTCTTCGTCGGCCGCCCCTGGGTCATAGCACACCACGAACAGACGAGCGTCTTCGCGCTCCAGGAGATCGAGGGGCTTGCCCTCGATCTCGGCGCGACCCCCGTCACCATGACCGCTGAAGACCACGATCGGGCCGTGGCACTCGTCTCGCACGTGCCCCAGCTCGTCTCGACGCTGCTGGCCTCGCGGCTGATGGACGATGAGGACGGCGCGACGGCGCTCGCGGGCCAGGGCCTCCGAGACCTCACGCGCATCGCCTCCAGCGACCCCGTGCTCTGGACGCAGATCCTGACCGCCAACGCCGCGCCCACCGCCGCCGTGCTCCGCAAGCTCCAGGCAGACTTGGACCGCGTCGCAGGCGCGCTCGAACGCAGCCAGGAACGCGGCTCAGGGCGGGTCATCGCCGAGCAGCTCGCCACGGGGAACGCAGGCGTCGCACGGCTCCCCGGCAAGCACGGCTCCTCGCGACGGGAGTTCGACTCGGTCACCGTCATGATCGACGACAAGCCCGGCCAGCTCGCGCGCCTCATGGGCGACGTCGGCGACGCGCAGGTGAACGTCGAGGACTTCCGCATGGAGCACGCCCAGGCGTCGAACGTGGGCCTCGTCGTGATCTCGGTCGTCCCATCGGCCACGGCGAAGCTCATCGACGAACTCGAGCAGCGAGGATGGAGGATCGCCGCATGACGACCACCGAACAGCCCAGCCCCAGCACACCGCGCGAGCGCGTACCGCTCGTCGTCGCCGTAGACGGTCCCGCCGGCTCCGGCAAATCGAGCGTCTGCCGCGAGAGCTCCCGACGCCTCGGCTTCGGGTACCTGGACACAGGGGCGGCCTACCGTGCGCTCACGTGGCTTGCGGTCGAGCGGGGCATCGACCTCGAAGACGCGACCGCCGTTGAGGCCCTGCTGCCGACCTTCGTCGACACCTACAGCATCTCGCAGAGCCCGGACGAGCGCTGGGTTCGCGTGGGCGACACCGATGTCTCCGAGCACATCAGAGACACCGCGATCTCCGGAGAGGTCTGGCGGGTCTCCCGCGTGCCCGCCGCGCGGCAGGCGCTGACGGCGCTCTTCCGACGCACCATGGCAGGCACCACGAGCCCTGGCATCATCGCCGAGGGCAGGGACATCACGACCGTCGTGGCCGCGGACGCCCCCGCGCGCATCCTCATGACGGCAGACGAAGCCGTGCGCATCGCTCGCCGGGCGGGCGAGAAGCCAGGTGAGGCAGCCGCCGCGGTCGCCGCATCCGTCTCGGCACGCGACGCCCGGGACGCCGCCGTCACCAACTTCACCGACGCCGAGGACGGCGTCACCGTGCTCGACACCACGACGCTCGACTTCGAGCAGTCCGTCGAGGCATTCCTGCGGATCGTCGCGTCAGCGACCCCCGATCCGCTCCAGACGACAGCACCGTCGCTGGCAGCCGCCCATGCGCTGCCAGACACGACAACACGAAGGAGTCACGATGACTGACGATCAAGGACGCAGCGACGAGAGCACGGAGGACTCAGTGGAGTTCGACGAAGCAGGCGGCGAGGAGCTGGTCGCTCGCCTCGACGGGCTCGACGAGACCGTCGTCGAGAAGCGCACGCAGGCGCTCCGCCAGAGCCTCGACGACTACGAGCTCGAAGAAGACGACCTCGAAGTGCTCCTCGGAGCATCCGAGGACGGCGACGCGATCACCTACCTGCCAGCGCTGCCGGTGCTCGCGGTCGTCGGCCGCCCGAACGTCGGCAAGAGCGCGCTCGTCAACCGCATCATCGGCCGCAGGGAGGCCGTGGTCGAAGACACCCCGGGCGTGACCCGCGACCGCGTCTCGTACAAGGCCGAATGGAACAACCGCTGGTACACGATCGTCGACACCGGCGGCTGGGAGCCTGACGCCAAGGGCATCGACCTCTCGGTCGCGCAGCAGGCGGAGATCGCCGTCGAGCTGGCCGACGCCGTGCTCTTTGTCGTCGACGCGAACGTCGGCCCGACCGCCACGGACGAGCACGTCGTGAAACTCCTCCGCCGCACCGACCGGCCCGTCATCCTCGTGGCGAACAAGGTCGACGACGCAGTGCAGGAACCGAACGCGGCCCAACTGTGGAGCCTCGGTCTCGGTGAGCCCTGGCCCGTCTCCGCGGTGCATGGCCGCGGCGTCGCGGACCTCCTCGACAAGGTCATCGAGATCCTCCCCGAGGTCTCGAAGGTCGCGAAGGAAGAGATCGGCGGACCCCGCCGCGTCGCGATCCTCGGGCGGCCGAACGTCGGAAAGTCCAGCCTGCTCAACAAGGCGGCAGGCGAGGAACGAGTGGTCGTCAACTCGCTCGCGGGCACCACCCGCGACCCGGTCGACGAGCAGGTCGAACTCGGCGGCAAGATCTGGCGCTTCGTCGACACGGCCGGTATCCGCCGCCGCGTGCACCTGCAGCAGGGGGCCGACTTCTACGCCTCGCTGCGCACGACCGCCGCGCTCGAGAAGGCCGAGGTCGCCGTGGTCGTCCTCGATGTGACCGAGCCCGTGAACGTCCAGGACCTGCGCATCATCGACCTGGTCCTCGAATCGGGCCGCGCGCTGGTGCTCGCGTTCAACAAGTGGGACATGCTGGACGACGAACGTCGCTGGCAACTGGAGCGCGAGGTCGAGCGCGACCTCGCCCACGTGGCTTGGGCGCCCCGCGTCAACATCTCGGCGAAGACCGGCCGCCACCTGGAGAAGCTCGTCCCCGCCCTCGAGCTTGCGCTCGACTCGTGGGACACGCGCATCCCTACGGGCAAGTTCAACGCGTTCCTCGCGGAACTCACGGCGGAGTTCCCGCACCCGCTGCGCGGCGGCAAGCAGCCGCGCATCCTGTTCGGCACCCAGGCGCAGACCCGGCCGCCGACATTCGTACTCTTCACGACCGGGTTCCTCGACCCCGGGTACCGCCGCTTCATTCAGCGACGCCTGCGCGAGGTGTACGGCTTCGAGGGGTCACCCATCATCACGAACATGCGCGTCCGCGAGAAGCGGGCCAAGCGCAGCTGATCGAGCGCAGCTGATCGAGCGCTCGCGCTCGGTGGGGCCAGTCCACGTCGACCCGTCTGGGGCGAGGAGGCTGGCCCTTCCTCCGTCGCGGCGACCGGGAGGGCCACATCGGCGAGTGGCGGCACGCGTCGTTCGGAAAGAACGGCGATTTTTCACCTGACGTGAAGACGAGGACGCTCGCGGCCGCGGTTTCGCCCGCGTCGTGGGACGCAGAACCGTACGATTTTGCTTGTGCCTGGTTGTCAGGCGTGAACTTTCGACGTTGAGGGGTCCCATTCGATGATGGAAAAGTCCGAGCAGACGCAGCACGAGTGGCTGGAGAAAGTCGGCATCGCCGAGCGGATGATCCCGCTCATCGGGAACCTGTACCGCACACGAAACGTCGTGACCTCGATCTACGGTCACCGACTCATCAACCTGTCCGCCATCGACATCATCAAGGCGCACCGCTTCGCGCGACGCATCAATGACGTCGAGCTGTCGCTGGACGCGACGCTGCCCATCCTCGAGCGCCTGCAGGAGTTCGACCTCGGGACGGCCTCGATCGACCTCGGCGAGCTCGCGACTCGGTTCGCCGCGCAGGGGGAGGACCTCGACACCTTCCTCGCCACCCAGCTGCTCGAGGTCATCGGCACGGGCTCGCCAGACTCCGGGGCCGACGTCGTGCTCTACGGGTTCGGCCGCATCGGACGCCTGCTGGCGCGCATCATCATCGCGCACGCCGGGACCGGACGTGGCCTGCGCCTGCGGGCCATCGTGGTGCGCAAGGGGAGCGACAACGACCTCGAGAAGCGTGCCAGCCTCCTGCGCCGCGACTCCGTGCACGGCGCGTTCGCCGGCTCTATCTCGGTCGACCAGGATGCATCCACGATCCAGGCCAACGGCACGGTCATCCAGGTCATCTACTCGAACGACCCCGCAACCGTCGACTACGAGTCGTACGGCATCCGTGACGCCATCGTCGTCGACAACACGGGCCGCTGGCGCGACGCAGAAGGGCTCTCCCAGCACCTGCAGAGCCCCGGCGTTCGCCGCGTGCTGCTGACCGCGCCCGGCAAGGGTCAACTGAAGAACATCGTCTACGGCATCAACAACGCGGGCATCACCGACGACGACCGCATCCTCTCGGCCGCATCGTGCACGACGAACGCGATCACCCCGGTGCTCAAGGTCATCGACGAGCGCTACGGCGTCGTGCACGGCCACGTCGAGACGGTGCACTCGTTCACGAACGACCAGAACCTCATCGACAACTTCCACAAGGGCGACCGGCGTGGGCGCGCGGCCGGCCTCAACATGGTGATCACGGAGACCGGCGCCGCGAAGGCCGTCGCCAAGGCCCTCCCGCACTTCGAGGGGAAGCTTACGGGCAACGCGATCCGGGTTCCCACGCCGGACGTCTCGATGGCCGTGCTCAACCTGACGCTCGAGCGGCCCACCACCCGCGGGGAGATCAACGACTTCCTGCGCCAGGTCTCGCTGAGCTCGGTGCTCCGTCAGCAGATCGACTACATCGAGTCGAGCGAGGTCGTCTCCACCGACTTCGTCGGTACGACGCGGGCCGGCATCGTGGACGGCCTGGCGACCATCGCCGAGGGGAAGAACCTCGTGCTGTACGTCTGGTACGACAACGAGTTCGGCTACTCGACGCAGGTGGTGCGCATTATCGAGCAGCTCGGTGGCGTGCAGCCGCCCATCGTGCCGCACCGCAAGGAGCTTTCGCAGCTCTAGGCGCGAGTCGCCTCGTCAAGCGAACGGCCCCGCTCTCCGGTTGGAGAGCGGGGCCGTCGCTGTTGTGCTGGTGCAGGCTCGGGCTACTTGAGCTCTGCGCCCAGGATCTCGGTGTACGAGGCTCGCTCCTTGCCGAGCCGCGAGTTGCGGCGGCTGTACAGGAAGTAGATTGCGAACCCGATCGCCAGCCAGATAGCGAAGCGGAGCCAGGTGAGCGTCGACAGGTTGAGCATGAGCCAGAAGCACAGCACCGCCGAGAGGATCGGCAGGAACGGCGACCACGGCATGCGGTAGGCGAGCTCGCGGTTCGGGTACTTCTTGCGGAGCACGAGGATGGACAGGCTCACCAGCACGAACGCGGAGAGCGTGCCGATGTTGATCATCTCCTCGAGCCAATCGACGTTCGTGAGCCCGGCGAGCAGCGCGACGGCGATGCCGACGCCAATCTGCAGGCGGATCGGCGTCTTGCGCTTCTCGCTGGTGATGCTCCACGACTGCGGCAGCAGGCCGTCGCGGCTCATCGAGAACAGCACGCGGGCGAGGCCCATGAGCAGCACGAGGATGACGGTGGTGAAGCCGAGGAGGATGCTGATGGAGATGATCTGCGCGGCCCAGTCGGCGCCGACGAGCACGAACGCGGTCGCGAGCGACGGAGCCTCCGATGCCGCGAGGTCCTTGTAGGAGACCATGCCGGTGATGACGAGGCTGACCGAGAGGTAGAGCACAGTGACGATGCCGAGGCCGAGGAAGATGCCGCGGGGAAGGTTCTTCTTCGGGTTCTTGACCTCTTCGGCGCTCGTGGCGACGACGTCGAAGCCGATGAAGGCGAAGAAGACGATGGATGCGCCGGCGAGGAGTCCGAAGACGCCGTACATGCTCGGCTCAGCGCCTGACATGAAGGAGAACAGCGACTGGTGCCAGACGTTGGTCTCCGACTCCGCAGCGGGCTGCGACGGCGGGATGAACGGCGTGTAGTTGCTGACCTTCACGAAGAACGCGCCAACGACGATGACGAAGAGGACGGTCGCGACCTTGAGGATCGTGAGGACGGCGCTCACACGAGACGACAGCTTCGTGCCGAGCGCCAGCAGCGTGGTCAGCACGGCGACGATGAAGAAGGCGGCCCAGTTCAGCTCGAACAGGCCGAAGATGCTCAGCTTCGGCGGGATGTCCCAGCCCCAGATGTTCACGACCTCCTGGAGGTAGACGCCCCAGTAGCTGGCGATGACCGCTGCGGCGGAGAGCATCTCGAGGATGAGGTCCCAGCCGATGATCCAGGCGAGCAGCTCGCCGAGCGTCGCGTACGTGAAGGTGTAGGCGGAGCCGGCGACGGGCACCGACGAGGCGAACTCGGCATAGGCCATGATGGCCAGGCCGCAGGTGACGGCAGCGAGCAGGAAGCCGATCGTGATCGACGGGCCGGCGTTGTTGGCGGCCGCCTTCGCTCCGACGGAGAAGATGCCGGCGCCGACGGCAACGGCGACGCCCATGATTGCGAGGTCCCACACGCCGAGAGATCGCTTGAGCGATCGTTCCTCGGAGTGCGAGTCCGCAAGCGAGGCCTCGATGCTCTTCGTTCGCATCAGGCTTTGGAAAAAGCTCAAGGTGTTCCCCCAGTGTTTTAGGACCACGCGCGGGCACCCGCGCGCGTGTGGAGTTTACCTGCTGGAAACATTCCGGGGGAACGCAGGAAGCCTTCGGCGGGCGTGCCCTACTGTTGCCGGAGACACGACGGAAACACCCCTTCGTCGTCGTTGCCGGACCGGGTTCCGGCGGGTGCGCTGAATTCCCATCGCGCTCGCTGCTCCGGATGTCGCGAAGGAGGCTCCGTGCCTGACCTCGCAGAAGCGCCAGACGCGCTGCTGGTCGCTCGTGCCAGGGACGGGGACGAGCGTGCCTTCGAGACGCTCATCCGCCGCCACTGGGGGCTTATGCTCGCGACGGCGATCAGGCTGCTGTCGTCGCGCGCCGATGCCGAAGACGCGGTCCAGGATGCGTGCATCGTGGCCTGGAATCGGCTGGAGTTGCTGCGCGACCCCGATGCTGTGCGTGCGTGGCTCGTGCAGATCGCGGCCCGGAAGTCGACCGATCGCCTTCGGCGGCGGAAGTTCGAGCAGGACATCGACGACGTCGACGCTCCGGTGGCCCGCGAGCTCGGCCCGCTGGCCCAGCTGGAGCTGAACGCGAAGCTCGACGCGGCGTCGCGCGTGCTCGCGTCGCTCCCGGAGCTCCAGCGGCAGTGCTGGATCCTCAAGGAGACGGCCGGCTTCACGTACGCGGAGATCGCCGAGCAGCTCGACACGAACACATCCACGGTGCGAGGAGCCCTCTCGCGGGCGAGGCTCGCGCTGCTGCGAGGCATGGAGGAATGGGCATGAGCGAAGAAGTCGAGCCGACGATCGGCGCGGGGGGCTACACCCTGACGCAGCTGTCGGAGTACCTCGATGCGGGTCGGCTGCCGTACAACCCGGAGATCGAGGGAGACCCTGAGTGCGAGCGGGCGCTCGCGGCGCTCGAGCGCGTCACGCGCACCTCCAAGGAGCTGCTCGAGGCGGAATCCGCTGCGGCGCCCGCGCCGAGCGGGGCGTGGCTGCAGTCGATGCTGCGGGGGATCGCGATGGATGCGCGCGCCGGCCGCGAGATCCCGCTCGCGTCGCAGGAGCCGGAGTTCGAGTTCACGCAGAGCGAGGGGGTCGTCCGCGAGCTGGTCCGCCGGACGGGCGACGCCATCGACGGCGTGCTCATCGGGCGCTGCGTGCTTGATGGCGACGTGACGGAGCCAGGTGCGCCGGTGCAGCTGACCGTGTCGGTGACCGTGCTCGGCCTGCAGCCGCTGCACCCGCTGGCGGATCGGGTTCGGGCTGCGATCGCAGACGCGCTGGAGCGTCACACCACGCTCCGGATCACCGGCATCGATATCGTCATCGCCGATGTGAGGAGTGAAGAATGATCGAGCGTGAGCGTGAGCGTGTCGCGGAGGTCGTCGAGGCCGCCGCTCTCGCGACCCCGGGCGTGGTGGAGCTCCTCCCCATCGTCGGCATTCACCTCGGTTCGCTGCACGTTGAGGTCGGGACTGACGACAACGGGGTGCTGATCACGGTGCGCGTGCGCGTCGACTCGTCTCGGCCCCAGGGGCGTATCGTCGAGGCGCTCGCGGCGCGGATCAAGGCCGCAGCGCTCGTGGAGCTTCCCGAGGGAACGATCGTGCGAGTCCGCGTGCGGGTCCACGCGATCTCGGGTCGAAGCTGAGCCACAGCTTCGCCATAGGAAGGCCATAGCGAGGGGCATGATGCTCGGTGGTGTCGAAAGGAACCACCTATGTCCACCCCCTTCACCCCGGAAACCAACCCGCAGGACGGCGAGCAGTCGACCTCGGGGCCCTTCTCCCAACCGTCTGCGCACACCCCGGTGGGGCATTCGTTTGCGCCGCAGTACTCTTCCGCGTCCGGCTGGCGCGAGCCCGCCCAGTACGTGCCCGGTGAGGCGGCGAGCGCGCCCCACGCCGGCCCCGAGCATCCAAGCGCGCAGTACCAGAACCCGACCGCGCAGTACCCCGCCCCGGACTACGCGACGGCCCAGTACGGCTCGAACCAGTACCCGTCGAGCGGCTTCGGGCCGGCCGCGAGCCCAACGACCGCGCAGGATGCACCGCCTCGCAAGCGCCGGTTCGGGACCATCGCCCTGCTGACCGCCGGGCTCCTGGTCGGCGGTGTCGTCGGCGGCGGCGTCGGCGGTGCCGTGGTCGGCGGCTTCGGCTCCTCGCAGGTCACGGCGGCCTCTGGTGGCTCGCAGTCCATCACCGTGAACAACCCACAGGACGCGACGCTGGTGACCAGCATCGCCGCGGTCGCCTCGCCCAGCGTCGTGACCATCTCTGCGTCGTCCGGACAGGCGGCGGCCAGCGGCTCCGGCGTCGTCGTCGACGGGGCCGGGTACATCGTGACGAACAACCACGTCGCGACGATCGATGGTGCGACGGGCAGCGCAGAGCTGTCCGTCCAGACCAGCGACGGTCGGCTGCTGCCTGCCACCTTCGTGGCAGGTGACCCGGTCCTCGACCTGGCCATCATCAAGGTCGAGGAGACCTCCCTGACCCCCATCGCCTTCGCCGACTCGGACACGCTGAACGTCGGTGACGTCGCGGTCGCGATCGGCGCACCGCTCGGGCTCTCCGACTCCGTCACGGAAGGCGTCGTGAGCGCCCTCGACCGAGGCATCCTCGTGAGCTCCTCCGCCGTGCCAGAGGAGGTCGAGTCCGACGGCACGCAGGAGAACAGCCCGTACAACTTCTGGCGCGGCGACCCGAACTCGTCCGAGGGGCAGACGTCGACTCGAGGCACCTCATCCGTCGCACTTCCCGTTATCCAGACCGACGCGGCCATCAACCCCGGCAACTCGGGCGGCGCGCTCGTCAACCAGGACGGCGCACTCATCGGCATCAACGTCGCCATCGCCGGTGCGAGCAGCGGCAGCGAATCCGCAGGGAACATCGGCGTCGGCTTCGCGCTGCCGTCGAACCTCGTGCAGCGCGTCGCCGACCAGCTCATCGCCGATGGCACGGTCGCGCACGGATTCCTCGGCGCGAGCGTCACCGACCCCACCGCGGCCGACTCGAGCGTCGCCGGCGCCTACGTCGCCCAGCTGACCGCCGGCGGACCGGCGGCGCAGGCCGGTATCCAGGCCGGTGACGTGATCACCGCCTTCGGGGGCCACCGGGTCTCGAGCTCCACCGACCTGACCGCGCAGATCCGCGCGCTCGAGCCTGGCACGCAGGTCGAGGCCGTGCTGGTTCGCGGCGGACAAGAGCAGACGGTCCAGGTCACGGTCGGTGAGCTGGGGCAGTAGCGCCGACCTCAGAGGAAGATCCTTCGACGATCGCGGGCACGCACCTATCCTGGGTGTGTGCCCGCTTCCTTGTTGACTGTCGCCGCCATCTGCTTCGAGAACTCCGAGGGGCAGGTGCTCACGGTGCGCAAGCGTGGCACCACGAAGTTCATGCTGCCGGGCGGGAAGCTCGAGCCAGGGGAGTCGCCGAAGGCGGCGGCGATCCGAGAGATCGAGGAGGAGGTGGGCATCTCGCTCGCCGACGCCGACGTCACGTTCCTCGGCGAGTGGCGCACCGCGGCGGCCAACGAGGCCGCGACCGATCTGCTCGGCACCGTGTACCTGGCCGCGCTCGCGGGGGTTCCGCGCGCTCGGGCGGAGATCGATGAGCTTCGGTGGGTGGATGCGTACCCGGGCCCGGATGCCGACCTCGCGGATCTCGCCCCGCTCCTCAGCGAATGCGTGATGCCGGAGTTGCGGAGGCGTCGCGAGGCGAGGCGCTGACCGCCGCGTCTGAATATTCTTCGATATATCGCTTGACACCGAACATTCACCGATATATCGTCGAGCTATCGGAGTTGCACCGTGCAGCTCCGGCAGAAAGGTTCAGCCATGCGCAAGCACTTCACACACACGCACCACCCGTTCGACGCCGAGCGAGCCCACGCCCACGACGGGGGTCGCACCCCCGGCTTCCACAACGAGGCCGGCCGCGACGAACGTGTCCGTCGCTTCTCGCACGGGTTCGGTCCCGGTCGCGGTTTTGGTCCCGGCTTCGGCCCTGCAGGAGGTCACGGGCCAGGATTCGGCCCCAAGTTCGGCCCTCGCGGCCACCGGCGCGCGGGCAAGGGCGACGTCCGCGCCGCCATCCTGTCCCTCCTCGCCGAGGGGCCATCGAACGGCTACGGCCTGATCAAGGGCATCGCCGAGAAGACCGACGGCGTCTGGCGTCCGAGCCCCGGCTCGGTGTACCCGACGCTTCAGCAGCTCGTCGACGAGGAGCTCATCGAGCAGGGCGGCACCGAGAAGAAGCCGGTGTTCGAGCTCAGCGAGTCCGGGCGCACCTACGTGTCCGAGCACGCAGAAGAGCTCGAGCAGGGGTGGCGCGGCGTCGCCGGAATGTCCGAGTCGGCGACCAGTCTCCGAGAGTCGGCCATGCAGTTCATGGGCGTCATGCAGCAGTTCCGGCTCGGTGCGACCGACGAGCAACAGCAAGAAGCCACCAAGGTGCTCGACGACGCCCGCAAGGCGCTGTACGCGATCCTCGCCAAGTAGGCGCCGTGCGCGAGGTCCCGGTCGGCGCATCCCGGCCGGGAGATTCCCCCCGAGAGCTCAGGGGCGCTCGCGCTGCTTCGCGTCGCGTCGTTCCTGGATCTTCGCCTCACGCGCCAGCTTTCGGAGCTCCTTCTCGAGCTCGTCGAACCGGCTCCCGCGTTCCGGGTCGTCCTCTGGCGACGACGGCAGCTGCATCCGCGGGCTGTCCTTCGACCAGGGGTCGAGCAGCTCGTGCTCGATGTGCGCAGAGATCTCAGTCCACGCATCCGCTCTCGCCTGCTCGATGAGACCGTCAACGTACGCCTGGTCCTCGCGGTCGGCTTCGATGCGCTCGCTCACCGCCTGCGACGCGCGCTCCCGAAAGCTCAGCGTCTCGATGTCGGCGTGCCGATAGTCGTGCGCGCTCAGCGACCTGCCCGGTCGCGCACGGTCTCGCACGCCGGCGACCCGCTCCGCCGAGTAACGCAGCTCCTTAAGCACCCGGTCGAGCGACGCGTTCGCCGCATCCCGGTAATCGGCGGCCTCGAACGGCACCTTCTCACCGACCGTGCGCTTGATGATCGCGTTCTTCACGTCGAGCCGGACAATGCGCAGCGCGAGCAGCATGCCGTCGTCGATGGCCTCCGACAACTCAGGGAAGATGACGGGCGGCAAGCCCGTCTTTTTTTTGGGTTTCGTCTGCTGACTCGTCGACGACGTTCGCGATTTCCTCCGCCAGCGGAACATCATCCCTCGTCCTTGCCGGCCCGCTGCTCCGAACCGGCCGTCGCGTCCTGGCGTGGCAGGCCGGCGGCGCCGAGCTTCGTGGCGCCGCGAGAGCGGGCGCGCTGCTCCTCGAGCGCTGCGAGGAACTCCGCCTCCCACTCCGGGGCCACCTCGATGCCCTGGCGCCTCGCCTCCTCGACGCTGAGCTCGCGGGGGAACCCGTGGGTGTCGGAGAGGAGGAAGACGTCCGCGCCCGTGAGCGTCGAGCCCTCGTACGCGGCGAGCGCCTTGAGCCCGCCCTTGAGCGTGCGCCGGAACGAGCGCTCCTCCTTGACGAGGACCGCGATGACCTCGTCGCGTCGCTCGCGGACCTCCGGGTAGTCGTCGACGTACAGGTCGGCGATCGTTGGCACGAGCTCGGCGAAGAAGTTCTCAGAGATGCCCAGGATGAGCGCCTCGCGGATGGCCCGCCGCACGAGGCGGCGCATGACGTAGCCCTGCTCCTTGTTCGACGGCACGACGCCGTCGACGGCCAGGAAGGTCGCTCCGCGCAGATGATCGGCGATGATCCGCATCGAGAGGGTGTGTTCTTCGTAGGTCTCGCCGCTCAGTCGCTCGATGTGCTCGACGATGGGGCGCAGCAGCGAGATGCGGAAGACGTCGGGGGAGTGGATGGCGGCCGCCGCGATGCGCTCGAGGCCCCCGCCGAAGTCGACGTTGCGCCGCTCGAGCTCCGCGAAGGAGCCATCCTCGAGGCGCCGGTACTGCATGAAGACCTGGTTGCCGATCTCCATGAACTGGCCGCTGTCGCTGGCCGGATGCGCCTTGCCGTACGCGGGGTCGTGATGCTCCGGCCCGAAGTCGTAGAAGACCTCGCTGTCGGGTCCGCACGGGTCGCCGATCGGGGTCGCCGCCAGCGAGCCCCCGCGCGACCACCAATTCTCGCCGCCGTCGTAGAAGAAGATGCGTTCGCCCGGGTTGACGCCGCGAGCATCGCCGTCCGCCTGGCTGCCGATGGCCACGATGCCAGCTTCGATGCCGCGCTCCTGGAAGGCGGCCTGCCAGATTCGCGCCGCCTCGTCGTCGCGCGGAATGCCGGCGTCGTCGTCGCCGATGAACGCGGTGACGTACAGGCGGTTCGGGTCGAGCCCGACGGTGTCGACGAGGAATGAGAGGAAGGCGGGGATCTGCGCTGCCTTGAAGTAATCGCCGAGGCTCCAGTTGCCGAGCATCTCAAAGAACGTCGTGTGGCGGTTGTCGCCTACGTCGTCGATATCCTGCGCACGCACGCACGGCTGGCTGTCGGTGAGGCGGGTTCCGGCGGGGTGATCTTCACCGAGCAGGTAGGGGAGGAGGGCCTGCATGCCGCTGCCCGTGAACAGCGTCGAGCCGTCGCCGCGAGGGATCAGCGGGGCCCTGTCGATACGGACGTGGCCGAGTCGCTCCTGGTAGGCGAGGTAGGCATTGCGAATCTCGTGCGCGTCCATGTGCAGAGTGTTTCATACCTGCGGATGCGGGTGCGCGGGATGTCCGTTCGTGGCGGCGGCCCGACCCCCCCCGACGTGTCAGCTAGGCGACCGTCTCCGCCAGGCGAAAGGTGGCCGAGGTCGACTCCTCGCTCAGCCGCCAGAGGCGCTCGGCGCGTTCGCGGTCTCGCTGCGTGGCTGGCTTGTCCAGCTTCACCGGGGCGCCGCGCGTGGTGCGAGCCGGTCCGAGGTAGTCGCCGCCGGCGACGTCGGTGCTCGTGAGCGCATGGACGGCAATCGCGGCGGCACGGTGCTTGCCGTGCGCGAAGGGGCCGGCGATGCGGGAGGCGAAGCGCTGCCAGGCTGTCGGCTCGTTGACGCCCGCGCGAGTCGGCGTCGCTCCGTTGACCGGGATGCCCGGATCGACGACCAGGGCCTCGGCGGGGGCGTCGGCCGCGCGGAGGCGGCGGTCGAGCTCGAACGTGAACATCTCGAGCGCGTGCTTCGACGCGGCGTACGCCCGCTTCGGCTCGTACAGGTGCGTGCTCTGCCAATCTTCGAGGTCGAACGGGTAGATGCGCGTGGCGAGGCTGCCCACCGCGACGACGCGTCGCGGGCCGTCCTCGAGCTCGTCGCCCGGCGACGCCGGCGCCACCAGCGCATCCATGAGTTGCGCCGTCAGCTCGAAGTGGCCGAGGTGGTTCGTTGACATCGTGAGCTCGCGGCCCGCGGAGTCTCGCTCGCGCTGGGCACCCGGGGCCATGTGGGCGGCGTTCAGGAGGACGCCGTCCAGGCGTTCGCGGGCGCTCAGTGAGGCAGCAGCGCTGGCGATGGACTCGCTCGACGTGAGATCGAGCAGGATGCGGCTGGTGCTCGCATCAGGCACCTGCTCGGTGATGGAGATGAGGGCGGTGTTGAGCTTGTCGGGGTTGCGTCCCAGCAGAACGACGTGGTGGCCGCGGCGAGCGAGCTCTTCGGCGGCGAAGTAGCCGACTCCCTGCGTGGCACCGGTGATGGCGAAGGTCTTCATCGTCACACTCCTTCAAGCCTCGAACGTTTCGAGACTCAGAGTACAACGCTTCGATTGCTGAAATATTTCCGTGGCGTAAGGTACTGAATATGGATTCGCTGGAACGGGCGCTTCGTGCCGTCTACGAAACCGCGCAGAGCACCAACGAGGCAGCCGAGCGCGAACTCGAAGCCCTTGGACTGACCTTCCCCACGGCGCAGGCGCTGTGGGCGATCGATCCCGACGCCCAGCCGCCAGCCATGAAGGAGCTCGCGACGAAGCTGCACTGCAACGCGTCGAACCTGACCTTCGTCTCCGACCGCCTCGTCGACCGCGGGCTCGTCGAGCGCCGCGAGGGCGAGCACGACCGCAGATCGCGCGTGCTGACCCTCACCGCCGAGGGGAAGCGGGTGCGGAAGCTGGCCATCGCGGCGCTCAAGCGCGCCTCGCCGCTCGCCGGATGCTCGAGCACCGAGCTCAAGGCCATCGCGAAGAGCCTGAGTGCCTCAGGCGCCTGAAGCCGCTCCGGCCGAACGCGGCGCACGACGCGGCGACGGTCGCTGGAGCGCCTCCTCGGTTGATGACATCGTCTGCGTGGAGCTCCCACGCAGCTCCCGGCTCCTCGCGCTCACGATGGGCGCGGCCAACGTCATCATGCAGCTCTCGAACCCTGCCGTCGGGCAAGGCGTCGCGCACAGCCGCGTGACCAGCGGTCGCCTCGACGTGCATCCGCTCAAGCGCACGAGGACGACCCTCAGCTACCTCGCCGTGGCTGTCCTCGGCACCCCGGAGGAGCGCAGGCTCTACCGCCGGGCCGTCACCCGGCAGCACGCGCAGGTCCGCTCCTACCGCGACCCGCGGGCCACGCAGGACTACTCGGCGCTGTGGGTCGACCTGCAGAAGTGGGTCGCCGCGTGCCTCTTCGTCGGCTCGCGCGACGTGCTGGAGCTCGTCGACGGCCCGCAAGCGGTGGACGTCGCGGAACGCTTCCTGCTCGAGGGGCGCGTGTTCGGCACCACCCTGCAGATGCCGCCGCAGGCCTGGCCCGGCACCCGAGCCGCGTTCGAGGATTACTGGAGCGGCGAGGTCGCCAAGCTGCACGTCGACGACGAGGTGCGCGCCTACCTGCTCGACGTCTCGCGCCTCGAGTTCGCGGCAAAGGTTCTCCCAGCGCGCATGCGCGCCTGGCACCAGCGGCTCACCATCGGCTTCCTGCCCCCGGAATTCCGCCGCGCTCTTCGCGTGCGCTGGACCCCGGCCGATGAGGCGTGGTTCGTTGGCCAGCGCGCCGCCCTCGTGCGCATCGAGCGCGCGCTCCCGCTGGCCGTCTCAGGGCTCGTGTACCGGCTGCTCCTCGCCGACGTGCGCAGGCGCATCCGCCGCGGACAGCCGCTGGTGTGAGTCAGGGCGCTGCGACCCGCTCGGCCCCGCCACCGCACGCCGACCGCAGCGACCCAGGTCGCGCACAGACTCCCGACGCGGGAACGTAACGTGACGTCCACACTCCCGTAGCAGTGCCCGTCCAGGCTCGCACCATGACCACCCGAGTAGACCCGTTCATCGGCACAGAGCCGACTGCGCTGCCGCCGCAGACGGGTCTGGCCGCCACCTGGTGGTGGCCGAAGCCGCAGATCGGCAACACGCACCCTGGCGCCACGTACCCGCTCGGGATGGTGTCGGCGTGCGCCTACTCCGGGGCCTACCCGACCGGCTACGGCCGCTACGACCTCAGCCTCGAGGGAGTGCCCGAGACGATCTACGACCGACCGCTCGCCTCCGGGTTCACCCACTTCCAGCAGTCCGGCACCGGCGCCATCCGCAAGTACTACAACTACTTCCGGGTGACCCCGATGATTGAGCCCCTCGACGTGCTCGGGCGCACCTGGTCGCTGGACGACGAGGACGCGTCGCCCGGCTACTACGCGGCGACCCTCGGCAACGGCATCCGCGCTGAGATCACGGTCGGCCCCAAGAGCGCCGTGCACCGGTACACCTTCCCGAAGCACGCGAGCGCCCGGGTCGTCGTCGACTTCTCGCTCGGCGGCCTCGCCATCCCCTACGGCGCCACCGTGCCGCTGCGGGCCCACCTCGAGACCGTCCGCCCCGGCGTCGCAACGGGCGAGATCGTCGCAGAGGGCGCCCCGCTCGCCGTGCACATCGAGTGCGATACGCCGCAGTGGCGGCAGATGCTGTGGCACGACCGGCGCCTCATGCCAGGCGGAACTCGCCTCGACTTCGACCACATCCGCCCCACCACGCTCCGCCCATTCGGACTCATGTGGGCCGGCCCGAGCGACGAGGGGCAGGTCGTCGAGGTGCGGATCGGGTTCTCGCTGCGCGGAGTCGAGCAGGCCGAGCGCAACCTCAGGGCGGACTGCGGCGACGGAGAGGCGCGCTTCGCCGACCGTGCCGCCGAGACCGAACGCGAATGGCAGGGGCTCCTCGACGAGATTAACGTCGAAACGAGCTCGACCGAGCGCGAGACCGTGTTCTCGACCGCCCTCTACCACTCGTTCGTCAAGCCCTCTTTCGCCTGGGGAGAAAGCCCCTTCTGGCCAAGCGACGGCCCGTTCGTCTTCGACCTGTCGACGATGTGGGACATCTACCGGACCCAGCTGCCCCTGCTCACCGCGCTGCGCCCCGACAAGGCCGTCGAACTCGCCAACGCCCTGCTCACCATTTGCGAAGAAGAAGGCAACTTCCCCATCGGCTACCGCATGGCCAAAGGCAGCGACCGCTTCTCCCGGCAGGGAAGCGCGCTCGCCCACACGTTCCTCGCCGACCTCTGCCAGCTCGGACTCCCCGGCATCGACTGGGACTGGGCCCTCGTGCACATGGCCGACGACCTTCGGCGCACCTACGGCGAGGAATTCCTGCTCCGAGGCACCGCGCATCCCATCACCCACACGCTCGACCTCGCCTTCGGGTACTGGTGCACCGCCCGCGTCGCCGCCAGGGTCGGCGACCTGCAGCTCGTGCAGCAGCTCGAGAAGCGCGCCGGGCAATGGCGAAACGCCTTCGACCCCACCACAGGGCTCCTCGTCGACTCGACCTTCTACGAGGGGTCGAAGCACAACTACTCGTTCCGCATCCTGCACGACATGGCCGGGCGCATGCAGCTGAGCGGCGGACCGGAGGGGTTCGTGGCGCAGCTCGACGAGTTCTTCGGCTACGGCGCGCCGCCCGTCACCCAGCCGGGCCGCTCGCCCGCCGTCGAGGAACTCGCCGCGGGCTACGCACTCGGGCGCTTCGAAGGCCTCAACAACGAGCCAGACATGGAAGCCCCATGGGCCTACCACTACGCCGGCAGGCCAGACCGCACCGCAGAGATCGTGCACGCCGTCACCACGCAGCAGTACGCCACCGGGCGAGGTGGCCTGCCGGGCAACGACGACTCCGGCGGCCTCAGCTCCTGGTACGTCTGGGCCTCGCTCGGGCTCTTCCCCGTCGCAGGCCAGGCCAGCTTCCTCCTCAACGCTCCAGCCTTCGCCGAGACGTCGATCGCGGTCTATGGCGAGCGCTTTCGCGTGACCACCACCGGGTTCCGCGAGCCAGCCCACGGCGGCCCAGTGCAGTACGTGCAGAGCGCCCACCTCGACGGACGACCGCTCAGCCGCAGCTGGCTGTCCCCGAGCGAGCTCATGGCCGCCCAGGAACTGCACCTGGAACTCGGCACCGAGCCCAGCGACTGGGGGACCCGAGCAGGCGACCTGCCCACCTCGTTCCCCGCCCCAGCAACCACCACAGCACACCCACCCCACGTCGGCGCACACCCCTCGACACCAACCCCGGAAGGACCCTGATGAACAAGATCCAGCACCGCCTCGTGATCGTCGTCCGCGCCGATCCCGTCATCTGCGGCCACTCCGTGGAAGCGCGCAACCTCGCCGAGGCGGCGCGCCTGCGCGGCTTCGACGAAGTGCGCATCGTCACCTGGCCCATCGAGCGGCTCCAATCCGCGGGGCTGCCCCTCAAGCCGCTCGACACCGTCATGCCCTACAGCGACGGCATCTTCGTCGACCGCCCGGCCCCCGTCGGCGACTACAAGGTGCCAGACGGCCGCTACCTCGCCGGACTCGTCGGACGCCTCGTCGAGCTGTTCACCGACGGTGTCCCCACGGTCTGCATGTCGCTCTACCTCAGCCCGCACACGCTCGCCGTCGCCGAAGCACTCACCGTCGCGCGGTCGACCGGCCTGCCCGTCAACGTGACGACCATCGCGGAGGCGGTGGGCTCCGACGTCACCAACGTCGTCAAGCACGCCGTCGAAGAGGGGCGCCTGGGTGCTGCCGCCCACATCCTCTCCGCCTACCTCTCCCAAGACGTGTGCGTCGCCGTGTCCGAATACACGAGGGACCTCATCGTGGGGGAGGCCGCGAAGGTCGACGCCCAGCACGGCACCCGCTACGCGCCGCAGTGCGAGAGCCGTATCGAGATCTCCTACCCGGCCATCGACTCCAGTGCCTACGTCGGCCTGGCCGACGCCGACATCACCTCGGCCGTCGAGGCGCGCGGCCTCACGAGGGACCGCTACGTCATGTTCCTCTCCAGGCTGACCGAGGCGAAGGGCGTCGAGGACCTCATCGCCGGGTTCGAGCAGTCGCGCGTCGCCGACGACCCCGAGGTCCAGCTGGTCATCGCCGGCCGCGGGCCGCAGGCCGAGGAACTCAAAGCCATCGGGGCCGTCTCGCCGCTCGCGCACCGCATCCACTTCCTGGAAGACGTCGGCGACGCGGAGAAGCCGTTCCTCATGGCAGGCTGCGCCGCGTTTGTGCTGCCGACGAAGCCACGCCCCGAGTTCATCGAGACGTTCGGTATCGCGCTCGCAGAGAAGATGCTGGCCGGCGGGGGCCCCGTCATCACGACCGTCACGGGCGGGGTAGGGGAAGCCGTTGGCGAGCACGCGCTCATCGTGCCCGTCAACAGCCCGACGGCGATCGCCGAGGCGCTCAACACGGCCGTGCTCGAGACGACGGCCGCCGAGCGCAGGCTGCTCGCCGTGCAGGCAAGGGACTACGCGTTGCAGTTCGACCGACTCGCCGTCTTCGACCGGCTCTTCAGCAGGTTGCCTCAGGCGGCGCTCGCGGCCTGAGGCGCGGAGGCGCGGTGCGCGTCTCGCCGCCGGACCGCATCGCCGCCGACCGCCGGACCGCATCGCCGCCTGAACGCCTGACCAACTTGCGTGATGAAAGCCCCGAACCCGGCACGCCGTGCTGGATCTCGAGGCTTTCGTCACGCAGGTTGGTCAGTGGCGGGCGGGAGGCAGTGCGGATGCTTGCGGAGGGACGGCGTCGGACGGCGTCAGGCAGGGCCGGCCTGCTCGTCAGGCGGCGAGGAGTGCGTCGAGCTTCTCGTACCCCGCGCGAACGCCGTACTCCATGCCGCTGGCGACCAGGCCGTCACGCGCCTCGAACGAGTCGAGCAGGCTGACGCTCGTGACCCGCGTCCGGCCGCCTTCTCGGGGCTCGAACGTGATGGTCTCGAGCAGCACGCTGTCTGGCATCATCTCGAACGTCTGCGTCTGCACGATGCGCTCGTTCTCGCGGATCTCGTGGAACGAGCCGTAGAAGCTCGCGATCTCCTCGCCGTCCTGCAGGTTCACCCAACGGTAGGCGCCGCCTGTCACGGCGTTCCAGTGGTCGACGTTCGTGGCGACCTCGTGCGGTCCAACCCACTTGGTGAAGAGGTCGGGGTCGACAAACGCGCGGAAGACGCGGTCTGGTGTGGCGTCGAACTCGCGCGTGACGGCGACGTTCGGGAGGTCCTCGCCGACGGTGACGACGGTGTCCTTGGCTGAGGTGCTGGTCATGATGGGGTTCCTTTCGTGGGCGGTGGGGTGGGGCTGGGTGCTTCGTGCGAGGGATGCTCGGCCGCGGAGGCTTCGAGGAGCGCGTCGAGCCGGCGGAATCGGGCTTCGGCGGTCGCCTGGTAGCGCTGGATCCATTTGGTCATGAGGCTGAGGACCTCCGCTTCGAGGTGGCGGGGTGCGCGCACGGCGTCGCTGGCGCGGGTGACGAGGCCCGAGTCCTCGAGCACGCGGAGGTGCTTCGAGACGGCCTGCACAGAGATGTCGTAGGGGGCGGCGAGCTCGCCGACGGTGGCGTCACCTTCGGCGAGTCTGGCCACGATGTCTCGTCGGGTCGGGTCGGCGAGGGCAGCGAAGACGGGGGAGAGTGCGTCGGCGTTCATTGCCCTCCGTTCGGTTTCTCAACCGGATGGTTGATAAAACCAGCATGCTCCTCGATCTGGCATTTGTCAACCGTTGGGTTGAGAAGAGCCGCGCGCGAACTCAGGGGGCGACGAGGTCCCTCGCTGCCGAGAGTGCATCGACCGCGGCAGTGCTGTCGACTCGAGCGATGGTTAACGCTCCAACCAGTGCCGCCGTCACGAGGGTCGCGGTCTGGCGCGTGTGCCCTGCTGCGATCGCGCCCCGGGTGATCGCATCCTCGAGCGTCGAGCGGTAGTCGGTGACGGATGCGCGGATCTCAGGGTCGTCTGAGAGTGAGCTGGAGGTCGTTGCGAGAAGCAGGCATCCTCGCACGTCGTCGCGTCGATCCTGCTGGGCGACGGCCCGCGACAGTCGCTCGAGGTAGTCGTCGAGTGCGGAGGGTGCGACAGGGTCGGCGAGCAAGGGGGTGAGCAGTGGATGCACGATGTCGTCGAGGTAGCTCTGGACGGTTGCGTCGAACAGTGCGCGCTTGCTGCCGAAGGTGTTGTAGATGCTCGAACGGCTCAGGCCGGTGGCTGCCTCGAGGTCGCCCGTTGAGGCGGAGTCGTAGCCCACGCGCCAGAACAACGCTCTCGCGCCGGTGACGGCCGCGGTGTGGTCGAAGCTTGTGGTGCGTGCCATGTGGCCCCCGATACTGTAACGTTCGTTACAGAATACACCGATCTAGGAGCCCCCATGCTTGTCGCCGCCCTCGTCTTCGCCGTCCTCGCGGCTCTCCTGCACGTCTACATCTTCGTCCTCGAGTCGGTCCGCTGGACCGCGGCGTCGACGAGGAAGACCTTCGGCGTGCCGTCACTCGAGGTCGCGGAGACCCTCAAGCCCATGGCCTACAACCAGGGCTTCTACAACCTCTTCCTCGCGATCATGGCCGGGCTCGGCGTGGTCCTGGTCGTCGCAGGGCAGCACGCCGTCGGCGCCACGCTCGTCTTCGCCGGCGCCGGATCAATGCTGCTCGCCGCCATCGTCCTCATCACGAACGACCGCACGAAGCTGCGCGCCGGCGCCATGCAGGGCACCTTCCCGCTCATCGCGGTCGCCCTGCTCAGCGTCGCGGCGGCGACCGGCGCGCTCGCGGGCTGAGCTGGGCTCTCGCGAGCCTCGAGCGGGTACGCTCGAGCCATGCAGGAAGCGTCCCCCGAGCCGCAGGCATCGGACTCAGAGCAGCAGGCGGCGATCGCCGTCATCACGGTCTCCGATCGGTCGGCACGCGGCGAGCGCGAAGACCTCTCCGGTCCGGCGGCGGTCGAAGCGCTCACCCGCCACGGCTTCACCTCGGTGACGCTCAGTGTCGTTGCCGACGGGGCCACGGTGGTCCGCGAAGCCATCGCGCAGGCGGCGGATGCGGATGCGCGCGTCATCCTGACGCTCGGCGGCACGGGCCTCTCGCCCCGCGACGAGACCCCTGAGGCCACCTGGCCCCTCATCACCCGAGAGCTTCCCGGCATCGCCGAGGCGCTGCGCGCCACGGCACGCGACACGGTCCCGACGGCCGTGCTCTCGCGGGGCATCGCCGGCATCATCGATCGCCCGGGCCGCGGGGCCCCGAGCCTCGTCGTCAACCTCGCGGGCTCACCGGGGGCGGCGCGCGACGGAGCAGCCCTGCTCGCGCCCCTCATCCCGCACCTCCTCGACCAGCTGCGCGGCGGTGACCACCCTTCGTGAGTCCCAGCCCTCTCGCCCGCGTCACGACCGACGAGCTGCTCCTCTCCGAGCACCTCGCGGCCGTCGACGACCCGCACGCGGGTGCCGTCGTGACCTTCATCGGTCAGATCAGGGACCACGACCCCGAGGCCGCCGGCCAGGTCGTGTCGCTTGACTACACCGCGCATCCCGACGCGCAGCTCGTGCTCGAGCGCCTTGCGGCCGCCCACGCTCGGGAGGGGGTTCGCGTCGCAGTGAGCCACCGCATCGGCCACCTCGACGTCGGCGACATCGCGCTCATCGCGTGCGTCGCGAGTGCCCACCGCGGCGATGCCTACGACGTGAGCCGCGCGCTCGTCGAAGCCGTCAAAGCCGAGGTCCCGATCTGGAAGCAGCAGCACGAAGCCGACGGCAGTGCGTCATGGGTCGGCCTGCCATGACCGCCGTACCCGTCACCATCTCGCGCCGCCCTCGCCTCGTGGAGGCGCAGCTGCCCGCCGCCCCGGGCGACCCGCTGGTCGACACCCACGGGCGCGTGCACCGCGACCTGCGTATCTCGCTGACCGACAAGTGCTCGCTGCGGTGCACCTACTGCATGCCGGCCGAAGGCAACGAGTTCCTCGAGAAGGACAGCATCCTCACGACCGACCAGATCGTGCGCATCGCGCAGCTGGCCGCGGCCTCGGGCATCACGACCTTCCGGCTGACCGGCGGTGAGCCGCTCCTCCGACGCGACGTCGTCGACATCGTGCGCCGGGTCTCCCAGATCGAAGGGCCGGCCGGCCCCGTCCAGGTGGCGATGACCACGAACGGCATCCTGCTGCCGCGCATGCTGCCGCAGCTCATCGACGCGGGCCTCGACCGCCTCAACATCTCCATCGACACGCTGCGCCGCGACCGCTTCGCGTCGCTCACGAGGCGCGACAAGCTCGACGACGTGCTGGCCGGCATCCGTGCGGCTCAGGCCTCCTCGCTTCGGCCGCTCAAGCTGAACGCCGTCGCGATGCGAGGCGTGAACGACGACGAGATCGTGGAGCTCGTGGAGTTCGCGCTCGACCACGACGCGCAAATGCGGTTCATCGAGCAGATGCCGCTCGACGCGGGACACACCTGGGACCGCGCGCAGATGGTGACCCGAGAAGAGCTGCTCGAGGCGCTCTCGGCGAGGTTCGCGCTTGAGCCCGTGCCCGGTCGCGGCGGGGCACCCGCAGAGCGGTGGGCGATCGACGGCGGCCCCCACACGGTCGGCGTGATCGCCTCGGTCACCGCGCCGTTCTGCGGCAACTGCGACCGACTGCGGCTCACCGCCGACGGTCAGCTGCGCAACTGCCTGTTCTCGACCAGCGAGTACGACCTCATGCCGATCCTGCGAGCCGACCCTGGCTTCGCCGCAGACGGCGACGACCGCGGGCGTGAGCGGCACGCGGCGGGGCAGTGGACGCCATCCGAGCTCGCCGTCGATGCCACGCTGCGCTCGTGCATCCACAACAAGCTGCCTGGTCACGCCATCAACGACCCGAGCTTCCTGCAGCCGGCCCGCGGGATGAACGCGATCGGCGGCTAGCGGGCGCTCGCGCAGATCCGGACGCGGTGCTGGCTCGTCACGGGCCCGGCGTCAGCCGCCCGCGAACGGTGGGAGCACATCGACCGACGCCCCCGGCGCGAGCTGGGCCCCGGGGTCGGACGTGCGTGCTCCGTCGACGAGGAACGAGCAGCGGGCGAGTACCTCGGCGACGTGGGCGTCGCCGCCCGGGTTGAGCGCGGCCAGGAGCTCGCCGATCGAGCTGATCTCGAGCGTGAACTCGCTGCCGCCCACGGCTTCCGCGGCGCCCGCGAAGACGCGCACTCGGGATGGCGCGGTCATGATTCGCGCTCCCAGGCGATGGCGCGAGCGGTCACGAGTTCGGCGAGTCTCGCGAAGACCTCCGGGGAGTCGGCGGCGGAGCTCTGGCGACCGAGCGCGAGGCCCAGGGCGAAGGTGGTGAGCGGGGCGGCCGGCCGCGCGACGTTGTGGGCGACGTCCCTGGCCACGTCGAGCAGCGCGCCGACCTCGAGGCGGTCGTCGAGCTCGAGCAGGCGCTGCACCTCGGCCAGCCATTCGTCGAGCGCCTCCGGGGGCAGGTGCTTCGGGGTGTCGTTCATGGCTGCGGGTCCTCTCTCCGGGGGCGTGCGGTGGTCGGTGCGAGCAGCATCGTGCGCGCGACGCACGGCGGCGAGGTGCTCTGGGGTGTCGATGTCGTCGCTGGCGTTGTCGGTGTCGGGCAGCCGCTCGAGGTGGAGGGGCTCGAGGATGCGTCGAAGCGGCAGGCCGTGGACATCGCCCCGGGCGGTCGCGGCGTCGAGCGCCTCCCTGACCGCCGCCGTGCGGTAGAGGCCCGCGAGCCACTGCGTGCGCCCACCGGCGTCGACGATCACCCGCCCGTCACCCTCCGCAGTCCGGCCGGGTTCACCGGGCGACCGGTCATCGGCGTTGAGGAGCAACGCGACGAGGTCCGCCGCGCGCGGGAGATCGCAGGCCAGCAACAGCAGGCGGGACGCCGCCACGGCAGGGAGCGCGGCGGCGAGGCCAGCCGTGGGCCCTCCGAACGGGGGCTCCTCGCGCACGACGACGGCAGGCGCATCCACTGCCACCTGGCCGACGACAAACACGCGGCTGGCGCCCGCGTCGTGGGCTGCGGCGACGGCGATGTCGACCAGCCGCCGCCCGCCCACCTCGAGCTCGCCCTTGCTGACGCCCCCGAGCCGCGAGCCGCGGCCGCCGGCGAGCACCACGGCGTCGAAGTCGGCCTCCTGCCCCGCGTCGGGGGAGTCAGGTGCTACTGCTCGCGAGTCCACGGCCCCGACTTTCCGCCGGTTTTCGCAATGAGCTTGATGTCGCCGATCGTCACCGACTTATCGATGCCCTTCACCATGTCGACGAGCGCGAGCGCCGCCACGGAGACGGCGGTGAACGCCTCCATCTCGACGCCCGTGCGGTCGGCCGTGCGCACGGTCGCCGTGATGAGCACCCCGTCGTCGCGCAGCTGGAGGTCGACGGTGGCGCCGTGCACGCCGATGATGTGGGCGAGTGGCAGCAGCTCAGCGCACTTCTTCGCGCCCTGGATGCCCGCGATGCGGGCCACGGCGAACGCGTCGCCCTTCGGCACGGCGTCGTTCGTGAGGGCCTCGAGCACCTGCCCGCCGCAGTAGACCATGCCGGATGCGGTGGCGGCCCGCACGGTCGGCTGCTTCTCGGTCACGTCGACCATGCGAGCGTGTCCGGCGGCGTCAAGGTGCGTGAAGTTCGTCATGCTCAGAGTCTGGCATCCACGTCCGACATCAGCCGGACGACCTGCACGACGTCGCCAGCCTCGACGCGTTCGACGCTGGCCCCGACGATCGCGTAGCCGTTCGCATCGGCGAGGCTGCCGACCAGGTGCGAGCCCGAGCCGCGCGCCGCTGCCGGGGAGACCGACACCCCCGCGTCGGTCGTGCGGATGCGCGCGGGCAGGTATTGTCGACGGCCCGGCGGCGTGCGCCAGCCGACCTCCGCGACGGCGCTCAACGTCGGGTCCTCGACGACGGATGCGCCCTGCAGGGCACGCAGGCAGGGTCGGACGAAGACGAGGAACGACACCCACGCACTGACCGGGTTGCCTGGCAGGCCGAACACGAGCGGGCCGACCTCCCCGTCGCCAACCCACGGGGCCGCGAGACGGCCGAACCCCTGCGGCTTGCCCGGTTGCATGGCGACCTTCTCGAACCGCACCTGGCCGCCAGGGGAGAGGAGCTCTTTGACGGGGTCGTAGGCGCCCATGCTCACGCCGCCTGTGAGCACGATGACGTCGCAGCGCCGGGCGAGCTCGTGCAGTGCGGCCTCGAGGTGCGTGGTCTCGTCGGAGACGCGCAGCACGTCGATGAGCTCCGCCCCATGCTCCGCGGCCAGCGAGGAGATGAGTAGCGAGTTGGAGTCCGGAATTTGACCGCGCTCGAGCGGTTCACCGGGCGCGACGAGCTCGCTACCCGTCGCGATGACGGCGACGCGGGGGCGGCGGGCGACCTCGATGGTGCCGTAGCCGGCGGAGGCGAGCGCCGAGAGCACCTCGGCGCCTGCGCGTGCTCCCGCCGCGACGAGCGGGTCGCCTGGTGTTCGGTCTTCCCCTGCGACGCGGATGTGCGCGCCGGGGGCGGCGGGCGAGGTGATGCGCACTCGCCGCACGCCACCGTCGCTCGCCTCCACGGGCACGATCGCATCGGCGTCCGACGGGACGGGAGCACCGGTCATGATGCGCGCGGCCTGGCCCGGACCAAGGGAGGGGTTGGCGGATGCGCCAGCAGGCAGGTCCGCCACGACGGCGAGGGTGACGGGGGATTCGGGACTCGCGGCCGCCACGTCGAGGGCGCGGACCGCGTAGCCGTCCATGGCGGAGTTCGTCCAGGGCGGGAGCGAGTACCGGGCCGTGACCGTCTCGGCTATGACCCGGCCGTGGGCAGCCGCGAGGGGGACACGCTCGACCGGCAGCTGCTCAGTCTCCGCAAGCACCCGCGCCAGCTGGGTTTCGACCTCGATCATGCTCCCGCTCCGTCCGTAGCGGCTCCCGCCCGCGGCGACTGCAGAGCCCGCAGCTCGCGGAGCGCTGGGGTCTGCACCACGCGCACCTCGAGACCGTAGGGGGCGAGCAGCAGCGCTGCGCGGCGCGCGCGTGCGGCGGAGACGCAGTACAGGTTCAGCGGGGAGTCCTTCGTGCCCGCGTCCTCGCCGACGAGCCTGTGGACCCGTCCTCGCAGTGCGGCCTCGTCTCGTTCGAGCTGCAGCAGCTCGCTGAGCGGCAGCGACACGGCGCCCGGCACTCCATCGGCCGCGTACTCGTCGGGCTCACGGACATCGACGAACCTGCCGCGCGCATCCCGCAGCGGGTCGAAGTTGATGGGCGACGGCGCTGCGTTCGGCTCGCGCGCCGCGCCCTGCCCGGCGGGTGCCGTATGTTCGCGGGAAGCCGCCCGCAGCGGCACCTCTGAGACGCGCATCGTGAGCGCCTCGACGACGACGAGCCTGCCCAGCAGCGGCTCACCGATGCCGGTGATGAGCTTGATCGCCTCGGCCACCATCATCGAGCCCACGATGCCGCACAGCGCGCCGAGCACCCCGGCCTCGGCGCACGAGGGCACCGAGCCCGCCGGCGGGGGCTCCGGGAAGACGTCTCGGAGGGTGACGCCGTCCGCCGGCTCGGGAGGGGACGACCAGAACACGCTCAGCTGCGCGTCGAAACGCAGCACGGAGGCCCAGACCAAAGGCAGCCCCAGACGCTCGCAGGCGTCGGCCACGGCGTAGCGGGTCGCGAAGTTGTCGGCGCCATCCAGCACAAGATCGTAGGCGCCGAGGATGCGCTCCGCGTTGCGGTCGTCGAGGCGCTCGTCGTGCTCGATGACCTGCACCTGCGGCGCGAGCTGTCGCAGGCTGCGCGCGGCGCTCGAGGTCTTGCGCTCGCCGACGTCCCCGATGCCGTGGATGACCTGCCGGTGCAGGTTGCTCGGCTCGACCGCATCCGCATCGATGACGCCGATCGTGCCGACGCCCGCGGCCGCCAGGTACTGCAGGGCTGGCGCGCCGAGGCCGCCTGCACCGAGCACGGCGACCCGGCTCGCGGCGAGGCGGCGCTGCCCGATCTCACCGAGCTCGGGCAGACGACGCTGCCGTGCGGTGCGGGCGAGCTCGTCGCCGCCGAGCTCGGGGGACGGTTCGACAAGCGGGGCGAGACGCATGGCGTCACCCTACCGCCGCATCCCGAGCGCGCCGCCGCCCGCCCGCGCCCCGCATCCCGCCCGCGCCCCGCATCCCGCCCGCGCGCCGCCGCCCCCACCCGCGCCGACGCGCGTTCCGACCCTGCCGCGGTGCCCGCGGTGCCGCGAGCTGCCCCAAATGGTCGCTGTCGAGCGTCGCAGAGCGACCGTTTGGGGCAACTCGCGGGGAGTGTGGGCGGATGCGCGGTGGCGGGCTAGCATGAGCGCGTGGGTCGGATCACGGTGCGACGGAGCGTCACGCGGCTGAGTCTCGGGCAGCCCCCGAAGACCAAGGCCGACTTCCTCGCGGCCGAAGAGCCCCTCGAGATTCGGGTCGGCGGGCAGCAGCTCGCGATCACGATGCGCACCCCGGGCAACGACTTCGAGCTCGCGGCCGGCTTCCTCGTCTCCGAGGGCGTCATCGCGCGCGGCGAGCAGTTCCAGTCTGCGATGTACTGCGCGGGCGCCGACGGCACTGCCGACGGGCTCAACACCTACAACGTGCTCGACGTGCGCCTCTCCCCGGGCACGCCGAGCCCCGACCCGGACCTCGCCAGGAACTTCTATACGACGAGCTCGTGCGGCCTGTGCGGCAAAGCGAGCATCGACGCCGTCGAGCTGACGTCGAGCTACGATGTGTCGGGCGACCCGGTGACACTGGATGCGGAGCGGCTCGTGACGTTCCCCGAGCGGCTTCGTGAGCAGCAGGCCGTCTTTGAGAAGACCGGCGGGCTGCACGCGGCGGCCCTCTTCGACGCCGCGACGGGTCGGCTGCTGGTGCTGCGGGAAGACGTCGGACGCCACAACGCCGTCGACAAGGTCATCGGGTGGGCAGTGCAGAACGACCGGCTGCCGCTGACCGGCACGGTGCTGCAGGTCTCCGGACGCTCGAGCTTCGAACTCGTGCAGAAGGCGAAGATGGCGGGCATCCCGATCCTCGCAGCGGTCTCGGCGCCGTCGTCGCTCGCGGCGGAACTTGCTGAGGCGAGCGGTATGACGCTCATCGGCTTCCTGCGCGGGGAGTCGATGGTGCTCTACTCGCGGCCGGACCGCATCCTTCACACCGATGACGGCATGGACGCACGCCCGTGAACGTCGACGCGTGGGAGAGCTTCTTCGTCGCCACCGTCGGCGCGGGCGCCGCGCTGGCCGGCCTCATCATCGTGGCCATGTCGGTGAATGTCGCGACGATCATCAAGATCACGAGCATGCCGTCTCGGGCCGGGGCGACGATCGCGTCGCTGCTGCTGATCGTCATCGTCGGCGCGGCTGGCCTGATCCCTGGGATCAGCCTCCCTGCGTTTGGGGCCGTGACGATCGCCTTCACGCTGGTGGTCGCCGCCCTCTACTGGCGGACCAGCGTCATCGGCTTCAGGACCCCGCACGGGCATCTGCGCGACCACGTGCTGCGCGCCGTCTGGAGTGTGCTGCAGGTGCTGCCCATGCTCATCGGGGGCGCGCTCGCGGTCGGGACCTGGGAGGAGTCGCTGTACTGGATCGCCGCGGGGTTCCTTCTGACGTTCGCCGGCGCCACCCTCAACGCCTGGGTGCTGCTGGTCGAGATTCTGCGGTAGGTGCCGCCGGCGGTCTGGCGCAGCCGAGCGGGCTGAACGCTTCCGCGAGCGCATCTGCGGGTCGAACGAGCCGGACCGACTCGCACGTGCGGACTCGCGTGAGATGATGCCCCCATGCCAGATCAGCGATACCGCGTGAGCGAAGCAGCCGCGCTGCTCGGGGTCAGCGATGACACCGTGCGTCGCTGGGGCGCAGGCGGTCGCCTCGACCTGCAGGGCGAGGCCGGTGCGAAGACCGTCTCGGGTCTGCAGCTGGCCGCACTCGCGAAGGAGCTGGCCGAGGGCAGCGGCCGGGCCGAACTCGGCGACCTGCCACCTGCATCCGCTCGCAACCGGATGCGCGGCATTGTCACGAAGCTCACGCTCGACACGGTCATGGCCCAGGTCGACGTTCAGGCCGGACCCTTCAGGATCGTGTCGCTGATCTCACGCGAGGCCGCAGACGAGCTCGCCCTGGAGGTCGGCAGCGTGGTTGTGGCCAGCGTGAAGGCCACCAATGTGGGAATCGAAGGAGTGCACAGTGTCTGAGACCCGCAGATTCCGAACGGTGCGCGCCCTCGCGGCCACGGCCGGTGTCGTGCTTCTGGCCGCGCTCGCGGGCTGCGCTCCGAGCGCCACAAATCCGGGGCCCTCGGCGGGCGCTGAGACCTCGCCGTCGCCCACTGAGACGGGCCCCACTGGCACCGTCACGGTGTACGCGGCCGCCTCGCTCACCGAGACGTTTACGCAGCTCGCAGACGAGTTCGAGGCCGAGCATCCTGGCGTGAGCGTCACGCTCAACTTCGGGGGCAGCTCGACGCTCGCGCAGCAGATCATCACCGGCGGGGCGCCTGTCGACGTCTTCGCGTCGGCCAGCGACACCACCATGAAGTCGGTGGTGGATGCGGGGCTCGTCGAGTGGACGCCCGCGACGTTCACCCGCAACGCCCTCGTCATCGTGACCCCGGCGGGCAACCCGGCGGGCGTCACCGGGCTCGAGGACTTCGCCGACCCGAAGCTGAAGATCGCCCTCTGCGATGCCGAGGTGCCCTGCGGGGCGGCGGCGGCGAAGGTGTTCGAGCAGACCGAGGTGGTTCCGAAGCCTGACACGCTTGAGAGCGACGTGAAGGCGGTGCTGACGAAGGTGCGGCTCGGCGAGGTTGATGCCGGTCTCGTGTACGCGACCGACGCGAAGAGCGCTGCGGGCGAGGTCGAGGCCATCGAGTTTCCGGAGGCGCTGGACGCCGTCAACAACTACGGCATCGTCCCGCTCAAGGCAGCTCCGAACCCGGAAGCGGCCGCCGCGTTCACCGAGTTCATCTTGACGGCTCGAGGCGTCGAGGTCTTCGAGGAAGCCGGCTTCCTCAGCCTGACATGAGCGGGGAGATCCGGCGCCCTCCAGGGGTGCTTACCCCGTTCGCGGCCGTCGCTCTGGCGCTGCTGGTGCTGCCCCTCGTGGCCCTGGTGCTGCGAGTGCCCTGGTCGGATTTGCCTGCCGTCGTCGCGCAGCCCGCCGTGGGCGAGGCCCTCTGGCTGTCCCTCTCCTGCGCGATTCTGGCCACGGTCGCCTGCCTGGTGATCGGGGTTCCGCTGGCGTGGTGGCTCGCCTCGCTGGCGCAGGTGCCTGGCCAGCGTCTCTATCGGGTGGTCCGCGTGCTCGTGCTTGTCCCGCTCGTGCTGCCGCCGGTGGTCGGCGGCCTCGCATTGCTGCTGCTGTTCGGCCGCTCCGGTCTCCTTGGCGCCCCGATCGCGCAGCTCACGGGCTTCAGCCTGCCGTTCACGAGCGCTGCCGTTGTCGTCGCGCAGACCTTCGTCGCCTTGCCGTTTCTGGTCATCGCAGTCGAGGGTGCCCTGCTCGGGGCGGATCGCCGTGTCGAGGATGCGGCGGCGACGCTCGGTGCGACGCGCTGGTTCACGTTCGCTCACGTCACCCTGCCCATGGTGGCGCCTGCGATCGGCGCTGGCGCGGTGCTCGCCTTCGCTCGCGCCCTCGGTGAGTTCGGCGCGACGATCACCCTCGCCGGCAGCCTCCCGGGGGTGACGCGCACGATGCCGATCTCGACCTATCTCGCTATGCAGTCTGACCCCGATGCGGCGATCGCGCTGGCGCTGCTGCTCCTCGTCGTCTCGGTGCTCGTGCTCTTCGCGCTGCGGGGCCGCTGGATCGGGGGCGTCACGGCGACCGCCCCACGAGCTCAAGCCGAGGCCGAGGCTGAGGCCGTGGCCGGAGGTCGGGGAGGACCGGAGTGACCGCCGGGCTCTCGCTCGATGCGAGCGTTGTCGTCGGCGGCTTCCGGGCGGAGTACGCGCTCGACGTGCACCCCGGGGAGGTGCTCGCGGTGCTCGGCCCGAACGGGGCGGGAAAGTCGACGCTGCTGCGCGCGATCGCGGGTCTGGCTCCGCTCGAACGAGGAACCCTGCGCCTCGGTCCGGTGCTGGCCGAGGAGGCCCCGAGCGGGGTGCGGCTGAGTGCGCGGGAGCGGCACCTCGGCGTCGTCTTCCAGGACTACGCACTGTTCGGCCACCTGAGCGCGCTCGACAACGTCGCCTTCGGACTTCGGGCTCGCGGATCCGCGCGGGCGGAGGCCCGCACCGCCGCGTCTGCCTGGCTTGAGCGCCTCGGCGTCGGCGAGCTCGCCGACCGCCGCCCCGGGCAGCTCTCTGGCGGCCAAGCGCAGAAGATCGCGTTGGCACGAGCGCTCGCGACCTCGCCGCAGGTCTTGCTGCTGGATGAGCCGCTCGCGGCCCTCGACGTCGAATCGCGATCTGCGGTCCGCTCGGAGTTGCGTCGTGTGCTCGCCAGCTTCAACGGGGCCGCGCTGGTCGTCACGCACGATGCGACGGATGCGGCGGCGCTCGCCGACCGGATCGCGGTCGTCGAGCGGGGGCGGATCACGCAGCTCGGTACACCTGAGGCGCTCGCCGACGGCCCGGCGACGGCGTACGTCGCGGCCCTTGTCGGCCGTACGGGCTTCGAGGTGCAGTGGCGTGGCGCTGGTGTGGCCGTGCACGCAGCGCTTGGCGCGATAGAGGGCCGACTCGCGGGTCCGGCGGGGGCGGATCCGGTGGGAGCGGGTCCGGCGGGAGCGGATGCGGGGCCCACCGCGCCCACAGCACCCGCCGAACCGGGGGAGCGGATGTTCGCGAGCATCCGCTGCGACCGGGTCCAGCTGCTGCTCCCCGAAGAGCGCGACGCTGGGCTGCGAGCTGCGGACGCGCGGCAATCCGCGTCGAACCCTCGACTGCAGTCCAACGTCTGGGCTGCGAAGGTCGAGCGCCTCGAGCGAGGACTCGGCTCGATGACGGCTACACTGCTCATCGGCGACCAGCGGCAGCCGTCCCGTCTCACGGCGAGGCTCCCGTTCGATACCGGCGCACGCAGTCCAGGGGGACTACACGAAGGCCAGTCGGTGATCGCCCACCTGCCACCAGCGCACGTCGCGTTCGCCGCGACGCGCTGAGCGACGCGCCGGGGAATGCCGCGTGCATCCGCGGTGTTAACAGCAACCGTGCGGGCGTGCCCGCGCGCCACGTTCTGAACCCTTCAAGGAGTACTGTGACCGACTCGCGCACCGCGACACGCGACGCCGAACCGACCCCAGCCGGAGCCGCATCCGCGGCCCCGGCCGATGCAGCGAGCCATCAGGGCACCGACCCCCGCACTCGCTTCGTCATCCCGCTCCTGCTCGTCTCCGCCTTCGTCGTGATCCTCAACGAGACGATCATGGGCGTGGCACTTCCGGCCCTGAACGCCGACCTCGGCATCCCGCTGGCCACGGGGCAGTGGCTCACGACCGCCTTCATGCTCGTCATGGCCGTCGTCATCCCGATCACCGGCTTCCTGCTGCAGCGCTTCCACGTTCGCCAGGTATTCATGGCGGCGATGATCCTCTTCTCGCTGGGAACGCTGCTGAGCTTCCTCGCGCCAGGATTCGAGATCCTGCTGCTCGGCCGCATCGTGCAGGCCTCCGGCACCGCCATCATGATGCCGCTGCTCATGACGACGGTGCTCAACATGGTCCCGCCAGAGCGTCGAGGCCGCACGATGGGCAACATCTCGATCGTCATCTCGGTGGCACCGGCCGTCGGGCCCACCGTTTCCGGCCTCATCCTGCAGGTCTTCGAATGGCGGTGGATGTTCGGCTTCGTGCTGCCCATCGCCATCGTCGCCCTCGTGCTGGGCGCGCTGTTCATCAAGAACGTCACCGAGCCGCGCCAAGCCAAGATCGACGTGCTCTCGGTCATCCTCTCTGCCTTCGCCTTCGGTGGCCTCGTCTACGGCTTCTCGGGCCTCGGTGAGAGCTCCGCGACCGCGGTCGTCCCCGCCTTCGTGCCGATCCTCGTCGGGGCACTGGCGCTCGGCGCGTTCATCTGGCGCCAGATCGCGCTGTCCCGCAAGGACGCCGCGCTGCTCGACCTGCGCGTCTTCACGAGCCGCCAGTTCACGGTCTCGTTCGTGTTGCTCGCCGTGAGCTTCATGTCGCTGTTCGGCACGATCATCCTGCTGCCCATCTACATGCAGGAGGTGCTCGGCTACGACACGCTGCGGGCCGGGCTGACCCTGCTGCCTGGTGGCCTCACGATGGGTCTGCTCGCACCGATCGTCGGACGCCTGTTCGACCGCCTCGGCACCAAGCCGCTCATCATCCCGGGTTCCATCGTCGTGAGCCTGGCGATCTGGGGCATGACGATGCTCAGCGAGAACTCGGAGCAGTGGATGGTCATCGCCGCTCACGTGACCCTCTCGGTCGGGCTCGCGCTCATGTTCACGCCGCTCATGACCAGCGCGCTCGGCGACCTGCCGAAGTCCCGCTACTCGCACGGCTCCGCCGTCGTGTCCACGGCGCAGCAGCTGGCGGGCGCGGCCGGCACCGCGATGTTCGTCGTCGTCATGGCGAACTCGACGGTCGCAGCCGCCGGGCAGGGCTTCGGCCCGATCGCGGCGGAGGCGCAGGGTATCCACTCGGCCTTCCTCGTCGGCGCGTGCATCTCGCTCGTGACCATCGCCGGCACGTTCTTCGTGAAGTCGACGCCGAAGCGCGCCGACGCGGAGATCCCCGCGGCGCACTAGGCGCGTTCGGCGGTCGCAGTCAGCGACGCGACAGGGCCCGACACCGGTACAGCTCCCGGGGCCGGGCCCTGTCGCCGTTTCGGCGGGTGTGCGTCGAATGCCGGTCGCGCGCGCCGCTCGACGAGGTTTGCGAAGATGGGGAGTCGAGCATCCATCGAGCTGAGGAGCGACCATGGCTGACGCCCCCGAGATCGTCGAGAAGTCCATCACCTTCGAGGCCGCTCCCGAGCGCCTGTGGGGGATGCTCACCGACCAGGAGTCGTTTGCGACCTGGTACGCGTTCGGCGGCGCGACCATTGAGGCGGAGCCCGGCGGTGTGCTCGCCGTGCACTGGCCCGAGCACGGCACGTTCCGGGGCGAGGTGACGCTGGTGGAGTCGCCGCGGCGGTTCGGCTATCGGCTCGCCGCGGTGCCGGAGGAGGACCCGAAGCCGCAGAACAGCACGGTCGTGGAGTTCACGATCGAACCGGCCGACGGGGGCTCGGCGCTGACGGTCAGGCATTCGGGCTTCGAGGACCTCGAGGGGCTTGCTGCTGACTCGTCGTCGGCCGAGATCGAGACGATGGCGTGGACGGCTGCGCTGCCGCTCCTGCGTGAGGCCCTTGGCGAGGCCCCGGCGGAGGACCTGCCGCTGCTCTGAGGCAGGGAGGCGGATGCACCCGCGGCTCGGCAGAAGTTACGGGCCGGAAACACGCGCGTCACGCCCCCGGAAACACGCGCACGTAGTTTCGCACTAGACAACGCATGATGTCGTGAGCGAAACTTCTTGGAGTCGCAACGACGCGACCACGAAAGGTTTTCACATGACCGACGTCGATCCCACCCTCGAGATGTCCGACGGCGCCTTCCACCGCCTCCTCGGCCCCGAGGCAGAACCGGGCTTCCTCGCCGACTCCGAGTTGCCGACCTACTGGGGTCGCAAGTGGGGCGCGCAAGACGAGGTCGGGCGGCTGCGCACGATCATGATGCGACGCCCGAGCGCGGGGCTCGAGGCCGTCGAGCGAGCCGGGGAGTCGACGTGGATGCCCGAGATCGGCGCGTACGTCGACCCGGACCGCCGTTGGTACTGGTCGGGTCGCGAGTTCCCGGACCTTGAGAAGCTGCACGCCGAGTTCGACAGCTTCGTGCAGGTGCTCGAGGACAACGAGGTCGAGGTCGTCATGGCGCCCGACCTGGCGCCGAGCTTCACGAAGTCGGTCTTCACGCGCGACCCGCTCGTCACGATCCCGGGTGGCGCGATCATCGGCCGACTCGCGCCACGCATGCGCCGCGGCGAAGAGCAGTCGATCACGCAGACCGTCGCCGCGCAGGGGATGCCGATCCTCGGCACGATCACGGGCACGGGACTTGTGGAGGGCGGCAGCTTCATCAAGGTCCGTCCCGACCTCGCGTTCTTCGGCACGTCCGTGCGCTGCAACGTCGAGGGCTACCGGCAGCTGCGGAATATCCTCGAGGAGCAGGGCATTACCCTCATCCACTCGCAGATGCCCGGCTACCAGATCCACCTCGACCTGTGCTGCGCGATGCTCGACGACGACCTGGCGCTCGTAAACTCCCGCATCGCGCCGTACGACTTCCTCGACGCACTCTGGAAGCTCGGCATCGAGACGGTGGATGTGGCGCCGCAGGAGGACTGGGCGTGCAACCTGCTCACGCTCGACCGCCGCAAGCTGCTGTTCCCGTCGCACCTGCCGCGCACGGCGGAGCTGCTCAACTCGAAGCACGGCGTCGAGATCATTCCGGTGACGTACCGCGAGATCAACAAGAACGGCGGCGGGCTGCACTGCTCGACCATGGAACTGCAGAGGGACTGGTAAGCGATGTCAGAGAAGGTCACCGGCGGAGAGCTCGTCATCCGGACGCTCGAGGCGCTCGGCGCTGAGCGGGTTGTCGGGCTCCCGGGGCAGCACGCGCTGCCAATGTTCGACGCGCTTGGCGACAGTTCGCTCGACTACCTCGGGGCGCGGGTCGAGAACAACGCGGCGTTCATGGCGGATGGCCACGCTCGAGTGACCGGCACGGTCACGCCGCTCCTGCTGTCTGCGGGACCTGGCGCCCTGACGGCGCTCCCCGGCCTGCAGGAGGCGGCGACGGCGAGCTCGCCCGTGCTCCTCATCTCGGCGCAGGTCCCGACGCCCGGTATCGGCGGTCAGGCCCACGGGTACCTGCACGAGCTGCGCGACCAGGAGGCTCACTTCCGCGGCATCGCGAAGGGCACCTGGAGCATCCGCGCGGCCGACCAGATTGTTCCGATGCTCGTCGAGGCGTGGCGCACGGCGCAGAGCGCGCCAGCGGGCCCGGTGTACGTCGAGGTGCCGCACGACGTGCAGCAGGCGAGCGTCGAGCTTGTCGACGGCCAGCTGCGCGGCATCGCGGCCGACGCCTACGCGTTGGCGCCCGAGGCGCCGGATGCGCAGCTCGCGGCCGTAGCGCGGTTGCTGGCGGACTCGACGTCGCCGCGCATCTACGCGGGTGGCGGGGTCGTCCGTTCCGGCGCGAGTGACCTGCTTGTCGAGGTCGCCGAGCAGCTGCAGGCCCCGGTCGTGACGACCTATGGCGGCCGCAGCGCGTTCCCTTGGGCGCATCCGCTCTCTGCCGAGGGATGGATCGAGGACATCGCAACGACGGAATTCCTCGAGGACGCCGACGTGCTGCTGGTCATCGGCACGGGCCTCAGCGAACTGTCGTCCAACTATTTCCGCCTCGCGCCCAAGGGCGTCGTCGTGCACATCGACGCCGACGCGAGGGTGCTGGGCGCGAACCACGAGGGCACAATCGCGCTGCGCTCCGACGCGGGGCTCGCGCTGCAGGGGCTGCTCGACCGCCTGCGGGCAGCGGGCACGGGTGAGCGTCCGGATGCGCGCCCAGCCATCGACGAGCTGCTCGTCACGGTGCGCACGCGGCTGGACGCGCAGCCGCTCGACACGGAGCGCGAGCTCCTCGCCACGCTGCGCTCGGCGATTCCCGACGACGTGGCGACCTTCTGGGACATGACGATCAGCGCCTACTGGGCCTGGTCGGCGTGGGATGCGCGCGGCGGCGTGTACGAGAACGGGCAGTGCGGGGGCCTCGGCTTCGGTCTGCCGGCCGCGATCGGCGCATCCTTCGCCTCGCGATCGCGCGACCTCCCGAACGGTGCCCCCGTGGTCGCCGTCTCTGGTGACGGAGGCGGTCTCTACGGGGTCGCGGAACTCTCGACGCTCGCGCAATCGCAGCTCAGCGTGACCTGGCTCGTCGTCGACGACGGCGGCTACGGGGTGCTGCGCGGCTACATGAACGAGGCATACGGCAGGGCGACGGCGACCGAGCTCACCGGCCCCGACTACCTGGCCGTGGCACGCGCGTTCGGCGTCGAGTCGCGAGCGGTTGACCTCGAGACGCTCGCGGACGAACTCGCCGACAGCATCCGCACCCCCGGCCCGCGCGTGCTCGTGCTGCCCGCGACGCTGGAGCTCTTCGAGCCCACGCACACTCACCGGCCTGTGGTGCACCGATGAGAGCCCTGCCCGTCGTTCCGCGCAACGAGCCGGCCGCGATCGGCGGCAGGCTCCGCTCGGTGCGCCAGCTTCGGCAGATGACGATCGAGCAGCTCGCGAGCGCCACGGGCCTCAGCAAGAGCTTCCTCAGCCGTGTCGAACGCGACCAGACGTCGCCGAGCGTCTCGACGCTCGTCTTACTGTGCGATGTGCTCAACATCGAGGTCGGGGAGCTGTTCAGCGCACCAGACGCGAAGCTCGTCCGCTTCGAAGACGCGCCGCAGATCAACCTCGGCGGCACCAACGTCTACGAGCGACTGCTCAGCCCCCGCAACGACCCCCGATTCCAAGTCGTGCGCTCGCGCGTCGACGCCGGAATGTCGGGCACCGGCGGCGAGGAGCTCTACTCCGTGAACTGCGAGGTCGACTTCCTGCACGTGCTGCGCGGATCGATCACGGTGGTGCTCGCCTCCGAGACCTGGGAACTCGAAGCGGGTGACTCGATCACGCTCGACGGGCGCGAGCCGCACACGTGGCACACGCGCGATTCGACCGAGGGGGTTGAGCTCCTCTGGGTGCTCGCTCCCGCGGCGTGGGGAGGCACCACCTGAGCCCGATCCACCCAGTACTGTCGAACACCTGGACAGACCGAGCGTTCGCTCGGTACGTAACACCCTTGTAAACCCTGCGTGACTTGACGCCTCGAGCGGCGAGTTGCCTCCTAGATTACGCATGTTGCCTACAGATGATCACCGCTGGTGATCAAGAGAAGGAGAAATTCACATGGCATCCAAGAAGCTCACGAAGGCGGGCCTGGCAGGCGCCTCGTTCGTCGCACTCACCGCACTGCTCGCAGGATGCTCGTCCGGCGACGCCCCGGAGGCGGACGTCTCCGAGGTCGCCGTCGACGAGGCCGCGGTCGCACTCCTCCCGCAGGAGATCGCCGACGCCGGCACCCTCACCGTCGGCACCGAGGCGTACTACCCGCCCTACGAGTACCTCGACGCTGACGGCTCGACCGTCATCGGCCTCGACATGGACCTCATCAAGGCCGTCGGGCAGAAGCTCGGCCTCGAAGTCACCATCGAGAACGTCGCCTTCGACACGCTCCTCCCGTCGCTCGACACGGCTCGCTACGACGTCGTCGTGGCCGCCATGACCGACACCCCGGAGCGCCAGGAGAACTACGACTTCGTCGACTACTTCAACGCGGGCCAGGGCATCGTTGTCGCCGAGGGCAACCCGGAGGGCATCTCCGCCGAAGCCGACCTCTGCGGCAAGGCCGTCTCCGTGCTCCGCGACTCCGCGCAGCAGGGCATCCTCGAAGCCTTCAACACCGACATCTGCGCATCCAACCCGATCCAGATCTCGGCGCAGGCAACCGACAACGATGCCCTCATCCAGGTGCAGTCCGGCCGTGCAGTGGCGTCGGTCAGCCAGTACCCCGTCGCGAGCTACAACGTCGAGCAGGCAGGCGGCTTCGAGCTCGCCAACGAGGATCCTTTCCAGCCTGAGCCCCTCGGCATGGCAGTCGCGAAGGACAACGAACTGAGCGCCGCCATCCAGGCAGCCCTCCAGTCGCTCGTCGACGACGGCACCTACACCGAAATCCTGGCCGCCCACGGCCAGGTAGGTGGAGCCGTCACCGAAGTCGTCATCAACGGCGCCAAGTAGCAGCACCCCATCCGAGAACCACAACGGAGCTGAAGCACAGTGACACACTCGACCGGCCCCTCCACGGGCGCGACGGGAGCGGTCTCGACCGCCCCCGCCGCGCCCGCGGCCGACGCCCCCAAGATCGTTCCGCTCCGGCACTACGGCCAATGGGTCTTCGCCGCGATCGTGCTCATCTTCCTCGCGAAGCTCGCGTACGACGTTGCGACGGGATCGAGCATCCGCTGGGAGAAGGTCGGCTCGAGAGTCTTCGCAGAGGCCATCATGCAGGGCCTCCTCATCACCATCATGCTGACCGTGGTGAGCATGATCCTCGGCATCATCGGCGGCATCACGCTCGCCGTGATGCGCATCTCCAGCAACGGAGTGCTCCGCGCAATCTCGAGCGGCTTCGTCTGGATCTTCCGAGGGACGCCGATCCTCGTCCAGATCCTCATCTGGTTCAACCTGGCGCTCTTCTTCCCGCAGATCGACCTCATCTTCGTGCAGCTCGACACGAACGCGCTCATCCTGCCGCTCACGGCTGCTGTGCTCGGCCTCGCGGCCAACGAGTCCGCGTACATGTCGGAGATCATCCGCGGCGGCATCATCTCCATCGACCCGGGTCAGAAGGAAGCGGCCGAGGCACTCGGCATGACGCAGGGCAAGATCATGTTCCGCATCATCCTGCCGCAGGCGCTGCGCTCCATCGTTCCGCCGATGGGTAACGAGCTCGTCACGCTCCTCAAGGAGACATCGCTCGTGTCGGTGATCGGCGCAGGCGATCTGCTCACGAGAGCCCAGCAGATCGGCGCAGCCGACTTCAGCCGCATGGAGATGCTGCTCGTCGCCAGCATCTGGTACCTCATCCTCACCTCGGTCGCGAGCATCGGCCAGGGCTTCCTCGAGCGCAAGCTCGGCAAGTCGCGCGGCTTCGCGACGCCCGAACCCGTGTGGAAGCGCGTGCTCAGCTCGCTTCTACCCAACCGCAGAGAGGCGCTCCGCTGATGCCCGCATTCACCACAGCCGCTCCCATGATTGAGCTGCGCAACGTCGCTAAGTCGTTCGGCAGCGTCGAAGTGCTCAAGGACATCTCGCTCGACGTGCACGCAGGCGAGGTCGTCAGCATCCTCGGCCCATCCGGCTCGGGAAAGTCGACCCTGCTGCGCTGCCTCAACCACCTCGAGCGCGCCGACCGCGGCGTCATCCGCGTCGCCGGCGAGCCCGTCGGCTACAAGGAGAAGAACGGCAAGCTCTACGAGCTGCGCCCGAACGAGATCGCGAAGCGCCGCCGCGACATCGGCATGGTCTTCCAGCGCTTCAACCTGTTCCCGCACATGACGGCGATCGAGAACATCATCGAGTCGCCCGTGCAGATCCTCGGCCACAAGAAGTCCGAGGCGATCGCCGCCGCGAAGGTGCTGCTCGAGCAGGTCGGCCTCGGCGACAAGGGCGACAACTACCCGTCGCAGCTCTCCGGCGGTCAGCAGCAGCGCGTCGCCATCGCCCGAGCCCTGGCCATGAAGCCGAGCGTGCTGCTCTTCGACGAGCCCACGTCGGCACTCGACCCCGAGCTTGTCGGCGAGGTGCTGCAGGTGATGACGAAGCTCGCCAAGGAGGGCATGACCATGGTTGTTGTCACCCACGAGATCGGGTTCGCCCGCGACGTGTGCGACCGTGTCGTCTTCATGGACGGCGGCGTCATCGTCGAGGAGGGTGCACCCGAGGACGTCATTCAGAACCCGCAGCACGAGCGCACGAAGCGCTTCCTCGCGCGCGTGCTGAAGTAGGAGTATCGCCATGACGCGCCCCCTCGTCATCTTCACCGACACCACCGACCTCTCGCAGGAGCCCGCCTCCCGGCTGCTGCGGGAGGCGGGGTACGCGACGGCCCACCTCGAGCTGCCGACGTCGCCCGGCCCGGAGGCCGTGGTCCCGCGCGAGCACCTCGACGCCGTCGCGGCGGTTGTGGGGTACGCCCGCATCACCGCCGACGTCATCGCGCAGCTGCCGTCGCTCCGAGTGCTCGCGACGAGCTCCGTCGGCACCGACATGATCGATGCGGATGCGGCCGCCGAGCGAGGCGTGAAGATCGTCACGCTCGCGGGGGTCGCGACCGAGGAAGTCGCCGCGCACGCGCTGACCCTCCTGCTCGCCGCAGAGCGCTCGCTGCTGCGCAGCCTGCAGCTCGTGCTCAGCGGAGAGTGGACCGACGAGGCCACCGCTCGACTCCAGGTGCCGCGTCGATTGAGCTCCCTCACGCTCGGACTCGTCGGCCTCGGCCGCATCGGCGGCCGGCTCGCCCAGATCGCCCGGCCCAGCTTCGGGCGCATCCTCGCCTTCGACCCCTACGCGCAGGTCGCGCCGGAGGGCGTCGAGCTCGTCGGCTCCCTCGAGGAGCTGCTGCGCGCATCCGACTCGCTGAGCCTCCACCTTCCGCTCACGACCGAATCCCGCGGCATCCTCGATGCGGATGCGCTGGCCCTGTTGCCCGCCGGGGCTGTGGTCGTGAACGTGTCGCGCGCCGGGCTCGTCGACGAAGCTGCCGTCCAGGCGGCGCTCGCGAGCGGCGCCCTTCGCACCTACGCCGCCGACGTCCTCGACGGGGAGCCCCCGCACCCGAGCGACGCCATGCGCACCGACCCCGGCACCCTCATCACGCCGCACACGGCCTGGTGGTCGGATGCGGCGCTCGCCGGCTACGAACGCCAGCCGGCCCTCAACATCATCGCCGAGCTCGGCGCACCAGCCGACCCCAACTGGAGCACTCCATGACTGAGAAGCACGACCGCGCGACGGCGCAGGCCAACACCACCGCATCCACCCCCACCGACGCGCACGACGACTTCCTCCGCGACTTCGACACCATGGGCACCTTCGGCGCGACCGGCCACGGCGGCGTCGACCGCCAAGCCGCGAGCGACGCCGACAACGAACAGCGCCGCTGGTTCCAGAGCCTGCTCGAAGGGCGGGGCTTCACCGTCGAGTACGACCGCATCGGCAACCAGTTCGGCCTCCTCGAACTCGTGCCGGGCGCGCCCTACGTGCTCATCGGCTCGCACATGGACTCGCAGCCGACGGCAGGCAAGTACGACGGCGCCTACGGTGTGCTCGCCGCGGCCCACGCCGCGTTCCGCATCGCCGACGCGGCCGCATCCGGTGGCCTCGCCGACGCCGCGTACAACGTCGCCGTCGTCAACTGGTTCAACGAAGAGGGCTCGCGCTTCGTGCCGTCCATGATGGGGTCGTCCGTCTACACCGGCGTGCTCCCGCTCGAGAACGCGCTCGCCGTGCGCGACAAAGCCGGCATCAGCGTCGAAGAAGCCCTCCGGCCCACCGGCTTCCTCGGCGAGGGCAACGGACCCGTCGCCGCGCTCTGCGCCGAGATCCACATCGAGCAGGGCCGCCTGCTCGAGAACGCCGGCACCACCATCGGGCTCGTCACCGCCACCTGGGCCGCCAGCAAGTACCGGGTTGTCGTTCGCGGCGAGCAAGCCCACTCCGGAGCGACCGTCATGGAAGACCGCAAGGACGCCCTCTACGGCGCCTCGCTGCTCGTCGTCTTCGCGCGCGAGCTCACCGACCGGTTCCCTGGCAAGCTGCACACGGCCGTGGGGCAGCTCGACGTGTACCCCAACTCGCCCGTCGTCGTCGCCAGCGAAGTCACCCTGCTGCTCGACCTGCGCTCCGACGACGAGGAGCTCCTTGCCGAAGCGAACGCACTGCTCGACGCCCGCTTCGCTGAGATCGAGGCCAAGGCCGGCGTCGAGATCGAACGCACCCTGTCACACTCCTGGGACGTCAACCCGTACCAGCCCGAGGGCGTCGAGCTCGCCCGCTCGGTCGCGGAGGAGCTCGGTCTCTCGAACGACGAGATCATGACCGTCGCGGGCCACGACTCCACCAACATGAAGGAGCTCGTGCCGACCGTCATGCTCTTCGTGCCCTCCGTCGACGGCATCTCCCACAACGAAGGCGAATACACGGAGCCCGCCGACCTCGTCGCCGGCCTCGACGTGCTCACCGGCGTCGTCCGGCGTCTGGTTCGCGGCGACCTCAGTTGAAGCGTGTGGGCGGGCCGCTGAGCGGCACCCGACATCCTCGGGCCTGACCTGCTGGCGCGGTCGCCGCATCCGCCCGCCCGCCTGCCCGCCCGTCATCGCTGCCAGCCAAACGGCCGCATCCGCCCGCCCGCCTGTCATCGCTGCCAGCCGAACGGCCGCATCCGCGCGCCCGCCTGTCATCGCTGCCAGCCAAACGGCCGTATTAGGGTGCTCAAGAACGGCACTTCGGCTGGCAGTGATGACGCCGACGCCGACGTCGACCCCCGATGCGATCCCAGTGCAGACGTCGACCCCCGATGCCCATGCCAGTGCCGACGCCGTGGATGCCGTCCGCCGCGGGCTCTCCGTTCCGGATGCACGGCGTCGCGTGCGCCCTTCGAGTGCCGCACGGGCATAGGGCACCGTGCAGTTTGCACTTGAACCTCGGATGTCCTGTGCAAAGCGCGCGCTGTTTCGCGGCTTCGTTTCGCTAGCTTCAGACCAGAAGCACGCGGCAAGGAGGCCCTACAGTGAGCAACGATTTCTTCTGGACGAACCCGCCTCGGGTGACACAGGATGGCAACGTCGGTCCGACCGACTCGGCGCAGGTGCCGCGTTTTGCAGGGCCCGCGACCTTCGCGCTGCTCCCACGGGTCGACGAGGTCGAGCACTTCGATGTCGCGATCGTCGGTGTGCCCTTCGACAGCGGCGTCTCCTACCGCCCCGGGGCTCGCTTCGGCCCCGCGCACGTGCGCCAGTCGAGCAGGCTCCTGCGTCCCTACCACCCGACGCTCGACGTGTCGCCGTTCGCGGCGCAGCAGGTGGCGGATGCGGGCGACGTTCCGGTCAACCCGTTCGACATCGAGGAGGCGCTCGGCACCGTCGAGGCGGCTGCCAAGGCGCTGAGCGACACGGGCGCGAAGATCGTGACGATCGGCGGCGACCACACGATCGCGCTGCCGCTGCTGCGCAACATGGCGCGCATCCACGGCCCAGTCGCGATGCTCCACTTCGACGCGCACCTCGACACGTGGGATACCTACTTCGGCGCCGCGTACACGCACGGCACCCCGTTCCGCCGCGCTTTCGAGGAGGGGCTCCTCGACACGGATGCGCTCAGCCACGTCGGCACTCGCGGCCCGCTCTACGGCAAGCAGGATCTCGTCGACGACGAGCGCTTCGGCTTCGGCATTGTCAGCTCCGCCGACATCTACCGGCGCGGTGCGGATGCGGTGGTGCAGCAGCTGCGCGAGCGCATCGGCGACCGTCCCCTCTACATTTCCATCGACATCGACGTGCTCGACCCCGCCCACGCGCCGGGTACGGGGACGCCGGAGGCCGGCGGCATGACGAGCCGCGAGCTGCTCGAGATCCTCCGCGGCCTGGCCGATCTCAACGTGGTCGGCGCTGATGTCGTCGAGGTCTCGCCGGCCTACGACCACGCTGAGCTCACGGGTGTTGCTGCGGCGCACGTCGTCTACGAGCTCGTGTCGATGTTCGCGGTGCGCCGGTAGCGGTTCCCGGGGCCGGGCATTCCGGGGCGGGCTCGCCGCGCGTACTGTCCAACCGCAGTGCAATATCGAGCCGGATTGCCCTTTCGGAGGCGGTTCGGGCCGATATTGCACTGCGGTTGGTCACGAGGCGCGGCCATTTCGAGCCGCGAGTGCAGGCGTCGCTCGCGCTGCCTGGCCGCTAGATGCGGGAGGCAGGGGTCCTAGGCTTCTGACATGGGATGCAACGCGTGCCGGACTTCGTATCGCCTGGTGAAGGCGTCATGAGCGGTTCCGGCGTGAAGGCGACGAGCGGCGCGCAGGAGTCTGCCTGGCGTGCCGGGTTGGTGGCTCCGCTCGAGCTCGTTCGGGATGGCATCTGGACCGTGGGCATGCCGATGCCCGCCGGCCCCACACCCGGCGGGCGCATCCCGAGCACGCTCACATCGATCGTGGCCGACGATGCGGGCGGCGTGCACGTCATCGATCCGGGCTCGGGCTCGGACGAGAACCTAGCGGCGCTGACTGCGGCCGTCGAGGCGACTGGGCACGGAATCGCGCAGGTCCGCTCGATTGTCGCAACGCACCTGCATCATGACCACCTGGGCTTAGCCGAGCGCCTCCGCGACGCGACGGGAGCGCCCGTTGTTCTGAACCGGGCCGAGCAGGATGCGCTGCATCGCCTCGCAGGGCTCCGCCCAGACGTCGAGGCTGAACGGGCCAGGCTCGTCGGCTGGGGAGTGCCGGTCGAACGCCACCCCGAGGTCCTCGCCCTCGTCGGGCGGTCGGCGACGCCCGTCTCGCTGCGAGCCGACGTGCTCGTCGAGGACGGCCAGCTGATCGACATTCCGGGGCGGCGGATGCGCGCCGTCCACACCCCTGGGCACACGCCGGGGCACCTGACGATCGCCGACGAGGAGTCAGGGCTCGCGTTCACCGGCGATCACGTTGCACCCGTCCTGCACCCCGGCCTCGGCCTCGGAGGAGTCGACGGCAACAACCCGGTGCTGCAGTACCAGCGCTCACTGCGCCGTGTCATTGACCTCGGTATGGACGAGGCGGTGCCGGGCCACGGCTACCGTTTCGTCGGCCTCGCTGAGCGTTGCGCCGAGCACGCGCAGCACCACCAGCGTCGAACTGACGAGGTTGCCCGCGCACTCGAAGCCACGCCGGAGGCGTCGGTGTTCGACATTGCGTCCCGCCTCACGTGGTCGGCGGGTTGGGAGCACCTGTCGGGCTTCACCTTCCGTTCCGCGCTGCAGCAGGCGGCGATGCACGCGGATGCGGTGCGCACGGGGCACGTGTAGTGGCGTGTGCCGCTGCTGGGCCGTCGCGATTCGGGCATGCATCGAGCACTGGCGAACGCAACCCCGGCTGGCTGTGGGTCTTGATCGCGTAGCGTCCGAGGCATGACAGCAGACGAAGCAGGCACCAGCCCGACGACCGGCACACCGAGCGCAGCAGAGGCGGCCGAGCGGGACGCGTTGAAGAGTGTGCGCGCGGTGGGCGAGGATCGCGGCGACCCTGACGGGCCACGACCGGAAGACTCGACAACGTCGGCGAACGAGGTCGATCTGGAAGACGGCACCGACGAAGACGGCTTTCCCGTGGAGAACCCCTCTGGCTGAGTTCCGGCTGGCTGAGTTGCTCCCGGCTTGTCCGGTCCGCACCCCCGCGAGGCTGACCCGGCACACGTCTTGACGCGAGTTCTGCCAACAACAGGGACCTAGGTCCCTTCTGCGGCGTGCCGTCGTGCGTGAGGGTGATTCCTGAGATGTCTTCCCCCGATACGTCTCAGGGAACCTCGACGAATGAGGACTCATGCCGACCCGACTTGCCTCCACACGTTCTGCGAGATTGCTCGGCTTCGCTGCGCTGGCGGCCGTCGTTGGTCTCTTGGCGAGCGGATGCGCGAATGCGGGCGGCGACGCATCTGGCAGTACGGCAGACCCCGCTTCACCGGAAGTGACGCGCCCTGCGGCGCCGGAAGGGGAGCTCCCCGCGGAGCTCCGGGACGAGCTGCAGGCTGCGCTCGACACGGTCATGGCCGAGTACGACGTACCGGGAGCCGCGGCTGGCGTCTGGATTCCAGGGCAGGGCTCGTGGACGACCGCGACGGGCCTCGCCAACGTCGAGGAGAACACTCCGGTGACGACGGACATGTCGTGGCCGATCCGCAGCATCACCAAGGCGTACACGGTCACGCTCATTCTGCAGCTCGCCGACGAGGGCCAGCTCAGCCTCGACGACACGATCGACCAGTACGTCGACGGCATCACGAACGGCGACAGGATCACGCTGCTCGAGCTCGCGAACATGTCGAGCGGCAATGCCGACTACGTCACCCGGGCGTTTCAGGACGAGTTCGAGGCCGACCCGGCGAAGCTCTACACGCTTGACGAGCTCAACAGCTTCGTGATCGACGAGCCTGCGCAGTTCGAGCCGGGTGCCGAGTACCTCTACACGAACGCCAACACGAACCTGCTCGGCGCGGTCATCGAGCAGGTGACGGGCCAGCCGTACGCAGAGGCGCTCGACGCGCGCATCCTCTCGCCCCTCGGCCAGACCGGCACGACGTATCTGACGGATGCGGCAGCTTGGGCGGGCCCGCATCCCACGGGCTACGTCATCGACGATGGCTCGGCGATCGCGATGGACGAGAACTCGTCGATCCTGGGACCGGCGGGTTCGCTGTTCTCAACCCTCGATGACGGCAGGGCGTGGGCGGAGACCCTGGGTGAGGGTCACCTGCTGAAGCCCGAGACGCAGGAGCTACGGGAGATCGGGCACGAGATCCCGAAGCCGCCCTACGACCTCTACGCGGTCGGCATGGGCGAGACGAACGGCTGGCGCGGCCACAACGGCGAGGGGCTCGGCTTCACGGCGGCCACCTTCTACGACCCGGCGAGCGGGGCGAGCATCGTCGTCTACATGAACGTCTCGAACAATCCGGATGCGCATCCAGCGGATCAGGGGTTCCGCGCGCTTGCCGGGGTGCTCGCGAACGGAGCGGGCGCATGAGGCTCGGCGCGCCAGCCCAAGGCACGGGTGCCGGGTGGATGCGCCGTATAGGGTTCGGCCGCGGCGCAAGCATGGTGACAGCGGGGGCCGTCGCGATGCTGGTGCTCACGGGGTGCGTCGCGGCCGACGCGAATGATGCCGGGGGCGCGGATGCGCCGGTATGGGATGGTGCGACGCTCGTGTCGGTGCCCGGCCTGCCGGATGAGGCGCTCGAGGTCATGAACCAGCCGCAGTTCGCGGGCGGTCGGTGGTCGATCTCGGTTGAGGACCTCGACACGGGAGAGACGCTCATCGACCTGGACGGCGACAAGCTCGCCGAGCCCGGTTCGTTCGTGAAGACGTACAGCGCGGGCGCGGCCTGGGTGAAGTGGGGGCCGGATCACACGGTCACGACGCCAGTGAAGCAGTCGGGCGAGGTCACGGCCGGCACCCTGGACGGAGACCTCGTGCTGGTCGGGCAGGGCGACCTGACGATGGGCGGGCGCACGAAGGACGACGGCACCGTTAGCTTCACGAACCTCGACCACAACGACGCCAACCCGCTGCCGGGCGCGACGCTCACGCCGGAGGATCCGTTGGCGGGGCTCGACCAGCTCGCCGCGCAGGTGAAGGCTGCGGGCATTACGGCGGTCAGCGGCGACGTGATCATCGACGACCGGCTCTTCCAAGGCACGCTCGCGGAGCAGCCGATCACGCCGATCGTCATCAACCAGAACCTGCTCGACGTGCTTGTCACGCCGGGGGAGGCCGGCCAGCCTGCGACTGCGGCGCTCACGCCAGCGGTCGGCCAGTGGAAGCTCGACCTCCAGGTGGAGACGGTGCCCGCGGGCGAGGAGACCGAAGTTTCGCCACCGAAACCGTCGCCGAACGACCCGAACACGCTCGTCGTGTCCGGCACGATCGCCGTGGACGCCGACCCCGTGCTGCGCGTGTACGAGTTCGATGACCCGGCGACGTTCGCCCGCACGGCGTTCATCGAGGCCCTCGAGCGTGCGGGCGTCACCGTCGGCGCGGACCCGTTCGCGGAGAACCACAAATCGGCGCTCCCGGAGCGGGACGCTGTCGAAGCGCTGCCCGCCGTCGCCGAGTTGGAGTCGCTGCCACTCGAGGAGGAGGTGACCTATGTCATGAAGGTCAGCTACAACCGCGGCGCGCAAACCCTCATCTGCCGCCTCGCGGTCGACGCCGGGAAGAACAACTGCGACAAGCAGGGCATGGGGGTCGCCCAGGCGATCTGGGCAGACGCCGGCCTCGACACGACGGGCGCATCCCTCATCGACGGCTCCGGGCTCGAGGGCAACTACATCACGCCGAAGAACGCCGTGCAGATCCAGACGCTCATGGCGGAGCGACCGGATGCGGAGCGCTGGCGCGACACGCTGCCCGTCCTGGGCGTCGACGGCTCCCTCGCCGACGTGCAGGAGGACAGCCCGGCGGCGGGGAAGGTGTACGCGAAGACGGGGACACTCGCCAGCGCGGACGCCTTCAACGGCCGGCTCCGGCTCGGCACGAAGACCCTCGGCGGTGTCATGCAGACCGAGAGCGGTCGCAACCTGGCCTTCACGATCATCGTCAACCAGGCCTTCTACGACGGCATGGCCGGCGTCTTCGAGGCAAACGACGACGTCGGCAAGGTCGCGGCGATCATCCAGCAGGCGTACTGACCGCACGCGTGGCCGTCACGTCTCGATTGCGACGTGGTAGAGCTGGTGGCCAGCTCGAAGATCGTGCCGCCCGTCCCTGGCGGGTCAGGTGGCTGCCTGCCAGAACACCATGGACTGTGCGGGGCCGCCGCAGACTGCAGGCGTTTCTGGCACGGCTGGCCCGACGCCGCCCCCGCCCGAGATCGTGTCACCTACGCCCACTGTTCCCACCCCGGGTACATCGACGCTGAGACCGTCTTGAGTAAGCTGCGACCCGAACGGGAACTGCAGGAGTGTCCGGTACTCGCCCTGGATCACGATCCAACAGCCGCCTTCGTTCAGCCCGAGTGTCCCACCGATGTTCGCCTCCATGAGGGTTTCCGGCTCCCGGATGGCGGCTAGCAAGATCGTCGCGCCGCTCGTGGTCGTCTGTGTTGGCTCGAGAGTCGGCCAATCCTCGTACCCGTTCGTGTAGATCGTCACGAGCTCGCCGGTCGAGTTGCAGTAGAGGTTCCATTCGGCCTGAGTCTGCTGCGTCGGGACGAGGGTGATCTGCCATTCGCCGTCCACAATGTTCGCGATGGCTTTGTCGTTGACATAGGTGGCGTTGTACCGCTCTGGTGATTGGACGGAGGGGTCTGGCCGCCACGCCTCAACACAGGCCGCGACGGCTTCGGGCTCCGTGAGCTGCGGGTCTTCCGATGCCTGGAGCGGCGTCGGCGTCGCAGTGCTCGTCGCATCGGGTGCGCTGCCGACAACGGGGGCCTGGCTGCCGAGATAGGTGGTGGCAGCGAAGACAAGTGCGGCCACGGCTGCGCCCGTCACGGCGACGAGGCCGATGCTCCATGCGAGGCGCGTGCGTGTGCGTGTGCGTGTGCGTGTGCGGCCCTTGCTTCGGCGGATCGTTGGGGCCGACTGCTGGTTCTGGTCGGGATCTGTGGCCAGGATGCTCGCTTTGACCGCCTGCGCTTTCTCGCGCTGCTTCTCGGTCAGAGTTGTGAAGGCCGCAGAATCGAGCTTGCGCAGCTGCTGCAGGATGTCGTCGTCGCCGTTCATGGCTGGTGCTCCGTCACAGTCGAGGGGGAGTGCGGTTGTGGTGTCGGGTCGTCGAGGTGCTGACGGAGCGCTGCCCGGGCGCGGTGCAGGCGAACGCGGTAGCTCTGGGGGCTGATGCCGAGCACTGTTCCGGCGAGCGACGAAGGAAGCTGTTCCCAAATCGCGAGCGACAGGACCTCCTGGTGGGCTGGTTCGAGTCGCTTCCAGGCTGCGGCGAGGTCGAGGCGCGTGTCGGCCGTCCGCGCCTCGTCGCTGAGCAGCTGAGCTTCTTCGGCGTCCGCGATGCGCACGCCGAGCGCGGTCCGCTTGCCGCTGTCGCGCCACTCGCGCAGCAGACAATTGCGTGCGGTGCCGAACAGCCAGGCTCGGGCTTCGTCGCGAACGGAGGGCACGTCGTCGAAGCGACGCCACGCGGTGAGGAAGACCTCGTGCGCGATGTCCTCAGCGGCGTCGAGGGATGCGCGCCTGGCGATGAAGCGCAGCACGTCGACGTAGGCGTCGTCGTACAGCGCGGAGAAGCGCTCTGCGCGTTGGCTCTCGAGTCTGTTCGGGCTCACATCACCTACATGCCCAGAAACGCCCGCCTGTTACAAATCGCCCGCGACGGCGAGGTAGCGCACCACCGCGAGCACGCGCCGGTGGTCGTCGGATGCGACGGGCAGGCTGAACGCGTCGTAGATGTTCGACGTGTGGTGCACGACGGCCTTCTCGGAGGTGCCGAGGCGGGCGGCGATGAAGCTGTTGCTGCGCCCCTCGGCCATGAGGCTGAGCACTTCGAGCTGGCGGGGCGTCAGCTCGCCGATGGGCCCGTTGATCTTCGTCGCGCGGGACACGAGCACCGAGACGACGTCGGGGTCGAGGACCGTGCCGCCGGCCTGCACGTGGCGCAGGTCGGCGGTGAACGAGCGTACGTCGGCGATGCGCTGTTTGAGCAGGTAGCCGACGCCGCCATCACGTTGCCCGATGAGCTCGCTCGCGTACCTCCGCTGCACGTAGTGCGAGAGCACGACGACTGCGACACGAGGGTGGGCCTGGCGGATGCGCAGCGCGGCGACGAGCCCTTCGTCGGTGAAGGTCGGCGGCATGCGGATGTCGGTGATCACCAGGTCGGGTTCCAGCCGCCCGACCTCGACCTCGAGTTCAACCGCCGTCCCGACGGCGGCGACGACCTCGAAGCCGTCGTTTGTGAGGACATGCCCGAGGCCTTCGCGCAGCAACGCCTCGTCTTCGCCGATCACAACTCGCATGGCAACTCCACTCGTATTCGCGTCCCCGCCCCGACCGGCGAGACCAGCTCGAAGGATCCGCCGAGGGTGTCGATCCGGTCGGCGAGTCCCTTCAAGCCGGACCCGTTCTCGACCCGTGCCCCACCGCATCCATCGTCGTGCACCGTCACGGTCAGGAGCGCGCCCGCTTGCGTGATCTGCACCTTCACCGACCGTGCGTCGGCGTGCTTGACGGCGTTGGTGAGGGCCTCGGCGACGATGAGGTACGCCGACTGTGCGGTGGCGGGCGCGAGGGCACTGTCGTCGACGTCGCTGACCAGCCGCGCCGGGATCTCGAGCCGGTCGACGAGGTCTTCCGCCGCCGCCGTCAGTCCGCGTTCGATGAGCGCAGAGGGAAGTACCGCGTGGACGAGGCTGCGCAGCTCGGCCGCAGCGGCGTCGATGCGGCGGCGCAGCTCCGTCGCCTCGGTCACTGTCGACGGATGCGCGTCGTCGGAGTTCGCGATCTGCTGCGCCTCGAGTGCGAGGAGCACCAGTTGCACCTGCAGTCCGTCGTGCAGGTCTCGCGCGATGCGGGTGCGCTCGCGGTCGGCGGTCTCCACGATGCGCAGGCGCGACTGCTGCAGGGCCTCGTTGCTGGCGAGGAGCGCTGCGGTGAGGCGCTCGCGGTCGAGGGCGATGGCGAGCACGCGCCCGGCGCGGCGCACCGTCTCGGGGTCTGCGATCATGCGGCTGTCGTAGCTCACGGCGCCGACGAGGCGTGCCTCGACGTGCACCTCTTCCCAGCGCCGCGGCGCCGCCTGTGCGCGCACATCCACCTCGAAGCCGTCCTCGTCGACGAACGAGCCGCGGTCGTCGACCCAGTAGGACACCGTGAGCGAGTCGTCGCCGAGCGATCGCGCGAGTGCCGGTCCGACCACGGCTCGAGCGGAGCCGGCCAGGCTGAGCCACGCGCTGAGCGCTTCGGCTTCCACGGTCGATGAGTACCCGCCGAAGAGTACGCCGAGCAGGAAGGCGATGGGGATGCCGGCGATGATGACGAGCTGGATCGAGCCGATCACGTCGCCTGGCGTGCCGACGAGACGCAGCACGTTGGCGCTGAGCGGAATGCTGAGGACCGCGAGGATGCCGTACAGGTACAGCGGGCGCAGCACGCGCAGGTTCCTCGGGTCCGCGGAGCGCAGGCGACCGACGAGCAGCACCGCGGTAACAACCATCACGGCGAGGCCGACGCCCGCTTGCACCCACACGGCGACCAGGTGGCCGGTCGACTCGGGCGGTAGCGCGTAGAGCGGCACCTGCAGCACCAGCGTCACGCCGTATCCAGCTACGACCGTCGCAACGGAGAGGCGTCCCTGCAGGCGGCCGGAGGGGAAGGCGTGCAGCAGGTGCACTGTGACGGCGAGGATCAGCGTCGCGAAGATGGCGCCCAGCTCCGAGAGCCCGGGCAGGCCGAGGTTGCCGACACCGCCGAAGAACATGGCGACCGCGCCGACGAGCAGCAGCCCGCCGACCATGCTCTGCGGCCTCCGCCACCAGGCGATGACGCCCGCCGCGGTCCACACGAAGAAGACCCCGGTGAAGGCGGCGGGCACCCAGAACGGTGCGGGCGAGCTCGCTCCGACGGCCAGCTGCGTTCCGCCCAGCGTCAGCGCGAGCACGGCGATGAGGAGCAGCGCGGGGCGTAGCGCGTCGCCGCGCGCGGTCCGCAGTGGAACCGGCAGCGCGGGGCCTTGGGTGGAACGGTGCACGTCGAGGTCACCTCAACTCGGCCAAGTGGAGCAGCACCGGTCGAGTCGAGTGTGGAGCGGATGCACGGTGCTGCGCGCTGGGGGAGCGTGCACGAAGCCTAACCCGGGGCGGGCCGGGGCGGGCCGGGTCGGTCGGGGTCGCCGGGGCTACCCTGGTGGCTTGCTCGTGCAGCCTGCTGATCGAGGTGGACAAGGGCAGCGCAGCGCCCGGCTCAGGGCGCTCGCGGGGAGGCGAACGGAGGAGACGCGTGTCGGTACGGGCTGGGCGATGGTTCCTCGTCGGGGCGACCGCGGCGCTCGTCGTTGGTCTCGCCTGGTTCGCGCTCGTCGAGGCCGCCGCGGGGCCGTGGGCGCGGGCCTCGGCGGGCGGCGCGGTCGTCGCGATCCTCGGGGCGGTAGCGCTCGCCGTGGGATCGGTGTTCTTCGGCCGGTTCGTCGAAGCGAGGGTCGAGGGGGCCAGCCTTGTGCTCAGGTCCATCGTGCGGCGAGCTCGGGTGATCCCGCTTGCCGACATCGACCAGGTGGTCGTTGTCGAGCGCCTGCTGCTTCCGACGAGGACGGGGCCGGGCACCGCCGCGCGAGTGATCGTGCGGCGCGGCGACGTCACGGTCGCGGCCTTCTCGCCGCATGAAGTCGGGGTCGTGGATGCGCTGCGCTCGGCCGGGTGTCGCGTCACGCTGGTCAGCGAGCCGCTTACCCCGATGCGCGTGCTCCGCCGCTTCCGAGGCGGGGCGAGCGTTGGTGAGGTGCTCGTGGCGGCCGCGCCGGTGATCGCCATCGTCGTCGGAGCGCTGGTCCTGCTCTGGGTCTTGGTCGAGTGGCTCGGCCGCTAACTCCTCGACGCGCTACTCCACGTATTCGAGGGCGATGACCAGCTCTGCGCGCACGCGGGCGTCGTCGAGGTCGAGCCCAAGCAACCCACGCAGCTGGTCGATCCCGCGCCGCACGCTGTTGCGGTGCATCCCGAGCTCGCGGCCGGTCGCATCCCAGTGGCCGTTGGCGTGCAGCCAGGCGCGGAGCAGCGCGAGCCTCGTGGCTCTGGTCTCGGTGTCGAGGGCGAGCAGGGGCTCGAGGCGACGCTCGGCGAGCGCGCGACCGGAGGCGGCTCCGATGAACGAGTGCACCGGCGCGAGGTCGGCGCCGACACGCACGACCCCGCCGTCTTCCCGCGCTCGCCGTTCGAGGGCGCGCACTTCGGCGGCGGAGGCGCGCAGCTGGTCGGGCGCGACGGGGCGACCAACGACAAAGCTCCAGCCTTCGTCGAGGAGCGCAGCGAGCCGCCGTTCGGTGACGTCGAGGCGCGTGATGAGCGTGACGGTGCGGTGCTCCGCGGAGATGGTGACGAGCTTCGTGTCGAAGAGGCTCCGCCATCGGTGCAGCTCGCTCGCGGGGGTGGGGGAGCTGGGCGCGCAGCCGACGACGACGCGGAGGGTTTTGGCGCGGGTGTCGCCCCCGGCCGCCTGCGCGAGCAAGCCGCGCCACAGCTCGCTGTCCTGATCGTCGTTGGGTCGAGCAAAGATGTCCTCCTGCTCAAGCAGCAGCGGCACGAGCAGCTGGCCGGGGGCGACGCTGCCGGAGGTGCGCTGCCTGGCGATGAGCTCGAGCATGCCGTGCGCGGTCGTGAGGAACGCGTGGGCTGTGGATCCGGCCGGGGGAGCCGACTCGACGAGCAGGGTGCCGAGCGCGGCGCCGCCGAGGCTGCGCAGCGGGTAGACGGCCGCGCCGTCTCGTGCCGGGTCTGGCGCATCTGCGAGCGCTCCGAGCACCGGTGCGGGTGGCACGTGTCCGGCCCGGGCGCGCACTGCCCCGCCGGGGCCGACGATGGCGACCCAGGAGTGGAGGCGTTCGGTGAGGGCCGCGGCCACGGCCGTCTCGGGTTGGTCGGCGGATGCGGCGCGCAGCAGCCTGCGGGTCGCATCGGCGAGCGTGCGCAGCGCATCCACTCGCCGCAGCTCCGTCATCTCGGCGAAGGTGCGGGTCACGGCGACGAACGGGGTGTCGTCGGGCACGAGCACCAACGTGAGCCCGTGGGCGGCGCACGCCTCGACCAGGCCGGCCGGCGCGGCGCTGAAGACGGGGCCGAGGCCGACGCCGAGTGCCACGATGCCGGTCCGCACGGCGCGGGTGACGTAGTGGGCCAGCCCCGCGTCGTCGAGGTCGCGCAGCGCGACGCCCGCGGTGAGCAGGAACTCGCCCCCGAGGAGGTAGGGCGTCGGGTCGGCCAGTTCGCTCGAGGCCACCCAGCGGATGCTCGTGTCGAGCGCGCCATCGACGACGACGTTCAGGTGCAGCTCGGGTCTGGCGATTAGTTGCTGCAGCGTGATCTGCCCGTGTGGCGACGAAGGTGATGGCATGCGAGCTCCCGTGCATTCTGTCGCATCTTCGCGACGAACCGAGCATATCGCCCGTGGAAGCGTCGTGTGGTGCGACCATACGATGGCCGAGCCCAGCACGACTGGCACAGTTTGGCGGCGCTGATCGATCCCTGATCGCGCTGTACCTCCCGAAATGAAGGGGAGCCGTCAATGGCGACACCACCCACCACGACCGGCAGGTCACGCACACCGCTCGGCGCGCAGCTTCTGCGCCGCAAGCCCCTCGAACAGCTCAGCGACGAGTCGCTCACCGAGTCCGGTGAGGGCGGACTGAAGCGCACGCTCGGCATGTGGCAGCTGACGATGATCAGCGTCGGGGCGACGCTCGGCACGGGCATCTTCGTGATCCTCGGCACCGCGGTGCCGCTCGCGGGCCCGGCCGTGTGGATCGCGTTCGCGGTCGCGGGCCTCGCCGCGCTGCTCTCGGCGCTCTCGTACGCCGAGATGGCGAGCTCGGTGCCCGTCTCCGGCTCGAGCTACTCGTACTCCTACGCCACTATGGGCGAGGGGGTCGCGTGGGTCTGCGGCTGGTGCCTCGTGCTCGAGTACGGCGTCTCGGTCGCGGCGGTCGCCGTCGGGGCGGGCCAGTACGTCAACGAGACGCTCGGCGTCTTCGGCCTGGCCCTGCCGCCCGCGCTCGCCAACCCGATCGGGCTCGACGGCGGCTTCTTCAACCTGCCGGCCGCCGCGCTCGTGCTCGTCGCGATGGTGCTGCTCGTGCGGGGCGCGAAGGAGAGCGCCTGGGTCAACACGGTCATGGTCGCCATCAAGGTGCTCGTGCTGCTCGTCTTTGTCTTCATCGCCTTCACCGCGTTCACGACCCAGAACTTCGAGCCGCTCGCCCCAATGGGAGCGGCGGGCGTCGCCGCGGCCTCGAGCCGCCTCTTCTTCTCGTACATCGGCTTCGACGCCGCCTCGACCGCTGGCGACGAGGCGAATAACCCGCAGAAAGACCTGCCGCGCGCGATCATCCTGTCGATGGTCATCGTCACCGTCGTCTACATTCTGGTCGCGGTCGCTGCCATCGGCGCGCTCCCGTGGACAGAGTTCAACGACGGCGAGGCGGCCTTTGTGCGCATCCTCACCGACATCACCGGCCAGCCCCTGCTCGCGCTCATGTTCTCGGTCGGCGCGGTCATCGCCATCGCCAGCGTCGTGCTCACCGTCTACTACGGGCAGACGCGCATCCTGTTCCGCATGGCGCGCGACGGCATGGTGCCGAAGATCTTCGGCCGCGTCCGCCCCTCGACCGGCACCCCGGTCGCCGGCACCGTGATCGTCGGCGTCATCATCGCGGTCGTGGCGGCGTTCATCCCGCTCGGCGAGCTGGCGGATGCGACGAGCATCGGCACCCTCTTCGCGTTCGCGCTGGTGAACCTGTCGGTCATCTACCTGCGCCGCGCCCGCCCCGAGCTGCCGCGCAGCTACAAGGTGCCGTTCTTCCCGGTCGTGCCGATCCTCGGCATCGTCATGTGCCTCGGCCTCATGATCACGCTCGGAGGCACCACCTGGATGGTGTTCGGGTTGTGGATGCTCGTGGGCGTCGCCCTGTACTTCGCGTACGGTCGGAAGCACTCCATCGTCGGCGCCATGAGCGAGAACGACTACGTCAACGCGGCAACGGCCGCGACCCCCGTCATCATGAAGGAGCACAAGTGACCATCGCGACCCCGATGCCGAGCGGCCCGCAGCGCGCGGAAGGCGCATCCCAGCCGCAGGACTCCGCGCCCGTGACCATGCTGAACCCCGACTTCCCGTTCAGCTACGACGAGTTCCTCGCGCATCCCGCCGGCCTCGGCTCGGTGCCCGAGCACCGCCACGGTACCGAGGTCGCCGTCGTCGGCGCCGGGGTCGCGGGGGTCGTCGCCGCCTACGAGCTCATGAAGATGGGGCTCAAGCCGGTCATCTTCGAGGCCGACAGCATCGGCGGCCGGCTCAAGACCCGCTCGTTCGATGCGGCGCCGAGCGTCATCGCTGACCTCGGTGGGATGCGCTTCCCCGAGTCGGGGCGCGCGTTCTACCACTACGTCGACCTGCTTGGCCTCGAGACGCAAGCGTTCCCGAACCCGCTCGCCGAGGTGACGCCGTCGACGGTCATCGAACTCGCTGGCAAGGCGTTCTACGCCGAGACTCCCGCCGATCTGCCCCCGTTCTTCACGGAGGTGGCTGAGGCGTGGAAGCGTGCGCTCACCGAGGAGGCCGACCTGGTTCGCATCCAGGACGCCATCCGGGCGCGCGACACCGAGACCCTGAAGGCCGCGTGGAACGAGCTGGTGGGGAAGTTCGACAACCGCTCGTTCTACGGCTTCGTGGCAGAGAGCGCGGCCTTCAGGGATCTCAGCTTCGAGCACATCGAGGCGTTCGGGCAGGTGGGCTTCGGCACCGGCGGGTGGGACACCGACTTCGGCAACTCCATTCTGGAAATCCTGCGCGTCGTGTTCACGAACGCCGACGACGCGCACCGCCGCATTGTGGGTGGCGCGCAGAAGCTGCCCGTTGACCTGTGGCACCACGAGCCGTCCGAGCTCGAGCACTGGCCGGAGGGCACGAGCCTCGCGAGCCTCCACGGTGGCGTGCCCCGCGGCGCGGTCGCGGCGATCAAGCGCGGCCCGAACGGCGGCGTCAGCATCACCGAGAAGTGGGGGCGCACGCAGGAGTTCGCCTCCGCGATCGTGACCTGCCAGTCGTGGCTGCTTTCGGCGCGCATCGACACCGACGAGGAGCTCTTCTCGCCCGAGATGTGGACGGCCATCGAGAAGAGCCACTACATGCTCTCGTCGAAGACGTTTGTCATGGTCGACCGCCCCTTCTGGCGCGACCTTGACCCCGAGACGGGAAAGCCCGTCATGAGCATGACGCTCACCGATCGACTGCCGCGCGCCACGTACCTCATCGACGAAGGCCCGGATAAGCCCGCCGTCATCCTGCTCTCGTACACGTGGAACGACGACGCCCTCAAGTGGCTCGCCCTCGACGCGTCGGAGCGCACGCGGCTCATGCTGCACTCGCTCGACAAGATCTACCCGGGCCTCGACATCGGCGCGCACATCGTGGGCGAGCCGATCACCGTGTCGTGGGAGGCCGACCCCAACTACATGGGCGCCTTCAAGAACAACTTGCCCGGCCACTACCGCTACCAGGAGCGTCTCTTCGGGCACTTCGTGCAGGACGAGCTCGAGTCACACCAGCGGGGCATCTTCCTCGCGGGTGACGACATCTCGTTCACGGCAGGCTGGGCGGAAGGTGCGGTCACGACCGCGCTCAACGCGGTCTGGGGCGTCGCGAAACACCTGGGTGGCGCATCCGCTACCGACAACCCTGGGCCGGGTGACGTCTGGGCGGAGCTTGCTCCCGTGCGCCTCGACTAGCCTGGCGCCGTGACTGACTCCGGAAAATCTTTAGACGCGACGCACATGTTCGGCGACGACCCGGAGATGGTGCACTCGAGCCGTTCGGCGATCTCGACCGGCAAGCTGCCTGACTCCGGCGACGTGAAGACGGCGGTCGACGAGACCTACGAGCAGTTCTCGTCGGTCGACGATGGCGAGGTGCCCGACTACATTCCGGCGTTGGCGGATGCGGATCCCGACCTGTTCGGGATCTGCATCGTCTCGACCGAGGGCGAGGCGTACAGCCGCGGTGACGCGGAGCTGCTCTTCACGATTCAGTCGATCTCGAAGGCGTTCGTGTTCGCGCTCGTGCGCGAGGAGGTCGGTCACACGAAGGCGCGCGAGTTGGTCGGCGTCAACAACACGGGGCTGCCGTTCGACTCGGTCATGGCGATCGAGCTCAACGGCGGCCGCACCATGAACCCGCTCGTCAACGCCGGGGCGCTCGCCACGTCGGCGCTTGCGCCGGGGGAGTCTTGGGAGGAGAAGTGGGACTTCATCCGTCGCGGCCTCTCTGGCTTCGCGGGCCGCGACCTCGAGCTCGACGAGGAGGTCTTCGAGTCGGAGCGCGAGAACAACATCCGCAACCAGGGCATCGCGCGCCTGTTGCAGAGCTACGGGCACATCACCCTCGACCCGCTTCAGGTCACTGAGCTCTACACGCGGCAGTGCGCGCTGCTCGTCACCGCCGAAGACCTCGCCGTCATGGGTGCGACGCTCGCCGACGGCGGGAGGAACCCCAAGACGGGCGAGCAGGTCATCGGGCAGGGCGCATCCAGGGATGCGCTCGCCGTGATGGCCGCGAACGGCCTGTACGAGGCGAGCGGCGAGTGGCTGTACGAGATCGGGATGCCCGCCAAGAGCGGCGTCTCCGGTGGCCTCGTGACGATCGCGCCTGGCAAGGGCGGGTTCGCGAGCTACTCGCCGCGCCTCGATGATGCCGGGAACAGCGTGCGCGGCATCAAGGCGGCCAGGCACCTCTCCAACGAGCTCGGCATGAACCTCTTCGCGGCGGGCACTGTTCAAGACTAGATTTGGGGTCGTGACGGCTCTCCCTGAATCGATGACGCTTCCCGACCACCCGACGGAGTTTCCGCACGAACCTGACCTCGTGCATCCCGACACCCGCGTGGTCTCGACCGGCAACCTGCCGGACCCGGCGCACGTGCGCGAGATGCTGTCGGAGACGTACGAGCGCTACCGCGACGTGCAGGACGGCCACGTTGCCGACTACATTCCGGCGCTCGCTGAGGCCGACTCCTCGTGGTTCGGGCTGAGCCTCACGTCGGCGACCGGCCACCGCTTCTCGTTCGGCGACGCGCAGCTGGAGTTCTCGATTCAGTCGATCTCGAAGGCGTTCGTCTACGCACTGGTCGTGCAGGAGCTGGGCCACGTGGAGGTGCGGGAGCGCATCGGCGTCAACAACACGGGCCTGCCGTTCAACTCGGTCATGGCGATCGAGCTCAACGGCGGGCGCACCATGAACCCGCTCGTCAACGCGGGTGCCCTGGCGACGACGTCGCTGGTGCCGGGGAAGACCTGGGATGAGAAGTGGGACTTCATTCACGCTGGGCTCTCGAAGTTCGCGGGCCACGAGCTGGTGGTCGACGAGCGGGTGTACGAGTCTGAGATGCAGACCAACACCCGCAACCGCGGCATTGCGAGGCTGCTGGAGAGCTACGGGCACATCTCGCTCGACCCGATGCAGGTCACCGAGCTGTACACGCGGCAGTGCTCGCTGCTCGTCACGGCCGAGGACCTCGCGACGATGGGGGCGACGCTCGCCGATGGCGGCGACTGCCCGATCTCCGGAGTGGACGTGGTGGATCCGGCGGTGAGTCGCGACGTGCTCTCCGTCATGGCCACGAACGGCATGTACGAGGCGAGTGGTGACTGGCTGTTCGAGGTCGGGATGCCGGGCAAGAGCGGCGTCTCGGGCGGCATCGTCACGATCGCGCCGGGTAAGGGGTCGCTCGCGACGTTCTCGCCGCCACTGGACACGGCCGGTAATAGCGTGCGCGGCATCCGCGCCACGAGGCACCTGTCGAACAAGCTCGGGCTGAACCTCTTCGCGTCGACGGTGCAGTAGCGCCTTCGCGAGGAGGTTCAGCCGATCGGAATCGCGTTAGAGGGTCAGAGCGGGACGTTCTGGCAAAGGCTGATGTCGTCCGTGACGCTGACGGCGCTGCCCGGGGAGCTGTCCGGCAGAGCGATCGTGCCCGTCAGCTGCGGTGCGAGCTCGAAGTTCTCGTTGATGCCGAAGAACGTGACGTGCTGCCCCAGGTCGAGAGCAGCCTCCAGCGTGTAGGTGGCGGTTGAGGTGCCGAGGAAGCGCTCGATGGGCGAGTCGAATCGGACCGCGTAGATGCCAAAACCTGGCGTTGCGGTCAGCTCGATGACGGTGCCCGCGGGGAGCACGCCGTTGGCCCGCAGCGAGGGGGCACCGACGTTTTCGAAGCAGCCGCTCTCGAGCGTGATGTCGAGTGTCGTCGACGAAGCTTGGGCGGGCGCCGCGGCGGTGATGAGGATGAGTGGTGCGCTCCAGGCGGCGGCGGCGAGGACTCCTCGCCGACTCGCGCCGTTGCGCTCTGCGAGGGTGGGGGTGACAGTTGGAGACACGGGGGATGTGTGCACGGACAGTCTTTCGCTGGGGAGGGGAACGGCAGGCGCACACTGCGCCTGCCGTGGTGGGGTGAGCGAAGCCTAGCCCCAAGCGAACTCTTGTGGGGCCCCGATTGCGCAAGATGTCGGTCGCGCATCGGAGCTGGCGTGATCGGGCGTCAGGCTCCGATGTCGACGCGCTCGGCCGCCGGGATCGTCCGCAGGCCGGTCGTGTCGAGCGAGTGGCGCTTGTCGCGGCGCTCGACGGCGACGCCGAGTGCGGTGAGGCCAGCGCCGAGCACGGCGAGGACGACGCCGACCCAGCCGGGTGCGAGGTAGCCGAGGCCGCCCGCGATGACGAGCCCGCCGAGCCACGCGCCGAGGCTGTTGCCGACGTTGAAGGCGGCGTGGTTTATGGCCGCACCCAGGAGGGCTGCCTCGTCGGCGATGCGCACGAGGCGCGACTGGATGGCGGGGAGGAGCGACGACGAGGTGAGGCCGAGGAAGAACACGGCGACGAAGAGGCCGACGGGGTTCGAGGCGATGAGGCTGTAGAAGATCAGCGCGGCGATGAACGAGCCGAACCCGACGAACATGGTGCGCGTGAGGTTGCGGTCTGCGGCCCAGCCGCCGATGAGGTTGCCGAGGGTCATGCCGACGCCGAGGGTGGCGAGCACCCAGGGCACGATGCCGGGGCCAAGGCCCGTCTCGCGGGTCGTGACCTCTGCGATGTAGGAGTAGACGGCGAAGAAGCCGCCGAAGCCGATCGCGCCGACGGCGACCATGATCCAGAGGCGCGGGTTCTTGAAGGCGATGAGCTCCTTCATGGCGCTGCGCTCCGGGTTGCCGGGGTAGCGGGGCACGAAGAAGAAGACGAGCAGGAACGTGACGAAGAAGATCGCGGCGACGAGGATGTACGCGTAGCGCCAGCCGCTGGCCTGGCCGAGCCAGGTCGCGAGGGGCACGCCGAAGATGTTGGCGATCGTGAGGCCGGAGAGCGCGAGGGCGACGCCCTGGCCCTGCTTCCCGGGTCCCATGATGCGGGCCGCGAGCAGCGAGGCGACGCCGAAGTAGGCGCCGTGGGGGAGCGCCGCGATGAAGCGCATCACGGCGGTCGTGCCGAAGTCGGGCATGAGGGCGGATGCGGCGGAGGCGACGATGAAGATGCCGAGGAGCCAGAAGGCGAGCTTCGTCTGCGACATGCGGGCCGCGAGCACCGCGAAGACGGGGGCGCCGACGACGACGCCCAGGGCGTAGGCGGAGATGAGGATGCCCGCCTGCGCGATCACCGCATCCGGGTTCTGCTCGAAGCCGGGGAGCAGCTCACGTGCGATGTCGGGCAGGAGACCCATCGTGGCGAACTCGGTGACACCGATGCCGAACCCTCCGAGCGCGAGCGCGAAGAGGGCGATTCCGCGCCGGAAGGGGGTGAGTTCGGGCATGACCTGCATGTTGCGGACCTCTGCTTCTGAGATAGGGGACTGGGTTCGCAACGCTGCGCGCCTACCAGGCTATTCCCAGCGAGCCGATTGTGCGAACAATCGGGCGAGCGGATGCGGCAGGCTGGCTGGCTGGCGCAGAGTTGTGGCAAGTTGCTGTTGTCATCATCTGCAAGTGCAGAGAGCCACAACTCCGCGGGGACGCGGGGTGCGGTGGCACGGGGCGCCGTGGCGGATGCGCTGAGTCAGCCTGGCGCGACACGTTCGACACGGTGGTGCGCGGTGCCCTCAGGTTCCGCTAGGATGGTCGAGTTGTCCTCGCGGAGAACAAAAGCCACGGGCTGTGGCGCAGCTTGGTAGCGCACTTGACTGGGGGTCAAGGGGTCGCAGGTTCAAATCCTGTCAGCCCGACGGTGTGATGTCGCAAGACATCGGAATAGCTCGAACCTGCAGTTGCAGGTTCGGGCTATTTCGTTTTTGGGGTGGGTCCTTTGGGGTTGCCGGTGGGTTGGTAGTCGCGGCTGAGGTCGATGGTGAGCTCGCGGAGGACTTCTCCGGTGGTGGCGTTGATGACGGTCACGTCGAGGTCTTTGATCAGGAGCTTGACGTGGGTTCGGGCGTGGGTTCGTCCGATGCCGATGCGGCGGAGTTTGCTGTCGACGCGGAGTGTGACGACGCCGGAGTCGTCGATGCGGTCGGTGCGGACTCGGTCGTGCGTGCTGTCCTGTTTCGCGCGGCTTGGGACGGCTATGATGCCGGTGGGTCTGCTGTACGGACGGGTGACACCTGATTTGTGGTGCCGAGAGGTGCTTCTGCGCATCCGCCCGGCGACGCGCACGATATTCCGTCATCTGATCCCCCTGTCCTACGCCAGGCGATCACCACGACCGCCCAGTCAGATCAAGCGAACCGAACCCATACGCCAACACCGTTATGTTGACTGGTCGGCACCAAGAGCACCGACCTGAGCGGGCAAGCAGCGGCCGGCCAATACAACCACGAGGCCGGCATAACGGCGCCAAGCGCGGAAAGAGCGGGCTGAGTCGTCTCCCAGCATCCCAGGGTCGGGTTCCGGGTCGCGAATGAGTGCGGTTGCATCACCGGGGTCGCGTGCATCGGAGGTTTCTCCCTCCGAGGCGGGGCGGATCGCTAGGTGGAGAGCATTCCGCGGACGTTCTCGATCACGACGAATTTGGGTTGCAGGATCTCGATCGCTGTCGCCATCTGAGCCCACATCTCCGAGCGGGTGCCGGGTGCGAGGCCGGTGCGTCTCCCGACGGTCGAGACGTCCTGACATGGCAAGCCTCCGCAGAGGATGTCCACTGCGGGCACGTCGTGTCAGTTGACGGTGGCGATGTCGCTGAGGTTGGGGGCGTGGGCCAGTGGTGGGAGAAGACGCGGGCGACGGGTTCGTGGATCTCGGAGAACCAGACGGTCTCGGCGTTGAAGACATGCTCGACGGCGAGATCGAGGCCGCCGTACCCCGAGAACTGGGAAGCGACGCGCAGCGGTGCCGCCTGTTCGTGTTCGGCTGTCTGGCATGAGGACTCCGAGAGTTGAGTAACCCCGGTTGAAGATCGCGTCTGCGATCTCCTCCGAGCTGGTCACTTGCCAGGTACGCCGCCCCGTCACAGAGCCGCCGCGATCCACGGTGAGTCCGCCGACGACCGCGTGCTCCGATCCGCCTTTTGAGCTGCCACACGTCTTCAGAAGAGGCGCCAGCGTCGCGAACTGATGATCCCTTGGCGAGTTCGTCTGGCGCCGCGGACTGCATCGGCTGGGCCGTGCGCGTTCACGTCGCTAATGTCAAACTATGAGCAACAAGCCCGGCACGAAAGCCAGCCGCGAGGAGGAGATCGCGTTCCTCGCCATGGAACAAGTGCTTGCAGTCGACATCAGGCTAGCTGACGCCGGTGCGGGCAACAAGAAGCCCGACGGATTCTGGATCTACCTCGACAATGAACGTCTTGGCATCGTCGAAATCACCGCGCCACCAGCCACAAACCTGATGAGCGCATGGGCAGCTGCGAAGAGGGAAGAGCGGCCCCAGAGCGAAAGCGGCTCGATCCCGCCGCGCTTGGGTGCGCTCGCAAAGGTATGCAACGAATTGCTCGCTGAGGGCTGGGCTAAGGACAACCTCGACAAGCTCCTAGGCGAACCAGCCGACGAGCGGCATCTCTTATTGTTCGGTAGGTCTTACGCGAGGGAGCACTATTTCTTTCGGCTCTCCGATTCATACGAGGACGGCAGAACCGAGCACGTCGAAAACCTAGTCCTATCAGAGGGAATCTCCGATGTTTGGTTCCGCGGCCGTGCTCGACGGGACCCGAACAGTCTGTTACAAGGCTCTACCGATCTTTGGCTGGCTCGGTTCCAAGCCTCATCCGGCTGGCATCACTACAAGGTCAGCATCGAGGAGCAACAACTTCCATCACCCAACCCGTGCATCGCCGAGGATCGAGTTCCGAAACACTGGCGACAATCGAAGGACCGGAACAGGACCCGCTGAGCCGATGAGGCCTCACTAGCGCCATTGGATGCGGTCGTTTCTTCCAGTCGCATCGGTCTGTCTTCGGTTGAGGTCACACCTCATCGGTCAGTGCCAGCTGCGCCATATCAGCGTGGGCCTAGAAGCCGAGTCGGGCCAGGGTATATCTGTCAGCTGCCCACCTCCTTCTCAGAAGGAGGAGCCAGATGACGGTCTCGATGCGGGTGATGTCGGCTACAAGTATCTCTTGGGACCTGTCGCCGCAGGCGACGGCGACTCCGCCCGCAACGGCGAAGTACTCGCCATCCGCCGCCGCGACATCGACGTCACCAGCCCGCCCCCATCCATCCGGATTACCGGCATGATCGTTAGCCACCTCGGCGAACCGACCACACTGCAAGACCACCCGAAGACACCGAAGTCCCGGAGAACCGTGGCGATCCTGTCCTTCACAGCGGAAGCCGTGCGGCGGCGCTTGACGCGCCTGGAGGACCGCGATCTCGACGCCTTGCCGTTCTGCAGCCGAGAGGGAACAGCGCTGACGACGAATATCGTATGCCGCCAGCTCCGGCACGGCCTCGACCTTGCCGGGATCACCGGAGTCACCCCGCACATGTTCCGCTGCGTGGTAGCGGCCGTTATCAACGAGATGGCCGGCGTCGAGCTCGCCGCCGAACTGCTCGCGCACATGGATTCGAAGATTGCGATCCAGCTCTACATCCGTCGCAATGAGATGGTGAAACCGCTGACCGCCGAGATGCTGGAGCGGGCGTTCGCGAAGGACCAGTGATCGTTGACCGAGCGACGGGATCGTCGCAGGTCGGTGACGATCCCGTCGGCTGTAGGGGCGCCCCTCTATGCGCGGGAGCTGGGCTTGGCGCTCTGTGTCTCAAAGACGGCGAGGTCGCCGTCCGCCAGTCTCCTCAGGTCGACGCCCTCATTGATGGGCTCTCGTTCGACCCGATTTTTGATCTCGATCAAAAGCGGGTAGCGCTAAGCGGCGTAGTTGAGGAACGCCGGTATGTCCTTCTTCAAGAGTGGAGCGCACTGAGGCGGGCGAACCTCGGCGACATCGGATGATTCGTTGAGGGTTGACTCGGACATCTCGTTCCTACCTTCCTCTTGTCTGTTCCTTGCGGCGCTAAGCGAGCCATGCTCGCTGCGGATCTGCGGCGTACTCGATAGTGCGCTTCGCTTCCACCCATGGAGCCCGTCGTCATTGACGAGTAGTTGGGCGGGGCTGGAGCGAAGGGCCGATCAGACCAGTAGGTCGGGGTTTCGACTCACCTTTGGTCAACCCCGGGGTGCTCTGCGCGAAGCGCTGCGGCACTTGCAGAAGGTCAAGGACTGAATACCGTTAGGTCCACCTGGCGTGCGTTGTGCGAAACGGCCGGTGATCGTGACGTCGCGGGTACGACTCGCGTTAGGTCTGCCGAAATAGCCCTACACGAAATCCTCGTCCGCGTCGCCGCGTCGCCGCGTCGCCGCGTCGCCGCGTCGCCGAGTCGCCGCGCAGGCCGAGCATGGCGATCTCCGGTCGAAGCTCGACGCAGATGTCCTCGGGTTCGGTCCGGTGAGCACACACTCCAACTACGCATTGTTCAGCTGCTTGCGATCTGCGGGTTCCGCGGCGAGGTAGCGGGCCTGCAGCATCCGCCGGAACTCATCGGAGTGGGCCATGTCAGGAACGGCGAGGACTTCGTCGATCAGGGTCGTCAGGGCAGTGCGGTGCTGGGCCATCGTGGGATCTCTGCTTTGCTTCTTACCAGAAACAACTGGTCACCCCAGGGTGGCCCCTCACCGTCTACGACGACGAGAACCCGAGGGAAGTGACACCACGCTATAGGCCTCATCCTCGCATCGTCCCAATAGCATGGCTTCATGTCGAATGAACTCGGAGCAGCGTCGCCTCAGAGTGGACCCAATCGCTTGGGTGAGCTGGATCTGTCAAGCCTTGCGCCACAATTCGATGAAGAACGACATGGCGGATACTACAACCTACTCGCGCGGGCGCTGAGAGACAACCGACACCGCAATATCGCCTTAACCGGTGCGTACGGCGCCGGTAAGAGCAGCATTTTGCAGCAGCTGGTGAAGAAGAAGCGTCGTCAAGCCATCGTTCTTTCGCTGTCAACGATCGCGCCGGACGCTCATGATGGCGACGACCTCACCGGGCATGATGCTGAAGGCAGCCCTCGAACTCGAGAAATTCAGAAGGAGATCGTCAAGCAGCTTCTGTATCGGCTGAAGCCATCGGCTGTGCCGCAATCTCGTTTCCGGCGTCCCGACCTGCCCAGGCGAGTTTCAGCGGTCGTGATCGCAGGTCTCTCCGCCCTCGCGATTGGGGCGTTGACATGGATTCTTGCTTCCGATCTTATCCAGGAACGCGCCAACGAGTGGTTCCCTGAAGTGTGGCGGCAGTGGCTTGCCTATGGAGTCGCGCTCGTCCTGCTCTGCTTCATGATGTGGATCATTGTGAAACTCGTTCGAGCGAGGCCCAAATTCACCGCATCCGTTCAGTCGGTCGGAGCTACGGTCACACTAGCGAAGGGAGAAGATAGCTACTTCGACGCTTACCTGGATGAGATTGTCTACTTCTTCCAGGCAAGCCGAGTACGGATTGTCATTATCGAGGACATCGATCGATTCGAAGATGTGCTTGTTTTCGACACCCTTCGAGCTCTGAACAGCATTCTCAACGGTTCTCGGCAAGTCGGAGGAAGAGTTGTGTTCATATATGCAATCCGTGACAGCGTTTTCGAACAGATCGGAAACGGATCGTCGGAAACCGGGGGCTCAACCTCGACCGACGAGACCGGCGCAACTGACCACGCGCTCGACGGTCTAAAGCGGGCCAGCCGCACAAAATTCTTCGACATCATCATCCCTGTCGTCCCGTTTGTGAGCGCAGACAACGCCCGGGATCTCATGTCAGACGTGATGAAGAGCGATCAGTTTGCAGTGAATCCCGCACTGATCCGCCTCGCTGCGCGTCACGTCGCAGACATGCGCCTGATTCGCAACATTCGGAACGAATTTGAGGTCTATCGCGAACGCCTGATCACCTCACCGAACAGCGTTCCTGGAATCACCGATGACCTAGTCTTCGCCTTAGTGCTGTACAAGAACACCCACCTCGCTGACTTCGAAGACATCCGCCACCGCGAGAGCCGCCTCGACTACCTCTTCATGTTCTGGCGCCGCCTGGTCAGCGAAGAGCTTGCCAGTCGAACGAAAGCCCTTGCAGAACGCCGCCGTCTTCAGCTCCGGGAATCAACTGAGACAGCCAAAGCGCAAAGGCTTGGAACCCACCTCGCCGACTACCTCGCCACCTTGCGCAATGCCAGCTCCACCGAGGTAGAACTCGTGAGTCCGGCCACTGAAGACACACTCATGGAGCCCTCGACCTGGGAGGCGATAGCAGGCGGCGAGGCCCAAGTGATCGCATTCGCCCCTGGATCCCGATACGAAGTGACGCTCTCGCTCTCCGCGCCGCAACTTGGATCCTTCATCGGCGTGCCTGCTGACGGCGACGGCTGGACATTGGCTGACCGCGACGCTCTCCAGCAGACGTTCGACGCAGGTATGGGTGGGGTGGAATTCCTACGCCACCATTCGTGGGAAGAACTTGCAAAACGCACGGAGTTCACCGCCGACCTCAATGCACTCTCGAAGCCTCTACCGCGCGGTGTCGTTGCCAAGGCGCCACTGACCTTTGACGATGCAATTGAGTTGCTGCTCGAATCAGACCTCGCACGAGACCTCGTCCGACACGGCTACATCACCTCCGACTTCGCTGTCTACTCGGCAAGCTACTACGGCACCCACCTCGGTCCCGCCGCGCGTGAATACATCTGGCGATGCATTGAACCCGGCAGCCCGGACGCGTCGTTCGAGATCAGCCACGATCAAGTCGAGCAACTGCTTCGCGAACAGGGAGCCGACGAACAGGGCCACGGCGACGCCGCAGACATCTTCGACGACGCAAGCATATTCAACGTCAGCATCCTGGACTACCTCCTCAACAGGCGCCCAGTAGCTGCAGCCAAGGTCGCGCGCAGAATTTCCTCTATGGGAAGCACGGAGCTCGAGTTCCTTGAGTTCTACCTCGTTCATGGCGCGTCGCCCGACCGATTGATTGCCTACCTCGTACCTCACTGGCGATCAGCACTCACGCACATCGCGGACATGACTACCGGCGACGCAGCCGCACAGCTCACCCTGTTGAACGCCGCATTGCTCGCGCTTCCCGATTCGAACTACGACACGGACGAACAACTCAAGACCCTCATCGAATCCCACTACCGGGAGCTCCCGGCTGTCAGCGCTCCAGAATCCAAGGAAGCAGCCGACAACGTCGCAGGTGTCCTTCGATCAGCGGGCGGACAGATCCCCACGCTGGCTGATCTCAACGACGCAGCGTGCACAGCGATCGTTGCGCAATCGCTTTACCCCATCACCATCGAGAATCTTGGCATCATCGTCTCCGACACCGTCATCGCGCTCGACACCATTGAACCGAATGACACGGCTTATAAGTATGTGTTGCGACACATCGATCAGTACCTGCCGCTGGTCGACGATGCCCGAATCAAGGTGATGTCCGAGCCTGGATGCTTTGCTCAGACTGTTGACGCCCTCGTAGACCACTCCGCGATGAATCTGCTGACCCGCGTGATTGCCCTCACCCCTGATAACTGCAAGGTGCCGGACCTGCACGCAGTCAATCTGGCCGCCTGGCCTGCACTCGTCGAGCTTCGTCGCACGACGGCAACGTTCGGCAATGTCGACGCGTATCTCACCGAGCACAGCATGGATGTCACACTGGGTAGTTTCCTTCGGAAGGCACAGACGATTGTGACCCCCATGACTGTCACCTTAGACAGGAGGAAGGCGGTAGCTCTGGAGCTCGTAGGGGCCCGCAGTGTGATCGACTCTGCGTACATCCGAGTGCGCCTAGCCAAGAGCGTCATGCCCGGCAAGCTTCCACCTGGAGAGCTCACCCCCGAACCTGGAAAGCTGATCGCCTACCTACTGCAAGCAAAACTACTTAGTGACGACGCGACAGCCTTCGAACGTCGACTCATGGTCGACTGGGACACACTCCAATCTGCAATTCTCGCATCGAAGCAATTCGACTCATTCGTGGACTCGGCTCTAGTGACCATCGCCGATTTCGCCCGTATTGTGCGCGACCGGAAGATCTCTAACAAGATTGTGGTCGCGATGCTGGCGGACCTTGGTGGTTTCCTTCGCGGTGCATCTCGGGTCCAAGCGCGCGCACTCGCTATCGCGTTGGCAGACTTCGGGTGGAAACTCCGGACTCGCAACATTGAGTTACTTCTCCAGGCTGGCGTCGGCGCGAACGCGGTCATGCGACTACTTCACAATGCCAAAGATAGATGCACGACAGCCGATATCCAGGACTTGCTCCGGCAACTCGGTGATAACTACGCAAAGGTCGCAGAGGGAGGCGTCGGCCGGCCGTCCTTCCGCAAGGACGCGGCGCACGAATACGTGTTCGGTCGCCTCGTCGGACATACAGTGCGCTCGGTGAAATCGACGGAGCTCAAGCGTTGGGGTGGGGCCGCGCTGATTGTCAGGCTCGAATGATAGCGGCGAATGACCGCCAGCAGGCGAGTGGTGCGCCGTCTCACGCAGTCTTCACAGCGCGTGGAGACGACGTTGTGAGCTTCGGGGTGATCTGTGTCAGGCCTTGAGCTCGGTTGTCTACTGGACCGGCCGGACCTTAGTTCCTGACATGACCTGCGTGCTGAGGTTCGGGCCTCGGTTGTGTGGGCTTGTCTACTCGGAGAGGGCCATGGCCTCCATGCCTCGTCAGCATTCGTCTCAGTTTCGCGAGCGCGCCTGCACCTATCCATGACGGCTGCGACCCCAGAGACTTGGGGGTCTGCCAGCAACGATCTTTCAGTTGCGGCGTCATGAGCGCGTCGAAGCTGGGGAAATTCCCCGTATCGACAGCAAACCTGCTGCTGAGTTGGCCGATGAGCGCCGAGGTATTCGAGAGCCCGAGGACGAGCTCTCCGCGACTCATCGGGCCGCGTCAGTATTGAGGGTCGAAGAGATTCGCCCAACAGGCGGTTTCCGGTCGTCGTGGCCCTGACAGGGCAGGGCATCAGCGTCGCGACAGCCTATTGCGTTCTGCGCGCTACCGCCCGCCGCTGCCGGCCGTGGCGCGACCGGCCAACGTGTCGAGACGCTGGGAGAGACGGTTGCGACCGTCCACCGCGCTTCCCGGCGGTTGCTCTGGCACCCGCCGGGCGCGCCGACCTCGTGCGCGGACCGGGATCCACGTCGGCAGACGCTTGATCCGTTCGGCCTCGAACTATGCGTATTAGCTACGTCGAAAGCCCCCGCGAAGCTGCGCGATCAGCCCCCTCAGGCCTGTGCCCTGCGAGCGGCTCTGTTCCGTACGGACCACCATCACCAGAGCCTGTTCCGGCGTTGCGAAGACTTCGGCAGGCTCGGAATCGGCGGGATCCCGGCAGATGATGGTCACTATCCCGGCCCGACCCATGGCTTCGCGCCAGGCATCTATTTGTGCGTACCCCGGCGTGTTCGCCGCGGGCTTGAACACGAAGAGCACCTCGCCCCGGGGATTGGCCAGCTCATACCCGCGTTCTTCGGATATCTGCAGGCTCCACCCTTCGGCGACCCGGGGTATGGCCCGGGACCCATTCGATCCGTCGGGGAATCCGTGCTCGCGCAAGGTGTGTCGGGCATGGTCGGTCTCGCCGTCCGCAGTCCGCACCAACAATCCCGGCGTGTGCACGATAAGTCCGACCCTTCCCTCGTGCAGCACCGGCCGAAACAGAGTATCCTCCGAAATTCCGACCCGGCGGAAGGCGAATATTCCCGGCACCATAGGGCCCAACGCGGAGAGGACGTCGTTGGGGGGACGGTCGAGCCACTCCCACGTGAAGATGGCGAACTGCCTCCATGCTTCCAGTTGCTGGTCACCCGCTACCACCGTCGCCGTGCCCCCGATTGCTCGGTCAAGTCCCTTCCGGTCTGCCTCCGCGATCGGAGCTAGGAACGATGCCTTCACTCGCTGCCGCTGATCGGCGATCTCGACGGATCCGCACCATTCGGACAGACTGCGAAACGCGGGCAGCCAGGAGGCCGGGAGCGTGTCAGGGGATCGCAGGAGCATCGAGCGGATCAGGAGAAGCGCGACATCCAGCACCGCCTCGACGCTCTCGCTGAGTAAGGCGCCGTCGAGCGCAGAGGGAGTGACCGCGGCGAGCACCGCCTCCACTGCGCGCGACCACTGCTCCTCCTCGGCGAGTGCGGATGCCTGCCGCGTTGCGACGCCGAACTCTTGCACCCGTGCGGCGAGTGCGGTCGAGGCGCGGGGTGCGGTGTCGCGACCGTTTAGCGACTGCTCGATCCGCGCGCGCAGATCTGCGCAGTCCTCGGAGGCTATGTGGGTGTTCTCTGCGATGCCGTGGAGCACCGCGGCGATGGGCGGGTCGATTCCGGAGACGTCGAACACCTGCGGATCCTCTGCGTACATAAGAGCGCGCAGTGCGAGGGCACGGATATTGTCGAAAGTTCGCCTGCGCGCCTCGGCCTGGATCAGCTGCCCGAGGGTCTGGATCTGCGTAGCGGCGAAGTTCGGTCTGTGCTTTCCGTCAACAGCGGTGCCGAGGCGTTCCCGCACTTCCACGGCAGATGAGAGCCAGAATGCCGCGCGCTCGAATCTCCCTGACAACAGGTCGAGGGAGCCGAGGTTGTGCATCACCGTGGTCGCCATCATGCGCAGCGCTCGGCGCAACGCCCGGACGTAGGTTTCGTCGGCCGCCACACCCTCGGCATCCTCAGTCTGATCCGCGCGGCCTGGGACTCGGGGCGCGATACCACCAGGGTCCTGATGACTGGCTTCCTCTGTCGTGGCGACGAGCATGCCCTTGAGGAACGAGCTGATCGGTGTTGCGAGCGCCTCGGCATCTGTTATCCGCCCTGGCCCGATCGCACCGAGCAATGCCTCCGCGCACACTTCTAGCCAGACGAAAGCGAGAGCGTCGGGCACGCCGATCCCTGCCTTGTCGAGTGTGATTCGGATGCCGTCATGGGCGCTGAAGATCTCGTCGTATCGGGAGATCGAGTCGGCGTCTCTTCGCAGTCGAGTGGTCAGCAGCGAGACACTGACGAGTTCGCGCACTGCCGCACGCGTGTCGATGGTGAGTGCAGACTGCGCGCGCACCCTCCGCTCCCAGTCCTCGACGAGGCCGGCGGGAACGGAAGACCCTCCGCTGACCACGACCATCGCGAGTACCCACTGCGCTGGCGCGGACAGCGAATCCCACAGCTCACGCACCAGGATGCCGACGGCGCGGGGATATCCCCCGAGGCCCGCGCCCTCCTCTTCGGTTAAGTCGAAGCGTTCCAGCCGGGCTGTGAAGTCGGGCAGCTGTGAAAGGTCACCGCCGAGCCGGCGCACCCAGGCGCACGCCAGATCGATCGCGAGAGGCCACCGGCCGAGACGGCACGCGAAGTCGATCGCGATCGGATCGAGCGGTTCCTCCCAGCTGGATCCGGGACCGGCCAGTCGGTGTCGGATAAGCGCCGTCGCAGCGGTATCCGGCATCGCGTCGATGACGAGCTGCGGTGCGAGATCGCGCGGCCAGTCGCCGCGGTGCGTCGTGATGGCTGTGTGGCCGTAGCCGGATGCCGGGATCCAGGGCCGAAGGTCGGCGGGATCGACAGCTCCGTCGAGCACGAGCAGCCAGGGGACCGGGAGTGCGGCGAGCGCGTCCTGGAAGGACTGTGCGAGATCCTCCGGGGTGGGTGCAGCGTCGCTCGCCCCGGTTGGATCGGTGCCAGAGCCGACGGTCGGGGTCGCGTCTCCACCGAGCCAGCGGATCAGCGACGGCGCCTGCTCAGCGAGCCGCGCGGATGAGGTCGCATCTAGCCAAATCGTGAGCGCGTAGCGCTCTCGCCGCTCGGCCGCCCACAGGCCTGTGGCCACGGACTTGCCGGTCCCCTGCGATCCCGCGAGGACGGCAGCGCGGGGCACCCCGCTGTGCAGCGCCCCGTCACAGAGGGCCTGGGAGAGGAAGCTGAAGATCTCGGGACGCTCGACGGCGTCGGGGGTGGGTGCACCATAGGTGAGACCCCAGCCGCGCCGCCCCGCGGCATCGGCGAGGGTGGCGGTGGACTCGTCGAGGATGGCTTCCACCATGGGCCGGCTAATCAACTGAGCGGAGACCTGGGATCCACATTTCTGGACCATGTCCAGCATCAGGGTCAGCAGGATACTATGAACCTGAACCCCGATCCCGCCGCGCCGACGTAGCCGTGAGATGCGGTCGATCAGCTGATCGCTGATAGACCGCACGTCCTCGTCCCGCGCGTCGATCCTCTCGCGGATCGCACCGGCTCTTGGCGGTTGAGGCCGCAGGCTGTCCCGTAACTTGGCCGCCGGCTTGGTGAGGGGGCGGTTGGTCCGCACCACTCTCTCCGTGGCAGCGGGATGTTCTGCGGCTATTGCCGCAAACAGCTGCTCAGCTTCCGGCCTCGTCAGCGTGGTCGCGGATGACGGAAACGACGCCTTGACCTGTGTGGCACTGTCGGGAGGGGCTCCAGGGTGCGGGTAGACGAGGATGTCCGCGGAGTCCTGCCCGTTCAGATCGACCGCGACGAGCCAGTCGGTGGAGGGGGACTCATATAAGTTGAGCAGCAGTTCGACCGTGACGAGGTTCTGATAGACGAAGCCGAAAGCGGCCGCGACCCCACCGGTAATCATGCGCCTAGCCTATGGGCACGTTGCGCCCAGCCTTAGCTCCTCTTGTCAAGGTTTCCGTAGCACGGCGAAAATTACGCGGATCGTCTAAGGTTTTGCCTACACCTAGGAGGAAGTAGACCTTTTCTGCCTGTTGACCCAGCTGTGTTGCTCTGTGCGGAACGAACGCGGTCTGCTGCGGTCGCGCCTCATATTCCGGTGAGAAGTCGGCGGATCGAACTCAAGCGCGACGCCCCTTAGCCTCTCGGGAACCTCGCGCGCAGCGCGTCGATGCTCTGCTGCGCACTGCGCCGCACGTCGATTTCGGGGTCCTTGAGCAGTGGGCGCAAGCGGTCCACGTCTTCAAGCGCGCCGACGGCGCCCAGCGCCCTCGCGGCCGCCGAGCGCACTCGAGCCACGCTGTCGCCGAGCAGCCCGGCAAGCTCGGCCACTGCTGGGATCTCACGCGCCGCGACAACCCTGGCTCCCATTTCACGGACGCGCCAAGCCGGGTTGCCGAGCGTGCCGATCACGGCAGGTGCCGCCGACACATCCCAGACATACAGCAACGCTCGGGTGCCCCAGAGCTCGGGCCAATAGAGCACGGGCGCACCATCGAGGATTCCTTGCGCGTGATCGCCGCCAACGAAGAGAAGAAGGTCGTCGCCTTCGTCATACCCCTTGATGAGGTGGAGCACTCGCCGAACGAACTCGGACTGGCCGTATCGCTCGACGGCAGCCGCCAGCCGCTGCTCGAGCGGGAGTTCGACGGGAACGGGCGCAGGGTTTGAAGCGGAGGTTTCAGCCATCAGCTCACCCTACGCGGACCGAGCCGTGGACACATGCCCCCAAGCACCTTCCCGCTGCGAACTCAGGAACCGCCCGCCGCATCCTCATCCGCCGCCACATTCTTCTGCACCGCGAACTGTGTGCGGTGCAGTTCCTCGTAGCGCCCGGCCGCAGCGAGCAACTCCTCGTGCGTACCGCGCTCCACAATCGAGCCGTCCTCGATCACAAGAATCTGGTCAGCGCTGCGGATGGTGGACAGCCGGTGCGCGATCACCATCGCCGTACGCCCCTCGAGTGCCTCGCTCAGCGCCGCCTGCACGGCGGCCTCCGACGTCGAGTCGAGCGCCGCCGTCGCCTCGTCGAGGATTACGACGCGAGGCTGGGCGAGCAGCAGCCTCGCGATGGTCATCCGCTGGCGCTCACCGCCCGAGAGCCGGTAGCCGCGTTCGCCCACCATCGTGTCCAGCTGGTCGGGCAGCGAGCGGATGAGCGGCTCAAGTCGCGCGCGGCGCACCGCATCCCACACCTCACCGTCGGTCGCATCGGGGCGCGCGAGGCGCAAGTTGGACATGATCGTCTCGTGGAAGAGGTGGCCATCCTGCGTCACCATGCCAAGCGTGTGCCGCATGGAGGCGAAGGTGACGTCGCGGACATCCGCCCCGGCGAGACGCACGGCGCCGCTGTCGACGTCGTACAGGCGCGAGAGGAGCTGCGCGATCGTGGACTTGCCGGCACCAGACGTGCCGACGAGGGCGACGGTCTGCCCCGGCTCGATCCGGAACGAGACGCCGTGCAGTACCTCCTCGCCGCCGCGCGTATCCAGCGTCGCAACCTCCTCGAGTGAGGCGAGCGACACCTTGTCGGCCGACGGGTAACCGAAGTGCACGTCGTCGAACTCGACCGACACTGGCCCCTCGGGCACGGTCGCGGCGCCGGGCTTCTCCTGAATGAGCGGCTCGAGATCCAGCACCTCAAAGACTCGCTCGAAGCTGACCACGGCGCTCATGATCTCGACCCGCGCGTTCGCGAGGCTCGTCAGCGGCGCGTACAGGCGGGTGAGGAGCAGCGCGAGGGTGACCACGTCGCCGGTCTCGAGCTGACCGCCCAGCGCGAGAGCGCCGCCGAGCCCGTAGACGAGGGCGAGGGCAAGCGCCGAGACGAGCATCAGCGCGGTGAAGAAGACGAACTGCAGCATCGCGGTGCGCACCCCGATGTCGCGCACCCGAGCCGCGCGCACTCGGAACTCCTCAGCCTCCTCATCCGGCCGGCCGAACAGCTTCACGAGGGTGGCGCCGGGCGCCGAGAACCGCTCGGTCATCTGCGTGCTCATGGCCGAGTTGTGGTCTGCGGCCTCGCGGCGCAGGGCAGCGAGCCGGCTGCCCATGCGGCGCGCGGGAATGAGGAAGATCGGCAGCATGACCACGGCCAGCACTGTCACGAGCCAAGACGTGCTGAGCATGACGATGAGGGTCAGGATGAGCGCCACGAGGTTCGTGACCACGCCCGACAAGGTGCCACTGAACGCCTGCTGCGCGCCGATCACATCGTTGTTGAGGCGGCTCACGAGGGCACCCGTGCGCGTGCGGGTGAAGAACGCGATCGGCATCTTCTGCACGTGGTTGAAGACGGCGGTACGGAGGTCGAGAATCACGCCTTCGCCGATCCTTGCCGAAAACCAGCGCGTCAGAAGTGACACGGCGGCGTCGGCGATGGCCACGAGGGCGATGAGGACGGCGAGCCAGACGATCGTCGAGAGCGCGCCCTTGGCGACGATGACGTCGACCACCCGCCCGGCGAGCACGGGCGTCGCGACCGCGAGGAACGCTCCCACGATCGACAGGGCGATGAAGATGACCAGCTTGGACCTGTAGGGCACCGCGAACTTCAGGATCCGCCGCACGGACTCACGGGAAATGCCGTTCTTGCCGCCCTTGGCGTCCGAGATCTTGTACAGCGAACTCCAGGCCGCGCCTTCCATGCTCATAGCGGTTCCCTCCGTCAGCAGACGGCTCAGCTTAGGCTTCGAGCCGCCCAAGTTCGGGGTTGTCCGCTAGGGGCGCAGAACGTTCCAGGCGAGAGGGCATGGCGGCGACCGTCGGCGTCGCTCTGCCGTGATCGAGCGCTACGCCCGCTCCGCCCGTATCCCGGTGAGCACCACGTCGAGCGCTGCCTGCAGGCGATCGCGGGCGGATGCGTCGCGGCTGACGACCGCGTAGATGAGGCTTCCGACAAGGAGGTCAACGACGGCATCGGGGTCCGTGCCCGCGCGTATCGCGCCCGTGTCGATGGCGGCGGCAAGTGACGACCGCATCGACTCGCGGACGGGGGTGAACAGTTCGGCCATCTTCTCCGTCGCGTCCGCATCCGTTGTCGCCGCGGCCGTCAACGCGCGCACGAGCGGCGCCGTGGACGGCGACGCGAGGCGCTCGTGCGACAGCTCGAGCCAGACGCGCAGGTCCTCGTCCGGGTCTCCCGTCGCCGCAGGCGTCTTGAGGGGAAACGCGACCAGCCCCTCAACGACGCAGTCGGCCACCACGGCCGCCTTCGAACCCCACCAGCGGTACACGGTCTGCCTGCCCACGCCCGCCTGCTTCGCGATCTCGAGCATCGTCAACGAGTCGTAGTCGCCCTCGAGCAGCAGATCTCGCGTGGCGGCGAGGATCGCCTGGCGCGACGCTTCGCTCCTCGGACGCCCTCGCTGTGCCGTGGCAGGTTTCATGCTCACAGGCTATCCGCGATTTACGGTGCATAATGTCTCGTAAATAACCTGTTGCCAAAGGAGGCACCATGTCGGATGTCCTGGTCATCATCGGCGCCGGAGGAATGGGCGAGACCATCGCGAGGCGACTCGCCGTCGGCCGCACGACGCTCCTCGCGGACTCCAACACAGACCTGCTCGACCGCCTCTCCGCATCCATGGAGACCGACGGCTTCGATGTACGTACCGCGAAGGTCGACGTCTCCTCGCGCGAGTCGGTCGAGGCGCTCGCCGCGGCCGCCGCTGAGCTCGGGTCGGTCGCGCAGGTGGTGCACACGGCCGGGGTCTCGCCCACCCAGGCGCCGCTCGAAGCGGTGCTGCGTATCGACCTCCTCGGCGCGGCGCTCGTGCTCGAAGCGTTCGGCAACGTCGTCGCGCCAGGGGGAGCGGGCGTCGTCATCTCGAGCTCCTCGAGCTACCTCACCCCGCCGTTCTCACCCGAGCAGGCTCAGGCGATCCGCGAATCCACTCCAGAGGGCCTCCTCGAACTGCCTTTTTTCGCCCCGGACGCGCTCGGCAACGCCGGCATCGCCTACGGCCTCTCGAAGCAGGCGAACCGCATCCAGGTGCAGCACGCCAGCGGCACCTGGGGCAAGCGCGGCGCCCGCATCAACAGCGTCAGCCCCGGCGTCATCTCGACCGCCATGGGGCGCCTCGAACTCGACAGCCCCTCCGGCGCGTTCATGCGCGCCATGGTCGAGCACTCCGGAACCGGCCGCATCGGCACACCGAGCGACATCGCCGACGCCGTCACCTTCCTCGTCGGCCCACAGGCCACCTACATCACCGGCATCGACCTGCTCGTTGACGGCGGCAATGTCGCGGCCGTGACCTCAGGTCGCGTTCCCCTCCCCGGGCGCTGAAGCACGCGCATCCGCGCACCAGCGGCATCCGCACCCAGATCGCAAGACACACGCACGCACACGCAAGAAAAGAGCAACCCAGTGGACTCATTCATCGTCATCGGCCCCGACAAAGCCGAACTCCTGCAGGCCGAGCGACCGGATGCGGGGGAGGCGGACGTCGTGGTGCGCGTCAGAGCGTGCGGCATCTGCGGCTCGGACGTGTTCTACGTACACAACGGCGGTATCCCACCCCGCATCGGGAAGACACCGCTCGGCCACGAGCCAGCGGGTGAAGTCGTGCAGGTCGGCGCGAACGTCGAGGGCGTCGCCGTCGGGGACCACGTCGTCATCAACCCCATGGCCAACCGTGACGGCATCATCGGCAACGGCGGCGCGCAGGGCGCGCTCGCCGAGGAGATTGTGCTGTTCGACGCCAAGCCGGGCGTGCACTTCCGCGTCATTCCGTCACACGTCCCCTGGGAAGTCGCGGCCCTCAACGAACCCATGGCCGTCGCTTATCACGGCGTGAACCGCTCGGGCGCGGGCGCCGGCTCGAAGGTCGTCGTCTTCGGGGCGGGTCCCGTGGGGCTCGGGGCCGCGATCGGCTTCAAGTCGAAGGGCGTCGAGCACGTGGTCGTCGTCGACGTCGTGCCGAACCGCCTCGAGAAGGCGCTGCTCGTGGGTGCGGATGCGGTCATCAACTCGGCCGAGGAGAACGTCGCCGAGCGCCTCAAGGAGTTGCACGGCGAGGTGCCCGGCTTCATGGGCCGCGGCACCAAGCCCGCCACCGACGTCTACTACGACGCGGCAGGCGTTCCCGTGGTCATCAAGACTGCGCTCGACGCCGCCAAGAACCGGGCCGTGCTGACGATCGTCGCCGTGCACAAGACGCCCGTCGAGATCGACCTGCAGGAGATCCTCACGAGCGAAGTCGATATTCGCTTGTCCATGGGCTACCCGACCGAGATCTTCGAGGTCACCGACTCGATCATCGCGCAGTGGGAGCAGTACCAGCACATCATCAGCGACGTCGTGCCGTTCGCTGAGGTCGACCGGGCACTCGCGTTGGCCGCGACCCCCGGCGCAACCGACAAAGTCGTCGTGGTCTTCGAGTAGGGGCGGCGGATGCTCACCCTCGACCCCAAGGCGGCGCTCGTCGTCGTCGACCTCCAGGCGCTCACGGTCGGCAACGCGGCCGCGGTTCCGCTCGCGCAGGTGCGGGAGCGTGTAGCCGCGCTGCTCGCGCGGTTCCGCGCCGCCGGAAGTTCCGTCGCGTTCGCGATCTCGACCGGCACCCCACTCGGTCGCACTGCGGCGGGTGCCGGCGGCCGGGTCTGGCCGGATGCCCTCCTCGCACTCGATGACGGCCTGGTCGTCGGCACCGAAGAGCTTCTCGTCTCGCGGTCCGCGCTGAGCGCCTTCTCGGGCACCGACCTGGACGCGCAGCTGCGAGCCAGGGGAGTGACGCAGCTCGTGCTCGTCGGCCTCGCGACAACGTTCGGCATCGAGTCGACGGCCCGAGCCGCCTACGACCTCGGGTACAACGTGGTCGTCGTCCGCGACGCGATCTCCGACCCGCGGCCAGCGGCGCACGAGCATTCGCTCGCGAACGTGTTTCCGGCGCTCGCTGAGGTCGGTACCACCGCAGAGGTGCTGCAAGCGCTGGAAGCGGGCGCCGACATCGAGAACACCGGCCCAGCTGGCCAGCCGGAGCGGGGTCAGTCGTAATCAGGCCCGTTGCAGGGAGGCCAGCCGTTCCGCTCAGGTGCGGAGCGGCTGGCCGCGCCCGCGGTCAGGAGAACGCGACGCGCACGAGCCCACCAATCTTCTCGAGGGTCGCGTTGTCGATCTCGTCGAGGAACCAGGCGGAGGGGCGCAGCGTGCTGCCCGCCTCGCGCTCGACTCGCGCCTTCTCGGAGATGCCGAACGACATCACGCCGTCGTCGAGGCGGAAAAAGACGAGCACGGGCGTGCTGCGTCCCGTCGCGTAGCCCGGCATGCCGTACCAGATGCGCGGCTTCACCTTCGGGCCGGCGCTCAGGATCGTGGCGTGCAGCTTCTCGCCGATCTCGGCGTACGGTGCTGGCCAGGAGGCGATCTTGTCGACGACCTCCTGGAGGTCCTTCGTCGCCTTGTCTGTCTTGGTTGTGGACATGGGGTTCCACCCTTCGCTCGCGCCGCATCCGCGGCATGGTGAACACAACCCACCCCGGGCGGGGCGGGTTGCGCAATCTCCACCGCGGACGTGTCCTGGCCGGGGCCAGTTCTCTCCGCGGATGTGTCAGACGAGCACTTCGTCATCGACTGCGCGAGGGCACGGAATGTGCCGGGCACCACGATAGCAAGCGGGTCGCTCGAGGTGTGGAGGGTGCGACGCAGGGCCAGGTCGCGGTCGCGGTTCGGGGGTATGCCGCGGTCGCAACCGCGACGCTCACGTTGCCGGCGTGGTCAGGAGTCGCGGGAGAACGCGACCGCGCGCACGGGCGAGCCGTCGAGGCCGGTGAAGGGGAGCGGGAGCGCCGAGATCCAGGGTTGCACGAGGGCGCCAACTGCGTCGAGGCCCGTCAGGTTCTCGATGATCACACCGCCGGCGCCGAGGAACACATCATGGAACGGCAGGTCCGCGGATGCCGCGCTCACGTCGGTGCGATCGGGGCTCAGGGTGTCGACGCCGACCACATCCACGCCGGCCTCGAGCAGGTGCGAGGCGATGCGCGCATCAAGGAACGGGTGCTCGAGGTACCCCGGCTCGCCGAACTGCTCCGACCAGCCGGTTCGGAACACGACGACCGCCCCGGGCTCGACGTTCGACAGCTGCCCGTCGACGTCGGCGAGGTGGATGCGCCGACCGGGGAGCGCGAGCCCCGACACGTCGACGACGTGGAGGGGAGCAAATAGTCGCCCGAGGTCGATGGTCTCGACGGTCGCGCCACCCGCGATCGAGTGCGAGGGCGCATCCAGGTGCGTGCCACTGTGCGACCCGAGGTGCAGCGAGTGAACGACGACGCCCTCCTCGGCGAGCGACGCGGCCGGCGCGAGCTGCACCTCGGGGTCGCCAGGGTAAATCTGCATGCCGGTGGTCAACGGATGCGTGAGGTCGACGATCTTCCGAACAGGTTGGCCCATGCTGCCACCCTAGGCTTCGACGGTCGTCCTGCGGGCTCGCGCAGCCCCTGCCCGCCCCGCGCGCAGCATCCACACGAAAGATGCACCTTCGTCGCACAACGAAGCTGGTTATCCCGTGTGGATGCGGGCCGCGGCGAGGGTGTGAATGCGGGCTGCGGCGAGGGCGGGTGGATGCGGGCGGCAGCGCGTGCCGCGGTGCCCGTGCGAGGCTTGACCCATGGACTTGGAGGTGTCGCGCTCGCTCACGATTCCGGCCGGTGAGCTCGGCTGGCGCTTCTCGCGATCCTCCGGCCCCGGCGGCCAGCACGTGAACACCACCGACAGCCGCGTCGAGCTCTCCTGGAATATCAGCGAGTCGTCGGTGCTCACCGAGGATCGGCGGCGGATGCTCCTGAGCCGGCTCGAGAAGCGTCTCGTCGACGGCGTGCTCACGGTGGCCGCCTCGGAGCAACGCTCGCAGCTGCGCAACCGCGAGTCCGCGCTCGCGAAGCTCACAGACCTCGTCCGAGCCGCGCTCGCCCCGCCTGGGCCGAAGCGTCGCCCCACCAAGCCGACGAAGGGCTCGCAGCGGCGACGCCTCGAGTCGAAAGGGCAGCGCTCGGCGACGAAGCGACAGCGGCGACGCCCGACCGACGACTGACGCGACTCGCTCACCGCCGGCCGGCCGCAGCGGGCCGATCGCCGCGCATCCGCTCACGGCCGGACATTTCGCCCAGAACTTTCCGAATTTTGTTCGATTACTCCCTGGACGATCACGGGATTCAGGTGTGTGCTGGTCAACGTGGAGCGGGCTGTCGCCTCGCGACGCGCGGCGCATCCGTCACCCACCAAGTCCAAAGGAGCACTTGCATGCCCACCACCCCATCCGAAGACGCCGTGCTCGCCGCAGCAGACGCCATCATCGAGGCATTCGCCGCGACCGACACCGACGCCTATTTCGCTGGCTTCGCCGCAGACGCGTCGTTCGTGTTCCATCCGGAACCCGCCCGACTCGACACCCGCGCCACCTACGAGGCGCTCTGGGCAAGCTGGCTCGCCGACGGCTGGAGAGTCACCTCCTGCGCCTCGACCGACCGGCTCGTGCAGGCGTTCCCCGGCGGGGCCGTATTCAGCCACAGCGTCGAGACCAGCGTCGAGACGCCCGACGGGCCCGAGACGTACCGAGAGCGGGAGACCATCGTCTTCCGCGTCGACGACGACCGGCTCCTCGCCATCCACGAGCACCTCTCGGCCCCCACCGGCGACTCGGCCCCCACCCTCGAAGGAACGTCAGCATGACCAGCCCCAAGACGATGGCCGTGAACCTCGACGGCCACGATGACTCCGCCGGCCCCGTGCGCGGCACGCAGTCGCTGCTGCACATCGCCCTCATCTGGCTCGCGGCCAACCTCGTCGTGACCACGCTGCTCACGGGCACCCTCTTCGTACCCGGCGTTTCGTTCGGAACCGCGACCGCGATGATCGTCGTCGGCACGCTGCTCGGCGTCATCGTGCTCGTGCTCGTCGGCAACATGGGAACCCGCACCGGCCTGCCCACGATGGCGCTCACGCGCGGTGCGTTCGGCATCAGGGGCAGCCTCGTGCCCGCGGCGTCGAACCTCATCATCCTGATGGGGTGGAGCTGGGTGCAGGCGATGCTCGCCGGCGTCACCGTGAACTACCTCGTGTACGAGGCCACCGGCTTCTCTAACCCCATGCTCTTCTCGGCGCTCTGCCAGGGCATCGTCGTGGTGCTCGCGATCTTCGGGCACACCGGCATCTCGCGCATCGAGCCGTGGCTGGCGCTCGCGATTCTCGCCGTCATGGGCTTCGTCTTCGCCGCCGCCTTCGGCGCCTTCAGTGCCAGCGACTTCGACGCCATCCCCGTCGACTCGGCCCTCGGCGGCACCCCGTTCATCACGCTCGACATGGTCATCGCCACCGCCATCTCGTGGACCGTACTGTCGGCCGACATGAACCGGCACGCCAAGAACAGCGTCGCCGGGGTCGTCGGCTCCGGCATCGGGTACACGCTGTCGACGTCGATCGCCATGTTCCTCGGCCTCGTGGCGTTCAGCGCCGTCATCCTCCGCGGCGGGGAGGCGATTCCCTTCGACCCCACCGTCATCGTGGCCGAGTTCGGTTGGCCGCTCGGCATCGCCATCTTCCTCTCGGTGATGGCGACGAACACGATGGTCGTGTTCGGCATGGTGACCTCGGTGGTCAATGCGCAGTCGAAGTGGCACCTGCGGTTCCTGCCGACCGCAATCGTGCTCGGCATCGTCTCCGTCATCGGCTCGACGTTCCTCGGCCTGCTGAACCAGTTCACTGACTTCCTCTTCATCATCAGCGCCTTCTTTGTGCCCGTGTTCGCAATCATGATCGCCGACTACTACCTGCTGAAGCGGCGCGGCTACACGCAGCAGATCCTGCTCGAGCGCCCCGATAGCCGCTACTGGTACTTCCGCGGCGTCAACTGGGTCGCCGTGTTCGTGTGGGTGTTCGGCGCGGTGCTGTCGTACGTGCTCGCCTACGTGGCGCCAAGCCCCATCGGCGCGAACATCCCCGCGTTCGTCGTGAGCTTCGTGCTCTACCTCACCCTCACGTGGGCGCTCCGCGGCGTGAAGCCACTGGGGCTCGACGACCCGCGTGACGCGGCGAAGGTCGGCCACCTGCTCGACGGCGACGACGAAGTCGCCGCACCGCCCCGCCGCTAGCCGTTCAGCCTCGGGTCCTCGGTCGGGTCGCGGTACGGCTGCGCGCATCCGTTCGCCCCAGCGTTCGCTCGAAACTCGAAGTGCCACGGCTCGTTGAGGTAGGTCTGGCAGAGGCCGTAGGCGGCGCCGTTCGTGGCGAGCCAATCGGATGCGCCGCCGCCCTCCACGTCGACCGCGTCGCCGGAAACGTGGAGGGAGGTCTCCGGGGTGGCGACCCACCTCGCTGCCTCCGCTTCCGAGCCGTACTCGGCGACCGCATCCTGCAGCAGCTGCGCCTGGAGCTCGGGCGACCGCCAACCGCTGTTGACGAGGAGGTACACGCCCTCGGCCTCGGCAGCGCGGGTCGCGTCCTGCAGCGCATCGCGCAGCTCCGGCGAGAGCCTGCCGATGCCCGCGTATCCGGTGTCGGAGGCGCTCGTGCCGAACGGGAGGCGCCCGTCGGGGTTCTCGAAGCTATCGCTGCCGTCGCCGCTCTCTGCGCCGCCGTCGACGGTGTCGGCTGCTCCGTCCACGTGACCTGAATCGGTGGGCGCGGTGTCTGAGGGGGCCGCCAGCACCGTCGCGGGGTGCTGCGTCTCGACCGCAGACACGGTGCTCTGCCCGAGCTGCGCCGCGAAGAACGCGACGCCGAGCCCGGCGAGGGCGACGAGGGATGCGCCGCCCGCAAACAGTCGCACGCTTCGTCGGCGTCGAGCCGGGTCGAGCGGAGGCGCGTCGTCCGACGGGCGCTGGCTGCGGGGCGAGCTGGTGAGGGTCATGCGGCAAGCTCACCGGAGGCGACGTTGCCAGGGCGTCGCGGTTTTCGCATATGCCGGCGATATGCGACGGCTCGTATCATCGGCTCATGCGTGTGCTGCTGGTGGAAGACGAGCCCTACATGGCGGAGGCGATCCGCGACGGGCTCCGCCTCGAGGCGATCGCGGCCGACATCGCCGGCGACGGGCACACGGCGCTCGAACTGCTCAGCGTCAACGACTACGACGTCGCCGTGCTCGACCGCGACATCCCCGGCCCGTCCGGTGACGAGGTCGCGAAGCGCATCGTGGCCTCGCAGAGCGGGGTGCTCATCCTCATGCTCACGGCCGCAGACCGCCTCGACGACAAGGCCTCAGGCTTCGAGCTCGGCGCCGACGACTACCTGACGAAGCCCTTCGAGCTGCAAGAGCTGGTGCTGCGCCTGCGCGCCCTCAACCGCCGCCGCGCGCACAGCCGCCCGCCCATCCACGAGATCGCGGGCCTCAAGCTCGACCCGTTCCGCCGCGAGGTGTACCGCGACGGGCGCTACGTTGCACTCACCCGCAAGCAGTTCGCCGTGCTTGAGGTGCTGATGGGCGCTGGCGGGGGAGTGATCAGCGCGGAAGAGCTCCTCGAGAAGGCGTGGGACGAGAACGCCGACCCGTTCACGAACGCCGTGCGCATCACCGTGTCCGCGCTGCGCAAGCGCCTCGGTGAGCCGTGGCTCATCATCACCGTGCCGGGAGTCGGCTACCGCATTGACGCCGAGGCCGGGTCGGTCGAGGAACGTCCCGCGTCGAGTGAACCGGTCTCGCCCGAAACGGCGTCAACCGAATGGACGTCGACCGAACCGGGGCCGACCGAATCGGGGCCGATCGAGTCGGGGTCGATCGAGTCGGTCTCAGCGGAAGCGCCTCCGCGCAAGGCGGGCCCGAGCGCATCCGCCGCAAACGCGGGCAACCGCCGGTGACTCGCGAGCGGGGCCTCAGTGTCCGACTGAAGCTCGCCCTCAGCTACGCCGGCTTCCTCATGATCGCCGGGGCGCTACTGCTCGCGGTCGTCTACGCGTTCCTCCTCCGCTACGTACCGACCGACGCCATGGCCAGCGAGTGGACGTTCTTCCCAGGCCGCACCGACCTGGTGCGGGCGTTCCTGCCCGCAGCGGCGTGGGCGCTCCTCTTCCTGCTCGTCTTCGCGCTCGGCGGCGGCTGGTTCCTGGCGGGACGGATGCTCGCCCCGCTCACCCGCATCACGCACGCCACGCGGGCCGCTGCCGCAGGGTCGCTGTCGCACCGCATCCGCCTCGACGGGAAGCGCGACGAGTTCACGGACCTCGCTGACAGCTTCGACGCGATGCTCGCCCAACTGGAGTCGCACGTCGCCCAGCAGCAGCGGTTCGCGGCGAACGCCTCGCACGAGCTGCGCACACCGCTGGCGATCTCGCAGACGCTGCTCGACGTCGCCCGGAAAGACCCGAACCACGACCACAACGAGGTGCTCGGCCGCCTCCACTCCGTGAATGCGCGCGCCATCGAACTGACCGAAGCGCTGCTCGTGCTGAGCCGCACCGAGCATGGCACGTTCGCGACCGAGTCGGTCGACCTGTCGCTCGTCGCGGAGGAAGCGGCCGAGACGCTGCTTCCGCTTGCTGAGCAACGGGGCGTCGCCATCGAGACGGCGGGGGAGGCCGCGACCACGGTTGGGTCGCCCGCGCTCATCTCGCTGCTCACCACGAACCTGCTGCACAACGCGATCGTGCACAACCTCGCGGCCGGCGGCACGGTTCGGCTGGTCACGGGCTCGTCGGCGGATGCGGCGACACTCGTCGTAGAGAACACCGGCGGCGTGGTCAGCGAAGCGCTGCTCGCGACGCTCACGGAGCCATTCCAGCGCGGAGAGCAGCGGGCCAGGAGCGACCACGCGGGCGTTGGCCTCGGCCTGGCGATCGTGAAGAGCGTCGTAAAGGCGCACGGCGGGTCGATGCGGCTGGATGCGCGCGACGGGGGAGGCCTGCGCGTGACCGTGCGACTTCCGGCGGCGGGGGCGGGCGCTGGCATATAGTTCGGGGCGGCTCGGCTCAACGGCGCACGCTCAGCTCGGTTCAGCTCTGCGCTCTTCGGTTCAGCTCATCGCCGAACGGCGCACACTCGGCGAGACGATGGCGGCGCCGAGCAACGCGCCCACCGTGTTCGCGATGATGTCGGTGGTGTCGAAGCTGCCGACGGCGAGCGCGAGCTGCGTGGTCTCCATGGCGAGGCTCGCGAAGCCAGCCGCGAAGAACGTCTTCGGCCCGGGTGCCACCCGCCACAGGTAGCCCGTGCAGAGCCCGAACGGCACGAAAACGGCGACGTTCGCGAGCACCTCGAGCGGCTTGCTCGCCGCATACCCCTCGCTCGCCACGAACGGGACGAGCTTGAAGTGCCTGGTTTCGCCCCACCCGACAAACGGCACCTCCAGCTTCCATACGATGAGCCAGGTGAGCACGGCGAGGTACGCGAGGAAGATCGCGGCCACCAGAACTCGGGATGCGCGGGGCGCGCGCTCGCGGTGCGCGTGGACGGACGACGGGTGCGTCGGGAGTTCCAGGGTCTGGTGCGGTCGGCTGTAGCTCATGGCTACAGCCTCCCGAGACCCGTGTTGCGAGGGCGTATGCCAGATTCGATACGCGGACGATAGGTTCGGGGGCGTTGACCCATCATCAGTCATGCGGTGCATTGCTCCGGCTCCCCGCACGCTTCGGGTTCTGTGCACGAGCAACCGATGTGTGGGATCAGTCCACCTGGCTGACGAAGACAAGCCGATCGGGAGCGCAGTTGTCTGGCAAGCCAGCTAACTCCTCGCGGGTGCGATCAAAGGCGAATCCTCCAGTGCCGTCGATGAGATCACCTTCCGAGAAGCCTCGCCCGTCGGCGAGTTGTATGCCGGTCTGGTCGGATGTGAGATGGGTCCCAAAAGGGAATCGGGCGACGTAGAAATCTACTGTCGTGCCGCTCTCGACCGCCAAGCCCCAGCAGCCAGAGTCGTCCCTGGCGAGCGTTCCCTTCGGGTTTGCCGAGGCGCTGAACTCTTCCTCCTCAGGCGCGGCCCAGAGACCCGCCACGGCGTCGGGTGCTTCACCATCTGCTCCCGATGAGCACGCGCTGGTCAGGCCGAGCAGAGTGGCTCCGAGCAGAAGCGGGATGACCTTGCGCACACGGTGTTCCTATCAGCCTCCCGAAAGGAATGGAAGTGCCAGGTGGACGACAGGCCGGGTCTTTGACGCCTGCGTACCCTGGACTCATGTCGACATTAAGGGCGACGAAAGTCGGCCAGAGAACTCGCGCCACCCTCGCAGGGCTCGCCGGCACAGCCCTGCTGCTGTCTTCTGCCTGCTCAGTGCGCGACGACGCAGGCCTCTCGCTGACAGCGACTCCCACATCGACCGCGGCGAGCGTGACTCCGGAAGCGCTCACGGCGGAGGCGGCAGAGATCCTCGAAGCACACGGCCTTTACGCAGGTGGTGACTGGTCGGCGCAGAAAGCGGAGCTCCTCGAAGCCGGGCGGACTGCAGCCGATCTAGACGAGGCGCGCGACGCTATCGCCATCGCCGCCAGCAGCGCCGGAGGCGTGCATACCTGGTACATGTCGCCCTCGGAGCGAGAGCAGGCGTACGCGAGCGCCCCCGGTTCGCCGCCCGAGGTCGAGGCAACGCAGGGCAAGACCGTCACGATCTCGTTGCCGCCGATCGGGCAGGAAGGTGACGCCGCGATCACGTACGCGGAGGTCGGTTCGAGTGGACTCGCGAACCTCGCTGGGGCAGCCACCTGCGGGTTCATCATTGATCTGCGAGGTAACTCGGGCGGGAACATGTACCCGATGCTCGGCGCAGTCTCGCCTCTGTTCGATACGGCGGAGGTCGCGAACTTCGTTGACCGGAACGGGGTGACTTCGGCGATCTCGGTGACCAAGACCCAGGTGTCCGAAGGGAACAATCCCCCGCTGACGTATGCCGCGCCCGAGCCCGCGCGGGGTTCCGCGCGTGCAGACACCCCGATCGCCATCTTGCAGGATGGTGAGACGGGGTCGGCGGCGGAGATGGTGATCACCGCGTTCCGCGGGCAGGAAAACGTGCGCACGTTCGGTATGCCCACGGCCGGTCGCGCGACCGGCAACGATGCATGGGTGCTCAGCGACGGATCCGAGCTTGTGCTCACGATCGTCAACTACGCGGATCGGTCTGGAGCGGTCATGCCGCTCCCCATTCCGGCGGATGTCCCCGCCATCAGCCTTGACGCCGAGCAGTCTGCGCACGAGTGGATCGGTACGGCATGTCGCACGTAACGCGCGCATGCTCGGAAGAGCGATCGTCAATAGGGCCCTGGCGCTGACCCGCGCCCACCCGCACCCGGCGCTCGTGAGAGACTTCCGGCTTGTGACTTCCGCCAGCGCATCCGACAACACCAATCCGCACGAGGCTGCGCGAGAACCGCAAGCCGTCGCTGGTCAGGCGACGTCCGCGCACCACCTGCAGCGTTCCCTCTCACCGCGTCAGCTCGCCATGATGGGACTCGGCGGCGCAATCGGGGCGGGCCTCTTCGTCGGCTCCGGACAGGCGATCGCGGTCGCCGGGCCCGCGGTCATCGTCTCGTACGCGGTCGCGGGTCTGCTCGTCATCCTCGTGCTCTTCATGCTCGCCGAGATGGCCGCCGCCGACCCGCAGAGCGGCGCGTTCTCGGTCTACGCGGCGAAGGCGTTCGGCGCGACGGCCGGTGCCACGCTTGGCTGGTTCTACTGGATGCAGCTTGTCATCGTCATCGCGGCCGAAGCGACCGGTGCTGCCGCCATCGTCGCGACCTGGACCCCGGGCATCCCGCAAGGCGTGTGGGCGCTCGCCTTTATGGTGACGTTCACCCTCATCAACCTGCTCGGGGTGCGGCGCTACGGCTCCTTCGAGTTCTGGTTCGCGGTGCTGAAGGTCGCCGCCATCATCGGCTTCCTCGTCCTCGGTGCCGCGCTCCTGTTCGGACTGATCCCTGACGTGCCATCTCCGGGCCTCTCGAACCTCGTCGCGCACGACGGCTTCGCGCCGACCGGCATCCTCGGCATCTCCGCGGCCCTCCTCATCGTCATGTTCAGCTTCGGCGGCACCGAGCTCACCGCGATTGCCGCCGCCGAGACACGCGACCCGGCCACGAGCATCCGCCGCGCCGTGCGCAGCGTGCTGTGGCGCATCCTGCTCTTCTACATCGGCTCCGTGTTCGTGATCGTCGCTGCGCTGCCGTGGACCGACCCGGCCGTCGTCGCGGGACCCTTCGCCGCAGTACTGGCACTCACGAGTATCCCCGGCGTCGACCTCATCATGTCGGCCATCATCGTCATCGCCCTCCTCTCCGCCCTCAACGCCAACCTCTACGGCGCCTCGCGCATGGTCTACTCGCTGTCGGAGCGCCGCTTCGCGCCCCGTGGCATCCAACGCCTCGCCGGCAACGGCACGCCAACGGTCGCCGTGCTCGTCTCGGTCGGCGTCGGCTTCCTCACGGTCATCTTCAACTTCCTGGCGCCAGACGCCGTGCTGCCGACACTCCTCAACGTCGTCGGCTCGACGCTCATCGTGCTCTGGGCGACGGTCACGGCCTCGCAGCTCGTGCTGCGCAGGCGAGCGGATGCGCGCGGCGAGACGCTCACGGCGAGGATGCCGGGCTTCCCGTGGCTCAGCGGCCTGGCGGCCGTGCTGCTCGCGGTCATCGTCGTGTTGACGATGCTGAACGAGGGGTCGAGGGAGCAGCTGCTGGCGACGCTCGCGATGACCGCCGTGATCGCGGTCGCGTGCGCGGTCACGAACCGTCGCCTACGTCGGCAGGGTGTCGACCCCGTGCAGCTGCTGCGCGGGGAGACGAGCTGAGCGAGGCGCCTGCCTCGGGGTCGGTGAAACACACTGGTGAAAACTTATGTGAATTCTGGATCACTCGACTCTCTGCAGGTGTATCGAATGTATATACGAAAATAACTGACCCGCGTTCCCGCAGGTTCTGGGGATAAGTCTTGCGTCGACCGTTTTGGTCGGGTTTTCTGGTTGGGAAGTGAGGCGTGATCCTCTCGTTTGTCGGACCGGTTCGGTAGACTGTGGGGTATGCAGCAGCACCGTGATTCCGGCGTTTCGGGTCTGGGGTTTGATCCCTCAGACCCGGCGTCGGTCGCGGCGCGGCGAGCGGAGATTCTGGCGTTGGAGGAGCAGGCGGCGGCGGTGATCGCGGCGGGAGCGGCGATGCAGTTGCGGGCGCACGCGGCCGCGTATGACTTCGCGCATGCGTTGGATGTCGCTGAGGGATGCGCGGAGTCGGCCATGCACGTGCGATCGATCGCGAACGAGGTCGCGTTGATCGCGAAGGTCTCGTGCGGGGTCGCGCATGGGCAGCTGGCGCTCGCGTCGAAAACGCGGGAGGACTTCCCGGCGCTGCTGGACGCGTTGGACGAAAGCGTCGCGACGCCCGCGCAGGTCGAGAAGCTGGTCGAGGTGGGGTTCAAGGTCCACCAAGACGATCCCGCCGTGCAGGCCGAACGGCGGGCGGTGTTCGTGGAAGTGATGCTGGAGCGCATGCGCCGCGAGCCGCTCCCGCCCCGAGCACTGCAGCACGCGGCCGAGCGGGTCGCGGAAGAGTTGACCGGGGAATCCATCGACCAGCGACACGCGCGAGCGCGGCGGCAGCGGCGAGCCAGCGTGGAAGACCTGGGAGACGGGATGAGCATCCTGCGCGTCACGACCGCCACGTTCGTGGCCCACGCAATCCGGGACCGGGTACGCAAACAAGCCACCGCGATCATCAAAGCCCGCCCCACCACCACCGGCCACGACCACGCCGAACCAGCCCAGTCACGCGAGGCGGCCGGGGTTGCCGGGGTTGCCGGGGCGGGCGGAGCAGCCGGGGCTGCGGGCGCGGTGGAGCCAGACGAGCGGGGCCTGAACGAGGTCATGTCCGATGTCATCGCCGACATGCTCCTCACCAGCGACCCCCGAGGCAACTCCGCGGCCGCCGGTATCCAAGCCACCGTGCAGCTCTCGATCCCCATCACGACCGCACTCACCAAGAGCGATCAACCCGGCCGAGCACCAGCGATGCTCGAGGGCATGACCCCCATGCCCATCGAAGACGCGAAACACCTCGCCGCGACCGCGCCCGCGTTCATCCGCGTGCTCACACACCCCATCACCGGCGCCGTGCAAGCCGTCGACTCCTACACACCCACCGCCGCGATGCGCGCCTTCCTCCGCGCCCGCGACCTCCACTGCCGCTTCGTGGGCTGCAGACAACCCGCCACCGCGTGCGAGCTCGACCACACCACGGACTACCAATACGGCGGCAAAACCGCGATCTGGAACCTCAGCGACTTCTGCAAAAACCACCACATCGTCAAACACCACACCGCCTGGAACGTCCAACAACTCGACGGCGGCGTCCTCCAATGGACCACCCCCAGCGGCAAAACCTACATCGACCAACCCGAACCCCACGGCGTCATCTTCAAACCGACTGCTGAGCTGCCCCGTCCCGGTGAACCCGCGCCGCTCGACCAGGCGAAGAATGCCGAGACTGTGACGAGACGAGCAGAGCTCGAGGGCAGCAGTGCGCCGCCAACACCGCCGGACACCCCCGCACCCCCGCCGTTCTAACTGGGCTTCCCGCGTACGTGGAGCTCCAGTCAGTCGCGATGCGAAGCGCTTAGTCGCGATGCGCAGCGCGGCGATCCGTGGTGCGGCGCGGACTTGCGTTTCGCTGGGCTGCGGCGACCTGGGCTCCGTGTCGCTGGGCTGGGTTCACCGGGATGCGGCGCACTGCACTGCGCTGAACTCCGCAGAACGGCAATTCCGACCCCGAGCGAGGCCCAGAGCGAGGAGGCTAGTCCGTGCGGGGCGCCGTGAGATCCGAAGGGGTCTCGGGGACGGGCCCGGGCCAGGGGCCAAGGCGGTCGTTGTTCTCGGGAACGCCTTTCTCGGCTGCATAGTCCGAGACGGGAATCACGACCCGCGAGAAGCCATTCGGAGCGACCCCGACCGATCCGCCATGCGGCGCGAGCCACCCCTCGCTCTTCGCGGTGCCAGCGAGGTCCAACCCGTCGCGCGGATCTCCTGTGTAGTTGATCTCGATCGTCGTGTTCGGCATCGGATCGTCGTTGACAGACCACGCCGACTCCGCAAGGAACTCCACGAGGCCCTCCGGGTTGGCGAGCTCGTAGCCCGGCTCAAGGCGAACCTGGAAAACGAACCCAGTGTTGCCCTTCACGTTGGGCTCTGACCCTCCGGCATCGGAGAAGGTGAGCCCGTCGATGCCATCGAGCGTGTCAACCAGCTCGGCGCGTGTCTGCCCACCGGCGGCGGATGCGGTGGAGGCGGCGGGAGAGGCTGGAGCGGCCGGCCCCGAGCAGGCGACCAACGCCAGCAGCGACACCACGGCGACGATCGCGGCGGCTGGCTTCGAGAAGCGGTCACTGAGCACCGTCCCAGCGTAGGCGCGGTGCGAGGAAGGCGTCATCGTCACCCGCCACGCAGCTAGCGCAGGACGCCGCGCGCTCGCGCCTCCGAGACCGCAGCCGTGCGCGATGTCACGCCCAGCTTCGTGAACACGTGTGCGAGGTGCGATTTCACGGTCGTTTCGGTCACGAACAGTTCGGCCGCGACCTCGGTGTTCGAGCGACCGGCGGCCACCAGCTCCAGCACCTCGATCTCGCGTGGCGACAGGCTCTGCTGCGGCGCGCGAAGGCGGTCCATGAGCCGCGACGCGATCGGAGGTGCGAGGGCGCTCGCCCCGCTCGCCGCCGCGCGCACCGCCGCGAGCAGTTCGTGCGGAGGGGCGTCCTTCAGCAGATACCCGCTTGCGCCTGCTTCGACGGCCCCCAGAATGTCGCCGTCGGAGTCGTAGTTCGTCACCACCAGCACGTGCGGGGGACTGGGGAGGGCCCGGATGCGCCGGGTCGCCGACGCTCCGCTCTCGTTCTCGCGCGTGCCGAACTGCAAGTCCATGAGCACGAGGTCGGGCCGTTCTTCAGCGGCGGCGCGGACCGCCTCGTCGGCGGTTGACGCCTCCGCCACGACGTCGATGTCGGCTTCGGCACCGAGGAGCGCACGAAGTCCCGCCCGGAGGACCGGGTGGTCATCGGCGATGACGACTCTGATCATGAGATGGCTTCCTTCGGGAGGGAGACGGTGAGCACGGTTCCCTGGCCTGGGGCGGAGACGACCTCAAGCGATCCGCCCAGCTGGTGCACGCGCTCACGCACGGCGACGAGCCCGAACGAGTCACCGGTTCGGCGACCACCATGGGCCGTGGCGCTGGTGTCGAAGCCGTGGCCGTCATCAGCGATCGTGAACGCCAGCCCCTCGGCCGTCTCTTCCAGGGCGATCGTGGCCCGGGTGGCACCCGAGTGCTGCGCGACATTCGCGAGCCCGCCCTGCGCGATCCGCAGCAGAGCCGTCTGCACCGGCATCGGCAGGGAGGTCGAGCTGGCACGCACATCCACTCGCACCCCGTGGGCCGCCGACGTCGCGTCGGCGAGGCGGCGAAGCGCGTGCTCGAGGTCCGCGCCGTCGAGGTCGGGCGGCGACAGCTCGCGGATGAAGCGCCGCGTCTCCGCGAGGTTGTCTGCCGCCGTCTCGCGCGCGAGCCGCACATGGCCAACGCCGGGCCCATCCGGCGCGGAGCGTTCGGCGGCGTGCAGGAGCAACTGGATGCTCGCGAGCCCCTGGGCAACGGTGTCGTGGATCTCCCGAGCCAGCCGCGCGCGTTCGGCGAGCGTCCCGGCTTCGCGCTCGGTGGCGACCAGGTGGCTCTGCGTCTCGAGCAGCTCCCGAACGAGCTGCTCGCGTTCCTTCGCCTCGGTCGCGAGCGCCTGGTAGCCGAGTCCGATGAGGACGGCCACACCGGCACCGATGCAAGGACCGATGACGCCGGCGACCGACCAGCCCTCGTGCAGCCCCAAGCCGATCACTGCGACGGCGGTCGTCGCAGCGACCGCAAACGTTCCTGCGCGACGCCCGAGCAGATGCAGCTCGACGAAGAAGAGCGGGAACACCAGATAGGCGGCCTCCCTCGACAGCCACAGCAGCAGCATCCACTCGGCCAGCAGCACACCCAACCAGACGAGGCGCCGAGACGACGGGCCTGCGAGGCGGGCGGTGCGGGAACTCGCGAAGACCCCGACCCCGTACGTGGCGCCAAACACGGCGGCGACGGCCACAACGGCCGGCGCGCTGTCGTCCCGGACGAGCAAGGCGCGCACGACCACGAGCGCCAGCAGGCCGAAGAGCAGCGCGTGCAGCCCCGTCCGCAACCCCACGAACACCGGGGTGAGCGCAGTTGAGGGCATGCTGCTCAGCCTAGACACGCGGCCCGAGCCGAGCATCCTTCGAAAGTTGGAGGGGCGCCTCCACCCTTGCGCGCTCCAGGAGCATGCCGACGGCGGATGCTCGCCGAGGGTGCCCGAGCGGAGGGTTGTCTGCAGGCCGCACCGTGCGACCGGAAAGGACCCACCATGTTCGTCGCGCTCCGCGACCTGCGCTTCGCGAAGGGCCGATTCGTGCTCATCGGCTCCGTCGTCGCCCTCATCACCGTGCTCGTCGGCTTCCTCAGCGGGCTCACCGGCGGCCTCGCCGTCCAGAACGTCTCGGCCGTCCTGACGCTGCCGGCCGACCGCCTCGCGTTCACCGTGCCCGCCGGTGACGACGCGGCGGCGTTCGCGACCTCGGCGCCGACCCGCGACCAGGCGGATGCGATCTCCGTGACGCCCGGCGTCACCCGCGTCGACCCGCTCGGCATCAGCCAGCTGCGCGCCGAGACCACCGAGACCGGGGCCGCAGTCGCCGTCTTCGGCGTGCCGGCCGGGTTCACACCCACCTCGCCCTCCGGGGCCGGCTCGGTCACCCTGTCCGCCTCGGCCGCCGACGAGCTCGGCGCAGCCATCGGCGACGAGCTCACGATCGGCGGCACGAGCCTCCGCGTCGAGTCCATCGGGCCCGACGCCTGGTATAGCCACACGCCGGTCGTCGAGGTCTCGATCGACGACTGGCGCGAGCTCGCAGCATCCACGGGCACACCCGACGCGTTCGCGACCGTGCTGGCTGTGACGGGCGAACCCGACTGGGAAGCGGTGGATGCGGACACGGGAGTCGTCACCGAGACCCTCGCCGGGTCCCTCACCGCGCTGGCCGCCTTCCGATCGGAAATCGGATCGCTGCTCCTCATGGTCGTCATGCTGTTCGGTATCTCCGGCCTGGTCATCGGCGCCTTCTTCACGGTGTGGACCATGCAGCGACAGAACGACGTCGCCGTCCTCAAGGCGCTCGGCGCGAGCACGGCGTCGCTGGCCCGAGACGCGCTCGGACAGGCGCTCCTGCTCCTGCTCGCAGGCATCGGAACCGGCGTGGCCATCGTCGTGCTGCTGGGCACCTTCGCCGGGCAGGCGCTTCCGTTCCTGCTGAGCCCCCTCACGACGCTCGTGCCAGGCGCCATCATGGTCGCCCTCGGCCTGGCGGGCGCGGCCTTCGCGCTCCGATCCGTTACCACCGCCGACCCGCTCACCGCCCTTGGAGGCAACCGATGATCACCCTCGACGACGTCACCCTGACCTTCCCCGACGGCGCCGGACGCCTCACGGCGCTCGACCACGTCAGCCTCTCGGCCAGAGCCGGCACCGTCACCGGCATCACCGGGCCGAGCGGCTCAGGCAAGTCGAGCCTCCTCGCCGTCGCCGCAACGCTCATCCGCCCCGACTCCGGCAGCGTCCTGATCGGCGACACCGACGCCGGCCAGCTGAACCGCTCGGACGCGGCCGCGCTGCGGCGAGCCAGCATCGGCATCGTCTTCCAGCAAGCCAACCTGCTGCCCTCACTGACGGCACGCGAGCAGCTGCTTGTGATGAACGAGCTGGGGGAGCCGGGGCACCGCGCTCGCCGTCGAGCCGCCTCCACACGCGCCGATGAGCTGCTCGACGCCGTCGGCCTCGCCGAGCACCGCTCCAAGCGCCCCCACCAGCTCTCTGGTGGTCAGCGCCAACGCGTGAATATCGCGAGGGCCCTCATGAACGACCCGAGCGTGCTGCTCGTCGACGAGCCGACGAGCGCGCTCGACCGCGAACGCGGTGCCGCCATCATCGACCTCGTGCTGCGCCTCACGGAACAGCTCTCGACGGCGACCCTGCTCGTCACCCACGACCTGACGCACCTCCCCAGCCTGCACGCGACGGTTGAGCTGATCGACGGGAGTCTCGCGCAACTGCAACACTGAGGCGCCGCGCGGGAGCAGACGGTCGGCGGCGAACACCGGCGAGTGCGCGCAGGTGCGGGACAATCGGGTGTCGGCCCACACTCGGCCGGCCTTCAGGAGAGGCGGCACCGACCATGCGCACCATCGTGATCGGAGCGGGGCTCGCCGGCCTCACCAGCGCTTGGGAGCTGCGGAAACTCGGCCACGAGGTCACGGTGCTCGAAGCTCGAGAGCGAGTCGGCGGCCGAACGTGGTCGCAGCGCCTCAGCAACGGACAGCTCACGGAGCGCGGCGGCGAGTACGTCTTCCCGACCGAGTTCGCCATCCGTCGCCTGTCGGCTGAGGTCGGCGTGCCCATCCTGACCCACAACGTGCGGTACGCGCGGCGAACCGTCGACGGCAGGCACGTGACCTCCGCCGAACTCGAGGCGACAACGGCCCGCATCACCGAGACGCTGAGACGGATGCTGGCCGACGGATGCACGCGCGTATCGGTCGAGGACGCCCACCGGGAAGCGCTCGGCCCCAACTACCGGCACGACCCCGTCTACCGCCGCATGGTCACGTCGCTCGCGAGCGACCCGACGCTCGTGAGCGCCGCATCCGCCTTCCTCCACGACCCCGATGCAGGTCAGCCGTTCGTCGACGACGGCGGACGCTTCCTCGGCGGCAACCAGTCGCTGTCCATCGAACTCGCTCGCCGGCTCGGCTCGAGCGTGCGGCTGGGGCACCCGGTCGCCGCTCTCGACCAGTCGAACGCCGGGGTCGAAGTGACGCTCGTCGACGGGTCCCGGATGCACGGTGACGCCGCCGTCGTAGCCGTGCCGCTGCCGATCCTGCGCGAACTCGGCCTCGGGTTCACCCTCCCCGCCTCGCACCGCACGGCCCTCGACCATCGCATCATGGGCACCGCGGCGAAGCTCGGCGTACCGCTCAGCGCCGTCGACGGCGACGTCGCCCTGCAGAGCTCCGACCTCACCTGGTGGTCGTGGCGATCCATGTCCGCCGACGGCGAGCACCGCATCCCTGCGCTCTCGTGCTTCGCGGGAAGCCGCGCCACCCTCGACGCGCTCCGCACCGCCGAGGGGCCAGAAACCTGGGTCGCGCGGCTTCGCGAACTGCGGCCGGAGCTCGTCATCGACGGCGACGTCCTCCTCACCGACTGGAGCGAGGATCCGTGGACGCGGGGCTCGTACTCGGCCGCGTCACTCGACTGGACCCCCGCCGACCTCGACGCGTTCGACGCCCCAGCCGGGCGGATCGCCATCGCCGGCGAGCACACCGGGCTCGAGCAAACCCTCAACGGGGCCGTCGTCTCCGGGCTCCGCGCCGTTGGCGCGCTGACCAGACCTGCGCCAGCGTCGCGAGGTGCGGCATGAGCGCGGGGCCCGTCGCGCGCCGTCGCGCGGCGGCCGTTGCCCTGCTCGTCGCGACGATCGCGCTCGGCCTCGCAACGCACTTCGCCCTGCCAGACACCGCGGTCTCCGACATCGGAGGTGACGCGCTCTACACGATCGCGATCTACCTGGCCGTCGCCCTGCTCGCGCCCCGAGTCCGCCCCGCGATGTGCGCTGGCGTCGCCATCGGGTGGTCCTTCGCCGTCGAGGTCCTGCAGCTCACCGACCTGCCCGCCAGCGCCGCCGCGATCTTCCCGCCCGCCAGGCTTGTCCTCGGCAGCGGCTTCGACCCCCGAGACCTGCTCGTGTACACGCTCGCCGGCGCGTTCGCGTTCGCCGTCGACGTGACGCTCACGCGCATCCGGAACCAACGGGACGCGCGCGCTCGACCAGCTCGCGCGACCCTGCTACAGTGACCGCGTGCTTCCTCTGATCTTCTCCTAACGGCCGAGCAGGCCCACCGCGCTCGTCGAGCCGGTCTCGCGCAGAGACCCTCCGAGCCCGCGGCGGCCGATTGCTCTGACCCACTCGGGTCGCCGTTTCGCGTATCCGCGTCTCCGTCCGACGATGCCGTCGCCGCGAGAACCGGTGCGTTTTCCTTGAAAGACCAGCATGCACGCCACTTCACTCTCTCTTCCCGCGCGCCACCGCGCGCAGCTCACGCTCACCGATGTCTCGCTGCTGCGGGGCCCAACCCGAGTCCTCACCTCGGTTGACCTGGTCGTCACCCCCACCTCCCGCATCGCGATCGTCGGCGAGAACGGGCGGGGCAAATCTTCCCTTCTGCACGTTCTGTCGGGGGCACTCGCGCCCGACAGCGGCACGGTCCGACGCATCGGCACCCTCGGCGTCGCCGAGCAGGAGATGAGCGCCGACGACGGCCGAACCGTCGGCGAGGCCGTCGCGGCGGCCATCGCCGAGCCACGAGCCGCCCTCGCCGCCCTCGACGAGGCCGGGGCACGGCTGGCCGATGGCGACCCGGCGGCCGACGACCGGTACGCTGCGGCGCTCGAGGCCGCCGAGGCCCTCGATGCTTGGGATGCGGAGCGCCGTGTGCTGATCGCGCTGCAGGCGCTGGACGCTGAGACCGATCAGCGTCGGCTCCTCGCGGAGCTCTCGGTGGGTCAGCGGTACCGTGTTCGCCTCGCCTGCCTGCTGGGCGCCGACCACGACTTCCTCCTCCTCGATGAGCCCACCAACCACCTCGACCGCGCCGGCCTCGACTTCCTCAGCGAGCAGATCCGGGAGCGGCGAGGAGGGGTGGTGCTCGTGAGCCACGACCGGGCGCTGCTCGCCGACGTCGCCGAGACGATCGTCGACCTCGACCCGACCCTCGACGGGCTGCCCCGCGTCTACGGGAACGGCTACTCCGGCTACCGCGAGGGACGCGCCGCCGAACGGGAGCGGTGGGAGCAGGCGCACGAACGCCAGGAGATCGAGCGTGCGCGCCTGCACGACAGCTTGAGCGCCGCACAGAACCGGCTCGTCTCCGGGTGGCGGCCCGAGAAGGGATCGAACAAGCACGGGCGCGCGACCCGAGCGGCGGGGCTCACGCAGAGCGTGCACCGCAGGCAGGAGGCGTTGGAGGCACACGCCGTGACGGTGCCAGAGCCGCCCCAGCAGTTCCGGTTTCCCGACCTCCGCACACGTTCCGGTGTGGAACTGCTCACCGCCGACGACGTCGCAGTAGTCGGGCGGCTCAGCGAGCCCGTGTCGCTCGTCCTCACTCACCGGGGCCGGCTCGCCGTCACCGGGCCGAACGGCTCCGGCAAGTCCACGCTGCTGCGGGTGCTCGCGGGGTCGCTGACCCCCGACGCCGGTGCGGTTCGGCTGCAGCCGGGCACCAGGCTTGGGGTGCTCGCGCAGGAGTCGTCGCTGCCGGCAGAACGGCGCGCCGCTGAGGCGTTCGAGTCCCACCTGGGTCGGCTCGAGGCATCCGGAGCGCTCGACGGCGCGGACGCGCTCGGCCTCTCGCAATTCGGACTGCTGCGACCCCGGGAGGCCAGCAAGCGCATCGGGGAACTGTCGATGGGGCAGCAGCGGCGCCTCGACCTCGCCTTCGTGCTCGCGGCGAGGCCGCACGTGCTCCTGCTCGACGAGCCCACGAACCACCTGTCGATCGCGCTCGTTGATGAGCTGACGCACGCGCTGGGCGCCACGCAGGCGGCCGTCGTGCTCTCGACCCACGACCGCCAGCTACTTCGCGACGTCGTGGACTGGCCGCAGCTCACGCTGCGCGGTCGGGTCCTACCGGGCGCAACGCACCAATCTGCGTGACTTTGCAAGCAACCGGATTTCACCCCGGATTTCACCCTACGATTCACCCCAGGGGGACCACCGCTCGATCACACAACTCGGATGTGACCCATGAAGAAGCCGCTCTCCCTGCTCGTCGCCGTCCTGCTCTCCGCATCCGCCCTGACATTTCTCGGCACGGCTCCCGCGCAGGCCGCGAGCTTCGGCGTCGTGAACCAAGACGTCATGTCGCCGACGAACTACGTGGCGAAGGGCAGCTACGCGACCACCACGCCGCAGGGGGCGCCGGTCTCGGCGCTCTCTGCGCAGACGGCGGCCATGGTCGACACGCTGCCCGACCGCTACCTCAACGACTTCTGGAAGGGCCGCCTCAAGACCTCCACGAATCGCGAGAACTTCACCATCCCGATCTACACGGTCGACAGTTCCAGGGCAGACGCGAACTGGGTGACGGTGAAGATGCAGAGCTACGCCCTCTACCCGGACATCCATCCGGTCATGGAGGGCAAGGCCACCGCCTCGGCGACCGGCGGCACCTACGGATTCCAGATCACGCCCTTCGCGACCACCGCGAAAAACTACGGCAAGGTTGCCATCCCCGCCCACGCCGTACCGGGCGGTCCGATCCCCGGCGGCGACAAGTCGATGACCGTGGTCGACATCGCCACCGGCATCGTGCGCGGCTACTACGTCGCCGACAAGCAGGCGGACGGCTCGTGGCTCATGGGAGGCGGCTACCTGACGACCCTGAACTCCCCGAAATCGACGAACTGGTTCGACCAGAACGCGTGGCTCAAGACCGAGCGTGGCACGAGCTCCGTCGGCGGGGTCATGAACGAGTTCCTCATGGCCGGCGCTGAGGAGATCGCGGCCGGCTCCATCAACCACATCACCAGCTGGACCTTCCCCTCCACGCGCTCGGGGACGGCCATGTGGCCCGCCTACCAGACCGACGGCAAGCTGAGCGAAGCGCACGCACCGAAGATGGGGCAGCGCTTCTGGATTCCGAACGACGCCGCGACCAACGCGAAGATCGCAGCCCTCGGGCTCTCCAGCTTCGAGAAGGTCGTCGTGAAGAACCTGCAGGAGTACGGGGGCATCGTCACCGACCAGAACTACTGGACCATGGCGCTCAACCTGCAGCATCCGGTCACCTTCACCGCCCAAGGCAAGCCCAACCCCTACCTGCCTGGCGGCATCGTGCACAACAAGCACGGCAGCGTCGACCTGATCAACAAGATCCCGTGGACGCTCACGAAGTGGGGCGAGATCACCTCGAGCACCAAACTGCCGCAGTTCGGGGCACCGACGGCGACCGCGGCCCCGACGCCGAGCGCGACGCCGAGCCCCACGCCCTCGCCCAGCCCAACAACAAGTCCGGGCACCCAGCCGGGCGTCGCGGAGCGCATTGGCTCGACCGACACCTACGCCAACGCCGTGACGGCCTCGACCAAGTTCAACACCGTCGGCAGCAAGCTGGTCATCGCAAGCGGGCAGGGCGGGGTGGATGCGCTGCTCGCGGCCCCGGTCGCCGCCGAGATCGGCGGGAGCATGCTGCTCACGAAGCCCGATGCTCTCCCCTCGAACGTGTCGGCCGAGGTCAGCCGGCTGAAACCCTCGGCCATCTTCGTCATCGGGCAGATCTCCGAAGCGCAGAAGACGGCGCTCGGCAAGCTCACGCCGAGGCTCGAGGTCGTGGGTTCGGCCGATCGCGCCGAAACGTCCGTGCTCGTCGCCAAGCGGTTCTTCCCCAACGACCCGCTCGCCTACGTCGCGAACAGCGCCAACCAGACGGACGTCGCGAACGCCGCGAGTCGAGCTGCACTCGCCAAAGCGCCCCTCCTGCTCACGGGCCAGACGCAGACCAGCAGCACCTTCAAGGCCTTCATCGCGTCCGGCAAGGTGACGTCGGTGCGCGTGGTCGGGACGGAAGCGTCGCTCTCGGCCGGCGTCCTGAGCGAGGTGAAGGCCAAGGTCGCCAACACGACCCGCATCAACGCCTCGGAGGCCTTCGCGCTCAACGCGGCACTCCTCAAAGACTTCGATGCGGGGAGCATCCGCCCGAAGGGCTTCACGATCGCCAACTCCACCAGCGCCGAGGACACCTTCGTCGCGCTCCTCGTGACGGCCCGAACCGGCTACCCGCTTGTCCTCGCGAAGCAGGCGTGCATCCCATCGGCGGCCGCTGCGGTCACCGCCAAGTACCCGAGCGCGAACTACAGCATCATCGGCACCACCACCGACCTGGTCTCGGCCATTCACACGAAACGCTGCGCCTGAACGCCGCCGGACCGTGCTCCGGCGACGGCGACACGCACGACAGCACCTGCGGGCGGCCCCGCGTCACTCGACGCTGCTCGTGCCCGGCGTCTGCCCGACCATGGCGGCGGCGATCCTCTCGATCGTCGCCGCCATGGCGCGCGCGGCGCGGGAGAGCGGCACGTCGCTGCGATGGGCGAGGCTCACCGTGCGCTGCAGGCTCGAGTCGGTGAGCCGCGCCGAGCGGAAGCCGCGCCGCCCGCCGACGACCATGGCCGGAACCACGGCCACGCCCATCCCGAGCTCGACGAAGCGAAGCACCGCATCCATCTCAGGCCCCTCGACCACGACGTTCGGCCGCAGACCAGCCTCCTCGTAGGCTGCCTCGGTGGTTGCGCGCAGATCGTAGCCACGGTGGAAGACAACCTGCGGCCGCGCCGCGAGCTGCTCGAGTGTCAGCGTGGGGGAGTCGAGCGCGGCCTCGCCGCGCGACGACGAAACGACTAGAAGTTCCTCGTTGAGCAGCGGGATGCGGTGCAGTGTCGCCCGAGGTGACTGGCGGGATTCCGGGGTCGTGATGAGGGCCAGGTCGAGCGCGCCCTCGGCGAGCCGCTCGATGAGGCCCTGCGAGCCGCTCTCCGACACGTGCAGCTCGATGCCCGGATGCGACGAGTGGAACGACTGCAGCGCATCCGCCACGAGGCTCACACACAGCGACGGAGTCGCCCCGAGCCGCACCGAACCACGTTGCAGGTCGGCGAGCTCGGCCATCTCGCGACGCACCGCGTCGGCATCGGCGAGCATCCGGCGTGCCAGGGGGAGGAGCGACTCGCCAGCGTCCGTCAGTGCGACGCGCCCCGGGGTGCGGGCGAAGAGCGGTGCACCAAGGTCGTGCTCGAGGGTCGAGATTTGGCGGCTCAGCGAGGGCTGAGCGAGGTGCAGGGTCTCGGCCGCCCGAGTGAAGTGGCCCTGCTCGGCCACCTCGACGAAGCTGCGCAACTGGTCCAGATTCATGGCCATAGCCTACGTGCATTGCAGTGACCCGAACTATGCATTGGAGTAATCGGCTCCGTCTCCCTAACGTTGCTGACATGACCGCGACCAGCTCCATCGAACGCCAGATCTCCACCACCGTGCTCGTCATCGGAACCGGCGGTTCCGGCCTGCGCGCCGCCATCGAAGTCGCCGAGCAGGGCGTCGACGTGCTCGCCGTCGGCAAGCGCCCCAAGCACGACGCGCACACCTCCCTCGCCGCCGGCGGCATCAACGCCGCCCTCGGCACCATGGACGCGGACGACAGCTGGCAGCAGCATGCCGCCGACACCATCAAGGAGAGCTACTGGCTCGCCAACCCGCACACCGTCGAGATCGTCACCCGCGGCGCCGAGCAGGGCATCCGCGACCTCGAGCGCTACGGCATGGGCTTCCAGCGCGAAGGCGACGGCCGCATCTCGCAGCGATTCTTCGGCGCCCACAAGTTCCGCCGCACCGCGTTCGCCGGCGACTACACGGGCCTCGAGATCCAGCGCTCGCTCGTCGCCCGCAGCGAGCAGCTCGACATCCCCATCCTCGACACCGTGTACATCACCCGCATCCTCGTGCGCGACAACGTCGTCTTCGGCGCCTACGGCTTCGACATCAACGACGGCACGCGCTACCTCATCCACGCCGACTCGGTCATCCTCGCCGCCGGCGGCCACAACCGCATCTGGCGACGGACCTCGTCGCGCCGCGACGAGAACACGGGCGACTCGTTCCGCCTCGCCGTCGAAGCAGGCGGCCGCCTCCGCGACCCCGAGCTCGTCCAGTTCCACCCGTCCGGCATCATCGAGCCAGAGAACGCGGCTGGCACCCTCGTCTCCGAGGCGGCCCGTGGCGAGGGCGGCATTCTCACGAACGGCCTCGGCGAGCGCTTCATGGAGCGCTACGACCCGGAGCGCATGGAGCTCTCGACCCGCGACCGGGTCGCGCTCGCCGCGTACACGGAGATCAAGGAGGGCCGCGGCACCGCAAACGGCGGCGTGTGGCTCGACGTCTCCCACCTGCCCCGCGAGACGATCATGAACCGCCTCCCGCGCATCTACCAGCAGATGCTCGAGCTGCAGATGCTCGACATCACGGCTAAGCCGATCGAGATCGCGCCCACCGCGCACTACTCGATGGGCGGCGTGTGGGTGCGCCCCGACGACCACAGCACCGACGTGAACGGGTTGTACGCGATCGGCGAGGCATCGAGCGGCCTCCACGGCGCGAACCGCCTCGGCGGCAACTCGCTCATCGAACTCCTCGTGTTCGGCCGAATCGTCGGCCAGGCCGCCGTCGTCCACTCGGCGGGACTGGATGCGCAGTTCCGGTCGCCCGAGGCCGTCGCGCAGGCCCGCGGCGAGATCAACGACCTCCTCGAGGCCGACGGGCACGAGAACGTGCGCGCCCTACAGCGCGCGATTCGAGACACGATGACCGAGTACGCGGGAGTCGTCCGCGACGAGGAGGGACTCAAGGCCGGCATCGCCGCCCTCGACGAGATCGAGGCGCGCATGGAGCGTGTGGGCATCCACCCCGACATCGCCGGCTTCCAGGACCTCGCGCACGCCTTCGACCTCAAGTCGTCGGCCCTCGCGGCACGCGCCACGCTCGAGGCGGCCCTCGAGCGCCGCGAGACGCGCGGCTGCCACAACCGCAGCGACTTCCCCGAACTCGACCCCGCCATGCAGGTGAACCTCGTGTGGTCGCCGAAGGGCGGCATCACGCGCGAGGAGATCCCGCCGGTGCCCGCCGAGATCGCCGAGCTCATCGGCGAGGTCTCCGTCGAGGGGAAGCTCGTCGAGTAGCCGCCGCAAGGACGTCGGCTCGCCCTCCCGAACGAAGAAGTGACGCCACAGCCCGATTCCGGTCGACCGCGAGTCCGCGGTCTGCCAGGATCGGGCTGTTCGTCATCGCAGAACTGGAGCAACCATGAACGCCGAAGCCTTCAACCCCGAACTCGACCTCACGCTGAGCCGCGTCATCCGCGCGCCGAGGGACGTCGTGTGGCGCGCCTGGACCACGCCAGAGCTGCTCGCCCAGTGGTGGACGCCCGCCCCGACCCAGTCGCGCATCCAGCAGCTCGAGGTTCGACCCGGCGGTGCCTTCGTGACGCAGATGAGCGACGACGGTGCGTCCTTCGTGCCGCACACCGACGGCATCTTCCTCGTCGTTGAGGAGACCGAGCGGCTCGTCTTCACCAACGCGGTGACGTCAGTGCTTCGCCCGGCCGCCCCAGCCCCGATCTCCATCGCCGCCGAGATCTCGTTCAACGAGCACCCCGAGGGAACCGAATACGTCGCCCTCGTGCGCCACGCGGATGCGGAAGCCGAGCCCTGCACGCCGAGCTCGGGTTCTTCGAAGGCTGGGGCGCGGTCACCGAGGCGCTCGCCGAGCTCTCCGAGAAGCTCGCGTCGGAGTAGCGACCCGGCGGTGCGCGCCCGGCAGTGCCTGGCCGGGCTGGCCGGGCTGGCCCGCCTGGCCCGCCCGGACCTGCCCTGGTTCCACGTGCCCGCGCCCGCCCGGAGAGTTGTGACGAAATGCTGTTGCGGTCGCTCCCGGGAGCGTTTTTCCACAACTTTCCGGGCGCCCCGCCGCCTCGAACCGGGCGCCCCGCCGCCTCGAACCGGGCGCCCCGCCGCCTCGAACCGGGCGCCCCGCCGCCTCGACGAACCCCGCCGCCGCGGTCGCCGCCCCGAGCATCGCGCGTCGCGCGGTCGCCCCGCTCAGGGGCGCGTGAGCTTCGGGAGCAGCACGGGCGTCCGCCGCTTGTAGTCCTCGTAGTCGGCTTGCCCGCCCCACTTTTTGTCGGCTTTGGCTTCGAGGAGGGGCACGCCGCTGACTCGAGTGAGCAGCAGGGTGACGAAGATCGGCGAGATGAGGGCGATCCACTGCCACCCGACGAGCACGGGGGCGGCGACGATGGCGACGCCGATCCAGAGCAGGATCTCGCCGAAGTAGTTGGGGTGGCGTGAGCGGGACCAGAGTCCGGTGCGGATGAAACGCCCCTTGTTGGCGGGGTCGGCTTTGAACGCGTTCTTCTGGAGGTCGGCGGTGACCTCGATGAGGAACCCGGCCACCCAGATGACGATGCCGACGATCGCGAGCCAGCCGATGGGCTCACGGTCGTCGGTGCCGCCGGCGATCGCGATCCAGGCCGCGGCGGCCGTGAGGCTCACCCAGAGCCCCTGCATCACCCAGACGCGCAGGAAGCGCAGCTTGTTGCCCTTGATGTCGTCGAACCGGTCGTCGGCCCCTGAGCGGTGGATGCGCGCGAAGAGGAACGACCCGAGCCGCACGGCCCACAGGATGACCATGGCTCCGAGGATCCAGCTTCGTGCGTCGATCGCTGGAGTCGCGATGAGTAGTCCGATGGTGACGGCGATGAAGGTCGCGCTGCCGGTGAGGTCGAAGAATCGTTCGGTTTTGGCCGCCGCCGAGGGCAGGTAGACGAGCACCTGGATGAGGAACGCCGCGGCGACGGCCCAGGCGTAGAGCGGGAAGCCTGCGAGTTCCGCGCCTCCCTGGCTTCCTGCGAGGGCGACGACCCCTCCGATGAGGAGCGCGATCACGATCGTGATGGCTGTCGCACGGTTCTTGCTGCCCGCGGGTTCGGTGTCGTTCGCGGTGGTCTCGTTGGTCATGCTGGTGCCTCTCGGGGCGGGGATCGCCTGGGGGAAGGGTGGGTCAGGAGGAGTAGAGCTTGTCGACGACGTCGGTGCTGCGTTGCAGGACGGCGGCTCGCTTCAGTTTGAGCGTCGGCGTGACAAGCGTCGGGTCGTCGAGGTCGGTGGTGATGAGCGTGAAGCGTCGGACTTGTTCGCTGCGCGCGACGAGTTCGTTGGCGCGGTCGACGGCGTGCTGCACATGCTCGCGGGCGCGCGCATCCGCGATGGTGAGCAGCTCGTGGGCGCCGGTGTGCGGATGCGCGGATGCGGCGGCTTCGGCGGAGAACGCGGTCAGCGCCTCCGGGTCGAGGATGATGAGCGCCGACAGGTAGTTGCGGCCCTCGCCGATCATGACGGCGTGTGAGACCAGCGGGTCGGATTCTACGGACGACTCCCACCTGGTGGGCACGATCGTCTTGCCGTTTGAGGTGACGATGACGTCCTTGAGGCGGCCCTCGAGGATGACGCGTCCTTGGTCGTCGAGTCGGCCGAGGTCGCCCGTTCGGAAGAAGCCGTCGACGAACGCGTCCGCGTCGTGCTCGGGGTTCCGGTAGCCGCTGAACACGCCGATGCCGCGCGCGAGGATCTCGCCGTCGTCGCTGATGCGAACCGTCGAGCCCGGCAGTGGTCGGCCGACGGTGCCGGAGCGGATGTCGCCGGGCAGGTTGCCGGTGAGCGGCGCCGTGGTCTCGGTGAGCCCGTAGCCCTCGATGACGGGCACGCCGATGCCGCCGAAGAAGAGTGAGAGGTCGGCGTCGAGTGTCGCCCCGCCGGAGAGGATGTGGGTGACCCGGCCGCCCATGACCTGTCGGAGGCGGCTGAAGAAGAGCCGGTCGAACAGCCCGTGTCGCAGGCGGAGACCGAGGGGCGCCCGCGCTGAGGGCTTCGCCGTCTCGCGGAGGTTGCCCCAGTCGACGGCCGTGCGCTGCGCGGACGCCCAGACCTTGCCGAGGCCCTTGGCCGCCGCCTTCGCGCCGGCGGCCGCCTGGATTTTCTGCAGCACGCGGGGCACGACAACGAGGAAGGTGGGCTGCAGCTGTCCGAGCGCTCCGACGACGGCGGTCGGGTCGGCGAGGTGCGCGATGCGCATGCCGCTGGCCAGGCAGATCAGCTGCAGGCCCCGGGCGAGCACGTGGGCGAGGGGGAGGAAGATGATGGTGTTGCCGCCGGGATGCACGACCTCGCCGTACGCGGCGGCGATGTTGAGGACCTGGCCGAGGAAATTCTCGTGCGTCAGCACGGCGCCTTTGGGTTCGCCCGTGGTGCCCGACGTGTACACGATCGTGGCGGGGGAGCTCGGCGTCGCGAACAGCCGCCGCTCCTCGAGCGCCTCGTCGGCGACCCCGGTGCCGAGGACCGCGAGCCGGTCGAGGTCGCGCCCATCGTTGAGCCCGAAGGTTGGGTCCATCGACCAGACGCCGAGGGTGTCTGCCCCGCGGGCGGCGATCGGGCCCTCCAGCAGTCCCACGTGCCGCGCGCTGCCGCCGAAGGCGAGCACCACGCGCGCATCCTCGACGATCGCGGCGACCTGTGTCGGCGCCGAGGTCTCGTAGATGGGCACGACGACCGCGCCGGCGAACCAGGTGGCGAGGTCGGCGACCGCCCACTCGTACCTGGTCGGCGCCATGATCGCGATCGCGTCGCCAGGCCGGATGCCGAGCGCGACGAGGCCCTTGGCGACGGCGCGCACCGTCTCGGTGAACTCACGCGTCGAGATCTGACGCCACGGTGCCTCGGGATCCGTCGACTCGCTGGGAACCTCGAACGCGGCATGGTCGGGTGCGGCCTCGGCTCGGCGGACGAGCAGGTCGGTGACGTTCCGGTACCCGTCGGGGCCACCGATGACGTCGGAACCGACCAGGAGGGGAGTCGAGGATTCCAGCACTGCAGCCGCCTTTCGCGCGCCGGGCTATCTCGCCCGTGTACGAGGAAATTCGGAGCAGGGGAAGCCGGTGGATTGGACCGTATCGTGACTTGCGGCCGGCGACCACGTAGACCCGCCAATGACGTTCGGCGGACCCGCTACCTAGGCGGGCTGCGGCGCGTCCTGACGCTCGACGTGCGCCGCGCGCTCGGCGTGCGCGGGCCGCGGCCGACGGATGAGCGCATCCGCCGCCCAGCGTCCGCCGCCGGTCAGTGCGAGGGCGACGCCGAGGAGGGCGAGGACAAGCACGAATTCGTAGCCGCCGTCCTGCGCGAAGAACCCGGCCGTGAAGTGCACGGTGAACATGGCGCCGAGGGAGACGATGGCGAGCAGCCCGGCCGCGACCCTCGTGAAGAGGCCGACGATGAGGAGCGCACCGGCGCCGATCTCCACGAACGGGAGCGCGATGCCTGCGATGTCGGCGAGCGGCACGCCGAGGCCCGCGAGCATCTCCTGGACACCGGCGATTCCCGTGGTCGTGAGCTTCTGGATGCCGTGGAGCAGCATGGTGACGCCGAGGGCGAGGCGGAGGATGAGCAGGGCGGCATTCGCTGAGGTTGACATGTGCTCGACCGTAGGAACGGTGCCCAGCTGCAAGCTGGACGGTGAGGGATGCGCGCCTCGACGGACCCGCGGGGAGGCCTCTGTGGCATGAGTTCGGCATGAGAGGCGAGCGTCACCGCGGGGCCTTGCGAACGGCGCGGCGGAAGGCGAAGAGCTTCGGTGGCATCAGTGAAACGCCCATCATGGCGCTTTGAACCGTATGACTTTGCTATGACTCCCGCGCAGCGGGGCGCTTCGGGCGTGGCCGCGACGTCCCGGGCCGCCGGTCACCCCTCGAGGGGCCTGACCTTCGTTGCCGTCTCGCTCGCCTTCCCGAACTTCGGAACGGCGCCGACGAAGGTACATCCGCGGAACGTGGTGGCCGCGTTGAACTTCGCCCCGGTGAAGCTGCAGTCGAGGAACGTCGTGTTGGTGAACTCTGCGCCCGAGAGCTCGGCGCCGTCGAAGGTGCAGTTCGAGAAGGCCGTGCCGGGCACGGCGCGGAGGCGACGCAGCTTCGCGTCGCGGAAGTCGCAGTCGAAGACTTCCGGCCCAATGGCGGCCTGCGGGATGCTCGCTTCGGCGAACGAGCACGCGCGGAGAAACCCCTCGAGGCGGGTGTGCGCGGTGAGCTTCGCCTGCTCGAAGTGGCAGTGGGTGAGGGCGCTGTCGACGATCGTGAGTGCGCCGGACATGCCGGTCGCCTGCACGTCGGAGAGCTCGAGGTGTCGGATGCTGACGCCCAGGCTGCCCGCCGGGAGGCCGCGGAGGTCGGTCGATGCCGACGCCGGGTCGTGCCAGCTCGGCGTGAGCCGGTGCGGACCGGCGACCACGTCGGCGAGGCGCGCGAGCTGCGTGCGCAGCGCCGAGAGCTCCTGGGAGGTCCATCGTTCGCTGAGGCGCTTGCTGTCGGCTGCGTGCATATCCTCGAGCGTACTTCGCGGCTCGTGGCTCTCTTTCCCCGCCATCGCGGCCGCGCATCTCGAGCTGCGGGACACGCTCGCGCGCCTGCAGCAGGATCACTCGATGATCGGGCACCTCCTCGAGGTCTTCGAGACACTGGCCCTCGACGCTGCTCGTCGAGCCGGTCTGACGCTCAGCTCGGCGTCGTGTCCCGTCGCCGCTCGTCGCCGGAGCGGTGCGCAGTCCACGCCGACCAGAGCTCACGGTAGGGGCCCTCGACGGCGACCAGCTGCTCGTGGGGCCCGTCGCCGACGATGCGCCCGTGCTCCATCACCAGCACGCGCTCTGCGGTGCTCGCCTGCGTGAGGTGATGCGCGATCGTCACCACCGTGCGGCCCTCGAGGGCCCGTCGGGCCGCCGCCTCGAGGGCGCGTGCATCCGCCGTGTCGGCGTCTGCCGTGGCCTCGTCGAGGATCACGATCGGCGCGCGGGTCACCAGGGCCCGCGCGAGCGCGAGGCGGTGCGCATCCGTCGCGCTGAGCTCGGCGTTGCCCTCGCCGATCAGGGTCTCCAGCCCATCGGCGAAGACATGACGCCAGCGGGCGCCGGCGACGGCCTCGAGCGCCGACTCCAGCTCTGCGTCGCTCGCCGACTCCCTCGCGATGAGCAAATTGTGTCGCAGGGTTCCAGAGAAAACATGCACGTCCTGGCTCACCATGACGACGCGGCCGGCGCGTTCGAGCTCGCCCATCTCGGCGGGGTCGTGGCCGCCGATGTCGACGCGGCCGGCGCGCACCTCAAGGAGCCCCATGAGGACCCTCGCGAGCGTGCTCTTCCCCGCCCCGGACGAGCCGACGACCGCGACCCGCTGCCGGGCCGGGATGCGCAGCTCGTCGATCCAGAGCACGGCCGGCCGCCCCGGGTAGGCGGCAACCACGGCCTCAAGGGAGATGTCGGGCTCAGGAGGCCCGCCCGCAGCTGCGTCCGCGAGGACCTCGCCCGCGCTGGCGAGGCTCTCGCCGAGCGCCACGGCCACGCGCGGCTGCTCATCGGGCGGGACGGGCCCGAGCTCGATGACCCCGGCCACGCGAGCGAGCGACGCGCCGGCGGACTGGAGATCGTCGACCAGCATCAGCAGCGCGATGAAGGGGCCGAAGAGCGCCTGGAAGAGGAGCGCTGCCGTCGTCACCTCGCCGATCGTCGCCGCGTCGTTGAATGCGAGCACGGCGCCGACGATCAGCACCGACGTCAGCCCGACCGCTTCCGCCATGTTCATGCGGAACCCGAAGCGGCTCTGCACGATGCGGGTCCGGAGCGCCCAGCGCAACACGTTCCAGGAGCGGGTGCGGATGCGCTCGGCGATACCGCCAGCCCAGCCGTACGCGTGCAGCGTCGGCAGGGCCTGGATGGCCGACACCATCTCCCTCGAGCGCGACGCGATGGCGACGCGCTCGGCGGCATACAGGCGCGGTGCCTTGCGAAGGTAGCGCCACAGGGCGAAGGCGTGCACGGGAACCACCGTGAGCATGGCCAGCAGGAACAGCGGGTTCAGGACGGCCAGGCCGACCCCGGTCGCGACAACCGCGAGCCCGGCGGAGACCACGGCGGGCACCGCACCCGTCGTGACCTGACCGACGGTGTCGACATCGTCGGTCGCTCTGGAGACGAGCTCGCCATCGGCGATCTCGTCAACCAGGACCGGGGGCAGGGCGAGGGTGGCCGAGACGAAGTCCTCACGCAGGCGGGCCAGGGCCGTCTCGAGCACGGCGGCGAGCGCCATCGAGCCGAGCGCGCCAAGGCCGGCGCTCCCGGCCACTCCGCCCAGCAGCAACAGCGCCACCTCCAGCAGGCCGTGGTCGACCCCCGTCACCGCGTCGACCAGGCGCCCGAGACCCGCGGGCACGAGCAGCGCCGCCGCGGCGGCCGCGCCCAGCAGCACGATCGCGAGCACGAGCATCCAGGGGCGAAGGGTGAGGAGGTGCCAGGCCAGACGCGCGGCGCGTCGGCCGCTCGCGATGGGCAGGCCCTGCAGGGTCGGGGTGGTCGGCGAGGTCGGCGTGAGCGGGGCGCCCGGCGTCCCGGGCGCGGTCTGCGCGCCCGGCGTGCTCGGCAGGCTCTGCGCGCCCCGCAGGCCCGGCGTCGTCGGGGCGCTGGGTGTGCTCGGCGCGGTGGAGTCGGCGCTCATGAGACGGTCTCCGCGTATTCGGGGCTGGTGGCGAGCAGCTCGTCGTGCGTGCCGGAGGCGGCGATCGTGCCGTCGCGCAGCACGAGGACCCGGTCGGCGCGCACGAGCAGCTGCGGGTTGGAGCAGACCACGACGACGGCTCGGCGAGCGGTCGCCGCACGCATCCGCTCGCCGATGTGCTGCTCGGTGACGGCGTCGATGGCTCCGGTCGGTTCGTGGAGCACGAGGACGGGGGCGGGGGCGGCGAGGGCCCTCGCGAGCGCGAGCCGCTGCCGCTGCCCGCCGGAGAGGGTGCGCCCGGCGCCGCCGAGCGGGGTGCGGATGCCCTGCGGGAGCTGCTCGAGCACGTCGTCGAACGCGGCCGCGGTCAGCGCGTCGTCGGGGGCGGCCGCTGTGGCAGCGACGCCGAGGACGTTCGTCGCAACCGTTCCGGGCACGGTGTGGGCCGCGTGCGGGGCTGCGGTGACGAGCTCGTGGAGGCGAGCTGCGTCGACCTCGGCCAGCGGCAGGCCATCGATCGTGACCGTGCCCTTGGGCGGGTGGATGCGCCCTCCGAGCAGTTCGACCAGCTCGGCGGCCTCGTGCGCCTCGGCGACCACGCCGACGATCTCGCCTCGGTCGGCGCTGAAGCTGAGGTCGGTGAGGTGCGCGCCGCCGAGCCCGCTCACCTCGAGGGTGCGCGTCGCGTTCGGGGTGCGGTCGGCGTCGGCGTCGGCGTTGGGCCCTGCACCGCCCTCGGGTGACCGAGGCTCGCGGGCGTAGGGCGCCTGCAGCAGCGATAGCACGCGCGTCGCTGAGGCGCCCGCCCGGGCCCACACGGCGCCGACGTTGACCGCCAACGCCTCCATGGGGCCCATGACGACCTGCACGACCCCGACGACGGTGATGAGTTGGCCAACGGTGATGGTGCCCTGGAATGCGAGTGCGGCCGCGATGACGCCGATCGCGACCACGAAGATGCCCGTCGCCGTGCTCGAGACAGCGACGAACCAGGCCTCGGCGCGGCGCGTGGCGATCGCGGCGACGCGGGCCCGCTCGCTGGACTGCGCGTAGCTGCGCGAGGCGCGCCCCGTCGCGCCGAGGGCGGTGAGGGTACGGAACCCGGCGATGGCGTTCGCAGCGAGCGACGCCGAGTCGGCCGTGAGGCGCTGCTGGTGCTCGGCCCGTGTGCGCAGGTGCCTGCCGAAGCGGTCGAGCAGGAGCAGGAAGATCGGCCCGCCGAGGATGACGGCGAGCCCGAGCGGCCAGGCGATGCTGATCAGCACCGCCCCTGCAGCGACGACGGCCGCGAGCTCGGCGACCGGATGCACGAAGAGCAGTCCGCCGAACGCGACGCGCTGCACGTCGGAGCCGCCGATGCCGAGGAGCTCACCGGTTGGCCGCTGTCGGTCCCCGAACCCGCGCGGGTCGAGGGTGCGTTCGCTCACGCGCATCCGCAGCTCGTGGTGGGCGCGCTGGATGCCGTTGACCAGGAAGTACACGCCCGTCCGATACGACCAGGCGAGCAGCACGAACACAGCCACGAGCGCGGCGAGCCAGGCGGCGAGCTGCGGCACGTCTCGGTCGACGATGCCCCGGTCGATGACGATGCCGACGACCACGGGAACCGCGACCTCGCAGAGCTGGTGCGAGACGAAGAGGGCGGTCGCCGGTGCCAGCCAGCGCTTGACCCCCATCGCCGTCTGCACGATGAGGCGCCGCGGCCCGGTCGTCTGGGCTGCTGTCACGCGGTGGCCTCCTGGGGAGTGCGTTGTGGGGCTCGGTGCACGGGCGTTCGGATGCTCGGCACACGCGGGAGCTCGATGATGCTGCCCCGGGAAGTGAGGGCGACCTTCCCATTTTTCCTCACAATCGAGAATTTCGCCCGCCGAAGGGGTTCGGCGCGCCCCATCGCGGCCAGAATGGGCGCATGAACCCCATCGAGTTCGTCACGGCCCGGCTCGCCGAGGGTGGGCTCGCGCCGCCGGTCGAGCACACCTACCGACGCATCCTCGCCATCGCGGAAGATGCCCTCTCCGATGGTGACGACGACGATGTCATCGATTGGCTGCTTGGCGCCGACGAGGAGGAGAAGGCCCTCGAGTACCTGTTCGGCGCGGATCCCGCCAGCGAGGGCGAACGGCTCGCCCGCCAGCTCGTCGCGACGCTCGCCGCGACCTGGGAGGCGCATCCCGACTTCGACCCGACGTGGCGCACCGGCCTCCCTGGCGGAACGCCGACCGGCTGAGGCGGGAGCCCGCGGTCAATCGAGCGTAAGCCAGCCGCCGAGGTGAGCCGCGACGCTCACGTCGCCGGGAACGGCCCGCACGGTGCCGCCGTCGACTTCTTCGGTCCGCCAGCCCGCCGCGTCGCCCCAGCGCTCCTCGCGGCGCAGCGCTCGCTCGGAACGGACCACAACGTGCGGCCCGATCCGGACAGCCCCGAGCGTACCGATGCCGACGCGGGCGACCGCACCCTGAAGTCTCTGCAGTGCCTGCAGTTTCTGGGGGGCTCCGGGCGCTGCGGGGCTCCCGGGCTCTCCGGGCCTTTCGGGCCTTTCAAGCACCTCGGGCACCTCGCGCTCAGGCCCGGCGAAGTGTACGGCCGTGGCCAGCTCGATGCGGACCCGCCCGCGGTCGGCGCCACCGGGTGAGGCGACCACTCGGGGGTCGGCGGAGAACAGCGGATGCAGCTCGGCGGGCACGACGACCCGTGCCTGGGGGAGCTGCTGCAGCAGGCTGTCGACGCAGACGAACGCGGCAGCCTCGCTCGGCGCCGCCCGGAGCACGGCGACGACGTCAGGCGCCGCCGTCGCGAGGGCGTGCGGCCGGGAGCCTTCGACGCCGATCTTCTGTGCGAGCAGCAGCGTTTCCCGATTCTTGTGCTCCTGGCGCCGCGCGTCGTCCGCGCTCCGGCCCGCCCAGTCGGGGCCGTCGTGCCAGGCCACCGCTTCGGGGTCGTGCGCGAACACCGCACCCGCCAGCCAGGCGCGGTGAGCCCACTCCCAGTCCTCGCCGCCGTAGCCGCGGAAGTCCTCGTCGAAGCCGCCCATCTCGTCGAAGAACCAGCGCGTGCACGAGAACACCGCGCCGATCACGAACCGATACGAGCGGTCGTCGGCCTCGAGCAGGTTCCGCGAGGCACGGTAGGCGTCGATCAGCCAGGCCGGTTCCGGCAGCTCCCGCGCCGGCCCCGCCCGCTCGACGGGAGCATCCGCCCCCACCCCGGTGAAGTCGGCGTGCCTGCGACGGCCCGCGACGACCGCCTCGGGCAGCACGGAGGGCAGCGCCGCCATCCGCGCCACGTAGTCGGGCTCGGGAGCCGTGTCGGCGTCGAGGAAGCAGAGGATCTCGCCCTGGGCGGCACGCGCGCCGAGGTTGCGTGCCGCGCCCGCACGGAAGCCCAGGTTGTCCTGCGTCAGCAGACGGACCCCTCCGGGGACCAGAGGAGGCTCGCGCGACCCGTCGTCGACAACGATGACCTCGAGCAGATGCGTCGGATGCGTCTGCCTGGCGAGGGCGGCGAGCGTGCGGTCCAGCTCCGCCTGCTGCTCGAAGTGCGCGACGATCACCGAGACCCTCGTGGCGGCTGCCGCCTCCGCCGCCTCACGCGCCTCGACGAGGTCCCAGCGGTTGCCCGGCACGGCGCGCCCAAATGGCGGTCGCCGCCCGTCGCTGCCCATCACAGGGCAGCCCACCAGCTGAGGTAGGCGCGGGCGATCTCCTCGATGCTCGGGGAGGTCGAGATCGTCTCGTCGAGCCAGGTTGATTCCGGATGCGCGAGCGCCGTCACCAGCGCGTCCGCGAGCTGTCCGCGGTGCACGAGCTGCATGGTGCGCGGCCGAATGGCATCCATCTCACGGAAGTACGCGGAGTCGACGGTGAGCGGCCTGCGTCCGGCCGAGAGCCAATCGGTGAGGGAGCCGGAGGCGGAGACGTGCTGGTGCGCGATGATCGGCACGGCCACCTCGCGGCTGCGGGCGAGCCGGTCCTCCGTCGAGAGGAAGCCGGTGCTCGTGAACTCGACGCCGAGGGTCGACGCGTGCCGACCGAGGGCCTCGAGCTCGCCTTCGTGGCCGGCAGACGCACATCCGAGCGCGACGACGCGCGGCCGGTGCGACGCCGGCAGTGTCGCGACGGCCTCGACAACCTCGAGGTGCCCCTTGCCTGGATAGTAGAAACCGAGCACGGCCACCTCCTCGGTCGGTCGCCAGCTCGCGGGCCGCGGCTTCGGGGGCTGCGCGGGCAGCGGCACGACATGCACCTGCACGCGCCGCCCGAGCGCGAGCTCGAGGAGGCGCTGCTCGTGCGCGCTGTTGCAGACGGTCCCTGCCGCTGCCTCGACCACGCGCCGGTAGCAGTCGGTGCGCCGCGGGAAGCCACGGGCGCCGTCCGAGGCCTGCGGCACGTCGTGCAGGGTGACCGTGACAGGCCCGCGCGCGGCCAGACGCTCGAAGCGTTCCGCCGCTCGCTCCGGCGTGCTGCCCCAGAGGCGGTCGGTGAAGTGCACGTGCGCGAGCTCCCCGGAGTCGAGCCCGTGGGCACTGCGGTAGGTGACGGCCGCGTCGAGCTTCGCCACGGCGGTCGCGACGGCGCGAGCGTACTGGTCGACGCCGTGCGTCTCGTCATCACGGTGGAGCAGCAGGGGCGGCGCGGTCACGCGGCCCTCAGCGCTTCCATGGTTGCGCCGTGCCGAGAGAGCCCCTCGGCGACCGCGTCCGGATGCGCGCGGTACCAGCCCAGGTGCGCCTCGCGGATGCGCTCGGTCTCGACCTGCGCGCCGTCCACCGTCCAGGAGTCGGTCGGGTCGGCGTCGAGCCCCCACGCCTCGATGACCTCCGGCTCACGCGGCGCGTGGATCGAGTTCAGGATCTCGCGGTCGAGGCGCAGCTCGATCTCGGGGAGGCCGAGCCGCTCGCGCACCCGGCGCGCGGTCTCGAGCCAGACGGGGTTCCCCGGGTGGTTGATGGTGCGCGCCTGCGCGAACGACGGCCGTTCGAAAAGCTCAGCGACGGGCACGGTGCCGTGTCGCTCCTCGCGGACCCGCAGCTGACGGATCGACTCGGCGGCCACCGCCGAGATCGCGGCGGGGGAGGCGCCGCCCGGCAGCGCATCCACCCCCGCGGCCTCGGCGAGCGTGCGGAGGTCGTGGTACGGCACGAGCGGTGGCACCAGCGAGGTGTCGGAGGGCGGGCGGATGATCGCCTGGAAGGGGTACAGGCCAGCGAAGCGGATCACCGGGAACAAGGCGGTGCGGGCACCCGCGCGCAGCCGCGCGGTGAGCTGCCGCGTGCCAACCGGGAGCCCCCGGTAGTCGTCGCGCACGGGCTGCGCGACGAGCACGCTCGCGCGATCGAGCCAGGCCTCAAGGGACGGGAGGTCGCCCGGTTCCAACTCATGCACTGGCGGCGTGCGCACGAAGCGGACGTCGTCGCCGAGCGCGAGGCGGAGGGATTCGGCCTGGCAATTGCCGATGGCGAGGCCGATGGGGCGATCGTCGCCCTCGGCGGTGCGGTCGCCGCCGGGCGCGAAGAATTCTGCGAAGTGCGCGAGGCGTGCGGTGGCGTGCGTCATCGAGGGAAGTGGTCTCCGAACCTGCCGAATCGGGTGGGGTGGGGGCGGCTCAGCCTAGCTCCCTTCTGACCTGCCGCAGTGCGGGGTTGAGTTCGGGGTGCCCGAAGTGGTAACCGGCCTCGGTGAGGCGACCCGGCGTCACCCACCTGCTCTTCAAGATCAGCTCCGGCTCGGTGCGCAGCAACGCCATGGCGGGCTCGAGCATCCACCGCCACGACGGGACGCCGAACGGGGCGCGCACAGCCCGACGGATGCCCGCCATGAGCGTGCGGTTGTCGCTCGGGTTCGGGCTGCTGACGTTCACCACCCCGTCGAGGTCGTCACGCTCGAGCAGGAAGCGCACGGCACCGACCACGTCGTCGAGGTGCACCCAGCTGAACTTCTGCCGTCCCCGCGTGCGGTACTGCGGGGCCCGACCATCCCCACTCGGGTCGGGGCCGATGCCCCGGTAGCGGCGGTGGTTCGGCGCCCAACCGTCGATGTTTGGCCCACCCAGCCCGATCCTGGCCAGCGTGAAGAGCTTGCCCGCGGCCGGCCCGTCACCCAGCACGATCGCCATACGCAGGGCGACGCGGCGGGTGCCAGGCAGCTCGCCCTCGAAGAAGGCGCGCTCCCAGTTGCGGGCCACGTCGACCGAGAATCCCTGTCCGAGCTCGCCGTCAGCCTCGGTGTTCGGCCGGTCGGTGGCGTGCCGGTAGATGGTGGCCGTGGATGCGTTGAACCAGACCCGCGGTGGGGCGGCGGCCGCCGACACGGCCTCCCTGAGCGCGGTGGTGGTCTCGACACGCGAGCGCAGGATCTCGTTCCTGTTCGCGTCGGTGTAGCGGCAGTTCACGGACTTGCCCGCCAGGTTGATGAGCACCTCCGCGCCGTCGACGGCGCGCTCGATGTCTGCCCGTTCGCCCCAGCGAACGGCCTCGCGCCTGCCGATCCGCACGACGTCCCAACCGTCGCGCTCGAAGTCTGCGGCGAGGGCGCGACCCACGAAGCCGCTCGCCCCGGCGATGACCACCCGCCGCGCCGTACCGTGCCGGTCGGATTGCTCGGCGTTCGTCTGCTGCTCCGTGTGGCTGTGCTGGTCCATATGGCTGTGCTGGTCCATGAGGCCGAGTGTAGTACGTTTCTGAACATGTTCAGTTTTGGGGATGCCGCCACCGAGGACAACTCGGCTGGGGACAACACGGCTGCGGCCAACTCGGCGGTTCAGGATGAGTCAGGTGCGGCCGTCGCCGAGCGACCCGCCCAGCTCTCGAAGCGCGAGCGCACGCGCGCACTCCTCCGCGAGGTCGCCCTCCGCTCCTTCCGCGAGCGCGGTTACGACGCGACGACGGTTCGGCGCATCGCCGAAGAGGCGGGCGTCTCGGTTGGCACCACGAACTACCACTTCGCGACGAAGAACCATCTCGTGCAGGAGCTGTACCTGGACGTGCAGGAGGCGCATGCAGCCGCCGCCATCCCGCAGCTCGAGGGAGAGCGAGACCTCGTTGATCGCCTCGCGATCGTCTACCGTGCCGGCCTCGACCAGCTCGAGCCCTACCACCCGTACGCCCCCGAGTTCTTGGCCGCATCGGTGTCGCCGCGCTCGCCCATCAACCCGCTGTCCGAGGAGTCGGCGCCGGCACTCGCCGTCATCCGCTCACTCTTCGAGCGGGCCGTCGATGGGGCCAAGTCGTCGCTGCCCGACGAGTTCAAGGCTGGCCTGCCGCAGGCCCTCGTACTGAGCCATCTGTTGCTCGCGCTGCTCTGGGTCTACGACTCGTCGCCCGACCGCGCGCGGACGCGGCGCATCCTGGACCGAGCCCTCAACCTGCTGCGCATGACGCTGCCGCTCACGCGCATCCCCGGGGTTCGCGCGCCGCTTCGAGAGCTCCTCGCCCTCGCCGGCGAGGTGCGCGCCTGATGGGCGGGCCGGGCAGCGTGTCGCCGGTGTCCGAGCGCGGCGCCGACTCGGCGAGGTCGGTGTACGAGCAGGTGCTCGGCGCAGAGGTCGCGAGCCTGCACCCGCAACTGCGTCGCTACTTCGGGCGCATCCCGGCCGGGTTCGTGGGGCGAGGCGAAGGTGTCTACGCCTGGGCCGGGCCCCGCCACCGCGCACTGTGGCCTGCATTCGCCTGGCTCGCCTGGCGGCAGGTGCTCTTCCCGGAACGCGGGCGCGAGGTGCCGTTCACGGTGCTCAACACGCCAGCCGGCGGCGGCGGGCTCGCCGGGCGGCGCGAGTTCGCGTTCCCGCGGGTGACCCGCGTCGTGGTCGACACCATGAGTGCCGAGCCCGACTCGGACGGAACGATGCGCCTCGTCGACCGTCTCGGCCGGCGGCGCGGACTCGAGGTCGAGCTCGCGCTCCGGGTGCACGACGGCGGCTTGCGGATGCGGTCCACTCGGCTGTGGCTGCGGATGCGCCTGCCAGCGCCGCGCGCCCGCGTTGCTGCTCCGGTGCGCGTTGCTCCGGTGCGCCTTGCTCCGGCGCGCGTTGCTCCGGTGCGCGTTGCTGCTCCGTTGCGCGTCGTGCGGGTGCCGCTGCCGCGACTCGTGACGATGACGCTCGACGAGCGCGCGCATCCGCACGGCGACGGCCGCCAATGCGTGGACGTGCGCTTGCGGGCACCGCTCCTCGGCGACGTCTTCCGGTACGTCGGCGAGTTCCGCTACGCGCTGGTGCCCGTTGGGGGTGCCGACGACGCGGGCTGAGGCCAGGTCTCTGGAACTGATCGCCGGCCCGCGATGGAGCGGTTTCCCGGGCTCGGGCGCGTAGTCTCGCGCCGGAACAGGCACCACCGAACCAGAACCTGGAGCATCCATGCGGTCGAGCACGAACATCCCAGAGGTCGCCATCGAGGGCAGCGTCGCGCGCACGATCGCCATCCTCGGCGCCGGTGGTGATCTGACGGAGCGCCTCCTGCTGCCGGGCATCGCGAAGGTGGCCGACGCGAGCCCCGGCGTGCAGCTGCACCTCATCGGCGCAGCGAGGACCCCGCAGACGCGCGAGGAGTGGCAGGGGGTCGTCAGGGCGAGCCTCGAGGGCGCCGGCGTGTCCCAGTCGACGATCGACGGGCTCGTGTCGAGGTCCGAGTTCGTGCCGACCGACGCCTCCTCGGCGGATGAGCTTCGGCAGCTGCTCGACGCCTGCCCGAGCGCACCGCTGCTCTACATCGCGCTCCCGCCTGCCATGGGCAAGAAGGTTGCTGACGCGCTCGCCGAGCTCGAGCTTCCAGACGATCTCAGGATCGCCATCGAGAAGCCGTTCGGCGAGAGCGAAGCGGATGCGCGGGAACTCAATCAGGCCCTCGCCAAGGTCGTGCCGGAAAGTCGTCTCTGGCGCATCGACCACTTTCTGGGCACGCCAGCCGCCGTCGAGCTCATCCGGTCGAGAGCGCAGATCGAGCAGAGCGGTGTGCGCAATCGCGACGGTGGTGAGTCGGGGACGGGCCGCGTCGAGATCGTCTTCGACGAGAAGATCGGCATCGAGGGGCGCGGGGCCTTCTACGACCAGACGGGTGCGCTCCGGGACATGCTGCAGAGCCACCTCATGCTGATGCTCGCGCTCACGGCGATGGAGCAGCCAGGCGAGGGAGACGACGCGGTCGACGACGAAATCGCCGAAGTGCTCCGCGCCGTTCGCCTCGAGAGCGAGCATCCCGTCTCGGCCCGCAAGGCGAGGTACACGGCGGGCGAGTTCGACGGGAAGCGGCTGCCCGCCTACGTCGACGAGGAGGACGTGGACCCCGAGCGGGGCACCGAGACCCTCGCCGAGGTCACCCTGCGCATCGACACGCCACCGTGGCGCGACGTGCCCTTCGTGCTGCGCTCGGGGAAGGCGCTTGGCGAGGCTCGGCAGGAGATCGTCCTGACCCCGGGCGACGCCAAGGCCGCGCCCACGAGCATCCCGTTGCGCGCCCCCGAAGGTGACAACAGCGCCGACCCCTACGCGCGGGTCATCGCCAGCATGCTCACCGGCAACACGCTGCTCTCGGTGCGCGGCGACGTGGCCGAAGAACTCTGGCGCATCGTGACGCCCGTGCTGGACGCCTGGCAGCAAGGTACGGGGGGGCTCGGCGAGTACACGGCGGGGTCGACGGGCGAGGAAGCGGCCACGGGAACTCGCTCATCCGCGGAGGCCAACCGCGCTTAGGGCGTCAGTCGAGCGGCGTCGGGGCGGAGCGAACTGGCGGGACGGCGGGAACTCGCGGGGCCACGGGAACAAACGGGCGGCGACAGCTGCTGCTGTCGCCGCCCGCGCGGATGAGGTCGCTGTGCTGGCTGGGGCTACTTGCGCAGGCCCTCGAAGAGCGGCTTGTAGGTGAAGCCCGCGATGAGCGCGCCCACGATCGGGGCGAGGATAAAGACCCACACCTGCGAGAGCGGCACCGCGCCGCCGAAGACAGCCGTCGCGATCGAGCGGGCCGGGTTGAGCGACGCGTTCGACACGGGAATCGTCATGAGGTGGAACAGGGTGAGGGCGAGGCCGATTGCCAGCGGTGCGAAGCCGCTCGGCGCGCGGCGGTCGGTGACGCCGAGGATGACGTAGAGGAAGAGCGCGGTCGCGACGATCTCGGTCACGATGACGGCGACGAGGCCGAAGCCGCCCGGCGATGCCTCGCCGTACCCGTTCGAGGCGAAGCCGCCGTCCTGGGCTGCCGCGAGGAACCCGTCGGGGCCGTTCGAGGCGATGAGGAAGACGAACGTCGTGGCGAGGATGCCGCCGAGGATCTGCGCGATGACGTACATCGGCACGTCCTTCCACGCAAAGCGTCCAGCCGCGGCTGCGCCGATCGTGACTGCGGGGTTGAAGTGGCCCCCGGAGAGGTGGCCGACGGCGTAGGCGCCGGCGATCACGGTGATGCCGACCGCGAGCGAAACGCCGACCCAGCCGATGCCGGTCTCGGCGACGCCGTTCGCGGCGGCGAAGATGGCGGCGCTGATCACGCCGAAGACGAGCAGGAAGGTGCCGAAGAACTCGGCGGCGAGGCGGCTGGTCGTCGACGGGTCGCGTTCGATGGCGACGTCGGCGATGGCAACATCGGTGGTCATGGGTGCTCCTCAGAGTGCAGGCGGATGAGGAATCGGAGTTCTCATCGCGCAAGGGCTTCGGGAACGAGGGTGCTCGTCCCACGACTCAGGGATCGTCTGGGGGATGGTTCCCCCTGAATCGACATTGCAGTGTACGACAAGACCGACCAGTTGGTTGTTATCGGTGGGTATTCGAACCGTGTGTCGCGCGAATCACTTGTGGAGCGTCACGCCGCCCCGGGTCTCGTCGGGCTGTATGTCGAATCTGCATCGCGCCATGCTGATTCTGAAGCGCCGCTGTCGGCGGTCGGCCATAGCCTCGAAGAACGACTCCGCACTGCAGGCGGCGGAGCCTCCATGCGAGGCGCCGCCGATGCACGACGAAAGGCACGCAATGACGCTGGCACCACATTCGCTCATCGCAGGAACCAGCGAGCTCGGAGGTGGTGACGAACTCGTGGCACGCCGCGCGGCCGACGGTTCCGTGCTGGCCCCAAGCTTCCGCAGCAACACGTCGGAGGAGCTCGAGATCGCGGTGCAGGCCGCACACGACGCCTTCGACACCTACCGAGCCACATCGCCCGCGCAACGAGCCGCGTTCCTCGAGCGCATCGCCGCCGAGATCGAGGCGGACAGCGCCGAGATCATCGCGCGCGCACACGAAGAGACCGGGCTGCCGGTCGCGCGCCTCACCGGGGAGGTGGCTCGAACGACCGGGCAGCTCCGTCTGTTCGCCAAGGTCGTCGTCGAGGGCGGCTGGCAAGGTGCGCGCATCGATCAGGGTTTGCCGGAGCGCACGCCGCTGCCGCGGGCCGACATCCGCCAGCGCAAGATCCCACTCGGGCCGGTCGCCGTGTTCGGCGCGAGCAACTTCCCACTGGCCTTCTCGACCGCAGGGGGAGACACCGCCTCAGCCCTCGCATCCGGGAGCCCCGTCATCGTCAAAGCGCACAGCGGCCACCTGGGCACCGCATCACTGGTTGGCCACGCGATCGCGCGAGCGGTGGAGGCATCGGGTCTGCCCCGCGGCGTCTTCTCGCAACTGTTCGGTTCGGGCCGCGTCATCGGACAAGGGCTTGTGGCCGACCCGCGCATCAAGGCCGTCGGCTTCACGGGCTCGCGCTCCGGTGGGCTCGCCCTCGTGCGCATCGCCCAGCAGCGCGCGGAGCCCATCCCCGTGTACGCGGAGATGAGCAGCGTCAACCCGGTCTTCGTGCTCCCGGCGGCGATCGCCGCGGACCCGAGCAAGGTCGCGGCCGACTACGTGGGGTCGCTCACGCTCGGCTCCGGACAGTTCTGCACCAACCCGGGCATCGTGCTAATCCCGAGCGGCGAGGTGGGCGATGAGTTCCTCCGCGAGGTGGGTGCTCGGATCGCCGAGGCCAACGGGCAGACGATGCTGACCGCTGGCATCGGCGACGCCTACCGGGAAGGCGTCGCGGAGCGCGAGGCGACCGGTGCGACCGTCGTTGCGCGAGGCCAGGAGAACGCGGCCGCGAACGCGCCAGCCCCCATCGTCTTCAGCGAAGCCGTCGAGGCGTTCGGCGAGGCCCTCGAGACCGAGATCTTCGGCTCGGCCGGCCTCGTGCTGCGCTACGACGGCACGGAGCAGCTGCGCGAGTTCGCTGAACAGCTCGAGGGGCAGCTCACCGCGACCGTCCTCGCGACCGCCGACGACGCCGACGACGCACGCGCGCTGCTCCCGGTGCTCGAGCGCAAGGTCGGACGCATCCTCTTCAACGGATGGCCGACGGGAGTCGAAGTCGGCTACTCGATGGTGCACGGCGGCCCGTACCCGGCGACCTCCGACGCACGCTCCACCTCGGTCGGTGCCCTCGCCATCGAGCGCTTCCTTCGCCCGGTCGCGTACCAGGACGTTCCGGACGAGCTGCTGCCGGAGGCGCTGCGCGACGCCAACGAGTGGGGCGTGCCTCGACTCGTCGAGGGCCGCATCCAGCTGCCAGCAGGGTACTGACCGGCACGCCGCTGCCGCCGGATCACCCGACCGCCGGTTCTCCGACCGCCTGAGCTTCGGTTCACCCCACCCAGGTCACAGGACGACCAGACCGCGCAAAGAGCACGCGAGAAATGCAGGTTCCCATCGGGGGAACCTGCATTTCTCGCGGTTTTCGGCGCTGGCTTTTCATCTAGCCCCGGTGCAGACCCCGGGGCAGCTCTTGGTTCCGGCGTTGGCTTGTGCGCGCGGGTCAGAAGCGCACGGGCGTCACGAGGGCGCCATCGGCCAGCCACGAACGCACGTTGTCGACGACGAGCTGCCGCATATCGTCGCGGGTCTCTCGCGTACCACTGGCGAGATGCGGGAACAGCACGACGTTGTCGAGTGCGATGAGCGCCTCCGGCACGTTCGGCTCGTCGGCGAACACATCGAGACCGGCGGCCTTAATCACGCCGCCGTCGAGCGCCGCGATGAGCGCCGCCTCATCCACGACCGAGCCGCGCGAGATATTCACCAGCACGCCATCGGGGCCCAGCGCCTCCAGCACCTCCGCCGAGATGAGCTGCTGCGAGTCGGGACCTCCGGCCGCCGCAACGACCAGAGCATCGCTGCTCCGTGCGAGTTCGAGGAGCGAGTCGACGTGGCGGAACGGGGAGCCTGGCACCTCGCGGCGGTTGTGGTAGCTGATGGGGCAGTCGAAGCCGGTGAGGCGCTTCGCGATCGCCGAGCCGATCCGGCCGAGGCCGACGACCCCGACCCTCGTGCCCGTGAAGCGCGTCGTCAGCGGGTAGTTGCCGGAGGGCCACTCGCCGGCGCGCACGAAGCGGTCCGATGCGCTGAACCGGCGGTACGTGTCGAGGAGGAGTGCGACCGCGGTATCCGCCACGCAGTCGTTGAGGACATCGGGCGTGTTGCTCACGGCGATGCCGCGTGCTCGGGCCGCGGCGGTGTCGGTCGTGTCGTAGCCGACGCCGAAGTGCACGATCGCCTCGAGTGCGGGCAGCTTCTCCATGAGGGCCTCGGAGACGCCGTAGCGACCGCTCGTCACGGCGACGCGCACCTGCGCGAGTTCGCGCTGGGTCGCCTCGGTGAGCTCGCTCGCATCCGCGGAGATGACCGGGGCGTCGAACTCGTCGATGAGTCCGCGCTCGAGCTGCGGCATGAGTGGCCCGACCCGAACCACGGTGGCCGCGCCCGCGGGGGGAGAAGCGGCCGCGGCGGCGGCGGAGGGGCTGGAATCGGTGGAGTCTGGCGTCGTTGCGAGAGGGGTTTCCATGTCTGGATGGTAGGGCGCGCGACCGATGCTGGTCCAAGATGCACTTTGCATAGATTGATTCACCCGCAGCATGGATGCGGGTTTCCCCAGTAATCGCAAGGGCACTCGGGTCGCTAGTCTTGGGTCCGCCCCCGCGCAGCCCACCGTCCCCCACGGCTCCCTCGCTCAGCGCTGTTGACGCCGCCGAATCGGCGGACACAAGCTGAAGGCGTCTCAACGAGGAGAACCACAGACTCAGGGCAGAGCCCACGAGTCCGAACACCGGAGGAACAACGATGTCTTCTTCACACGAACCGTCCGTGACGCACGGTCGATCCCAGTCCGACCGGCCGACCCCCGCACGCCGTCCACTCGCATCCATCACGAAGGCCGTCGCCGTCGGCGCCGCGGCTCTGCTGCTCACCAGCTGCTCCGTCGCGAACTCCGACAGTGCCGCGGGCGGCGAGGGCGGAGGCGCCGCCGGCGCCCTCCGCGTCGTGCTCCAGCAGGAGCCGCCGACGCTCGAGCCATGCGAGGCAAACCTGACGGCGGTCGGCGTCGTCGTGCGTTCGAACATCACGGAGCCGCTCATCGAGCGCAACCCCACGACCGGCGACCTCGAGCCGCTGCTCGCCACCGAGTGGGAGCAGACGAGCGACAACGAGTGGACTTTCACGCTCCGCGACGACGTCACCTTCCAGGACGGCACGCCGTTCGACGCCGAAGCCGCGGCCTACTCCATCGACCGAGCCGTCAACAGCGACCTCGGCTGCAATGTCGAAGGCTACGTCTTCGGTGACTCCGACCTCGAGGTCAACGCCGTCGACGCCACAACCCTCACGGTCACCACCCCGGAACCCGACCCCATCCTCCCACTCAAGCTCTCGTTCATCGAGGTCGTCCCCACCTCGACAAGCAGCACCGAAAAGGTGCGCGAGCCCATCGGCACCGGCCCATACCAGGTCGACCAGTGGGACGTGGGAACCAAGCTGACCCTCGGCGTCTACGACGGCTACTGGGGCGAAGCGCCCTCCTACCCGTCGGTCGAGTACCAGTGGCGCGGTGAGGGCACCGTCCGCGCGGCCATGGTCACCGGCGGCGAAGCAGACATCGCGACCGGCCTCAGCCCCGACGACGGTATCGGCGACCTCGGCGTCAGCTACCCGAACAACGAGACCGTCGCGCTCCGCTTCTCCGGAGACATCGCGCCGCTCGACGACATCCGCGTCCGCCAGGCCATCAACTACGCGATCGACAAGCAGGGCATCATCGACTCCCTCTACCCGAACGGCGACGGCGTTGCCTCGCAGCTCGTACCCGAGGGCGTCGTCGGACACAACGCCTCCCTCGAGCCGTGGGAGTTCGACCTCGAGAAGGCGAAGGCGCTCGTCGCCGAAGCCAAGGCCGACGGCGTACCCGTCGACACCAAGATCACGCTCGTGGGTCGCACCGCCCAGTTCCCGAAGCTTAACGAGCTCTCGCAGATCCTGCAGGAGCAGCTGAGCCAGGCCGGCCTCAACGTCGAGCTCCGCTTGGTCGACACGACCCAGCACCTGCAGTACCAGATCCGCCCATTCGTCACCAACGAAGGCCCCATCGCGCTGATCGTCCAGCACGGCAACCAGGCCGGTGACGCGCAGTTCACGGTCGACCAGTACATGAGCTCCACCGGCGCCCAGTCAACCTTCGGCACCCCCGAGTTCGACCAGAAGCTGGCCGACGCGGCCAAGACGTCCGGCGACGAGCGTCAGGCGGCGTACGAGCAAATCTTCGCTGACCAGAACGAGGAGATCGTGCAGTTCGCGCACATCGCCCACCAGACCGGCCTCATGGGTATCGCGTCAGACATTTCCTACGAACCGAACTCGGCGAGCGGCGACGAGCTGCGCATCGCCGAAGTGAAGCCAGCGGCCTGACGGCCGCGAGCAACCCCGGAGAAAGCAGCCGCTCATGTGGACCTATCTCAGAACAAGAATCGTCTCCAGCCTGCTGCCGCTAGTAGCCGTCGTGCTCGGCGTGTTCGTCCTGGCCCGCCTCACCGGAAACCCGGCGAGCCTATACCTGCCGCTCAACGCGACGGAGCAGATGAAGGAGGACTTCGCAGTCCGCAACGGGCTCGACCAGCCCCTGTGGATGCAGATCGTCAACTACTTCTCCGGGGTGCTCCGCTTCGACTTCGGCGAGTCGCTCCGCACGGGGGAGTCCGCAGCCACCATGGTGCTGCGGGCCTTCCCGGCCACGCTGCAGCTCGCCGGCGTCACCATGCTGCTCACGGTGGTCCTCGCGATCATCATCGGCAGCTGGGCCGCCCTCAAACCGAACGGCGTCGCCGACCGCATCGCGAGCTTCTTCTCGATGGCGGCCGCCAGCGTCCCGGACTTCTGGCTCGCCATCATGGGCATCTGGATCTTCGCGATCACGCTCGGCTGGCTGCCGACCTCCGGCGTCGACAGCGGCGGGCTCTCCTGGATCCTCCCCATCGCGACCCTCATGCTGAGGCCGGTCGGCGTGCTCACCCAGATTGTGCGCGGATCGATGGTCAGCGTGCTCGGCCAGCCGTTCATCAAGGTGGCGCGCAGCAAGGGCGCCGGCCAGCTCCGGGTCGTCTTCAAGCACGCGCTGCGCAACGCGGCAGCCCCCGCCCTCACGGTCGCGGGTGACCTGACGGTCGGCCTCATCAACGGCGCCGTCGTCGTCGAGACCATCTTCGGGTGGCCAGGCATCGGGAAGCTCATGATCGACTCGATCCTGCAGCGAGACTTCGCGGTGCTGCAGGCCGCAGTGCTCATCACCGCACTGTCGATCTTCATCCTCAACATCCTCATCGACCTCGGCTACGCCCTGCTCGACCCGCGGGTGCGCCCCGCGGCGAAGCAGTCGCGCATCCGCCCCACCACCAAGGACGCGAAGCGCGAGGCCGCCGGCGCGGCCGCCAAGAAGTCCGAGAAGGGCGCCGCGAGCGCCGACGCAGAGAAGGGCAAGGCCCATGTCTGACCCGCAGAACCCGCAAGACCCACGAGGCTCCGCGACCTCCCCGGTGCAGCAGCCGCCAGCCACGACGAACGTGCTGCTGCAGAAGGAGAAGCGCCAACGTCACGAGGCCGAGCGCCCCTCGATGTTCACGCTGCTGCTCAAGGACAAGGTGGCGACCGTCGCCGCCGGTGTGCTCGCCATCGTCGCCCTCGTGGCCGTGTTCGGGCCGCTCCTCGTCGGGGAGTACGCCTCGAAGCAGGACCTCTCCGCGATCAACCTGCCGCCGTTCAGCCTCGACAACGGCTGGGCGTTCATCCTCGGCAGTGACTCCCTCGGTCGGAGCATGCTCGCCCGCCTCGTGATCGCGACCGGCACGACCCTCGGGGTCGCCGTTCCGGCCGTGCTGATCGCCCTCATCGTCGGGTCCATCTGGGGCGTGTGGGCCGGCTACTTCCGCGGCTGGCGCGAGTCGGTCTCCATGCGCATCGCCGACATCATCATGAGCTTCCCGTCGCTGCTGCTCGCGGTCGTCATCCTGTACGTCTTCAACCCGAGCCTCGCGAACATCGTCGCGGTGCTTGCCCTCACCCGCATCCCGATCTACCTGCGTACGGCTCGGGCCGAGGCCGCCGAGCTGCGATCGCGGATGTTCGTGGACGCGGCGACAAACTTCGGCACCAAGCCCCGAAGCATCATCTTCCGCCACATCGTTCCGAACGTCGTGCCCACCCTGGTCACACTCGCCACGCTCGAGTTCTGCTACGTCATGCTCGCCGAGTCGTCGCTGAGCTTCCTCGGCATCGGCGTGCAGTCGCCCGACGTCAGCTGGGGCCTCATGGTCGCCCAGGGGCGCCAGTACCTGCAGCAGGCGTGGTGGCTGTCGGTGCTCCCCGGCCTCGCCATCGTCATCACGGCCGTCGCCGCGAACGTGCTCGCCTCCTGGCTGCGCATCGCGACCGACCCGAACCAGAAGTGGCGTCTCATGCAGAAGTCGTCCAAGGTGAAGCTTCGCCCGGCACTGCCGACGCGCGAGCCCGCCGGCGAGGTGTGATCGCCATCCACCACGAGTACCGCCTTCCGAGCGAGACGTCCGGGGCAACCCGATCGGCCGGGGTCACGAGATGACCCCGGCCGATTGGGCTGCGCTCGCCGCCATCTTCTTTTTCGCCTCGTGCCTGCAGGCGGGCGTCGGCTTCGGCATGGGCATGCTCGCCGCGCCATTCATCGCACTCATCGACCCTGGCCTCTTGCCGGCCTCGGTAATCAGCATGTCGATCCTCCTCACTTCCGTCGTGACGCTCGCCGAGCGCGACTCGCTCGACCTCCGCGGGGCTGGCTGGGCGTTGCTCGGCCGAGTGCCGGGCAGTGTCGCCGGGGCCCTTCTGGTGACGGTCATGGCGCCCGCAGTGCTCTCCTGGGTTGTCGTCGCGACCGTGGTCGCCGGCGTCGTGTTCTCGCTGCGCGGGTGGGCGCCGAAGGTCACACGCTGGTCGCAGATCTTGGCCGGCGCCGCGTCCGGCATCATGGGCACCACGACCTCCATCGGGGGTGCCCCCATGGCGATCCTCTGGCAGGGTTCCGACTCGGCACGGCTGCGCGGCACGCTTTCCGCGTTCCTCCTGGTGGGGTCGATCATCTCGCTGGGGCTGCTGCTCGCCTTCGGCGCCGTCGAGCCACGCACGTGGGTTGTTGTGCTCTGGATGACCCCGGTCGCGTTGCTGGGCTTCGCGGTGAGCCGCCTCATCACCCCGCACCTCGACAAGGCGCGCACCAAGCGGATCGCCCTGGGTGCATCCCTCGTCGGCTGCGGGCTGCTCGTCGTGACGCAGCTCGTGCAGCTGCTCGGCTGAGTACTCGCACTCAGCCCCCGCTCGCACTCCGCACTCGCGCACTCGTAGCGACCCCCGCCCCGGCCCCGGCTTCACCGAGCCCGCGGCGCAGGCACACGGGGAACACAGGTTTGTTTCGAAACGAACCTGCATTCCTCGCGTGGATGGCATCACTGCGAAGGCGGAGGAGTACGACGAACTCGCTCGGACGCGGCTCATGCAGCTGTTCGCTCGATGCGCTGCCTTCGATGCAGCTGTTCGCTCGATGCGGCGCTCGCCTGACGGGCGCAGACACACGAGATATGCAGGCTCGTTAGCGAACGAGCCTGCATATCCCGTGTGGATGGCGCTCGGTACGCCACCGCGGCGAGGTCGACGCTAGCGGAGCACGCGCTCCAGGGGGAGGCCGGCCGCGCGCAGGTCGATGTTGCGCGCGATGTCGGCGGCACGCAGCTCGAAGACCTGGCGCGCGTGTCCGGAGTAGTGGGGCGTGAGCACCGTGTTTGCGAGCGGGGCGAAGCGGGCTACCGAGGCGGGGGCGTTGCCCTCGGCGTCTGCGGCGCCCCACCACACGTCGATGCCGGCGCCGCCGATGCGCCCCTCCGAGAGGGCGTCGAAGAGTGCGTCCTCATCGACGACGCCGCCGCGGGCCACGTTGATGAGCACCAGGTCCGGCTTCGCGGCCGCGAGCTCCGCGGCGCCGATCGTGCCGCGCGTGCGCTCGGAGAGGGGGATGGAGACGACGAGCACGTCGGCGCCCGCGACGAAGTCGAGCATTCGGTCTGGACCGTACACCTGCGCGACGTCGAGGCCGGCCGGGTTCTGTGCATCCGGTCGTTGCCGCAGCGCCGTGAGGCGCATGCCGAGCGCCTGCGCGAGCCGCCCGACTTCCGTGCCGATCTCTCCGAGGCCGAGGAGGCCCATGGTCGTTCCGCGCAGCATGGGGTGGAAGGGGATGCTCGGGTCGTTGCCGATCGTGCGCCACGTCCCGGCCCGCATCTGCGCATCCGCGTCGAGCGCTCGCCTGCGCAGCATGAGCGCGGTCATGACGACGTGCTCGGCGATCGCGGCCCCGTGGTGGCCCGTGTTGCAGATCGTGACCCCGGAGGGAAGGGAGTCGGCGCTAACCCGGTCTGCGCCCGCACCGGTGACGTGCAGGAGCGCGTCCGGGCGGAGCGACGCCGCCTGCTCGGGAGAGAGCACGGAGGCGATGACGATGTCGGCCCCGCGGAGCGCATCCTCCAGCTCCGCGGGGCCGAGTTCAGCGGCGAAGCTCCAGTCGTGCGCGGACTCGGTCTGCGCGAGGTGCTCCGCGAAGCGGGCGATGATGGGGTCGGTGACGAGGATGCGCATGCCGGGTCTGACTCTCTGCGGGTGGTCGCGGGTCGGTCGGGTGCTTGCGGTCGCTACCAGCGGGGGCTGACGGCCGTGTAGTCGGGCTGGAAGCGCTGCATGTAGCCGGTGTCGTCTCGCTGGGTGATGCCGCTCGCGAGGAACTGCTCGTGGAGCTTCGCGAGGCCGTCCTCGTCGAGCTCGACGCCGAGGCCAGGGCCGGTGGGCACACGGACGGCCCCGCGCTCGAAGCGGAGGTCGTGCGTCACGACATCCTCGTCCGCTTGCTTCCATGGCCAGTGGGTGTCGCACGCGTAGCTGAGCGACGGCGTCGCGGAAGCGAGGTGCACCATAGCGGCGAGACTGATGCCGAGGTGCGAGTTGGAGTGCATGGACAGCCCCCATTCGAGCGACTCGGCGAGGCCGCCGAGCGTCCGCGAACGGGTAAGGCCGCCCCAGAAGTGGTGGTCGGAGAGCACGATGTCGATGGAGCCTTGCTCGACGGCGGGCTTCACGTCCGCGAAGCTCACGACGCACATGTTGGTCGCGAGGGGCAGGCTCGTGCCGCGTCGCACCTCGGCCATGCCGGCGAGCCCGGGGGTTGGGTCCTCGAGGTACTCGAGGGACGACTCCAGCGCCTTCGCCACGCGCAGCGAGGTCTCGACGCTCCAGGCCGCGTTCGGGTCGAGGCGGAGGCCGAGTTCGGGGAACGCCTCGGCGAGGGCGAGGATCGCGGCGATCTCCTGGTCGGGTTCGAAGACGCCGCCCTTGAGCTTCAGCGCGGAGAACCCGTAGCCGTCGATCAGCTGCCGTGCCTGCGCCACGATGCCTTCTGGGGTGAGGGCCTCGCCGAACTCGTCCTCGCCAGCGCCGGGGTGCCCTGCCCACTTGTAGAAGAGGTAGCCGCTGAAGACGACCTCGGGGCGGATCGCGCCGCCGAGAAGCGTGCTGACGGGGACGCCGAGGATCTTGCCCTGCAGGTCGAGTGCCGCAACGTCGAAGGGTGACAGCACCCGGTCGGCGGTGCTTGAGCCGGTGACCATGCCACTCATTCCGTGTCCGCCGGTGGAGGTGTCGGTGACGAGCGCTGAGGCGACCGCGAAGCGCAGCCGGTTGGTGTCGAACACGTTGATGCCAACGACGGCGTCGGCGGCGAGGGACAGGCGGTGCAGATGTGGCGCATCCCCGTACGTCTCACCGAGGCCGGTGCGCCCCGAGCGGGTCGTGACCTGCACGATGGCGCGCAGCGCGTACGGCTCGTGGACACCGACCGTGTTGAGCAGCGGCGGGTCTTTGAACGCGACCGGAGTGATCGTCACGGCGGCGATCTCGTGCTGCGGTTCGCGGTCGAAGGGCTCGACCGCGGCCGGGTGTTCGGTTGAAGTGGATGCGGCGGTGGTGCTCGGCGCGGTCATGTCGTCTCCCTGGGTTCGTCGTTGAACGTGTCGGCTGGACGTGTGGGCTCGAGGCCCCCGATCGGGCCGGTCGGCGCGATCGGGGGCGGTCGGGTTCAGGCGACGGGGGCCGCGATGCGGTCCTGCTCGAGGGCGGCGTCGGCGCGCTTCGCGAGCAGGTCCCTCGTGTCGTCGATGAGCTTCGTGAGCTCGGCGACGTGCTCCGGCTTGGCGTCGATGAGCGGTGCGCGCACGTGGCCGGCGTTGATGCCGGCGAGCTTCGTGGCCTCCTTCACGAGCGAGACGGCGTAGCCGGGCACGGAGTTCCGGAGGCGCACGAGCGGGTGGTAGAAACTGCGGTTGAGCTCGGCGAGGCGCTCCTTGTCGCCCGACTCGACGGCGTCGAAGAACGCGAGGGCGATGTCGGGCGCGAACGCAAACGAGGCCGACGAGTACAGGGGCACGCCGATCGCCTTGTAGGCCTCCTGCGCGATCTCGGCCGTCGGGAGGCCGTTGAAGAAGAGGAAGTCCTCGCCGCGCGACTGGGTGTCGTCGGTGACCGAGCGAACGATGCGTGACATGAGGTCGATGTCGCCCACGCCGTCCTTGAGGCCGATGACGTTCGGGATGCGCGAGACGGTGACGGCGGTGTGCTCGTCAAAGCGGGCCGTGCTGCGGTGGTACACGATCACGGGGAGCGTCGTGGCCGCGGCGACCTGTTCGACGTAGGCGACGAGTCCCTCGCTCGGTCCCGCGACGAGGTACGGCGGGAGGAGGAGGATACCGTCGGCGCCGACTGCCTCTGCGCTGCGCACCTGCGCCTTGGCGTCGGCGAGGGTGCCACCTGCTCCGGCGAAGACCGGGGTGGCCTTCTTCGTGGTTTGCACCGCAGTGTCGACGACGGTGGTGTACTCGTCGAGGCTCAGGGCGTGGAACTCTCCGGTGCCGCAGGCGATGAAGATGCCGCCGGGCTGGTGGGCGAGTCCCTGCTCGAGGTGCTGCGCGAGGGCTGCGACATCGACGGCATCATCGGCCGTGAAGGGGGTGACCGGGAAGAAGAGGATTCTGTCGAGCACGTCGATCTCCTTAGTTGCGTGTCTCCGCGGTGCCTCGTTGCACGGTGCGGGGTTCCGAGTGTGTTTGCCCGGGTACCAGCGACGCTATGGTCTTATGGATGCGCAAACAAACTAAAGTGTGGATGAATCAATGTTGGGAGTGAATTGATGTTTACCCTCGTCCAGCTCGAGTGCTTCGTCGCCGTCGCCGAGGAGCTCCACTTCGGCGCTGCCGCGGAGCGACTGCGCATGACGCAGCCGCCTATCAGTCGGCAGATCCAGCAGCTCGAGCGCGAGCTCGATACCCAGCTGTTCGTGCGGACGAGTCGCCGCGTGGCGCTCACTGAGGCTGGCCGCACGCTGCTCCCGAGCGCGCGCAAGCTCATTGACCTCTCGGCGAAGGCTGCGGCTGACGTCCGCGCGGTTGGCGAGGGGGCCACCGGCACGCTGACGGTCGGGTACACGGCGGTCGCCGCACACAGTGTGCTGCCCAAACTCCTGCGTGCCGCCGCCGAGGAGCTGCCGGGCCTGCAACTCATCCTGCAGGAGTCGGTCACCGTCGACCAGATGGATGAGCTCGAGCGCGGCACCGTCGACATCGGCCTGCTGCGGCCGATGCGGGACCGTCCCGGAGTGCTGTCGACCACCGTCCTTACGGAGCGACTCGTGCTTGCGCTACCCAGGGGGTCACGCCTCGCCGAGTTCACCGGGCCCATCTTCCTGAGCGACCTCAATGACGAACCGCTGCTCATGTACTCGCCCGGCGGCGCCCGCTACTTCCACGACCTGCTGCTGAGCATGTTCGTTGCCTCCTCGAGCCATCCGCGCATCGTGCAGTACGCGGGGCAAGTGCCAGCCCTCCTGGCGCTTGTGAATGCCGGGATCGGCGTCGCCCTCATCCCTGAGTCGGCGACGCAGCTCGCGCCAGACGGGGTCGTCTGTCGGCCGGTCGCTGACGGCGACCGATCGGAGCCCTACAACCGGGTCCACCTGGACATCGCATGGCGGGAGGACTCGGAGAACCCGCTGGTCAAGGCTGTCGTCGACCTGATGCAGCGGAACGCCTGACGCGCGCCGCCGTCAAGATCGATGCTGAACGCGCATCCGGTCATGCCGAATATGCTCTCGATCGAATGGATGCGGCTCCTTAGAGTGGCGGTACAGCTCATCGGCGATGGAGGCGAAAGCGTATGAATCAGGTGACGGTCGAGACGTGGGACGTGATCCCAGTGGCGGGCCACGACAGCATGTTGCTCAACCTCAGTGGCGCGCACGCACCGCTGTTCACGCGCAACCTGGTCAAGCTCACCGACAGCGAGGGTCGGGTTGGCATCGGTGAGGTGCCAGGGGGCGAGAGCATCCGCTCGACGCTCGTCGCCTCCGCCGAGCTCATCGTGGGCCGACCTGTCGCTGACTACCGCGCCATACTCCGCAGCATCAACGACGAGTTCGCGTGGCAGGACAGCGCCGGCCGCGGGGCGCAGACCTTCGACCTCCGCACCACCGTGCACGTGATCACCGCCTGGGAGTGCGCGCTGCTCGACCTCCTCGGCCAGCAGCTGGGCCTCCCGATCTCGTCGCTCCTCGGTGACGGCAGGCAGCGCGAGGCTGTTGACGTGCTCGGCTATCTCTTCTTCGTCGGCGACCCCGACGCGACCGGCCTCGACTACCTGCGCGGCGACGACGACTCCGACGCGTGGGGCGGCGTGCGCCGCGAGCGCGCCCTCGACAGCGAGGGTGTCGTACGGCTCGCGAAAGCGGCCCAGGAACGCTACGGCTTCCGCGACTTCAAGCTGAAGGGGGGCGTGCTCGAGCCCGCGGTCGAGGCTGCGGTCGTCACCGACCTCGCGGCCGAGTTCCCGGATGCGCGCATCACGCTCGACCCCAACGGGTCCTGGCCGCTCGAGGAGGCGCTTCGCCTCGGGCCGGACCTGAAGCGGGTGCTCGCGTACGCCGAGGACCCGGTCGGCGCGGAGAACGGCTACTCGGGGCGCGAGGTCATGGCGGAGTTCCGCCGGGCGACTGGCCTGCGGACGGCCACAAACATGATCGCGACCGACTGGCGAGAACTCGGCCACGCCATCCGCTCCCAGGCCGTCGACATTCCGCTCGCCGACCCGCACTTCTGGACCATGAGCGGCTCCGTGCGCGTCGCTCAGCTGTGCGACGAGCTCGGCCTCACGTGGGGTTCGCATTCCAACAACCACTTCGACGTGAGCCTCGCGATGTTCACCCACGTCGCGGCTGCCGCCCCGGGCACCCCGACCGCGATCGACACGCATTGGATCTGGCAGGACGGCGAAGAACTCACGACGGCCGCGCCCAAGATCGAGGGCGGCGTCATTCAGGTTCCGACGGCGCCGGGGCTCGGCGTCGAGCTCGACGACGACGCGGTGCGCCGCGCCCACGAGCTGTACCTGAGCCTCGAGAACTCGGCACGCGACGACGCGTTCGCGATGAAGACGTTCATGCCCGAATGGGCGTTCCACCCGAAGCGGCCGGCGCTCATTCGCGCCTAGCGAAGCGACCCCGACCAGCATTCCCGAGCAACCAATCCAACACGACGAGGTGTGAGAATGGACCAGCGCATGACACAGCAGCAGCTCCAGGCCGACGATCTGGCCGCCACGGCCGAGCGAGCAGAGCAGACGCAGGCAGAAGCACAGGCACAGGCGGCCAGGACAGAGCGAGAGGCGGGTCGGTCGATGCTCCTCTCGGTCCGTGACCTCTGCATCTCCTACGGCATCGGCGGTCGAGCCGTGGACGCGGTCCGCAACGTCTCGTTCGAGCTGTACGCCGGGGAGGTGCTCGCCGTCGTCGGCGAGTCCGGCTCGGGCAAGAGCACCGTCGCCCACGCGCTCATCAACCTCCTCGCGCCGAATGCGACCGTCACCTCGGGTGAGATCAAGTTCGACGGGGAGCCGATCCAGGGCTTCAGCGACGCGCAGTGGCGAGGCATCCGCGGACGCCGCATCGGTCTGGTGCCTCAGGACCCGGCGCTGTCGCTCAACCCGACCACAAAGGTCGGGGCCCAGGTGGCCGAGCCGCTGCTCATCCACGGCCTCGCGAGCCGCAAGGATGCGCACGCTGAGGCCGTGCGGCTGCTCGACATGGCCGGACTCACCGAGCCTGCTGCGCGTGCGCAGCAGTTCCCCCACGAGTTCTCCGGCGGCATGAAGCAGCGCGCGCTGATTGCGACGGCCCTCGCGGGGCAGCCCGAGATGGTCATCGCCGACGAACCCACGAGCGCACTCGATGTGACCGTGCAGAAGCAGATCCTCGACCACATCGACGGTCTCGTGCAGGAGCTCGGCACCGCGGTGCTCATGATCACGCACGACCTCGGGGTCGCCGCCGACCGGGCAGACCGCATCATCGTCATGCGCAAGGGCGAGATCGTCGAGACGGGCACCGCTGACGATGTCATGCTCCGACCCCAGCACGACTACACAAAGAAGCTGCTCCGCGCCGCCCCCAGCCTGCACAGCCACGAGGCTCGCACGGTGCTCGTGACCGATAAGGCCGCCCGCGGGGCGTCATCGGTGAGTGTTGGGGAACGGCCGGCGGATGCGCGCGCCGGGGCGCCCGATATCACCTCGCCGCTACTGCGGGTCGAGCACCTCACGAAGGAGTTCGCGCTGCCGGGAGGTCGCGGCGGCAAGAAGACGCTCACCGCGGTCGACGACATGAGCTTCGACCTCCACCGAGGCGAGACGCTGGCCGTCGTGGGCGAGTCGGGGTCGGGTAAGAGCACCACTGCGCGGCTCGTGCTCCGCCTCGAGAAGCCCACCTCTGGCCGCATCGTCTTCGATGACCAGGACATCACCAACCTCGAGGGTGAGCAGCTGCGGGCGATGCGTCGCAGGTTCCAGATGGTTTACCAGAGCCCGTACGCGTCGCTCAACCCGCGGTTCTCCATCGAGCAGCTCATCGCTGAACCCCTCGTCTCGTTCAAACTCGGCGACGCGAAGTCCCGCGCCAAGCGCGTTCGTGAGCTGCTCGACCAGGTCGCGCTGCCGCAACTCTTCCTGAATCGTGGCCCAGACGAGCTCTCCGGCGGCCAGCGCCAGCGCGTCGCGATCGCCAGGGCGCTTGCGCTCGAGCCTGAATTCATCGTGCTCGACGAGGCCGTCTCGGCGCTCGACGTGTCGGTGCAGGCGCAGATCCTCGACCTGCTCACAGAGCTGCAGCAGGAGAACGACCTCACCTATCTGTTCATCACCCACGACCTCGCCGTCGTCGCGCAGATCTCCGACCGGGTCGCCGTGATGAAGAACGGCGTGCTGGTCGAGCTGGGCAAGACGGGCGACATTCTCATGAGGCCGCAGGAGCCCTACACCCGCAAGCTCATCGACGCCATCCCCGGGCACGGGAGCTCGCACGCCGCGTAGGCTCAGCGCCCATGGGCGGAGACGAGGGCGCTGGCGGTGAGGTCCCCGACGACGAGCGCTGGCTCGTCGTGAAGGGGCGGCGCTGGCGTCGCACCGACCCGTCGCTGCCGGCCGACCTGGTCGAGCGGCTCACGTCGCACCTCGGGCGTGGACGCTCCGGAGTTGGCGCGGCGAAGCGCCGCGGCGACGATGCGGCGGTCGCGGCGGCGCGCACCCGGGTTGGCCTCGCCAAGCACGGGCTGGGGGAGCGGGGGCCTCGCTGGTGGGAGGAGCCCCTCGACGCGCGCCTCGCGCGTGCCCAGGCGGCGCTGGCTGAGCTCGATGAGCTCGACGCCCCCGAGCGCTCGGCGTCCCGCGACGGCTGAGCTCTCTGCGCGCATCCGGGCTCGCCGTTGTGCGTGAACGGGAACCAGATCGACCAACACCGTTTACAGGAGGGAAACGGTGTTCACTCGATACTGGGTGCATGAGCGCCGAATTCATGAGCACCGAGATCCCGAGCTCGGGCACCTTTCGCCTCGAGAAGGCAGCTACCGACCAGGGTTCGTTCGCGGGTCCCAGGGACGCGAGCTTCTTCCCGAAGGGCTCCCTCATCCTCTTCAGCACGGAGGACTCGGCGCTCGCCTTCTACGTCGGCCACCGTTTCGTCGCCCCCTGATCGCCGTGGGATCGAGCATGGTGGACACAGGCGTCGCCCCCGGCGTGAGCGCCGCGGCGACCAGCTCGGCGCGCTGGCAACGGATGCTGGAACCGAGCTCGCGCGACGCCCGTGCTGTCGAGCGACAGCTGAAATCCGGCGCGAGGACGACCACCTTCATCGTCGGCCCCGAGGCGTCGCCGGGAGCAGACGGCGTGACAGCGAACCTCAATTCTGGGCCGGCCGCCGACCGCACCGACGGCCTCATAGTCGAGCTGGCCGGTGTGCACGCGCCGGCCTCGCTGGAGCGAGTCCAGGCAGCGCTGGCAGTGGCACGCACGGGGTGGCGCTTCCGGGTCATCGGCGACGAGTCGGCACTCGGCGCGCTGCGCGCGCAACTGCATGATGCCGGCGTGCTCGACGAGGAAATCACGCTGGTGCTCGCGGAACCGACTGCGGCCGCCGCGCGCGTGCCGGTCTTCTGCGGGCACTGCCAAGCGAAGACGCTCGGCCCCGGCGTGGGAGCGAGGGCGGGCGCCGGAGCCGGGACTGTCGTCTGCTCGGGATGCGGGCGCGTGCTCACCGTCGCTTACCACCACTCGCGTCGCCAGGGCGCGTACCTCGGGTACTTCGCCGACGCTGAGCTGGGCCCGGCATGAGCGCGGAGACGCTCGCGCTCGTCGTGGCCGGCGTGTCCGACCTTGGCGGGAGCATCCGCAGCCTGGAGCTGCGCGACCCGAGCGGGCGCACACTGCCATCGTTCGCGCCAGGCAGCAGCATCGCCGTGCAGATCGGGAGCCAGGGCACCGGCGTGGCGCCAGCCCGCAACTCCTACTCGCTCACGGGCCCGGGGCGGCGCCCCGAGTCCTACTCGATTTCGGTGCGCCTCGAGGAGGCGGGGCGAGGGGGCTCGCGGTGGATGCATGGCCTGCAGCCGGGCGACTCGGTCACCGTCAGCGTGCCGTCAAGCGCGTTCCCGCCCGTGCTCTCCGCACGCCACCACCTGCTCGTCGCGGGCGGCATCGGCGTCACCCCCATCCTCTCCCACGCGAGGGCCGCGGCAGAGTGGGGCCGCTCTTTCGAGGTGGTCTACGCCTACGGCGCGGGTGGGGGAGCCCATCGCGATGAGCTCGAGCGGCTCAGCGGAGGGCGACTCACGACGTGCGGAGACCGCACCGCGCTGCGCGAGCACCTCGAGGAAGCCCTGCTCACGCAGCCGCTCGGCGCTCACCTCTACGTGTGCGGCCCGGTCGCCATGATCGAGGCCGTGACGCTCGCGGCGCGATCTGCGGGTTGGCCCGAGTCGCGCATCCACGCCGAGGCCTTCGCGGCCCCCGCCCTCGACCCCGGCGAACCATTCGAGGCTCGACTGCTCGGGCTCGACCGCACGATCCGCGTCGAGTCGGGCACGACCCTCCTGGACGCCCTGCTCGCCGAGAACGTTCCGGTGCCAAACCTGTGCAGACAGGGCGTGTGCGGCGAGTGCCGCGTCAGCGTCCGAGTGCCTTCGGGTGATGGCGCCACCTTCGAGGGCATCGAGCATCGTGACACGTTCCTCACCGACGAGGAGAAAGACAGCGGCACCTGCCTCATGCCGTGCGTCTCACGCCCGAGAGGCGAGATCCTGGAGCTCGAACTGTGACCGCATCCACCACCAGCCGCGTCGACCGCTCGGTCGCCGTCGCCAACTTCCCATTCCCCTTCCCGAAAGAGACGTACCGCTACAGCACCAATGTGGAGCCCGCGTCCACCCCACGCACCACGACGGCGGGGTCGTGGGGCGAGCATCCCGTCGACATCGACCACGCCTACCAGGACGAGCTCGCCGAACGGGCCCGCATCCTCAGCTCGGACCCTACGCGGCTGCAGTGTTTGCCGCACATGGTCCCGGCCGCATGGGACGCGATGTTTGTGCTCATGGAGTTGCTCGCCGACTCGTACCCGGAGCACATGAGCCTCACCCGCGAAGGCGGCGGCTGGCGGTGGCGTAACCGCCTCCTCGGCATCGACCGCGGCTTCGCGATCGGCGAGGCGTCATCGATGCCGGAAGGCCCGCTCGGCTTCATCGGCCAGCAGCTGCAAGAAGACATCGTGCTCCTCGACCAGCGCGACGGCCAGCTGTGGGCCGATGCGGGCCTCGTGACCTTCGCCGCCGACTGGTCGTTCGGCTTCGACGTCGGCATGTCGTTTCTCGAGATCCACGGCCCAGTCCCACGGGTGCACGACGAGGGGGTGATCCCGCGGGCGCAGGCCTTCCTCATGCGGCTCGAGCCAGGGCAGAGCTACCGGCGCACGAACTGGACGCTCACGGTCGACGGCAAGCTGGACACCTCGACCGAGACCTACCCGCAGTGGGGTCCCGACCGCACCTCGCTCGTCGAGGGCCCGCTCGCCCAGGTCGGGGAACGCCTGCACCTCCGAACCGAGGTGCAGCACCTCATCCGCCTGCCCGAGTCGAACGCGATCATGTTCCTCATCCGCAGCTACCTGCTGCCGTTCGCCGCCCTCGCGACGGTGCCGGAGTGGGCATCGCGCACGGCCGATGTGCTCGAGGAGCTGCCGGATGACATGGCCGAGTACAAGGGCGTGCTCCGGACCCGCGAGGTCGGGGTTCGCTGGCTGCGCGAGTTCGGCGGCGCCTGCGAGGGTGGCGCGGCGGGTGCCGCCTGAGCTGCGCCGTGCCGCGCCGGCCGGATGCGCCCGTGCCTGCCGCGGCCGGCCGGGGCTCACGACTAGGTGGAGCTAGACCAGGAGGTAGACGGCGCCGGCGATCGTGAGGACCAGCACGATGCGGTCGAACAGCTGCTGGCTGAGGCGCGGCGCGAGCCAGCGCCCGAGGAAGGCGCCACCGATGAGCAGCGGCACCAAGACGAGGTCGAGCACCAGCGTGCCGGGCGTGATGAGCCCCAGCCCGACCGAGAACGGCACCTTCGCGAGGTTGACGATCGTGAGGAACCACGCCGCGGTGCCGAGGAAGGCCTTGACGGGGAACTTGGCCGCGAGGAAGTACATCGACATGACGGGTCCGCCGGCGTTGGCGACCATGGTCGTGAACCCGCCGAGGGTGCCGTAGCTCGCGCGGGCGACCTTCGCCGCTCGGTCGCTCGGCGTCTCCGGCGTGCGGTAGCGGCGCCAGACGGTGATGATGACGAGGATCAGCAGGATGACGCCGATGACGCGGCGCACCCACCCGTCGTCGGCGAAGGCCAAGAACGCCGCGCCGGCCAGCAGCCCCACGGCCACGGCAGGGATGAGCTTGACGAGCGTGGGCCAATCCGCATGCCGTCGGTACGTCCAGAGCGCGAACATGTCGCCGACGATGAGCAGCACGAGGAGCGCGCCGGTCGACTGCTTCGCGGGGAGCACGGCGGCGAAGGTCGCGACCGAGAGTGTCGTGACCCCCGGCAGCGCGGTCTTCGAGATACCGACCGCGAAGGCGGCTGCCGCGAGCAGTACCCAGGCGTAGGTGGGGAGTTGGGGGAGCAGCTCGAGCACCACAGAAGTCTAGTGCGGCCCGAGTTTGTCCTGTCGTTTCGACAAAGCTACCTCCGACCGCAGGGCCGGACGCACACCGCCACGGCCACCATCCCCCGACTCACTCGCCGGCGAGCTCCCCGGGCCACGGTGGGTTCGCCCCCGCGCGCGCCACGGTCACGGCCGCACTGCGAGCCGCGGTCGCGAGCGCCGCATCCACCCAGCGGTCGTCGGCCTCGCCCGAGAGGATCGTCGCTCGGGTGCTCGGCGACGACACGGCGTGCAGCAGCCCGGACATGAAGGCGTCACCAGCGCCGACCGTGTCGACGACCCGCACGGCCGGGGCCTGCACGCTCACCTCGCGGGTCGCCGTCCGCGCCATGGCGCCGTGCCCGCCGCGGGTCATGACCGCGAGGCGCGCCCCGAGATCGACGAAACGCGACAGCACCTCCGAGGGCGTCGTGTTCGGGTAGAGCCACTCCGCGTCCTCGTCGCTGAGCTTCACGACATCGCTGAGCGCCACAAGCTCTTCGACGCGGCCGCGCACGACATCGCGCTCACCCATGATCGCCGCCCGCACGTTCGGGTCGTAGCTCGTCAGCACCCCGCCGCGATCCCGCGCCTCGGCGAACGCGGCTCGCACGACCGCAGCGCCCGGCTCGACGACCGCGCCGATCGACCCAGTGTGCACCACGTCGACGCCGTCGAGGCTCGGCGTCGGGAGAGAGAAGTCGAGGTCGAACTCGTAGCTCGCGCTGCCGTGCTCGTCGAGGGTGGCCTTCGCGGTCGAGGTGCGCTGCCCGTCCAATGCGCCCTCAACGAGCGAGACCCCGGACTCGTCGAGGTGCGCGAGCACGAGGCGGCCGAGCTCGTCGTCGGCGAGGCGAGCCGCCAGCAGCGATCGGTGGCCGAGACGCGCGAGCCCTACGGCGACGTTCATGGGCGAGCCGCCGGGCAGGGCGCGGCCTCCCGGCGACGCGTCGTCGCCGGGGAGCAGGTCGACGAGCGCCTCGCCAAGCACGAGGGCCGTGGCCGGCGTGGCCGGCGTGGTCGGCCGTGCGACCGCGTCGGTGGATGCTTCGTGTTCCTTCATGTGATCGCCTCCGGTGCGATGTCGCGACCGCTCAGCCAGAGCAGCAGGTCGATGGCCGTTCCCCGCACGGCGGGCCCCTGCCCCAAAGAGAAGGAGCTCTTCCCACCCGGCCCCGCGTCGGTCGCGACGAGCTTGCGGCCCGCGGCGAGCTCGCGTCCGCCACCCATGGCGACGGGCGTTCGGCGTTGGTGCGCGATGGCGGTGAGGACCGCGTCGACGGGGTAGGTGCGGGTGATGCCGAGCGGGCGGCGGATGTCCTCGCCGTGCACGAACGCCTCCACGAAGCGCGTCGCGGCCGGCGTTGGAGCGCTCGTGGTCCGGCCGGCCACCTCGCGGAAACGTGCGAGCGTGTCGCGCGGATGCGAGCGACGCTCGCGCTCCACGCCGCGCTGGTTCAAGGCGTCGAAGTCGAACCGTGCGGCCGCCAGCTGCGTGACGAAGCCGAGCCGGGTCGTCGCCGCGTCGTCCACGAGATGGGCGAGCACGTCGTGCACGGACCATCCCGTGCAGAGCGAGGGAGTGGCCCAGTCTGCGTCACCCAGCGGTTCGAGGTCGACAATGAGGGCTTGCCGCTCCGCATGCACGACGCTCCAGAGTGCTGTGTCTCGGCTCACCCGACCGACGCTACCGCCTCGCGGGCGTGGTGGCGAGCATCCGCCCGGGTTCGTCGATCGTGCCGCTCGTGCTGAGAAGTCAACCCCGCGAGCACAGGACGGCCGGTTCCGTAGCGTCGAAGGATCATCCCCCGACAAGCAGTCCCCGACAAGAGGAGCACTCGTGCGCGCACTCACGTGGCAGTCCAACGGCAAGGTCGAGGTCGTGACGGTACCGAAGCCGCTCATCGAAGATGTGGGCGACGCGATCATCAGGGTCACCTCGGCGGCGATCTGCGGCTCGGACCTGCACCTGTACACCGTGTTCGGGCCGTTCCTCCAGAGGGGCGACATCCTCGGCCACGAGACCATGGGCATCGTCGAAGAGGTTGGTTCCGGCGTCACCAAGCTCGCCGTGGGCGATCGAGTCGTCGTGCCGTTCGTGATCGCCTGCGGCGAGTGCGAGATGTGCCATTCGGGCCTGTCGACGCAGTGCGACGTGACACAGAATCGTGAGCAGGGCACGGGTGCCTCGCTGTACGGCTACACCGAGCTCTACGGCTCCGTGCCTGGCGGCCAGGCCGAATTCCTGCGGGTGCATCGCGCCGACAACAACGCCGTCAAGGTCGGGCACGGCCTCTCCGACGAGCGGTACCTGTTCCTCAGCGACATCCTCCCGACGGCGTGGCAGGGCGTGCAGTACGCCAACGTGCCGGAGGGAGGCACTCTCGCCGTGCTTGGGCTTGGGCCCGTCGGCCAGTTCGCTGCGCGCATAGGGAGGCATCTCGGCTACCGCGTGCTCGGGGTCGACCCGGTCGCCGAGCGTCGCGCCCTCGCCGAGCGCTTCGGGGTCGAGGTCTTTGACTACGACGAGACGACGGCCGAGGTGTTGCGCGAGGCGACCGGCGGCCGTGGGCCGGATTCGGTCGTGGATGCGGTGGGTCTCGAGGCGCATGGCGTCGGGGACGGGGCAGGGCTTGCGGGGTTCGCCGGGCTGGCGCAGAAGGGGGCCGGCCTGCTGCCGGACACGCTCGCGAAGAAGGTCATCGAGACCGTCGGCGTCGACCGCCTGTCGGCGGTCATGCTTGCGATCGACGTCGTTCGCCGGGGCGGAACTGTGTCGTTGAGCGGCGTGTACGCCGGCACAGCCGACCCTATGCCGCTCATGACGATGTTCGACAAGCAGCTGACCTTGCGCATGGGTCAGTGCAACGTCCAGCGGTGGATTCCCGAACTGCTGCCGCTCGTCGAAGACCTCGCCGACCCCCTCGGTACCGAGGACCTCGTGACGCATCGCGTGTCGCTCGAGGATGCGCCGCGCATGTACGACGTCTTCCAGAAGAAGGCGGACGGCTGCATCAAGGTGGTGCTGAAGCCGCGAGGCTAGCCGAAGGGGCGAGGGCGCGCTCCAACTCCAAGCGCAAACGCGTCACTCCCGCGGGGCGGGCTCCCAACGGAGCAGCTCGCCGGGTTGGCAGTCGAGCGCTGCGCAGAGGGCCTCGAGGGTGGTGAAGCGCACCGCCTTCGCTCTGCCGTTCTTCAGGACGGCCAGGTTCGCCGGCGTGATGCCGATCCGCTCGGCGAGCTCCCCGACCGACATCTTCCGGCGCGCGAGCATGACGTCGATGTCGATGACGATCGGCATCAGATCACCTCGTCGAGCTCGCCGCGAAGCGTCGCGGCCTCGGCCTCGCGCTGGGTGGCGAGACGCAACAGGGTACGCATGACCACCATGAGGAGTGCTCCGCCCGCGGTCACGAGCGAAGCGCCGCAGAGGAGGCCAACGAGTCCGGGGGCGGCGTCGCCAGGGACGAGCAGGACGGCGAACAGCAGGATCGTGAGCGCGGCGACAGCGATGGCCCCGATGATCGTGTTGACGTAGCGGAACGCACCGTTCGAGAACACGGAGCCCCGCCGCACCATCGTGAGCAGGCGCCAGATGCACACGGCGCTGACCTGCAGGGTGAGCACAAAGATGGCGACGAGCGCGACCAGCGCGGACCGAGACCCCGGGGGTGCGGCCTCGAGATCGACCCAGAGAAGGGGCAGCAGCACGCCTTGCACGAGAACCGACCCCGCAAGCGAGACCGCAATGACGGTCTTGAGGATGGTGATGGTGACGGTACCCACGGCGGAACTCCCTGCTGTGCAACGATGTAAATCTATCGATTGTCGATAGATTATTGCACGCCGGTCCGCACTAGCCGGTCGGGTTCTCCGGCAGCGGGGCTCAGAAGAGCGGCCAGGGCGCGGCTGGCATATCGCCCTGCGGGGCCGGGAACTCGCCCTCGTCGAGGAGGTGCTGAATGCGCTCGCGGAGCCGCTCGACCTCGGCTCGCTCGAGGAGGCGCCCGAGCTGGGCCCCGAGCGCGTCCGCGTTGGCGTCATCCAGCGCATCCGCGAGCATCCGGAGACCTGCACGCTCCTCGTCGGTGAACGGCTCGCCCAGCCACCCCCAGAGCACCGTGCGCAGCTTGGGCTCGACATGGAACGACAGCCCGTGGTCGACGCCGTACCGGTGCCCGTCGGGCATCGCGAGCACGTGGCCGCCCTTGCGGTCGGCGTTGTTGACGATGGCGTCGAAGATGGCCATCCGGCGCAGCGCGGGGGAGTCTTCGTGCACGAGGACGACCTCGCGACCCGTCTCGTCCTCGCCCGTGAGCACGGAGCGCCACCCAGCTTCGGGAACCTCAGACGCGGCGACGAGGTCAACCGGGTCCTGGCTGTCGTCGACGTCCTGCCACAGCTGGAGCATCCCGGAACCGAACTGGCCTTCGCCGAGCCAGGTGCGCGGCACGATGTTCCACCCGAGAGCCTCGGAGACAAGGTAGGCGGCGAACTCGCGGCTGGCGAGGTCGTTGTTCGGGAAGTCCCAGAGCGGCTTCTCGCCGCGGCTGGGTTTGTACACGACCTCGACGGGGTCGGCTCCCGGCGCCGAATAGGTGCCAACGAACGTCGCGTTCGACGCGCTCATGAGTCTCGCGGTGAGCTCGAGGGTCGGTTCGGGATGCGCCTCGCCGTCGGCTGCGTGCGAGGATAAGTCACGGCCAGGCACGGGCGGGTCGGCCTGGGTCACAGGCCGTCGTCAGCCGGGCAGTCGTGGCCTTCCGGATCCATTGGCAGGCCGCAGCGCGGGCAGAGCGAACGGCCGGCGCCGACGATCTCGAGGGTGCGCTTCGCGAAGGCTCGCGCGGAGCCGACGGGAATGCGGACGCGGAGCAACTCAGCGGGCTCCGCAGCCTCGACGAGCTCTTCGAGGCCGGCCATGCGGGCGAGCTCAGCCTCGAGCGCGTCGGTGTCGGTGTCGGCGTCGACCTCGATCTCGACCTCTACCACCGGAATGACCTCGAGCACGACCTGCGCGGTCGCGGGTTCCCAGCCGAGGCCGATGGTACCGACCCGGAAGCGGCCATCGACGGGGGTGTCCAGCGGCTCCTCGTCGATGAGCTCGACGGGCGTCGAGCTCGGCACGCTGTAGCGGTTCCCGTCTTCGAGCATGAGCTGGTCGAGGATCTCGTCGACCTTCTCGGCGAGCAGCGCCGACTGCTCCTTCTCGAGGATGACGCTCACGACACGAGCACCGTCGCGGGCTTGCAGGTAGAAGGTGCGCTCGCCGGGCTTGCCGAGCGTGCCGACGACAAATCGGTCCGGCCAGTCGAATTCGTGCACGAGGGTCGTCATGTGCTCAAGCCTATGCTTAGGCGGCTCGGCCCGCGCCGCCGCCGACCGTCGCGTCGCCGGTGCGGGGCTCGCCTGCCGCGGAAGGGTGGGTCGGGGCGAGCCACGACAGGTCTCCGGCGTCGGCGTTGATGACGGGGACACTCGGGCGTGCCTTGCCGTAGCTGACGATAGAGGTGGATGCGGGGCCGACGGCGAGACGCTGGAACAGGTCGAGGTGCATCCCGAGCGCGTCGGCGAGGATCGACTTGATGATGTCTCCGTGGCTCACGGCGACCCAGACGGCTCCGGGCCCGAACTCGCGCTCGACCTCAGCGTCGTGACGGCGGATGGCTGCGACGGCCCGCGACTGCATGGCGGCCATCGACTCGCCGTCGGGGAAGGTGACGGCGGACGGCTGCGTCTGGACGGTCGCCCAGAGGTCCTCCGTTGCGAGGTCGGCGAGCTTCCGGTTCTGCCAGGCCCCGTAGCCGCACTCGGTGAGCGCGTCGTCGACCACCTCGAGGGCAGGGTCGAGGCCGGTCTCGCCGTAGGGCCCGGCGGGCTGTTGGGCGCGGATCGCGGCAGCCGTCTCGACGCAGCGCTCCAGCGGGCTCGTCACGAGCCGCGCCAGGGGCACGGCGGCGAGCCGCGATCCCGCGGCCGAGGCCTGAGATCTGCCGGTTTCGTCGAGGAGAACCCCTGGCGTGCGGCCGGCGAGCAGTCCGCTCGCGTTGGCGGTGGTGCGTCCGTGACGGACGAGGATGACGGTGGCCATGCGAGTCACCCTAATTCGTGCCGCACGGGAGATCCCTGCGCGTCAGCGCTCGCTCAGCTGCCCACCCTCGACGTGCCAGGCGCGGTTCAGCTGCACGGTCTCGAGCATCCGCCGGTCGTGCGTGACCAGCAGCAGCGTGCCCTCGTAGCTCTCGAGCGCCTGCTCGAGCTGCTCGATCGCGACGAGGTCGAGGTGGTTCGTGGGCTCGTCCAGCACGAGCAAGTTCACGCCGCGGGCCTGGAGGAGCGCGAGCCCCGCCCGGGTGCGCTCTCCGGGAGAGAGCTCATCGGTCCGTCGCCCGACGTGGTCGGCCTTGAGGCCGAACTTGGCGAGCAGGGTCCGCACCTCGGCGGTCGGCCAGTCGGGCACCTGCGCCTCGAACTGCTCGGCGAGGGGCGCGTCACCTGAGAGGGCGGCGCGGGCCTGGTCGATCTCACCGATCGCGACGCTCGAGCCGAGGCTCGCGGTGCCCGCATCCGGCCGGATGCGCCCGAGCAGCAGGCGGAGCAGCGTCGACTTGCCTGCGCCATTCGGCCCGGTGATGCCGATACGGTCGCCGGCGTCGACCTGTACCGAGACCGGACCGAACGTGAAGTCGCCCAGGTGCAGCTCGGCGCGCGACAGCGTGGAGACCACCGAGCTGGAGCGCGGGGCCGCCCCGATCGTGAACTGCAGCTGCCACTCCTTCCTGGGCTCCTCGACCTCCTCGAGGCGGGCGATCCTGCTCTCCATCTGCCGCACCTTCTGCGCCTGCTTCTCGCTGGACTCGGTGGAGGCCTTGCGGCGGATCTTGTCGTTGTCCGGTGCCTTGCGCATGGCGTTGCGGACGCCCTGACTCGACCACTCGCGCTGCGTGCGTGCGCGGCCCACGAGGTCGGCCTTCTTCTCGGCGAACTCTTCGTACTCCTCGCGCGCGTGCCGCTTCGCCGTGGCGCGCTCTTCGAGGAACGAGTCGTAGCCGCCGCCGTAGACGCGGTTACTGTGCTGGGCGAGGTCGAGTTCGAGCACGCGCGTGACGCTTCGTGCGAGGAACTCGCGGTCGTGGCTGACCAGCACGACGCCGCCACGGAGCCCCTGGATGAAGGCCTCGAGTCGTTCGAGCCCGTCGAGGTCGAGGTCGTTCGTGGGCTCGTCGAGCAGCACGATGTCGAAGCGCGAGAGCAGGAGGGCGGCGAGGCCCACGCGCGCGGCCTGTCCGCCGGAGAGCGAGGTCATGAGCGCGTCGGCGCTGAGCTCGAGGCCGAGTTCGGCGAGCACGGCGGGGAGGCGCTCTTCGAGGTCGGCCGCGCCGCTCGCGAGCCAGCGCTCGAGCGCGACCGCGTAGACCTCGCCGGGGTCTGGCGCTCCGGGCGCCGCCTCGCTCGCGAGCGCCTCGGCGGCCGCATCCATCTCCCTCGTCGCCTCGGCGGTGCCCGTTCGGCGGCCCACGTACTGGGCCACGGTCTCGCCCACAACCCGCTCGTGCTCCTGAGGGAGCCAGCCGATGAAGGCATCGGACGGTGCAAGCGAGACACTGCCTTCCAGAGGCTCGTCGATACCGGCGAGCAGACGCAGCAAGGTCGACTTCCCCGCGCCGTTCGCCCCGACGACCCCGACCACGTCGCCAGGTGCGACCACCAGGTTGAGCGACGAGAAGAGGGTGCGGTGGTCGTGGCCACCGGCGAGGTCCTTGGCGACGAGGGTTGCGGTCATTGCACTATGGTCGCGTACTCTCGCGGAGGTGGGGGACACGCAGCCACGGTGTGCCCCGCTTGACCAGGCTCGTCGGCGGGCCGACACTGAACTCGCAGCCCTCGAACCCCCGCTGGCTGCGTCACCGCTCGAGCCCGGACGCATCCGCTGCTCTGGCAGTTCAGAACAGGACCGCACGTGCACGAGTCGTCAGAGCCCCCGCCCGAGGGCTCCCCGCGCAGCAATCCCAACGCCCGTCGCGACCGCGCCTCGTCCCGGAAGCGGATTACCGCGTTCGCGCTGACCGGAGCGCTCGCGGTCGTCGCGATCTTCCTGGGCGCCGAGGTGCTGCGCGTGAGCGGCGACACGATCGAGCAGGGCGACCTCGCCGCGTTCTACGAAGAGCCTGCGGGAGATGTCCCAGCCGAACCCGGCACGCTCGTGCGGAGCGAGCAGCTCCTCGGCACCCCGATCGGGTCGCAGGCATGGCGCATCATGTACTCGTCGACGGACCTGAACGGCACGCCGGTGCTGGTAACCGGGGTGGTCGTGGTCCCGGACGGGGAGGCGCCGGCCGGCGGGCGCACCGTGCTCGCCTGGGGGCATCCGACGACCGGCACCGACCCGTCGTGCGCGCCGTCGCGCGCCTTCGACCCGTTCATCGGCATCGAGGGGCTGCGGCTCATGCTCGACCGCGGCTACACGGTCGTCGCCACCGACTACCTCGGCATGGGCATCGAAACCGCCGACGGGAAGCAGGCCGAGCAGAACTCCTACCTGGTGGGCGACACGACCGCCAGAAGCGTGCTCGACGCGGTCCGCGCGGCACAGCAGCTCGAGGCCGCGCAGGCCGGGAACAACGTCGTCCTGTGGGGGCATTCGCAGGGCGGGCAGGCTGTGCTCTTCGCGGCGCAAGAGGCGCCGAGCTACGCGCCCGAGCTGGAGATCGCAGCCGTGGCCGCCGCCGCGCCTGCCGCCGACCTGACGAAGCTCATGGGCTCGCACCTCGACGACATCTCCGGCGTGACGATCGGCTCCTACGCCTTCCCCGCCTTCGCCGAGGTCTACTCGAGCGTGCCCGGCTCGGAGCTATCGAGCATTCTGACGCCCGCGGCCGTCGAGAAGGCGCCCGAGATGAACTCGCTGTGCCTCATGAGCAGCCTCACCGAGCTGCACGACATCGGGCAGCCGCTGGTCGGCGCCTTCACGTTGCACGACCCGACCACGGTCGAGCCGTGGGCGACGCTCCTCGAGCAGAACTCCGCGGGCGCGAAGGCGTTCGAGGCGCCGCTCTTCATCGCGCAGGGGAGCGCCGACGAGCTGGTGGTGCCGACCGACACGGCGGCGTTCGTCGACCACGAGGAGTCGATCGGCGTCGACGTGCACGCCGTAACCGTGCAGGGTGCGAGCCACGGCACGATCGCTTACGAGTCCCTTCCCGAGCTCGAGCGCTGGCTCGAGCAGCACGTCCCCGTCAACGGAGGTTCCTGATGTCCAAGACCCGTCGCGTCACGTCCCCGGCGCTCGCGCTCCTGCTTGCGGCAGGCGCTGTCGCCGCGTTGAGCGGCTGCGCGCCCCAGACCGACGCACCCCTCTCGCGGGCGGTGGCCACGTTCCAGGTCAGCGACCAGACCTACAATGTCGAGCTCGCAACGCCAGAGCTGGTGGCTCACGCGCAGCAGCTCCTCGACGGCGAGGACGTGGCCGCGATTCCCGTCGGCGCGATCGTGCGCGACGACCCCTCAGTGAACGAGCCCTGGACCTGGCACATCGACCCGGCGACACTCGAGTTCGCAGACTTCACGATCGAGGTGTGCGACGGCCTGCCGGAGTACGTCGAGGATGGCACCCTCACGAGTGACGACTACTGCCCGTGGTCGGCGAAGGTCATCGCGATCGAGCCGTACGACGGGTAGCCGCTGGTTGCGAGGGGCCGCCGCCTGCTCACCCCCTGTTCACCGCCAGCGATCCGAGAGCAGCGCGCTTGGGTCTGCGTGCGCGACGTCAGCGTGCTCTACGCCTGCGTGCGCGACGTCAGCGTTGTGGCAAAGTGCCGCTGCCGAGCTCGGGAGCAGCACTTTGCCACAACGATGCTCAGGTGCAGCGTCCGCCGCAGTCCGCAGTCCGCGGTCCGGAATCCACGGCCGGAATCCGCGGCCGGAGCCCTAGCTCGGCATGAGGGCGTTGACGGCTCCGCGTCGGCCCGCACGGCGGCGGCGAGGACGTGCCGCGGCGACGTCGGACTCGTCGTGCTCGACGGGGAAGAGGGCCTCGGCGAGCGCCTCCTGGGCCTCGTCGAGCGTGCCGTAGTCGCCGATGCTCTGGCCCTGAGGGCCCTGGAGCGTGTGCAGACCGGTGTCTGCGATCGTGATGAAGCCAGCGAACTCGTCGCTGATGGTCGCCGCGTACACGTCGTCGTCGGCTTGTCGCCAGGAGACACGTGGTGCGGGCAGGGTGAATGGGATTGCGAGTGTGATGCGATTCTTCGTTTCGTTGCGGCGCAGCCCGCCTGCGTTGGCGGGGCGCATTCGTTCAAGCATGTGCGCGCTTGGGTGGGCGCGTGCTGGTCAGCCCGTTCGTGTTCGAGAGCAGCGGATGCTCGCGAGCCGGCGGGGCGTCTCGGACTTGGGTCCTGGTGGCCACGGATCCGGTGGCGCGGATGGCGACAGGCATGATCTGGAATGTCCGCGAGAAGCGGGGTGACCATGCGTCGACTGCACCACTCTACGTCAGATTGCCTGAACGCGGAGCTTCCGTGCGGAATTGCCCGCTGCGGAGGCTCGATCGCTCAATCTGTGACGACCACGTCGAGCGTCGGATACTTCGGGGTTCGGCTGTCGCCGGACGACCTGCCGGTGAGGCGACGACCGATCCAGGGGAGCACATACTCCCGCCAGTACTCGGAGTTGCGCGGGCGCTGGATGCTCGGGGCCTCTGGCCCGAAGTCGGGCGCCGGAACGTCGAGCGCGGTGAGCACGTTCGCGGCGACTCGGCGGTGGCCGCTGACGCCCATGTGGAGGCGGTCGCGCGACCAGTAGTCGAGGTGGCGCAGCTCGGGATCGGCCCAGTTGTCGACGAACGTGAGCCCCGGCTGCGGCGGGATCTTCGCGTGGACCGCGGCGGCGAGGGCATCGCCGCGGGCGGCGATGCGCCGGCCCATGGGCAGGTGGTCCGAGGGGTTGGCACCCGAGAGCAGGATGACGTGGATGCCCGCGTCGAGCGCCTGCTTGGCGCCGTCGACGAGCCGCTGCGCCACCGCGTCGATGGACACTCGGGGGCGCAGGATGTCGTTGCCACCGCCGTTGAGGCTCAGGAGCTGTGGTTTGAGGGCGATGGCGGCGGGGAGCTGTTCCTCGAGGATCGCGTCGAGGAGGCGGCCGCGGATAGCGAGGTTCGCGTACGTGACGGGTTCGGGCGACGAGACGGCGAGGCCCTGCGCGACGAGGTCGGCCCAGCCGCGCACGCGCCCGTCTGGCAACTCGTCGCCGACACCCTCGGTGAAGCTGTCCCCGACGGCGGCGAAACTCGTGAATCCCATGGGCAAGAGTTCATCACATCCCGGCGTGGGCCCCACTCAGATCAGCGTCCGCTCCGTTCAGATCAGGCAGGCGTCGCCCTCGCACGCGGTACCGGCCTCGCCGAGCATCGTGAAGCCACCAGCCGCGGCTGTGCCCGGCTCGTTGGTGCTCACGGCGTTGCTGCCCGCTGCGTCTGTGCCCGCCGCGACCCTGCTCACCGGGCCGGCGTGCTCATCCACCGCGCCTGCGAGGCTCGCGGGCCCCTCGGCCGGCGTGTTCATGCCGTGGCCCCGTCGCGGTCGCTCGTGACCTTGGCGAGCACGTCGGCGAAGGTCGCTGCTTCCTGAGCACCGGAAACGCCGTACTTGCCATCGATGACGAAGAAGGGAACTCCCTGGATGCCGTAGGCCTGCGCCTGCTGCTGATCGGCGAGGACGTCGTCGTGGTGCACGCGCTCTTCGAGGGCGTGCACGGCGGCGTCCCGGTCGAGGCCGAGCTCTGCGGCGAGGTCGGCGAGCACTTCGATGTCGCTGAGGTCGCGCCCTTCGACGAAGTACGCCTTCAGGAGGCGCTCCTTCGCCTCGAGCTGGCGACCGGCGGCCTTCGCGAAGTGGATGAGCTCGTGGGCGCGCACGGTGTTGACGTGCTGCACGGCGTCGAAGTTGTAGTCGAGGCCGACCTCTTTCGCGATGCCCGTGACGCGGTCGAGCATCTGCTCGACCTGCACCAGCGGCAGCCCCTTGCGCTGGGCCAGGTATTCGGTCGTTGAACCGTGGAAGTCGATGGGCGTATCGGGGGAGAGTTCGTAGCTGTGGTACTCGATCTCGACTGCCGGTGCCTCGGGGTTCGCGGAGAACTGCTCGATGCCGCGCTCGAGCTTGCGCTTGCCGATGTAGCACCAGGGGCAGGCGATGTCTGACCAGATGTCGATGCGGATCGGCGCCCGGCCCGAGCTGCCTTGCGGAGCGATCTGGCTGGCCTGCGGAGCGTTCTGGGGTGCGTTCTGTGCTGCTGTCGTCACACGCACTGCAACCGAGCCGCTTCCCGAGCTATTCCCGTCTGGTGTGGGCTCTACTCGGCCTTCACGACCGCGAGTTCGTCCCAGTGCGTGGTGGCGCGCGGCGAGATCATCTCGCGTCGCATCGTCCAGGTGCGCCCGCCGCGCAGGCCCGCGATGCCGAGCCCGAGCGACTCCTGCCCGAACTTCGCGGCGACGGCGTCCAGCGCCTCGCCGACGCGCCGGTCCTCGGTCCGCTCGCCGAAGACGTCGAGCGCTGCGTAGGAGTCGCGGGCCACGAACTCGAAGAGCGAGACGCCGACACGCACGTACTTCAGGTCGCTGCGCAGCTGCGGCCCCAGCGCCGTCGCCGCGGCACGGAACAAGACGACGGGGTCGTCGGTCGGCTCCGGGAACGCGACAGACACCGCGTGTGTCTCGTGGCCCTCCCGGAAGGGTGAGGTGGCGGCATAGCAGCTCATCGCCCGCGTGAGCGAGCCCTGCGCCCGCAGCCGCGCCGAGGCCCGCTGCGTGTACACGGAGAGCACTTCTTCGAGCTCCTGCACGGTCGAGATCGGCACGGCGAAGGACCTGGAGAACTGGATCTGCTCGCGCTCCGTCGGCACGTCGTCGACGGGGAGGCAGTCGATACCTCGCAGCTCCTGCACCACCCGTTCCTGGACGACCCCGTAGCGCCGACGGATGGCGGTCGGGGACGACTCCCGCAGGTCGAGCGCGGTACGGATGCCGAGCCCCACGTACTTGGCGGCCATCTTGCGGCCGACACCCCAGACGTCACCGATGTCGATGGTGCCGAGGATGCCGCTCAGCTGCTCTCGTCCGTACGCTCCGAGATGGCAGACGCCGCCCAGCGACGGCTCCGATTTTGAGCCGCGGTTCGCGAGCTTGGCGAGGGTCTTGCTCGGGGCAATGCCGATGCTCACCGGGATGCCGATGAACTTGCGCATGGCGACCCTGATCTCGCGTGCGACGGCGATGGCCTCGCTGCGGTCGCTCGGGAGGCGGATGAAGCTCTCGTCGATCGAGTACACCTCCTGGGTCGGGGTGTACCTGCCGAGGAGCTCGATGGTCCTCGCGTTGATGTCGCCGTAGAGCTCGTAGTTGCTGGAGCGCGCGACGACGCCCTTCATGGCGGCTTCCGGTGCGATGGCCTGCCATGGCGCGCCCATGGGGATGCCCGCCGCCTTCGCCTCCTCGGAGCGCGCGATGACGCATCCGTCGTTGTTGGAGAGCACCACGATGGGCTTGCCTTCGAGGCTCGGGTCGAAGATGCGCTCGCAGGAGGCGTAGAAGTTGTTCGCGTCGACGATGGCGATCGCCGGCGTCGACGCGCGCGTGCCGCCTGTCGGTTCAGACACGGTGGAGGCACCTCGTGACGACGCCCCAGACGGTCAGCTCGCTGAGTTCCTCCAGCACGATGTCGGCGTAGTCCGGGTTCTCGGGCGAGAGACGCACGCGCCCGTGCTCGAAGCGGAGCCGCTTGACGGTCAGCTCGCCGTCGACGACCGCGATGACGACGTTGCCATCGTGCGGTTCGAGGGAGCGGTCGACGATGATCTCGTCGCCGTCGAAGATGCCTGCGCCGATCATGCTGTCGCCGCTGACCCGGACGATGAAGGTCGCGGCCGGGTCGTTGATGAGGTGTCGGTTGAGGTCAACCGGGCCCGAGTAGTAGCCCTGGGCCGGAGACGGGAACCCTGCGGGCACGGACTCGTCGGCGCGTTGGGCGCGGACCTCGGGGGCGCGGGCGCGGTCGTCGCCAGCGGCTCCGCCGGTGCCAGCAGCTCCGCCGTCTCCCGTCGAGCCCGCGAGAACCTCGACGCTCGCATCGCTCATGCGTGGCCTCCTGGTCCTCTGCTGCCGTGGCGGGCCTGGGTGCCGGCTCGCGCGCATCACACGGGTGTGCGAGCCCCAATTGTCGCGGATGAACCTTCGGGGCGCGTGACGGCAGTGCCGTCGGAGTGGTGGCGGCCGATGGGCACCATGAGGGGGCGGCCGGAGACCGGGTCCTGGACGACGAGGCTCTCGAGCCCGAAGACCGCGCGCACGGTGTCGGTCGTGAGCACGCTGTTCGGGTGTCCGGAGGCGTGCAACGCCCCGTCGGCCAGCGCGATGAGGTGGTCGGCGTAGCGGGCGGCGAGGTTGAGGTCGTGGAGCACCATGACGATCGTCGTGCCGCGTGACCGGTTGAGGTCGGTGAGCAGGTCGAGCACCTCGACTTGGTGGCTGACGTCGAGGAACGTCGTCGGCTCGTCGAGGAGCAACAGGTCGGTCTGCTGGGCCAGGGCCATCGCGATCCACACGCGCTGCCGTTGCCCTCCGGAGAGCTCGTCGACGTGTCGGTCCGCGAGGGCGGACGTCGCGGTCGCCTCGAGGGCTGCGGCGACCGCGAGATCGTCGTCGTGGCTCCACCTCGACATGATGCTCTGGTGAGGGTGGCGGCCGCGGCCGACGAGGTCGGCGACGGTGATGCCCTCCGGGGCGATGGGCGACTGGGGGAGCAGGCCGAGACTCCGCGCCAGCTGCTTCGCCGGCGTCTTGTGGACCTGCTTGCCGTCGAGGAGCACGTGCCCGCCGCGCGGCGTGAGGAGCCTCGACATGGAACGCAGCAGCGTCGACTTGCCGCAAGCGTTGGCGCCGACGATCGCCGTGACCTTGCCGGGCGGGATCCCGAGGTCGAGCCCGTCGATGACGACTCGGTCGCCGTAGCCGAGCGTGAGCTGCTCGACGAGGAGGGTGTGGTCGGCGGTCATAGCGAGCCTCCCGAGCGGTTGGTGCGGATGATCAGGAAGATGAGGAACGGGGCGCCGAGCACGCCGGTGACAACGCCGACGGGGTAGCGGGTGCCGAGCAGGAACTGTCCGACGAGGTCGGCGACGAGCACGAGCAGGGCGCCGACGAGGCCCGCGGGGATGAGGAGCGATCCGCCGCCCCCGAAGAGCCGCGCGGCGATGGGGCCCGCGAGGAACGCGACGAACGCGATGGGGCCGGCGGCGGCGGTCGCGAAGGACAGCACCCCGACGGCGGCGACGATCACGACGAGCCTCGTTCGGTTCACACGCACGCCGAGAGCCGCGGCTGTGTCGTCGCCGAGCTGGGTCGCGGCGAGGTTCCGGCTCTGCGCGAGGAGGATCGGCACCAGCACGGCGATCGCAATCGCGACGGGAGCGATCGCGTTCCAGGACGCGCCGTTGAGACTGCCGTTGAGCCAGCGCAGCGCCTCCTGGAGGTCCCACTGCGCCGCCTGCGACAGCACGTAGTTGGTGATGCTGTCGAGCATCGCGGCGATGCCGATGCCGATCAGGATCAGCCGGGTCCCGGTGACGCCGCCCTTGAACGACAGCACGTAGATGAGGAGCGCGACGCCGAGTCCGACGAAGATGGCGAAGAACGAGACCTCGCTCGCGCCGAGCGAGAGCGTGACGATGCCGAAGGCGGCGGCCGCGCTCGCGCCCGAGGAGATGCCGATGATGTCTGGGCTGGCGAGCGGGTTGCGCAGCATCGTCTGGAAGGTGACTCCGGCGAGGCCAAACGCGAGGCCGGCGAGGATCGCCAGCACGGCGCGGGGGAGTCGCAGCCGGCCGATGGTGAACGTCGCGCCCTGCACGTCCTGGCCGAGCACCACGGCAATCACCTGGTCGAGGCCGTAGAACGTCTGCCCGTACATGAGCGAGAACACGAAGACGGCGGCGATGAGCGACACGAGCACGAGCATGGTGAGGCGGCGCCGCGCGGCCCGGCGGTTGCGGCTACGGGCGACGGCGCGCGCGGTCGCCTCAATCGCAGAGTTGGACGTGGACGGCGCGAGCGAGTTCGGCGACGAGGCGGGCGCTGCCGAGGGGGCGTGGCTCGAGGCGGGCTGCTTCGAGGCCGGCTGGTTCGAGGCCGGACTGGCCGGGCGGGTCGCGGTCACAGCGCACGCACCTTCGAGCGTCGCACGATCCAGATGAAGATGGGGGCGCCGATGATGGCGGTGATGATGCCAACGTCGATCTCGGAGGGTCGCGTCAGGATGCGCCCGAGCACGTCGGCCCCGGTGAGCAGCGACGCGCCGACGACGGCCGAGAACGGCAGCACCCAGCGGTGGTCGACGCCGAACATCAGCCGGCACTTGTGGGGGACCACCAGCCCGACGAAGGCGATGGGGCCCGTGACGGCGGTCGCGGCACCGCACAGCACGACCGCGCCGAGGGCCGCCGTGCCGCGCGTGAGGGCGACGCGCTCGCCGAGACCCGCCGCGAGGTCGTCGCCGAGGGCGAGCGAGTTGAGGCCCTTCGCCGAGGCCAGACTGATCAGGAACCCCACGATGAGGAACGGCAGGACGTGCGAGATGCTCTCCCACGTGCCGCCGCCAACGCCGCCGATCTGCCACGAGCGCGCGCTCTGGCTGATGTCACCGCGGGGCAGGATGATCGCGGTGACAAACGACGCGAGGGCGGCAGAGGTCGCGGCTCCAGCGAGCGCGAGCTTGAGCGGAGTCGCCCCGCCTCGACCGAGCGAGCCGACCCCGTAGACGAACACCGCGGCGACGGCGGCGCCGGAGATGGCGACCCAGATAAAGCTCGACGCCGAGGTGAGACCGAAGTAGGCGATACCCGTGACGACGGCCAGGGATGCGCCCATGTTGACCCCGAGGATGCCGGGGTCGGCCAGCGGGTTGCGGGTCACCCCCTGCATGACGGCGCCCGAGACGCCGAGCGCGGCCCCGACGGCGATGGCGAGGAAGGTGCGGGGGATGCGCTTCGCGACCGCGGCCTCGTCGAAACCGTTCGTCGACCCGCCAAGCGCGGCCACCGCATCCGCCCAGCTCACGTCCCGCGAGCCGATCATGACCGAGACGACGATCAGCGCCCCGAGCGTCGCAACCGCCAGAAGGAACCACAACGCCCGCAGCCGCCGGGGGCGTCGCACGATGGCGACACCCGCAGCGGCTTCGGGAGGAGCGGTCTGGATCACTGGACCTTGTCTGCTGCCTGCGAGAGCAGCGCGACGTAGTCGTCGAGGATCCACGAGATGGACAGCGGTGTGGGGTTCGCGGCGGTGCCGAGCGGTTCGGTGCCAGGCAGGTTCACGATGGAGCCGTTCGCGACGGCCGGAATCTGCGAGAGCACCGGGTCGCCCTGCAGTGTCTGCACGAGCTCCTCGCCACCGTAGGTGACGATGATCTCGACGTCGGCGAGCGTGTCGGTCTGCTCGGCGCTGATCGTCTGCGAGAACTGGTCGGTACTTGCCGAGGCGTCGACGAGGCTCTTCGGGAACGCCATGCCGAGGTCTTCGAAGAAGGCGCTGCGGGTGTCGTGCGTCGTGTAGAAGCTGACCTGGCTGAGGTCGGTCTCGTCGACGTGGGTGAGGAACATCGTCTTCTTGCCCTGGATCGACGGGTACTTGGCCGCCGTGGCCTCGATCTCACCCTCGAGTTCGGTGATGAGCGCGTCGCCCTCAGCCTCGAGGCCCATGCCCTGGCTGTTGAGACGGATCATGTCGCGCCACGAGGTCGCCCAGGCGGTCTCTGGGTAGGCGACGACCGGCGCGATCTCGGAGAGGGTGTCGTAGTCGTCCTGCGTGAGCCCGGAGTAGGCGGCCAGGATGACATCGGGGTTCGTGTCGGCGACGGCCTCGAAGTCGACGCCATCAGTCTCGTCGAAGAGCACGGGGGTCTCGCCGCCGAGTTCCTCGAGCTTCTCGCTCACCCAGGGAAGGATGCCGTCGCCATCGTCGTCACCGAAGTCTGCCCGGGCCATGCCGACGGGCACGACGCCGAGGGCGAGGGGCACTTCTTGGTTCGCCCAGTTGACCGTGGCGACGCGCTCAGGCTTTTCGGTGATCTCGGTCGTGCCGAGTGCGTGCTCGATCGTGATCGGCGTGAAGTCGCCGCTCGCAGAGCCGGGCTCTGCGCCGGTGTCGGCAGCGGGCGTGGCCTGGCAGGCGGCGAGGCCGACCGTGAGGAGCGCGGTCGCGGCGAGGGCGACAAGCTTGGGGGCGCGGGGCATGGTGTCCTTTCGAGGCGATGCAGCGTGGCGCGCCGAAGATCGCCGTGAGGGTACGGCGAACGGGCAGCGCGGGGGCTGAAGTCAACGGCGCCAACGGGGTTCAGGATCGTTCCCTGTTAGGCGTGCCTTACCAAAGCTAGGCGACGCGGGATCGGTTTGCAATCGAGCCGAAACGACATTTTTCTGCGCGAAACGGACACCGGGGTCTGCGCTCAGCGGGCTATTGCGCCCGAAACCGGCCCGGGCTGGTCCCCGTCACGCGCCGGAACGCCGTCCCGAAGGCGCTGGCCGAACGGAAGCCGACCGCAGCCGCGACCTCGTCGATGCTCTCCTCGGCAGAGAGCAGCACGATCGAGCGCTGGATGCGAGCGGCTGCGACCCACCGGCTGAAGCCGAGGCCCGTCTCTGCCTGAAACTGGCGCGTGATGGTTCGGGAGCTCACGCCCAGCTCTGACGACCACCCCTCGAGGGTGCGGGGATCCCGCACGTCGTTGGCGAGCGCCTCGACGATCGGGGCCAGCAGGTCCGATCGGGGGACACGGAGCAGCAGCTCGTGCGACGACGGAGCCAGCACGTCCAGCACCATCGCCTCCGTCCTCGACCGGGACGACGCGTCGAGCTCCGGCTCCGCCAGCCGCTCCAAGAGGAGCCGCAGCAGGTCCGTCACGTCGACGGCGACGGGCTCCTCAGCGATCGGACGGGTCGTCGTCACGCTGAACATCGCCGTCCGGTACCAAGTACCGGCCGGCGTCCACGCGGTATGGCGGACGCCGGCCGGGATCCACAGGCCCACGGCGGGCGTGATCGTCCAGGTGCGCGATCCGACGGTCAGCGAGGAGGCGCCCCGCGTGTTCCAGATGAGCTCGTGTGTCGGGTGAGAGTGCTCCTCCCAGAACGTGTTGCGCTCGATCGCTTCGTCCATGCCGTCGATGACGTAGGGCACCTCGACGGAGCCCGCCTCGTAGACCGGGAGGCTGCGCCGGTCGACATCCGGCGAGTCGAGCACGCTCATCCGCTTAGCCTACGGAGTCGATCGCCGCCGCGGACGGCGTCGGCCGTCCCACGCGGGGTCAGCCCTGCTCGACCGCGAGCCAGCCACCCCGCGAGGGCGCCCAGCCGTAGGCCTGCTTGGCGTACTCGCCCGTCGCCGCCTGGTCCTGCAGCAGCGCGTCGGCGAACGCGGTGCCGAGTCGCTCGCGGCTCGCATCCGGCGTCTCCTCGAGCAGCTGGAGGTCGGTTCCCGCAGACTTGGCGATCTCGCGGACCGTCGGGTTTTCGCCGCTGGCCGCGACGACGTACCCGACCGCGGCACCCTTCTCGAGCACGCGCACGTAGAGGTCGGCGAGGTCGTCGACGTGCACGAGCGTCCAGCGCTGGGTGCCGTCACCCACGAGCGAGACCGGCGCCGACCCGTCGCCGGCAAGGAGCTGCGTAAGCCCGCCCTGCCCGCCGTACACGACGGCGGGGGCGATGATCGCGGTGTTCACGTTGCTGTTGATGACCTGTCGATCGATCGGCACGCGCCAGGCGACGACCTCGGGCGGCATAGGCTCTGACACCTCGGTGATGTTCGGATTGTCGCCGAACAGCCAGATGCCGCTCGTGTGCACGAACTGCGTTGTGGAGTGGACGAGCTCATTGAGGGCCGCCGGGACGAAGCTCGGGTCGATCTCAGCAGCCGAGGCCGTGTGGATGACGCCCTCAGACTGGCGGAGCAGCGGCGCAAGCGCGGCGCGGTCGGTGAGGTCGACGACGACGGCCTTCGCGCCCGTCTCTCGGACGATCGCCGCCTTCTCCTCGTTGCGGACGGCCGCCGTCACGGCGTGGCCGTTGGCGAGGAGCGCGCGCAGCACGGCTGAGCCGATGTAGCCGGTTGCTCCGGTGAGAAACACCTTCATGTGGGCCTCGTTCCTGTCGGTGCACGCGCGCCCCGTGAAGTGCGGTCGCGCGTCCTGGGAGTTGCTGAGACGTGCAACGACCCGGATGCGTGACGCATTCCGGGCCGCTGCCGTCAGCCAGGTGCGCCGAGGCTAAGAGGTCGTCGGGCCGAGGTCCGGGTCTGTGCTCTCCGCGGTCGGGGCCGGCGCCACAGCATCGCTCTTGGGCACACCGTCGCCCGCACCAGCGGCATCCGCAGCTGGGGCGTCGTCGCTCGAGTCGGGACCGCGGCGGTCAACGCCCACCGTGACCTGCGTCACGAGCGCCGCGATCGCGCCGACCGCGACCAGCACCGGCGCGAGCGCCGCGGCGACGACGGTCACCGCGAGGCCCGCCGTGAGCGGGATCTCGAGGAGCGTCGTGCCGTCGTCGTTCTTGATGAACACCCGCCGGACATTGCCCTCATGGATGAGTTCCTTGACCTTGCCGAGCAGGTTCTCTCCTGAGACCTTGAACTCCTCGTAGCCGTTCTTCTTCTCTGCCATGTTGTGCATCCCTTTCGCTTCGTTGGGGTGGTTCGCTTCGTTGGGGTGGTGCGGTGTGACGTGCTCAGTTCCTGCTCGCTGGCGTGCTCAGGCCCCTGACTCGGCGCCCTGTTCCGCTTGCCAGTCGCCCATCTTCGAGTAGTCGGGCAGCTCTTGGATGGCCCAGGTGTTGCCGTCTGGGTCGGCGAAGTACACGAACCGGCCCCACGGCTGGTCGTCGATGTCGCTGACCTCCACGCCCCGGCCGTGCAGGTCGGCGTGCGCCTCCTCGATCGACGTCACGACGCACTGGAGGGCGCGCAGTGACCCCGCCTCCATGTCGCTGATACCGAGTCCGAACGCGATCGAGCAGGCCGAGCCGGGCGGCGTGACTTGAATGAATCGGATCTCATCGCTCACCACCTGGTCCATGTCGACCGGCCACCCGAGCGTGTCGCCGTAGAAGGCCCGCGAGCGGTCGACATCGGCGACCGGGAGGCCGACGAGTTCGATGCGGTAGTCCACCATGATGTTCCCCTTGCTGTTCCTGAGTGCAACGCGTTCGTGCCCCCCCCCCTGCGACTCGAACGTGCGGGCAATCTAGCACCGGGCGCCGACATTTTCGCCTGAGCGAGCGCGCCGGCACGCGTTCGGCTCAGCGGACTTCGCGCCAGGCTGCCAGGGCGGCCTCCCTGCCCTCCTTGAGCCCGACGATCGGGCCCGGGTAGTCGTCGCTTCCCGCCTCGGGAACCCACCGCTGCACGTACGCCCCGTGCGGGTCGAACCGCTCCGCCTGGCGCTCGGGATTGAAGATGCGGAAGTACGGCGCCGCGTCGACCCCGGAACCCGCGACCCATTGCCAGTTGAACGGGTTCGACGCCTGGTCGGCGTCGACCAACGTGTCCCAGAACCACTCTTCGCCTCGCCGCCAGTCGGTGAGGAGGTGCTTCGTGAGGAACGACGCGGTGACCATGCGGATGCGGTTGTGCATGCTGCCTGTGCGCCAGAGCTCCCGCATCCCCGCGTCCACGATCGGGATGCCCGTGTTGCCGCGCTGCCACGCCTCGAGGGCGTCCCGGTCGAGCTCCGGCCAGGGGAACTGCTCGTAGGCCTCCCGCCAGGGACGGGTGTGCAGCTCGGGGAAACTGTAGAGCGTGTGCCAGGCGAACTCGCGCCAGAGCAACTCCCGTCGGAACGTCGCAGCGCCTTCACCGGTGCGGCCGTCGAGGGCGTGCCACGCCTGCGCCGAGGAGAGCTCGCCCCAGCGGAGATGCGGGCTGAGCCTGCTCGTGCCGACCAGGTCCGGGCGGTCGCGGTCCGCCTTGTAGTCGGTGACAACCCCGTCAAGGAACGCCTCCAGCCGGTCGTGCGCACCCTCTTCACCCGGCGTCCACTCCTCGCGAAGTCCCTCGGCCCAGTCCGGTCGTGTCGGCAGCAGCTCCCAGGAGGCGAGCGAGTCGCGCTCGAGCGAGCTCGCCTTTGAGCCGCGAGCGAGCGCATCCGGTGCAGGCAGCGGGTCCCGGGGCGGCTCCTGCTGGAAGCGGCTCTGGCAGGCGTTGGCGAACGGCGTGTAGACGCGGTACGCCTCGCCCTGTCCAGTCTGGATCTGCCACGGCTCCGTGAGCAGCGAGCCCGGCAGGCTGTGGGCCTCGAGGCCGGCGTCGAGAAGCCCCTGCTTGATGCGGGCGTCGATCTCACGCTCTGCCCCGCCGTAGCGGCGGTTCCACACGACGAGCTCGGCGCCCGCCTCCTCGGCGACGCGAGGCACGATGTCCTCCGCCCGCCCGCGCCGGAGCACCAGCGCGCCGCCGATCTCGTCGAGGCTCGCCGCGAGCGCCTGCAGGCTGTGATGCAGCCACCACTTCGCGGCACCGCCGAGCGGTCGCACGCCCGGCGACTCCTCGTCGAGCACGAACAGGGCGATGACGGGACCGCCGCGTTCGACGGCGACGTGCAGGGCTGGATGATCGTGGAGCCGCAGGTCGTCGCGGAACCAGACGAGCGAAGGGGAGACCATGCCGCAAGGCTATGGCCAGAACCTCGGTCGCTGGCTGGACGCGGCACCCGCCGGTGTCATCCCAGAGGACCACGCGGCCACGACTCCGGGCGGACGCGGCGGCCGCCTGCGCCTCCGTAGCGTCGAGGACATGAACACCACACCCCCACTTGTCGCGAGCGTCGTCGACGTTCGGAAGATCTACGGCTCCCACGGCAGCGTCGCCGCCCTCGACGGCGTCAGCCTCGGTATCAGAAGCGGTGAGTTCACAGCCATCATGGGCCCAAGCGGCTCAGGCAAGTCGACGCTCATGCACGTCATGGCCGGGCTCGACAGCGCTACCTCCGGGCGCGTGTTTCTCGGCGACACCGAGATCACGGGCATGAGCGACAGCGAGCTGACCGTGCTTCGTCGCCGTGCCGTCGGGTTCATCTTCCAAGCCTTCAACCTCGTTCCGACCCTCGACGTCCGCGGCAACATCATGCTCCCCTTCGACCTCGACGGCCGCACCGCGACCCGCGACGAGGACGCCTGGATCTCGCACCTCATCCAGACCCTCGGGCTCTCGCAGCGCCTCGCGCACCGGCCCTACGAGCTCTCGGGTGGCCAACAGCAGCGAGTGGCCATCGCCCGGGCGCTCGCCACCCGGCCGCAGCTCATCTTCGCGGACGAACCGACCGGAAACCTCGACTCCCGGACCGGGCGCGAGGTCCTCTCGCTGCTGTCGACCGCGAGCAGCCAGTACGGGCAGTCCATCGCCATGGTGACGCACGACCCGATCGCCGCGAGCCACGCAGACCGCGTTGTCTTCCTCGCCGACGGCAAGGTCGTCGCCGACCGCCCCCGCACCTCAGCGGCCGAGATCGCGAACCTCATGCTCTCGATGGAGACGGCAGCGTGAGCGCAGCCCAGACCAAGACCGCCGCGGCGCCCCGCCGCGCGAGCAGCTCGCTTCGGGCGCCCGAATCGCAGCAGAGCAGCGGCGGCGCCGCGGTCGTGCTCGTCTCCGCGCTCTCCGCCGCCTTCGGCACGGTCCTCATCATGATCGTGGCAGACCTTGCCGCCTACTTCGAAGCGTCGGGCCTCAGCGAGATCGGCCAGCTGGCGACGGTGCTCGGCACGGTCGCAGCACTCTTCTTCACGATCGCGCTCTTCGTGGGCGCCGTCGTCACCTCGAACTCGGTCGCCACCGTCATCGCCGGGCGGACGAAAGAGATCGCGCTGCTCCGCCTCATCGGAGCATCCGGTCGCTCGCTTCGAGCACGCACCGTGCGCGAGGGGCTCGTGCAGGGCGCATCCGGAGCCGTGGCGGGCGCTTCGCTCGGCGTCGGGCTCACGGCGCTCGGCGCGCAGCTCGCCATCTCCAACGGCGCGCTCGACCCGTTCCCGTTCCCCATCGTGCATCCCGCAGTCATCGCGCCGATCCTCGCGGTGACCGCCGCCACCATCGTCGCCGCGTGGGTCGGCTCGCGCCGTGTGCTCACCGTGTCGCCGATCGCCGCGACCTCCTCGACCGCCGAGCCCACGATGCAGGAGCTGCGCGCCGGGCGAGGCCGCAGCGTGACCGCGGTGGTCCTCATTGCCCTCGGGGTCGCCATGCTCCTCGGAGGCGTCTACGTCGGCCTGTCCAGCCCGACCGGTGTGCTCGTCAGCGTCGGCGGCGGCATGCTCTCCTTCGTGGGCGTCGTGGTCGGCTCCCCGGTCATCCTGCCTCCGCTCATGAGCCTCAGCGGGCGGGCCCTCGGCCGCGGGCCCGTGACCCGCCTCGCCGCCGCCAACGCGGTCCGCAACCCCGCCCGCAGCAGCCGCGCTGTCATCGGCCTCGTCATCGGCATCACGCTGGTCACCATGTTCGCGGTCGCCGCCGAGACGTTCCGCGCCATCACGCTCGACTTCGGGCAGATGGAACCGGAGATGTACGCGGCCTTCGAGCAGGTCATCGACATCACGACCGCCATCATGAGCGTGCTCCTCGGCTTCTCGGTGCTCCTCGCCGCCGTCGGGATGGTCAACACGCTCTCGCTGAGCGTCATGCAGCGCCGACGCGAGCTCGGACTGCTCAGGGCGCTGGGCTTCACCGTCGGCCAGGTGCGTCGGATGATCGTCACCGAGGCCGTCGCCATGATCGCCTCCTCGGCCCTGTTCGGGCTCCTCCTCGGCGTCTTCTACGGCTGGGTCGGCGCGCAGGCCACCTTCGGTTCGCTGGTCGGGCGCCTCGTGCTGCCGAGCATCCCGTGGGTCACCGTCGCCGCTGTGCTGCTCGTGACGCTGCTCATCACCGTCGCAGCCTCGCTGCTGCCCGCCCGACGCGCGACGCGCGTCTCACCCGTCGCCGCACTCGCGGTCGACTGAGCAGCGCCGGGGCGCGCCGGTCCTCGGGGCAGGGCCGGGGCGCGCGGCGCATCGGACTCACGCGCATCCCCAGCTATCACGCATTCATCAGAGTTGTGGCGAAGTGTCGCTCCCGAGCTCGGGAGCAGCACTTCGCCACACCTTTGCGCCACGTTTCTGTGCTGCGATGCGGCGCCACGATGGTGCGCCACGGCTCGCGAGGAGGAGCCTGCGACGGGGCGCGAGGCGGAGGCGGCGCTTACGGCAGGGTGTGGCCGGCCGCCGTGAAGATGCGGTAGTACTCCTCGCGGGTGAGGTGCACGTCGGAGCCGGCCGCCGACTCGGCGACACGTGACGGGGTGGTCGTGCCGAGCACGACCTGGATGTTCGCGGGGTGGCGCGTGATCCAAGCTGTTGCGATGCCCGTCGGGGTGACGCCGTACGCGTCGGCGAGCTCGTCGAGGACGTCGTTCAGCTCGGCGAAGTTCTCGCGGTCGCCGAGGAAGACGCCGTCGAAGAACGCCTTCTGGAACGGCGACCACGCCTGCAGGGTGATGCCCTTGAGTCGCGCGTAGTCGAGGATGCCGTTGTCGCGGTCGATCGACTGATCGAGGCCGACCATGTTCGCGGCGATGCCCGAGGCGATGATGGGCGCGTGGGTGATGCTCAGCTGCACCTGGTTGATGATGAGCGGCTGCGCGACGGCGGATGCGAGTAGCTCGATCTGCGCGGGCGTGTGGTTCGAGACGCCGAAGTGGCGCACCTTGCCGCGGTTGTGGAGCTCGTTGAAGGCCGTCGCCACCTCGTCTGGCTCGACGAGCGTGTCGGGGCGGTGTAGAAGGAGCACGTCGAGGTACTCGGTGCCGAGCGCGTCGAGCGACTCGTCCACGGTGCGCAGGATGTGCTCGGCGGAGAAGTCGAAGTAGCCCTCACGGATGCCCACCTTCGACTGGATAAGCACCTGCTCGCGCTCGCTGGGGGAGAAACTGATCGCCTCGCCGAAGCGTCGCTCGCAGGCGTGCCGCTCGCCGCCGTAGATGTCTGCGTGGTCGATGACGTTGACGCCGGAGTCGATGGCGGTGCCGACGAGGGTGCGGAGCTGCTCGTCGTCGAGGTCCATGATGCGCATCTGGCCGAGGACGATGCTCGAGGCGCGCACGTCGGTCTGCGGGAGAGTGAAGGTCTTCATCGGTGCATCATCTCAAGTCGGGAGCTGGGGAAGCTGTTCGTCTCGGAGCGTCACAACGGTTTCCTTCCGAGACGAGCACGCCTACGCTTTCGGCACACGATCCCCTGCCCCCTCAGCCCAGGAGCCGTGCATCCCAGTTCCCTCATCCGGCGAAGGCGGCCACCTTGTCGACTCAGACTCGCATCGACCCACGCGGGCCGAGATTTGGCGCGGCCATCACCGCGTTCCTGCTCCTCGTCGTCGTTTTCCTGGGACTCACCGCGCCGCCTGCCGCGACGTTCGCGGAGCGGCTCACCCAGCCCGGGTTCCTCCTGCTCGTCGCCCTGTCGGCGCTCTTCGCCTGGGGCGCGTTTGCGGGCATCCAGCGGCACCCGTACGGGCGCGTCTTCGCCGCGCTGATCCGCCCGAGGCTCGCGCCGCCCGCCGAGACGGAAGACGCAGCGCCGCCGACGTTCGCGCAGGGAGTCGGCTTCGCGGTGACACTTGTGGGCGTCGTGCTGCACGTGCTCGGCGTTCCGCTTGCGGTGCCCGTCGCGGCCGGGGCCGCGTTCATCGCCGCGTTCCTCAACGCCGTGTTCGGGTACTGCCTCGGCTGCCAGCTGTACGTGCTGCTGCTGCGGGCAGGCGTCATCCGCCCGCGCGCGGCGCGCGGCTGAGGGCGGCTCCGGCATGGATGCGGGGGTTGCTGCGCTGGTGCTCGGCGCACTGGTGGTCGGTGCGACCGTCATCGGTTTCGTCGTGCAGCGCGTGAACGGCCGCCTGAAGCGGACGGTCCCGAATCGCGCCGCCCCCGCCTCCGCCTCGACCCCCGGCACTGCCTCGGACCCCGCCACCGCCTCGGTGAGCGCCGAGTCGAGCACGAGCGAGGCTGACCTCACCCTCCTGCCGGTCGGCACCGATCCAGGGCGGCGAGCAACACTGCTGCTCTTCTCGACGGAGTTCTGCGCGAAGTGCCCCGCGACGAGGCGGATGCTCGACCAGCTCGCCAGCCAGGAGCCTGGCGTTGCGGTGGTCGAGGTCGACCTCACGAGCCGACCGGATCTTGCCCGCGACCACGACGTCAGGCAGACCCCGACGGTGCTCGTCCTCGATGGGACCGGTGCGCGGGTTGCCCGCATCGGGGGGCCGCCGCGGCGGGCCGAGCTCGAGGCGCAGCTGCTGGAGCTCAGCGGATAGCGGCAGCCGAGGGCGCCGCGGGGCGCCGCCCAGAATGCCCCTGCCCTTCGACCCCTGGATATGCGAGGCTGTGCGCGTGGACGGATCAGTGGTGTTGCTCGTCATCTTGGCGCTGGTGCTCATCGTCGCCGTGGTCGGCTGCGTCGCCAGGCGGGGTGTGAGCCGCTTCGACGGTGAGGGCGAGCCGGAGCCGGAACAGTCGGAGATCGACTTGGAGCTGCTGCCGGAGGACGTGCTGCCGGGCCGCCGCGCGACGATCGTGCTGTTCACGGCGCCCGACAGCCCCGAGTGCGCACTGACGAGGTGGATGCTGCAGGACGTCGCGGCGACGTCGGCCGGGGTCGTGTTCGCCGAGGTCGACACGAGCATCCGGCCCGAGCTGGTTCTGCCGTACGACATCGTCGTCACCCCGACGGTGCTGCTGCTCGACGCCGACGGGAACCGGGTGGGGCGCTTCGATGGGGCGCCGCTGCGCGAGTCCGTCGAGGCGCAGCTCATCGAGCTCAGCGTGCGCTGACGCTCCCGCAGACGGTGAGGGTCGGGTCAGCGGCCAGACGCTCAACAGCTAGGCGCTCAGCAGTCAGGCGCTGAACGGCCAGAAGTCGAAACTGCCGGCGTTCGAGAGCGCGTCGCGCAGCAGCAGGAACCCGACGATGCCGATGATCCAGGCTGTGTTCTCGGCGGCGTTCCTGCTCAACCAGTCGGCGAGCCGTTGGAGCTGGGGCTCGACGGCGCCACGGGCGACGACCCTGGCAAGCAGCAGGACCAGCGCCGGCACGACCATGACCACGCAGTAGACCGCGAGCAGCAGCGAGGAGCCGCCCAGGCCCAGGCCCGAGCCGGTGAGCAGCCCGACGGCGGCGAGGTACGGCAGCATCGTCGCGAGCTCGACGAGACCCGCAGCGAGTGCGAGCACCATCACGGTCGCTGGGGTGCCCCCGGCGAGCGCACGCTCCCGCCACCGAGCGAGCCTGCCAGGGGGAGGCGACTGCGCGGCCCCGCCCCGCGCATCCGGCGTTGTGAGGGCGCGCGCGGTGCCGACACCCGTCGGCGTGGGAGCTGGAGCCTTCGGCTTCGTCGGCATGAGGATCGCAACCGCGAGCAGCGCGGCGCCGATGACCATTTGCACGACCGACGCAGCGGGGGTCTCGAGGAGCGCAGTCGCGTTCTCGAGGAAGACGGACGCCCCAGCGGTCAGCAGCAGCCCGACGAGAAAGTAGAACACGGCGATCGTCGCCAAGTAGGTGAGGATGCGCCCGAGCCGGACTCGTCCGGGCGCGAGCAGGAAGAAGATCGGGATGAGGAGGGTGCCAGCGCTCAGGCTGTCGACGAGCGCGAGTCCGAGGAGCGAGAGCAGCAGTTCAGTGGACATGGGGTCAGCTTCGTGCGCGCCGGCCCGCGCCCGCGTCGCCCGAAGGGTCAGCCTCGCGGACCGTGCCTGCATCGTTTGGGTGACACCCGGTCGCCGTCGGTGTGCTGGGATGGTCGCATGAGCGCACTGAGTCGAGCCCCGCGGTGGAGGGCCCCGCGCCTGGCCGCGCTCGGGCGCCTCGACGAGGATGCTGCGACGACGATCGTCGTGGTCGCGCTCGCCGTGATCTTGGCGCTCTTCGACTCCGGCGAGCACGTCGCACTCGACCTCGCGGCGGTCGCGCTCGGCGGGCTGGCGCTCACGCAGAAGCGTCGGTTCCCGATCGCCGTGCTCGCGGTGTGTGTCGCCCTCGCCGTGGCCGCGCCGGCGTTGGGCGGCGGCATCGGGCCTGCGGTGCTCGTGCTCGACGCGCTGTACATCGTCGCGCGGCATGGTCCGCCCGTGTCGGTTCGGGTCGTCCACGCCCTGGTGGTTGTGGCCGTGCTGGCCGCGTTCGCGGTGCCGCTGCTGCTCGGCGAGGCGCCCCGGGAGGCGGTCTTTTTCTGCCTGCAGGCGCTCGCCATCCTCGGCACTCCGCTGTGGTGGGCGAGTTCAGTGCGGCAGAGCGCGGAGCTCGCTCGGGTCCAAGCGGAGCGAGCCGATGACGCGGAGAGGTTGCTCGTGCTCGAGCGTGAGGAGGCGGTGCGAGCCGAGCGGGAGCGCATGGCGCGCGACCTCCACGATGTGGTCGCGGCGAACCTCTCGGCGATCGCCATCACGTCGGAGGCTGCCCTGGCGGGGAACGCGGCCTCCGAGCGTGAGACGAGCGCGCTGCGCGCGATTCGCGCCTCAGCGCTCGATGGCCTCGACGAGATGCGCTCGATGATCCTCATCCTCCGCCGCGGCGACGAGGCGGTCGGGGCCGAGGAGCTGACGGCGCCGCCCCGGCTCGAGCAGGTGGCCGAGATCGTCGCGGGCGCCGGGCTCGTGCACGCGACCCTTGTCGGGCGCGTGCCCCGCGCATCCGCCGCCACCGAGCAGGCCCTCGCCCGTGTGGTCGCAGAGGCTATCGCGAATGCCGAACGGCACTCGCCCGGGGCCGAGGTCGAGGTGCGCTTCGACGAGGACGCGGCGGAGGTGTCGGTGGTCGTCACCTCGAGGGGCGGGACGCGTGTCGTGGATGCGCCGGGCACGGGCAACGGGCTCGGCCTCATCAGGGAGCGCGCGGAGCGGCTCGGCGGGCGCCTCGAGGCGGGGCCCCTGCCGGGTGAGGAGGGGTGGCGCGTCGCCGCCTCCGTGCCCAAGATCGAAGGGCAGCTTATGCGGCGCGCAGACCAGGAGGAGGGGAGTGGCAGATGACCGAGTTGCCGGACGCCACGCGGGTGCGTGTGCTCATCGCCGACGACCACGCCGCCATCAGGGCGGGCCTGCGGCTGCTGCTCGAAGCGCACGGCGTCGAGGTGGTCGGCGAAGCCGCCGATGGGGCCGCCGCGATCCGCAACGCGAGGGCGCTCCGCCCAGACGTTGTGCTCATGGACGTCCGCATGCCGGGCACCGACGGCATTGAGGCGACCCGGGCGATCGTCGCCGAGGCGCTCGCGGAGGTGCTGGTGCTGACCACGTTCGACCTCGACGAGTACGTGTTCGGTGCGGTCCGAGCCGGAGCCGCAGGGTTCCTCTTGAAGTCGACCACCGGGCCGGCGCTGCAGGCAGCCGTCGAGGCGGTCGCGCGCGGTGAGGGGGCGTTGTCACCCGAGGTGACGCGGCGGCTCCTCGATCGCTTCGCGGCGACGGGTGACCGGGATGCGCATGCGCCGGCGGAGGTGCCCGGTCTCGGCGAGCTGACGGCGCGCGAGCGCGAGGTGCTGACCGCCCTGGGTGAGGGGCTCTCGAACGTCGGCATCGGCCAGCGGATGCACATCAGCGCGTCGACGGCAAAGACTCACGTCTCGAGGGTGCTCGCGAAGCTCGACGTCGCCTCCCGCATGGAAGCGGCGGTACTTGCGCGGCGCGCGGGGCTCGTCGACTGAGCCCCGCGTATCCGCTCGCTCGGGCTACTTGACGACGTCGAAGACCTGCTTCTGGATGCCGTTCGAGTACACCTCGTGCTCGATGAGCCTGAGGTGCTGGGTGGACTTATCTGTCTTGCTGAAGAGGCGCTTGCCCGCGCCGAGGAGCAAGGGGAAGACGAGCAGGTGGTAGCGGTCGACGAGGCCTGCGTCGGCCAGGGCCTGCCCGAGCTCCGCGCTGCCGTGCACGATGATGGGGTCGCCCTCGCCGTCCTTGAGCGCAGCGACCTCGTCGAGCGAGCGCAGGATCGTCGCAGGCCAGCGCTCGTCGTCTGCCGCAAGAGTGGTCGACACGACGTAGCGAGGCATGGTGTTGTACTGCGGGAACTCCTCGGTCATGCCGGGCCAGACCGGGGCGAACGCCTCGTAGCTCTTTCGGCCAAGGAGCAGGGCACCCGCCTCGAGCTGCTCGGTGCCCTTGATGGCGTAGGCCGCGGGGTCAAACTCGATGTCCTGCCAGGTCCAGCCCGAGTTGCGGTAGCGCTCTTCTCCGCCTGGGGCCTCCATGACGCCGTCGGCGGAGACGAAGGCGGTGACGATGAGCTTGCGCATGGGTTCTCCTGACGTCGTGCATGCGAATGCCGTAATGGTAATTCACATCAGGGCACGCCGCTCGCGCGCGCGACGGCGGACTCGCTACGGGCAGACGACGATCTGCCCCGCGTCGTAAATCAGGTAGGTGTAGGTCACCGTGATGGTCGTGTACCCCGGCTTGCTGACGGTGGCGGTGACGGTTCCGGGTCTCGGAATGCCGCCGGCGCAGCTGTCGCGACTGAACGTCGAGGTGCTGATCTTGACCACGACTCGCCCTGACGCGTCGGTCACCTGCGAGGAGGTGCGCTTCACGGGGCTCTGCGTGAAGTTGCCCGTCGCGCTGGCGTTGGACGCGCCGAACATGTAGTTGCCCTGGCCGTCCTGCGAGTTGTCTCCGACGATCTCGACGGTTGCGCCCTCGAGCGCGTTTCCGGATCCGTCCGTCACCACGAACGGCACGGTGATCGCGCTGGTGTTGCTGAGCGAGGTGTTCTGCGCGACGTTGCCGAACTTCCCGTCGCGCAGGTTGAAGGTGTACCCGCCCCCGCCGAACGAGCCGTCGATGGCCACGGTGAGGGTCGCTGAGGCAGTAGCGTTCGGGGCGGCGGTGGCGACCGCGAGCACCGGCACCGCCCAGGCAGCGCCGAGCACGGCGCGGCGTGTGGTGGAGGGGGTCTTCGACACGCCATGGAGTCTAGGCAGGTCGCCACTTCGCAGTCCAAGGCCATGCGCGATCTGGCGCGAATCGTCTGCTTGGCCTCGGGCGAGGGCGCCGCGCGGCATGCATTGCCGTGTCGTCGGGTGCGGGGATAGTCTCTCGGAGCGTGACTACTCAACGCGTTCGATGGGGAATCCTCGGTGCGGGCAACATCGCCGGCACGTTCGTCAGCGACCTGCAGGCGCAGGGGCTCGACGTCGCAGCGGTGGGTGCCCGGGATGCGGCGCGCGCGGCGGCCTTCGGCGCCAAGTTCTCGATCGCGACCTCCTATGGCAGCTACGAGGAGCTGGTGGGGGATCCCGACGTGGACGTCGTCTACATCGCGACGCCCCAGACGTTCCATGCCGAGCAGGCGCTCCTCGCGATCGAGGCCGGCAAGCCCGTGCTCATCGAGAAGTCGTTCACGAGCACGGCCGACGAGGCCGAGCGGGTCGTCGCGGCGGCACGCGCCAAGGGTGTCTTCGCGATGGAGGCTATGTGGACGCGTTTCCTGCCGACGGCAGATGCCATCAGCGACGTCCTCGCGCGCGGTTCGATCGGCGAGCTCCGCAGCGTCACGAACTCCCACTTCCAGAATCTCGATGTCTCGTCGACGAGTCGGCACGGCGACCCGGCGCTCGGCGGGGGCGTCATGGCCGACCTCGGTGTCTACGGGGTCTCGTTCGCGTCGCAGCTGCTCGGGACTCCGACGTCGGTGCTCGCGGACGGGGAGGCCTCGGCGCTCGGTGTCGACCTGTCTGCCTCCGTCTTTCTCGGCCACGGCGACGGACGCACCTCGGCGACCCTCACGCGCATGGATGCGCCTGGCTCGAACCGCGCGACGGTCGTCGGGTCGGACGGCTGGATCGACATCGACGCCGTGTTCTACGCCTCGACGTCGTTCACGGTCTTCGACGGCGGGCACCCGCAGCGTGAGCTGCTTCGCTTCGACAAGCCCCAGCACGTGGGACGTGGGATGCAGTTCCAAGCGCTCGAGGTGGAGCGGTGCCTGCACGCGGGCGAGCTCGAGAGCCCGCGCATGCCGCTCGACGAGTCGGTCGAGATCATGCGCGTGCTCGATGAGGTGCGCGCCAAGGTCACGGCCGGCAGCACGCGGGGCTGAGCCGAGCCGAGCGGAGCGGATCCGAGCCGAGCGCTGACCTCGCTCGTCACTGACCTGACTGGCTGCTACGTGGTCGACCAGACGCCGAGCTCGTTGCCCGCAGGGTCGGTGAAGTGGAAGCGGCGTCCGCCTGGGAACTCGTACGGCCCACTCACGATCTGGCCGCCGGCCGCGCGGACCTGCGCGATGCTCGCCTCGAGGTCGTCGGAGTAGAGCAGCACGAGGGCGCCCCCTGGCGTGACCTGCGGGTCGAGCCGGAAGCCTCCGACCTCGTCGGTCTCGCCGCCTCTTGGTCGGCGGATGCCGACGTAGGTCGGGCCTGGCCCGTAGTCGTTGAAGGTCCAGCCGAAGGCGTCGCCGTAGAACTGTTTGGCGACGGCGAGGTCGGTGACCCCGAACTCGAGGTAGTCGATGGAATGGTGGCGGGCAGCTGGTTCGCTCATGCGCTCCAGTCTGCCCGCCACCGCCGACATCGCGTGCTTGGCGTTCCCGCTCCGCGTCAGCTTGCCGGGTCGATCTCGGCGAGGATCTCGCCGGACGCGATGGTGCTGCCGGCCTCCGTGCGATGCCGCAGCACTCCGGTGGCGTCGGCGAGCACCGGTGTCTCCATCTTCATCGCCTCGACGACGGCCACGGCGGTGCCCGCGTCGATCTCGGTCCTGTCGTCGACGAGCCACCGCAGGAGGGTGCCGGCCATCGGGGCGGTGACGGACGAGGCCGACCCGGCCCCAGCATCCGTCGCCCCGTCTGAGACGCCCGCACCGGCGCCTGCGGTCGCCTGCCCGCTGGCCGCGAACAGGGCGGCCGGCAGTCGCATGGCGACGCGTCGCCCGTCGAGCTCGATCCAGGTGGAGACCACGCTCGGGTCTGCGGGTTCGATGGCGAGGGCCTGTGCGGGCACTCGCTCGGCGAAGGTGGTCTCGATCCACTGCGTGTGCACGCCGAAGCCCGGCTCGCCTGCGGTGCTCTCCGCCCCGATGAAGTCTGGGTTGTCGACCACGGCGCGGTGGAACGGCAGCACGGTCGGCACCCCCTCGACCTCGAACTCGGCGAGGGCTCGGCGCGCGCGCCGCAGGGCTTCGTCTCGCGTCGCACCGGTGACGATGAGCTTCGCGAGCATCGAGTCGAACTGGCCAGATACGACGGAGTTGCGCTCGACGCCCGAGTCGACGCGGACTCCGGGACCGGAGGGAGCCCGGAACTCGGCGATCGTGCCGGGGCCAGGCAGGAACCCGCGGGCCGGGTCTTCGGCGTTGATCCGGAACTCGAAGGAGTGCCCTCGGGGCTCGACGTCGACCGCGCCGAGCGCGAGGCCGTCGGCGACGCGGAACTGACCCACCACGAGGTCGATGCCGGAGGTCTCCTCGGTGACGGGGTGCTCGACCTGCAGGCGCGTGTTCACCTCGAGGAACGAGATGACGCCGTTCGCGTCGAGGAGGAACTCGACGGTACCGGCGCTGCGGTAGCCAGCGGCCGCGCAGATGTCGCGGGCCGCGGTGTGGATGCGCTCGCGCTGCTCCGGGGTCAGGAACGGGGCTGGGGCCTCCTCGACGAGCTTCTGGTTGCGGCGCTGCAGCGAGCAGTCGCGGGTGCCGACGACGACCACGTTGCCGTGCTCGTCGGCGAGCACCTGCGCCTCGATGTGGCGCGGCGATTCGAGGAACTGCTCGACGAAGCACTCCCCGCGGCCGAACGCGGCGACCGCTTCCCGTCCCGCGGCGGCGAAGAGCTCCTCGACCTCGTCGAGGCGTCGGGCGACGCGCAGCCCGCGGCCGCCGCCGCCGAAGGCAGCCTTGATGGCGATCGGGAGGCCGTGTTCTTCCGCGAAGGCGCTCGCCGCGGCCGGCGAGTCGACGGGGCCACTGGTGCCGGCCACCAGGGGGGCGCCAACGCGTTCGGCAAGTCGCCTCGCCGAGATCTTGTCTCCGAGGAGTTCGATGGCCTCGGCGGGCGGGCCGATCCAGACGAGCCCCGCCGCGACGACGGCTCGGGCGAAGTCGGCGTTCTCGGAGAGGAAGCCGTAGCCCGGATGCACGGCGTCGGCTCCGGTGGCGGCGGCCGCGGCCAGCAGCTTGGCCGCGTCGAGGTACGTCTCGCTCGACGTGGCGCCGTCGAGGGCCACGGCCTCGTCGGCGAGGCGAACGTGCAGGGCGTCTGCGTCGCTGTCCGCGTAGACGGCGACCGAGGCGACGCCATAGTCGGCGCAGGCGCGGGCGACGCGCACGGCGATCTCGCCGCGGTTGGCGATGAGGACCTTGCTGATGCGGGTCATCGAACATCTCCTGGAGTTGCAGTGCGTGGGTGGTGGGTGCTCGGGTCGACGATGCGGAACCGCACCGAAGCGCCGACGGGCAGCTGGCCGGCGAGGGGCAGGTCGGCGGCGACAACGGCGCCGAGGACGGGGTAGCCCCCGGTGAGCGGATGGTCGGCGAGGAACAGCACGGGTTGGCCGCTCGGCGGCATCTGCAGGGCCCCGCTCACGCATCCCTCGCTCGGAAGCTCCCCGCTCTTAGCGCGGGTGAGCGCTTCGCCCTCGAGCCGCACGCCGACGCGGTTCGACTGGGGCGTGACCTGCCATTTTTGCTCGGTGAAGCGCTCGAGCTCGTCGGCGGAGAACCAGTCGTCGCGCGGGCCGAGCACGATGCGCAACTCGACGACGTCGCCACCCGCCGCAGGCAAGGGGCGTGCGTCGTCGGCGACGGGGATTGCGGGGGCGAGCGGCGCCTCAGGCAGGCGCACGCCGAGCACGTCGCCAGCCGCGATCGGCGCTGGTCCGAGTCCCGCGAGCAGGTCGGTCGCGAGGCTCTCGAGCACGGGTTCCGCGTCGAAGCCGCCGCGCACGGCGACGTAGCTGCGCACTCCGGCCGCTGGCGCGCCGAGCTGCACCTCGTCGCCGTCGTCGAGCGCGAACGCCGCGCCGAATGGGGCACGCCGCGGCCGCTCACCGGTGACGCTGAGCTCAACCTCGGCGCCGCTGACGGCAAGCACCTGCGGGCCGCGCGCGACGAGGCGGAGCCCGCCGTAGGCGACCTCGAGCGTGGGCGCGGCAGGGTCGTTGCCGACGAGGCGATTGGCCTGCCGGTGGGCGGGTGCGTCCAGCGCACCCGACGCGGAGACGCCCATGCTGGCGTAGCCGGTCCGCCCGAGATCCTGGAAGAGCGTCTGGAGGCCGGGGGAGCGCACCTCGAGCGCCGACCCGCTCGCCGTGCCGTCGGCTTCGCCCTGCGGATGCGCCCTCTCGGACCGCAGGGGCGTATCCGTGCTGGTCGCGCCGTCGGTGCTCGGGGAGCTGGTCTCGCTGGCGGCGCTCACGCTGACGCGCGCGCGCTCGCTTGCGGGGTCGACGCTGAAGGTCACGATGTCGCCGGGCGCCATGAACGCCGCCGGGTCGCGGCCGAGGTCCCACATGGGCGTGTCAGTCGTGCCGATGAGCTGCCACCCGCCCGGGCTCTCGCGCGGGTAGACGCCGCTGTACGTGCCGGCGAGCGCGACCGAGCCGGCCGGGATGCGCGTGCGCGGCGTCGACCGCCTGGGCACGTCGAGCACCGGGTCGTCGCCCGTGAGGTACGCAAAGCCCGGCGCGAAACCCACGAACCCGACGGTGAAGGTCGAGCTCGTGTGGCGTCGAACGACCTCGTCGGTGGAGATGCCGAGCAGCTCGGCGACCTCAGCGAGGTCCTCGCCGTCGTAGCGGGTGGAGATCTCGAGGTGTCGGGGAGTGCCAGCGCGCACGCCGCTGAGGTCGGCACCGAGCGCGGCGGCCTCGATCTCTGCGGCGGTGATCCTGGCGGGGCGGAACGGCACGAGGAGCGTCCGCGCGCCTGGCACCATCTCGCCGATGCCGGGGAGCGAGCGCGCGGTCAGCGCGTCGAAGAGCGCGATGGTCTCGTCGAGGCTGCCGCACTCGATGAGCACCGCGTCGTCGCGGGCGGTGAGGAATCGCACGGGCGCGCTCAACTCGCCGGATGCGGGGTCGTTGCGGCGAACGGCCGAAGTTCGACACCGGCCGCGGTCAGCGCGAGCCGCACCTGCCTGGCCATGTCGGTCGCGCCCGGGCTGTCGCCGTGCACGCAGATGGAGTCGGCGCGCAGCTCGAGCGTGCTGCCGTCGATGGCGGTGATGCGCCCCTCGGTCGCGAGCCGCACCATGCGCTGCGCGACCTCGTCGACGTCGTGCAGCACGGCGCCGGGCTCGCGGCGCGAGACGAGCGTGCCCTGCGGCGTGTATGCGCGGTCGGCGAACGCCTCGATGGCCGTCGGGATGCCCGCCTCGCCCGCGAGCCGAAGCACCGCCGAGCCGGGCATGCCGAGCAGTACGAGGCTCGGGTCGACGAGGCGCACGGCCTCGACGACGTCGGCAGCCTGCCGCTCGTCGTGCACGATCGTGTTGTAGAGGGCGCCGTGCGGCTTGACGTACGTCACCCGGGTTCCCTCGGCGGCGGCGAGGGCTTGGAGCGCGCCGATCTGGTAGACGACGTCGGCGACGAGGTCGTCGGAGGCCACGTCGATGTTGCGACGCCCGAAACCGGCCAGGTCGCGGTAGCCGACGTGGGCGCCGATCTCGACCCCCGCATCCGCGGCCCCACGGACGGTGGAGCGGATGGCACGCGGGTCACCGGCGTGGAAGCCACAGGCGACGTTGGCGCTCGTGACGATGCCGAGCATCTCCTGGTCGTCGCCGAGGGTCCAGCGGCCGAAGCCCTCGCCGAGGTCGCTGTTGAGGTCGATGGAACGTGCGTTCATGTGGTCAGCCTTTCGCTCGGAGTATCGATCACGTGTTGAGGAGGTCGAAGATGGGGCCGACGGCGTTCACTGCCATGTACCAGGTGATGCCCGTTGCCAGCGTGCCGACGATGAGCAGCCACTTCGGGTACTTGGCGCCGCCGAGCTTCGACGGGCGGAACCAGCCGATGTACATGAAGAGCGTGAGGCCGATCGGCAGGATGAGTCCGTTGAAGCCGCCGACGAAGACGAGCAGCGTCGCGGGCGGGGTACCGATCGACAGGTAGATGGCCAGGGAGACGAGAATGAAGCCGACGGTCCAGAAGTCGGCCGTGCGCCCGGTGATGCGCTTCGAGAAGACGGGCAGGAACGACACTGACGTGTAGGCGGCGCCGATCACGCTGGTGAGGGCGGCGAGCCAGAAGATCGCCCCGAAGATGCGCAGGCCAGCCTCGCCCGCGGCAGCCTGGAAGGCGTCGGCGGCGGGGTTGAGCGTCGTGTCCAGAACGACGCCGCTCGCGACGACGCCGAGGATGGCGAGGAACAGCACGTAGCGCATGATGCCCGTGATGAGGATGCCGGTCATGGCGGCCCGGTTGACTTCCTTGATGTGCTGCGGGCCAGCTGTCCCGGAGTCGAGCAGCTTGTGCGCACCCGAGTAGACGATGTAGCCGCCGACGGTTCCGCCGACGATGGTCGTGATGGTCGCGAAGTTGATGGTGTCTGGAAGGACCGTCTGGCGCAGGGCGTCGCCGATCGGGGGCTGCGCGACGACCGCGACGACGATCGTCAGCAGGATCATCGCGATGCCCGCGACGATGACGACGCGGTCCATGACGATGCCGGCGCGCTTGATGAGGAAGATGGCGATCGCAATTGCGGCACTGATGACGGCGCCGACCTTGACGTCAAGGCCCAGCAGCACATTGAGGCCCAGGCCCGCACCACCGATGTTGCCGATGTTGAAGACGAGCCCGCCGATGACAATGAGCACGGCGAGCACATAGCCGCTACCGGGGAGAGCATCATTGGCGAGGTCGCTCGCCCGCTTGCCGGACAGGGTGATCATTCGCCAGATGTTGAGCTGCACGGCGAGATCGATGAGCACCGAGATGAGGATGCCGAACGCGAAAGCCGCGCCGAGCTGCTGGGTGAACGTGGCGGTTTGGGTGATGAAGCCGGGGCCGATGGCCGACGTGGCCATCAGGAAGAGGGCACCAACCAGAGAGTTGCGTCGGGCTTTCGCGTAGTGCTTGAGCTTCTCGGGGGTACTGGCGTCGTCGGAGCCGGAGGGGCTGACGGGGGAGGACGCCGGGGACGCGGGAGGAGGTGTGGGGGACATGACTCGTTCCAGTTCGGTAGGGGAGCAGCGAGCGATTGCGGCAACCCTACGGTTGTTCAACGCTGAGCAACAGATTGTTCAACGATAGACCGGTAAATGTCTTGTTACAAGATGTATCGGCCATGTTTCCGGGACCGGGCGACGGATGCGCAGACGCCGCACGCCGGTAGAGTTCGAGACGTGACCGCAGCCGACGAGACCCTCGACCGCGCCGAGCGTGCCGCCTCGAGCTTGCGCCAAATGATCGTGGCGGGCGAGATCGTGCCGGGCCAACGCCTCTCCGAGAGCGCCATGACCGAGCGGCTCGACGTGTCCCGCAACACCCTGCGCGAAGCCTTCCGCATGCTCACCGTCGAACGGCTCCTGACGCGGCGGCCCAACGCCGGCGTCTTCGTCGCCATTCCCTCGCTCGCGAGCATCCTCGACATCTACCGTGTGCGCCGCATGATCGAGGTCCAGTCGCTCCGCGCCGCCCCCGGACGACACCCGGCTGGGGCGCGGATGCGCGCCGCGGTCGAGCGCGCCGTCGCGGGCCGTGAGGCCAACGACTGGGCGGCGGTCGGCACCGCGAACATGGACTTCCACACGGCGATCGTGGCGCTCGCGGACAGCGAGCGGCTCGACCGCGTGTACGCGAACGTCTCCGCGGAGCTGCGCCTCGCGTTCGGCTTCCTCGAAGACCTCGAATACCTCCACGCGCCCTACATCGAGCTGAACCAGCGTGTACTCGCCCTCCACCTGGACGGCGACGCTGAGGGTGCGGCGCAGGCGCTCGACGAGTACCTGGTCAGGTCGGAGCGCACCGTGCTCGCGGCCTATGCGCGGATCGCGCCGGCCCCAACCGTCTGAGCGCGAGCATCCGCGCCGCGCCGCGCCGCCGTCAGCGTGATTCCCACCCGCCGACTCCCCACCAAGCAGCACCCACCAAGCCGCACCCCGCACAAGCCGCACTCCGCAGAAGAAGGAGCAGCCGTGTCACTTACCGCCCTCGTCCTGCGCCACATCGTCTTCGAAGACCTCGGCCTGCTCCGAGACGTGCTCACGGAGCGCGGCTACGGCATCCGCTACCTCGAGGCGGGTCAGCACGACTTCGCGGGCACCGACGCGGCGGCGGAGATCGCAGACGCCGATCTGGTGGTGGTGCTCGGCGGCCCGATCGGGGTCGGGGATGCGGAGCACTACCCGTTCCTGACGCCCGAGATCGCAGCGATCGGTGCGCGGCTTCGGGCGGAGCGGCCAACGCTCGGCGTGTGCCTCGGCGCCCAGCTCATGGCGGCCGCGATGGGAGCCCAAGTGGCGCCGACGGGCAGGGTGGAGATCGGCTTCGCCCCGCTCACGCTGACCGACACCGGCGCGGCCTCCGTGCTCGCGGGGCTGCGGGACGTGCCGGTGCTGCACTGGCACGGCGACCAGTTCGAGATCCCGGCAGGCGCCCAGCGTCTCGCCGAGACCCCGGGCTTCCCGAACCAGGCGTTCTCGGCCGGCCCGAACCTGCTCGGCCTGCAGTTCCACCTCGAAGTCGACCCGCTCATGGTCGAGACCTGGCTCATCGCGAACGCCTACGAGCTCGCGGCCCACGATCTTGACCCGCGAGTCATCAGGGCGGATGCGCTCGAGCACGCACCGCGCCTCACGGCCGCGGCGCGTGGCGTCGTCGGTGCCTGGCTCGACGGCCTCGAGGGTTCCTAGCCTCGACCCTGCCGAGCCGCGACCGTGTTCGGCCCGGTCGCCTCGCCTGGCCGCGTCACGCCTGCCCGGGGCTTGGCACCTGGCTGGCCGATGCCTCGGCCGTTGTGGCCGGAGCCGTCCCGATCGGCATGCCTTTGGGCACGACGAGGGGGCCGCCGGTGACCGGGTCGTCGATCACGACGTTCGGCAGGCCGTAGATCTCCTCGACCCGCGCGCTCGTCACCACGTCGCGGGGCGTGCCGGCCGCGAGGATGCGGCCCTCGCGCATGGCGATGATGTGGTCCGCGTAGCGCGCGGCGTGATTGAGGTCGTGGAGGACGGCAACGATGGTCCTGCCCTGCCGGTTGAGGTGCGCGAAGAGCTCCATGAGCTCCACCTGGTGGGCGATGTCGAGGAAGGTGGTCGGCTCGTCGAGCAGCAGGAGCTCGGTCTCCTGCGCCAGCACCATGGCGACCCACACGCGCTGACGCTGGCCGCCGGAGAGCTCATCCACTCGGCGGGCGGCGAGGGGCAGGGTGCCTGTCGCCTCGAGGGCGTCGCGCACGGCGCGCTCGTCGGTCTCGGACCACTGGCGCAGCAGATGCTGGTGCGCGAAGCGACCGCGGCCGACGAGGTCGGCGACGGTGATGCCGTCCGGGGCGAGTGCCGACTGCGGGAGAAGGCCCAGCCGCCTCGCGACGTCTTTGGCGCGCAGGCTCGTGATGGCCTTGCCGTCGAGCACCACCCGCCCCGCGTCCGGCGCGAGGAGGCGCGACAGGCCGCGGAGCAGCGTCGACTTGCCGCAGGCGTTCGGCCCGATGATGACCGTGAAGGAGCCGTCTGGGATCGCGGTCGTGAGCCCGTCGATGATGGGCTTGGCGTCGTAGCCGAGCGTGACGTGCTCGGCGCTGAGGCGGGCATCGCCGGGGCTCGACGGCTCGGTGGCGGTCGGGCCTGCGGCGGCGGTCTGGTGGTCAGGCACGGCGGCGGATCTCCTGGATGAGGGTGAGGACGAGATACAGGCCCCCGACGGAGACCGTGACGACTCCGACGGGCAGGGTGACCGGCAGGACGTGCTGGGCGATGACGTCGGAGCCGAGGAGCAGCAGGCGGCCGACGAGTGCCGACAGCGGGAGCGACAGGGAGGGGGTCCTGGCGATGCGCCGTGCGACCTGCGGGGCGGCGAGGGCGATGAAGGCGACGGGGCCGATGACGGCGGTCGAGATCGAGACGAGGCCGACGGCGGCGAGCAGGACGAGGGCTCGGACGCGTTCGGGTCTGGCGCCCGTCGCGGAGGCGACGTCGTCGCCGAGGTCGAGCTGGCGCAGGTGCGGGCCGGCGAGCAGGAGCATGGCCAGCAGCGGGAGGCCGAGGGCGATGGCCCCGGCGAGGGGTGGCCCGGTCACGCCGTTGAGGGTGCCCGCACCCCACGCTGAGGCGAACATCGCGGTCTCGAGCTCGACCTCGAGCAGCATCCACGAGTTCGTGGACGCCAGGATGGCGGAGACGCCGATGCCGATCACGATGAGTCAGAACCCCTGGGTGCCGCCGCTGCGGGCGAGCCCCCAGATGAGGGCGGCGGTCGCCACGCCGCCGAGCACGGCGCCCGCGGTCATGAGCGGCCACGACGCCGAGAACAGGACGACGGTGACCAGCATGCCGGTGAAAGCGCCGTTGGAGAGGCCCAGGATGTCGGGGCTCGCGAGCGGGTTGCGGGTGACGGTCTGGATGAGGGCTCCGGCGACGGCGAGGAACCCGCCGAGGACCACGGCCGCGATGACCCGAGCGAGGCGCTACTCGAAGACGACGGTGCGGTCGAGGGCGTCGCCCCCGCCGAGCAGGATGCGCACGACCTCGCCTGGGCTGAGCGGATAGGAGCCCAGCCCGAGCGCGACGACGCCGAGCAGCAGGATGGCCGTCGCGGTGAGTGCTCCGACGACGAGGCTCCGCGCCCGGAGCGGGATCGAGAGCGTGCCGGCGGTGAGGCGCAGCTGGCGGTAGCCGCGGTCGATGGGGCCGTGCAGGCGGGCGTCGGTCACGAGAGGGTGCTCGCTCTCCGCTGGCGGGCGAGGGCGATGAGCACGGGCGCGCCGACGAATGCGGTCACGATGCCGACGGGAATCTCGGCGGGGGCGATGAGGATGCGGCCGAGCACATCCGACAGCAGCACGATCACCGGGGCGAGGACGACGGAGACGCTGAGGATGACACGTTGATCGACGCCGAACAGCCACCTGGCCACGTGCGGCACCAAGAGGCCGACGAAGGAGATGGGCCCGGCCAGTGCGGTGGCGGTGCCCGCGAGCACCGTGACCGCGATGACGACGGCGACGCGGATCGCGCCGACGTTCGCGCCCTGGGCGCGGGCCACGTCGTCGCCGAGCGCGAGGGCGTTGAGCCCCGGGGCGAGGAGGAGCGCGCCGAGCACGGCGAGCACGATGAAGGGGAGCACGGGTAGGAGCACGTCGAAGCCTCGGCCGAGCAGCGAGCCCGCGTTCCACGAGCGCATCCGGTCGAACGCGTCCGGGTTGCTCAGGGTCATTCCTGTCGTCATGCCGGAGAAGACTGCGCCGATGGCTACGCCGGCGAGCGTGAGCCGGATCGGGTCGGCGGGGCCTCGCCCGGAGGAGCCGATCAGGTACACGGCCACCGTCACGGCCAGCGCGCCGAGGAAGCCGAGCCACACGAAGGACGAGATGTCGCGGAGGCCGAAGAAGGCCACGCCGATGGCGATGGCGAAGGCGGCGCCCGCGTTGACGCCGAGGATTCCCGGGTCGGCGAGCGGGTTGCGAGTGAAGGCCTGGATGAGGGCCCCGGCGACGCCGAGCGCGACGCCCACGACGAGGCCGGTGATGGTGCGAGGCAGTCGTAGCTCCGAGACGACGTAGCGGGCCTCCGGCGAGCCGCCGCCGCGGAGCACGTCGAGCACCTGCTCCGGTGGCAGCGAATTGGAGCCGACCGCCAGGGAGAGCCCGACGGCGGCCGCCAGCGCAACGAGGAGCACGCCGAGCCCGAGGGGCGTCCTGCCTCGGCGCCGGGCGCGCCATCCCGCTCCGACCCGGGTGCGGGTCGGAGCGGGCGATGTGGTGGTGAGGGTCACAGCTGGACGGCGAGCGTCACTGCTGGGCTGCGAGGAAGCGCTCGATGTCGTCGAGCACGAGTTCTCCGCCCTTGGGGCCGACGCCGGAGACCCAGTAGCTGGTGTCGACGAGCGTGACCGAGGGGAACTCGGCCTCGTTCTGGGTGATCGCGGCGGGAATGGTGGTCGCGTCGTCGACGTCGGTGGTCGTCACGAAGACGTAGTCGGCTCGGGCCTCGAGGATGTTCTCGGGGGAGAGGTCGGCCTGGAGCCCGTCCTCCCATTCCTGCTCGGGGATGGTCAGCCCGGCGCACTCGAGGGCGCCGCCGGCGAACGAGGTCGGCCCGTAGAGGCTCAGCGTGGTCTCGTCTCGGGGCCTGATGAGGTTGGCGGTCTTGCCGGCGGCACCGGAGGCGCTGGCGATCTCTTCGCAGCGCTCGTTGAATCCGTCCAGGAGCTGCTGGGCTTCGGCCTGCTGGCCGAGGGCCTCGCCGATGAGCAGCACGTTCTCCTGCCACGGGTCGGCCTGGGTCGCCATGAAGACCGTGGGGGCGATGGCGCCGAGCTGGTCGTAGAGCTTCGAGTGACGTGACTCCGTGCCGAGGATGAGGTCGGGCTTGAGGGCTGCGATCGCCTCCAGGTCGGGTTCAGGCACCGTGCCGACGGGTTCGACGCCGTCGACGCCGAGGTAGGAGGGGATGCCCGCGACGTTGCTGGCGACGGCGGCGCCGACCGGGGTCACGCCGAGGGCGACGGCGGTGTCGAGCTCGACGGGTTCGAGCACGACGACGCGTTGCGGGTCTGCGGGCACTTCGGCGGTGCCGCGCGCGTGCTCGACGGAACGGGTCTCGGCGGAGCCCGCATCGGCCGCGTCGGTCGCGGTGGGGGTGTCGGATGCCGCTGCCGAGCACCCGGTGAGCAGCAGGGCGAGCAGCGCGCCAGATGCGATGAGGGTCGATGCCCGTCGCGGGGTCGGTGTGTGCATGAGGTTCAGCCTCCGGTGGTGGTGATGGTTGGGGGAAGCGCGGTGCGAGCCCGCTGGCGTTACCGGTAGTAGACGGCGAGCGGGTAGTCGCCGTCGTGGTGGACCCGGATGGGCGTGCCGAAGACCCGCTCAAGGGTCTCGGTGGTCATGAGGTCCTTCGGGCTACCGGAGTGCGCGAGCTGCCCGTCGGTGAGGGCAACGATGGTGTCGGCGTAGGCGGCGGCGAAGTTGATGTCGTGGATCACGATGACGAACGTCTTGCCGAGCTCGTCGGCCGCGCGTCGCAGTTGGCCCATCATGGCGACGGCGTGCTTCATGTCGAGGTTGTTGAGGGGCTCGTCGAGCAGGATGTAGTCGGTGTCCTGGGCCAGCACCATCGCGACGTAGGCGCGCTGGCGCTGACCGCCGGAGAGCTGGTCGAGGAAGCGATGCTCGAGCGCCGTCAGGTCGAGGAACTCTATGGCGCGGTCGATGTGGAGCTTGTCGTCCGGCGTGAGCCGCCCCTGCGAGTGCGGGAAGCGGCCGAAGGCGACGAGCTCCCGCACCGTGAGGCGGGCGACGAAGTGGTTCTCCTGGCGGAGGATGGAGACGACCTTCGCGAGCTCGCGGCTCTTCGCCGTTCGCACGTCGTGGCCGCCGACGGTGACCGTGCCGCTGCTCGCATCCGTGAGCCTGCCGACGATCGTGAGGAGCGTCGACTTGCCGGCCCCGTTGGGGCCGACGAGCGCGGTGATGCCGCCTGCCGGGATGTCGAGGGTGATGGGACCGAGCACGGTCGACGTGCCGTAGGTCTTGGTGACGTTCGAGAGCGAGATCACAGGGCGCCCTTCCGCAGGAGGTAGACGATGAAGAACAGGCCGCCGACGAACTCGATGATGATCGAAAGGGTTCCGGCCGCGTAGAACACGTGGCGCAGCACGAAGTAGCCGCCGAGCAGGGTGAGCATGCCGAGCAGCATCGCGAAGGGGATCACGTGCTTGTGCTGGGACGACCCGGTCAGCTGGTAGGCGAGCGTCGCGACGATGAAGCCGAAGAAGGTCATGGGGCCGACGAGGGTTGTGGAGATCGAGATGAGCACGGCGGTGAGGATGAGCAGCACCGTCACCTGCCGCTTGTAGGCGACGCCGAGGCCGATGGCGGTGTCGCGTCCCAGCGCGAGCACGTCGAGGGTGTTGCGGGCACGCCAGATGAAGGCGAGCACGATGGCGATGATGAGCGCCGCCCAGGGCAGATAGTCGGGGTTCGAGTTGCTGAGGTTGCCGAACAGCTTGGCGGAGAGCACATCGAACTCGCTCGGTGTGAGGAGGCGCTGCATAAAGGTGGAGAGCGAACCGAACCCGACGCCGAAGACGACGCCGATGAGCAGCATGATGTGCAGGTTGCCGCGTTTGCCGGAGAAGAGCCAGGTGTAGAGGACCGTGGCGAAGCCCACCATGAGGAAGCTCTGCAGGAACACCTTGGGGAGGCCGTCGGTGGCGGTGAGGGCGGCGCCGCCGAGGAAGAACACGAGCGCCGTTTGGAAGACGACGTAGATCGCGTCGAACCCCATGATGGAGGGGGTGAGGATGCGGTTGCCGGTGGCCGTGTGGAAGAGCACGGTGGCGACGGCCTGGCAGGCTGCGACGACGATCACGGTCGCGACGGTCACGACGCGCAGGTTCACGGCGAGCCAGAAGCCGCGGCTCCCGGGCTCCATGGCGATGTCGTAGGTGAGGACGCCGACGGCGGCGAGTACGACGAGGGCGCCGAGGATGCTGAAGCGGAGCCAGAGGCGCGGTGCTCGGCCGTTCGCTGCGGAGCCCGGGGCTCTGCTCGCATCGCTGATGGTGTCGCCCAGGCGGCGGGGCGTTGACCTCGGGAAGCGGGGCATCGTGTCAGCCATCGCGCCGCATCCTGAGCAGGAGGGTGATGAAGACGGCGGCGCCGATCATGCCGAGGATCATCGAGACGGGGAGCTCGAACGGCATGCGGATGACGCGGCCGACGATGTCACACACGATGATGATGCCGACGCCGAGCACGCACACCCATGGCAGGTTCGAGCGGAGGTTGTCGCCGCGTGCCATGGAGACGAGGTTCGGCACGATGAGGCCGAGGAACGGCAGGAAGCCGACGACCACGGTGGTGACGCCGGTCGCGATGGCGACCAGGGCGGTGCCGACGAACATGACGAGGTTGTAGTTGACGCCGAAGTTCGTGGCGATGTCCTTGCCGAGCCCAGCCACGGTGAAGCGGTCGGCGACGAAGTAGGCGATGACGACGATGATGGCGACGACCCACAGCACCTCGTACCGGCCGCGCACGACGCTCGTGAAGCTGCCCATGAACCAGGTGCCGAGCAGCTGGAGGTAGTTCGTCTCGATCGCCAGCCACGTCGTGAAGGCGGAGACCACGGCGCCGAGCATGATGCCGATGAGGGGCACGACGAGTGCGGAGCGGAGGGCGACGCGGCGCAGGATCGCGAGGAAGACCATGGTGCCGATGAAGGCGGAGATGCTGGCCATGACCATGCGCGTCGTGAGGCCGGCGGCGGGGGCCACGAGGTAGCTCACGAGCAGGCCGAGCGCGGACCACTCGGTGGTTCCGGTCGTGGTGGGCTCGACGAAGCGGTTCTGAGTGAGGAGCTGCAGGATGAGCCCGGAGACGCTCATCGCACAACCAGCGAGCACGAGCGAGACGGTGCGCGGGACGCGCGAGATCCAGATCATCTCGCCGCCGAACTCGTTGCCCGCGATGTCGTAGGCGCCGACGAAGAGCGAGAGCACGGCGAGGCCGACGACCACGGCAATGCCGATGGGCAGGGCTCCTCGGCGATTGAGGAGCGGCACGCGCGGCGCCGCCGTCGGGCGGGATGCCGGCGTTGCGGGGGGTGGGGCGGTTGCTGTCATTCGCTCGCTGTCGTTGCTCGGCGGGCTCTGGGGGTCGGTTCAGGTGGGGTGCCTGCCGCTGCGCTGTCTTGATGTGGCTGGCTCCGGTGGCAGTGGGTCGTGCCCCGCTGCCCGGACGACGCGGGGCGCCTTCCGAGCGGCGGGGCACGATGCTGCTGTGGCGCCTAGTTGCTCGCTCCGGCGAAGGCCTCGGCGACGTCGGCGTAGAGGCCCGTGTAGGCCTGGATGCCTTCGTCGAGGTAGAACGAGGGGTCGAGGTAGACGATCTGGTTCTTCTGCACCGCTGGCACGTTCTGCAGTGCTTCGGCGCCTGCGATCAGGTCGGCTGCCGCCGTGGCGCCCTCTTCGCCGGTTCCGGCGTCGCGGTCGAGCACGATCATCCACTCCGGGTTGGCCTGTGCGATGGCCTCGACGCTGATGTCGTCGCCGTGCGAGGCGTCTTCAGCGGCCTGCTCGATGGCGGGGGTGAGCCCGATGGTGGGGAAGAGCTGGCCGACGCCGCGGCCCTCACCCGGGGCGGCGTAGGCGATCTCGCCGCCGGAGGTGATGAGGCCGACGACACTGTCGGTGCCGTTGTAGGCGCTCTTCGCGTCGGCGACGGCGGTGTCGAAGGCGGCGATCGTCTCGGCCGCCTCTGCTTCCTTGTCGAAGATCTGGCCGAGGATCTCGATCTGGCGCTTCAGCTCGCTCGTGGCCTCCTCGCCGTCCCGGGCGCTGATCTCGATCGTCGCCGGCTGGATGGCCTTGAGGTCGTCGTAGTAGTCGCGGAAGCGGTAGCCGCCGATGATGAGGTCGGGTTCGGCCTCGATGACCGCCTCGAGGTTCGGCTCGCGGTGGAGCCCCACGTCGAGCACCTCGTCGCCGCCCGCGAGGTCCGGCCAGACGCTCTCCATGAGCGGCTTCGGTGCCGCGACGAGCTCGACGCCCCAGTCGCTGAGGGTCTGGAACGTCGTGTTGTCGAGGGCGACGACGCGCTGGGGGTTCACCGGCACCTCGATCTCGCCGTGGTTGTCGGTGATCGTGACGGTGCCGGATGCGGCTGCCGTCGCGTCCGCGTCGGCGGCCGGTGCGGAGTCGGCCGGGGCGCACCCGGCGAGCAGGAGCGCGGAGATGACGAGCAGGCCGGCGCCCTGGATTCGGGCGGCGGTGCGCCTGGCAGGTGCGGTGAGCGTTCTGGGCATGGCGGATCCTCGGTTCGGGGATGGGCGGGAGTACGCGCACGGGTGCTGCATCCGGCGCGCTGGAGAGAGCCGTTGCAGGGGCCGCACGGGCGCTTCGTGGGCGGACGGGCCAAGCCTGCATGTCGTGCTGATCTTCCAGCACAACTCGGCATCGAGTAAGGCGAGCCTATCTTAAGTTTGAGGCGATGGTCGGGGCCGGGGCGGGGAGCACTGCCCGGCGGCGGGACAATGGAGCAATGGCTTCTTCCCGTTCCAGACTGATCCCCGGCTGGCGCGACCTCACGACGTTAGGGCCCTACCGGCGCGACCACTGGGTCGCGGTGCGGGTCGCACTCGCCATCGGCGCACCGCTGCTGTTCCTCTGGGCGAGCGCCTCGATGGACTTCGCGATCTTCGCGGTCTTCGGCGCGTTCACGAGCGTCTACGGGCGGGGGCTCGACGTGCTGGGGCGCCTGCGCATCCAGTCCATGGCCGCCGGGTCGCTCCTCGTCTCCGTCGCCCTGGGGTCGCTCATCGCCCTGTCGCCGGATCGGGCGTGGCTCGTGCTCCCCGCCGCGACGCTCTGGGCGTGGCTCATGTCGCTCCTCGGCGACCGGGTGGGCTGGGCGCCTCCCGGGCCGATGTTCCAGATCTTCGCACTCGCGGCGATTGCCGCGCTCGCGGTCGACGGTGCGGTGCTGCTCGTGGGGATCGGCGTCGCGGTCGTGACGGCCGTATGGTCGCTGCTGCTTGGGGTCGTCTTCGGCGCAGTCGGCAGCTTCGCGGACCGGGCACGAGCGCGCGCTGAGCGCCGGAGTGCTGTGGGTCCGGGCCTCGAAGGCGTTGCCGGCGATGCGGTGCCGGAGGCATCTGGGCCGTCGACGGGGTCGATCCGCTCGGTGCGCCCGCAGCGGTCGTCGGCGGCGGGTCGCGCCGCGGTGTTCGCGGTCGGCACCTTGGTCGCGGGCCTGGTGCCGCTGCTGATCGGCATTGGTCACCCGTACTGGGCGATGGTGTCGGCGATCGCCGGGCTGTCTGCGGCGACGGGGTTCCATCGGGTGCTGCGCGCCACGCATCGGCTGGTGGGCACGGTGCTTGGGCTCGGCGTCGCGGCAGTGCTGCTGGCGTTCGAGCCGAGCGGGCTGCTCGTGGTGCTGATGGTGATCGTGCTGCAGGGCGGGGTCGAGCTGTTCATCGTGAGGAACTACACGCTGGGGCTGCTGCTGCTCACGCCGCTCGTGCTGATCATGGGGCGGTTGGGCGGCGACGTGTCGGCGGGCCAGCTTCTGTTGGAGCGGGGCGTCGAGACCGCCATCGGCGTGGTCGTCGCGATCGTCATCGCGGTCACGCTCGAGCGCTGGCCGTGGGCGTGGCCGGTTCGGAGGTGACGTCGTCGGCCGCTATCCCGCCCCTTCCATGGTAGAGACAACCAGGGGGATTGCCGCAAGACCCGGTCGAGGGACCAGAATGAGCGATCGTGACACCTGCTTCCGAAGTCTTCGCCCTGCCGCCGCACCTCTCGTTCAAATCCGATCCCGAACTCGTGGGGGCTGACGCCGACCAGTTCGCCGCGATCGCGGCCGCCCTGTCCCACCAGAAGGGCGAGCTCGCCGCGAGGCTCGCCGAACTGCGCCGAGCTGAAGGCGGTTCTGGGCAGCAGGCGCTCGACCGTGACACCGAGATCCACCGCCTGACTCGTCAGCTGCGCGGGCTGGAGCGCTTCGGGGTCGACGCCTGCCTCGGCCGGATGACCCCGGCGGACGGGTCGCCCGACGTCTACGTTGGCAGGTTCGGTCTCGCCGACGAGGACGGTCGCCGTTTGCTCATCGACTGGCGTGTGCCCGCGGCGGAGCCGTTCTTCGCGGCGACGCACGCGCATCCGCTTGGCCTCGCGAGCCGTCGCCGCTACCGCTGGAATGTTGAGCGGGTCGTCGACTACTGGGACGAGGTGTTCGTGCCGGGGGAGCTGCAGGGCCGCGTGGCGCTGGACGACCAGTCGTCGTTCATCGCGAGCCTCGGGGCGGCACGGTCGGGGCAGATGCGTGACGTGCTTGGCACGATCCAGGCCGATCAGGACGCGATCATCCGGGCCGGCTCTCGTGGCACGCTCGTCGTCGACGGCGGGCCGGGCACCGGGAAGACCGTGGTTGCCCTGCACCGCACGGCGTTCCTCCTGTACGCCGACCCTCGGTTCAAGCAGGGGCGGGGCGGCGTGCTGTTCGTGGGGCCGAGCCGCCCGTACCTGAACTACGTCGCGAACGTGCTGCCGAGTCTCGGCGAGGAGAGCGTGCAATTGTGCACGCTCCGCGACCTGCTGCCGGAGGGGGCCGACGCGCGGGACGAGCGTGACGCATCCGTCGCCCGCCTGAAGTCGTCGCTCGACCTGGTCCGTGCCGTCGGGAAGGCGGTGCGCTACCACCAGCGTCCGCCGCGCGCGCCGTTCACGGTGACCACCAGCGACTCGCAGGAGCTGACGCTCGACGCCGCCGATTGGGCCGAGGCGTTCGTCGCCTACGAGCCAGGACTGACGCACAACGAGGCGCGCGAGCAGGTGTGGGAGGAGGTGCTGCGGCTGCTGGTGGAGAAGCGCTCCGCGGGTGCCTCCGAGTATTCGGTGCGGGCGTCGTTGGTGCGCGACGAGCGGCTGCGGGTGGCGTTCGCGAAGGCGTGGCCGCTGCTGGATCCGGCGGCGGTGATCGCCGACCTGTGGTCGGTGCCCGCCTACCTGCAGTGGTGCGCCCCGGAGCTGAGCGCCGACGAGGTCCGGCAGCTGCAGCGACCGGATGCGCGCGCCTGGACGACCGCCGATCTTCCCCTCATCGACGCAGCCCGGCGCCTCACGGGCGACCCGAGCGAGTTCCGGCAGCGGGCGCGCCGCGCCGAGGCCCTGGCGTCGCAGCAGGAGAACATGGCGCACGTCGTCGACAACCTCATCGAGGGCGACGACGACGGCGAGGGGCTGGTGACGATGCTGCGGGTCGAGGACGCGCAGCGTTCGCTTATCGACGAGGACGCGCTGCCGCAGGTGGACTTCGACGAGCTCGCGGGCCCGTTCGCGCACGTCGTCATCGACGAGGCGCAGGAGCTCACCGACGCCGAGTGGGCGATGCTGCTCGCGCGGTGCCCGTCGCGCAGCTTCACCGTGGTCGGCGACCGGGCGCAAGCGCGGCACGGGTTCCGGGAGTCGTGGGAGGAGCGGTTGCGGCGCGTGGGGTTGCCGAAGGTGGAGCTGGCGCAGCTCACGATCAACTACCGCACGCCCGAGGAGGTCATGGCCGAGGCGGCCCCGGTGATCCTCGAGGCGCTCCCCGACGCGAACGTGCCCGTCTCGGTGCGCAGCAGCGGCCTGCCCGTTGTCCACGGCTTCGTCGCCGAGCTCCAGGAGCGGGTGGATGCGTGGCTCGCGGACCACCTGGATGGCACGGCCTGCGTGATCGCAGCCGCGGGCCGCGACGGTGCGCGGGTGTTCGACAACCGGGGGCGCGTGCGATCGCTGACGCCCGAAACGGCCAAGGGGCTGGAGTTCGATCTCGTTGTGCTCATCGACCCCCAGCGGTTCGGCACCGGGATCGAGGGCGCCGTCGATCGCTACGTCGCGATGACGAGGGCGACCCAGCAGCTGGTGGTGCTGCGCTCGGAATGAGCGCGGCAGGGTGCTCGAGCGAGGCATGAGTACTCATGCCGCCACGGCGAAGTACTCGGCCTTCTCGAAGAGGCGCACGCCGTCGCGCGAGGCGAGCAGCTGCGCCCGCACGGAGCGCTCCCTGACCTCGCAGGCTATGCCGAGGGCTGCAGCCCAGAGTCGCTCATCGGGTGTCGACTCGCTGGACCCGGGACGCTCCCAGGCGAGGAGCACACTGGCGGCGTCGAGGTCGTCCATCAGCCCTGCGATCGCCGAGGCGATCTTCTCGAGTTGCGGGTAGGTCGGGCGCTGCGGGTAGGCCTCGATCGGCAGCAGCACCGGGAGGGCGCGATCGTCGGCGTCGAGGAACATCAGCCAGAGCTGGCGTCGGTAGGCCGGGCCGATGAGTCCGGTCACGTGCTGCAGCACTTCGTCGTCGGTGCAGATGGGTTGGGTCATTGGGGCTGGTATCGCGGTCATGCGAGGAGTCTGCGGGTCGCGCGAGCACGGGAACGGCCGAGGGTCCGCGCCTGTGGAGCGACGCGCATCCACAGCCGGACTGCATTCGAAGTCGGCCGGCCCGCACCACAGCGGCGCGCCCAGATCTGTTACGCCCGTCGGCGCGAGCCCTTGGCAGGGCGGCCTCGCCGTGTGAAGCTGGCGGGGTGACGACTTCCCCCGCCGGCAACCAGGTCTCGCGGCGCGCGCACGGACCACGCGACCCTGGCGACGCGTGGGTCTACTCCGAGACCGGCCAGCGCTACTGGGGGCGGTTCGGAGCCGCCGGGCTGGTGGCCGTCGACCCCGAGCGCGGCGTGCTGCTCCAGCACCGGGCCGAGTGGAGTCACCACGGTGGCACGTGGGGGATCCCCGGCGGCGCCCTCCACGAGGGTGAGCAGCCCGCAGAGGGAGCATTGCGCGAGGCGGCCGAAGAAGCGGGCGTGCCTGCGGGCGCCGTGGCACCGCTGTTCACGAGCGTGCTCGACCTTGGCTTCTGGCGGTACACCACGCTGGTCGCCCGCGTCGTGCAGGCGTTCGACCCCGTGATCGCCGACGCCGAGAGCCTCGAGCTGCGTTGGGTGCCCGTACAGGACGTGGATGCGCTGCCCCTGCACCACGGTTTCGCCGCGGCCTGGCACGGGTTGCGTGCGGCGCTCGCGGTGCGGCCCGTGATCATCGTCGACGCCGCGAACGTTGTCGGCTCGGTGCCGGACGGCTGGTGGCGCGACCGCGCTGGGGCTGCGGAACGGCTGGTCGCTCGGATCGAGGGGGTGAGCGGGGCTGCCGTGTCGGCGCAGGACCTGGAGCTGACCGGCACGTCGTGGTTCCCGGAGTTCTCGGTCGTCGTCGAGGGCAAGGCCCGCGACGTTCGGGGAACACAAAGGGAGGTTGATGGTCGCGTCGGCCTGGTGCGCGCCGAGGCCTCGGGTGACGATGCGATCGTCGCCGAAGCCAGGCGCCGAGTGGTCTCGGGCGAGTCCGTCACCGTCGCGACGAGCGATCGTGAGCTGGGCGAGCGCGTCTCTGCGGTCGGCGCGAGCGTGCGAGGCGTTGGCTGGCTGCGCGAGCTGGTCGGCTACGGCGCTCGCAGCTGACACGGGCCGGCGAGCATTCCCAGGCTTCGCGCCGGGAGTGCACGGGAGCCGCCCGGGCGACACGAGGGGATTTCGGATGCCCCGTGCGTACGTTCGCCAGGTCCCGGAAACGGGAGCGCCCGGTTTCGGGCGCCAGCGTGCAGGATCCGACCCCAGGAGCACACAATGACTGACCACACCACGCATGACGGCCACGGCGCGCACTCGAGCGACTCGCACGCAGAAGAAGTGGCGAAGATCGCGAAGCTCGTCAAGGAGTTCCGCTTCGGCATGCTGACCACGATCGAGGCCTCCGGGTCGCTGGTCGCGCACCCGCTGACCATCCAGGAGGCCGAGTTCGATGGCGACCTCTGGTTCCTCATCCAGAACGACTCGACGACGGTCCGCAACCTGACGGGGGACCCACGCGCCGGGGTCGCGCTGAGCTCCAACGACTCGTGGGTGTCGCTGTCGGGCACGGCGGGAATCGTGGATGCGCCGGAGAAGCTCCGCGAGCTGTGGAACCCGGCGGCCGAGGCCTGGTTCCCGAATGGGCCGGAAGACCCGAACGTTGGGGTGCTGAAGTTCACGGCGACTGGCGGCCAGTACTGGGACACCCCGGGCGGCCGCATCGCGACCGCCTTCAGCTTCCTCAAGTCGAAGGTGTCTGGCGAGCCGATGGATGGCGATAGCAGCCAGGTCGACCTGTAACACGATGTGCCCTGTGGCCCGGTCTCGCGCTCTGCGAGGCCGGGCCACTCGCATGCCGCATTCAGTTAGATCGTTTAGCTTCTTTTCCATGTCCTCCGATCTTCTTCGTCGTCTCTTCGTGACCGTCTCCGGAATTCTCTGTGTCGTCGGAACCCTCTTCGGAGTGGGCCTCTTCGGCGGCACGGAGGTCAACCAGTCGTCGAGCGGCAACCTCGCCGCCGACGCCACGCTCATCGCCCCCGCAGGTACCGCCTTCTCCATATGGTCGGTCATCTATGTCGGCCTCTTCGCCTACGTCGTCTGGCAGTGGCTGCCCAAGCAGGCCACGTCCGCGAAGGCGCGCGCGACGGGCTGGCTCGCCGCCCTGTCCATGCTGCTCAACGCGGGATGGCTTCTTGTCACCCAGTTCGGCCTGATCTGGGTGAGCGTCGGCGTCATCGTCGCGCTGCTCGCCGTCTGCATCGCGCTCGTGAGCCGCATCGCCGCGCATCCCGCCGACAACTGGGGCGAGCGCCTCGCGGTCGACACCACGTTCGGCCTGTACCTCGGCTGGGTCTCGGTCGCCACGCTCGCCAACCTCGGCGCCGCGATCGTCTCGACCGGAGTTGCTGCGGAGAGCACACTCGGTGAGGTGTCGACGACGGCGGCGCTGGTGGCCGTGCTCGGACTCGCGACCTTCTACGTGTGGCGCTGGAAGAACCTCGCGGTGTCGGCGGCGATCATCTGGGGCGTCGCCTGGGTCGGCTTCGGTCGCCTCACGGACGCGCCCGAGTCGACGCTCGTTGGCGTCGTTGCCCTCGCGGTTGCGATCCTCATCGCCGTGACCGGAGTGCTCGCACGGTCCATCGACTGGCGCAGTGCGAAAGCCGCGACGCCCGTGACGGCCTGAGTGCCGCGCTGCCTGAGGACGTCGCTGCCTGAGGGCCGCGCTGCCTGAAGTCTCAGCGGCCTGTACGTCGAAGCGGTTCAAGCGGCTCGCCCTTGTGGCGGGCCGCTTCCGTGTTTCGCCACCTGTCGTGGACAAGACATCGGATGATTGCACTAGCATGGCCGCATGGCAGTGACCGATGGAGCTATTCTGCGTATCAAGGAGATGATCGTCTCAGGCGATCTCTCGCCCGGGTCGAAGCTCCCGCCCGAGAAGGAATTGAGCGAGCGGCTCGGCCTGTCTCGGAGCTCGCTTCGCGAGGCAGTGAAGGCGCTCGAAGTGATCAGGGTTCTCGACGTGCGTCGGGGAGACGGCACGTACGTAACCAGCCTCGAGCCGCGTCTGCTGCTTGAGGCGATGAACTTCGTCGTCGACCTGCATCAAGATGACAGCGTGCTCGAGATCCTCGCGGTGCGCCGCATGCTCGAGCCGCAGGCGGCCGCGGTCGCGGCCCGTGAGGCGTCGCCGGAGCAGCTGGCGCAGCTCGAGGAGATCCTGGCTGAGATCGACGACACGACCGAGGTCGAGGGGCTCATCGAGCACGACCTGAAGTTCCACCGGCACATCGTCGAGAGCACGGGCAACAAGTATCTGACGAGTCTCATCGACTCGCTGTCGAGTCGCACCGTGCGGGCGCGAGTTTGGCGGGGCATCACGCAGGCCGGCGCGGTGTCGCGCACCGTCGACGAGCATCGGGCGATCCTGGACGCGCTGCGGTCGGGGGATGCGGAGCTCACCGCGGCCCTGACGCTCGCGCATGTCTCCGGGGTCGAGCGTTGGCTGCGGGACGCACGATGAGGGTGGCGTTGCACTCCGAGATCGCGCCGGGTGCTATCGATGACTATCGGCGGCATCATGCCGTGATCCCCGACGAGCTGGTCGAGACATTCGAGCGCGTCGGCATCCGGAGCTGGACGATCTTCCGCTCGGGCCATCGTCTCTTCCACGACGTGATCTGCGACGACTGGGACGCGGCGAATGCGGCCCTCGACGCCGACCCCGCGAACGCACGGTGGCAGGCAGACATCGGACGCTTTGTCGAGCTCTTCCGTGACGCCGACGGCGAGGCCGGGTACGCGCCGCTCGAGGTGATGTGGGACCTCGAGGCCCAGAAGCGGCGCAGCTGACGTGCAGCGGTGGGATGGGGTCGCGCCGAAACCTCTTGCCTGGGCGCGGCGCCCGTGCGACACTCGAAGCCTTGGGGGATGCGTTCTTGAGACGCCTTGTCTGGTGAGATTCCAGTGTCCTCCACCACTTCTTTTCGGTGCGTTTTCCTCCGCCGAGTCCTAGGCTCTGGCCATGAGCACCGCGTGCTGTTTCCCCCGACTGCGCTCGTCGGGATCATGACGACCACCGCGCCAGGCGATGCCGACGCGCTCGAGCCTGTCACTGCCTCCCTGTCGGGTGGTCCGGTGCTCGAGCGTGGGCTCAGCAATCGCCATATTCAGCTGATCGCCATCGGCGGTGCGATCGGCACGGGGCTCTTCCTCGGCTCGGGGATTGGCATCCACAAGGCGGGCCCGTCGATTCTGCTCGTGTATGTCGTGGTCGGCGCGATGCTGTTCGTGATGATGCGCGCGATGGGGGAGCTGCTGCTCTCGAATCTCGGCTATCGAACGTTCCAGGATTTCGCCGCCGACTATCTGGGCGAGTGGGCGAGGTTCTTCATCGGTTGGACCTACTGGCTGTGCCTCATCTCGATCGCGACGGCCGACATGGTCGGCGTGCAGACGTACGCGAGGTTCTGGTGGCCCGACCTGCCCGGCTGGGTGCCGATGGTCGTCGCGGTGGCCTTCGTGCTCGCGTTGAACTTGATCGCGGTGAAGGCGTTCGGCGAGGCCGAGTTCTGGTTCGCGCTCATCAAGGTCGTGACGATTCTTGGTCTCATCGTCGTGGGCCTTTTCCTCATCGTGACGGGCTTTACCGCGCCGAACGGTGAGGTCGCGAGCGTCGCGCACCTGTGGGATGACGGTGGCTTCTTCCCGAACGGTTTCGTCGGGTTCCTGGGTGGGTTCCAGATCGCGATCTTCGCGTTCGCGGGCATCGAGCTGGTCGGCACGACGGCGGCGGAGGCGAAGGAGCCGGAGAAGAACCTGCCGAGGGCCATCAACCAGGTGCCGCTGCGCATCCTGTTCTTCTACGTGCTTTCGCTCGGGGTCATCATGTGCGTGACGCCGTGGAGCGAGATCGACCCGGCGGAAAGCCCGTTCGTGGCGCTGTTCCTGCTGGTGGGCCTGGGTGGCGCGGCCGCGCTCATCAACGCGGTTGTGCTGACGTCGGCGGTGTCGGCGGCGAACAGCGGGTTCTTCTCGTCGAGCCGAATGGCGTACGGTCTCGCGACGACGAGGCAGGCGCCGTCGGTGTTTGGGAAGCTCACCCGAACCGCGGTTCCTGGGAACGCGTTGCTGCTGTCGTGTGGGGTGGTGCTGCTCGGTGGGTCGCTCGGGCTGGTGTTCGACGACGCGTTCCAGCTCGTCACGGCGGTGTCGTCGATCCTCTTCATCTTCGTCTGGTCGATGATTCTTGCGTCGTACCTGGTGTACCGGCGCCGGCGGCCCGAGCTGCACGCCGCATCCGCGTACCGCCTGCGTTTCGGGGTGCCGCTGGCGTGGCTGGTGCTGGGGTTCTTCGCGTTCATGCTCGTGGTGTTGGGGCTCTTCGCGGACACGCGCGGGCCGCTGGTGCTGACCCCGGTGTGGTTCGTGGTGCTCGGGGTGGCGTGGATGCTCGTGCGCCGTCGTGCGCGGCGGGGTGCGCTGGCGACCCGGCAGGCGGGGGCTCGCCCGTCGGGACCGGGGGCGTGATCTGCTTGTCCGCTCAGCCTCCGGAGGCGAGGCCGAGTCTCGGGTAGAGCACGTTGAACCCTTCGGTGAGGCCGCCGCTGACGGCCGTGCCGCCGTGGTCTGCGCCTTGCACGATGAAGAGGGTCGTGTCGATGCCAAGGGCGTTCGTCGCGTTGGAGACCGTGGTGGCCATGGCGACGAAGTCGGGGTCTTCGCTGCCTGCGGTGAAGACCGCGGTCATGCCGTCGTAGGTTCCGGCTGCGGCTGCCTGGAAGATGGTGATGGGCTTGGACGCGTCGAAGGCTGCGGCGTCGCCGCCGTAGATGTCGGCTTGCACGGCGTCGGGGTTTTCTGAGCCGGGGTACTGCTCGCCGGAGACGCTGATGATGTTCATGAACGTGCCCGGGTCTTTTGCGCCGTACTTGGCGGCGCAGCCGCCGCCGTTGGAGTAGCCGGCGACCGTCCAGTACTTGGGGTCTTGGATGACGTTGAGGTTGGCGTTGACCCAGTTGACGACGTCGGTGGTGACGTAGGTTTCGGCGTTGCCGAACTTGGCGGAGTCGGCGCAGGCGGGGTCGACGTCGCCTTGGCCTCCGAGCTGGTCGGCGACGACAACGATTGGGGCGAGCCCGTTGTGGTCGGCGGCGAACTGGTCGAGGACGTCGCTGATGATGGTGGGGTCGGGGTTGCCGACGTACCCCATCATCATGATGACGACGGGGAGGGCCGGCGCGTTGTCGACGAGGGCGGCGGGCGGCAGGTAGATGCCCGCGTCTCGGGCGACGAACCCGGATTCGGTGCCGGGGATGGGCACGGAGCCTCGCTCGCCGACGGAGGGCATGTCGGCGGGGGCCTGCCAGGTTTCGGCGAGGGGCTGCGTTGGCGCTGATCGGTTGTCGGGGTTGAAATCGGGGACGGTAATTTGTGGCTCATCGACGACGCCGAAGACGGAGCCGAGGGTGGGGTTGAGGCCGTAGAACGCGTTGATGCCGGTGGCGCCGGCGATCAGGTAGATGAGGATGGCGGCGGAGGCGACGATTTTGCGCCACGGTTTCGAGTCGGGAAACGAGGCGATGGCGAGGCCGATGCCGGCGAAGGTGGCGGCGGCCCAGACGCCGACCATGAAGGGGAGGGCGACGCCGAAAAGGTCGAGGAGGTTGCCGGCGTAGTAGGCGCCGATGCCGGCGAGGGCGCCGCCTATGGCCCCGATGGATGCACGCACGAACCACTTCGGGTCGGCGTCGCGCAGGAGCAGCGTGATGGTGATGGCGGCCGCGACGACGAAGATGATCCACATGGCGGGGGAGTTGATGATGGGCAACTCGAGGAGGGCACTCATGCGCGTGCGGGGAACAGCATCGGGGTGCTCCTTCGTGCGAAGCGTTACTGGGGATTCCGGTGATCCGTCGAAGCGGTCGCCTCGGCGAATCACACGGAGTAGCTGAACGCTACACGCGCGATTCGGGTGGTTTGCTGGGGGATGCGTGGGGCGGCGGGCGGCGGGCGCTGCCGCGGTGCGGGGTGGACTCAGAACTTTCGAGCCAGCGTGGCAGGGAATCCCTTCTCGAGGGTGAGGACCCCGATGAGGCGACTATGCGTGAGCCCGGTCGTAAGCGCGACGTGCCGCTCGGCGTGGTCATGGTCGGCATGGCTGCGGTCGCCTGGTGACCGGCGTTCACGCTAGGCATGTGGGCTGAGATGTTCTTCGACTACATCCTCGGCTTTTTGGCGTCGTCGACGGCGGCGTTCGTGTTGGTGCTGCTCGAACGCGTCCGATATGGGGCCGGATCGGTCGCACCTTGGTGCTTCTGGTGCCGACCGCGTGGCTTCTGCTGGACTTCCTCGTGGGCAGCGATTCCGACAACGTCGCGATCGCTCTTGTCGACGTCGCGGCGCTCCTGGTTGTACTCGTCTGCGTGCCGTTTGAACTGTGCGTGTTGCTTTGCGTCGTACGGCACGTCTTCGTCGACCACACGTCGACCGGCCGGCGCTGACTCGTCGTTGCAGCGGTCGGTGGCATCGTCCTGAGCACGTACCTGCTCGGCATCAACCAAGCGAACTTTCTCACCCGCGACGACTTGTCCGTCAGTGTGAACTCGCTGCCGCCGGGGTGCGTGAAGGAGAGCGGCGGGGGCAGTAGCTCGATTTACAGATCGGCGAGGATCTCTGCCTCGCGAGCGGCTCGGGCGATGTGTTCGTATCGAACGGCGTCGTAGGTGATTGTCATTGAGGTTTCGTAGTTTTGGCCTTTCAGTGCGGCCGTGACCCGGGTTTCCGGGGAGTGCCAGACCGCGCGAAGCTCCAGATCTCCTCTTGCAACGGCATCACCCCACTCATTGGGCTCGTCCTTGGAACTTTCATCGATCCAGGTAATCTCGTCCTCGATTGGTGCTCCATATTTCTTAGTGAGCAGATCCTTGAACCAACTGAACTCGCTGAGGTACTTATTGGTGCTTGAGAACTCTTCGATGATTTCGTACTCCGCGCGCATGAGCGCGTCGTTGAGCAGCTCGTACCGGATTTTTGTCTCCAAGTGCGCGATCCTCCCCTTATAGGTCAGAGAGCCATCCGGTCCCTTCTTGGGCTTGCCATCCTCAGAACTGGCAATCTCGTCCCTGTTTGCGCCCCACCGAGTTCGTCTGAAGGTTGGGGTCGTCGAGTCCGCGGCACCGAACGACCAGGTTCCGTCTCGCGTGAGTGTCACCTCAGTGCCGTCTTCAAGTGTTGCGTTGTACATATCGATCCTTTCGAGTTCGCCAATGTGTGTGTCATCGAGTGGCTTAGTTTGGGTGGAGTCGTCGGTCGAAACCGGCTTATGCCTCGAATCTAGCGACCGGAATGAGGTTGGAAAATCATGTGCCGGATGGTCCGCTGAGTCTGCCGGGTCCGCCGCGGGCACGCGCGCCTCGCGGTCCAGCGACCCCGTTTCGGTACTTTGCGACGCATCGGCGACCTGATCGCGAAGCTTGCGGAGAAGTCGACGTGGAACGGTAACGATCTGCGGCTCGGCAGTTATCCGATCTAAGCTCTCTCCGGTAATGTCAGCCAGCACGTCAATGACCGTGGCTGAAGTATTTTTGGTCCTGCTGGACACGGAAGCGATGTCCGGATTGGCCGCGAAAGCCTCGACTATTGCAAGGCGTATATGGAGGTCGACTCCCCGTGCTTCCCGTCCGGCCGGATCTCTGGGGGCCTGCGTCAAGGCCACTTCCGACGGGGAGGTGCCCAATTCGATGCTTGTGGAGAATCCGCGCGCTTCGCGCGGTAGACCAATCTCGGGATCCTCGCTTGTCTTTTCCAAACTCGCGAGACTCGGCTCGGCTGAGCGCGCTCTTCCACGAGCTACCCGGGGAATCGCTTCTGACGTCGCGAGATTCCCTCGAAGATCGCCGATGAGCGCGAGTAAGAAAGGATCTTGTTTAAGTGTTTTGATCGTCTTTGCTTCAAGCTGCCGAATGCGCTCGCGAGTCACGCCGAATTCGGCTCCGATCGAATCGAGCGTTCCCTGTTCCATACCATCGAGGCCGTTGCGCCGTCGCATAATCTGCCGTTCGCGAGGCGGGAGGGCAGCAATGACGGCGCGCACTGTTTCCACGAGTTCATCGCGCTCGAGGCGAGCCTCGGTCGGAAGCTCCAGCGGGTCCTGTAGCAGATCGCCCAACTCGACGGGGCCTTCTGCCGTCCAGACGTGCCGGTTCAGGGAGTCGGGGTCTTGGTCGTAAGCTTCGAGCTGGTGGATCCGTGCGACTTCGAGGTCGAGTGCGCTCGCAACGTCGTCATCGGTGGCTTCGCCGATAATTGGGTCCATCAAGTCTCGGCGGGTTGCCCGAATCCGCGCGATGTCTTCCACAGCGTGGACAGGGATACGAACTAGTCGTCCTTGGTCAGCGATCGCACGTGTGATGGCCTGCCTAATCCACCAGGTCGCGTAGGTCGAGAACTTATTCCCTCTAGTCCAGTCGAACTTCTCGACGGCACGCATGAGCCCGAGATTCCCCTCCTGAAGTGCATCTTCGAGTTCGAGCGGTGCGTTTGAGTAGCGCTTTGCGATAGAAACTACGAGGCGAAGGTTCGAGCGCACGAAACGGTCGTAGGCGCGCCGGCCGTCACGTGCGATCGTACGCAGGTCCTCAGACGTCTTGGAATCATGTGCCCCTTCCGCGTCGGCGCCGTGATCTAAGTGGTGCTGTGCGATCAAACCAAGTTCGATCTCTCGCGCCAGGGCGACTTCTTCGTCTGCGGTGAGTAGGGGCTCTGTGAGTTGCCCGAACCAGCTGCTGAGCTCACCTCGGCTGGGGTGTCGGGTGTCCGCATTCGTCCGTGACGCCCGCTCCTGAACGAGATGGGAATGTGGTAGTCGTGTTGAATCACCGGGGCACGGGTCTAATTCTCCGGAGAAATCGAATGGAGGCTCAGCCGTGTGCTCTTCGCGGTGGACGAGAGAGGCAAGGCGCATACGAAAACGTTAATCCACACGACCGACATTCACGTCTCGGCAACATGCAGACGTCAGCGCTCGCTCGTCGCAGGGAAGATGAGGAACTCTCGGCAAATGGATCAGATCTGTGCAAGGTCTTGAGCATTGGCTACCAGGGCGAGGTGCCGACTCGCCAACGGCCGCGCTCACGGCCTGTCGACGAGACGATCACCTTGCTGGATGACCTGGCGGAGGCGTTGGAACGCTCGACGTGTCCCTAAACCTGGGTTTCTTGACGCTAATGCGCAAGTGTCGGCCCCGGCCGGTCTTAGACGTCATAGACGCCCAGCCGAACCAGTCGAACATCGCCGCGTTCGCACGCCGCCTGGTGTCCTGTCGCATATCGAACGTGGGCTCGACTAACGAGTAGCGGGAGAACGGCAGCGTCCCCACGAACACCTGCCCCGAGCCGTCTGCCCGGCGACCAGATCGGTCAGCACCCAAACAGTCGACCTCCACCGTCTGCCTGGCCTTATGCTCGACCCGCGACGCCACGCCGATCACCCGCATGTGCCGCGAGTAGATCTTGCAGAGCCGGCCACGCCCTAGCTCTGTCTCGCCCATGCCGCGGCAAGCGTCGACGTACTAGCCAGGCAACTGCCTCAACGCCATCTCGACACGGGTGATCTCCCGATGCACCCTGTCCAATCTGGCTAGGCGTGAACGCTCTCGTCCTCATCGCGACCGGGCAACCGTCGCGCAAACACCTCCCGTCTCCGTGATCGGCGATGTCGTCACAGCCGGATTCCTTCTCGTGCGGCGGCGTCGATCACCGCCGCCACCGAGTACCGAGATATGCCCTGTGCCGCGATCGGCCGCGACGAGAAGCCCTGCAGTACCAGCTCCTCGCCTTCGTCCTGCCTACGATCCGAACACCCCCTCCTGTTTCGTGTTCGGCCACGCGACAGATTCTAGAAAGGCGGCCTCAGTCGGATACTCGGCGCTCAATTACATGATCGTTACGAAGAACAAGCGGCGCTCAACCGGGAAATTAATGGCGCTCAGAGAAGCGGATATCCAGTCAGAGTAAACTCGCTATCGCCGGGGTACGTGTAGGGTCGCTAACGAGGGTCTGCGGTCGGGCGTACAAACTCGCTATCGTCGTAGTACATACCAGCGCCCCCGCCCACACCGACATATGTGGAATCGACGTTGGCTTGGTCTCTCAAAGCTTCTCGCGTAGTGAAATCGAGATGGGCGAAAAGTGCCTCAAGATGCGCGGCATCTTCACCGCCTACGGCTACAATTCCGGAGGCCTGGACGAGGCGCCGCATGAGTACACGCGTGTACTCGCGGCGGTGACCGCCAGTCAGCTGTGAATTCACGATGGCGACCGCCGCGGCGCGCGCAACCGCTGGCCGTTCTAAAGTGATCTTCCGCTCCAAAAGCGCGACATAGTCATCCTCGGTGAGTCCGCCTGACTCGACGAGATCGGGCCCCAACGACTGCCAGCGCTTCCAGAGACGTTGGAACACGTGTCGCCGACCGCCGCCGTCGAACCTGCCCGTCCGAACACCCCGCGACGGCTCGAAGCGGGCTGACGCCAGATCAGGCAGTAATACCAGGGTGATGAGGTCCCAGACTTGCGGGTGGCCCATTTGCCCACGTGAATTGACCGTCGAAGTGTGAATCACCCGGCCGATGGCGAGGTCAAAAAGCTGTCCGCGCTCGATCTCCGAAGTCGGCGGAACACTTTGGACAGCCTCGAGGCAGCGCATTCGGAAATCGATCAGTTCATTCACCGTGATTCGGCGCCCTCCAGTTGCGGGAAAAGCACTTGAATCGTCGTAGGCGTCTTGAAGCGCCTCCAATGCGAAGGTGACATCTGTCGGTGAGGCGACGTCCTCGAGCTCTGAGCGCAGAATCGCTCGACGGCTGGGAGTGAGTCTAGGGAACAGCACTTGTCCGCTCATGATCGTCCCTTGAGTACACCGGCGGCCGATGCGACCCTAAACTCGACGGTCTCAGGTCGGGACCGTATCAGGTGAATCGCCTCAGCTAAGTTCATTCGCAGGTACGTGCCAGCCACGCGCTTACCGGCAGCGGCGATGGAGTCCGGATGTTGCGCGGCGACGTCATCAGGGCTTTCGATCTCCGGAGCCATATCCCAGAGTCTCCTCGAAGTGTTCAACAAGGTGCGGGCGATGGAAGCCGAGAGTTCTGCCTCCACATGGGGTTTGGGCTTGCCATTCATGAGCTCTCTGACAAGTGGGTAGTCCTCATTCAGGTACAGCCGTATTGAGTTGGAGAACGAGTCGGAGAGATCCGTCGCAGTAACCTTGATATCCCACGGGGCATCGGGCAGGTGCGCGGCGCTGAACGAACGCGCTGAGGTCGGAAAGCCTGAGAGGTCGGAATCGAGCTCCAGGTCGAGTGCGCGAGCTTCCCCGAGGATGCGTCGACTCGTCCATTCAGGTGCGCGACCTTGTGCTTCGACCGGCATGAGAACTTGCGCCCTGAGGGTCAGCTTCTGGCTGATGTCCGCACCCGAGAGCGAGAGACTGCCAGCTGCTGTCAAAGACGTTGGCGACGCGACGAATGGGGTCTCCGCTGTGTCGGTGAATGCGGTCTCCGCGCAGCTCGCACTCAGAAGGAGGACTGGGTTACCGCCTCGCATTCGTAGCAACGACGAACTCGGGATCGATACCGACAGACTGAACTCCATCGCAGAGTTGGCATCCCAGGCATCGGTGAACTCTCCGGTAGTCACCTCGTGACCGTCGAGCACGATCCTCCAAGCTGACCAGGAGATGTTTGCAGGCTCGAGCCTGGGATATGGGTATAGGAGAACGCGGTTCATGTGTCCACCGTCGTTTCGAGAACTACCTCTAGGGCAACTGCGGTCCGTGTGCGCACGTGCAGTTCGACCGAGGTGTTCGAGCGGATTGACAGCTCAGAGGCGGTGCTGACGGACTTGGCGCCGAGGTTCCAGGACACGCGTACTTCGTCGTCGAACAACTCCATTTTTCCGTCCGGCGTACGCGCGAAGAAGACGGCCCTGACCTGCACGGTGCTGTCTCCTGGCGCGCTTACGAGGACGGACAGCGTATGACCAAGACCGTCGATGTCCGGCAGCGAATCAGTGACTTCGGCGCGAACCCTGGGTTGCCGCCTGGAGGCGCGCGACTTGCTCCTGGCCGCGGTGCCGGCTTCGACCTCATCTTGCTCAGCATCTGCAGGCCCGAGAGGCACGAACGATCTCAGGGCCGTGGCAACTCGTCGCACGCTCCGTTCCTCTTTCGCATTGATCGCGCGGGTCTCCTCGAGGAAATTGCGAGCCTTGCGACGGATCTGGGCGAGTGATTTACTCACGACGTATGTCGCGACCTCGTTTTCGGCTGCGTTCGGCGTCCACGCGTCGTGCGTCGAGGGTTCGGAGGAGGCGAAGTGCTTGTCGCATTCGGGTGTGGGCTTGAAAACGGCGTGCCAGGTGAGTCCAGGCTCGTCGAATGGCAGAATCTCGTCGTAGTAGACCACCAGCTCGGCCTGTGAGCGCATCAGACAGAGCACGTTTGACGGGCTGATCAGACCGAATCGGGGGACCGGGTCTGCAAGACTCAGACTGATGTGAACGTGGCCGGCAATGTTGTCTGCGCGGCCACCAAAGAACTCCGAATCGTCCTGCTTCTGCGATCTGGACGGACGAAGCTGGATCGGGAAAGTCTCCTCGCGAACAATATGACTAGGGCGAAGAGTCGGTATCGGAGATGTTATTGCTCTCTGAGCATCTCGAACCTGTACGAGCGCGTCGCCGAAGCGCGAGTAACGTTCCCTGATTTGCAGGCCGAGCTCGCGATCGCGATCCTGCCTATAGACCTGCACCGACATTGGCTGCTCACCATTTGAATCTGGAGTGACCTTGGGCCAGGCATGTATTCCGACCGCTCGCTCGATCTGTGCGGTCAGACGGTCTGCGAGGTCGCCGTCGCGGACCGCGACCCGTCGGCTGGCCTCGTCCTTCTGGCCGGAGTCGACGGTAATGACCGGATCAATGATCAGAATCGACGTGCCGAGCTCACCTTGTTCGAACGGTGTCTGGAACAGAGCCCGGCCGAGTTCTTCGGCCCTCGTTCCGGTGAGCGGGATCACATCTGCATCATCGGGGTCACCCCACCAGTGGGCGCCGGTGAATCTCGCTCCCTCCTCGGCATATGGGTCGTGGAGCACCGATGCAATCAGCCGATGCTCATGGACTCCTTCGGCTCCTCTGCAAACTGACCAATAGACCACGGCGTGCGCCCCGGAGACCTCGAACGCCGCCGTTTTGCCGAATCCGTATGTCCCACCGGAGCCAGGTGTCGACTTGGTAGTCCCAATATCGAAGACGAATGAGTTGAAGTTATTGGATTCGCCTGGTTCCGATTCTACGGACGCGCGGATCGGGCCATCAAGGCCCGTGGTTCCGCGATCAAAGATCTCGAGTACGTGGGAACCAGCGGCGGCGACATTGCGTCGTAGCACGTCTAAAGAATCAGGAAGGTCGGTGAAAACGTTGTTCAACAGGAGGTATTTGAGTGCGGCATCGGATTCGCGAATGCGAACTCCGTAGGTCGGACGGACATCGTCGCGTCGCGCGTCCCAGGAATTCTGCAATGTCTCTCGGATGAGCAACTCGACTCTCGTCAAGTCGGAATTTGTTTTAAGCAGCTTTCCACGACCACCGCTGGTCTGATCTCCGGCACGCCTGGGCTTGGAGAACCGTCGAAGCGATGTGTGTGTGCTCATGCTGAGCCGCCTTTGGTTGCATCGAGCGCAGCGAAGTCGAAACTAGAGCTAGCTTCGCCAAGCGCAGAGAGCACGAGGTCGTAGGAGACATTGGCGAGTGCCATCATGACCTCCTCGCTCAGCTGCCGTGAGCTGAGCACCGGCGAGTTCTCATTGATGCTCCAGAATCTCCAGGTCCGCAACTCGAACGAGAACTTTTCGGAGGCCGGCATCTTGTAGACGTACCCCTGATCGGCCAACTTATCGGCGAAGAGCTCTGGGTCCACTCCGGTGGTCAGAACCCGTTCGATGACATCGTCGATCGACTCTCCAGCACCCGTAACAGCGACTTCGGCGACGGCTAGAGTCAGGGGAGCTGGTGAACAGGGAAGCATCTGCCGCAGGCCGTGGATGCCGACGGCGGCTCTTGACTGCATTCCGGTGGTTTTGACCTCTACACACCCAGTTGCACCGCTAAAGTCATGAGAGTCGTGTTTTTGCCGCTGCCAGTCGTGCAGGCTCGAACTGCCGAGTTCGGCCACTGCACGCTCGAGGAACAGCAGTTCGCCGTAGATCCCTGCCATCGCATGCGCCGAGAGTTCGCGTCCGGCCACCTGTAGCAGACGCCGCCAACGGGCCGCCGAGGCCACAATCAGTTGCGGCACGTCCGCCTCCTCCGAAAGGTCACCGATCAGGTCTTCAATGAACGTCGTGAAGATCGCCGCGAGCGAAGGGTCGAGACAGGCTATCTTGATGGCGGTGTAGCGAGCACCGTTAGTATCCAGTCCAATGTTTACAGTCGAGACCAACATCAGCTGGCTCACCGCAAACGAGACGTCCGGGCTACCTGGAACCTCGAAGTAGGCGACCGACACGTCGTTGCTGTCCATCCCCAGCCAGACGGCTCGCCCCGAGGGGGTTCCGACTACGGGAGCGACGCGGGCTTCATCGATGCGAAGGACGTCTCCCAAACGGCGGGCCTGCCGAAAAGTCTCTTCCGCGCGCATCAGACAACACCCGTGAAGTTCTTCTCTGTGTCCGGTGTCGGGAGCTCGTCCACGTCCTCGTCTGCCTGAAAGTGCGGCGTGACGGCTAGGTAGGTTCCCTTGGAGATCAACTCATGGCGACTGTCGATCGGTGCGACCAACGCGACCCCGATTATGGGCTGGTCGCTGAACTCTACATCGGGGTTGACCTGTTTTAGCGCCTCTTGCATCGGGACTCGGCTCTTAGTTGTCGGCACGGAGCGGGGACTCAGGGGGTAGATGATCAGAAGGCCGTTCCCGTCGCCGTCGTCGACCGCTGCCCGCATCTCTTTCTGCGTTATGCGGTCTTTCCGTGAGTACTTGGAGCGCTCTGAATCGTGGCCAGTGTCTAGAAGCTTGAGATCGAGCAGCATGTCGTCTCCGCTCATCAAAGCTCGAATGTTGATGTGCTTGCCCTTGACCGCGTCTTCATCTGGACTAATCGGAGCGCGTCGGACCGACGAAACTGTGAACCCTCCTACCTTGAATTGACTCGGTTCGTTGCCGCCCGCCAGGACCACGTTCCAGGGCTTCTCGGGGAGCTTGTTTGCCGACCAGGCCACGGCGGCGGAGAAGGAGTCGCCGAAATGGCTGTGGACCGAGAGCTCCTGGAAGAACTTCTTGATCTCTTCGACCGGAACGCCCGTGAATACCCGAGATCCGCCGGTGTCTGCGTGCCGTGTTTTGGCGACTTTGTCACTGATGCGACCGAGTAAGCCTCGAGCCGCTTGTCGATTAGATTCGAGTTTCTCTTCCGATCCGACATCAAACACGTACGTTTGCATCGGATAGCCCTCGAAATCAACCTCAACTTCGTGTGCGTGCTTCATCTTATTCGGATTCGTAATCTGCAACCGACCGGGATGCTGGCGCACACGAACAGCGATCTGTGATGGCGACTGCCCTGAACGGATCAGCCTGTCGATGTCTTGGCGGAGCTCGTGCTCGACTTGCGCAAGGAACCGATAATCCTCGTCCAGACCGCTACTCAGCCAGATCCTCTGCAAATCTTCGTAACCGCTCCGATATCCGAACCAGCGACCCATCTGCAGGAGCGTGTCGTAGGCGTTCGAAGAACGGGTGAAGAAGGAGACAAACAGACCCTCTAGAGTGAGTCCGCGCGAGAGGGTGCCCCCACCGATCACGATGACAGTTTGCGGCTCCTCATCGCGGTAGTCCAGGCGCTCACTTGCATCGGCCTGGCCATTGTCGACGGAGACACGCAGATTACGCATCACGCTTAGGATCTCCTGCTCCACACGCGGCCATGTCGCTTCCTGAGCATTGCTGGTCAGTAGTTCCGGAGCCCGGTCGATCTCCTCGTGGAAGGTCGCGTAGAACTCCCGAACGTCACCGTCGCGAGCACGCGCTCGACGAGGTTCAAGAAAGTCGACCACTGCATCGCGGAGGTCGAAATGCGGCTCCACGTTGTGCGTCGTGTGAATAAGCATCGTTGAATGCTTTTCGTTTTGACCGCGCACTCGTCGGACGGCGGCTGCAACAATGAACCACCTGATGGCGTCGACGAGTGATGGCGTGACTTCAGCGTCGAAGGGCGCATCTTTCCCAGCCGGGCGAAGCGCATCCAGCTCGACGTCGGGGACGTGACGGAGCACGTCGTGAGTATCGATTTCAACAGCCGCTTGTTCGGTGCCGAGTCCGAAGAGCCGGGCCGCCCCGAAGTACGAGTCGGGCGTGGGCATCACGTGGATGAAATTGCTTGGGTAGAGCTCCGCCGCTTCCGCGCTCGGATCCATGAAGACGTTCGCGAACGGGGTCGCCGTGTAGCCGATGTAGGTGCCATTCGACACCTCGGCCCAGAGGTCGCGCATGAGCCTGCTGATGGTCGATGCCTCCTCCTTGCCTTTCGGCGAGGAGTCGGGCGTCGCCTGGTCGGACTCATCGTCGATGATCAAGATCGGAGTTCTGCGAACGACGTCCGAGTCGAGCGCGCGGAGAAATTCCAGAAGATTCTCGAGTCGATTCTTGTTCTTTTTGACGACAGCCAGAATTCTTGCATTGTTCGAGACGATACTGCTCGCGTTTCGCTTCGCAGCGGTTCCGAAGTCGGCATCTGGTGAGGTGAGTCCATGCCAGGCGCTCGGGTTATCCGTCACGCCCAGATCACGCTCGAGGCGAATCTGGGTCTGGCGGCGAAGGTTGTTATGAATGCCGGATAGAACGATCACGAACTTGTAGTTCTGATCCAGTGCTTTAGCGATAACACCTGAATAGTTCGCGGTCTTGCCGGATTGGACGTTCCCGACGACAAGTCCTAGCCGTCGATCGTCCTCGACACGGGGCTCGGCCATCGCGGCAACAATGGCCTCTGTCGATTCGTCTACGGCGTCCACCGCCCCCCGTAAGCCGCTCTCTCGCATCCGATCCGCAAGCTCTTGCCAAAGACCATTCTTCAAGGGGCCGGCGTACCAGCGTTGCTGCAACATATCGAGTTTCTGAGAGATCGAAGTCTCGTGTAGTTTTGTTGCCGAGGACACGCTGGCGTAGTGATCTCTCTCGACTTGCTCCAGTGCTTCGTCGAGCCCTTGTAGCGACTGGCCCTCGAAGAAGAGCTTCGTCTGCTTCAAAGCGTCATCAAATGACGCGTCGAGTTGAAACTTTTGGACCATAGTCTCAACTAAAAATCGAGTGTCCAATGCGACTCCATTCGCGAAAGGTTTGGTGGGTGCTGATTCTGGAGGCTAGGTGATCAAGCCTGGCGAAGCGAGAGTTCAGGACTTTCAGCCTTCAAGTTTGGTTCGATTGACTCGTATTCCAGTCCGAGCATTGACTTGAATAGGGCCTGGAATATCGCACGGGCTCCGTTGACTGGCACGGCCATGCCGATCTGCTTACGCACCGAGTCGCGATTCCCATAAAACTTGTGTTCGTCCGGGAAAGTCTGAAGTCGCGCGCGCTCACGATTCGTGAGGGCTCGCGGTACTTCCCAGTGGTACATGTGAGTTCCGCCGCCACCCGACCCCGTCACGGTGTACGAAGGCTTATCCGGGTGTAGTCGTCGGTAGATTTGACTAATGGTGGCCCCGCGGACGTTTAGTCTGAGATCCGCTTGCAGTCGTTTCGCGTTGAACGCGTTTTCACCTGGATCGATCTGGTTTAGACGGTCTACGACGCGTTGAGACTGGCGCGTGAGTTCGTTGTGTGTCGTCCCGGGGGGTATTGCCTTCTCCAGTGCTTCCCTCGATGTCACGAAGGGCATCAAACCTTGGTGAGGGGCGAGCTCAGGCTTGGTATGGGTCGGAGCGGGGACCTTAAACCTTATGCCGGCAGCATTGAGGTCCCTCCGGATGCCCACGATGATCACGCGATGACGCGTCTGCGGAACGCCGTACTCCTCAAACTTATAGAAGTGTGGCGTCACCTCGTAGCCGACAGCTTCGAGCTCGCTGAGGATGACCTGAAACGCAAGGCCCCCGTTGGCGCTTCGGATTCCACCGACGTTCTCCGCCACGAACCATTCGGGCTGTTTTGCTTTCAAGACCTTGACACCAGTGCGATAGAGGCCGCCGAAGTTACCGTCGAGTCCTTTGTGCTCACCAACGACGCTGAAATCGTTGCACGGGAATCCGAATGCGAAGCCATCGATGCCACTGAGCTCAGCGAGCTTGTCGGGACGCGAGAACGCACGAGCATCGCCGACATGGACTGAGTCACCTGAAGCCCCGGGGACGTTGTCGATAAATGTTTGACATGAATCCGGGTCGATGTCTACGGCCCATTCGTGCTCCAGGGCCACACGGCCTGAGACATCCTTCGCCGCGGCCAGCGCGCCGAGGGCCAGGCCACCGGGTCCCGAGAAAAACTCACCTAGACGGAATCTCTTCATCTGTCCTCTTGTCGGTTCAGTCGCGGCGCACGTTGCTAGAGCCCCTGAGATCGTTGGATGATCCTCGAGTGCGACGACTTCAGTGTTGTCGATGCCACCGACATTGCAACGACGGCTCTCCGGGAAGCCCCGTGCGGGCCTCATTCGAGCCTAGACGAGCTTTAGACCACCGAGAACATTCCCCGGTCACTTGGGTCCCGTGTCTGCCCAGCGGCAGACTGGCTGCTGGCCCGAATCGCCGATGATCTACGCGAACTCGTCGGGGCCAGCCGCTCCACCCGCACGTCGTGGTGTCAATGGCCTTAGGTCGGGCCATCCGGCCTACATCACCGCTTGGTCCTCGGAGAGCTGGATGGTCGACGGCGCTGCAAATGTGCTTCCCGCGAACCCGTTTTCCATCTCGGCAGCTAACACAAACGTGATCCATACCGTGGGCAACGATGCGTCGTTCACGGCACAGGTCTAGGGGCGAGCGAACAGGGAGCTACGCGTAGGGTCGATCCGTCACACCATGACGTCGCCTTCCTGGGGCGGCCTTCGTGCTAATCTCCATCCCACGTTCACGAGTTGCAGCGTCAAGTACCTGGCTAGCTGCACGGCAACCCTCTACCTGAGTGGGGTGCCCCAGGGGAAGAACGGGTCGACACCGTCCGGTGCGCGACAAGTCAGTTCACGCACCAAGCGGTGCCGTGCGCGGTGAACCCGCGCCGCGCATCCGCTGAACGCGTGGCGTACCCGTGAGGAGCGCATCCATGCCCGAAACCCCAACGCCGACCGGCGGCACCACGCACGCCCAGAGTGGCGTCTACCTCATCAAGGCCGAACGCGACTGGGACGCCGAGCTCGACCAACGGGCCCTCGCCACCTTCCGCGCCCTACCCCACGACCTGCGCCGCGAATGGCTGCAAGCCGTGCTCCGCTGGCCCCCGCACACGCACGGCACGCCGCCGTTCATCATGGCGATGCTCGCCAGCACGCTCCGCGGCGGAAGGCTCGACACCAAACCCGACTGGCAGGAGTTCGCCGGCTGCTGGCACCAGCTCGGCTTCTCGCCCCTGCTGTTCCTGCTCCTCAACACAAGCGCACAACACCTCGCCCGCCGCCAACTCGACGCACACGAGCAGGACTGCGACGCGAAGTCGCCGAAGAAAGCCCTCCGGCGAGCCGGCCTCGAACACGGCAAGCTCGGCTACCGCGCCGGGCACCTCCGCCCCGACGACTGGAAGGCGATCCCCGCCGCCTACAACAACGGGAACTTCGCCCACGCGGTCGAGCTAGGTCTGAAGCAAGCGGGGGAGGCCCCAAGCGGATGCGCGGTGTGTGTCGCGCGGAAAAACGAGCGTCGCGCCTTTCACGACGAAGGGCCGCGCGGCGACGGAAGACTCCGCGACGCGAACCTCGAGCGCCTGAGCCGAAGGTCCAACGCGCTGGGCTGAGGAACGGGGCCCTCTCGGAGCCACTGGATCGTGCCCAATGAACACTGTTCAGTGGTTTCGAGAGAAAGGTCCCAGCCCCGCCAGCCGTGACCGGACGGGCGACCCACCACAGGCGCCTGACCTGAATGCCAGCGAGGAGACAGCCTGAGTCTGGTGCATAGGGTGGTCGCGTGAGCTACGCCATCTCGATGACCATTCAGACCCAACTCCGCAAAGACCGGCCCGCCTGGGTCACGGAGTACCTGCACTCGATCGTCTCGAAGGACCCGGCTGCCGGCCGCGGGCCCGACCTAGCAGCCGGCGCGCCACACTACCAATGGGCCGAGTACCTTCCTGAGCGTGACTGGTTCACCTGGGTTCCCTGCGGCCTGGCTGCTGGCTTGACGTCCGACACCGAGCGGTTCTGGCTCGCCTCCGACTTCCACGACGACTTCATCCAGCACGACCAGTTCTTTATGGAGCTGATCGCTAACTACACCGCGGGAGACCGCATCATCGGGTCGATCTGGAGCGAAATGTCGGCGACGAAGTTCACCCAATTCGCCGCCATCGGCGGAGAACTGCACCTGCTCTCCGTCGACGGCGGGTGGCGCCCCGCGAACACCGAGTCATAACAACCGCCGACGCCGGGCGCCGCACCGAGGGAGAGGACTAGCTACGCGTCGACGACACCCGTGAAACGCGTCCCGATGCCATACGAGAACTCGCGCGTCGTGCCCGCAGCGGGCGCCGGCAGCGCGTCGAGGTCGTGGTTATCGCACGACACGTACGTGAACTCCGGCCACCACTTCTTCGGCCGCACCTTCTCAACCGTCCCGCACACCTCGCACGTCAGCGTCGCCCACACCGGACGCTTGCCGGTGCGGTTCGCCCGCGACTGCGCCAGCCACACCGGCGGGTTCGCATCCAGCTCCGCCAACGCCTCCTCGGCAATGTACGGAGGCAGCCCATTTCGCTTCGCCATCTCCAACGGGATGTCGAGGCGGATCGCGGCCTCATGTCGACTGAGCTTCATCCGGCCAGCCTAAACGGCAGGCGCGTCAGCGGCGTCCTCGGCCGAATCCGCCGCCGTCCGCTGCACCGCAGCAGGACTCGGTGACAGATAGCGATCCAAGCTGTCGTCGAGCTCATCCACCCACTTCGTGTGGTGCGTGGATGCGATCGTGCCCGTCATGACCGAACGGTACGTGCGATCGCGGTAGCCCATGATGTCCTCCGCCTTATCGCGCTTCCACGCAAGGAAAATCTCCACGACCTCATCGAGATCGAACATCGGATAATCGGTCGCCTCGATGAGGTCGCGCGTGTACTCCGCCTGGAAACGAATCTCCTCCGCAGCCCCGCCGATCGCGTGAAAACGCTCGAGCCACGCATCAATATCCGCACGGCGCGCATCCACCCCAGGCAACACGATGTCGCCCAAGATGACATCGCGCACGAACCACGCCTGCGCATCGAACATGTTGAACGTGAACCACTGATCCTGAGCACCCAGATAGAACAGGTGTGGGTTCCGCTCCCACACAACCCCCTTGTAGAGGCCCTCCGGGTACACGTTGTTGGGGGAGTCGAGCGCCAGCTCGTCAGGCAGGAACGGGTACTTGTGCAGGTACCCCGTGCACAGCACGACGGCATCAAAGTCCTTCTGTGTGCCATCCGCGAAATGCGCAGTCGAACCGTCGAAGCGAGTCACCAGCGGACGCTCCTCGAAGCCCACCGGCCAGTCGTAGCCCATCGCAGCCGTCCGGTAACTTGCCGTGACCGAACGCGCCCCCATCTTGTGCGCCTGGCTGCCGATGTCCTCCGCCGAATAGCTCGAGCCAATTACGAGCACATCCTTATCGCGCAGCTTCTCCGCGCCGCGGAACTCATGCGCGTGACTCACCTGGCCAGGGAACGTTTCGAGTCCCTCGAACGTCGGCATCTTCGGGAACGAGAAATGGCCAGACCCGACAACGACCCGATCGAACACCTCGCGGGTGGTCTTCTTCGCCTCGAGGTCCTCGCTCACGAGCGTGAACTGCTGCGTCGCCTCGTCGAAGTCGACCCAGCGCACAACCGTGCTAAATCGGACGTACTTGCGCACACCCGCCCGCTCAACGCGACCCGAGATGTAATCCCACAGCGCGGGGCGAGGGGGATAGGAAGAGATGGGGCGACCGAAGTGCTCGTCGAAACTGTAATCAGCGAACTCCAGGGCCTCCTTGGGGCCGTTCGACCAGAGATTTCGATACATGCTCGAGTGGACGGGCTCGCCGTGCTCGTCGAGGCCGGTCATCCACGTGTAATTCCACTGACCGCCCCAATCCGCCTGCTTCTCGAAACACACGATTTCGGGGATTTCGCGCCCCTGCTGTGCCGCCGATTCGAACGCCCGAAGCTGTGCCATGCCGCTCGGGCCGGCACCGATGATCGCAATTCTCATGTTCTGTTGTTCCCTGGTTCTGTATGTCTGGTCGAGTTGCGCATGTAGCTCTGCTGACCACCAGGTTAACAAACGGCGTCCCGGGCGCCCCGGCGCTGCGGTCAGCAGGCGCAGGGCATGTTCGCGAACTCGTGCAAGCCGACGACCGCGAAGATCACGCCAGTGAGCAGGAAGACCGGTGCCGCCAAGATGCCGCACCAGAAGCTCGGCGCCTGCTTCTCGCGCGGCAGGAAGAACGCGGCGATCGCAACCGCGACGGCCCAGATCGAGGCCGGCGCGAGGAACGGCTGCTCGAACACCCAGATCATGGGCACCCAGTGCAGGCCCACGATGAGCAGCATCACGGGAGCCATCAGCTCGCCCTTCTTGCGGTGCAGCAGGAAGAAGGCCGCGATGAGGCCGCCGACCACCTCCAGCGCCACCATGACGATGTAGATCGTGAATGGCAGAGAATCGACCTGCAGGGCGGTCGCGCTCGACCAATTCCTGATAGCCGTCGGCAGCGTGACGCCCAAAAGCGCCACCCCGGCCAGGCTCAACACGCCGAAGACGATGCGCCACGCCCAATGCCGTGGCCGCTCCTGCGCCCACCCGGCCCAGACGAACGTCGCAAAGCCGAACAGGGAAGCGGTGAAGATGACATCCCTGGGGAACTCAACAGACAGCATGCGAACTCCTTCGTCAGCCGGTCGACTCAGCCTAGGGGAGGCACCCCAGTCACAAGAGCCCCAAGGGGCCTGCCGCCAAACTCAAGACCGCGGTGGCCACCGCGACGCCACACAGCACGCCACCGGAGAGGCGGGTGTAGCCCACCGAGGCATGGCCACCCGCCTTGTAACTGCGCGGAAGCCCGCGCCGAGCCATCGCCCTCGGGGCCACCAGCATCAGCACCCCGAACGCCAGCAGTACGGCCGCCACGACGCACCCGGTCACGACAACCACGCTCTCAAAGGACATCGCGCACCGACCGGAACGTCGCATCCGCGTCATGCAACCAGAACGGATGCCCGACCTCAGGCAAGCTGCGCACGTCCCAGCCAAGCGCATCCAGTTCCTCTGGCAGAGGCGCCGGCACCACCGCCTTGCCCTCAGCCGAGAGCACCACCGTCGACGGCACGAGCGGAGCGGCGGGAACGTACGCGTCGTGCGCGATCTGGTCGAAGATGCCGACCGTCATCTTGCGGTCGAAGCGGCGCTTCGCGCGATCATTCAGAACCTTCGTCTGCTGCGTGTACCGCTTCGTGTCGTTGGTTCCCGTTGCGGCGCTCGCCAGCATGACAAGCGGCAGCGTCACCCCGGAGAGCGCCCAGAACACACGGGCACCGGCGCCCCGACTCGGCAGCCCAAGCTTGAACCCCGGGTCAAGGTAGATCGCGTGTCCGGGCCTGAGCCGGGGAACGGCACGAACCAGCAGCGTTCCGCCAAGCGAATGCCCGACCGCGCTGTGCAGATCGTCCGGCAGCGTCTCGCACAGGTCGTCCACGAACTCACCGAGACGGTAACTCGTCGCCCGCGGGCTGTCGCCGTGACCCCGCAGGTCGACCGCGATCGCCGTGTACTCACCCGACTCGACCATCCGCTCGACGAACGAAGTCCACAGCTCAGCGCTGGCCCCGATTCCATGCACCAGCGCGACCTTCTTCGGGCCATCGCCGGTCGTGATCGTGTTCAGCCTCACCGCTGCCTCCCCTTTGGGTGCCGGCGCGCGCAGCCACGGCACCGTTCTCCGCGAGCATCCTTCCACACGGCCCCGAACATGCCCCAGAACCGGCCCCTGAACCGCGGGCCTCCAGCCATTGCGCTGTTAGCCTGAGCGCGTGTCCGAACCTGGGGTTTTCCTCATCCCGGCCCTCGCCGTGCTGGCACCCCTCTTCGCGCGCAGCATCTCGCCCTGGGTCAAAGTGCCGATCGTCGTGTTCGAACTGCTGCTCGGCATCGCCATCGGGCCCAGCCTGCTCGGCTGGGTCGACAAATCAGACCTCCTCGACTGGCTGTCCGAGTTCGGCCTCGCGGCGCTGTTCTTCGTCGCGGGCAACGAGATCCGCTTCCGCAGCCTCGGCGGCGGGCCACTCGCCAAAGCCTCACTCGCCTGGGTTCTGAGCCTCGCCATGGGAATCGCGGCCGGCCTGCTCATCGCGCCCGGCGAGGCAGGCGTCATCATCGCAATCGCCCTCAGCTCGACGGCGCTCGGCGCGCTCATCCCGATCCTCCGCGACGCCGGCGAACTCAGCTCACCGTTCGGCAAAGCCACGACCGCCATGGGCGCAGTCGGCGAGTTCGGCCCACTCGTCGCCATCTCCGTCTTCCTCGGCACCCGCTCACCAGGCGTCTCAGCACTCGTGCTCGCGCTCTTCGTCGTCGTCACCGGCGTCGCAATCCTCGTCGCCGTTCGCCTCAAGCACGGGCACCTGCACCGGCTCGTCAACGCGAGCCTCCACACCTCAGGTCAATTCGCGGTGCGCATCGTCATCTTCACCCTCGCCTGCCTGGTCGCCCTCAGCGCCATGCTCGACCTCGACATCCTGCTCGGCGCCTTCGCCGCAGGGGTCATGTGGCAGATCATCATGCGCAGTGCCCCCGAAGCCGACCGAGAACAAGTCGAAAGCAAAATCGAGGCCATCGCCTTCGGCTTCCTCGTGCCCCTCTTCTTCATCTACACGGGCGTCACCTTCAACCTCGACGCGCTGCTCGGGAGCGTGCAGGCGCTCATCCTGCTGCCCGTCTTCCTCGGGCTGCTGCTGATCATCCGCGGCCTGCCGGCGCAGCTCACCGCGCCCAAAGGAACCTCGCCTCGAGAGCGCGCAAGCCTCGGGCTGCTCAGCTCCACGGCGCTGCCGATCATCGTCGCAGTCACCGCGATCGGAGTCGACCAGAAGGTGCTCGAACCCGCCATCGCCTCATCGCTCGTGGGCGCCGGAATGCTCTTGGTGCTCTTCTTCCCGCTCATCGGCATGGCCCTGAGACCAGCGGATGCGGTGCGAGACGAGGCCGCGCGGTCGTAGTGGCGGGGTACGGCGGTGGGTGCCAGCGTGGCGAGTGTCGGTGTGGCGGGCCTCAGCGTGGCGCGTGTCGGTGTGGCGGACCTCAGCGTGGCGCGTGGAAGGCCGTGATGTTCGCCGAACCCCATCGCAGCGCATCCCACTCACCTGAGAACGTCAGCACCGTGATGCCCGACGTCGGATAACCGTGCCGGATCTCGCGCGCCAGATCCGACTCCCGATCGGCGGCCAGCGCGATTGCCGTGCCGGACACGGTCGGCTCATGGCCGATGACGAGCAGCGTCTGCACGTCGGCAGCGGTCTCCTTGACCTGATCCAGGTAGTCGTCCTCGCCGCCCATGTACAGGGCGCTCGGGAACTCGGCAGGGGCCAGCACCTCAGCCGTCTCGAGCGTCTGCCTCGTACGGGCGGCAGGGGAGCAGAGGACCTTGTCGACCCTCGGCGCGTGCTCGCGCAGCCAGTCGCCGGCGGCGGCGGCGTCCCACACTCCCTGTTCGGCAAGCGAACGCTGGCGGTCGTCGATCGTCATCGGATGCTCGGCTTTGGCGTGGCGGAGCAAGATCAGAGTGCGGGGCATGCCGCCAGCCTAAGCAACCGAGAGCACGTTGGGCTCTCTACACGGGCAGAACTGCCCATCGCGCCGCGTACCCGCCCGTGCTAACTTCGCGGCTGGCCCGGGGGAGTAGCAGAGGGCCACAACGGAGTTCTGGGGGGAACGCTCGTGACGCATCCGCATCCGCATCTGCCGCTGCAGGCGCAGCCGCATGTTCATCCGCATCCGCATCCGCATCCGACCGGTGCGGAACAGCACCACGTGGCGGGGCAGTCGCAGATCGTCTACGTGAAGCGGCCGGCGACGGGCGCCTCGTACTGGCTCGTCGGGTTGACGGTGCTCGTGCCACTGCTCGGGTGGATCGTCGGCCCCACGAGCATGATCAGTTCCTCGGCGCGCGGCCTCGCCTCCGACGACGCCTTCCAACGAGAAGTCGCACGCAACGCCTCCAACTGGGGGAAGACGATGCTCGGGCTCGTGGCCGTGGCGGCCGCGTTCTTCGCGGTCTCGGTGGGGGCGATGGCGGATTCGACCGACAACTCATGGATGCTCATCACTTCCACTGGGTTCCTCTATGCCATCGGCACAGCGAACCTCGTCGGCATCATCTGCGGTGGCGTCAGCGCCTCGCAGGGGCGGGCATTCCGCTACGCGCTCGCCATCCCATTTCGAGCACGAGAGGCAGATTTCCATGTCGCATGAGCAGACGCCCAACGAACAGCTTGCACACGGCGCCCCGAATCGAGACCCGCTGAGCATCGGCACTTGGTCGTGGAGGGACACCTCCGTCAACGACTCATCGGCCGCGAGCTCGAACGAGCCTGCCAACGCTCAGGGGCCGAACGTCGGTTTGCCGCAACAGGTGGGTCTGTCGGGACAGGATGTGGACCCGTACGCGCAAACTTCGGATCCCTACGCGCAGGCCTCAGCTCCGCACCCGCAATCCTCAGGTCCGCACGGGCAGTTCTCGGGTCCGCACGGGCAGTTCTCGGGTCCGCACGGGCAGTTCTCGGGTCCGCAGGCGCAATCCTCGGCTCCGCGAGCGCAGTCCTCGGCTCCGCACGCGCATCCCGCGAACAACGTGCTGCCGACGCTCGGGGCGACGGACGCGGGCGCTCAGCCCACGCCACCCGTGCAGTACGTGTACGTCGCGCCGTCGGAGAACGGAACGAAGTGCTGGGCGCTGGGGTTCATCGGCTGGATCCCGATCCCGATCTTGGGAATGCTGGCGGGAGCCCTCACGATGTGGTTCGTGTCGAGGCGAGTGTGGCGTCGCTCCGAGAGCGCCGTTGCTCGTGAAAACGCGCGAGTTGCGGCCAACTGGGCCGCCACGATGCTGCTCGCCTTCGCAGCCTATGTGGTCTTCGTTGTGGGCATGATGACGCTGGGCAGTCTCGGGGTGGATGCGGTGACATCTGGCCCCCTTGGCCAGATCGCGGCGACCGGCGTCATGGTGCTCATCCTCGCCGTCGGATTCCTGCACGTCATCGCCTCGATCGCCGGGACGGTGACGGCCTCGCAAGGCCGCGTGTTCACGTTCTTTGCGGCGATCCCGTTCTTGAAGGCCGAGACGCTCCAGGGAGGCGCATCCGCTCGTGAGCAGTCCCGAGCGGGCTGAGAACACCGAACCGTGGGCATCGAGTTGCGTATCGAGTTGGGCATCAAGGTGCGGCAGTGTCTTGGGCATTGAGGCGCGGCAGCGTCTCGGGGGTCTGAAGTTCGGGCCGTGAGCTTCCGGCGCTGGGCTGCGTTCGCTGGTGCGCCGTGGTGGGGCTCTCCGGCATTGACGCGCTTGACCTGCCGGCCTACCCGCGGCACGTCTCGAGTTCGCGTGCGAGGTGCTCGGGTAGCTCGGCATGCGTGGGATGCGCAGTTGCTGGGATGCGCGGCTAGCGTTGGCTGCACGGCTGCACGGCTGCACGGCTGCGGGGCTGCGGGACTGCGCGGCGAGGCAGGGCTTTTAGATCTTTGAGATCTCCGGGATGCGCGAGGCTGCGCCGCGAACGGCGCCGGCCCCGCGCTTTCGGTCGGGGTTCGAGAGTCGAATGAGAGCGTCCATTAGACGCGCAGTTCGTCCGTCGGTGCTCAAGCGAAAAGCAGTCGTCGGGTACGCCACAGCGTGAAGGTGAAGGACGCCGCTGGAGCCACCGAGTGTCTACTTCATCACCGAACTGGCGGGTCGAAGGACTCCCTGACCGGGGCTTGTTCGGCTTTCGCTCTGGCTCGTACTCAGGTTCGAAGTTTTCTCAGAAAGCCTGTTCATGGACTAGTTATTGGACTGTTCCAGTGGTACGCTGGTGGTGATCTTGGGGGAGGTCATCGTGGCATTGGAGTCATTCAGGGGTTCGTCTCGTGAGACGGCGGTTGTGGATGCGCTTCTTGAGGGCCGGACCGATCTGTTGAGGG
>NZ_JBNAFM010000003.1:0-254825 GCF_049707175.1 Pseudoclavibacter helvolus | reverse complement strand
TGTGGTAACCCACATCCTCACGGAGGTTTTCGTTTCCCTCAAACCATCAAGCGTTCACAACGTCCCAGGTCAATACATCTAACCTATGCGTGTGACTACCCCGATGCGGTTCCCCCAAGCCACCTTCTCCGGCGCCATAGGCGCCCCGGACGGTCGCGGATACGCGCCAGCTCACGCCGAAGTCAGCGACGGAAGGGTGACGCTCTGGGCCCTCGAGCCGGACGGCTGGGTCGTCGTGTTCGCGGCGCCAGCATCGGAAGTCACCGTGCGCTCGGCCGCGCAGAACATCCGCCTCGCGGTTGGCGGCCAGAAGTACGTGCTCCTCGCTGACCCCGACGCGGTGACCCGAGCGGTCGTATACACCGCAGCGGGTGCCGCCGCGGCGATCTACGACCGTCCAGGCGCCGGAGTTGCAGCCGATGTCGGGAAGCTCCGCAACCAGATCTCAGCAGCCAACGCCTGGAACGTCGGAGGCGGACCGCAGTTCCTGGACGCAGCACGCCAATCCGGGGCGCGCGTCTCACGACTCAGCTACGGAGCGCTCGCTGCGATCGGCATCGGAGCCGGCATCGCCGCAGTCATCCTCATCACAGCGATCACCGTCGCCGTCCTCGCCTTCTGAAGTTCGGGTGATGCGAGTCGGTCGCGGGAGTCGAAACCGACATACTGTCCGATGATCGCGGCCCCAGGTTTCTGATCACGAACCAACACTGGCCGATTGCGCCGTGGGCCGGTCCCGAGATGGCCGCTGACGGGTAGCTTGATGCCGTGGGAGGAGTCCATGCGCACATCACGGCTCACGGGGCCAGAGCAAGCTCTCGCTCGGGACGATCGAGTAGAGATGCGATACGCCCGATCGATCCCGCCGCTCCTCGGGGCGGTCGGTCTGTTCGTGTTCCCTACGGCATTGCTGGTCTTCTGGGAGCCGCTGTTCGGCGCCATCGAGGACCCGGCCTCGGAACCGCGGCGGGTCCGGCAGGGGCTGACGTTCATGCCCGTCATCATCCCGGCGCTGTACGTCATGTCGATCGTCACCTTCGTGCAGTTCCTGCGGAAAGTGCCGATCTACGTCGACCGCGCCAGCGGGGCGAAGCTACGGCGCATCTGGGACGGAGCACGGCACACCGACATTCGGGGTGCCGAAGTACTCCATCGAGGATTCCTCTACGCGGAACCCCGCTACTACACCCCGAACGTGAACTCCACGAGCAAGCGGTACTCCACGCGCCTGACGCTGTGGGAGGTGCCGGGCGAACGGCGCGCCTACGCGGCAGTCGCGTACGCGCGCAAACGCGAAGAGCCTCGTATCTTCCCGGTTGTCGCGCTCGCAGGAGCGCAGTTCGACGTGCTGGAGCACCAGCGCTCACTGTTCCATGCCCACCACTTCATGCTGAAGCAACCGAGCCCGAAGGATGCAGCCCATCACTGGGATGTCCTCGCGGCCGGCGGAGCCGCGCTCGGGGAGCGGCCGCCGGCCGAGTAAGGCGCCGACAAGGCCTTCTTGGGCGTCTCTGCTACCGCCCCGGCTCCGGCGTGGATGGTGGGTGCACGACGTCGTAGTGTCGCGGCTCTCCGCCAGCTGCGACGAGGAACGCGAGGTGCTCGCGGAGTTTCCGTCGAGACAGGTTCTCCGCGGTCTGCGGTCCACCCATCGACAGCGGGAGGGTGTAGCCGAAGCACTCGTCGATATCGGGGGTGCCGAGGCGACGAACCGCGTCGTCGTACGTGGTGCGGAACAGGAGTCGGTCCTGATAACCGCGGTCGGCGACGTCATCTAGTGTGAAAATTGCGAACTTATGCCCGAAGGTCATGAAGAAGCCGAAACGGAAGTACACGACGTACTCGATGTCTTCGTGCACGACGAACAGGTCTCCGAAGGCTGTTGCCATGAGCGCGTATGCGCCGGGCATGCTGGAAAGGACTTCGGGGAGGATGTCCTCGAACGCGACCGGGTCCACGATGCGCATGTAGCCGTCCTCGGTTGCCCAAGTCCCGCCTTCGATCCATGCCTCCTCGAGCGGCAACGGCACCAGCTCGCCGTACTTGGGGACGGTGGCGTCCGTGACCGGTCCAATGGAAACGTAGCCCTTGTAGTCCACGATGGTCCTCCTGTGGGATTCTGATGATGGGGAGTTGCTCCCGCGGTTCTCTGGTCTCGCTGTTGGCGCGACTGCCCCTACGTCCCCGGCGCGCGGAACAACGCTGGGTCCGTTCGGGCTCCGGCTCGGTAGTTGGCCATCGCGGCCGATGCGGACGTTGCCGAAGTGAAATAGAGCACGCTTCGGTCTTCGCCCACGAGAATCGAGACACCGCCGCGCCCTTGCTTGGAGACGACGACGGCGCGTTCGGCGTCGAAGACGGTCGTGCCGAACGGGCCTGTCGCCTGAATCCTCTCGAAGAGCTCCAGAGCGACTTGCTCGAGACCAGCGACATCGAGCGGAGAGGGCGTCGGGCTGACCGACTCTGGCGCTGCTTCGTTCGGCGGATGCACGACGTCGTAGTGCCGCGGCTCGCCGCCGGCTGCGACGAGGAAGAGGAGATGCTCGCGCAGCTTCCGCCGGGACAGGTTCTCGGACGTCTGCGGCCCACCCATCGACAACGGCAGCGTGAAGCCTAGGCACTCATCGATCGCGGGAATACCCAGGTCCGCCACCGCGCCGTCGTAGTGCGCGCGGAACAAAAGCCGCTCCTGGTATCGCCGCTCTACCTTGAATATCGGATCCAAGTCGCTGAACTCGTGGCCGTACGTCGTGAAAAACCCGAACCGGAAGTAGACGGTGTGGAGCGCGTCCTCGTAGACCACGAACAGATCGCCGTACCCAGTAGCCATGACGGCATACGCTCCGGGCATACTCGGCAGGATCTGGGGGAGGAGATCCTCGAAGGCTGCCGGGTCCACGAGGCGGATGAACCCGTCCTCCGTCATCCAGGTCCCGCCCTCTTTCCAGGCCTCCTCGATGGACGGCGGGACAAGCTCGCCGTATTTCTCGACCGTGTTCGACGAGAGTGGGCCGGCTGGTCGGTATCCGTCTTGGCGCAAGGTGTGGACATCTCTGGTCGTATAGACAACTTGGTGAAGCTGGACTCCGGAGGCGTCCGAACCCGCATCCACCCTATGCGCGGAACTTGCGGCGCCTAGCGACAGAACGTCCGGCCAAGTTGCATCGGTCTGATGTGCGGATGAGACGGTGCAGCATTTCGCAGGAGCCCGCCAGGCGCTCGTATTCCTCGGGGCCTCGGCGGCTGCGCGATCTGCTGAGGCATTTTGCGACGAATTCGTTCCAATCTACGTCGAGTTCTCCTCGGCACCCGTGTCTGCTCACGACGCGATTCGGGGTGCTCCTAATGTGAATGACCGTTGCGAAAAGACGCGCCGACGCGGCAGCGTTCAGGGGACAGGGGTGAAGAATGCAGCACACCGGGAGAAGCGTTCGAGGAGATCGCGGGGCACTGACGGCCGGGCATGCGCCACCCGTTGAACGTGAACTCCCGGATCCGAGCAAAGTGAAGCTTGGGACGCTCGCGCACGTTGATGGCTCCGGAGAGAAAATCGGGAAGACCGTGGCGGCTCGACAGATCGTTCGCGACGATGGCGACGAGTACTGGGACGAGGTCGCGGTGTGGGTACCGGCTCGTGTTGTCACAGTGCAGGAGCTGGCGCACGCTCAGACGGTCCACCGCCGCTGGAGGATCGCGACTTGGGCACTCAGCTCGTTCTTTGTCGCTGTGGCTGTCGTCGCGCTCTCGACGACGACCGTCCCAGACTGGGTGGTGGTTCCGCCAGCGTTTTTTGCTGTCCTCGCGGGTATCCTCACGCAGCGCGCCGCGAACAACGTGCTGCACTCGACCCTCACCCCGACACCGGGGGCCTGAGCGTGACGGCCACCCCTGCATTCTCAGCGCAGCTGCAACACGTCGGCTCGAAAGTGCGCGCACGTTGGATGGACTTGATCAGGGGCTCGGCGATCCTGCTCGTGCTCTTGCTCCACGCCACCACCATCCCGATGTTGTTCGCCGGAGTTCATCCCGGACGGGTGTTGACCGACATCAACGATGTCCTCTCGCCGTATCGGATGCCGCTCCTGTTCCTGCTTTCCGGGCTCTTGCTGGAACGTTCGCTGCGCAGGCCGCTCTGGACCTATTACGGCAGTAAGTTCCGCACGCTCGTCTGGCCTTACTTCGTGTGGATGCTCGTTGGCATGCTCACCGAAGAAGTCCTGACTGGCGAGCATGTCTCGGTCTTCGAGCCTCGCTTCTGGGGGCCGACCAACTGGCTCTGGTTCATCGGCTACCTCGCGGTGTACTACGCCGCAGCTCCGCCGCTCGCCCGGATCCCAGGCCTGTGGTTCGCGATCGTCCCTGCAACCTTGCTGCTGTTGAGCTGGCCGCTGACCGACGGCCCCATCAGCGACCTTCCCTACTACGCGGCTTTCTTCTTCGGCGGGCTCCTCTGTGCACGCTTCGGGGACAGGCTTCGTCGGTTCGAAACCTTCGGATTGCTCATTTTTTGCTTCGGTATCGCTCTCGTCTTCGGCGGGGTCCTTGTTGCCAGGAACAGGGGCTTTACCGACGTCATGGCCGAAGGATTCGCGGCTCACCGATTGCCGCTTCTCTCTGTCGTTCTCACGGGTATGGCGGGCGCAGTCCTACTCGCAAGACGGGTAGTCGGAGCCCACCGAGGCGAGAACCGTAACGTTGCTCCCTGGCTCCAGTACATCGGGGTGAACTCGGTGGTGTTCTACGTCGTCCACATGCCAGTCATGATGCTCGTGACGGCTGTGCTCGCCGCCGAAGACGTGCGGAACCCGAATGTAGCAATCCCCGCGTGTTTCGCCGCAGCCGTCACCGCCAGCTACTTCGCTTGCTGGCTACGCCGCTACCGCATCGTTGGTGCACTCTTCATCTTCCCCGGAGCTGCCCGTCCAGCGCGAGTTGCACTCCACAGTTGACATGAGGTGAAAGCACGCCGCCGTTTGTGTGTCGGCAGCTAGGAGTTGCGGAAGTACTCGCCTTTTCCAGGGCGATACTGATCGGTCCAGTTGTGGAGAAAGACCCACGGGAAATTGGGTGATTCTCCACGAAGTACGCGATAGCGCGGTCAGTTGTTCAGGAACCCGCCATCGACTTCACGGTGTGGCGGTTGCGCTCGAGAAAATCGCGATCGAGGAGTGTCAGCGTCAAGGGTCTTGCTGGAGCTCCTCCATTACGGGCGAGGATTGCCACATGGTTCGTGTTATCGGCAGGACGGCGACGTGATGGTGGGTAGCGAGACGCGGATGTCGTCGTTGTCGCCGCTCGTCTGTGGAATGACGAACTGGTATGAGAACGTCGTGAGCGAGCTATTAGGGGCTGTCCAAGTGAAGGAGTACGTTGCGCCGGCTACGCCGGGCGTCAGCAACGGCAGCCCTCCCGCCTGCTGCGTTGTCCGATAGAAGAGCGACGTTCCTCCTACGAACACTTGCAGGAGCTGACGAGTCGTGAGGTTGGCGGTGACTCGAGCATCGAATGTGAACGTGTACGTGACCCCGCTCACCGGCGTGAACGTCCGGCTCAGCGTGACAGTGGCGGTCTGCGCGACGACTCGGTCCTGAACGGAAAGGTAAGAGTTCGCGTTATTCGTAGGCAGCGGCATTAGTGCGCCACCAAACCTGTTGTTGTACTCCGGGTTCGTGTTGACGCGCAACGGCCCCGAGTTCACGACAGTCCATCCGTCTGGTGTCGCGATGCTTGGACACTCGGGCGAAGCAGCTGCGAGGGGCGCCGCAGTGGCGAGCGCCAGGACTGGAATCGTCCAAGCGGCTCCGGCGACAACCCGCCGGCGTCCGAGCCCGGCTGCTGAAGTGCTGGCCTGGAGGCCCTGATCATCGTGCTCTGACATGCGTTCTCATCTCTTCGGGGGCCAGGTTTCGTGCGGGGGTGCGACCGTCTTGTCCGCGCGGATCAGGGGCGTCGCGCTCGCACATCCGCGGGATCCGTTAGCAACGTATGCGGGGCCGGTTGCGCCTGGTGGTAATGAGAAAGAACGGTGAGAGGCATCGGTACAGGTAGGAAGCGCCACGGTTACTGAGCCCCAAGCGCGCGCTGAGCCGGGCACCCGCATAGGTGGATATAGCCAGAGCAGCGAAATCTCCGAAGCCGATCGAGATCCGCGACAACGACGCCCACCCTGACGTTGTGCGCGCGACGCACATCGCGTTCCTTATCCTCAAGGCCACGAAGGTCGGGTCCTGGCCCTGTGGGCACCGTCATCGCCCGGTTACGGTCAGTGCTTCCCAATCGCTCGTGCGTTCGTCGTCGCTGCCGTAAAGGGTTTGCGACGCGTGTCCGAAGGTTCACAGGACGGGCCGCACTCGGGCCTGTTCGACGCGTGTTCGTCATCTCTGAACTTTCGAAAGGCACTTGGCTACCAACTCAGATTCTTCTTTGACAGAGTCCGGGATCCCGCGGCGCACGCTTGTCCGAGGAGCAGCGTGGATGGTCCCGATCATCATCGCCGTTCGGGCACCGCCAGCTCACGCAGTTTCCCGACCCTGCCCTCCGGTTCCCGTGCCCGCGCGTGGGCCGCGAGTTCCAGCGGGGCGATACTGATTGGTCCAGTTGTGGAGAAAGTCCCACGGAAAATCGGGTGATCCTTCACGAAGTACGCGAGAGTGCTGTCAGTGTTTCCCAATGCAGCAACTGATATTTCTCCGAGATGGCAATCGGAACGTGAGGTTGCATAGATTACGGGAACAGCCACATCATTGCTCGAAATTGCGTTAGTTGGCGTCAGTACATTCCCTCTAGGTTGCGATTCGACATCAGGATCACCGGACAGTTCCGGCCGATCGCATTGCGGGACAGCTATTTACGTCTTGTCGAACGGTGCATGTGTGGTCCCGACGAAAGCTCGACTTAGCGACAAGAAAAGAGTGCATAGTGACGCAGAACAGAACTGAACACCGCGACACAACAGGGACGACGACCCGTCGTCGGGCACTGCAAGCGGCGGCCTGGACAGTGCCGGTCATCGCCATGACCTCGGCAACTCCATTGGCGACAGCCTCGTCACCATGCCCGAACGTCAGCAACTCGGCCAACTGGTCCATGCAGGTAAACGGGCCCCTGCGGTCGGGCTTCCAGCCGCAGTGGCAGAACCAGTTCGGCGGAACCGAGATCCCTCTCGCTTCGGACAATGCGAGCAGCTTCCTCTCTATCCAGGACCGTATCGGTCCCACGGGTTCAGGCATATCAAACGTTCTGCTGGAGACGACTTTCGTACCTGTCGCAGGGACTCTTTACTCGTTCAGCTTTCGGGCACGCACCAACAACAATCTGCCAGGTGTGCAGAGGCTTGCCATCACCATCAATTCGGCCTCCCAATGGAACGGTGCCACAAAGCCCGGTGTTGAACCTGTGGCCATGTCGAGTGCAGAGGCGACCTATTCATTCACCTGGACAGCCCCAAGTAACGACCCGGCGACCCTTCGATACATTTTCCGTATCCCCGCAGATCCGGACAATGTTGACGACATCCGAATTCGACTGCCCATCATCACTGCATCAAGCTGCGGGTAGAGTAGACCGTTGCGTCAAGGCCTGTCGAGGCGAACGCCGCAATTGAGTCGCGCCGTACGTGCTGTTCCTGCTCCCTGCGGAGTCGCAGGGTATTGCATGCTCCAGTCCCCAGGGTGATGCGTTCGAGCCAGTACCGGTGAGGGCGACGCGTGGAGGCCTCGTGTCCAGGAAGCTCGCGGCGCGAGAAGTGAAGCCCTCGAGGCTGATGCCGTCGTTGTAGGTAATGCCTCGTGTGTGGTCGTGCACGATGAACCGCACGCTTCGCATCGGGACGGTGCTGGTTGAACGTGAGCCTCTGACGTGTTGTTGACCGTGATCGGCGCTTGCGTCCACACGAGCGTTCCGCACCCTCCGGGGGACGCGGCGGCGAGCGGGGGTGCGATGGTGGTGGCGAGTACGATTCGCGGCTCGATGTCTGTGGAACATCCCAACGCCGCGGTGTCGTTCACGTAGGGCAATGTTCCTGGCATCTAGGAGCTTCGCTCAGTCGAACAGCCGGTTCTCCACCAAGCTAGGCGGACGCTTCAGCGCGCAGGCTGCCGTGAGAAAGTGCGGCTGGTCGCGCGAGACGTTTCGGTGTCGTGGGCGGCGGCGGACTACGTGGTGGGGCCAGGCTGCGGAAGAGCCTGGCGTGAATCCGCAAGGGGAGTGTCGTCAAGCGCTCTCCGCATGGCTCGTACCGATCCGAAGCCGGATTCCTGAGCGATCTGCCTCAGGTCTTGTGTGTTGGAACTGCGTTGACGCCCGCCGCTCTCGAGGAGCATGCGTGCGTGGCGAGCTCGGATACGACGCAACTGTGAGGCAGGCGTCATGCTCGACTCCTCGTACGCTCGATAGAGTGTGGCGGCAGAGACGCCGAGCTCGCGGGCAAGCTTGCTCACATCGAACGTGATGTCCTTCGCGTTCCGCTCGAGGTGCCGAGACGCTCGACGCAGGAGCGTGAGGTGGTCTCCGCCGTGCGCATCTGCGCGAGACGCCGGGGCTCCGCGCGTGACGACCTTAGAGCGAGCTGGCGCGTCGTCGACGAGCACGCCCGCGAAGAGATGTTGCAGCCCATCGCGCACCCGATCGAATCCGTCACCGTGCACGGTGGTCACGGAGTTGAGTGCCGCATGAGCCGCACTGGTGAAGATGTCTCTGTAAGCGTTCCGCTCTCCGAACACGCCCACATGCGGATCCGGGGTCCTGCCTGCACGGTCCGGCAGGTCGGCCCACCGCGATACGAAGAAGATGCGGGCCACGGCCTCGTCGGCGCTGATCTCTAGCCGTTCGCCGAATGAGCTGACATACATTCCGCCCGGGGGCAGGGACACCTCACCAGCGCCAGAGGTCAGCCTGTGTACGCCCTCGACCCCGACGAAGGAGTGAAACATGCAGCCTTCTTGATCGGGCTGCTCTTTGAAGGTCAGTCGGGCCGGCGTGTGCCAGATGCGCCCGATGGCAAAGGTGTCGGTACGGATGAGGTCGGCCACGAGCCGCAGTCGTGGACTGCGCGGTTCCGTTGACCATCCGAGATCGGCGATCCAACGAATCGCGGCATCTCCGTCGAGGACCACCTCGCGGGCGACCGCATTGGACGGCGGGCCACGATGGCTGAGATCGTGCACGTGGCGCCTCCGATAACTGGTTTCGGTCAGGCTATGCGCACAGGTCCGAACTCTTCGTGGCTTCTTAGGGCAGGAAAGTGGCATCCCTGTCGTTGGTCGGGTTCCGCGCAGATTTCCCGGACGAAAAGGACTGATGGGGACCTGAATCGAGGCGAACGATGGAATCTCTCTCATTGGGGTGGCCAGTTTCTCTCACAGCACGCATGCACACGTTTCGAACCCGACAAGGCACTTGACGGCGAGGTCTTAGCACCTCGGATCTGGCAGCCGTTCCGTGGATCGGTCGTGTGCACCAACGAGCCCGTTCAGGTTCCGGGTCGTTCGCGCGCCGCAGCTACCGCCCGTCTCATCGTCACGGGGGATGAGAACCCGCTTCGGAACGCGATCTCCCGTGCGGAAAGACCCGGTTGATCGCGCATCAGCGCGAGAGCGTTCTGGATGCGACGCTCTCGGAGCACTGTCGCAGCGGTCGCGCCGACGGACTGGAGACGGCGCTCGAGCACTCGGCGGGTCAGGCCGGCTTCGCGTGCGATGTCGTTGACCGAGAAGCCCGGTACCTGGAATCTGCTCTCAACGATGAGTCGCACGAGGCCGAGCGTGTCGTCTTCAGACGAGTTGGACACCTGCACCGCCTCGACGAGCAGGGCCTGAGCCGCCGCACGCAGGAGTGACCGCAAGGAGTTCGCGGATTGAGGATTTGATGGGGGCGTCGCTCTGGCCGCAGCCTTGAGGAGCGCCAGTACGCTCTGGCGCACAACACCGCCGTCTGAGTGATGCCAGCGGATCTGCAGCGGCGCGAGCTCCGTGGCGACGAAGGAGAAGATGATGCCCGTGACCTTCTCGTGCGAGCGAAGCAGGACGGGATCGTCCCCCGGAGGGACAATCGCAATCTGTGCCCCTTCGAGGCGGACTGTTCGATGAGACGACGCGAGCTCAAGCGTTCCCCGTTCCAGCAAGAGCACGAGGGCTCGTTTTTGGGCTGAAGCGCGCTCCCGCTTCCAGGCGAGCTCGATCGGCGAGGAGTCCCCACGCACGACGAGGTAGCTGTCGAAGCGAAGTATCGAGGCCTCGATCGTCGGCGTACTGGTGCTCGCGCTGAGGTCGACCCCGGCTCTCAGCACCGTGTCGATGTCTGCTGGCAATGTTCCGCGCACTCGAAACTGCTGCGTCCGATAGCCAGGGAACTGTGCCCAGCCACTCTTACTGCGGTAATGGGTACGAGCCACTTGCTCCATAGGTCCTCCAGACCGGTTCAATGTGCCTTGACGCGCGCTCATTCCGTTGTTCGATCGCTTGGTTCGGCGAAGTCGACGACGGTGCCACCTCCGCAAGCGAAATTGGCAGTCAGGGGGGTGCAGCTCTCGAACCTCTTGTAGTGAAAGCGAGACGCGAACCGCGAAATTCGACGCGGATGGGCGGTGCGCGAATCTCCCCCGAGATTCCCTCGCGAGCGCGGCTCCCCAGAGCACACCACCCATCGGCATTTTCAGCCTGGAGCACGAATCTTGCGTTGCTTTTCTAATAAGCGAAAATGACGCGAAATGAGCGAAGAACGTCGCAAACGCATGGGGGCCTGAGGTTACGTGCCTTGAACGCTTCAATTCTCCGGGTATCTTCCTGAATGAGTTTCATCCCTTATCTTTCGAACGCCGAGCCAGTACTTCTCAGCGTGCGCATGCTGATCCTGCTTTCAATACGGTTCTCGAAGAATGCCCGAGGTCGGGTGTTCGATGTTCGAGACGCTCGCGGTCCAACGGCGTCGAAAGCCACTTGTTGTGTTGAGCCGAGCGCCTGTCCCTCCGCCGAAAGGAAACTCATGTCGCATACTCACGGGAGCCTGCGCCTCGATATGGATTCAGCCCCCATGAAGCGCCGCACGCTCGTGACGGGTGCTGCGTGGTCCATCCCTGTGGTCGCAGGAGCGACTACCTCCCCGATGGCGGCAGCCTCGCCGCCCTGCCCACAGTTCCAATCGGCAGCATCCTGGCAAGCGTCGACGTCTGGCCAGCTGCGCACGCATCCTGACCCCACCTACAACAATCGTGTCGGCGGCACGTACCTGCCGCTTCCTGTAAGCAACACGAACTCGTTCCTGTCCGTTCAAGATCGAAACGTGGCGAACGGCATCACCACCGTTCAATGGTCAACGGTCTTGGTTCCGGTCAGCGGCACCGCTTACACCTTCACATTCGTCACGAACACGAGTACTGCCCTGACCGACCCCCAAACGCTGAACCTGCGCATCAACGGGACAACGCGTTGGGAGGGAATCACGAAGCCGGCCGCTGGAGGTCCGACCAACTTGCTCAGTGGCGTGCAGACGCACACGTTCACCTGGGTCGCCCCCAGCAACGCTGCCGTGACGTTCGCCATCGTCTTCCTCGTGCCCGGAGTGACCCCCAATCCGAACCGGACCAACGATGACATTCGAATCGGTCTTCCTCGGATCTCCGCGGCGGGCTGCCGATCGTAGTCGAGCACCCGCGGAGGTCCATGCCGCAACGGGCACGGAGCCGAGGCCCGCTTAGCCTCGGCTCCGCATCCGAACTCGACAGGTACTGGCGGTCGCGTGCCACGCTGCGTGGCGCCTGCGCACGGCCCATCGGGGGCACGTGAGCGCACGCCAGCAGGACCCGCGACCCCGAACCTTCCGCGGCCAGGACGACCTCAGAGCGCTGCTTGCCCTGCATGAGCTGCGTGCCCAGGGTGGGACTCGGACTCGCCGAGGTTCCCACCGTCGATCACGCTCGGCCCGTCTGTCGCAATGTCCAGAGCTCGGCGCATGGCGCGGACTGAACCGAAGCCGGCATCAGTGGCGACGCGCTCCAGGAACCGAGAATCGGTTCGGCCCTGACTCCCGGGTGCCTCCAGCAGGCGCCGCGCCCGCCGGGCACGAACTCGTCGAAGCTGTGTCGCAGGGGTCAGGTCTGTCCCTTCGTAGGCACGATAGAGGCTGGCCGAGGAGACCGCGAGATCGCGAGCGAGCCGCCCGGCATCGAATGTGATTTCGCTTGCGTGGGCTTCGATGTGCCGGGAGGCGCGCCGCAGCAACGATGGGCGTCGTGCGTTCTCCTCGGCGTCTTCGAACTGCGCGCCAAGCTCTACACTTCGATTCGGTCCGTCATGGGCATCATCGGAAAGCACGCTCGCGAACAGGTTGTCGAGTGCGGCGCGGAGCCGGACGAACCCTGCGTCGCCCACGCTGGTCACGGTGTTCAGTGCGGCATGGGCCGCGCTGGTGAAGATCTCCCGATAGGCATTCGACGCTCCGAGGCGTCCTGAACGAAGTGAGGGAATTTCGCCGTCTGCGCCGCGGAGATGCTCTCGTGATGAGACGTAGAAGAGGCGCGCGACGGGCTCTCGTGCCGTGATCGCTAAAGGTGCGCGGAGTGATTGTACATGCATCTGCCCCGGGTGCAGATCAAGTTGTCCGTCCTCTACGGTCAGAATCTGGGTGCCCTCGATCCCATACGTGAAATGGAACAGGTTGGACGATGTCTCGTCATTTCGCACGAAGTTCAGGTGCGCCGGCGTATGCCATATACGGCCGATTGCAAACGCGTCCGTTTTGATCAGGTCGGCGACGACATGAAATCGGGAATTCAATGGAGCAATCACCCATCCGAGCGCTGCGATAAATTGGATCGCAGTCTGTCCTTCGAGGACCATCTCCCGCATCACTGCATCTGTTTCGAGTACTGGACCAGTTGCGTCCTGCATCGTTCACCCCCATTGGCAAGTCTTTTGCAAGCGTATGGGTGCGCGAACGAAGCGAAAGAACACAATGCGAGAGCTGGCACAACTCGCGACATGGAGCGAATCATTCGGCGTCGCGGAGGTGGGGATGTCGAGGAAAAAGGGCTGATCCGGATGTGGTCGGCCATTCTTTCTCAACCTCGGGGATATTCTTTCTCAACCCTTTCGGTGGCAGTCCCGGCCCGTGGGCGTGGGCGGTCTCTCTCAATGTCGCGCCACTTCATCCCACGCCACACTGCTCCAGCTCCCTGCGATCTAACGTTGACTTTGGTCGCGCGCTGAAGGGCCGAGAGGTGGGGACCTTTTCGCTGCCGGTCCGGGGATGACTGCAGGCGCGACCTCGACGGCCGTTCGGGAGACTGTGTGCACGCTTCCCGAATGGCCGTCGATACCTCGAAACCCATCGTGTTACCGGAGCCTCCTCGAGTGCGCTCGCATGCGCCAACAGTGAAGTGTTGGGGCCGAAAGCCCCGACGAACGCGCCCACAAACGAGGTGGTGTCGCGCATAGTATGTGCTCGTGGCCAGACCTGGCCCGAAGCCAGGGAAGGTGCAAGATGACGACGGAGCTCAATCGACGAGGCGTGCTGCGGGCGACAGTGTGGGGCGTCCCCGTGGTCGCGGCCGCGATCGCGGTACCGGGTGCGAGCGCGAGCACCGTCGCTCCGGTCTGCGGCGAGCAGTATGTGATCACCGATCAGGGGCTGTTCGCGCGAGTACAGAACACGTCGTCAGCGACCATCACGGTCTCGTTCTCCTACGACGCGAACGTGGATCCATTGACCTACTTCGTGCAATCGGCCCCTGGCAACGGTGTCGCGTTCAATCCCGACCAGGCCTCCAGCTACACATGGCCTTACACGGAATACCCCGATGGTCAGCAGGTCACCTACATGTCGACCTCAGCGACGAGTGGCACGTACGAGGTGACATTGCCGGCTGGCACGTTCTTGGACTTCTCAGCGGCGTCGACGCAGAGCGATGGCTGCGTGGAATCTTCGCGCATTTCGATCATCGCAGCACCGTGCGCTGTCGGACATCAGTTCACCTGCTATCCGTTCTAGCCCGCGAACTGCGGGCCGCCACCGCTCGCTCTCAACGTCGGGGCTCACGCGAGCCCAGGTCAGCAGCGGCTCGTGAACACCGGGATGCGCCTGTAGGTCTCGATGGATGCGGGAGGCGGGGTCAGCGGAAACTGCGGGTACGTGCCGACGTCTGGGTCCCACCTGCGAGCTGGCCTTGTAGGTCTTTCAGCGTTATGGAGCCTGCGTCTTAGCAGGGGGAGATGAAGACCGGGACGCTGACGCGGATGTCATCGCTGACGATGCGGGTGCCTCGTGATTCGAGCGTGAAACGGTAGAGAACTTCCGTGGTCCCCGAGGTGGTGGCGGTGAAGGTGAGCGGGAAGCGCGTGTACGTCGCGGTCTGCGTGGATGCTGGCGGCGTTGTCAACGGCAGTTGTGGGTAGGTGCCGGGCCGGCTGGTGCCGTAGAAGACGCGGGTTCCGCCCATGAAGATGTCGAGGCTGTTGGGTGCGGAGTTGTTGCCGGGGTTGCCGTAGTTCGATTGCAGGTCGATGAAGAAGTTGTAGGTCCGGCCGGCGACGGCGGTGAACGAGGAGCGGACGAAGATGAAGGTGGGGTTGCCGGTCAAGGCATTGTCGGCGACCGATTCGAACACCGACGGATCCATGGATGCGACGAAGCCGAGGCCGCCGGTTGATCCGATGACTTCGCCCTGTATGTTCACGGTCCAGCTGGCGAAGTCGCCGAAGTCGGGGCAGGGCGTGGATGCGACGGCTGCTGGCGCGGCCACGGCGAGCGCCACGACGGGCGTCGTCCAGGCGGCGCCCAGCAGGACGGTCCGGCGCGCGGGTGTGGTGTTCGTGAAGTGGTGCTGCTCTAGATCCATGGGTTCTGCTCTCCGTTGTGGTCCCTTCGTCGTTGGGGAACAGGGACATAATTCGACGGCGCGACGTGGCGAGCAACGGGCTGGGAACAAGTGGCCCGCAGTTGACCGATTCCGAGCTCGCAGTGATGGCCGACGTCGGCCTAGGAGCAGGTCAGCGACGGCAGGGTGAGCGCGACGTTGTCGGCGTTCTCGTCGGCGCCGCCGGAGTACGCGTCGGTGTTGAACGTGTAACGGATGATGGCGGTGCCGGACGTCTGCGCGGTGAACGTCAGCGAGTAGAGGTCGTAGTCCGTGTAGTTCGTCGTCGGATTGCTCGGCAGTACGGCCGCGCCTGGCGTTCCTGGTCGGGTCGCACCCGTCCACGTGGGACTGACGCCCTCGACTTCGACGCTGACGGTCGCACCCCGCGACACCGACTCGTCGAGGTTGCCGTAGTTGGCGGCGCCGAACCACGTGAGGGTGTACGTCTGTCCGGCGTTGAGCTGGACGCTGCCCCTGGCGATGAGCGTCGTCGCGGGTCGTGTGGGTGGTGCTCCTTCGGCGAAGGACCACAGCTCGAAGGTGGCGGGAGGTGGGGCTCCGGTGCTCCGGTTGTAGATCATGCCCATGCCCTCGGCTGGATCGGTCACCCACGTCACCCGCCATGCAGTGGGGTCAGGGAGCGGCGGGCAGGGGACGGATGCGACCGCGAGGGGAGTCGCGATGGTGGTGAGAACTGCTGGTGCTGCCCACCCGGCTCCAGCCAGAATGGTCCGCCGCGGCACATTCCGCTCATTCGATGGCAAATCAGGCACGGCAGCCTCTTCCGGTGTTTAGGTCTGGGGATAGAGCTAAAAGCTAGAGCGCCGACCCGCGGCAAGCTCGCTCGGAAGAATGGTTTGACAATGAATGGCCGAGAATCGACCGATTATCGTCGGCGCCGAGTGTCGCAACCGGCCGTGAAGCTTCAGCCGAGCACATCGTCACTTCCTCCGACGCATGTGCTCGGCTGAGTCTTCACGGCTTTCATGTGTTGTTCTCGGCTCTAGCTCACCGGTGCAACCGAGATGGAGGTGGCGCCGTCCGCGTTGTAGGGGCGGTCGCCCCACGGGGACGGGTAGTGGACGGTGTAGCGGCGAACGACGCTGATCGGGAAGTTCACGGCACGGCCGCGCATCACTCGTCCGTTGGCCGCGAAGCCGGAGCTGTACATCGTGGAGGTGACGGCGGTGCCCGTCCAGTTACCCTGCGGGACGGAGTTGGAGGTGGTCGCGGGGTTGCGCGCGAAGTTGCCGGCAGGTGTCGGCACGGTGATGTTCGAGTTCGTGGGCAGCACTGTGGCGTCCGGCGTGAAGCGGTAGATCCACTGGGTCGGGCCGCTGAGCGTTTCCGTGATCGACCAGCCGGGCGACTGTGACCAGACGACCTGGAACGGGGTGGTGAGCGTCTGCGCGAACTGCGTCACCTTCGCGGTGAGGCCACTCGTGTTCGAGGCAAGTGCCAGTGCCGGCCCATCCGTGGAAGTCTGGAATGAGACTGCTGCGGTCGAGCTGCTCTGCCAGCGTCCGAGGACGTCAAGGTTCGAGTAGGAGATCCCGACGAGCCAGCTCGAGCGACGCTCAACGACGGGCGGAGTCTGCGACGCGGCCCGCGCGGGAGCGGCTGCCGCCATCGCGATGACGGGGGTGCTCCACGCGCCGAGCTTCACGACGGATCGGCGCGAGATTGCCTGCTTGGCATCGATGTTCGCGTGGTTTTCGCCAGTCACCTTGCGGGCTGGTGTTGTGTTGAGGAAATCGTTCATGGTGGTGCCTGTCTTTATTGCTGGGTGAATACCAGGTAAATGTAAAGACGAGATTTCCGCTGCTTGGAGTTGCGTTCATTGAGTGCAGCGATTGAAAGCATCTGACAACGTGTGTGCGTGGTATTGGTCCGATTGTCCGGGGATAACTGCTATGGACTATTCGAGTGGACTATGCCGAGAGTGCTTCGCACAACGCGACTCAGTCGCGAGCGACGTCCGACACCAGCGCCCGCTGCAGAGCGCGGACGGACCCGAATCCGGTCGCAGCCGCGATGAGCTGCAGTTGCGGGGTCCGTGGGTCGTCCTGGTGTTGGAGCAGCGCGCGGGCTGCGGTGACCCTGGCCGCGCGAATGGCTGAGAGGGGCGTTGTCCCGGCGACTGCGAAGGCGCGCGACAGCGACGATGTGGAGGTGTTGAGTCGGTTCGCCAGTACCGCAACGCTGAGTGCGGTGTCGGCGTAGTCGGCGGCGATGAGGGCGAGGGCTCGGTGCATGAGCAACCCTTCGGGAGCCCGCTGTTCTCGGGCTGCAGTGTCGCCGAGGAGCGCGCCAGTGAAGAGGTGCTCGATGCCGCGGCGGGCAAGCGCGAAGGCGGGGGAGTCGGTTGCGGGGATCATCGAGAGGGCCGTGTTGGCGGCGTCGACGAACACGGCCACGTACCCGGACTCAGCGTCGAAAGCGCCCTCGAGCTTATTGCGCGGGAGGCGCGGAATGCGCATGCGCGACCACTCCGACACGAGGACAAGCCGTGCCGAGGGCGCGGAAGATCTAATCGTGAGCTGCCGGCTCAGGGGTTGCACGTAGAGCTGACCGGGACCGAGCTCGACAGGACCCTGGGCGGTTTCGAGGGTCTGGCTACCTTCGATGCCGAGGATCGCGATGAAGACATCCGGGTGCCAGTCCTCGTTGTTGAAGAGTTGAAGCGAGCCTGCGGTGTGCCAGATTCGACCGATGGCGAAAGGGTCGGCCCTGAGGAGGTCGCCGAACACCTGGAAGTGTCGTGAGCTTGGGTCGGCTCGCCAGCCGTGCTTGCGCAGCCACGTGACGGCGGCAGAGCCGGCGAGAGAGACCTCACGGGCAACGCCGTGCTCGGGGAGTCGGAAGTGCGCCGGTGGCTTTTCGGACGGCGTTGTCACTGCGCCGCGTCTTCGATGCCGAGCTCAGCGAGCCGTGCGCGATGCATTGAGCGCAGCGATCCGAACCCTGCCAGCTGCGCCACCTCGGCGAGCATGCTCGGTGTGGGCTCGCGCACGCAGGAGAGCAGTCGGCGGGCTCGCGCGAGGCGGTGCGAGCGAATCTCTTGCGCCGGGGAAGTCCCTGTCCGCTCGTAAGCGCGGTACAGCGTCGATAACGAGACGTTGAGCGCGCCAGCCAGGCGTGACGCAGAGAAACGCGGGTTGCTGGCGTGCACGTCGATCACCTTCTGAGCAAGCGCCACGAGTGACGTTGCGGGAGGTGGCTGCCTTGAGAGGTCACGCTCGCTCTGGATGAGCGAGAGGAAGAGATGCTCCAGACTTCGTTGCACGCCTCCGATTCCCACGGAACCGTCCGGCGTGACGGCCGCGAGGGCACTGTTCGCGGCCGTGACGAACAGGGACGTGTAGGCCTGCTCGGCGCTGAAGTGTCCCGTCGTCGGTTAGGAGCCGCCGCTGAGTCGTGACCACTCGGAGATGAACACGAGCCGGGCGACCGGCTCCTGGGCGTCGACCTCCAGTCGTTGGTTGAACGGCTGGATGTAGAGCTGTCCAGGAAGGAGGTCCACGCTGTGTGTTCCGGTTCTGATGGTTTGACGACCGTCGATGCCGATGACCGCGATGAATGCGTCGTCGTCGAAGCTTTCGTTCAGGCCTTCGAGCGCGAGGGTCGCGGCCGTGTGCCAGATTCGGCCCATCACGAAGGGCCTTCGGCGTACGACGTCGGCGAAGAGCTGGAACTGCCCACGTGTGGCCAGCGTTTGCCATCCGTGGTCCTGCAGCCAGGATCTCGCCGCATCGTGGGTGAGGGCGACTTCGCGGGCGATGACCTGGTTGGTGGTCGTGGGGTGTGTCAACGTCGTGCGTCCATCGGTTCTGGGGGTTGGGGTGAAGCGATCCTAGACACCGACTGACACGGGAACGTTTCGACTGGGCACCAAAGGACCCGCGCGGCGTGGGGTGAGCCTCGCGCAGGCGGAAACGCGGGCGAACGGCGGTTCCGGTCAACCTTGCGTCAATTCTGCCCAAGGGGCCGGAATCCTAAGTTGGGCGTGCCGGCGGCAGCGCTGAGGAGCCGCCGGCACGCGAGTTGCCTCCTAGGTGCAGGTCGGTGCGCTGAAGACCGGAAGGCTGAAGCGGATGTCATCGTTGTTCGCGGGGTGCGCGGGAAGCGCGAATCCAATCCGCATGGAAGTAGCGGCCGAGGAGGGCGCCGTCCACGTGACCGTGTGCGTGGTCTCCGGCTCCGGCAGCACCTGCACACCGGCAAGGCCCGGCTTCGTGGTCGCGAAGAACAGGTCCACGCCGTTGATCTGCAGGGCGACGTTCTGGCGCTGCTGGAGCTGGGGAATCGTGCGGGTTCGGAATGTCAGCGTGTATGTGACACCGGCGACGGGTGTGAAGGTGGTGTCGAGGAAGATGTAGGTCTCACCCGACCCGATGGCGCCGATTCGGTCGCGCAGTGAGAGGTAGCTGCTGTCGTTGTTTGTGGACATCGGGATTGTGGGGCCGCCGAACCCGGTTGGTGTGGGTTCGGGACGCAGAGAGCCGATGATCTCCTCAGTCCACTGGTTCGGGTTCTGCACGTTCGGGCAGGCTCGCGAGGCGGCGTGTGCGGGCGCCGCCACGGCGAGGCCGATGGCGGGGATGCTCCAGGCAGCCCCTTGCACGACGTAGCGGCGGCCGACGCTGCCGCGATCGGGGGAGGTCTCGTGCTGGTTCGACATGTGCTATCCCTTACAGGCAGACGATCGAGGGCACGATGCGGTAGTCATCGCCGTTGGAGATGGTGGTCGGCTGAGCCGTGAAGTACATCTGCAGGAGGACCGAACCGGTCGAGGTCGCGACGTAGTCGATCTAGATGGACTGTGCCGGGCCGAACCCCTGGCCGCACGGTGGTGGGGTCTGCACAGGGTTTCCGAACCCGGCCTTCGTGGAGCGCCCGCCGATGAAGGTACCGGCGATAAAGGCGTCGAAGTTCGTATTCGTGGTGCCGGCCGTGGGGTTGCAGCCATCGCCTGTCTGAATCGCGTAGCTCACCCGGTACGTCCGCCCGCTGACGACCGCCAGGTTGGCGCGCATCTCGAGCTGGAAGGGGTTCGTGGGTGAGTTGGAGTCCTTAAAGTAGTTAAACGACCGGTTGGCGCCGGTTCCCTCCCAGTAGTACGGACCGACGCCAGTCTGCCGCTCGATCGCAGTCCACTCCGCGTCCGCTGGCACGGGCGGGCAGACGAACTGGGACGCCGCGCGCGCCGGCGTCGCCGCCGTGAGCGCGATGACCGGCACTGTCCAGGCGGCACCCGCGATCAGGGTCCGGCGGGAGGTGTTCTCAGATGGCTCGGGTGTTGCAGTCGCGTCGGTGCGCATGGCAGGTCTCCTCGGGGGTGGACGGCGGCGAGCCTGGCAGCGTCGCCGTGCCACTCATGCTGACGAAGCCGACCGTCGCAACCCAGTGCTTGGGACGAACTCGCGCAGACTGCGCCAAAGTGGCATTGCGTGCGGGCGGGCTTTGGTTCGATCAGTGCCCACGCCCGAGACGGGCCGAGGTGTCGTCAGCCGCAGAGAGCTGAGACGCGCAGCGCGTCGAGGTAGCGTCTGGTCATCGCCGTCTGCACTCGGTGAGCGGCCGGGCCGCCGAGGCGCGTGAACCACCTACCCGGAGCAGAGAAAGCGACGATGGTGAACACCACGTCTCCCGCATCCGTCAGCCGCACCTCGAAGCGCTCCTCCCCACGCTCCGGATGCCCGGGCAATGTTCCGTAGGCGAACCCGCAGCTCGTCTCGGTGCGTTCGACCCACACGACAAGGCATGGGATGCGGAAGCGCAGCGGGCCGAGTCGGAGCTTCATCTCAACGTGCGACCCCAGACGCAACGGCACATCGGACAGGGTCACGTCGGCTCCGGCGCGGCTCTGCGCGCGGCCGGCAAGCAGGTCGATGGATGCGCGCTCGAAAGCTGCTCGCCCATGCCCGATGACGAGGGACTCGCGAACGTGTCGATAGCCGCTGGGCAGCGTCCCGGCGGTCGCTCCGACCTCCGCATACGTGAGTTCTGGCATGTGATCACGGTAGTCCGCACCTCCGTGGCTCATGTCCGCGATCGTTTCGATCAGTACGCTGCCGTCGTGTCCACGGCGTCCCGCGAGACGACCGCGGCGATCTGCTGTCCCTCAGTCGCGCTCGTGAACAGGGCCACCACGAGGTCGTCGTCGACGTGCCAGAGGTCGACGTGCTGTATCGACGTCACCACGAGCTTGTTCGCCGCCCACGAGTCCTTGACGGGTGCCTCGGATCGCGGCGTGCCCCACTCCGCGACGAAGGCTGACCGGACGTCACTCATGATTTTGGCGAGTGCCGTCTCCTCCTCGAGTCCGGAAGGCTCCCGCTCATCGATGACGGCGAGCTCGTGCCCCCACGCTGCCGCGGTGTGGTGGAAGCCGTCGAGCCGCCCGAAGCGGATGCCGTCGATTCGCGGCGTGTCGAACAGTGACGTGCAGGTCGCGACGACCGCGGCGACGTCCACCGGCGGGGCGACGAACGGAACCGAGGCCGCTGCCGCTGCCGCTGCCGGCTCCAGGCTCTGGGCCACACCTTCGCCCTTGACCTCCGCGACCCAGGCATCGAAGGGGTCCGGTTCGCGCAGTGACCAGTGGGACGGGACCGTCACCTCGAACTCCCGCTCGACCCAGGCCCGGAAGTCCGCCAGCGCCGCCACCGACTCTTCGTCGTCTTCGATCGGCGCTTCCACGATGGCGTAGCTGTCCAGCTCCAGGTAGCCGATCGCGAGGAGACGAAGGAAGTCGACGGCGTCGTCGGCCAGGTATAGGCGTTCGCCTTCCGAGCCGAGCAGGACGAAGCGGAGAGCGTCCCCCGGGTCGCGCCAGAGCGCCGCGAAACTCCCGGTGCCGTCCGTCTGCCCGAGTGGAAGAAGGCGGTCGTGCCCTTCTTCGTTCGGCTCGAACCAACCGGTGAGCGACTCCGTAGGCGAGAACACGATGCCGAGCTCTGAGGTGCCCGCGTAGGGCGTCAGGAAGTAGCCGTGTTGGTTCTCGAAGCCCCAGCCCCGCGCCTCCATCCATGTCCACGCACGTTCGAGAGGCTCGGGGATCGTCATCGTGTTCGGGAGCTTGGGGGTCAGGAGCTGGGCGAGGTTCGACATGCTCCCAGTATGACGGCCGCGCTTGAGTGCTGCCGGGGAGCAATGCGGCACCAGAAAAGTCCCGCCAACGCAATCGCGTGGGCGGGACTTTCGGACGTGCAGTGATGGTCTATGGGCGCAGGAGCACCTTGCCGACTCGTCCGGCGGTCATGCTCGCCTCCACGGCGTCCGTGATCTGCTCAAATGGGTAGACGGCGGCTACCGGCAGTGTGAGCTGCCCTGACCCGATGTGCTGGAGCAGCTCGCCGAACAGGCGCTGCTTGAGCCCGGCATCGATCGACTGGCTGACCTTGCTGCCCCAGAATCCGCGGACCGTCGCCTGCTTGAAGATGATGTCTCCGGACGCGAGCTCGAGCGTGGGCGACGCCATGGCGCCGAAGACGACGAGCTCGCCGTTCTCGGCGAGCAGCGAGAGCACCTCGCCTGCGGACCTGCCGCCGACGGATTCGATGCCGACCTTGATTGGTGCCCCACCGGTGAGTGCGGCGACCTCGTCCCTCCAGCCTTCGCCGTCGGTTGCAACGACACGTTCGATGCCCTGAGCGCGAAGCTCCTCGACGCCCTCCGCACGCCGGACCAGGCCGACGACGTTGATGCCACGTGCGGTGCCGAGTTGCGCGATCATGCGGCCGACGGCCCCGTTCGCGGCGTTCTGTACGAGCCAGTCGCCCGACTGCAGACCGAGCGACTCGAGCAGGCTGATGGCGCTGAAGGGCATGGCGACGAGCTGAGCAGCCGCCTCGTCAGGCACCGATTCAGGCACGGGAATCAGGCCAGCAGCAGGCGTGGTCACGTACTCGGCCCAGGCGCCGAAGGAACCGCCGGTCGCGACCCGCTGACCGACCGACAGGCCGTCGACACCCGGCCCGAGCGCATCCACGATCCCAACGGCCTCGGTGCCGGCTCGCGCGGGCAGCTCCGGCTTGTAGCCGTAAGTGCCGCGGACGGTCCAGAGGTCGTGGTTGTGGATGGGGGAGAGCAGGATGCGAAGTCGCACCTGTCCGGCGCCTGGCTGCGGCAGCTCGTGGTCTTGGACCTCGAGGACGTCCTGGGGCTCTCCGAAGACGGGGTGGGTGATGGTGCGCATGTGTTCAGTCCTCCGAGACTGTGATCGTGACGTCGATGTTGCCGCGTGTGGCGTTCGAGTACGGGCACACCTGGTGTGCCGCGTCGGCGAGGGCCTGCGCCTCGTCGTGCTCGAGGTTCGGGATGACGACCTCGAGCAGTACCGCGAGCTGGAAGCCGCCTTCGCCGTTCGGCCCGATCTGCACGCGGCCGCCGACGCTCGAGTCCTTCACGTCAACCTTCTTGCCGCGGGCGACGGCGTGGAGTGCGGAATGGAAGCAGGCGGCGTAGCCGGCAGCGAAGAGCTGTTCGGGGTTCGCGCCGTCGCCGGAACCGCCCATCTCCTTCGGCACGGCCATTTGGAGGTCAACGGTGCCGTCGCTGGTGGCGACTCGGCCGTCTCTTCCTTGGCCGGTCGAGAGCGCTTCTGCCGTGTAGAGCACGTCCATGGCTGGTCCTTCTTTCACTGTTTGTCCGCTGCTTCGGCGGCGGATTGCATGGTTTCGGTCAGGTGGTGGAGGGTGCGCAAGAGCGCTGCGCCCGACTCGGCTCCATCGAGCCCGGTCCCGGCTGCGATGCGGGCCGGGATGTGCGAGAGCTCCGATCGGAGTGCGACTCCTCGCGCCGTCAGGCGCACGTCGATCACACGCTCATCGCTCTCGCGGCGGTCGCGGGAGATCAGCTCGGCATCGGCCATGCGTTTGAGGAGGGGGGAGAGGGTTCCCGAGTCGAGCTGCAACAGCTCGCCGAGTGAGCGGACCGTCTGCTCGCCGTCGTTCCAGAGCACCACCAGCACGAGGTACTGCGGATAGGTGATGCCGAAGGGCTCCAGCAGCTTCCGGTAGGCCTGTGTGGTGGCCCGGCTCGCCGCGTAGAGGGAGAAGCAGATCATCTCGTCGGTGACTGGCATGCCACTATCATTGCACGCAATTTAATTGTGCACAATCTATTACCGTCAACTTGTCAAGTCCGAGGTGGTTCGGCACCCGGCAGTCGCCGCGCCCGGAAGGTCGCCGCGCCCGTTAGATTGTGTGCACCCCCGAACTCTGAGGAGCGTCCGTGCCCCGCCAGTCTTCCGCGCAGCGCGGCCAAGCCCGCCGACCCTCGGGGGCGAAGCGTGCACCGGCGCCACGCCGCACCCGACAAGGTGCCGCGAAGCGGACACAGGTGTGGTGGCAGCAGCCGAAGCCGGTGACGCACGCCGTGCGCTACCCGAGGCTGGCGGCGGCCGCGTTCCTCGGAGTAGTCACGGTGGCGACCCTCGCGGTGACGCTGGGAATCCTCTGGATCTTCGTCCCAGAGGTGGCCGACCGTACGCTGCAGCAGGCCGCTCGCGCGGGTGCGCAGGTCGTCGACTTCGTGGAGTCAGTCCTCACCGTGCTTCTACCCGCACTCTGAAAGAGTGGCCGGGCCGATCCCCAGAACCGACCCGGCCATGTTGCGCGATGGAGCGCGAAGCTCACGTCGACCCCTCGACGGTCACCGCTGTTGCAACGACTCCAGGATCACGTCTCGGCGGGCATCCGACGAGCGAAGATGCGGACTTGGCGGAAAGCGTCCGCTCGCGCATCGCTTAGCCGGATTCGCGGGTTCGAACGACCCCGGTCCCGACCCGGAGCATTCCCCGGAACCGGCTTGCCCACCAGACCAGCGCCCCCGCCACGAACAGCGCTGCCAAGAGCCCGATCACGTGAAGTGACAGCGACACGAGGCCATGCTCGGGAAGCAGGAAGCCGTAGGGCACCCACCCATCGGTGGCTCCACGAGCCAGCACCACGAGCATCCACAGCATCGGGTAGGGAGCCACGAGCCAGAGCCGTCGCCACGGCAGCACAGGTCGATCGCCAACGAGTAGCCAGTCGGCGACGACGACAACGGGGAACACGATGTGCAAGACCGCGCTGACCCACGGCGGCGCCGACCCGGTACCTGGAACGAGCGTGTTGTACACGACACCGACGATCACGAGGCAGCTCGTCGCGATGGCACGCAGAATCGAGAGCCAGCCCGGTGCTGGGCGTCCGAGCACGGCGAGCGCGCCGGAGCCGATGAGCAGGATGCACGTGATCAGACTCGTCTGATTGGTGAAGTACCCGAAGAAATCGAAGGGATTCCCGTCGCCGACACGCACTCGGCCCGCGTAGGTCCAGATGAGCATCGCGATGACCGCACAACCGAGTCCAATGCGCACCACGCCGACCGCGGCGTAGGAACCCTCGCCCCGCCCCGCCGTCGTCACGTTCGTCAGCCTCGTCACCCCCGTCAGCATAGGGCCGCGGGGCGGGCCCGTGTCCACGCCAGTCCCTCCTAAGATCTGAACCGTGACCGACGACTCCCTCCTTCGCCACCGCACGAACGCCGACGCCTCGGAATCGGGCCTCTCCGAGGCGATCGAAGAGGTGCTCACCGCCGTCAGCGCGCTCCTCCTCGAACACGGAGACGCCGCCATCGATGACGGCGAGCTTGACCCCGTCTACCGGGCGCACGTCGTCGAGATCCTCACCGAGGCTTGGACTCGGCTCGCGGCCCTGCGCGACTTCGGGCACTTGCAGGCCCCGGCCGCCATGGACCTCGGCCTCATGCAGGCAACCGCCGACGTCCTCCTCGAGCAGGGACTGCATCCAGCCCAGCCGATCGTCTCCGCAAACGTCTTGTTCGAGGCGGCCCTCCCAGCGTTCGCCGTGCGACTCCCCGTTCCCACAGTCACGGTGGCCTTGGTCCTGCACACCAGCGTCTTCGGTCGCTTTGTGCCGGGTGCCCTCGCCTATGCCGAGACCCTGCGGACCCAGCTCTCGTCGGTGCAGCGCAACGCAGAGCTGCGCCTCGCCCGGCAGCTCCATGAGACGATCTCCCCGCAGCTGGCGGGTGGGCCTCAGCGAGCCGCGGCACTCGTCGAGGCCCTGAGCTGGGACCTCGCACAGCCGGCGCCCTCGACGTTCCCCGGTGCCCTCCTCGAGTACGCGGAGCATGCCCCCGCAGTGCTCACCCCGGTGCTGGTCACCGAGATCGGTGCCAGGGGTCGGGTGTCGGCCGCCGCCGAGCAAGAACTCCACGCCATCGCGGTCGAGGCCATCCGAAACTCGAGACGCCACGCCGCCGCGAGCCGAATCGACGTGGTCCTGCTCTGGCGCCCCTCGTCGCTCGTGCTCACGATCTTCGACGACGGTCGCGGCGCATCCGCTCCGCTTGAGGAGCTCGGCGCTGGCACCTTCGGCGTCACTGAGATGCGTCAGCGCGCGCTCCTGGTGCACGCACGCATCGGCTTCGAGACGAACGAGGCGGGGACCACCGTCACCATCACCTGCCCGACGGTGAACAACGCAGACGGCGCGGACGCCAGGGCCTGAGGCTCTGGCGTCCGCGCCGGGGTTACCTGCGCTGGTCCGCGACGTCTACGGGGTCGGCATGCCGCCGTTCACGTTGAGCGTCTCACCGAGCACGTAGCTCGACTCGGGCGAGGCCAGGAAGACGTAGGCCGGTGCGAGCTCGGCGGGCTGCCCCATGCGTCCGAGCGGCGTGTCCTCGCCGAACTCCTCGACCTTCTCCGGCGGCTGCCCATCGGTCACCTGAAGGGGCGTCCAGATCGGCCCGGGCGCAACCGCGTTCACGCGGATGCCCTTCGGTGCCAACTGCTGGGCGAGCCCCTTCGTGAAGGCGTTGATCGTCGCCTTGGTCGAGGCGTAGTCCACGAGGATCGGGGCGGGGGAGTACGCCTGGATCGAGGTGGTGTTGATGATCGTCGAGCCCGGCGGAAGGTGGGGAATCGCGGCCTTCGAGATTTCGAACATGGCGTACACGTTCACCTTGAACGTCTCATCGAACTGCTCGCTCGAGAGCGTCGTCAGGTCCTCGTTGTAGATCTGCTTGCCTGCGTTGTTGACGAGGATGTCGAGCCCTCCGAGCTTCGCGACGGCTGCGTCTGCGAGCCCCTTCACGTACTTCTCGTCGGTCAGGTCGCCGGGCAGCTGCACGACGGTGACTCCTGCATCCTGAGCGATGGCCGTCACGCGGTCTGCGTCTTCCTGTTCCTGGGGCAGATAGGCGATGGCCACGTCGGCTCCCTCGCGGGCGAACGCGATGACGGTTGCGGCTCCGATCCCGGAGTCGCCGCCGGTGACCAGCGCACGGCGCCCCTTCAGGCGCCCCGTGCCTTCGTAGGTGCTTTCGCCGAGGTCTGCGGTGTCGCGCAGCTTCGAGTCGAGGCCGGGCTCGGTCTGATCGTCGGAGTTGGGCTCGATGTCGCTGTAGAGCTTGGTCGGGTCGGTGAAGGTGTATTGGTTTGCCATGTGAGGCTCCTGGGGGTTGGTGCTTCGGGATGAGGGGAAAGCGTGGGAGGAAGCGGTGCGAACGCTTCCGGTCGTGCTTAGATGGTGGCGACCGACCCGGAGTCGACCCGGTAGTTCGATCCGTTGACGAAGGATGCGCGGTCGGAGCAGAGGAAGGTGATGACGGATGCCACTTCGCTCGGCTCGCCGCGGCGACCGAGTTCCATGTACGGGCGTTCCTCGTCGAGGAACGACTCGATGGCTTCGTCGACGCTGGTGTCGAGCTCCTTGGCCCGCTTTTCCATCATCGCGTCGGTCATCGGCGTCGAGATGAAGGCCGGGGAGACGGCATTCACGAGCAGCCCCTCTGAGGCGTAGCTCCTTGAGAGCCCCTTCGACAGGGCGAGGATGCCGGCTTTCGCGGCGCAGTACGGCAGCTCGTCGTCGTAGGGCTGAACAGCGTCCTCCGAGGCCAGGAACACGATGCGGCCCCAACCGCCCTTGCGGAGCGAGGGGAGGAACTGCCGCACGAGACGCACAGGCCCGAGGAGATCGATCTCGACGGTCTTGGTCCAGCCTTCGTCGTCGATCTCGTGGAAGAGGCCCTGCGCGCCCGTGATGCCGGCCGATTGCACGAGGATGTCGATGTCGCCGACGTGCTCCTGGACGAAGCCGTGCAGCTCGGCGAGCTCGTCGAGCTTCGTGATGTCGGCCGCGTGTGCAAAGAGGCGGCCCTCCGGGGCGTTGAGCTTCGCGGCGGCCTCGGCGAGCGAGTCCGGGTCTTGGTCGCTCAGGACGACGATCGCTCCCTCGTCGAGGAGCTGCTTCGCGGTCTCCCAGCCGATGCCGGAGTCGCCGCCGGTGATGAGTGCTTTCTTTCCGGTGATGCCTAGGTCCATGTTGAGGTCTCCCGTCTTGGTGCTTTGTGTCGTGTGGTGCTGCGTGAGAGGTGGGTCGAGAGGTTGAGGGCAGGGGATGGGCGCAGTGAGTGACGGCGCTCAGCGCGGCGTCGTGGTGCCGAACTCGTTGGCGGCTCGGCCGCGACCGGCGCCCTGGAGCGCGAAGATCGACCCGCTGAGCGGCGCCTCGACGAGGTCGTTCTCGGTGAGGTTCTCGCGGGCGGTCCCGATGAAGAGCGTCGAGAGCTCTGGCCCTCCGAAGGCGACGGACGTCACGTTCGCCGCTGGCATTGACACGTCGGCGAGCGCGGCGCCGTCGGCCGCCCAGCGCGCGACGCTCCCGGCGCCGTAGATCCCGTTCCAGAACGTGCCGTCCGCAGCGCGAGCGAGACCGTCGGAGTTTCGCCCCTTCACGAAAGGCTCGAGCGCACCGAGGTCGTCGGGCCCTGGTCCGTAGCTCGCTCGGTAGATCGTCTGGGTCGAGGTGTCGGTGACGTACATCGTGTCACCGGAGTCGCTCCACTCCAGCCCGTTTGTCGTGTGGAAGCCGCCGAGGAGCATGCGGACGGTGCCGTCCGCATCGAACGTGTAGAGCGCGCCGTCGGGCGCGGTCGTGGTCGTGTTCATGGATCCCACCACGAATCGGCCGAACGGGTCGACCTTGCCTTCGTTGAAGCGGATGCCGCCGTGCGAGTGCTCGACGGAGGCGACGGTCTTCGTGACCCTGCCCTCTGGGTCGAGCTCGACGATTCGGTCCTGGAGTGCCGCGACGAATCCGCCGCCGCGAGCCGGCTGCACGGCGCTGACCGGTGCGGGCAGCGCGACGACGCGATCCCCGCTTCCGTCGCGTGCACCGTCCATTCGGCCTCGGTGGAAGGAGCCCGAGGTGATGTCCACCCACGCGAGTTCCGCGGTGCGCGCATCCCACCAAATGCTCTCGACAAGGATGGAGCGGAGCTCGCGGAAGACAGTCGGATCACTCGTCACGGACGGCCTCCTTCGGCGCCAGCTCCCGGAGAAGGAGCGCCGCGTTGACGAGTGCGAGGTGGCTCAGCCCCTGCGGAAGGTTGCCCCAGAACGCCCCGTCGCCCGCCGCGATCATCTCTGCGAGCAGGCCGACGTCGTTCGTCTGCGCGACGAGATCGTGCATCGCCTCGACGGCCTCGTCGTATCGCCCGACGCACGCGAGCGCCGAGACGCGCCAAAAGGCGCACGCCACGAAGGTGTGTTCCTCGGCGGCGACTCCGGAATAGCGGTACAGCAGCGACCCGGCACCGAGCTCCGCGGTGAGGGCATCGATGGTGGAGGACATCCGCTCCCCGCGGTCGAAGCCGCTCGGGGCATGCAGCAGCACGGAGGCGTCGAGTCGGTCGGAGCCCGGGTACATGACGTAGGCGCCGCGCTCGGCCGACCAGCAGTGCTCGAGCGTCCACTCGCGGATCCGGTCGCGCTCCGCTCGCCACCGGTCGACGTCACCCTCGAGGTGGGCGCCCTCCGCGAGCGCCACGGCGTCGGTCAGCGCCTGCCAGCAGCCCATCTTGGAGGAGGTGTAGTGCTGGTCTTCGCCGAGCTCCCACATGCCCGCGTCGCGCTTGCGCCAGTCGTCGCACGCCTTGTCGGCGACTTTCGCGAGGAGCCGGGCGGTCTCGACGTCGAGCAGGTTGCCATCGTCGACGTAGGTGCGGCTGATCGCGATGAGGTCGCCGTAGATGCCGAGCTGCAGTTGTCCTTGCGCCGGGTTGCCGGTCACGACCGGCGTGTTGCCGCGCCATCCGGGCACGTCGTAGTGCTCGACCCCGGCGCAGGTGCCTCCGTCCAGGGTGTACATCACGTAGATGTCGGGGTCTTGCTCTCGGATGGTGCGGAGCAGCCAGGAGATCGCGGCGTGGGTCTCTTCCCTGAGGCCGAACCAGACAAGCGCGTGGGCGGTGTACGCGAGGTCACGGATCCAGGCGAAGCGGTAGTCCCAGTTCTTGCCCCCAGCTGGGTTCTCGGGGAGGGAGGTTGTCGCGGCTGCGGCGATGGCACCCGTCGGGCTGTAGATGAGGAGCTTCAGGGCAAGGGCGCTGCGCTGCACCTGGTCTGCCCATGGGCCGTCGTAGGAGAACTCCTCGGACCAGCTGAGCCAGCTCTGTACGGTCCGGTCGATGCCCTTGTCGACGTTCGTCGGGTCGGGTACGCGCAGCGGCTCGCCGTCGGTAGCGGTCAGGACGAGAAGGTGGCGAGACGCCGCGGTGACCATGAAATCGCCGTGCAGCTCGGCCGGGGTTCCGAGCGATGGGTCGGCGGGTGCCGGCCCGTGCTCGGTCCCGACGACCGCAAGCGAGAGTTCGCCGCAGCGGATGATCGTGTGGTCGCCGACCCGGTCCAGCCACGGTGATCTCGTGCCGAGCATTGTTCCGGGCGCCACGCGCCAGCTGAACGGCACCGATCCCTCGACCCCGTCGATTCGTCTCGCGAGCTCCGCCCATGGCAGGCGACCGGCGACCCCGGTGACCATCGCATCCGTCACCACTGCGACGCCGTCGGCGGTGCGGAACGTCGTCTCGAGCACGTTCGTCTGCTCGATGTACCGCCGCGAAGACTCGAAGTCGACGGTCGGTGCAAGCTCGATGCATCCGCCCGCCTCGTCGTCGAGGATGCGCGCGAACGCCGGCAGGGAGTCGAGATTGGGGAGCGGCAGCCAGTCGATTCGACCATCGGGCGCGACCAGTGCGACGGTGCGGCCGTCGCCGATGGCGGCATAGTCGCGGAGAGGGAGTCCTGGGGGAGTCTGCGTCATAAGGGTCACGACGCTACGTGACGCCGCGGCTCGCTCAGTGGGAGTTTCCTCCGCGTCCCTGAGTGGATGCGGCTACTCGTGGGCGCGTGGTTACCCCGTGGCGCGAGGGGTGTCAACCCTCCTGTGATCTTGCGGACGACCTGCGTAGCGTGCAGGGGGTCGGGACGTGATTCTCCTCCGCCCTGCGGTCTCGTCGGAAGGAAGCGCAGTGTCAGGAACACCCCGACCGACCGCCGTCCAACCGGGCTTCTGGCCAGGCTGCGAGTCGCTGCTGGCGGCGGCAGCGGCCTGCGATGGTGACGCGGTTCCGCTTCTCCGCGCCCTTCGGGACCTGCCGAGCCCGCCTGTCCCCGGCGAGGGCAAGACTCGTGCCCTCGTGCAGCTGCTCGCTGGCATCGCCGCTGAGGATGTGACCGCGGCGCGCGTTGTCGAGCCGCATTTCGATGCCGCCGCGATCCTCGCCCAGGCAGACCACACCGCGGAGCCCGGGGCGACCTGGGGCGTGTTCGCCGCAGCTTCACCGGTCGAGGTCACCTGGACTGCCGAGCTTTCAGGAACGGGGGAGCGGCGCAGGGCAGAGCTGTCCGGCACGAAACGCTGGTGTTCCCTGGCGGCGCACCTCGATCGAGCGCTCGTGACCGCGAGGGATTCCGAGGGCGAATGGATCTTCATCGTTGACCTCACGCACGCCTCCGTCATGCCGCACCTCGGCGGTGCGCCGTTCACCGGACTCCGCGGTGTGCCGAGTGGACCGATCGAGCTCTCGTCGACCCCAGCCACGGTCGTCGGCGCTGGCCCCGACTGGTACACCGCCCGCCCCGGATTCGCGTGGGGCGGGATCTGCGTTGCCTCAGTCTGGTTCGGCGGAGCCGTCGCGCTCGGGGAGACGCTGACCGTTGCGGCGTCCACCCGCGCCCCGGACCAGCTCGCACTTGCGTGGCTCGGCGAAGCAGACCGCCTCCTTCACGCCGCCCGAGTGCAGCTCGACGACGCGGCCGACCGCATCGACGCCGGTACCGCCGATTGGGCGCTTGCGCTTCGAGTGCGCGCCAACGTGGCGAGCACCTGTCGGCGCCTCATCGCGATCTGCGGCGAGGCACTCGGGCCGGGGCCATTGGCGTTTGACGCGAGGCACGCCAGGCGCGTCGCCGATCTTCAGATGTATCTCGCCCAGCATCACGGTGCGCGCGACGACGAAGCACTCGGCTCGCTGCTGCACGCGAACGGACACGGCTCCAGCGAGTGGCCGGCCCACGCCGGCGTCGGGCTCCCCTCGTGATTGGGGCAGCTGCGCCGGGGTTCACACACCGGCAGGAAGGCACGCCAGAGCACGAATGGCGGGACGCGGGCATCGATGCGCTGCCGCCGCTGCTCCCGGGCAGCCTCGACGAGGAACTGGGTCCAGGCGCGCTGTTGCTCGTCGGGGCCGCGCACCCGGACGACGAATGCCTCGGGGCCGGAGGTCTCATCGCCACGGCCCTCGAAACGGGTGCCCGCGTGACCGTGTTGCTCTGCACGCTGGGCGAGGCCTCCCACCCACACTCCGGCGACGTGACGCCGGAACAGCTGGGCGTCAGGCGGCGGGCCGAGTTCGACCGGGCGCTCGAGCTCCTCGATCCCGAGTCGGAACGGCTCGCGACCGTCGACCTTGCCCTGCCGGATGGCGGTCTCTCCGAACGAGCCGAACGCATCGAGGCAGCCGCGCGCGCGATTGTGCGCGAAGCCCGTGGCGACCGCGTGGTGATCGCCGCGCCGTACCGCCGGGACGGGCATCCAGACCACGAGGCCGTCGGCGGAGCGCTCGCCCGCTGCGCCCGTGACGCCGGGGCGCTGCTGCTCGAGTTCCCGATCTGGTTCTGGCACTGGGCCCGGCCAGACACCGACACGGAGTGGCGTCACTGGGCGAGGCTGCCGCTTTCGGCGCGGACGCAGTCGCGTAAGGCGGCCGCCATCGCCGCGCACGTCTCCCAATTGCACCCACTGTCGGCCCGCGACCGAGATGCGCCCGTGCTCTCGTCGGGCCACCTTGCGCACTTCCGGCGCGCCGCCGAGGTGTTCCGCATCACGGCCCCCGCGACTCAGGACTCCGACTTCGCCGGCGCCGTCTTCGACGGCGTGCACGGCGACTCGGCCGACCCCTGGCAGCTCCGGTCGAGCTGGTACGAGCGGCGCAAGCAGGCGCTGGTGCTCGCGATGCTGCCGGCGGAGCGCTTCACGAGCACGCTGGAGATCGGATGCTCCATCGGCGAATGCACGGTTGCCCTCGCCGCACGAAGCGACCGGGTCCTGGCCGTGGATGCGAGCCGTGCCGCCCTCGAACTTGCCGAGACACGGCTCGCGCAGCACCGGAACGTGACGCTCACCCAGGCCACCTTGCCGCAGCAGTGGGACAGGCTTGGCGAGGAAGCTACGCAGTTCGACCTCATCGTGCTGTCCGAGACGGGCTACTACCTGGCCGAGGACGAGCTGTGCGAGCTGATCGCCAGGTCGCGGCGTGCGTTGACGCCCACGGGCGTCCTGCTGCTCTGCCACTGGCGAGGCCCCATCGTCGGGTGGCCGCTGGACGGCGACACGGTGCACGAGCTCGTCGCTGGCCTCGGGATGCGCCGGTTGAGCAGCTACGCCCAGGCCGAGACGCTCGTCGACGTTTTCCAGAACACTGCAGACGGCGACAGGAGCTCCTGCCTGCGCCGCCTCGGGAACGTCCCGCCAGCAGACATGCCACCCGAGGCCGGTGAACGGCGATGACCGCCCGTCCCACGCCCATCCGGGAGATCGTCGTCGTCGTGCCCGTCCGCGACGAGGAGCTCACGCTTGAGGCCTGCCTGTGGGCTCTGACCTTCGCCATGGACTCGCTCGGCGCTTCGGGAACGACCCCAGGCCCTCGGGTCACGGCGATCATCGTGCTCGACACGTGTCGAGACGCGAGCGCGCTGATCGCTGGGCGGGCCTCGGCACGCGACCCGCGCATCCGTGTCGTCGAATGCCTGCGCGGCTCGGTCGGAGCGGCCCGCCGCGCAGGCGTGCGAGCGGCGCTCACTCCCGACGCCCCGTCCGTCGCGCCCGAGGCAGGGGTCACCTGGATTGCCTCGACCGACGCCGACTCGATGGTGCCGGCGGACTGGCTGGTCTCTCACCTCCAGATCGCGGACGACGGCGCCGACATACTGCTCGGCACGGTCAGCCTCGCAGCCGCACCTGACGACGCCGAACTGGGAGCACGATGGCGCTCGAGCTACGCCGACGACGAAGGCCGCCCGCACATCCACGGTGCCAACCTGGGAGTCAGGGCATCCACCTACCTCCTCGCGGGAGGCTTTCCGCCCGTCCGAGAACACGAGGACGTCGAGCTGGTGGCTGCGGCCGAGGCGGCCGGCGCGGTCATCGTCGCCAGCGAGCGGATGCCCGTCGTCACGTCAGCGCGTCGGATCGGGCGCACGCCCGGCGGCTTCGCGAGTTTCCTCAGCGACCTTTGTGATCCAGCGCAGCGTCCACGCGAGAATCAGCACACGACCACCGAGAGGAGCATGCGATGACACCGTCCCGAGGATTCGACCACGAGGTGTACGCGGGGTACCTCAACGCTCACCTGCTGGCATCCGAAGCCGGGCTCAGGGCGTTCAAGTCCGCAACGGCCACCTGGCAGGGCACCAAGCACGAGCAGACGATGCGGCTGCTGGTCGCGCACATCGCATCCGACCGACGTGACCTGCGATCGCTCATCGAGCAGCTCGGCTACCGCGAATCGTTGCTCAAGCTGTGGCTCACGAACGCGGCGAGGGTGGCCGGAACGTTCAACCCGGTTAACGTCCTGCGGCTCAGGGAACGCCCGAGCACGCAGCTCGAACTCGACACGCTCACCGGCATGGTCAGAGCCAAGCTCTCGATGTGGGAGGCGCTCATCGCTCTGCAGCCCCGCGACGAACGCCTGCTGCTCGCGGGGCTCAAGGAACTCGAGGCCCGAGCGCAGATCCAGATCGACCTCATCCAGAGCATCAGCCAGGACTCCGTCGAAGAGCGTTTCCTCGAGCTCGAACCCAGCTCCGGCACCGGGCGATGAGCCCACGCGCGATCGTCGTCGGGGCGGGGCCGAACGGCCTCACCGCGGCAGCCCTGCTCGCGAAGCGGGGCATCGAGGTCACCGTCTACGAGCGTGACGCACAGATCGGCGGCGCCGCGCGTTCCGCCGAGCTCTTCGGTCCCGGTTTCGTGAGCGATCTCGGCGCAGCCGCCCACCCGTTCGGCATCGCGAGCCCCGCGTTCCGGGAACTCGAGCTCGAACGCAACGGCCTCGAGTGGGTGCATCCCGACATCCCCATGGCGCATCCGCTTCCCGGCGGGCGTGCGGCAATGCTACACAGGGACATCGAGGAGACCGTCCGCGAGCTCGGCGTTGACGGCCCGGCATGGCGCCGACTCCACGAGCACTTCGCCCAGCGTCCGTTCGAGACGGTTGAAAACACGATGGGCCCCCTCCTGCGCATCCCCCCGCATCCGGTCGACATGGTGCGACTCGGCATCCGCGGCGCGCTCCCCGCCGCGACTCTCGCGGGCCTCGCGTTCAGAAGCGGGGCGGCGAAAGCACTTCTGGCCGGTTCCTCCGCCCACGCGACTCTGCCGCTCACCCGGCTCCTCACCGCCGCCTTCGGCATAACGTTCGGGGCGCTCGGACACAGCACGGGGTGGCCCGTCGCACGCGGCGGCTCTTCCGGAATCACGGATGCCCTGGCCCGCGTGCTGCTCGACAACGGCGGCCGCATCGAGACGGAAACGGAGATCACCGACCTTCGCGAGTTGCCACGGGCCAATGCCGTACTCCTCGACCTCACTCCGGCCCAGGTCCTCCGCATCGCGCCCGAGCAGCTGGAACCTCGGTACGCCGCGCACCTGCGGCGGTGGCGGTATGGCGCGGGTGTGCACAAGATCGACTACCTGCTCGATGGCGTCGTGCCGTGGTCGGATGCTCGGGTCGCGGGTGCCGGGACGGTGCACGTCGGCGGGCGCATGGAGGAGATCGTCGCTGCAGAGCGCGCCGTCAACCGCGGACGGATGCCCGAACGTCCGTTCGTGATGGTCACGCAGCAGTCGAACGCCGACCCCAGCCGCACCCGGGACGGGAAGCAGGTGCTCTGGACCTACGCGCACGTGCCGAACGGCGCGTCGGATGCGGTGCGCCCCCTCCTCGAAGCGCAGATCGAGCGCTTCGCGCCCGGCTTCGGCGACCTCGTCCGTGAGCGGCGCGAATGGAGCCCGAGCGCGCTCGAAGCATGGAACCCGAACCTCATCGGCGGCGACATTGGAGGTGGGTCGCTCGCAGGCTCGCAGCAGATCTTCCGGCCCGCACCGACGCTCCACCCCTACCGAGCGGGGCGGCGCGGACTCTACATCTGCTCATCGTCCGCACCTCCGGGTGGAGGCGTCCACGGCATGCCGGGCATGCACGCAGCAAGGGCGGTACTCCACGACCTGGCGCCACGGGGCGTCGGCGTCCGGACCGGACGCTACGGTTGAGCCATGCATCCACCCGTCACCGGCACCCAGCATCATCTCGAGCACGCGGCGACCCGCGTCTCCGTCGGCACCGTCGCGGCGGTGCTTCGCTCGCTCGAGGTCGACGGCGTCCTGCTCGTCGAGGACTTCGGCGACGACGTGCTCCCGCCCTTCGGTGCAGGCATCACCCTCTTTCCGTGGCCGAATCGGGTTCGAGACGGTCGGTGGAACCACGAGGGCACAACGCAGCAGCTCGACCTCACCGAGCCGAGCAAAGGTAACGCCTCCCACGGGCTCCTGCGAAACACCGAATACGCGGTGCTGAGCACGACGGGATCCGCCATCGAACTCGGCGCGACCGCGTTCCCGCAGCACGGGTGGCCGTTCACGCTGCGACACCACGTTCGCTACCGAGCGACGGAGAACGGTCTCGAGGTCACGCACACCGTCACCAACCTCGGAACCGGGCCTGCCGTGTTCGCCGTTGGCGCGCATCCGTACTTCCGCCTCGGCGAGGAGCCCATCGCCGATCTGGTCGTCACCGCCGACCTGGTCGAGCGAGTGTGCCTCGATGACCGCCTGCTGCCCGTCGACACGGAAGCCGTCGACATCGGCGGCCCCTTCGACCTGACCGCAGGCCGCCGGGTTGGAGACCTCGACCTCAACTACGCGTTCCGGGTCCGCGCGAGCGGCGACCGTGTGTTGCTCGCCATCGAATCTGCCGCCGGGGCCCGCCTTGAACTGTGGGGCGACGATGCCTTCCGTCACCTCCAGCTCTACACGCCCAGCGACTTCCCTCGAACGGACGGACGGCACGGCGGCACCGGGCTCGCGTTTGCCGCCGAGCCCATGACGGCCCCGCCGGATGCGCTCAACTCCGGTATCGACCTCACGCGCATCGAGGCCGGCGGCACGTGGACCGCAGCCTGGGGCGTCAGGTACTCGGGCTGAACTGCGGCCCTCCTCTGGGGAAGCGGGGCGCTAGATGCCGCTGCCGGACGACCGCCGGATCACGAGACGCGGTTCGACCAGCAGCTCGTTCGGCAGCGAGTCCTTGCCCGCCTCCGCCTCAACAAGCCATCGTGCGGCCTCGCGGCCGATGACCGCGTTGTGCGGATCGACGGAGGTCAGGGAGACGCCGGCGATCGAGGCCAGGAAGGAATTGTCGTACCCGGTGAGCGCCACATCCGCAGGTGTCAGCCCACGCTCGTCGAGGGCACGCTGCACGCCGAGCGCAGCCAGGTCATTGGGTGCGATGATCGCGGTCGGGCGAGGCGACCGTGCGAGAACACTCGTGGCGGCCATATAGCCGCCGAGCTCAGTGAAGTCGCTCTCCTGCACATGCACGAAGCTCCCCAGGCCGTGACGCGCCATCGATTCCTCGTAGGCGTCTGCTCGGCTCCGACCGACGGCGGTGAGGCCCCCGAGGTGGACGATGTCGCGGTGCCCGAGCGACGTGAGATGGTCGACGAGCAGCGCGAGGCCCTTCCTGTCGTCGGTGCGCACGCTGCCCGCATTCGGCAGCCCCTCCGCCACGCCAGAAGCCACGACGACCGGGCGATCCTCGGCGAGCGATCCCAGCGAGGCGACGTCGGGGAGGGACCCGGCGATGAGCACGCTGCGCGGACGCAGATCGCTGAGCGTGGCGATCGTGCCCTCGTTGAGACGGCGCACCGTTCCAGACTGCGGAAGCACTGCCGTGGTCATGAGCCCGCGGCGGCCTGCTCGGTCGAACTCAAGGCTTGCGGCGTCGATGATCTCCGCAAAGACCGGGTTCACCGGATCGGCCACAAGAATTCCGATGAAGTCGCTCATATTCGTCGCGAGCGAGCGGGCCAAGAGGTTCGGGCGAAAGCCGAGCTCCTCGGCGGCCGCGAGCACGCGACTCTTGCGGGCTTCGCTGACTTTCTCAGGGTCGCTGTAGACCAAGGAGACCAGAGACTTGGACACGCCAGCCACCGCTGCCACGTCACGAATAGTCGGACGCTTTGCGGAATTTGGGACAGCTGGACGCTGAGGTTCTGACAAGAGGTCTCCTGGGGGAAACGCTGATAGTAGGACACCCGGGGGACGGGTCCATGAACTGCACACTCTACGCCGAAACCCCGCCGTGGTGCCGAACGTCGCCGTTAGGATCACCCTATGGTGACCCGACTTCGCGACCTGCTCGATTTTGTTGAAGAGAACTGGCCCACATCGGGAGCCGAGTCCTGGGACTCGGTCGGTCTGGTGTCCGGCTCGCCCGACGCGGAGGTCAGCCGCTTACTCCTCGCCGTCGACGCCGTGCAGCTCACGGTTCAGGAGGCGGTGGACAGCGGAGCAGACCTGCTGCTCGTGCACCATCCGCTCCTGCTGCGCGGCGTCACCACCGTTGCGGAGACAACCGCCAAGGGGGCACTGCTCGCCCGCCTGATCAGGGCCGATTGCGCACTCATCGCCGCGCACACCAACGCCGACGTCGTCGAGACCGGCACATCCGCGGCGCTCGCTGCCACCCTCGGGCTCGAAGAGGCGCGGCCAATCGTTCCCTCCGCTGCGAACCCAGACCGAGGGCTCGGACGGGTCGGGGTTCTCAGCACGCCGACGACGCTCGGGACACTCGCCCGGAGGCTCGCCAGCATCCTCCCCGCGACCGCCACGGGCATCCGCGCAGCCGGATCCTTCGACCGCGAAGTCTCGACGGTTGCGCTCTGCGGGGGAGCGGGCGACTCGCTCCTCGATCACCCCGCCGTGCGCGCCGCTGATGTCTACATCACCAGCGACCTTCGACACCACCCGGCGTCAGAGGCCCTGGAACAGGCGCTCGCCAACGGAAGCGGCCCCGCCCTCATCGACACCTCGCACTGGGCGAGTGAGTGGCTCTGGCTCGAGCACGCCCAGCGCGAGCTGCTCGCTGCGTTTCCGGACCTTCGAGTCGAAGTGTCCGAGCTTCGGACCGACCCATGGGACTTCGCGATTCCCCAATGACGCCAACGGCTGAGCCGCGCGCCGCGTCGGTGCCACACGACTTCACGACAAAATGAGGACACTATGAACGCCATCACTGACAAGAACACGAGCCGAGCATGAAGGCCAGCGAGGCCGACCAGCGACGCCTGCTTGAGCTCGCTGAGGTCGACACGAAACGACGCCGAGTGCAGCACGTGGCGAAGAACTTGCCGGAGCAGCACCACTTGAACGCTCTCGACGAGGAGCGCACGCGACACCGTGCGGAAGTCGTGCGGCTGCTGGGCCAGCTCGAGGACTCACGCAGTGAGCTTCGGAAGATCGAATCCGACGTCGAGACGGTCGAGGCTCGCCTGAAGCGAGACGACAGTCGTCTGCAGGAGGCCTCGAGTCGGAAGGACATCGAGGCGCTGCAGCGGGAGATCGAAGTGCTGCAACGGCGGCGGACGATCCTCGAAGACGGCGAGCTCGAGGTCATGCAGCGGGTTGAAGAGGAGACAGCCGCCCACCAGGGTGCACTCGACGCGCAGAAGGCCGTCGAAGATCGCGCTGCCGAGCTCACTGTCCTCCGGGACGCCGCGCGCGAGAATCTCAAGGGCGAGTACCGGGTCCTCTCCGAGCAGCGGACCAGCGTGCTCGCGACGCTACCCGCGGATCTGGTCGCGCTCTACGAGAAGCAGCGCGAGCGATACGGCGTGGGAGCGGCCGAGCTGATCGGCATCATCACGACCGGCACAAACGTTGCGCTTGATCGCCCCGAGCTGGAAAAGATCCGGCGCGCAGCTCCCGATGACGTCGTGATCTGCCCGGACTCCGGCGCGATCCTGGTCCGGACCGAGAAGTCCTCCCTCTAATGGCAGAAAGTCGAGCGCCCGCGGCCGAGTTCTGACATACTCGGTCGTGGAGCGCCGACGGCGTCGCTTACGTGAAACGCATCGTTGCTCCTCACCTATTACTACGGATCGTCCGGCACGTACCTGCCGGTAATGAGGGAGTACTCCTATGGCAACTGTGACCTTTGAAAGCGCCTCGCGCATCTACACCGAGGGCGCACGGCCCGCGGTCGACAGCCTGGACCTCGAGATCGACGACGGAGAATTCCTCGTCCTCGTCGGCCCGTCCGGTTGCGGCAAGTCCACGTCGCTGCGCATGCTCGCAGGCCTCGAAGAGGTGAACCGCGGACGCATCCTCATCGGCGACCGTGACGTCACCCACCTGCCCCCGAAGGACCGCGACATCGCAATGGTCTTCCAGAGCTACGCGCTGTACCCGCACATGACGGTCGGCGAGAACATGGGCTTCGCGCTCAAGATCGCCGGCGTCAACAAAGAGGAGCGCGCCAAGCGCGTCCTCGAGGCTGCCAAGATCCTCGACCTCGAGCCTTACCTCGACCGCAAGCCGAAGGCCCTCTCCGGTGGTCAGCGCCAGCGTGTCGCCATGGGTCGCGCCATCGTCCGAAGCCCTCAGGTCTTCCTCATGGACGAGCCGCTTTCCAACCTGGACGCGAAGCTCCGCGTGCAGACGCGCACCCAGATCGCGAGCCTCACGCGCCGCCTCGGCGTCACCACGGTCTACGTCACGCACGACCAGACCGAGGCGCTCACGATGGGCGACCGCATCGCCGTGCTCAAGGACGGCGTGTTGCAGCAGGTCGGAACGCCGCGTGAGCTCTACGCGAAGCCAAAGAACGTCTTCGTTGCAGGCTTCATCGGCAGCCCGTCCATGAACATCTTCGGCGCCGACCTCACCTCAGAGGGCGTCCGCTTCGGCACCGACATCATCCCGCTCGAGCGCGCGACCCTCGCGAAGCTCAAGTCCGGCACGGCCACGGTCGGCGTCCGCCCCGACGACATCATCATCTCCCGTGAGGAGAAGCCAGGCCTCAAGGTCGAGGTCGACCTCGTCGAGGAGCTCGGCGCGGAGGGCTACCTCTACGGCCACTCGGTCATCGACGGCAAGCGCACGGACATCGTCGCGCGCGTCGACGGCCGCAGCCACCCGGAGGTCGGCGAGACGATCTACGTCACCACGGACAACGACCACATCCACATCTTCGACCCGGAGACCGAGCAGCGCATCAGTGGCGCCCTCACCGAGGCCATTCGCCTGCAGGAGGCGAACGACGCCCTGGCGAGCGGAGCTGCGAACTAAGACGCTTCGTTGAGACAGGCGCCCTCCGCAGATCAGACGATCTGCGGAGGGCGTTCTGCTGTCTGGCGGCTTCCCAGCTGCCCTGCGACTCGAGATGCACGCGCATGCGCCACGGCACCGACGGCTCTCCTGCGTGCCCCGCTCTCTCGTGGTGATGGCATCGAGATGCGCGGACGGGGGAGCCCCAGGCATAACAGAAGAGGGGGAGCCGGTCGGCTCCCCCTCTTCTGTGCGGTTCCGTAGGAGGAACCCGGACCTTGCCTAGCCCTTTGTCGAGCCTGCCAGCAGGCCGCGCACGAAGTAGCGCTGCAGCGAGAAGAACACGATGAGCGGCACCAGGATGGACAGGAACGCACCTGCGGTGAGCAGCGGCCACTCCTGACCACGGGAACCAGTGATCTCGGCGAGCAGCTTCGTCATCGGTGCCACCGCCCCGTCGGCGAAGACAAGCGCGACGAGCAGGTCGTTCCAGACCCAGAGGAACTGGAAGATACCGAACGAGGCCACGGCGGGCAGCGTCAGCGGGACGATGATGCGGAAGAAGATCTGGCCGTGGCTGGCGCCGTCGACCCGCGCTGCTTCGATGACCTCACGCGGGATTTCCGCGATGAAGTTGTGCAGCAGGAAGATCGCGAGCGGCATGGCGAAGATCGAGTGGGCGATCCAGACCTGAGCGAAGCCAGCGTCCGCTCCGAAGGCGGCGATCACGGGAACCCCGAAGATCTCGCCACGGGCGAAGAGCTGGAGGAGCGGAACGAGCGCCATCTGGATCGGCACGACCTGCAGTGCGAAGACCAGGATGAACAGCCAGTTCTTGCCCCTGAAGTCCATCCACGCGAACCCATAGGCGGCGAGGAGGGCGATCGCAAGCGGGATGACCGTTGCCGGCAGCGCGATGACGATGGAGTTGAGGAACGCCTGCGCCATCGTCAGCTGGGTGTTGCCGGCAGCGAGCACCTCGACGTAGTTGTCGAAGGTGAGGCCCCAGTTCTCGAAGATCGTCCACCAGCCGGTGCTGACGACCTCGGCCTTCGGGCGGAACGAGGACACGAACAGACCGAAGGTCGGGATGGTCCAGATTACGGCGATCGTGATCGCCGCCACGGTCGCCCAGCGGCTCGTAAGGTTCTTCTTGACCTTGGCGCTGGTGCTCTTCTCACCACGCGCGAGCTGCTCCGCCGTCTTGTCGTCGACGGGAAGTTCGACTGGAACGATGGCACTCATCGGATCTCCCTCTGCTTCTTCATCTGGTTCGCGTTGTAGATGATGATCGGCAGCACGAGCACGAACAGGACGACCGCGAACGCGGCCGATCGTCCGGTCTCGAAGGTCTTGAACTGCGTGTACATCTCATTCGCGATGACGCTCGTGTCGTTGGCGCCTGCGGTCATCGTGCGGACGATGTCGAAGACCTTCAACGACGCGATGGAGATCGTCGTGACGACGACGATGAGTGACGAGCGGATGCCGGGGACCGTCACGTTGATGAAGCGCTGCCAGGGGTTGGCGCCGTCAAGCGAGGCGGCTTCGATCTGGTCCATCGGCACACCCTTGATGGCCGCCGAGAGCACGACCATCGCGAAACCGGTCTGCACCCAGATGAGCACGATGATGAGGAAGAACGTGTTGAGCGGCGACTCCGCCAGGAAGTCGTAGGGCTGCCCGCCGAACCAGACGAGGATCTGGTTGAGGAGGCCGATCTGGTCCTGGTCGGCCGGTCGGGCCGTGTACATGAACCGGAAGATGATCGACGCGCCGACGAACGAGATGGCCATTGGCATGAATACGAGCGCCTTGAGGAACTTCTCGCCGCGCGACTTGTCGATGAAGACCGCGTAGGCGAGGCCAGCGATGGTCGACAGGATGGGCGTGACGACGACCCAGATGATCGTGTTGACGACCGTGCGGATGCCGCTCGGCTGCGTGAAGATCCAGATGAAGTTCTCGAAGCCGACGAAGTCGCCAGCCTTGTTCGTGAACGCCTGACCGGTGGTCTGGATGCTCGGCACGATGAGGCCGACGATCACGAGGATGAGGGCCGGAGCGAGGAAGCCGATGAGGCCGATGAGGTAGCCAGCGCCTTCGCGCGACCTGTGGTCAAGCCAGAAGAGCAGTGCCCCGAGCACGATGGCGATGATGGCAGCCCACGTGTAAGTGCCGAGGATGAACACGAGCGCGACGGGGACTGCGATGCAGACAACAAGGCGCAGGACGGTGTACTTGGTGCCGGGTCGCGGTGCGAGCTCGACGAAGTAGACGATGAGCGCAACCACCGCGAGGAACGCGATGATCACGATCGGGACTTGCAAGAGTGGCGGCAGTTGGGCCAGCCATGTGAAGAAACTTGCCATTGTGACCTTCCAGGGTGGCAGACAAGCACGTTCGCGGGGGACGTCGTCGTCCGTGCGGTGGAATGCGTATGGAGCACCCGGCGGGTGCCGGGTGCTCCACACGGGTGCTTAGCTGGAGGGCCAGCCGGACTCGATCTGGGTCGTCACGGTGTTGACGTCCGTGCCGTTGATCCAGTCGATGATGCCCTTCCAGAAGGTGCCAGCGCCGACTGCCGAAGGCATGAGGTCAGAGCCGTCGAAGCGGAAGGTCGTCTCCGGGTCCTGCAGGATCTGGATGGACTCCTGGAGGATCGGGCTCTTGGCGTTGGCCGGGTCGAGGCCGGTGTTGGCGCTGATGACGCCACCGAGTGCGACGCGGCTGTTGGCCCATTCCGGGCTGGACAGGTACTCGAGCACCTTGACGGTGTCCTCGTCGGAGTTGAACGCGCCGACGATCTCGCCACCACCGGTGACTGCGGGCTCCTTGCCCTCAGCCGGGGGAGTCATGAAGGCCCAGACGTCGCCGTCCTCGCCGACGGTGCCGCCGGCTTCCGTGATGAAGCCGTCGTAGAACGACGCCTGGTGGTGCAGCGCGCACGTGCCGTCGACGAGCTTGGGAGCCACGTCGCCGAACGCCGTCGAGTTGATGGACCGAACGTCACCGAAGCCGGCGTTGACGTAGTCGGGGTTCGTGAGGATCTTGCCCGCCTCGTTGAACGACGCCTGGATGCGCTCGTCCGTGAAGGGGATCTCGTTGGCCACCCACTGGTCGTAGACCTCTGGACCGTGCATGCGGATGACGAGGTCTTCGACCCAGTCAGTGCCCGGCCATCCGGTGGCGGCGTCGGAGCCGAAGCCGGCGCACCACGGTGCGGTGCCGGTCTTGCTCTGGATCTCGCCGGTCAGCGTGACGAGCTCTTCCCAGGTCTTCGGCACTTCATAGCCGTTGTCCTTGAAGAACTTGGGGGAGTACCAGACGAAGCCCTTGAGGTTCGCCATGAGTGGCGCGCCGTAGACCGTGCCGTCGTACGAGGAGTAGGTCTTCCAGTCTTCGGACCAGTACTCTTCGAGGTTGCTGACGACGCCTTCTGGCGCCTCAGTGAGAAGGCCCGTGCTGGCGAGGTCGCCCATGAGCCCAGGCTGCGGGAAGATCGCGATGTCCGGCGGGGTTCCACCCTGCGCACGGACAGAGATCTGCGTCTCGAACTCCTTGGAGCCCTCGTACACGATCTCGATGCCGTTCTCCTCGGCCCAGCCTGCCCAGGACTCCTCAAGGAGCTCTGCTTCGGCGTCGACGATCGTGCCGTAGATGGTGACCTTGTTATCGCTGGGCGCGCCAGAGTTGTCCTGCACTCCGGGGCCGCCGGAACAGGCGGTCAGCCCGAGACCGGCGATCGCGAGTGCGGCAACCGCAGTTGCGGCGCGCCGCTTCGTGGATGTTGTCATTGAACTCCTCCTTAAGTCCTTGACTGTGAGCGAACCGTCGTTCTGGGCAGTCATTGCCCGAGAATCGCTGTTGGAGCGCGGCGGTTCAGCCACGACATTCCTGAGATCTGCGTGTGGAAATGCCGTGCGCTTTTGGAGCGTACACGAACTCCTCAGTTGATCCACGCCGTTCACTAAGTCGTTATGAACGGATCTCCCACGTCACGAGAATCGTCAGGTTTTCGGTCTTCGGTGAATGGGGCAGAAACGTGTCATTCGTGATGGTCAGGCGATATTGACCTGTCATTCCCTGCCGCTGTCGGGGAGCGGTAGAATCTTCGGAGAGCAGGTCGACCAGGCGGTCGCGTCATGGGCAACCATGCCGAGGAACGTCCGGGCTCCAGAGAGCAGGACGGTGGGTAACGCCCACCCGGGGAAACCCGCGAGATAGTGCCACAGAAAGCAGACCGCCCGCTGTGTCTCTTGAGAGACAGCACGTCCTTCGGGACGAAAGGGTAAGGGTGAAAGGGTGGGGTAAGAGCCCACCGGGCGCCTGGTGACAGGTGTCGCACGGTAAACCTCGTCCGGAGCAAGGCCATACAGGGGATGCTGACGCTGCTCGCCGAGTCCCCGGGTAGGCCGCTAGATTCGCGCGGCAACGTGCGAGCGAGAGAGATGGCCGTCACCGGCTTCGGTCGGTACAGAACCCGGCGTATCGGTCGACCTGCTCCTCACCTTCGACGCGGCGGGGCCGGAAGCGAACGCGCTTCCGGCCCCCGCCGATGTCGTCCCGCCCGGGCTAGACCCAGTGCTCGGCCGCGAGGCAGGCTGATCCGACGATGCCTGCGTTGTTCATGAATTCGGCGACGACGATGGGCGTGTCCACGTCGATGTAATGGAGGAACTCGTCGGCTTGCTTCGAGATGCCGCCGGAGACGATGAAGACGTCGGGAGAGAAGAGAGCCTCAAGCTGCCGGTAGTAGGGCGTGAGTCGTGCGCCCCACTCCGCGAAGGAGAGCTCTTCGCGCTCTCGCACCTTGGAGGACGCGAACTTCTCGTAGTCGCTGTGCTCGCCGATGCTGATGTGCCCGAGCTCCGAGTTCGGGAACAGGTGGCCGCCGTAGAACATGGCCGTGCCGATGCCAGTGCCGAGCGTCGTCATGATGACGCTGTCGAGTCGGCCGTGCGCGACCCCGAAGCGCACCTCGGCGATTCCCGCCGCATCCGCGTCATTGGCGAGGGCGACTTCGCGGCCGACCGCCTCGGAAAACGCGGCTCTGGCGGCGAAGTCGATCCACCTCGGCGAGATGTTCGCCGCCGACCGCGTGACGCCGTGCTTGACGATCGCAGGGACGCTGATGCCGACGGGAACGTCGGTGTCGCCGTCCAGGTCCTTCTCCCAGATCTTGCGGACGATCTCCATCGTGGCCTCGATGACCTCCCGCGGGTCGCCGCCGACGGGTGTAGGCACCTTCCGCCGCTTGGAGAGCAGCTCTCCGGTTCGCAGGTCGACGAGTGCTCCCTTGATGCCGGTCCCGCCGATGTCGATACCGATGGCCTTCGTGGCTTTGCTCTTCCCCATGCGAGTGAGCATATCGGGGAGGCGAGCCGCGCTCGATTCGAGGGTCAGTCCTTCGGGGTGGTGAGGATGCGGGCGCCGTCCGCCGTGATGACCACCGTGTGCTCCCACTGTGCGCACCGCGAGCCATCTGCCGTGACCACGGTCCAGCCGTCGTCCCAGAGCCGCCAGTCTGCGGTGCCGAGCGTGAGCATCGGCTCGACGGTGAAGACCATGCCCTCCTCGATGACCGTGCGGTACTGGGGCGCGTCGTAGTGGGGGATGATCAGGCCGGAGTGGAACGCCCCGCCGACGCCGTGTCCGGTGTAGTCGCGCACCACGCCGTAGCCGAAGCGTCCAGCGTATTTCTCGATGACCCTGCCGATGACGTTGACCTCTCGGCCTGGCTTGGCCGCCTTGATCCCGCGCATCATCGCCTCGTGGGTGCGCTCGACGAGCATCCGCGACTCGACATCCACATCGCCAACGAGGTACATCCGGTTCGTGTCGCCGTGCATCCCGTCGAAAAACGCGGTGATGTCGATGTTGAGGATGTCGCCCGATTCGACGACCGTGTCGTCCGGGATGCCGTGGCAGATGACCTCATTAAGGGAGGTGCAGCTCGAGTTCGGGAATCCGCGGTAGCCGAGTGTCGAAGGGTAGGCACCTCGGGAGGTCACGTACTCGAAGGCGATGGCGTCAAGCTCATCGGTGGTGACGCCAGGCACGACGAACTGCTCGAGGTGCTGGAGCGCGTCGGCTGCGATCGAGGATGCGCGCGAGATGCGCTCGACCTCGGCCGGTGTGTAGACGTCGCCGCCATCCCACTTATCCGGCGCGGGCTTGCCGACGTACGGCGGCCGCGCGATCGCGTTCGGGACGGTTCGTGGTGCTGTGCGTCGTCCCGGCGTGAGGAGTCCGGTTCTCGGGTCTTTCGGCATACGCTTGAGCCTATGACCGATACGCATGCACAGGAATTCTGGTACAACTCCCGCACGGGAGAGGTCGAGGTCGGAAAGCAGTCCCTCGCTTCCGAGCTCGTCGGACCGTTCGCGACCGAGGCTGAGGCGAAGCGCGCCCCCGAGAAGCTGCAGGAGCGCGCCAAGGCGTGGGCCGAGGAAGAGGCGGAAGAAGACCGCTGACCCAGCGCTCCACGTCGCCGCGTCACAGTTAGCTCGTCTGGTCTTCGAAGCTCTCTGCGGCAGACGGGAAGGCGCCCGACTTGACCTCGTCGCGATACGCAGAGGCTGCGTCGAGGAGCGTCGTGCGCAGGTCGGCGTACTTCCGCACGAAGCGGGGCACCCGGCCGGTGCCGAGTCCCATGGCGTCGGTCCACACGAGGATTTGCCCGTCGCACTCCGCGCCGGCGCCGATGCCGATGGTCGGGATCACGAGCTCACTCGTGATCTCGGCCGCGAGCACGGCGGGGACCATCTCGAGTACCACACTGAACGCCCCGGCCTCCTGGACGGCGCGCGCATCCGCTCGCACTCGGTCTGCGGCCTCCCCGCGCCCCTGGACCACGTGGCCCCCGAGACCGTGCTCGCTCTGCGGCGTGTAGCCGATGTGTGCCATGACGGGGATGCCGGCCTCGACGATGCGCGTGATCGTGGCCTGCGAGCGCACACCGCCCTCAAGCTTGACGGCCTGGACGCCGGCCTCCTTCATGAATCGGACGGCGGTGTCGAGCGCCTGGTCGGGCCCGCGCTCGTAGCTCCCAAACGGCAAATCGGCGACGACGAGGGCTCGCGACACGCCGCGCACGACAGAGCGCGCCATGGGAATCAGCTCGTCGACGGTGACCGGCAACGTGGAGCTCTCACCGAGGACGGTGGTCGCGGCCGAGTCGCCCACCAGGAGGACGTCGATGCCCGCCTCGTCAAAGACCGCAGCGGTCATGGCGTCGTAGCTGGTGAGTGCGGTGATGCGCTCGCCTGCGGCCTTGGCCGTCTGGAAGTGTCGAATTCGGACTCGCTTCGGTGCACTGGCCTGAGACATGCAGGCCATCATACGGCGGCGCGGGCTCCGGCCCAGTAGCCTAGGGGGAGGCGCACAACAAGAATTGGAGCCCGAGTGGACAAGCAGCAGGACTTCGTACTCCGCCAGATCGAAGAGCGCGGGATCAAGTTCATCCGCCTGTGGTTCACGGATGTTCTCGGAACACTGAAGTCCGTGGCCATCGCACCGGCGGAGGTCGAAGGCGCCTTCAACGAGGGCATCGGCCTCGACGGCTCGGCGGTCGAGGGGTTCACGAGACGGTCCGAGGCAGACATGCTCCTGCACCCGGACCCCTCGACGTTCCAGATGCTTCCGTGGCGAGGCGAGATCGACCCGACCGCTCGCATGTTCTGCGACATCTCGACGCCAGACGGGCAGCCGTCGGTCACCGACCCACGTCGCGTTCTCCGCCGTGCGCTCGACGTGGCGTCCGCGCAGGGCTTCACCTTCTACGTGCATCCCGAGATCGAGTTCTACCTCCTCAAGGCCGACGAGGCGCTCGGCGGCGAGCCCGTGCCCGCCGACAATGCCGGCTACTTCGACAACGTTCCCGGTGGCACCGCGCATGACTTCCGCCGTCGCGCGGTCCGCATCCTGGAAGACCTCGGCATCTCCGTCGAGTACAGCCACCACGAGGCCGGCCCCGGCCAGAACGAGATCGACCTCCGCTTCTCCGACGCGCTGAACACGGCAGACAACGTGATGACGTTCCGCACCGTGGTCAAGGAAGTCGCCATCGAGCAGGGCGTCTACGCGACCTTCATGCCGAAGCCAATGTGGCAGCACCCCGGCAGCGGCATGCACACGCACGTCTCGCTGTTCGAGGGCGACACAAACGTCTTCCACGAGCCGGGCGCTGAGTACCAGCTCTCGAAGATCGGTCGGCACTTCGTCGCTGGTCTGCTCAAGCACGCCCCCGAGATCACCGCGGTTACGAACCAGTTCGTCAACTCGTACAAGCGCATCTGGGGCGGCGACGAGGCCCCGAGCTACGCGTGCTGGGGTCACAACAACAGCTCAGCACTCGTGCGGATCCCGACCTACAAGCCCAACAAGGGTGGCTCGGCCCGTGTCGAGTACCGCGGCATCGACTCGGCAGCGAACCCCTACCTCGCCTACGCGGTCCTGCTCTCGGCCGGCCTCAAGGGCGTTGCCGAGGAGTACGAGCTGCCTGCGGAAATCGAGGGCGACATCTGGGAGATGTCGCCGCGCGAGCGGAGCGTACTCGGCTATGCCCCGCTGCCATCGAGCCTCAACGAGGCCATCTCGATCATGGAGAACTCTGAGCTCGTGGCCGAGACACTCGGCGAGCAGGTCTTCGCGTACTTCCTCGCGAACAAGCGTGCGGAGTGGAAGCAGTACCGAGCCCAGGTCACGCCGTTCGAGCTCGCCTCGAACCTGCACGCCTTGTAAGCCGTGAGGTCAGACGGACTCCGGACACGCCTCGCGAGGGCGGGGTTCGCCGCGCCCAGCGAAGCGGAACCTCGCCTGCTCGAGCTCGCAGAGCTCACCAGGGTGCGCGCTGACGACGTGTTCGCCGTCGTTGACGAGCGCGTAGCCGATCCAGACCAGGCGCTGCAGTGGCTCGTGTACCTCGCGAGACAGCATCCCAGCGCCGTCGACTCGCTCTTCGCCGAGCGACCGAATGCGAAGACTGTGGTCCGCCTGCTCGGGGCGTCGACGGGGCTCGCGGAGTTCTTCCTGAGGCATCCGCGCACCATGGAAGTCGTCCAATCGGGCGAGGTGGAGCTGCCGACCCGCGAGGAGCTGCAGCGACGCATGGCGGCGAGCGTCGGCGTCGACGCTGAGCGCGCCGATGCTGACGGCGGGTTCGGCATGGCGGTCGCCCAGCTGACCGGCCCCGAGGCCATCCGCTCGCTGCGCATCCGCTACCGCACTGAGCTGGCCCGCATCACCGCATTCGACCTCGCGCAGGACGACCAGCGCGGCTGCGTCCGTGAGGTGAGCCGAGCCCTGGCCGACCTTGCCGGTGAGACTCTGGACGCGGCCATCATGGTCGCCCGCGCCGAGACGCAATCCCCTCCGAGCGGGTTCGGAAGATTCCCCGCGGAGCAGGTCGAGTGCGTGCGGCTGGCGATCATCGGCATGGGCAAGGCCGGTGCGGAAGAACTCAATTACATCAGCGACGTCGACATCATGTTCGTGGCTGAGTCATCTGACACTGAGCGCGTCCCGGTACCGAAGGCCGTCGAGATCGGCACTCGCCTCGCGAGCCTCACGATGCGCGTCATCGACTCGACCGACGTCGAGCCGGCCCTCTGGGAAGTGGATGCGAACCTGCGCCCCGAAGGCAAGGACGGTGCGCTCGTCCGGACGATCGACTCGTACGCGAAGTACTACGAGCGCTGGGCCAAGAACTGGGAGTTCCAGGCCCTCATCAAGTCACGCGCCATGGCGGGCGACCTCAGCCTCGGCGCGGACTTCGAGCGGCGGGTGGAGCCGCTCATCTGGGCGAGCGCGAGCAGAACCGACTTCGTCGACCAGGTCCGAGCGATGCGCGAACGCGTCACCGACCACATCCCGGCCCAGGAAGTCGATCTTCAGATCAAGCTCGGTCCGGGAGGGCTGCGCGACATCGAGTTCACCGTGCAGTTGCTGCAGCTCGTGCACGGCCAGCACGACGAGAGCGTGCGCGAGCGTTCGACGCTCGCGGCGCTCGACGCGCTGAGCGAGGGCGGCTACATCGGTCGCGATGACGCCAACCAGTTCTCGTCCGACTACGAGTTCCTCAGGTTGCTCGAGCACCGCATCCAGCTTCGCGCGCTTCGGCGCACCCACCTCATGCCGACGAGCGACATCGAACGTGCGGTGCTCGCCCGTTCGGCGAGCTTCGCGAACTCTCGGGAGCTCACCGACGAGTGGCAGCGCGTGAAGCTTCGTGTCCGGGGACTGCACGAGAAGGTGTTCTACCGCCCGCTGTTGTCTGCGGTCGCGGCGCTGCCGACGGAGGGCTTCGCCCTGAGCTCCGATCAGGCCGAGGCCCGCTTGCGCGCGATCGGGTTCCTCGATCCCAAGGGGGCGCTGGCACACATCACGGCGCTCGTGAAGGGTGTCTCTCGGCGCGCCATTATGCAGCGCACGTTGCTCCCGGTGCTCATCGACTGGTTCTCACAGGGCAGCGATCCCGACAGCGGGTTCCTTGCCTTCCGGAAGCTCTCCGAGCGACTTGGCGACACCGCCTGGTATCTGCGACTGCTGCGCGACAGCTCGGCTGCGGCGAAGCGGCTCACGCAACTGCTGTCCGGTTCGAAGTTCGCCGCCGAGTTCTTCGAGCTCTACCCTGAGGCGGTCAAGTGGCTCGATGACGACGCACGGCTCAAGCCACGATCGCTCAACGCGCTCCTCGACGAGGTGGCCACCACCATCCGTCGTCACGACGACGAGGTCTCGCTGCGACGGGCACTCCGCACGTTCCGCAGGCGCGAGGTCTTGCGTCTCGCAATCGGTGGTCTGCTGAGCCTCATCGACATCAAGCAGACCGGCGCGGGCCTCTCCGATATCGCGACGGCAACCCTCCAGGGCGCCTACGACGCGGTGCGGCGAATCGACAAGGTCGAGTACCCGCCGTTCGCGATCATCGCCATGGGACGCTACGGCGGCCGCGAGCTCGGTTTCGGCTCAGATCTCGACGTGCTGTACGTTTTCGAGCCGGGCGACTTCACGAACCCTGACCTGGCGAGCCGCCGCGCCCTCGCGCTGGTGCACCGCATCGTAGAGTTCACTGCGGACCCGCGCATGCCGATCGATCTCGATGCCGGGCTCCGGCCCGAGGGCAAATCCGGCCCGCTCGTGCGCTCCCTCTCCGCGTACCGGAGCTACTACGCCAGGTGGTCGCTCGGTTGGGAGACTCAGGCGCTCCTGAGGGCGCAGGACGTCGTCGGCGACGCCAACGTCCGCGACCGCTTCATGGAGCTCGTCGACGAGGTTCGCTACGGCAAGGAGCTCTCCGACGAGGGCCTCACGGAGGTCCGCCGAATCAAGGCGCGGGTCGAGAACGAGCGTCTCCCGCAGGGCGCCGACCCGACGCGTCACCTCAAGCTCGGGCGCGGCTCGCTGAGCGACGTCGAGTGGCTGGCGCAGACGCTGCAGCTGCAGCATGCGATGCACACGGGAGCGCTGCGGACCACCTCGACGCTGGGCACGCTCGACGCCGCGCAGGAGTCGGAGTTGCTGACGCCGGGTGACGCCAATCAGTTGCGGGATGCGTGGCTGCTCGCTTCGCGCGTGCGTTCGGCGCTCTACCTGGCGACGAACAAGCAGTCAGACCTGCTCCCGCAAGACGGCCCCACGCTTGATGCCGTCGCGAGGGCGCTCGGATATGCCCCCGGGTCGGGGCCACACCTCGAGGACGACTACCTGGGGGAGACGCGCCGTGCCCGTCGCGTCTTCGAGCGGCTGTTCTACGGCGAGTAGCATCGCGCACCGCTCCGGCTCCGGGGTGACGCAGGTCGCCCCTCAGGTCATTCGTCCGTGGTCGCCTGCTGATCGAGGATGGCGCGCTCGAGACTGTCGGCAATCAGTACCGCGTCGAGTCCCGACTGCCTCCCGATGCCGACCGCGTGCTGCGCCTCGTGGGCGGCGAGCGCCTGGAGCGCAGACTTCGCCGTTGTGAACTCGTGTGCGAGCAGCTCGTCGATGTAGCGATCGACGTCGGCGTTGTGAACGAGCCAGTCCTCGCTCTGCGGATCAGCGGACAGTCGGCGAACCGCTGCCGCGTGGATGCTCGCCGCGAGCCTCTTGTGGTGGTCGATCGCGGCAAGCGCCTGCGCTCGGAGCTCGTCTTCATCCATCCACCCAGCCTGACAGGTCGTGCGCTGCGTTCCTGGGAGGAACACAAGAGCCCGCCTGGGCTTCCTCGATGGGAAGACCAGGCGGGCTCCGTCGTTCGCCGCGGCTCAGCCGCGGGTGCTCAGCGGCTGACTACACGCCGTAGTAGAGCTCGAACTCGTACGGGTGCGGGCGCTGCGCGAGCGGCTGCACCTCGTTGACCGTCTTGTAGTTGATCCAGTTCTCGATGAGCTCCGGCGTGAAGACGTTGCCCTTCGTCAGGTACTCGTGGTCAGCCTCGAGAGCTGCGAGCGCCTCCGGCAGCGAGGTCGCGAGCTGCGGGATGCTCTTCGCCTCCTCCGGGGGAAGCTCGTAGAGGTCCTTGTCGACCGGCTCGTGCGGCTCAATGCGGTTCTGGATGCCGTCGAGGCCAGCCATGAGCTGAGCGGCGAACGCGAGGTACGGGTTGGACGATGCGTCGGGAGCGCGGAACTCGATGCGCTTCGCCTTCGGGTTCGAGCCGGTGATCGGGATGCGGATCGCAGCCGAGCGGTTACCGGCCGAGTAGACCAGGTTGATTGGAGCCTCGAAGCCCTTGACGAGACGGTGGTAGGAGTTCGTCGTCGGGTTCGTGAAGGCGGCCAGCGAGTTGGCGTGCGCGAGCAGACCGCCGATGTACCAGCGTGCGGTGTCGGAGAGCGAGCCGTAGCCGGCCTCGTCGTAGAAGAGCGGCTCGCCGTCCTTCCACAGCGACTGGTGCGTGTGCATGCCGGAGCCGTTGTCGTTGTAGAGCGGCTTCGGCATGAACGTCGCCGACTTGCCCCACTGCTCAGCGGTGTTCTTGACGATGTACTTGAACTTCAGGATGTCGTCTGCCGCGCTGACCATCGTGTCGAAGCGGTAGTTGATTTCCTGCTGGCCGCCGGTGCCGACCTCGTGGTGCGAGCGCTCGAGGACAAAGCCTGCCTCGATGAGCTTCAGCGTGATGTCGTCGCGCAGGTCTGCGGTCTTGTCGACGGGGGAGACGGGGAAGTAGCCACCCTTGAACGGCGTCTTGTTGCCCAGGTTGCCGCCCTCTTCCTCGCGGCCGGAGTTCCAGGCGCCTTCCTCGGAGTCGACCGAGTAGAAGCTCTGGTTCGAGGTGACGGAGTAGCGCACGTCGTCGAAGATGTAGAACTCGGCCTCTGGTGCGAAGAACGCGGTGTCCGCGATGCCCGTGGAGGAGAGGTAGTCGACAGCCTTCTTCGCAACCTGACGCGGGTCACGGTGGTAGATCTCGCCGGTACGGGGGTTATAGATGTCGAAGACCATGATGAGCGTCTTCGCCTCGCGGAACGGGTCGAGGTACGCCGTCGTCACGTCGGGGATGAGCTGCATGTCGGACTCGTGGATCGACGCGAAGCCGCGGATCGAGGAGCCGTCGAAGAGCTGGCCGACGGAGAAGAACTCCTCATCGACAGTCGACGCGGGGATGTTGAAGTGCTGCTGCACACCCGGGAGGTCGGTGAAGCGGATGTCGAGGAACTTGACATCGTTATCGGCGATATAGGCGAGGACTTCAGACGGTTCTTTGAACATGGCTTCTCCGGGTCGTGTCGAAGGTGTTGGCGGACGGGGTCCTGTCACAAGCTAACCACTCGCTGTTGCCCCGTGGTCACTGTTATGTTTCGCGCACGTTACGCAGAGCGTGATAGAGGTGGTTTCGACGCGGGGAGCCGAGTCCGGTCGGCGGTAGGCTTGGACGATGCCCGTTCAGTCAACGAATCCGGAGTTCGCTCGACCGGAGAACAACCGCTACCCGGGCTACCGCCTTGGATATCCGGAAGAGGGCCGCGGCTCGATCGCACCGATGCGTCGCCGCATCCCCGCGCTCATCGTGGACTACGCGGTCGCCGCGGGGCTCGCCTACCTGCTCTTCGACTACGACTCGATCGCGATCCTACTGCTGTTCTTCGCGATGACGGCGGTCGGCATCATGCTCTTCGGGGGTTCGATCGGCCACCTCCTCTTCCGGATGCGCGTGACCAGCCTCGACGGTTCGGCGCCGGGCTACGTGCGACCACTGTTCCGGCAGCTGCTCGTGACGCTGGTGCTCCCGATGCTCGTCTGGGACAGCGATCAGCGCGGCGGACACGACATCATGACGAAACTCGCCCTGCGGCTCGTGTAGAGCGGCAGGGCGAGCCTCAGGCGGGTGACGCGTCGGGTCAGCGCATCTGCGAACGCGACGACCGCATGCGCATCGGGTCGATGCCCTTCGGGATCGGCAGCGCGTTGCTGCCGAGCGCCTTCAGGCGGCTGGTCACCGCGACGATCTCAGGCTTCGTGAGCTTCTTGGGGAGCTTGTTCAGCGTCTTGCGGATGCGAACGAGCTTGACGTCGTCGTCTCCCGTGCCCACGTGGAAGTGGTGGATCGGAACGTTCGGCAGGATGCGAGCGGTCTTGCGTCGCTCGTCGTCGAGCAGGCGCTTCGTGCCCGCCTTGCTGCCCTCGGTCAAGATGACGACGCCGGGCTTGCCGATTGCACGGTAGACGGCGTCCTGCGTCTTTGCGTTGAAGGCCACCGGCATCTCGCTGGTCTGCCAGGTTCCGCGCATGGCGCTGGTGAGTACCTGTCCGGTGGCTCCCGCGCGACCTTCGAGCTGTCCGAATGCGACGCGCTCGGCTCGCCAGTTGAGCGTGAACATGAAGAGGAGCAGGCCGACCATGAGGCCGAGGATCATCGTGAGGATCCAGATGAGCGCGTTCGAGCCGGGCAGGAAGATGCTCACGAGCGCTGCGATGATCAGAGGGACGAGCACGGCAGCGGCCATGATCCAAGGTGCGGTCTTGTCGTACTTGACCGTCATCTTGAGAACTTGCCAGATCTGCTTGAAGCGACCCGGCTCTTTTTCCGCTGCTGCGCTGGCTTGTGGAGAGTTCGCCATAGTGTTCCTAGAATACCGGCACTTCACCGCGTATTCACCTTCGATCGGTGACGACTTCTCCACAGGGAGAGAAGTCGTCCGCGCAGGGGGGCATCGTGGCCACCAGACTCGCGGTGTGCAGGCAAGAGATCACCGAAGAACTGAACGGCGGCGTGGCGCCGAGTACCTGGATATCGCGGGCTGGCGAGTCGTCGAGGTGCTCAGTGGCACCGGCACCTGGCGGCGCTACCTCGCCGTCGCTCGCGAGCGAGCAGCACTCGACGATCAGGACTGGCTTTCCGGGAGCACGGAACCAGCCTGGGACGTCGGTCGAGGTGCGCCCGAGGGGGTGGTCGAGCTCCTGATCGAGGGGGAGCCTGGTGACGGTCCGAGCCTGAGCGAGCTGTGCGAACTCTTCGAGCAGCTCGACGCACCGGGTGTTCCAGCGGTCCTCGATATCGGAACGACTGATGACGGGCAGGCTGTGGCCGTGCTCGAGGCTGCGGCGGGCTCGAGCCTCGAGCAGCTCCTCGATCGACCGACGCCGCTCTCGACGGGAGAGATCGTGACGATTCTCGCCGCCCTAGCGGAGACGATGGGCGAGCTGCACCGGCACGGAGTATCGGTGGGCCCGTTCGGATGCGGGGACGTGCGCTTGACCGACCTCGGCCGCCCGATCTTCACGAGGTGGCAGGCAGCGGCGAAGCTGCCGGCGGAGCAGAGCCGCGCAACGGTGAGTGTTGCGCGAGATTGGAGGACCTTCGAGGCGGTGGCTGACCTCGTGCTTGCGCAGCTGCCCAGCGTCACTGAGCTCCCGGCGCCGTTGGAGCGCGAACTTGATCGCTGCCTCTCGGGAGAGGTCGATGACGAGCTCGGCCGCCGACTGCTCGACGCGCTCTTCTCCTGGCAGGACCCGAGTGAGGTCATTGATCCCTCGTCCGGAGAGCACGGACCACGCCGCGCGGTGCTGGCCGCGCCGTTGGAGCGCACTCCGTCGTGGGATTCCTTCGAGGAGACGGACGGAGACGCGCTGGGGGATGCGGACGCTCCGATTGCAGCGGAGTCGCTGCTCGACGGCGACACGGTCGGCGCTGGGATGGGCGGGCGAAGCGCGGCGAGATCCGCACGTCTCCCCGGCAACCGTGGGGGACGGCCTGGCGGGAACCGCGAGGATTCACGGAGGAGGTCGCAGCGTGCACGTCACCGGACAGGATCCGGAGGTGGCTGGCTCACGCGCGTCAGGACGCCGTACCGGGTGGCGGCCGTGGCGGGTGTGATCATGTGCGTCTGCGCTGTGAGCCTCTGGACGCTCGATCTGGAGACCGGTGGGGAGTCGGTCGCCGCGAACGACACGCTGGCCGCGGACTCCGAGACCACCCCGCCGGAGGGGCTGGCATTGCAGGGCACATCGCCCGCAGCGACAGCAGCTCAAGAAGACGCCGAGGCGCCGGACGAGGCGACGCCACAAGAGTGGCAGAGCGTCGCGCTCGGCGATGATCCAATTGCGGCGGCCCTGGCGCTCGTCGCGGGTCGCGCTGCCTGCCTCAGCGCGAGTGCTCCCGGTTGTCTTGAGGAGCTGTATCAGAGCGATGCGCCGGGTCTGCACGCAGATCTCGCGCGCGGTGCGGGAGCCGAGGACGAGCTGCTCGGCCTCACCGCGGCGACGCTTCGTGACCGCTATGGCGATTTCGCCGTCATCGACCTCTGGTCGAGCGACGCGGTGCAAGGTGCCGAGACACCACCGGCCTCCCTCACGATCGCTCGTGGGGAGGCCGGTTGGCGCCTGCGTGATGTGCGAGTGGCGTGAGCCGCCCGCTGAGCTTGGCTAGAGCCCGAGGTTGCCCTCGAACGCGCCCTCTTCGAGGCGGTGCTTGATCTGCGACAGGAACCGCGCCGCGTCTGCACCGTCGATGATGCGGTGGTCATAGCTCAGGGCGAGGAACACCAGCGAGCGAATCGCGATCGACTCCTGGCCGTCAGCCGTCTTGACGACCGCGGGGCGCTTCGCCACGATACCGGTGCCGAGAATCGCGCTCTGCGGGAGGAACACGACCGGGGTGTCGAACAGCGCGCCACGCGAGCCCGTGTTCGTGACCGTGAACGTGCCACCGGCCAGCTCATCCGGGAGGAGCTTGTTGTCGCGCGTGCGCTCGGCGAGATCAGCGATCTGACCCGCGAGGCCGGCGATGTCGAACTCGGACGCCTTCTTGATGACGGGCGTGAGCAGACCGCGCTCGGTGTCGACCGCCATCGCGATGTTCTCGGTCTCCGGGTAGACGCTCGAGTCGCCGTCAACCGTGGAGTTGATGATCGGGAAGCTCTGGAGAGCCTCGGCCGCAGCAAGCGTGAAGAACGGCAGGAACGAGAGCTTGTTGCCCGTCTTCGCGTGGAAGTCACCCTTGACGCGGTCGCGCAGCTGCGCGATGCGCGTCACGTCGACCTCGACGACCGTCGTGAGCTGGGCCGTCGAGTTCATGGACGCGACAGCGCGCTCCGCGACAACCTTGCGCAGACGCGACATCTTCGCCGTCGTGCCGCGCAACTCGGAGACCTCGAACGGCGTGGGCTCGCCCGGCGTGCCGGCCGCGGCGGCCTGAGCCGGCGCGGACCCCTTGTTCGACTCTGCGAAGGCGACCACGTCTTCCTTGCGGATCCGGCCGCCGACTCCGGTGCCCTGCACCTTGGTGAGGTCCACACCTGCGTCGGCCGCGAGCTTGCGAACAAGCGGGGTCACGTAGCGCGGGTCGGAGCTCGATGCTGCCTGCGCCGAGTCGCCGCCCTGCTTCGGCTGCGAGGGCTGCTTCGGCTGTGCCGGCGGCTTGGGAGCGGATGCGGACTGCTGCGCGGTCTGCGCGGCGGGCGTCGCGGCCTGCTGCGCCGGGGCCTCGGAGGTCGTCTCCTTCTCGGGAGCCGGCTCCGCGTATCCCTCGTCTTCCTTTTCGGCGGGTGCCTCTTCGGCGGCGGGAGCCGCGGCTGGCTGCGAGGTCGCCTCGGCGGCTTCCTCGACCTCGGGCTCAGCCTTGGCTTCCTCAGCTGGGGCTGCGTCGTCGGACGCGGCGGCACCGGAGCCGTCGCCGAGGCGCGCGAGCACTGCGCCAACCTCGACGGTCTCGTCTTCTCCGACGAGGATCTCCTCGAGGACGCCCGCGATGGGCGACGGGATCTCGGTGTCGACCTTGTCGGTCGAGACCTCGAGCAGCGGCTCGTCGACCTCGACGGTGTCGCCGACGCTCTTCAGCCAGCGGGTGACGGTTCCTTCGGTGACACTCTCGCCGAGTGCCGGGAGCGTTACGTCTTCGCTCATGATGTGGGTTCTCCTTGAGTGGTTCTGGCTGGTCAGAGTGCGTGCAGAGGGACGCCGGCGAGCAGGCGCGCAGCCTCGCCGATCGTCTCACCCTGCGTCGGGTGGGCGTGGATGAGGTGCGCGACGTCCTCTGGGTAGGCCTCCCAGTTGACGATGAGCTGAGCTTCGCTCACGAGCTCGCCGACGCGGCCGCCGATCATGTGGACGCCGACGATCGGGCCGTCGTTCACGCGAACGAGCTTCACGGTGCCGCTCGTGCCGAGGATCGAGCTCTTGGCGTTGCCCGCGAGGTTGTACTCGGCGGTGGAGATGGCGTCGTCGCCGAACTTCTCCTTCGCCTTGACCTCGGAGTAGCCGACCGAGGCGATCTCGGGGTCGGAGTACGTGATCTTCGGGATGTTGATGTCCTCAACCTGCACGGGGTTCAGACCCGCGATTTGCTCGGCGACGAAGATGCCGTGCTGGTAGCTGCGGTGGGCGAGCTGCAGGCCTGGGACGATGTCGCCGATCGCGTAGACGCCGGGGACGTTGGTCTGCAGCGTCTCGTCGACCGGCACGAAGCCGCGGTCGGTGGTCACGCCGACCTCTTCGAGGCCGATGCCAGCGGTCACTGGGCCGCGGCCGACTGCGACGAGCAGCAGGTCCGCGTCGAGCACGTCGCCGGACTCGAGCTCGACGTGCACGCCGTAGTCGTCCTGCGTGACGCCCTTGAAGCGCACACCGAGCTTGAAGTCGATGCCGCGCTTCTTGTACGCACGCTCGAGCTGCTTCGAGACCGACTCTTCTTCGGCGGGAGCAAGGTGCTTGAGGCCCTCGACGATCGTGACCTCGACACCGAAGGAGCGCCAGACGCTGGCGAACTCGAGTCCGATGACGCCGCCGCCGAGGATCACGACGCGGTTCGGGAGCCAAGTGAGCTCGAGGGCCTGCTCGCTGGTGATGACGTTGCCCGAGATCTCGAGGCCGGGAAGCGAGCGCGAGAACGAGCCGGTCGCGAGCACAACGTTCTTGCCCGTGAGCGTGTCGTCGCCGACCTGCACGGTCGTGGGGGAGACAAGCTTGCCCTCTCCCTGGAAGACGGTGACACCCTTGGCCTTAAGGAGGCCCTGGAGTCCCTTGAACTTGCTGGCGACGATGCCCTCGCGGAAGGCGTTGACCTTCTCGATGTCGACACCCTGGAACTCGGTCAGCACGCCGACGGATGCGGCTTCGTGTGCGTTGTCGGCAAGCTCAGCGGCGTGGAGCATGGCCTTGGTAGGCACGCAACCACGGTGGAGGCACGTGCCTCCGAGCTTGTCCTTCTCAACCAGAGCGACGGTTGAGCCCAGCTGAACGGCGCGGATAGCTGCGGCGTATCCCGCACTTCCTCCGCCGAGGACGACGAGGTCGAAATTGTGTTCTGACACCCGGAAAACTCCCTCAATGGAATTCATAGAGAAGCGGCGGCCGGTTTGTGGTCGCCACGCGCGGCGAAATTACCCCTCAGGGAAGCCTACACGCGTCGAACTGGCAGGAAGAACCAGCTCAGGCGCGGGACTCGAGAAGGGCGATAAGCGTTCGGACCATGACGCCGGTGGCCCCCTTCGGCACGTAGCCGTACGGCGCTGAGCCGTTGTTGGAGGGTCCTGCGATGTCGAGGTGCACCCAGGGGATCGCTCCGCTGTCGTCTGCCCGCTCGCCCACGAATCGTTCGAGGAACGCGGCGGCGACGAGCATCCCGGCTGAGCGGTTCCCCGACCGCATGTTCGCGAGGTCCGCGACGGGCGACTTGAGCGTCTCGCCGACCTCTTCGGGGATTGGCATGGCCCACGCCGGCTCGCCGACGGAGCGTGCGGCTTCGAGTACCTTCGAGATCCATGCGTCGTCGTTGCCCATGACCGCCGTGGTGCGGTCACCGAGTGCCACGACCTGGGCCCCCGTCAGCGTCGCGATGTCGACGATGAGGTCGGGATGCTCTTCGCTGGCGGCCGCGATGCCGTCAGCCATGACGATGCGGCCTTCCGCGTCGGTGTTCGTGATCTCAACGGTCTTGCCGCCGTAGATCGTGACGACGTCGTCCGGTCGCGTCGCGGTGCTCGAGGGCATGTTCTCCGCGATGCAGAGCCAGCCGGTGATCGCGACGTCGATCCCGAGGGTCGCCGCCGCCTGCAGCACGCCGATGATGGTGGCGGCGCCAGCCATGTCGAACTTCATGCCGACCATGGAGCCGGCCGGCTTCAGTGAGAGGCCCCCAGTGTCGAAGGTGATGCCCTTGCCAACGAGGGCGATGTGCGCCTGGGCAGCCGCGGGGCGATAGGCGAGGCGCACGAGTCGCGGGCCTCGCGATGAGCCCTGGCCGACCGCCGTGAGGCCCCCGAACCCGCCGTCGCGAAGCTGCTGCTCATCCCAGACGCGCGCCTCGAAGCCGTGCTGCGTGGCGACGTCGAGCGCGATCTGTGCGAGCGCTGCCGGCGGGAGGTCGTTTGGTGGCGTGTTCACCGCATCCTGCACGAGCGCCACGGCGCGCGCGATTGTCGTCGCCCTCGCGTTCTCGAGCTCGGCTCTCGCCGCATCGGTGGTCACGACCGTGATCGTTGAGACCGCGTCCTCGTCGGTCTCCGACTTGTACTCGGTGAAGCGGTAGCTGGAGAGTAGGGCGCCGAGCAGGAGGGCCTCGCGGATGCGCGGCTCAAGGGTGTCTGCGTCGATCGCGATCGACGGCGCACCGGCCGCACGGGCGAGCGAGCCGCCTGCGCGGCGAGCCTGTTCCTCGTCGGAGCCGTCGCCGAGACCGATCGCGATCGCAGCTCGGACCCCGCCATCGACGGGGATAGCGAGCCTCTGGGTCTCGCCGCTCTTGCCCCGGAACCCGGTCGCCTCGAGGTGCGGCTCGAGGTCCGGGAGCCCGGGAGGCGCCGAGATCGTGAGCGAGTCATCGAGTCGGAGCACGGGAAGCACCAGGAGCTGTGCGTCGGAGGCGGATTCGGCGATTTCGAGGGTGGCGAGCGTCATGCGAGACAGCCTATTGCGCGCTCCGGACGCTCGCCCGGCCTGGTCGTGCGCCAAGCGCGAACGCCCGCTCCAGGGTCAGCCTTCGGTTCTAGCATTGGAGACATGAGCGAGACTGAGCGCATCTTCCGAGTGGCTGCCGCATGGCACGACGTTCCTGCGGGCCTGCCCCTCATCGTTGCGCTGCGAGGCGGTCACGATGCTGGAGCCGTGGCGGCGCAGGTCTCCGATGAGATCATCAACCTGGACGACGAGGCCAGGATCGTCGCAGAGTTCGATGTCGACGAGCTCTACGACTACCGCGCTCGCCGGCCTGTCGTCTCGGTGTCGAACGGGCGCGTGAAGTCCGTCTCCGAGCCACGCCTCGACCTGCGCCTCGTGACCGACGAGCTTGGGCAGGAGTTCCTGTTCCTGTCTGGCTTCGAACCCGACTACCGATGGCGCCTTTTCAGCGAGGCGCTGGTGAGCGCTGTCGACGCGCTCGAGGTCTCCTCGACGACGTGGGTGCACGCGGTTCCCATGCCGGTGCCGCACACCCGGCCGATCCGCATCGCGGCGACCGGCAACCGTGAGGAGCTCGTCGACTCCCTGTCGGTCTGGAACCCCACGACGGAGGCCCCAGCCCATGTCATGCAGTACTTCCAGGTACGGGCCGAAGAGCTCGGGCACCCGGTGCTGAGCCTCGCGATGCTCATCCCGCACTACGTCGCGGATTCCTCCGTGCCTGCGGGGGCAGTTGCAGCGCTGTCGGCGCTCGGCAGTGCCACTGGGCGCATGATCGCGACGGAGGCGCTTCGGGAGCGGGACCGCACGTTCAGAGCAGGCGTCGACGCGGAACTCGAGTCGAACCCTGACGGCCAGAAGCTCATCCAGGCGCTCGAGACTCAGCACGACGCGTACCTGCAGAACCTTTCGGTCTCGAACGACTTCGAGGATGCGGCGGGGGAGCTGCCATCAGCGGACCAGCTGGCCGCGGAGATCGAGCGGTACCTGGCGCTGGGTCGCGACGACGAGGCCTGAGGCGACCGCCCCTGAGGGGTCTGCATCGACTTGGGTGCGCTGCCCCCCATGCGCGCCCCAGACCGTCCGGATGCTCCTTGTGCGCAGCGCGGGCTTCGAGCGCGAGACAATGGACGAGATGAACCGTCGTCTTGCCCCCGCGATGTTCGCCATCACGGCGATCGCCTACATGGTCGCTGTCACGCAGCGCTCGTCACTCGGGGTCGCTGGGGTTCTCGCGAGCGAGCGCTTCGACGTCGGGGCGACCGCCCTCTCCACACTGGCCGTCGCGCAGCTCGCAGTGTATGCAGCCCTGCAGATCCCCGTCGGCATGCTGCTCGACAGGTTCGGCCCATCACGACTCATCCTCGCGGGCGCGCTCCTGATGTCCGCCGGGCAGTTCGTCGTCGCTGTGGCACCGGACCTTGGTGTCGCCGTGGTCGGGCGGATGCTCGTCGGGGCTGGGGATGCGACGACATTCGTCTCTGGGCTGCGAATCATCGCCGCCTGGTTCCCGCCGCGACGGGTGCCGATCTTCGTGCAGTGGTATGGCAATCTGGGCCAGCTCGGGCAGGTGCTCTCCGCGATCCCGTTCGGCTTCCTGCTGCGCTCCACCTCCTGGACCCCCGCGTTCCTCTCCGTGGCGAGCCTGGCCTGTATCACCGCGATCGCCGTCGCCGTCTTCCTGCGAGACAGTCCTGACCTTCGCCGCGCGGGGGAGGCCATCAGCGTTCGGGGTGTTTTGGGGAAGGTCGGTCAGGCTGTGCGTCGTCCGGGCACGCGGCTGGGCTTCTGGGCGCACTTCACCACGCAGTTCCCGGGAACGGTGTTCGGGCTCCTCTGGGGATACCCGCTCATGACGCAAGGGCTCGGGCTCGAATCAGCGGTCGCGTCGTCCTTGTTGCCGGTCATCGTTGTCGCGGGGATGATTCTCGGCCCGTTCCTCGGAGTGCTGACCGGCCGCTACCCGCTTCGGCGCTCGAACCTCGTCCTGCTCTGCGCTCTGCTCATCATGGCCGTCTGGGGTGCGATGCTCCTGTGGCCCGGCACGCCCCCGCTGTGGCTGCTTGTGCTCTTGTTGGTCGTGATGGGGATCGGCGGGTCGGGGTCGGCCATTGGGTTCGACTACGCGCGCACCTTCAACCCCGCCTCGAGCCTCGGTTCCGCATCCGGCATCGTCAACGTGGGCGGTTTCGTCGCCAGCTTTACGACGATGTTCCTCATCGGCATCGCGCTTGACGCGCTTGGTATCGGGGTCGCGGCCCAGGTGGAGTGGGCGCAGTACAAGCTCGCGTTTTGGGTGATCCCGGCCGTGATGCTCGTTGGGCTCGTGGGGCTGCTGCTGAGCCGCCGCCGAACTCGCGGTCGGATGGCGCGGGACGAGGGAATAATCATCGACCCCATTTGGGTTGCTGTAGGCAGGAGATGGTTCGGGTCGGGCAGGCGCGGGATGTGAATCCACGGCGTCGATCCAGAGTTTCGACGGAAACCGTGCCATAATCGACGGATGGACCCTGCGGGTCTGCCTTTGTGCAGACTTGACAAGGGCCTTCCTTATGCCCGCACCGTGACGAGAGGGGTCTGAACATGGCGACACGCACGGGAGCTACCACGGCGACTGCAGATGCAACCGAGGAAGTCAAGAAGGCGCCGGCGCGCAAGCGCGCGACGCCGGTGAAGAAGGCGAGCGCCGAGGCAGGCGCGGCCGTCGACGCCGAGAGCACCACCGACGACGCCGCGGCGGCGAAGAAGCCCGCCGCGAAGCGCGCGCCGGCCAAGCGCAAGACCGCCGCCGCGGACGACGGGGCTGGCAAGGCCGCGCCGCGAAAGCGCGCGGCTGCGAAGAAGAAGGCCGAGGGTGACGAGCCCGAAGACGAGGTCGAGGTCGAGATCGACGAGATCGAAGTGGACGCCGACTCGGCGGACGCGGCTGACTCCGACGACGACGCCGTGAAGCCCGCCGATCCGAAGGACGCGAAGGCAGACGCCGAGAAGGCACGCGTGCAGGGAGCCATCGTCCTCACGCCGAGCGACGACGAGGAAGAGACCCCGGTCTATTCCGCGGCCATCACTGGCGCGACCGCTGACCCGGTCAAGGACTACCTGAAGCAGATCGGAAAGGTCGCGCTGCTGAACGCGGCCGAGGAAGTCGACCTCGCCATGCGCATCGAGGCTGGCCTCTTCGCCGCCGAGAAGCTGAAGGAGCAAGAGGGCGAGCTCGACAAGCAGCTCGTTCGTGAGCTCAAGTGGGTCGCCCGTGACGGCGATCGCGCCAAGAGCCACCTGCTGGGAGCCAACCTCCGACTCGTCGTGAGCCTGGCGAAGCGGTACACCGGCCGCGGCATGCAGTTCCTGGATCTCATCCAGGAGGGGAATATGGGCCTTATCCGCGCTGTCGAGAAGTTCGACTACACGAAGGGCTTCAAGTTCTCCACGTACGCCACCTGGTGGATTCGGCAGGCAATCACCCGTGCGATGGCCGACCAGGCACGCACGATCCGCATCCCCGTGCACATGGTCGAGGTCATCAACAAGCTCGCGCGCGTCCAGCGGCAGATGCTGCAAGACCTCGGCCGCGAGCCCACGCCGGAAGAGCTCGCCAAGGAGCTCGACATGACGCCGGAGAAGGTCGTGGAGGTGCAGAAGTACGGTCGCGAGCCGATCTCGCTCCACACCCCGCTCGGCGAGGATGGCGACAGCGAGTTCGGTGACCTCATCGAGGACACCGAGGCAGTGGTCCCTGCGGACGCCGTCAGCTTCACGATGCTGCAGCGTCAGCTGGAGTCCCTCCTCGACTCGCTCGCGGAGCGGGAGGCAGGCGTGATCCGCATGCGCTTTGGTCTCGGAGACGGCATGCCGAAGACGCTCGACCAGATCGGCGACACGTTCGGCGTGACGCGCGAGCGCATCCGTCAGATCGAATCGAAGACGATGGCCAAGCTGCGCCACCCGTCTCGCTCACAGTCACTGCGCGACTACCTCGAGTAACGAGGACCGCCGACGAAACGGCTGAACGACGAAGGCCCGGATGCAATCGCATCCGGGCCTTCGTCGTTCGCGGCGTTGTCGGCGGGTCGAACTCGTCGTAGGCGGTTACTCCGCGGACTGGCCTGCTGCGGCCTTCTCGCCGTGCAGGCGCGAGGTCTCGTCGTGCCACGCGACGGCCTGCTGGCGCAGCTTCTCCTCGTGGCGTGTCGCGTGGTGGGCGCAGAAGAGGAGTTCTCCGGCGCTCAGCTGGACGCGGACGTATGCCTGGGCTCCGCACGCGTCGCAACGGTCTGTTGCGGCGATGGGCGCCGAGTCGGTGCGCAGGGCCGTTGTGCTCTCCGTCATGATGCCTCCAAAGCTTCAGTGATCTGACGATCACGACAATTAGAGCACGCGGACCGGAATCGTGTGCGCTTTGCGGGGTCAGGTTCGCCCTGCGCGTAGCACTGGCCCGACGGCATGACGACAGAGGCCGTGCTGGATGGCCGTGAGATACTGGCCGCGGTCGGCGAGACCGGGGTCTCTCGTCGTGTCGACGGATGCGCAGACGTTGCGCGGAAACAGGAGTGTGCATGGGTGGCAAGCTGCGGCGAATGGTCGCCGTCGGTCTCGGACGGAGCGCGCGCGGAGCGATGCGTCTCCGCGGAGGTGGCTCCGCAGTGCCGGGCAGAGTGGCGCTGGCCATCTCTCCGGACTTCCTCGAGACGGCAGTGGCGAAGCTCCCGCTGGGCGTCATCTTCGTCTCAGGTTCGAACGGTAAGTCGACGACGACGCACTTCCTGACCAGGATGCTGCGGCGTCACGGCCTCAGGGTGTTCACAAACTCCTCGGGCGGCAACCTGCCCCAGGGCATCGCGTCCTCCATGCTCCCTGACGTCGATGTCAACGGGAACCTCCGCGCTGACATCGCCGTGCTCGAGGTGGACGAGGCCTATGGGCCGCGCCTGCTCCGGCACCTTCATCCGCGGGGTGTGCTGCTGCTGAACGTGCAGGTCGACCAACTGAATCGCTTCTACGATCCTTCTCGGGTCACAGAGTTCCTGCGCACCATCGCAGCCGCCTGCGGCGACTTCAGCGTGCTGAACGCCGACGACGCATCCCTGCGGAGCCTTCCACCGTCGCTCGAGGCGCCGGCGGTCTGGTTTGGAGTCGCGCCGGAGCTCATCGAGCAGTCCCCGAACGGACTGTCGAACTTCGATGACATCTCGGCGGCCAGCGTCGAGGTCGCAGCGGGCGACCGAGCCGTGCAGGTCGTGGCGCTGAACGGCAGGGATGCGACGCTTCGCATCGGTGAAGAGGAGCTGTCCATCCGCCTTCCCGCTCGCGGCCTGCACTACGCGCTCGACGCGGCGGGTGCGACCGCGACCGCACAGCGCATCCTCGGCGACTCGTTCGTACCTGCGCTCGTCGCGGAGGCGCTGGGAGAGTCGCAGACGGTCTACGGCCGCGGCGAGGTCATGAGCGTGCGCGGCGAGGACATCGAGATCATCATGATGAAGAACCCGCCGAGCCTGCAGATGAACCTTGATGCGCTTGAGGAAGCACCTGAGCAGGTCTTCTTCTCCGTCGACGAGGGCACACCAGACCCGTCGTGGATCTTCGGCGCCGATCTGAGCAGACTCGACCACGTCGACGTCGTCTCCGGCACGAAGGCCTGGCAGATCGCCGCCAGGCTCGGCTACGGCGACATCCGGGTCGGGCTCGTGGAGCCGAGCCTTGGCGAGGCCCTCGAGAAGTTCCTGGCGCTCCCGAAGCCCAGCAGGGGCATGAAGACGATGATCGTGAACTACGAGCAGATGATGTCGATCCGTCGGCGACTCGGGCAATCCGGCATCGAGGGGAAGGTCAACTCATGAAGCTGCGGATCGCGCACCTCTACCCGGTCGAACTCGGCATCAACGGAGACGTCGGGAATGTGACCGTGCTCGCCAAGCGCGCGAGAGCTAGGGGACTGGACGTCGAGGTCGTCAATGTTGGGCGGGGAGCTGAGGCCCTCCCGGGTGACCTCGATCTGTTGCATGTCGGCTCGGGACCGCTCGCCGCAGTGCAGACGGTGCAGGCGGATGCGCTTCGCCACGCGACCCAGCTTCGCGACCTCACTGAGGAGGGGCTTCCCCTGCTCGCCATCGGCGGCGGCTGGGAGTTGCTCGGCACGAGCATCACCCACGACGACGGGGAGCTCGAGGGACTCGGTGTCTTCGGCTCGCGAGCGGTGCGAGAACCCTCGCAGAGTGTTGCTGAAACGGTCGTACGGACCGACAACGGCTTGCTGGCGGGCTTCGCCAATCACAACGCGGTGACAACCCTCGACACCGGTGTGAAGGCGCTCGGCGACGTCGTGCGAGGTTTCGGCAACGGCGGATCCGGGGCTGAGAACGCGGGAGCTGAGGGCGTCAGGCATGCTGCGTCGATCGGAACGCACCTGCATGGCCCGGTGCTCGCGTTGAACCCGAGTCTCGCCGATCAGCTCATCGAGGTCGCTGTCGAGCGTCGGGATGCCGACCGCTCGCTGGGAGACGGCGGCGAGGAGCTCGCCCGTCTCGACCTGTGGTCGCGGAACGCCAGGCAGGCGCTCATGCGTCGTATCGGCGTGTCCGTCCCGGCGTCCTAACCCGTGGTGGGGGCGGTGACGTCCCCACCAACGCATCGGTCTCAGGCGCCGGAGTAGCTCCTGGTCACACGGCCGGTGAGCCCCGTGACGATCTCGTCGCCCACCGTCTCGCCCCAGATCGCCCATTGCTCCGCGGTGGCCTCGCCGGACGAGCCGTCGCCGAACACGATGCACTCGCTGCCGGCGCCGACGGCTCCGGCTCCGCTCGGGAGGGCGACGACGGTCTCATCGACGCCGACCTCGATGACAGGGGCGGCGTGACCGTCGACCACGACGTAGGCTCCCGCATCCGGATCCGACTGGATGCCGTCTCCGAAACCGATCGCGATGCTGGCCAGCCCGTGGCGGGCATCCAGGACCGGCGCTCGGAGCTGCATCGCGGGCCGCAGTCCAAGGTCAGCGGCGCTGCGGTCGCCAAACGGTGAGATGCCGTAGGCGGCGATGCCAACGCGCACCAGATCGAAGTGGGCCTCCGGGAGGTCGATCACGGCGGCGCTGGCGCCGAGGTGCAGCAGCTCGAACTGCGCACCGAGCGCGCGCGCCTCGTCGACGGCCGCGTTGAAGCGCGCCGTCGACTCGAGGTCAGCGCTGTGCGACGTGTCGGAGAGGTGGCTCCACGCGGCGACCACCTCGAGCTTGCCCGCAGCCTGCAGGCGCAGAGCCTCGGACACGAACTCCGCCCAGCGCGGCTGGTCTGCGCCACCGCGATGCAGCCCGGTGTCGATCTTCAGGTGCACTCTGGGGCGGACGCGAGGCGCGCTGGCGGCGATCGCCTCGAGCTGCCAGAACGTCTGCACCCCCAAGTCGACTCGTGCCTCAGCCGCCGCAGCGAAGTCGGTGTCCTGGCCGTGCATCCACGCGAAGAGGGGGACTTCCACGCCCGCTTCGCGCAGCTCGATGCCGGCGTTCGGCTCGAGGACGCCGAACCAAGACGCCCCCGCGGCGAGGCCGGTGCGCACGGCTTCGTGCAGGCCGTGCCCGTACGCGTTCGACTTGACTGCCAGCATGAGCTCTGCACGGGGCGCGAGGGCGTGCAGCGTTCTGAGGTTGTGGTCGATGGCGTCGAGGTCCACGTGCGCGATGGCGGGACTCATGTGTAGCTCCGTTCAAATCGCGGGCTCATTCGGCTGGCGATGGCAGAAGCCCTGAGCCCCGTGGCGTGCTGCCAGTCGAGGATGCTCGGCTCGCCGACCGCCGGGTCGCCGAACAGGACGGCCAGGTCGCCGGGCGCGACGTCTGCGCCGAGGAGGTCGACCGAGAACTGGTCCATCGAGATGGCGCCGACGATCGTTCGCGTCTGGCCGCCGATGAGGACGGGGGCGGTGTTGGATGCGCGTCGCACGACCCCGTGGGCGTAGCCGACCCCGACGAGGGCGAGCTGCGTTCGCGTGGTCGTAACGTAGCTGTAGCCGTAGGAGACGCCTTCGCCGGCCTCCACGTCCTTCACCGCAAGCACTTCAGCGCTGACACGCATGGCGGGCCGATAGGCGCGATCGCTGAGGCCGAAGAGCGAGCCGCCCGAGATCTTGTCGGAGCTGACTGCGTCTGCGCCCAGCGTCCTCGTGCGTAGGTGCGACAGGGACGTCTGGTCGAGTTCTGGGGAGACGATGAAGCCCGCGAAGCCGACGCCGTCGAGTGCCTCGGCGACGCGGATCGCGCCATGCCCGTAGGCGTCTGCCCGAAGATCGGCGTAACTCGCGGTCTCCGACCCGAGCAGCCGGGTCGCGTTTTCGCGGATCGCTCGTAGATCGATGTGGATGCGTCTGCGCACCGGCTCTGGAGTCTGCACGTCGTGCCCTCTCTGGTCGTCGCTGGGCGTGGTCAGGCTAACATCGGCCCTTTGGTCGCTCGCTGAGGCGCGCGTGCGGCCAGCCTGGTGTGGGAGCGCGGCCAAACCGAACAACCCGTCTACGCTGAGAGGTGGCCTGTCGCCGTCTGGCGGCGGTGCCGAGCTCATCCGCATGACAACGCAGAAGAAGGACGTGGACCTCGGTGGCGAATTCCGGAGACGCATACTCAGCCAGACACCTCTCGGTGCTCGACGGGCTCGATGCAGTTCGGAAAAGGCCCGGTATGTACATCGGGTCGACAGACTCCCGAGGCCTGATGCACTGCCTGTGGGAGATCATCGACAATTCGGTGGATGAGGCGCTCGCCGGTCATGGCTCGCGCATTCGCGTCCAGCTGCACGGTGACGGCTCCGTCAGCGTCGAGGACGACGGACGCGGCGTCCCGGTCGACATTGAGCCTAAGACCGGCCTCAGCGGCGTCGAGGTTGTGTTCACGAAGTTGCACGCCGGCGGCAAGTTCGGCGCGAGCAACTACGGCTCGGCGGGTGGCCTGCACGGCGTCGGGGCATCGGTCGTGAATGCGCTCTCCGCACGTCTCGACGTCGAGGTGGACCGTGGCGGCAAGACCTACGCCATGAGCTTCCGCCGCGGGGAGCCTGGCATCTTCGAAGACGACGCATCTGGCCCGAGCCCGAGCTCGACTTTCGTTCCGTTCACCGACACCAGTGAGCTTCGGGTCATCGGCAAGGCCAAACGCGGCGTCACCGGCACGCGTGTGCGCTACTGGGCCGACCCGCAGGTCTTCATTCGCGAGGCGAGTTTCCAGACCAACGACCTTGCGGAGCGGGCGCGGCAGACGGCGTTCCTCGTGCCAGGCCTCGAGATGGTGATCGAGGATGCGCGCGACGAGTCGGCCGCGCCGACGACGCAGCAGTTCCGGTTCGACGGAGGCATCACGGAGTTCGCGGACTTCCTTGCTCCTGACGCACCGACGACGGACACGTGGCGGATCGAGGGCAGCGGTGAGTTCACCGAGACGATCCCCGTCCTCGACGACGAGGGGCTCCAGCTCGTGACGAAGGAGGTCGCGCGCACCATGCACGTCGACCTCGCCCTGCGCTGGGGCACCGGCTACGAGACGACGGTAAAGAGCTTCGTCAACATCATTTCGACGCCGAAGGGCGGTTCGCACCTCGCGGGCTTTGAGCAGGGGATGCTCCGGTTCTTCCGCGCCGAGGTCGAGAAGAACGCACGCCGGCTCAAAGCTGGCAACGACAAGCTCGACAAGGACGACGTCCTCGCCGGCCTCACCGCGGTCGTGACGGTGCGCATCCCGGAACCTCAGTTCGAGGGTCAGACGAAGGAAGTGCTTGGCACGCCCGCAGCTCGTGCCATCGTGCAGAAAGCGGTCAACGCCGGGCTGACGGAGAAGTTCGCATCGACGAAGCGGCAGGACAAGGCAGAGACGAATCTCCTGCTCGACAAGGTCGTGCAGGAGATGAAGTCTCGGCTCTCCGCGCGGGCGCACAAGGAGACGCAGCGCCGCAAGAACGCGCTCGAGAGCTCGTCGCTCCCGACGAAGCTTGTCGACTGCCGCTCGAACGACGTCGCGCAGAGCGAGCTCTTCATCGTCGAGGGAGATTCGGCGCTTGGGACCGCGAAGCCTGCCAGGAACTCCGAGTTCCAGGCGCTCCTGCCGATCCGAGGCAAGATTCTCAACGTGCAGAAGGCCTCTATCTCGGACATGCTGTCCAACTCTGAGTGCGCGTCGATCATCCAGGTCGTCGGAGCCGGATCGGGCAGGAGCTTCGATCTCGGCCAGGCGCGCTACGGCAAGGTCATCTTGATGAGCGACGCCGACGTCGACGGCGCGCACATCCGCACCCTCCTGCTCACGCTCTTTTTCCGGTACATGCGGCCGATGCTGGACGCAGGTCGTGTCTTCGCCGCGGTGCCGCCGCTGCACCGCGTGGTCATCATGCACGCCGGACGGAAGCCGAACGAGACCGTCTACACCTACTCCGAGAAGGAGCTGCACACACTTCTCTCCAAGCTCGAAAAGCAGGGCAAGCGGTACCAGGACCCCATCCAGCGCTACAAGGGCCTCGGTGAGATGGACGAGGACCAGCTTTGGAACACGACCATGGATCCGAGTGCGCGACTGCTGCGACGCGTCACGAATGCGGATGCGCACAATGCGGAGCGCGTCTTCGATCTCTTGATGGGCAGTGACGTGGCGCCGCGCAAGGAGTTCATCATCGACGGCTCCGAGCAGGTCGCGCGGGCAGATATCGACGTGTGATCCCCAGGTCGTGAAGAACGGAAGGCAGGCTCCCAGCGGAGCCTGCCTTCCGTCGTTCGCGTTGTAGCCGGTGAGTCTGCGCTGGCGCTCGCCTAGGCGGGGGACGTGTCCCCGTCGCCTGGCTCGCCACCGTCGGCACGCGGCTCGGCGAGCGGCGTCGGGTCCCCGATACCGCGCCCGATGAGGTCGACAACCTGATCAAGCGGCGTCCCGGACGCATCTCGCTTCGCGCCGCCAGGTGGCAGGGCGCGAACGGCACCGTCGCGCGCGTTGCCGAACGGCGTGCCCGGTCCGACCCATGCTGCACTGAGGCGGCGTTCACCGCGCAGGAGGCGCTGGGCCCGCACCCCTCCGGTCGCGCGCCCCTTCGCGGGGAACTCCCCGAGGCTCGAGACCTTCGCGGTTCCTGAGTCGGTGCCTTCGAGCGCATCCTCGTTGCGGGCAACGCTCGCGACCTCAGCGATCTCGAGGTTGGCCGCGGCGACCACCGAGAAGGCGATGACGACCGCGCCATCGCTGAGCTTCATGCCCGCCATGCCCGCCGCCGAGCGACCCTGGGGCCGAACGAGCTTGCCCGAGAAGCGGAGCAGCTGCGCGTCATCCGTGACGAACACAAGCTCATCCTCATCGGAGGCCAGCGCCGCGCCGACGACTTCGTCGCCAGCCTTGAGCGTCATGATCTCGAGTTCACGGTTCTTCCCGAAGTCGATCCCGGTCACACGCTTCACAACGCCGAGCCTGGTGCCCAGCGCGATGGGCGTCTCCTGATCGATCGGCACCAAGGCGACGACCTGCTCCTTCGGGGAGGTCAAGCCCACGAAGTCGTGCGCCTTCACGCCGGCAGACAGCAGCACAGAGCCCTGCGGGCTAGAGGGAAGCGCGACGACGGGAACCCTGAGCAGCCGGCCGAGGTTCGTGACGGCGCCAAGTTCGCCCTGGACGGTTGTTGTGACGTGCGAGCGAACAGCGTCGTGCTTGCTCCGCCTCGGTGGCTGCTGCAGGCGCGCTTCGGCCTCGGGGGTGTCGACGCGCAGCAGGCGCCCCGTCGTCGACAGCAGCACCTGGGTCGGGGAATCGGCGAGCTGCAACTGCGTTGTCTCGACCGCTTTGCCTCGCTTCGGGGGAGTGCCCTGTCCTTCGGTGAGGAGCGTGCGGCGCGGCGTCGCGAAGCGGTCGCTGGTCTCCTGGAGCTCCGCGCCGACGCGTGCACGCAGCAGCTTCTCGTCGGCAAGGAGCCGTTCGAGCTCGGCGATCTCTTGCCGAAGCTGGTCGCGCTCCGACTCGAGCTCGATGCGCGAGAACTTTGTGAGGCGACGCAGACGAAGCTCGAGGATGTACTCCGACTGCAGCTCGGACAGGTCGAAGACGATACGGAGGCGCTCACCGGCGGCTGCGGCGTCGTCGCTCGACCTGATGATCTGGATGACCTCGTCGATGTCGAGGATCGCGATGAGCAGCCCCTCGACCAGGTGAAGGCGCTCGAGCTTGCGAGCGAGACGGAACGCGCTGCGCCGACGCACAACCTGGATGCGGTGGTCGAGGTAGACGCGCAGCAGCTCGATGAGCCCGAGCGTCTGCGGACCGCCGTTGACGAGGGCCACGTTGTTGATGTGGAACATGTCCTCGAGCGGGGTGTGGCGATACAGCTGCTCGAGGACTGCCTCGGGGTCGAACCCGGTCTTGATCTCGATGACGAGGCGCAGCCCGTGCTTCCGATCGGTGAGGTCGGCGACGTCGCTGATGCCGGCGAGCTTCTTCGCCTGCACCCCGTCCTTGATCTTCTCGATGACCTTCTCCGGGCCCACCATGTAGGGGAGCTCGGTGACGACGATGCCTGACTTGCGTGCGGTGACGCGTTCGATGCTTGCCGTGGCGCGCGTGCGGAACGATCCGCGTCCGCCCGCGTAGGCGTCGCGGATGCCGTCGAGGCCGGTGATCCTCGCACCGGAGGGCAGGTCCGGCCCCGGGATGAACTGCATGATCTCGTCGAGGGTGGCCCCGGGATGCTCGAGCAGGTGCAGCGCGCCCGCGATGACTTCGCCGAGGTTGTGGGGCGCCATGTTCGTCGCCATGCCGACCGCGATGCCGCTGGCACCGTTGACCAGCAGATGCGGCCACGCCGCAGGCAGCACCTCGGGCTGGGTCGTCGAGTTGTCGTAGTTGGGCACGAAGTCGACGACGTCCTCGTCGAGCTCGGCGGTGAGCGCCAGCGCGGTGGCGTCGAGCCTCGCCTCCGTGTATCGCGGTGCGGCCGGCCCGTCGTCGAGCGATCCGAAGTTGCCGTGACCGTCGATCGTCGGCACACGCTGCACGAAGCCCTGTGCCATGCGGACGAGCGCGTCGTAGATCGCGGTGTCTCCGTGCGGGTGGAGGCGACCCATCACCTCGCCGACGACTCGGGCTGACTTCACGTGCCCACGATCGGGGCGCAGCCCCATCTCGGCCATCTGGTAGAGAATGCGGCGTTGGACGGGCTTGAGGCCGTCGCGCGCATCGGGCAGCGCCCGTGCGTAGATGACTGAGTAGGCGTACTCGAGGAAGGAGGACTGCATCTCGGCTGAGACGTCGATGTCTTCGATGCGCTGCTCGCTCGCGGTGGAGTCGTCGTTGCGTGTTGTGCTCATGTCACCTGTCGGAAGGCCGTGATCGATGTGGAAGCCAAGGGGCCAGGCGTCCCTGTGGGAGACTGGGACGGATGTCGTCCATGCTATTCAGCGCGGCGAGCGGTCGCCCGACGCTCTCCGACGTGTTGCCGAATTCGATCGCCGCGCTCCGGGGTGAAACCGGTGCGCTCGGACTCCCCGGGGTCCGTTCCGTCGTCGTCATGTTGGTCGACGGACTCGGGGCCAGCATGCTGCGCGCTCGCGCCGGCCACGCACGGCACCTCACGACGAACTGGCGGAAGAAGGACACTGCCTTCTCGTTCCCGTCGACGACGGTCGCCGGGATCACATCGCTCACGACCGCCACCAGGGCCGGCGAGCACGGACTGCTCGGGTACTCGCTGTTCGATCGCGAGGCCGGCGTGATCCGCAACCAGCTCTCGGGCTGGGGTGACGGCATGGACCCGGCGACGTGGCAGCTGCAGCGGACGGTCTTCGAGGAGCTGCGCGATGGCGGCGCAGACGTCGAGAGCATCGTCGTCGGCATGCCTCAGTACCGGGACTCGGGGCTGACGCACGCCTCGCTGCGCGGCGCACGCTACCTGGAGGGCGCCACGATGCAGGAACGTGTCGACGTGACCCTCGAGGCGCTCGAGGCGCATCCACGTGCGCTCATCTACCTGTACAACGCTGAACTCGACCAGGCAGGACACGCGCACGGCTGGGAGTCAGAGGCCTGGCTCGCGAGGCTCGAGGAACTCGACGCGGCGTTCAGCAGCCTCGACCGAGGCGTGGATGCTGCCACCGGCATCCTGGTCACCGCAGACCACGGCATGATCGACATCCCCAGGCATCGCCAGATCGATGTCGAAGATGACGACCCGCTCTTTGATGGCGTGGTCGCGATGGCGGGTGAGCCTCGACTCAGGCACCTCTACCTCGGGTCCGACTCGTCGTCGGCAGTCACGCCGGACGCGCTCAAGGCCCGATGGCAGGAGTCGCAGGGGTCGCGGGCCGCGGTACTCACCCGGGGGGAAGCCACCGCGACGGGCTGGTACGGACCGTCGGTCTCGCCAACTGCCGCGGAGCGCATCGGGGACGTCATCGTGGCGGCGACCAAGGGCGTCACCTACTACGCCTCGTCCATGCAATCGGGTGCCCGCCTGGTCATCGGACAGCACGGATCGATCACACCGGAGGAGACCATCGTTCCCCTGGTGCGGGCTGGAGCTTTCGCGCGCTGAGCGGTGCGCGCTGGTGACTACTCGTCGCTGCGGGTCCCGAAGACGATCTCGTCCCAGCTGGGCATGGCCGCACGTCCCGACCGCTTCGGGGACTGCTTCGCGTGCGCGGACTCCTCCGGGGCCTGCTTCGGCTCATCGAGCCCGTCCAGGGGCACGTCGACAGCCCTGACGCCGCCGGTCCCGAGGTCGCTCGGCTCGAGCGTCTCGGTTTCGAAGCGGTCTTCGTCGCGGCTCCGTGGGGTCAGCACCTTCACCGGGGTCGGCTCACGGTCGGCAGATGCGGAGGGTCCGTCCTCGAGTTGGGGTTCCTCGGTGTCGTTGTCCTCGTCTTCGAACGACTGCGGAACGCGCTCACCTCGGCGTCTGCGCAGCGCCTCAAGCAGGTCGGCCGTCTCATGGTGTTGCTGCTCGGTCGCGCGCTCGAGTCGGGATGCGGCGGCGCCGATCCAGGAGACCGGTTCCTTCGCTGCGGGCTCGCCCTGGGCAGAGGGCGACGTTTCGCGCTTGGACGTCTCGACGACGGCACGCAATCGGGGGCTCCCGAGCGAAGTGGGCTCACCCTGCTGAGACAGCGTCGTCGCGGTCGGATTCAGCGGTGTCAGGGCCTGCGTCTTGGGTTCGAAGCCCCAGAGCGCCTCGCGCGCGATCTCATCGACCGCGAACGACAGCCCGACTCGCCACCCTTCCTCCTCGTCCTTCCACGCATCCCAGATCACCGAGGTGGCGGCTGATGAGTCCAGCCGGTCGTCGATGACCTCGCCGAAGGTCGTGCCGTCCTGGCCCAGTGGGTCGGACTCCGTCTTCAGGCGGACCGTCACCGCCCGGGACTGACGGACGACGTAGTCGCGCTCGGCGCGCACCGGCCCCTCGAACCGGACCACGTCCTCGCGGGCGGCGCCGGTGAGCTCGATGACCTCGTCGATGCTCTTCCCGGCCCTCACAAGCTGCTGGATGGCCCGCGGTGGCACCTTAGGGGCGTCCACGCGCGTGGAGATGCGCGGACGCAGGGCGTCACGGAGCGCTTCGTCGATGACGACGCGGAAGCGCTGGCCGTCATCTCCGGACACGACGAGGGCACCTTCATCCAGGTCGATGAACCTGAGCTCTTGCATGCTCGTACTCCTTGGCGTTGCCGATTCTTGGGGCACAGCATCACACGTCGTCGCGGCGGAAACGGGGAGCCCTGGGGCGCGCCGCCCAAGTCAGGTGCGCATTTGGTCTCGCTCCCCGCGAACACAGGTCATTCCGGTTTGAGTTTCACCCCTGAGTCGTGCACAATTGCCGCGCCTGGGGGAGTTCCCCTCGTTGAAGAGATTTGGATAGGTATGGCGACCGACTACGACGCACCTCGCAAGACCGACGATGACGCAGAGTCCATCGAGGCGCTGAAGGAGCGAGTGCCGGATCGTCTCTCCGGCAGCGTTGACGCCGAAGATGCCGACAACCCCGGCAGCTTCGACCTCTCAGCGGCAGACCTCGCGGATGTTGAGCTCGAGACGGTGGTGATCCCGCCGCAGGCCGACGAGTTCACCTGCGTCGAGTGCTTCCTCGTCAAGCACCGCTCGCAGCTCGAGAAGACCTCTGCCCTCGGGCCCGTCTGCCACGACTGCGCAACCGCCTGACTCGAGGCGCACACACGAGCGAAGCCGCATCCGATTCGGATGCGGCTTCGCTCGTTTCTAGGGCGCGCGACGTTCAGTTCGCCTGGCGACGGTTGAGCGCTCGAGCCTCCGTGATCGCGGAGGCCAGCTCGGTCGGGCGGCGCGTGGAGACGAGCCAGTAGGGCACCGGGTCGGCGTCGTCGGTGATCTCGATAGTGAGCGAGGTGGGGATCCAACCGCGGATGCAGAGCCAGGCGCGCAGGTCGAGTTGCGGCCCCGCCGCCTGCCGCGCGCGTTCGCGCGTCGTGTGCGGGATGCACTGGCCGGTGAAGTTCAGTGGCACGTGGGCGCCGGCGACCCGCACCTGGGTCGCGGTCACCTCGATGATCGGTGAGTAGGCCAGGATGAGCGTGAGGAACGCCGCGTAGAGCGTCACCGCGATCGCCGCCCCGATCCAGAAGTTGATCGGCGTGAACACGAGGATCACTGCGGGCACCATGAGGAAGCCGACGGCGTAGACCCAGGCAGATGGCCACAAGCGCTCATGGAAAACTGGCATGCCGATATTGCATCACGCTTTCTCGTGCGTCGCTGTCAGATCACGATCCGGTCACGCCTCGGCTAGGCTCGTACGGTGAGCTTCGTCATAGATGTGCCCGTCGCCGGTGTCGTCCCAGCGTTCGCCCGGCCGGGCGATGCCGGGGCCGACCTGATCGCCTCCGAATCCGCGACCCTGGCCCCGGGCCAGCGTGCTGTCGTCGGCACCGGTGTGCGCCTTGCGCTGCCGGAGGGCACGGTCGGCTTCGTCATGCCACGTTCCGGGCTCGCCGCCAGGCACGGGATCACCCTCGTCAACGCACCAGGGACCATCGACTCCGGTTATCGAGGCGAGATCAAGGTGATCGTGCTCAACACCGATGCCACTGAGACCTACTCCATCGCACCTGGCGACCGCATCGCGCAGCTTGTCGTGATGCAGCTGGCTCCGGTGCGCTTCATCCAGACCGAGCAGCTCTCCGCTTCAGAGCGAGGCGAGGGCGGCTTCGGCTCCACCGGCTATTCATCTGACCAGGAGGCCCAGCATGGGACTGTTTGATTTCCTCAAGAAAGAGGAAGAGAAGCCTGAGAAGGCGGTCAAGCTCACGGTTGAGGACGAGCAGAGCGACGAGGTCGAACTCGACGAGGACCTCGAAGAGTTCGAGGACGAGGACGCGAAGTCGGCCCCGGCCGACCGTGAGACGCGCGGACCCTTCGACATCAGCGAGGCAAGCCCTGCGAAGCGCTACGTCGATCTCGGTGCGCTCCGCATCCCAGCGCGCGAGGGCCTCGGTCTGCGCCTCGAGGTCGAGGAGAAGACGAAGCGCTTGGTCGCCGTCGCGCTCGACTACCGGGAGTCGACGATGCAGATCCAAGCCTTCGCCGCGCCGCGGTCGACGGGCCTCTGGCACTCGATCATGGCGCAGCTCGCGGAGCAGGTTCGCAAACAGGGCGGCACTGCGGAGGAAGTCGACGGCATCCTCGGTCCGGTCCTGGACACCAAGATCCCCGTTGTCGTCAAGGGGGCGGCATCGACGCAGACCAGGTCGGCGCGCTTCTTCGGCGTCGACGGTCCACGCTGGTTCCTGCGCGGCGTGCTGACGGGGAAGGCCCTGCGTGATGAGGCCACCCGAGTCGAGCTGGTCGACCTGTTCAGGAGCGTCGTGGTGGTGCGCGGAGACGCGCCGCTGCCGCCGAGAGAGTTGCTGACGCTCGTGGTGCCGAAGGCCATGGCCGACCCGACGTCCAAGACCGCCACCGAGGATGCGGCTTCCGGGGAGGCCGAGAACGCATGACGCACTCCGCCGATGAGGCCGCCGACCAGGGCAAGACCCCATCGGATGCGCCCAACATGCGCAAGCTCGAGGATGTAGCCAGGTCCTCATCCCTCGGCCGCCTGACCGAGGGTGGCATTAGCGGCGCATCTCTGCTCGCGGCCATGGGCGGGGTCAGGGGCCTCGTGGAGACGCTCCTGCCTGGGATCGTGTTCCTCGTGCTCTTCACGCTCGGGACCGAGCTGTGGATCTCGGTCGCGGCCCCCGCCGCGCTCGGCGTCCTGTTCATCGTCATCAGGGCGATCCAGAGAGAGCCAGTCGTGCCCGCGATCTCCGGACTCATCGCACTCCTGATCTCCGGTGTTCTGGCCATGACGACCGGACGTGGTGAGAACTTCTACCTGGTCGGCTTCTACACCAATGCGGCCTACGGTGCCGCTCTGCTGATCTCAGTGCTCGTGCGGTGGCCGGTCATCGGTCTGGTGACGGGGCTCATCACGGGCCAGGGCTCGAGCTGGCGGAACGATCGAGCGTTGCTCCGCTGGATGTCGGTGATCACGCTCGTCTGGGTCGGGTTCTTCGCGCTCCGGCTCATCGTGCAGCTTCCGCTGTATTTTGCGGGCAACGTCGAGGCGCTCGGCATCGCGCGTCTGCTCATGGGAACCCCGATGTACGCCGTTGTGCTTGTGGTCACCGTGCTGTTCGTTCGTGCGCTACTGAGCGCTTCGCGGTCGGCGGAGCAGAGTGAACCAGGTAAAGTATCTTGATGTCAAGATAAAAGCGTCTCGATCAACTCAGGATCCCCTTCGAGGCAAGCCACGGCGAGACGCGAGATGATTGCTGGGCGCGGGCCGCGCACCCAGAGTTGCAAAGAAGGAGCCGAGACGTGACCGCAGTCAACAGCTTCGGAGCCAAAGACACGCTCAGTGTCGACGGCACCGAGTACGAGATCTTCCGCATCGACAAGGTTGAGGGCTTCGAGAAGCTCCCCTTCAGCCTCAAGGTTCTCCTCGAGAACCTCCTCCGCACCGAAGACGGCGCGAACGTGACCGCAGAGCAGATCCAGAAGCTCGGGTCGTGGGTGCCGACGGCAGACCCAGACACCGAGATCCAGTTCTCCCCGGCACGCGTCGTGCTGCAGGACTTCACCGGCGTTCCATGCATCGTCGACCTTGCGACCATGCGCGAGGCCGTGACCCAGCTCGGCGGAGACCCCGAGAAGGTCAACCCACTTGCACCGGCAGAGCTCGTCATCGACCACTCGGTCATCGCCGATCTCTTCGGTCAGGCTGACGCCCTCGAGCGCAACGTCGAGATCGAGTACCAGCGCAACGGAGAGCGCTACCAGTTCCTCCGCTGGGGCCAGACGGCGTTCGAGGACTTCAAGGTCGTCCCGCCTGGAACCGGCATCGTGCACCAGGTCAACATCGAGTACCTGGCTCGCGTGACCTTCGTCCGCGAGGTCGGCGGCGTGCTGCAGGCCTACCCGGACACGCTCGTCGGCACCGACTCGCACACCACAATGGTCAACGGCCTCGGCGTGCTGGGCTGGGGCGTCGGCGGTATCGAGGCAGAGGCGGCCATGCTCGGCCAGCCCGTCTCGATGCTCATTCCCAAGGTCGTCGGCTTCAAGCTCAAGGGACAGATCCCGATGGGCGTCACGGCCACGGACGTCGTGCTCACGATCACCGACCTCCTGCGCAAGCACGGCGTCGTCGGGAAGTTCGTGGAGTTCTACGGCGAGGGCGTCGGGGCTGTGCCGCTCGCCAACCGCGCAACCATCGGAAACATGAGCCCTGAGTTCGGCTCGACCGCCGCAATGTTCCCGATCGACGACGAGACCCTCAACTACCTGCGCCTCACGGGTCGCAGCGAAGAGCAGGTCAAGCTCGTGGAGGCGTACGCCAAGAAGCAGCACCTCTGGCACGACCCGAGCAAGGAGCCGTCGTACTCGGAGTACCTCGAGCTCGACCTGTCCACGGTCGTCCCGTCGATCGCCGGCCCTCGCCGCCCGCAGGACCGCATCGAACTCTCGAAGGCCAAGGGTCAGTTCGGCGCGGACCTCAACGACTACACCGCAGAGGACTTCGGTCTGGTCGACGTCGCAGGCGAGGACAGCTTCCCGGCCTCCGATCCGGCGAAGCTCACGCCGTCGTCCGACGACTCTGACATCCAGGAGCGTCAGACCGCCCCAACGTTCTCGCACGACCGCAAGCCGGTGCAGGTGCAGGGCGCTGACGGCCAGAACTACACGATCGATCACGGCTCCGTCGCGATCGCGGCCATCACGAGCTGCACAAACACGTCCAACCCTTCGGTCATGCTGGCTGCAGGTCTCCTCGCCAAGAAGGCGAGCGAGCGGGGACTCAAGGCGAAGCCGTGGGTGAAGACGACGCTCGCGCCCGGCTCGAAGGTGGTCACGAACTACTACGAGAAGGCCGGTCTCACCGACTCGCTTGAGGCGCTCGGCTTCTACACGGTCGGCTACGGCTGCACGACCTGCATCGGCAACTCGGGTCCTCTGAATGAGGAGATCTCCGAGGCGATCAACGACAACGACCTCGCCGTCACCGCAGTGCTGTCGGGGAACCGCAACTTCGAGGGTCGCATCAACCCTGACGTCAAGATGAACTACCTGGCGTCCCCGCCGCTGGTCATCGCGTACGCGCTCGCCGGCACGATGGACTTCGACTTCGAGACCCAGCCGCTCGGCAAGGACTCGGATGGCAAAGATGTCTTCCTGAGCGAGATCTGGCCTTCGGCAGACGAGGTGCAGTCGACGATCGACACGTCGATCGACACCGATATGTTCACGCGCGAGTACGGGGCCGTCTTCGACGGTGACGAGCGCTGGCGCTCGCTGCCGACGCCCACCGGCGCGACCTTCGAGTGGGACGACCAGTCGACGTACGTGCGGAAGCCCCCGTACTTCGACGGCATGGTCATGGAGCTCACGCCGATCACCGACATCAAGGGTGCTCGCGTGCTCGCGAAGCTCGGCGACTCGGTCACAACCGACCACATCAGCCCAGCCGGTTCGATCAAGGCGGACAGCCCCGCCGGTCGCTACCTCTCGGAGCACGGCGTCGACCGCAAGGACTTCAACTCCTACGGATCGCGCCGAGGCAACCACGAGATCATGATTCGCGGAACGTTCGCGAACATCCGCCTCAAGAACCAGCTCCTGGACGGCGTCGAGGGCGGCTACACGCGCGACTTCACGCAGGCCGATGGTCCGCAGTCGTTCATCTACGACGCCGCTCAGAACTACGCAGAGGCCGGAACGCCGCTCGTGGTGCTCGGCGGCAAGGAGTACGGCTCCGGTTCGTCCCGCGACTGGGCGGCAAAGGGAACCAGCCTCCTCGGCGTCCGCGCCGTGATCGTCGAGAGCTTCGAGCGCATCCACCGCTCGAACCTCATCGGCATGGGCGTCGTCCCGCTGCAGTTCCCCGCCGGTGAGAGCTGGGCATCGCTCGGGCTCGACGGCACCGAGTCGATCTCCATCCAGGGTATCGAGCAGCTCAACGAGGGCGTCACGCCAAAGACCGTGCACGTCGTCGCCGAGCCCACGTCCGACTCGCCCGAGGGCAAGCAGACGATCGAGTTCGACGCGGTCGTCCGCATCGACACGCCCGGTGAAGCCGACTACTACCGCAACGGCGGCATCCTGCAGTACGTGCTCCGCCAGCTTGCCACGGCATAGCAGACAGCACGCAACACCCGAAGGGCGGAGCCGAGAGGCTCCGCCCTTCGGCGTTGTACACGATCGTCGTTCTCTGCGGCTGAGAGGAGCAGTCGCCAACGCTCATGCGCGCTCGCTACCGTTGGGACGATTTCCGACGACGAAGGAGTTCCCCCATGAGCAGTGAGATCCCAATCCGCACCGTGCTGAGCCCGGGCCGGTACGTCCAAGGCAAGGGCGCGCTCGCACGCCTCGGCGAGTTCGTGGCGCAGATCGGCGAGAAGCCTCTGCTCCTCGCCGACGACTTCGTCTGGGACCTCCTGGGTGAGCGTCTCACGACGTCCTTCACGGGAGGCGACGTTGAGCTCCCGCGCGAGCGCTTCAACGGCATCGCTACGGCGAGCGAGATCGATCGCATCGTCGAAGTGATCCGAGACCGAGGGAGCGACGTCATCGTCGCCGTCGGTGGCGGAAGCACGATCGACGCCGCAAAGGCCGCCGGCTACCTTGCCGGTATCCGCTGGGTGAGCGTGCCGACCGTCGCATCTACCGACGCCCCGACCTCGGCCCTCGCCGTGGTGTACACCGAAGCGGGTGAGTTCGAGGAGTACCGCTTCTTCCCACGCAACCCCGACCTGGTCCTGATCGACTCGCAGCTCGTCGCGGATGCGCCGGCGCGCTTCCTCGTCGCGGGCTTCGGAGATGCCCTGGCGACATGGCTGGAGGCGCGCGCGACCAGCAGGTCGAACGCGAGCACCATGGCGGGCGGACTGCCCACACAGACCGGGACGGCGCTCGCCAAGCTCAGCTGGGACGTGCTCTGGGAGAACGCACCGACGGCCCTGGATGCCGTTGAGGACGGCGTGGTCACGCCCGCCCTCGAGCGCGCGATCGAGGCAAACACGCTGTTGTCTGGACTCGGCTTCGAGTCGGGCGGGCTCGCCGCCGCACACGCCATCCACAACGGACTCACCGCCGCGCCGCAGACGCACGGCCTGCAGCACGGCGAGAAGGTCAACATCGGTTCGATCGCGCAGCTCATCCTCGAGGGCGCCCCGGAGAAGGAGATCCGTGACTTCATCGTCTTCACCTCGAAGCTCGGGCTGCCGACGACGCTCACGGAGATCGGGCTCAGCACCGACGACAAGCACGAGCTGCGCCTCGTCGCCGAGGCGGCCACCGTGCCGGGCGAGACAATCCACAACATGCCCTTCGCCGTGACTGCCGACGACGTGATCGCGGCACTGACCTCGCTCGAGCGCCTTGCGCGGCGCATCCGCAGCGAGGCCGGACTTCCCGAGCCAGTGAAGTACCACGCGAAGCACTGAGCTTCGCGCACGCCCACGACAAAGGCGCCTCCTCACCCGGTCATCGGGGAGGAGGCGCCTTCAGAGTCGCAGGGCGGGTCAGCGCGACGCGGCGCCTCGAATGGGCGGGGTGTGGAAGGTGCCACCGAAGGCCTTCTCGGAAGCCCCGACGCGGTCGAGGTACGGCGTGATGCCGCCTGCCTGGAACGGGTAGCCTGCGCCGAGGATGAGGCACAGGTCGATGTCTTCCGGCGCTGCGACGACCTGGTCGTCGAGCATCCGCTTGATCTCGTCGGCGAGGCCCACCTCGACCCGCTCGGCAAACGACTCGGCGGTCATGGGTGTCTTCCCGCCCGCGACGATCTGCACGGCTTTCTTGTCGAAGCCCTTAGCGCGCCCCTTGCCATCACGATCGTAGAGCTTGCCGTAGTCCGCGAGGCGGTGCAGGTTCTCCGACTCGAAGAACCGATCCGGGAAGGCCTTGTGGTGCGTGTCGAGCACGTGCGCGCCGACCTTAAGGCCAACGAGCTCAAGCAGTTCGAAGGGGGTCATGGGAAGCCCGATACGGTCAAGGGCGTGGTCGACGGTCTCGAACGACGTCCCCGTGTCGACGGCGTGCATGGCCTCGCCGAGTACCTTCGCGAGGACGCGGTTGACGACGAAGCCCGGCGCATCCTTCGTGATGACCGCGGTCTTCTTCAGGTTCTTGGCGGTCGCCATCGCGGTTGCGAGGCTCGCGTCGTCGGTCGTTTCGGTCTTGACGACCTCAATGAGCGGCATCTGGGCGACCGGGTTGAAGAAGTGGAACCCGACGAGGCGTTCCGGATGCGCGAGCTCCGCGCCGATCTCGGCGACCGAGAGCGAGGAGGTGTTGGTCGCGAGTACCGTCTCCGGGCCCACGATCTTCTCGAAGTCGGCGAACACCTGCTGCTTGACGCCAAGCTCTTCGAACACCGCTTCGATGACCCAGTCGCAGTCAGCGAATTCACCTCGGTCGGTCGTGCCGTGCACCAGTCCGAGCAGACGACCGTACTCGTCGCCGTCGATGCGTCCCTTCTCGTGGAGCTTCTCGAGCTCACGGCGGATCGCCGTGACACCGGCGTCGACGCGAGCCTGGTCGAGGTCGGTGATCACGACGGGCACCTTGAGCCGCCGCACGAAGAGCGTCGCGAACTGCGTCGCCATGAGGCCGGCTCCGATGACGCCGACCTTGTTGACGGGCCGCGCCAATGCCTTGTCTGGTGCACCTGCCGGACGCTTGGCTCGTTTCTGCACGAGGTTGAAGGCGTAAATGGAGGCGACGAACTGGTCGCCGGAGATGAGGTCGGCGAGCGCCTCGTCCTCAGCGGCGAAGCCCTTCGACCGGTCGTCGCTCTTCGCCAGCTTGAGCAGGTCGAGTGCCCGGTACGGTGCCAGCGCGACGGTGCCGAGCTTGTCCTCGAGCGTTTTCCTGGCGACGCCGATGGCGAGATCCCACTTTGCGAGCCGCTCGAGGCGCCCGGGAGCATGCGGCCGCTTGACCTCGATCTCCCCGCCGATGACCTTGTCTGCCCAGGCCAGCGAGTCTTCGAGGAAGTTGAGGCTCGGGAACATGGCATCTGCGATGCCAAGCTCGGCGACCTGCGGCCCCTTGAGCATGCGGTTCTGCTTCAGCGGGTTCTCGATGATGACCTTGAGGGCGTTCTCGATGCCGATGAGGTTCGGCAGGATGCTCGCGCCGCCCCACCCCGGGACGAGTCCGAGGAAGGTCTCGGGAAGCGCGAAGGCGGGCACGGTCGCGTCGACGGTGCGGTAGTCGGAGTTGAGACCGATCTCCACGCCACCGCCGAGCGCGAGCCCGTTGTAGAACGTGAACGTCGGCACGCCGAGGTGGCTGAGTGAACCGAGCACCTCGTGGCCCAGCTTGGCGAGCAGTAACGCGACGTCGCGACTCGGGATCGACCCGACGTTGGAGAGGTCGGCGCCTGCTGCGAAGTTGAATCGCTTGCCGGTGATCGCCACCGCGTCGATGTCGTGCGAGGATGCCCGCGCCCGGAGGCCGGAGAGCACCTCACCGAGTTCGGCCAGTGTCTCAGGACCGAGGGTGTTCGGGCGTGTGTAGTCGTGGCCGTTGTCGAGGGTGATGAGGGCTAGCGTGCGACCGCTGGGCAACGTGACGTCGCGCACCAGTGAGTGCGTCACAACCTCGTCGGTGCTCATGGCGAGCAGGGGAGCGTAGCGTGCTCGGAGATCGGTTGCCATGGTGCTCAGCGTCCCTTCTTGCCGAAGCCTCGGCGTGCGTTCGACTTGCCGTTCCAATTCGGGTTCTCCCAGATGACCGTGCCGCCCTGTCCGAGCCCGACGCACATCGCCGTCAACCCGAAGCGCACCTCTGGGTGCTCCTCGAACTGCTTCGCGAGCTGCGTCATGAGCCGCACCCCGGAGGATGCGAGGGGGTGGCCGATCGCGATAGCACCGCCGTAGGGGTTCACCGAGGGGTCGTCGTCGTCGATGCCGTAGTGGTCGAGGAACGAGAGCACCTGCACGGCGAAGGCTTCGTTCAACTCGAACAGCCCGATGTCGTCGATCGTCAGGCCCGCACGCTGCAAGGCCTTCTCCGTGGAGGGGACGGGACCAAGCCCCATCACCTCGGGCTGCACACCCGCGAAGCCGAAGGTGACCATCCGCATCTTGGGCTTGAGCCCGAACTCCTTGGCCGCGGCGCTCGAAGCGAGAATCGCCGCCGTCGCGCCGTCGTTGAGCCCGCTGGCGTTCCCGGCCGTCACACGACCGTGTGGACGGAACGGCGTCTTGAGGGTCGCGAGCGTCTCCATGTTGGTCTCTGGCCGCAGGGTTTCGTCGCGCGTGGCCAGACCCCATCCCGCCTCCGACTCGATCGCTACGGGAACCAGGTCCGGCTGCAGCTGGCCATGTTCGTAGGCGGCAGCGGCCTTCTGCTGACTCCGCATGGCGTACCGGTCGCTGCGCTCCCTCGTGAGCTGCGGGAAGCGGTCGTGCAGCCGTTCGGCGGTCTTCCCCATGTTGAGGGCATCGCCGCTGACCAGCTGTTCGGCGACGAACCGAGGGTTGGGGTCTGCACCGATGCCGAGCGGGTGCCTGCCCATGTGCTCGACGCCGCCAGCGATCGTCAGGTCGTAGGCGCCGAAGCCGATGCCTGACCCCATCGTCGTGACTGCCGTCATGGCTCCGGCGCACATGCGATCGATGGCAAGGCCGGGGACGGTGTTGGGGAGGCCGGCGAGGATGGCGGTGGACCTGCCGAGCGTCAGCCCCTGGTCACCCTGCTGTGTCGTCGCAGCGATAGCGACGTCGTCGTAGCGGTCGAGGGGAATCTGCGGGTTGCGGTCGAGCAGGCCCTTGATCGCCTTGACCGCCAGGTCGTCTGCACGGGTCTTCCAGTACATGCCCTTCTCGCCCGCACGTCCGAAGGGGGTCCGAACGCCGTCGATGAACAACACTTCTCGATTGGCCACACTGCCTCCAAGCATCTATTGACTCGGTCATCCTATGGAGACGTGCCTGGTGAGATGCTCACGCGTGGTGCGAAGCTACGAATCCTGGTCGGTCGGCGCGGAAGTCAATTGGTCAGCTTCTACAAAGGCACCGGCGATTCCCTGTGCGACCTCGCTGGTCTGCCAGGCGCGCGCGCCAAGTTCCTTGAGCTGCTCGGCGACGGATTCGGGCGACACGGGCTGCCGTGGGTTCCAGGCGGTACGCCGAAGCAGTTCGGGCGTCAGGAGGTTCTCGACCGGCATATGCAACGCCTCAGCATGCGCAACGAGGAACTCGCGGGACGCCTTGAGTCGCCGATCCGCCTCGGGTGCGCGCTGCTCCCATTGACGGTGGTGCGGAATCCGATCCGGGTCGCGCGGTGTCTGCGCAGGGAGGTCTTCGGTTGTGAGGCCGCGCTCGACGGCAGCCCACCAGCGATCCAGTTGGGTTCGGGATGCGCGTCCGGTGAACTCCTTGAGTCTCGCCAGCTCACCCCGAGAGCGCGGCATGGCCGTCGCGACGGCTGCGAGCGCACGATCGGGGAAGAGTCGCCCCGGGGCGGTGTCGGTGCTGCGCGCAGCCTCGTCTCGGGAGAGCCAGAGCTCTCTGGCGACGGCGAGCGCGCGTGGGCTGCGCAGTCTGCTGATGCCACCGATGCGTCGCCAGGCGTCCGGCTTCCGGACGCCGAGCTCCCTGGTCAGGATGTCCGCGAATTCCTGCTCGGCGGCCTCGAGCTTCGACGCATCCTGCAGCTCCTGGTGCAGCTGGTCACGCACATCCACGAGCAGCTCGACGTCGAGCGCCGCGTACGCCAGCCAGGAATCAGGCAACGGACGGGTCGACCAGTCCGCAGCCGAGTGCGCCTTCTCGAGCGTGATACCGAGCAGCCGCTCGATCACGGCTCCGAGGCCGACACGCTCGTACCCGAGCAGTCTGGCCGCGAGCTCGGTGTCGAAGATGCGGCTCGGGTCGAGCCCGAGCTCGCGGAGGCAGGGGAGGTCCTGCGTCGCGGCGTGGAAGATCCATTCCTCGTCGACGATGAGCTCCTGGATCCGCGCAAGCGAACCGGTCGCGATGGGGTCAATGAGCAGCGTGCCGCTTCCCCTGCGGAACAGCTGCACGAGGTACGCGCGCTCCGAGTATCGGTAGCCGGATGCGCGTTCCGCGTCGACCGCGATCGGCCCCACCCCAGCGGCGAGACGCTCGAGGCCCTCCAGCAGCTGCGCCTCGGTCTCGATCACCTCCAGGCCGCCCGCTTTCAGGCGATCTGCATCAAGCCCCATCTTTTGCCTTCCTCAAATGGCGAAGGACTTGGACGCCGTCGTCCGCCTCGGTCTCCGGGGGCATCCCGGCGAGCAGGCAGAGCAGCTCGCCCCAGGCCTCCGCGTGTGCCGCGAGGTCGGTCTCGCGAGGCGTCCACGAGGCGCGGAGCTCGATCTGCGCACCTTCGCCTTGGTTCTCGAGTTCGCCGAAGCCACGTCCGTTGATGGTTGTCGCGGTCCCTGAAGGATGCTCGAACGCGGCACCGCGTGATTCCAAGGCGTCCATGAGCCACGACCAGGCCACTGGCGCGAGGAAGGGATCGACCCCGATCTCGGGCTCCAGCGGAGCCTGCGCGAAGCAGACGACGCGGAAGGAACCGCGCCAGGCCTCTGGCTCGCTCTCGTCGTGGAGAAGGATGAACCTGCCCGTGCCGAGCTCAGAGTCGCTCGCGTGGGCAGTGGGTCGCACGTCTCCGGAGAGCGCGAGCGATTCGGGGGCCAGGTTCGCTGGAGGCCGGATCTCGCTCACCGTGAGGGCAGAGCGGAACTCGGCCGCACGGACCGCCTCTACGGCGGCCTCGAACTCCGGGGCAGATCGATGCAACGGGACAACCACGCGACGAGACTAGGCCTGGGCGTGGTCAACCCAGATCAGGCGCGCCGTGGGCGCAGCCCGCCCGCTCGGCGTGTCCCAGGGTCAGGTGCGCGATCATCGTCATGATGCGAGCCGCCAAACGTCCCTCACCCGAGCCGACCTCGTCGGCCACGAAGACCACCGTGGCCGTGCTCGGCGCACTCGCCGTCGCGCTCGCCGCGGTCGCCGGCACGGCGGCAACGATGGTGGCCAAGGCTGTCGTCACTCCGCCGCGACGCCGAAGGGACCCGGTTCGGCTGCTCGGCGTCGACAAGCAGGCTGGGACGGTCACGCTCGCCCGAACGCCGGAGACGGCGGCCCCCGGCCACTACAGCCTGGTCTTCGCGGCAGAAACGGGCAGGGCGAACGTCGGGGCTGTCGTCGGAGAGTCCGAGCGAACAGTGACGAGGCGCTTCTGGGGCGAGCAAGGGGCGCGACTCGATCGGGTGCGGTCGGTGCGTTTGGCGTCCGCGCCGCAACTCTGGGTGCGGGACCTCGAACTGCCCTGGAGTTGGGTGGACGTGCAAACCGAGCTTGGTGCCATGCCAGCCTGGCTCATTCCGTCGCCGCAGGCGAGCGATTCCTGGGCTATCCATGTGCACGGCAGGGGAGCGGTCATGACCGAGCCGCTGCGCGCTGTGCCGCTGTTCCGGGGGCGAGGATGGAACTCGCTGGTCGTCAGTTACCGGAACGATGCGCTCGCCCCCCAGTCGCCGGACGGCAAGTTCGGCCTGGGCGCCACGGAGTGGCGCGACGTCGAGTCTGCGATGGAGTGGGCGGTCGCTCGCGGCGCCAGGCGGATCATCCTCGTCGGGTGGTCCATGGGTGGGGCCACCGTTCTGCAAGCGGCGCTCCGAGCACGACGCCGCGACCTCATCGCTGGCGTCTTCCTCGAGTCGCCAGCGCTGAGCTGGCGGTCGATCCTCCGCTATCAGGGGTCGGCGATGAAGCTGCCCCGCCCGGTCGCGTCCCTTGGTATCTGGCTGCTCGGGAGCCCGTTCGCGCGGCCGCTCCTGGGGCTCGAGGCGCCCATTCGTCTCGAGGACCTCGAGATCCCGCAGCGGCTCGATGAGCTACGCGTGCCAATGCTCATCTTCCACTCGCGCGACGACACGGTCGTGCCGGTTGACGCGAGTCGCGAGGTCGCGCGGCGGCGTCCGGATCTCGTGACGTACGAGGAATTCGAGCGCGCCTTGCACACCCGACTCTGGAACGTGGACAGCGGCCGCTGGGAACACTCGCTCGACCGGTGGCTCGCCGGCTTCTAGGCGTTGTGCTCCGCGGCCAGTTGCTCGAGGAGCTGCCGCTTTGCCCGGGCTTGCAGGGCGACCATGCCGCTCCGGCGCAGCGGCGAGACAAGTTCTGCGAGGCCGAGGGCGCCGGGCAGGTCCTCCGGCAGCCCGAGCAGAGCGCTGGGCTCGAGTCCGTCGACCCCCTGGACAAGTACGGCCGCGAAGCCTCGTGTCATGGGTGCGCCCGGCGGCACCGAAATGCGCAGCCGGATACGCGCATCCGCTGCAAGGGCGACGTCAAAGAACACGGGTGATTGGCACTCGATGACGCGCTCGAACGACGCGAGTTCCTCCGGGTCAACCGGGGGAAGCTCCGCGCCGATCTCCGCGAGGAGCTCGAGGCGTTCGCGCGGCGTGACCTCAAGGAGCTCTTCGCGCAGTGCTTCGAGTGGTTCCGGAAGCGTGTTCTCATGCATGCGCCAACGGTACCGTCACCTCTCCGAGCGACCTGCAGGCGGCCAGCTGGCGGTAAGCTCTGGAAAGCCCGTTCCGGGCACCTGTCACTGGAAAGTACGAGGACTCCGTGGGCGAAGGCCGCTTGCTGCACCTGACCGAACTCTCGCCGACCGTCACCGCGGCCGAGATGGTGAAGGCCCTGGTGCCGCCGAGGCAGTTCGACGGTGCTCAGTTCTCCACCTATCGCCCTGACCCCGAGTACCCCTCGCAGGCTGCCGCGGTCGAGGCAGGCGAGCGCTTTGCCGGAGTCAAGTCCGCGGCGGCAACCGGAAGCAAAGGTCTCTTCGGTTTCCTGAAGAAGGCACCTCCCGTCAAACCGGGCATCTATCTCGACGGCGGCTTCGGCGTCGGCAAGACCCACTTGCTCGCGTCGATCTGGCACGCGCACCCTGGCCGCAAGTACTTCGGCACCTTCATCGAGTACACGGCCCTCGTGGGAGCGCTCGGCTACGCGGAGGCGGTCCGCTCGCTGAAGGGCACGAGCCTCATCGCGATCGACGAGTTCGAACTCGACGATCCGGGCGACACGATGGTCATGTCCCGCCTCCTCGGCGAGCTTGTCGAGTCGGGCACAAGTGTCGCGGCGACGAGCAATACGCCCCCGAACGCCCTCGGCGAGGGACGATTCGCGGCGTCTGACTTCCTCCGCGAGATCACGAAGCTCGCCGGCGTCTTCGACACGCTCCGGATCGACGGCACCGACTACCGGCGCCGCGACATGTCCGGCCACGCGACCGTGACGACCCCGGAGCACCTGGATGCGCTGGTCGACGAGGCCGTCGCCGAGGGCAAGTCCGTCGCCTACGACGGGTTCGACGACCTCGTGCAGCACCTGGCGACCGTGCATCCCTCGAAATACGTCCGCTTAGTCGAGGACATCGACCTGCTCGCGCTGTCAGACGTGCACGAGCTCACCGACCAGGCCGAGGCGCTCCGCTTCGTCGCCTTCATTGACCGCGTCTACGACGCGCAGATCCCGATCGCTGCGTCCGGTCTCGCCCTCGACCAGATCTTCGGTGGCGGGATGCTCGACGGCGGCTACCGAAAGAAGTACCTGCGCTGCGTCTCACGTCTCATCGCGTCAACGGCGCAGGAGCAGGCCGCATCCGTCGACGTGGCCACCACGCACGCCAGCGAACGCTGACGACACAGACTCGTAACATGCTCGGCCGCTCTGAAACATGATGGAAACGGCACCGCCCCACCGGTGACACGAGCCTTCCGCAGACTCAATGCATCTCCCCACTCCGTGTCACGACGACGCGTCCTCCAGGCCGCAGCACGGGTGGCGAAAGCGAGGATGCAATGGATACCGGTGGAACCGCCTGGCTGATGATCAGCGCTGCGCTTGTGCTCTTCATGACACCAGGACTCGCCCTCTTCTACGGCGGCATGGTCAAGGAGAAGAGCGTCGTGAGCATGATGATGCTCTCGTTCGGAGCTCTCGGCCTCGTCGCCGTGCTCTGGATCCTGTACGGCTACAACATGTCCGCCGTCTCTGGGGACTCGTTCTTCCAGTTCGCGGGCGACCCGTTCTCTGACTTCGCGCTGACGAACCTCATCCAGGACAGCAACGCGACAGCTGGCGCAGCCTACGGAGGCACGTTCGCGATCATCACGACGGCGCTCATCTCGGGTGCCATCGCCGACCGCGCCAAGTTCGGCTCGTGGATGCTCTTCGCCGGCATCTTCGCGACCTTCGTGTACTTCCCCGTGGCGGCCTGGGTCTGGGGCGGCGGCTGGATCATGCAGCTCGGGACGCAGCTCGGCTTCGAGGGCATCGAGGTCATCGACTACGCCGGTGGCACCGCAGTGCACATCAACGCAGGTGCCGCTGCACTGGCGCTCGCCATCGTCCTCGGCAAGCGCGTCGGGTTCGCGAAGGGCATCACGCAGCCACACAACGTGCCACTGGTGCTCCTCGGCACGGCCATCCTCTGGTTCGGCTGGTTCGGCTTCAACGTCGGGGCTGCCTGGGGCGACCTCGGTGGCACGGAGTTCCCCGGCCCCGGTCTGCTCTTCATCAACACCATCGCCGCACCGGCCGCGGGTATCCTCGGCTGGATCATGGTCGAGAAGCTGCGTAGCGGCAAGGCGACCTCCATCGGCGCCGCATCTGGCGCGATCGCGGGCCTCGTTGCCATCACGCCGGCATGTGCCGTCCTCACCCCCGGCTGGGCGCTGCTGCTGGGCCTCGTCTCCGGCGGACTGTGCGCCTTCGCGATCGAGTTGAAGTTCAAGCTTGGCTTCGATGACTCGCTGGACGTTGTCGGACTCCACCTCGTCGGTGGACTCGTCGGCTCCATCTGGCCCGGACTCTTCGCCTTCGACACCGGCCTGTTCACCGGTGGCGGCGTCGAGCAGCTCATCGTCCAGCTCATCGCGTCCCTGGGTGTTCTCCTCTACTCGTTCGCAGTGAGCTTCCTCGTGGCCTGGGCCATCCAGAAGACCCTTGGCTTCCGAGTGCGCCACGAGGACGAAGTGGCCGGCGTCGACGTGGTCGTGCACGGCGAGACCGGTTACGCGCTGTCGCGCTAACCGCGCGGGCAGCCCTCGGGGGCCGCGCATCCACGCTCGTGGATGTGTGGCCCCCGTTCTCGTCTGCTCCGGCGCCGGGGAAGCGGGTCACGGTGACCCGGTACGGTTGAAGACATGAGTGCACCCGTGATCGCCGCAATCGTCGCCGTGCTTCTCGCCATCGTCGGCATCGTCGGCATCATCGTCCCGGTGCTTCCCGGCAGCATCACGATCGTCATCGGCTTCCTGGTGTGGGCGATCTTCGCCGGCAGCTGGCCCGTCTGGGTCGCGTTCGCCGTCGGTGCCGCGTTGCTCGTGACCGGGATGATCATTGGCTGGGTGCTCACGGGGCGCGGGCTGCGCAAGAAGCAGGTGCCGAGTCGTTCGGTGCTCATCGGGCTAGGCGCTGGCATCGTCGGGCTGTTCGTGCTCCCGGCATTTGGCCTGCCGATCGGCTTCGCCGTCGGGCTCGTGGCGTCTGAGTACGCCCGGGTCCGAGAGTTTCGCCCTGCACTGGACTCCAGCTGGACCGCCGTCAAGGCCCTCGGCCTTGGCATGGCCATTGAACTCATGTGCGCCCTTGTCGCCGTCACGATCCTCGCCGTATCAATCTTTGTCCACTTCGTCTGGGCCTGAGCATCCCGAACAGTCTTGAGCTCCCTGTCTGGCTTCGGATGAGGCGTCCGCCTCAGAGTTTCCTGGACGCGCGGGCAGTTCTGACTTCGACTTTCGTCCGGAGCGCTCTACTCTGGAGAAAGCTGTGCGCCCGTGTCGGCGGCAGCAGAACGTCTTAGAGGAGCCGGATGTCGAACGGGGAGACCTCGAACGCCGTACTGGCGTTCGTGAAGAAGCGCCCAGGTGAGCTCGCCGCCGCGACGATGAGCGTCATCGCGGTGGGAGCCGTCGTGGCCGCACTGACGGTCACGAATGGTCATGGTGCTGAGGTCGCGGCACCCATCGGGACTGTCGCTGTCCCCGAAAGCGCGAACGCTGCCGTTGCCACAGCCAGCGCCAGCGAGGTCGTCAACCTGCACATGCTCGCTCAGCCGCTCTCGAGTCTTCCTGCCGAACGCGTCGGCACCGTCGAGAAGGCGGCCCTCGAGGAAGCGCTGAGCCAGGTCAAGGACGCACTGAGCGCGACCGCGTCTGCGTCCGACTCCGACGCGCTGCAGACCTCGTACACGGCCCTGCAGACTGCCGTGGGCGGCATGGCTTCGAGCACGCTCGCACTCGGCCGCGAACACCGCCTGCAGGTGACCCTCGCGACTGCCGAGATTTTGACGGCGTACGACGCGGCGCTCATCGAGCTCTCCGAGGCGAGCGACGACCGCGCGCGGACCAGCGGTATCTCCGCAGTGGTTCGCCAGGCCACCGCTGCGCAGTCCTCGCATAGCGCGGCCGTTGAATCACAACAGGTCGACGACGACACAGCTGTTCCGGAGCAGCCAGTCGACAACTCGGGTGACGATACCCCGACGCAGGCGCCACAGCCGTCAACGCCCGTGCAGCCCGACCTCACGGGCCAGCCCGTTCCTGACGGTTCCGGGGGCGGAACGACGCCCACGGAGCCGGTGGTCACCGCGCCCCCGACCGAGCCGCCCGTGCCGGAACCGACGGACGAGCCCACGGAGCCGCAGCCGACGGGCGAGCCGACGCCGTCTGAGAGCTCCGGCGACGACGCAGGCAACTAACGCCCGTACGTCGCTCGCTCGTACGATCCCGAACGAGCAAACCGGCCGTGGTGCGATGTGCATCACGGCCGGTTTTCGCGCTGGGCGGGCGGGGAGACCGCCGAAGTGGCTCCCTCAGACGCTGTCCCCGCGGCGTCTGCGGAGCAGCGTGATCGCCCCGGCGAGGAAGAGCGCGCCTGCTGCGAGCGGCAGAGCCGTGGTCATCTCGGCGCCGGTTGTTGCGAGATGGTCGCCGTCAGCGCCGGGGACGCCCGACGGGCTCGGTTCCTCTGCACCTCCGCCGACGGGGCCGGAGGTGGTTGGGGTCATGCCGGCGGTTTCCGTTGGGGTCGGAGTGGGCGTCGGTGCCGGGGTCGCCTCGGCCGCGAAGTTGAGCCCGATCAAGCTCGGGTTGTGGTCGGAGGATCGATAGACATCTTCGGAATAGAGCTGCGTGACGTTGGAGTTGTTACGGCTGTACTCCAAGCCAACCTGCTCGTAGGCGTTGATCGTCCAGACCTCAGAACCCGTGACGTACTGGACGGCTGGGCCGCTCGCCAGGATGTGGTCGAGGGACCCGACGGCCCCGTCGAAGTTGTACGTGTACTCGGTGCCTGCAGAGCCGGGCGCTCCCGTTGTCTTATTGCGCGCATCCCCGAGGTTCTCGAAGCCGGCATCGCCGAGCACGCGCATGGGATCCTCCTGCGAGTAACTGTTGAAGTCGCCCGTGAGGAACACAAGGTCGGTGCCCTGCTCGACGCGCTGCTGCTTGGTGAAGGCGACAAGCGCTTGCGCCTGGCGGGTCCGGTCTCCGTTCCAGCCGCCGACTGCGCCCGCTGGCCCGACGGTGTCGTCATTGTCTGCGTTGTCGCCCTCGCCAGAGCCACCCTTTGATTTGAAGTGATTGGCCACGACGATGAACTCCGTGTCCGTCGTTGGATCTGCGAAGGTTTGCGCGAGCGGGGCGCGCCCGTTGACGAAGGAGGGGTCGTCGAGGATGCTGGATGATCCGACGACCTCCACGGTCGCAGGCTGGTAGATGAACGCCGTTCGGATGACATCGTCGCCGTTGGTGGGCGCTTCGGCCGGTGATGGCACGTGTGCCCAGCGCGCAGTGCCGGCTTCCGCGTTGAGCGCGGCGACGAGGTCGACGAGGGCCGCGTCGCGGTCCTTCCCGAAATCGGACGAATCCTCGATCTCTTCCAAGGCGACAATGTCTGTGTCGAGCTGGTTGATCGCGGCCACGATCTTGGCTTCCTGCCGCGCGAGGTTCTCCTCGTCCCATGCGCCACGCGGGAGGCAACCGTTGGCGCTCACCGGGTCTCCAGCGCGGTCGGTGTAGCTCTGGCCCGGTTCGCAGTAGTCGACGCCAAGGCTGGTGAAATAGTTCAGGACGTTGAATGTGCCGAGCTGCAGCGTACCGCCGACCGGCTCCGGGGCGACCTCGCGAGCGTCTGAGAACGCCACCGGGGCGCCGTCCGCCCCGGTCAGCGGCGTCGTCGGTTGGAAACGGTAGGTGTCGAACGAGTAGTGCACCACGACGGGCTCCGTGAAGGTGGCCGTCGCTCCGACCGTGACGGGTGTCTCCAGGCTCAGGTAGGGGAGCGGGATATCGGCGTTGATCATGCTCCCGCCCTCTCGGCGGAGGAAGTCGGTGGATGCGCCATCGTCCAGGATGACGCTGTGGGCCGCGTTGTACTCAGCCTGCGCGATGGCTTCCGCGCTGCCGGGCGCACCCACCTCGGTCGGGGTCACGAGCAGTCGGTCGCCGACCGACAGCCCGATTTCACCGTACTGGTTGAGCGCGTAGTTCTCTGTCACGCGGTAAGTGCCAGTAGGGGCGACCAGCATCCCTTCGTAGCGTTCGCGCTCCTCGTCGGTCTCTGGCCACACGATCTGGGCTGGTTCGACGACGTGCTGCGGGCCGCGTTCGAGCTGCTCGACGCTGGTGGCGCTGATCTGCGTCGACTCGAAGCGCTCGCCGACTCGGCCAGTGACGGCGACGCGATCGCCGATGTCTACCGTGGCAGCGGCGGCGGGTGCGTAGACGAAGACGCCGGTGGAGGCGGTGTGTGTCTCAGGATCGATCGCACCGGGGGACTGGATGTTGAAGCCCCCGAGTCCACCCTCCGCGTACACCGCAGTGACGATGCCCTCGGTGGTGACGGTCTGTTCGACGAGGGGTGACGCGGCCCCTGTGCCCTGGATCTCTGCGATTGAAACCAGTGCTGCCACCGGTGGAGCGGTCGGAGTCGAGGTCGTCGTCGGCGCGGGTGGCTCGGTGGAGCCCCCAGCGGAGTTCTCGGGCGTGGGGGCCGCGGCAACGAAGTCGGTCGAGTTCTTGTCGGTGTCGATGCCGCCTGCCAAGCGCTGAGCGCTCAGCGCATTGCTCAGCTCCGGAGCTGGAGCCGTACCCTCGAAGGCACTCGCGCTGCCGTATCCGACGAGGTCGACGACGGCTTCAGGCACTGACGCGCCGGACTCGGCGAGTGTCGCCGCTTCTTCCGTCGTCGCGAGCGCGACGATGCCGCCGCGCGCCCCCATCGCGATCTCGCCGGTCGCGTCGGGAGCAGGCAGTGCACCGGTGTCAGCGCTTCCCGCGGCGAGGGCCACGAGGTAGTGCGTCTTTGGCGCGACGGACCCCGACAGGCTCGCCGTGCCGCCCAGATTGCCACTTGCGGAGAAGTACTGCACCGACCAGCCATCGACGGTGATCGGTGCCGAGCTCGGGTTGTAGAGCTCCACGAAGTCGTTCGAGAAGAGCGAGCCAGCGTTGCCACCACCGCCGTAGACCTCGTTGATGACGAGCTCGGTGCCGCTCGGAGCGGCGAAGGTCGGGGGCGCTGCGGCGACGAGTAGGCCGCCTCCGGCCAGCGTCGTCGCGGTTCCCACCGCGAGGAGCTTCTGCCAAGTTCGAGTCACGTGTTTCCTCCAGGGCGTGCGTCGCTGACGGGGTTCCCGTCACCGTACCCGGAGGGGTGTACCCGGTGCCTTCACGCGCGTGAACGCCAGGTGAACGGGCGCGCGCCGGACGCTCAGCCCTGCAGCTACGCGGCTGCCGTCTTCGTCGAGGCCGCCTTCTTGGTCGAAGATTTCTTGCCCGCCGACTTTTCCTTGGTGGCCTTCTTCCTCGGGGTCTTCGTCGCGTTCGTCTTGCCGGCGCCCGTCTTCTTGGGGCTCGCGCTCTTCGTGCCAGCCTTCTGCGCCGCTGCTTTCTTGCGGCCCCCCTTCTTCACGGACGTTTCCTTCGCGCTGGCCTTCTTGCCACTGGGCTTCGACTCGCGGCCCGCCGACGCCGGCGTGCGCTTCCCCTTGTCGATGCTCCTGCGCAGCGCCTCCATGAGGTCGATCACCTCACCGCCCCCGTCCTCTTCGCCGTCCGGTTCTCCGAACGTCGCGGCCGTGTCGAGCGCGTCGCCCTCGGCGAGCTTGGCATCGATGAGCTGCTGGAGCTGCTCCTGGTAGTCATCGGTGAAGCGGTCGGGTGCGAAGTCCGCGGCGAAGGAGTCAACGAGCGAGGCCGACATCTTGAGTTCCTTCGCAGAGATCCGCACGCGTTCGTCGAGGGACGGGAATTTCGCCTCCCGCACTTCGTCGTCCCACAGCAGGGACTGCAGCATGAGCACGTCGCCGCGGGTGCGGAGTGCACCGAGCCGCGACTTCTGGCGAAGCGAGAAGTGCACGATCGCCGTTCGATCCGTCTTCTCCAGCGTCCGTCGCAACAACACGTAGGCCTTCGCCGACTTCGAGTCCGGCTCGAGGAAGTAACTGCGGTCGAACATGATCGGGTCGAGTTGCTCGCTCGGCACGAACTCGACGACATCGATCTCCCGGCTGCGCTCTTCCGGCAGCGAGCTGAGGTCTTCTTCCGTCAGCACGACCGTGCGGTCTTCGTCGGCGTACGCCTTGTCGATGTGCTCGAAGTCGACGATCTTGCCGCACACCTCGCAGCGCCGCTGGTAGCGGATGCGCCCGCCGTCCTTGTCGTGCACCTGGTGCAGGTGCACGTCGTGGTCTTCGGTTGCGCTGTACAGCTTGACCGGCACGTTCACGAGCCCGAACGCGATGGAGCCCTTCCAGATGGATCTCATGCATCCAGTACAGCCCACGCAGCGACCCGTCGGCAGAGCCGACGCTGAGTATTCGCCGGTCGTCGGCCCAGGCGACGGGTGCATCCTTGGCCGATGGTGTCCTCCAAGCAGACGGTGATGGTCGAGGGCCACCGCATCACGCTCACGAACCTCGACAAGGTGCTGTACCCGGAGACCGGCACCACAAAGGCGGACGTGCTGACGTACTACGCCAAGATCGCTCCGTTCCTGATTCCGCACGTGCGCCAGCGTCCGGTCACACGCAAGCGCTGGGTCGATGGGGTGGGCACTACAGCACGGCCAGGCAAGGTCTTTTTCCAGAAGAACCTTGAGGCGAGTGCGCCGAGCTGGGTGCCAAGGGAGGGCATCGAGCATCACGATCACCGGAACGAGTACCCGCTGGTGCAGGACGTCGCGACCCTCTCGTGGCTCGCCCAAGTTGCGGCGCTCGAGTTGCACGTCCCGCAGTGGCGCTTCGGCCGAGACGGCCACCCGCGTAACCCGGACCGCCTCGTGCTCGACCTCGACCCCGGTGAGGGCGCCGGCCTCATCGAGTGCGCGGAGGTGGCCCGGCTGGCGCGAAGCATCCTGCAGGGCATGGGCCTCGAACCACTGCCGGTGACGAGCGGGAGCAAGGGCATCCACCTCTACGCGGCGCTCGACGGATCCCACACATCGGAGCAGGTCTCGATGGTCGCTCGCGAGCTCGCCAGGTCGCTGGAGGCCGACAACCCCGAGCTGGTCGTGAGCGACATGAAAAAGTCGCTCAGGGACGGGAAGGTGCTCGTCGACTGGAGTCAAAACAGCGGCGCTAAGACGACGATCGCACCGTACTCGCTGCGCGGCCGCGCGCGACCCACGGTCGCCGTACCGCGAACCTGGCGCGAGCTTGCCTCGACCAAGCTGCGCCACCTCGAATACAACGAGGTGCTCGCGCGGATGCGCACGCGTGAAGATCCCCTCGCGCCCGTTGCCGACGCGGCACGGGAGGACAGGCTCGTGACCTACCGGGAGATGCGTGATCCCGCGAAGACCACAGAGCCGGTGCCCAGGGATTCACCGCAGTCATCGATCGGCCGCAGCTTCGTGATCCAAGAGCACCATGCGAGGCGGCTCCACTACGACTTCCGCCTTGAGCACGACGGCGTGCTGGTGTCCTGGGCTGTTCCGAAGGGCATTCCCACGGACCCGAAGAAGAACCACCTCGCCGTGCAGACCGAGGACCACCCGCTCGAGTACGCAACGTTCGAGGGAACGATCCCCAAGGGCGAGTACGGGGCCGGAGAGGTCTACATCTGGGACGCAGGCACCTACGAGCTCGAGAAGTGGCGGGAGCGGAACGAGATCATCGTCACGCTCAACGGCGCGGCCCACGGTGGACTCGCCGAGCCGACAAAGCTCGCGCTCATTCACACGAACGGAAGCGGCGACACGAAACGCAACTGGCTGCTGCACCGCATGGACCCGGGCGCATCCCGGGCGGACGCCTCCGCGGGGCCATTGGGTGATGGTCGGAAGCTCACAGCAGCCCGGGAGCGATCCGTCGCACCCATGCTCGCTTCGGCGCGCGAGACGGCAGCCTTCGAGGACGAGCACGAGTGGTCGTTCGAGATGAAGTGGGACGGCATCCGCATCGTCGCAGCCGTCGATGCCGACGACGTGCGCCTACGGACGAGAAACGGCAACGACGTGACGGTCGCCTACCCGGAAGTCGTCGAGGCAGTGACGGCGTGCCTCGGGGGACGGTCCGGCGTGCTCGACGGTGAGATCGTGGCCCTCGATCGGCGGTCCCGGCCGGATTTCGGCCGGCTGCAGGCGAGGATGGGGCTTCGCGCTGCTCGCGATGTCGAGCGCGGCGTGAAGGTGGTCCCCGTGCACTTCTTCGTGTTCGACCTGCTTTCGCTTGAGGGCGCCAGCCTGCTCGAGCACTCCTACTCGGAGCGCCGGGCGCTGCTGGAGGGCTCCGTGTCGGAGCGGCGGGGGATGCGCATCCCTCCGGCCGTCGAGGGGAACGCGCAGCTCGCTCTGGCCAGCAGCCTAGAGCTCGGCCTCGAAGGAATCGTCGCCAAGAAGCTCGACAGTGTCTATCGTCCCGGCCGCCGCTCGGACAGCTGGATCAAGGTCAAGCATCACCGGTCCCAGGAAGCGGTCGTGGGCGGATGGCGTCCGGGGCGGGGGCGCCGCTCAGGCAGGATCGGCTCGCTGCTGCTCGGCCTACCCGGCGACGACGGCCTCACCTACATCGGGAGAGTCGGGACCGGGTTCAGCGATCGCGACCTCGAGCGCGCAACTCGCGAGCTTGCACCGTTGTCCCGAACAACCTCGCCGTTCGTCGACATTCCGGCAGCGGATGCTCGCGGCGCGGTGTGGGTAGAACCTCAGCTCGTGGGGGAGGTCGAGTTCGCGGAGTGGACCGCTGGTGGCCGCCTCAGGCAGCCGAGCTGGCGCGGATGGCGTCCGGACAAGAAAGCTGACGAAGTGGTGCTCGAAGGTCCCTGAGCGGCGCGCAACGCACACGGGTTGCGAGCGGCACTGCGAAGGCCGGGCTCACACTCGTGAACCCGGCCCGGTGCATCCGCTAGCCGTTGACGCCAGCAGGTGGCACGCTGTCGTCGCGGTGGTGCGCAGCGTCTTCCCTGACCTGAGTCGGTGGCTGGTCAGGACGCTCGCGGTTCGGTTCTCCCGTGCCGAGTCCCTGCAGGGACTCGGCTTCTAGCCGCTCGTTGGCCGCGTCGAGGGGTGCGTCGTTCTCGTGTTCTGGGGTCGCTCGCTGATCTGACATGCTCCGACCGTACGCAGGTCAGCCGTGACGAACTTGAGTGCCGACCGGCTGACGCTGCACGGCTGCTGTCGCGATTCACACGCAGGCCATAAGGTGCTGGTGAACAATCGGGATCGTCCGACCGCGAGGAGAGCACTGCAGATGACCAGCACCCGTCCCGCGCCGCCTGCCCACGCCCGGGCGGTGTCGCCGCGGAGGCGTCGCCGCACGTTCGGCAACGCCATGCTCGGGATCTTCGGCACGATGCTCATCCTCGCAGGCGCGATCGTGCTCGCCATGTCCCTCTTCGCACCGACCACGGTCGAACGGGGCTACGGGCAGGTGAAGGCGGCCGTCAACAATGTTGCTGCGGAGGTACAGCTCCCGAGCGTTCGGCTCGGAGTCGAGGGCGGACAGGCCGAGCTCGACGTGTGCGACGGGTCGTTCATCGAGATGACGAGTTACCGGAACACGGTCGGTGTTCCCGCGGTCTACGCAGCGCACAACAACTGCGGCGGCGACATCGTGCTGAACTGGCAGGTCGGCACGCAGTTCGAGGTGGAAGGGCAGCCGGGTATCTACGAGGTCGTCGACGTTCGCCACACGGCCAAGCATTGGGAGACGACCGAGGCGCTGATCGGCCTGCAGGGTGATTTCGCGCTGCAGTCGTGCTTCTACGGCGAGGACCGCATGCAGTTCGTCGGGATTCGTCACGTCACGAGCTGAACCCGGCCGCATTACCCAGCTTGCACAGGAAAAGCAAGCGTCAAGGCGCTCGATGGGTCAGCACCTAGTCTTCTGCCATGATCACCGCACGAGCAAGGGCGCTCTTGGAGTTCGAGGCTGCGAACCCGGGCCGCGACCTGGCGAAACTCGAACAGATTCGCAAGCTCGGCCTCACGCCTGAGGGCTACGAAGCGAGGCTCGAACAGCTCGTGGCCGACGTCGATGTCATGGCCGAGTACCCAGAACTGGTGTATCGCTTCTGGAACCAACGCCGAGAGAAGACACCGCGACGTTGAACGGCCCGACGGCGGCGCGGAACCGCCACCCGGTCGTGCGCGTTCGCCGCACCGCCCGTCGCCAGAACGCTCAGGAAGCCTGGACGCCGGGCCACCTGGCGAGGTCAGAGGCCGCATCGTAGGTCGCCCCCAGGAAGCGCTGGACCAGCGCATCCGGGTCCGCTGCCTCGCGCACCGTCTCGTAGGGCAGCAGGAACTCGCCGAGCTCCGCGTGCCAGAAGGCACCCTCGGGAACCTCCGCGCCAGCAAAGCCATCGGGCGCCGGATAGGCGTACGAATAGTAGGCACCTTCCTTCCCGCCGCCTGGCCAGAACCCGGCGCTGGAGATCTCGTGCGAGTACCCCTCCACCATGACCTCGTTCGGGCAGTTCGGCGCGCCACCCGGATGCCGAGGGGCTTCGCGACCGGAGAACCGGGTGAGAGCGAGGTCCATGGCGCCCCAGAAGAAGTGCACGGGGCTTACCTTGCCCGTGAACTCCGATCGGAACGTTGAGAGCGCGCGGTTCGCATCCACCAGCTGGCGCCAGAACGCGTGCGCGGCCGCGGCGTCGTAGCTCGCATGCGTCGTGTCCTCAGCGAAGGGGATGGCGAGTTCGACCTCATTCGGCGCTCCGTGGATGCGCGGATGCAGCCCCAGATCAGTGAGGAGCGAGAAGAGACGTGCGGTGAAGTCGGCGACCGTCATCGGCTCGAGGGTGAGGGCACGCTCGCGGCCGTCTCCGTGTCGCACGACGAGCCGGTGCCCAACGAAGTCGAACTCGATGTCGAACACCTCGTGGCCGTCGTATTGCGGACCAGTCGCGAGGCCCCGGGCGGTCACATGCAAGGTGACGTTCCACCAGTGGTTCACGTGCGGGGTGCTGACCATGCGGATCTTCCCGACGACCTGGAGCCAGCGGTGCAGGGTGTCGCGAGTTTCGGTCCAGCTGTCGACGGCGAGGAGAGGGCGAGTGGTCACGGGACGACACTAGCGGAGCGGCCCGGGGAGCCGTATGTCTCACAAGGCTTCCCACGGTGCAGTTTGGAGATCATCCAGGTCCACCACTCGACCACCGGCGATCACCGCGGAGCGTGTGACGCGTCGGACAAGCGCATCCATCGGGTTCTCGGCGTCGACGAGCACGATGTCGGCGCGGTCGCCCGGTTGCAGATTGTGGGACTCGGCCGTCACGAACTTGGCAGCATCGCGCGTCGCGATCTGCAGGGTACGAATGAGGTCCTCATCGCGAACCAAACCGCCGGCGCGCGCATACTGCCAGGCGATGCCCATGAGGTCGGCGTCACCGTACGGACTCCAAAGATCGCGAATGCCGTCCGTGCCGAACCCGAAGCGCACGCCGGCCTCGTCGAGCTCGTGTAGGGGGAGCTGCCGCATGCGAACCGGCGCGACGGTGGTCATCGTGACGCCCAGCTCGCCCATGCGCTGCAGCAGGTCGCGGCGGCGAGGCGCATCGACATCGACCAGCGCGAGCCCATGCGCGATGTTGACGCGGCCTTCGCCGAGCCCATCGCGTTCGACGCGGTCAAGAATGAGATCGAACTCGAACGCGCCGAGGTCCCCTGGCTCATGGAGATGAATGTCGAGGCCGCACCCGCGTCGCCCCGCGATCTCGAACAGGCCGTCCAGCTGCCTGACCGGGTCTCGATCGATGAGCGCCGGGTCGAGACCGCCGATGTGGTCGACGCCCTCGGCGGCCGCCCGCTCCAGCAGCTCGAGCACTCCTGGGCGCCGGATGACGCCGTCTTGGGGGAAGGCGACGATCGACACCTCCACGGCGCCTCCGAGTCGATCGGCGGCCTCCCGAACCGACTCGATGCCGCGAATCCCCACCCCGAGGTCGACATCGACATGGCTTCGCATCCGCGTCGTTCCGGTTCGCAACGACTGCATGAGGACGCGCAGCGATGTCTCCACGCTCGGAATCGAGAGCGCATCCCTGCGGGACCGCTCGTGGGCGATCCGGCCCTGAGTGCCTGGTTCGCCTCCGAACGATTCCCACGGCTTTCCCCACCAGCTCTTATCGACATGCGCGTGCGCGTTCACGAGGCCCGGCAGTGCGAGCAGATTCCCGGCGTCGAACTCGGCGTCGCTTGGCGCGCTTGGCGCGTTCCGCGTGACGCGGTCGACCGACGCTATGCGGCCGTTGCGGATAACGATGTCCACCGGCTCGCCACCCCACACGCGGGCGTTCTTGACTCTGAGCGACGGGGGTGAGCTGCGGACCATGGGAAGAGCCTACGGAGCGCCGGCAGCGGGAGCGGCCGGAGGTTGCCAGATCTCGATCTTGCGGCCGCCTGCCGTTTCGATCACGGCGTGAGTGCCGTGTGAGTCTGCGAGCACTGTTGTCACCAGGGTTGCCCCGGCTCTGGTCCACAGTGACAGCGATGTGTTGTGCACCGGGGTGATCACCAGCTGGGCGACGGTGTGACCGCGCACAGTCTCCGCTGAGGTGAAGAACGCGCCACCCGCGATCGCGGCGGGATGCCCGTACGTGTCGACCCGAACCAGGTCCGTCCGCAGCGCCTCAGCGTAGTCGCGCGCTTCGTCGAGAGGGTCAGCGGAGACGAGCCTCGCCATGACCAGCACTCCGCCAGGCCGCGTCTCCGTGGCCGCACCGGAGGACGAGGCAAGCCCGTGCGGATCCGCGTGCCCGCGGTCTCGCTCTGCCACGGCACGGTTCGTTCGTGCCATCGCCTCGCTGATGTAGAACCCGAATCCGGCTGTGCCGTGCATCGGAACAGTCTACGATGCGGCGCTTGTCGCACCAGGGGAGCGGCCGGTTGGGAGGGTTGCGCTCTGTCATCGGACTCGCTCAACCGATTACCCGGATATGTGAAGCCAGTTTTGCGCAGAATGCGAACGATTTGTGTCGATTCGATCCGAACGTGCAGATCCGTGTGTCCGACGTGTTAGCCTGCGAAGCGCTGGTAGGTGAGTCCTGAGTCACGAGAGTCGGGGGTCAAGTGTTTCATGTTTGACCGGGCGAACAGCCACCAAGCGAAGCAGAAGTCAGCGAATCCAAGTCGCTATCCCACCGTTTCTGAACATCCAAGAGCCGCCGAGTCGCGGCGCGCGCGACACCGTCGAGCTAGCTACGCGGGCACTCACCCGCATGAGGAGAATCCATGAAGCAGTCAGCATCACGCTCAGTCAAGAACCGACCATCCAGACGGGCTGTGCTGCGTGGCGCCGCGTGGTCTGCGCCCGTTCTGGCCGCAGCAGTTGCAGCACCAATGTCGGCGGCGAGCGGTCTCGAGCGCCGCGGCGTCGTCGGCGGTGACATGTACCACCTCGGCATCTGGAACATGGCGTCGCAGATTCCGATCGACTCGCCCTTCACTTTGACCTATTCAGGTTCCGAGCCGGTCCGTTCACCGAGCGATTTCAGCGTCGATGGCGAACTGCCCTCTCGCTGGGTTGGCAATGACGCGGTCGCCTCGTGGGTGCTCCCAGCGACCGCCGGTTTCCGGCTGAGCAACATCGTGGTCGTCTTTCCCTGGTGCGGAAACTCGCCGACGACGACCCCCGTCCGCGAAGCGTATGCCGCTCAGTGGTCGGATACAGCGGGCCGGTGGCTCAACGAAGACACCCGCCTTCTCCCGAACCTCCAACGACCACAGGAAGGCAACCCGGGCTACGCAACGACGCTCGTGACGCCGGGGATCTGGGCTACGGGGAGGTCTCGCCTCGCCAGGACGCCATTCTCCGCTCACCGCCCCCTGCTCGGAAGCAACGACTTCGTCTTCACTCGGAGCGACGGTGCCTCGACGATGTCGACGACTGATGATTCCGCTTCGATCTTCACCATCTCCGTTCCGATCACGCAGCTGAACCCGGGCGAGGGCTTCACCGTCAACTACACGGCGCTCCGAGAAGTCGCCTGGTACAACAACAACAACAGATTCCACGGCTACGGTGTCCCTGCGTTCGTGATCGCGGACTACACGCCTATCCCGTAACGGACTTGGCTCGCCTTCAGCTCGCTGTCTCCTGCAGTGACGGCCCGGCACGCCTCCGGTGTCGTCACTGCCTGCCACATACGATCCGCGTCCTGACGAAACTCATCGGCATCATCGGCTCCGCCGAGTGACGCACGCTCATGCTGCACGCGCAGGCGCAGGCTCAGGCGCAGGTGAAGGTGCAGGTGAAGGTGAAGGAGGGTGGAAGATCATCGATTTCAAGACGGTGAAGCAAATGCGTCGTGCGTGGTGGGACTCGTCCATCAACCCCTGGGTGAGCGGAACGCTCGCGGTCGGCTGGGTGGCACTGAGCGTGACCTCCTTCGTCACCGGCTCCGCGCTGTTCGGGATCGCCTGGGCTGTGCTCGCAGTCGCGTGGACGCTGCTCGCGGTGGCCGCGATCCGGCGTCGCCGCAAAGACGCCCAGCACGCGCGAACGATGAAGCCGACCGCGCAGAGTTGCTGACCACCTGGTCGATAGCCTGAGGACGTGATGCCATGTTGATCCGACCCGCCTCGATGCCCCTCATCGCGGCCGCCGAGTCCGATGAGGGTTCGCCCGCAGACGCCGACCGTGGCGCCGCGGAGCTGAGGCGTGACTTCGAGCGCTGGTCCAGGTGGGGCCTCGGGGTCCTCGCCTTCGTCCTCGCATCGGTCGGGTCGTTCGTTGCGGTTGCTCTGGTCGGGACTGTGGCGATGCTCAGCGGAGCATTGGTCGGTGTAGACCTCATCGCGACCGTCGTCGCGGCACTCGTCGGGGTCACTGGCATCGTTCTTTTGCTGCGGCTGTGGTGGACCGGGCGGCGTCTGATCGTCGCCGCAATCTGGTGGTTGCGGCTGCCGTATCTGCGTGCCGGCCGGCAGCGGCGACCCGGAGGCTGGCTGCAAGCGCGAACGATCAACTTCGAGCCGCGTATCTTCGCTCGGCTCGCTACTGCGACGCTGGCGCTGCTCGTCAGCGTCGCGGGAGTCGCGCTCGTGGTGCGTGACCTGGGTGCCGGGGTGACCTCATTCACCGCGGCGACGGCGATGGTTGCGGTCATCAGCGGATTGTCCGGGTTCGGCCAGGCGGGCGGGGTGACCCGGCTCGTGTCGGGCGTCTCCGAAGCGGACCCGCTCTGGGCGCGCGTGCGGTCGTTCTTCGCCGGAGCAGATCGGACCCAGCGATGAGGCGCACATTGGTCTCATCCGCGATGGCCGCCATCGCGGTCCTCTCGTTTGCCGGGTGCTCTGAGCCCGCGCCGACCGGTGCTGTGCTGTTTGCCGATGCGAAGCAGCACTACTTCGACTACCGCGCCGTGACGAATGACGTCCAGGCGCTCATCTTCGACGGACCCTGGCACGCAGAGCCGTCCTCCTACGGCATGCAACCTTCCGGTGCTGGCTGCGGCGACAACGGCTACAAGTTCGACCTCACCCGCACGACCTCCGTCGACCCCGCCGCTCAGCCGGCGTTGAGCGCGGCCGTCGCAGCACACTTGTCCGAGGCCGGATACAGCGTGGAAGGCCAAGACCTCGGCTCGGCACTGCGCAGTCGACGGACGTGATCGTGCGCAAGCAGGGCGACTTCTCGCTCCTGATGGTCACCTTCATCGCCAACGGCTCTGTGCTCGTTTCCGCGGACACGAAGTGCTGGGCTGGCGACCGGAGAGCGCTCAGCAACGACATGTTCGGGGGAGTGACCCTCGCGAACGGCTACTTCCCGCGGGAGGAATCACCGAGCGACCCGCTGTTCTTCGGCGTCACCCCGGGCGAGCCCGCCTACCTCGGCACCCCGGAGCCGTAAGCCGGTCATGCTGAGCTCGTCGGCCGCATGAGCGAGGTGATCACGAGCGAATACGACCACATGATCCGGGTCACGGGGCGACGCACGCGATCTCGGACTGGACTGCGCGTCCAGACCACCATCGTCCAGTCTCACCCGCGTTTGTGGTCGTGCTCCTCAGCTGCCCGCCTGCTCTGCTCGACGAAGTAACCGTACGGGCCACCTGTCTCGCGAGCCGTGAGTTGCGCATCCCCAAGGTGCAGGATCTCGTGCGCTTTGTCGGCGGCGAACGGAAGGCCCACGGACCCTGGCGCGGAAGATCGCAGCCACTCCGGCTGAAACTTCGGACCCCTCGCGTCCAGCAGCGCGGCGACGGCGTTCTCGCGGCCTCGCTCGAGGCCTCGTTGCGTCTGCTCGTCAAGACGATGCCAGGCCTCGGAAGCGGATTCCATCGCGTGCTCGAGTGCCGTGTGCAGGGCCCGGATCCGCAGCTTCCTGAGATCGGCTTCGGTGACCGGCGCCGGGCCATGCTTGGAGGGCCGGCGGGCAATGGCGACGACGACGGCGAGGACCAGCAGCCCGAGCCCGGACGCCGCGGTGAGCAGCAGCCAGCCGGGCGTCGACGGCGACCACGTGTCCTGGCGCAGCAGCAGCGCGCCAGCCGACGCGAACGCCCCGACGGTGCCGAGCCACAAGCTGATCGACGCCAGCCGGTTCGGGACGCCCATCTTTGCGGGGAACAGCATGGATGCGCCGACCAGGAGCAACGCCAGCGTGCTGGTCACGCCGACTGTGACGGCAACGACCGAGGCGTCCACGGAGGGCTGGTTGCGTGGGCTGATGCCGGCGGCGATCACGATGCCGGCGAGTGTCGCAGCGGCGGCGAGGAAACCGAGGATCCGCAACCCGTTGCGCCACTGCGCCGGGGCGATCAGATCTTGCCGACCGGGATCCTCCGCGAGCAGCCGCGCCGTGTCTGCGTCAAAGAGGCGTCGCGCTTCCGGACGAATGCCTTCGCTGATCGAACGGACCTCCGCGCGGTAGGGCGGGTGCCAGGACACCACCTCAGCATCCAGCATCGCCTCCAGCGGCGTGTACGCGGTCGCCCCCACCTTCCGGGGGAAATCACGTCCGGCGCCCGGAGGTACCCCCGAACCCTGCTGCATCGTCATCCGCACCTTCCCTCCTGGACACCATTATCCGAGACCCCCGCTCACGCCTTGGGCTCGCCAAATGTCGAGGAGAAAGTAACGCGCCAGCTGCGCGTTCATCTGAGATCCGGCACCCCCGTCGCCGCCGGAGCGTGCACCCGGGATGCCTTCCCAGTGCGGGACGGACACCGCGCCCTGTAGCGCCTGCCAGGAAGCACGTGCCGGGGCTCCGGGCGTGGGCGCCTCAGACCCGAGTCGGGCGAACGGGGATCGTGTAGCTGAGGCTTCGCGAGATGGGTCCGGTGTTGCACGAAGACGCTGGGAACGTCAGCGCGAAGTTTGTCGTCGTGGTGACGGGAATCGCGTATGTCGGACCGTCGGTGACCTGCTGGTTGTTCGCGAACGGGAGCTGGTAGGCCGAGCCGATGAAGTAGTTCGACGTCGAAATGGCGTTCTGCGCGGACTGGCTCGTGGGGATCGTGCCCAGAGGTGTCACGGCGGCCCTCGTGGGGATCGTGCCCAATCTCTGCGAGGTGTAGGTCCAGTTGCCGCCGCCGGCGTTCGTCTCGGTTGGGGCCGAGTACCCGGCGGGAACGGTGGTCCACGAGACTCGGTATGGGACGGTCACGGTCCAGCGATGTTGTGTGGTGGCAGCGTTGATGCCGGTGGCGGCCGCACTGTAGGACAGGGCCCCTCGAGTGTCGGTTCCTGCTGCCATGTAGACGGTGAGCGTGCCTGAGTTGGAGTTCCAGGTTCCGTTGTTGTTGATGCCGCCGAACTGCATCCAGTAGTAGGTGCCGGAATGGATTCGCCATTCAGCGCACTGCGATGCTGCTGCCAACGGTGCCGCCGCGGCTGCAGCAACCACCGGCACGGACCATACAGCTGCGCCGATGACGGCGCGCCTCGACGTTGTTTCTGTCATGTCTCTGTCGCCTTTGCGTCGTTGAGATGCTGCGAAGAATGAGGGTTCGCCGCATCAGGGAGGGCAGTCACGACAGGGAGCGGGATTGGTTGTCCGACTCCGTGGGAGGAGCGACCATACTCTCTGGTGACAGCCCGCCAAACGTAAAAGCCAACCTTCTGCTCGGTCTAGGCGGTGGGACGAACTGTCCTAGACCTGACCGGCAAGCGTGTCGACCGCGTCGGAATCAACGGACCCCTTTCGGGCCTGCGGAGACGAGCTTCAGTCCTCCCACTCCCACACGCTCGTCCGACCGGTGAGTTTGAGCCCAGTCGTGTCCGTCGTGGTGCGGAGTCTCCCGGTGCGTTCGAGCCAGCGTCGGAAGTTGGGCCGATCGTAGGGCTCCGCGCCCAGTTCGGCGCCGAGCTCGAGGGCATGGCCGGTGGTGAATTTCTCGCCAAGCAGCGACCGCGTCACGTCCCAGTCGCTCCAGACGATCGCGCCGAGTCGAGCGATCGCCGAGTGAACGATGGCGGTGTGATCGAAGGGGAGGTTTCCGCATTGCTCGATCGTGCGCCATTCGAGCGTCCCGTCCTCGGCGTCTGGGGCGAGGAAGACCAGGCTGGTGAGCGAGATCGTGGCGCTGCGGGGGTCACGCATGGTTCCGTCGAACCAGCCGAGCTGTCTGGTAGCGCGCACGTCGTCGTCGGGAATGCCGGCTTTCGTGCGGATCGCGCGGAGCACGGGCCCGTCACCGTGCTCGCCGGGGAGCAGGAGCACGCCGGGGATCGCCGCCTCCCCGGCGTGCGGTGCGTTCGCACGCTCGGCGAGCCCGATTTCGATCCGGCCGCCCCGGAACCGGACGGGCAGAGCGTCCATGGCGACGAGGGGCTGGTCGAAGGCGGTGCTCATGCGCGTGCGAACTCCTTGCTGGTCAAGACGGTCTGCTCCGCGAGGACCGTCCGGACATCGGCGAAGTCCTGCCTACGGATGAAGATGCCATCCTCCCAGATCGGCTGCAGGAGCGACTCGGCCTCTTCGGTTGGCGTCGCACGCTCGATGAGGGCAAGCTTGCCGCCGGGCGCGGTGACCACGCTGAGGCGGCCTGCGGCGCTGCGTTTGGTGCCACTGTCAGTGATCGGGTCCTTGCGGATGTCGACCGCACGTCCGTCGACCTCGATCCACGTCGCTTTGATGGCCGACATAAAGGTGTCGCGGGTTTGGTACTGGTAGCCGTAGCTACCCATACCAAACACGACATTGCCGGACGCGAATCCTTTCGCTGCGAGCCGGTCGATGATCTCTGCCGCTCGCTCACGAGTGATCGAGTCGCCGTAAATTGCCCCGATGTGGCTGTCGAGCACTTTGAAGCCAGCGTCGTTGACGGTGCCGCCGAAGGTGTCCCAGAGGAGCTCGATGACACCCTTTTGCGCAGGCTCCTGAAGGTCTCGCGGGTCGGAGGCCTGACGGCCCCCACCCTCGAGCGGGGGCGTGCTCAGCGGCGCCCCACAGAGGATGTCGACGGGGTCGCCGGAGTCGGGGCGGATGACAAGCTTGCCGTCCCGCGCGAGGATCTCGTTTCGCAACGCGGGCAGATACTCAGTGAGTACCTTCCAGAGGTCGAAGGTGTCGGAGACAACGGAGACGATGCCGGTTGGGTAGAGGTCGAGGAGGTTCTCGAAGAGCTGCTGCTCGCCGACGGTCGCGATTCCCGCACACATCACGGAATGTTCGGTGGCTGCAACGCTGCCCGCAACGTAGTTGCCGCCGTAGTGTCGCTCGATCCAGTCGAGACTGACGAGCGAATCTGTGCCGGTGAAGCTGAGGAGGTGCGCCGCTCCCGTCATCGCCGCGGTCTCGTTCGAGGACATGCCTCGGTAGGAGAAGTCGTGCCCTTGCCAGTCGACCGTGGCCGGATCGGTGCCGGTTCGTTCCGCCCCTGCATCGAGGGTCTCTCGCATGGCTTTCGCGATCGTCGCGGCCGTCGACGCCTGCCAAACTTCCGCGCTCAGGACGGACTCGACGTAGTTCGTGAGCCAGAAGAAGTCCGGGTGCGTGTTCTCGATCGTGAAGGAGGGGATTCGCAGCGGGACGGCGGTTCCTTCGGGGACGGCGGCAAAGCGCAAGGGAAGGTAGCCGAGGCGGTGGAGTGCGCGGATGTGGTCGGTGCCGATCTGATTGGGGCCGAGGATCTGTGTGAGCCGCGCGTCGTAAGCCGCGGCAACGTGGTCCTCATCGGCGGCGAAGAATGGCTCGAAGCTTGCGGCGTAGGTCTCGAGGAACGCCTGCAGGCCGAAGTGCACGACCCTGTCGATGTCGGGGATGCGGCTACCGCGGTTGGTGTAGTTGGAGTAGACGCGGGTCACGTTGCCGGCGAGTTCGTATTGGCGGCGGTGGTCGAGCTTGTACGCGTCGGTCTGGAAGAGCGGGGCGACGGGTGTGAAGTCCACGGTGGTGTCCTTTCGGTTCAGTTCGGCTCAGCGCTCGATGAACGGCGCGAGGATGTTGCGGATGGAGAGGAGCTCCGTGGCGACGCCGTCTCGGTGGGCGCCTGGGTGGGAGTCGGTGGTGATGATCTCCGAGTAGTGCTTGCGGAGCTCGGGTGCGTTGCCGGAGAACACGCCGTGGCTGACGAAGAGTGTCAGCCGCTCTTGGGATACGCCGGTTGCTTCCGCGAGGCCCATGAACGTGCCGCCACCGTCGCAGATGTCGTCAACGACGAGCAGTCGCCCTTCGCCGGGAAGCCGTTCGCAAGAGAAACCCGAGAGCTTGCCGGTCTCGAAGTCGCGGTGCTTCTCCGCTTTGAACAACGGCAGGTGCAGCGCGGTCGCTGCGCGCTGCGCCCGCTCGACCGCGCCCTCGTCTGGAGCGATGACGCCAACGTAGTCGTGGGGCGTCCCGACCCGTCCGATGGTCGCTCGGCGCACGTACGGTGCCGAGTCGATGACCTTCAGGTTGTCGTAGAGCGCTGGTGCCGTGGGGGAGTGTGGGTCGAAGGTGAGGATCTGATCGAGCCGGAAGCTGTTGATGAGTTCGGCGTAGACCTTCGCCCCGAACGGAACGCCGCGGTCCGCGCGAGCCGCGGGCAAGTACGGAATAAGGGCGATGGCTCGATGGCCCGACTGATGCGCGTAGTCAGCCCAGAGGCCGAGCGCCACATAGTCGTCGAAGTCCGCCCCGGTGACGACGGCATATGCCGGAGTCTCGGGGGAGTCGAGGGGGATCGTCAGGGAGAGCTCGCCGCCTGGGAAGCGCATGACGCGGATCGCGCTGGCGGCCCGCCATCCGGCTGGATGCAGGGCTTGGAAGTGGATGCTCATGCCACGAGCGTACCAGCTATTCGTAGATTTACGAATAGGATCTCTGGGTGTTTCAGTCGTAGGTGGCGCCACCCGCAGGCCACGAGCAGGCGCGCGTCCATTGCCGTCCGGAAAGCACCCAGCCTCGGTTGGGACCGTGATGAAGAACGCGCGCTCACACACCGAACGACGAAGTGAGGCAACGATGACCGCGAACCCGAATCCAGACCTGGCTCCTTCTGCCGCCTTGGACACCGCCATCGGCCGAGGGTGGCTTCTCGAAGTGCGCAGGTACTCGCTCTGGTTACTCGCGTTGGCACTGATCCACACCGTCGCGAGTAGCGCATCGCGCAGCTACTGTCCGGGCGGTGTGACTGGTGCAGGCCAGTACATCGACGCAAACCAGGAGATCACCGAGCAGGTCCCGAACTGTCTCGCCCTAACCCTGCAACCGGGAGGGTTCGTATATCTGGCGCTGGCGATCGAGCGGACGGGATGCACCTCGCGAGATCCAGCTGAGGCCAGACGTGGAAGTCTCGCTCTCGTTCGCCAACGGCCGCAGGCACGGCCGTTGCACAGTCCCCGCGGCCGAAGATGATGACGCACTGACAGACTGGGCCTGGATCGGTGCCCGCATTGAACCGCCATTTGGGGTCATCTGGGTAGCAAAAACCCCCGGACCAGAAAGACCAAATGTCTCCCTGACCAGGGGGTTCCACGCGGTGGGTGATGCGGGACTCGAACCCACGACCTCTTCCGTGTGAAGGAAGCGCGCTACCAACTGCGCCAATCACCCGCGACGAGAAGTAATCATGCCATAGATCTCGGCGCTGGATGAACACCTCAGCCATCGTGGCGCTCGTGTCGTCGACGAGCCTCCCGCGGGGGAGCGGGAGTCCCACTGGGACACGGTTCTGCGTCCTACGTCAACGCACCGCCATCCGGACCGTCGTGGCACGACGAGTGACACCTTCAGGCACCCCACAGCGGTGAAGAGCGGCAGTCCGTCTCCACGACTTGCCGATAAGACCTGGGGTTTTCCCGAATTACACCGGTGGATTTTGTATCGCGGCCTGAGTTCCTATAGAGTCATTCTCGCGCTGGTCAAGCCGGAACGGAAGTTCCCGAGACAAGCGCAATGCGGATGTGGCGCAGTGGTAGCGCATCACCTTGCCAAGGTGAGGGTCGCGAGTTCGAATCTCGTCATCCGCTCGAGTGTGACTCAATCTGGTGGAAGACACCTGATCGAGTTTGCACGGGTTTCAACCCACAACACGGTGACGTGGCCGAGAGGCGAGGCAGCGGCCTGCAAAGCCGTCCACACGGGTTCGAATCCCGTCGTCACCTCGCAATGGGCGATTGGCGCAGCGGTAGCGCGCTTCCCTGACACGGAAGAGGTCACTGGTTCGATCCCAGTATCGCCCACGAGAAAAGCCCCTGGTTCGCCGGGGGCTTTTTGCTTACCCGGAATGACCCCCACCTGCGCCCGAAGCGCCCCCTTCGAACCGCTGCACGTGTGGCACGCGTTTCCGCATGAACCATGCACATCGACGCACCACGACCGGTGCGTACAGAGGACTGTGCGTCGGCCCCGCTACGGTCGATCGGGATCCGTGTTTGTGTCACCGCCGCGCCGTGCACATCGATCCCATCGACCAGGGGTCTCGCCGCGAACAACGACGTGTAGACCGTCCCGATGGTGTGCGCCCGTAGCGCACTGACCGAATGAAATGAGTGCTGATTTGGCTCGCGTCACCTCCCCGAACTTCGATCAGATTCAGCTTCGAGACTCGAGCGACGCGACGCAGTTCGCTGCCCTACTGATGGGAACGGGCATGCAGCTGAAGGCAATCGACAGCACGCGGCCCTTCAGTATCACCGCCCTGCGAGCGCCGGGGTTCATCTCAGCCTGGGCGAACGTACCAGCGGCGAGCTTCGTGGTTCCCCGCGGCGGCAGACACATCTCGTCACGAACGCTCTTCGTCTTCGTGAACAGCGGGCAGACGCTCGTCGAGGTCGAAGACCGTTCCGTGCAGCTGGCCCGTGGGGAGGTCGTGGCGATCTCCCCGGGCACGTCACCAGTGAGTCTCGCTTCGACCGCGGAACGCAATGAGAACATCCTCTTCAGCATTGATCTCCCCATCGACGCGGGCGGGATCGAGGGCGTGACCGGAGACCCGATCACGAGACTCACCGACCCGTCGCTCAACACCTTCGCGTTCGCGGCCTGCTACGGGCTGGCCCAAGCACCCGTCCCCGCCAGCGGGGCCATCGGCGACACACTGCACCACGTCGCCGCCACGCTCGCTCGGTCGCTGATCGAGCGCGTGAGCACGACGCACGAGCCTGACCTCTACTGCTCAGCGTCGCGCTACATCCGCCTCCATGCAGCCGACCCCGAGCTGACCTCGGTGACAGTGGCTGCCAGGTTCCACGTCTCGCCCAGGAAGCTGCAGCTGCACTTTAGCGCGGCCGACGACACCGTCGTCTGGGCCATCCGCCGCAGTCGCGCGTCGATCGCTCAGCTCCTCTGGCAGCAGGATGCGACCTTGTCGGCCGCAGATGTAGCAAACAGGTCCGGCTTCCCGTCACCGAGGGCGATGCGGAAGGCCCTGCTCGAAGCTCCGCGGGCAACCGAGGGGGAGGCCGTCATCGGGCTGCCTTCTGAGTGACGGGCGGGAGGTGTCGGCGGCGTCCGTGAGATTTTCTTCAGGCCTGTTGGCCGAGAGTGGCTGAGATGAGCAGCCGGGCCGCTGATCGTGCGTGTGCGGCCGCGTCAGGCGTTCCGTTGATGGCCGCAGTCGTCTGCGCGCCCTCGGCCAGGAGCGCCAGCTGGGCCCCGAGTTCCGCAGGGGCGCCGAGCTCCCTGACGAGGTCCGCGACGTACGCCTGGAAGGCCTGCTTCTGAGCCCTGGCGGTCTCCGCAACCCTGGGCGACTCGCTGCCGAGTTCGCCGAAGGCATTGATGAACCCGCAGCCGCGAAACTCGTCGGTGCGGAACCAGTCGTCGAGGAAGTCGTACACCGCAAGCAGCTTGGCCTGAGGCGTCTCGGCTGCGGCGGATGCTTCCTGCAGGCCGCGGTCCCAGATCGCCGAGCGGTGGTCGAGCACGGCAATCAGGAGGTCTTCCTTCGAGCCGAACTCGGCGTAGAGGCGCTTGAGTGATACACCTGCGGCCGCGCGAATGGCATCCATGCCGACGCTCTGAATCCCTTTGGCGTAGAACAGTTCGTCCGCGGCTTGCACGATCCGCTCATGACTAGGCGAATTCATCGCATCCTTCCTCTCTGGCTTGCGTGGAGAACGCTGGTTCTCTAGTGTAGGGCACGCACCAGGGAACGACCGTTCTCCGGGCCTTGAGAACGAGGAGCGCCACCATGGCATTCATCACCGTCGGAAGCGAGAACTCGACTCCGATCGAGCTCTACTACGAAGACCACGGGACCGGACAGGCGGTCGTGCTGATCCACGGCTACCCGCTGGACGGCTCGTCCTGGGAGCGTCAGGCTCGCGAGATCCGCGCGGCCGGTTACCGAGTCATCACCTACGACCGCCGCGGCTTTGGCCGTTCATCCAAGGTGGAGACCGGGTACGACTACGACACGTTCGCGTCGGACCTCAACGAGGTCCTCACCGCGCTCGACCTCACCGATGTCATCCTCGTGGGCTTCTCCATGGGCACCGGCGAACTCGCGCGCTACACCAGGCTGTACGGGCACGAGCGCGTCGCGAAGTTCGCGTTCCTCGCATCCGTCGAGCCGGGCATGCTCGGCCAGGGTGTGCCGCAGTCACTCTTCGACGGCATCGCCGCAAAGGCGAAAGGCGATCGCTTCGCCTGGTTCACGGAGTTCTACAACGACTTCTACAACCTCGACGAGAACCTTGGCTCGCGCATTTCGCAGGAGGCGGTGACCGCGAGCTGGAACACGGCAACGGGTAGCGCCCCCGTCGCCGCCTACGCCGTCGTTCCGACGTGGATCGAGGACTTCACCGGCGACGTCGCTGCGGTCCAGGCAAGTGGCAAGCCGTCGCTGATCGCGCACGGCACGGCCGACAACATCCTGCCGATCGACGCCACGGGCAGGGCGTTCCATGCCGCCTTCCCCGAGGCTGAGTACCACGAGATCGAAGGCGCACCACACGGGCTTCTATGGACGCACGCCGAAGAGATCACGCCGATCCTGGTCGACTTCATCCAGAAGTAGCTCGTCCGCGGCAACGCAAGAGGCCCACCCGAAATGCATCGGGTGGGCCTCGGCGGTTGAGGTACGTCAGACTCGTCGGAACTGGTTGACGAGCGGGCAGTCGAAGGGGTCGCGAGCCTGCAAGCCGACTCGGTTCAGATACTCGATCACGATGCCGTAGGACTTGACCAGCGTCGTCTCGGCGTAGGGAACCTCGAGATTCTGGCAGTGCTCGCGGATGATCTCGCGTGCTCGCGCCAGGTGAGGTCGCGGCATGCTGGGGAAGAGGTGGTGTTCGACCTGGTAGTTGAGGCCGCCCATGAGCGCGCTCGCCCACCAACCTCCGCTGACGTTGCGTGACGTGAGCACCTGCTTGCTGAAGAAGTCCATCTTCACGTCAGCGGGGATGATCGGCATGCCCTTGTGGTTCGGGGCGAAGGATGCACCCATGTAGACGCCGAAGACGGCCATCTGGACGGCGACGAACGCGAAGGCCATGCCCAGGGGCAGCAGCCAGAAGATCGCTCCGAAGTAGATCGCGAACCGAAGCGCGATCATGGTGAACTCGACCCAGCGTCCCTTGATGGGCTGCCGCGCGAAGAGCGACTTGATCGAGCGGAAGTGCAGGTTGTAGCCCTCGAAGGTCAGAAGCGGAAAGAACAGGTATCCCTGCTTTCGCGTGATGACGGCGAGCAGACCGGTCTGCTTCTTCGCATCCTCCTCGGTGAACGAGATGGTGTCGAAGTCGATGTCCGGGTCCTTGCCCATCTTGTTCGGGTTCGCGTGATGCTTGGTGTGCTTCGTCATCCACCAGCTGTAGCTCATGCCGACGACACCGGCGGCGAGCAGACGGCCGAGGCGGTCGTTGCCTGGCCCCGACTCGAGCACCTGGCGGTGCGAGGCTTCGTGTGCGATGAACGCGAACTGCGTGAAGATGATGCCGAGCGCTGCGGCGATGAGCAGCTGGAACCAGCTGTCGCCAAGCAGGATGAAGCCGGTCACGGCTCCGCCCAGTGCGAGGAGCAGGCCCCCAGCGAGGATTCCGTAGAACCATCGCGTGCGCTTCAGCAGGCCCATCTCGCGGATGACCTTCGACACGGCGCTGTAGCTCTGCGTGACGGACTTCGCTCCCGGTGTGCGGGGCTTCGTGGTCCGAATGCGGCCGAGGCCTTGCACGTGTCCGGAAGCTTGGGGGAGCGCGGAAGATGAAGTCGTAATGTGAGGATCCCCTCGATCGGCAACCTTGGTTGTACGTACGCCAAAGGCATCTGCCGATCGCTGTCTTCAGGCTAGCCGGATGTGCGGCGAAGTTGGCTGTGTATCCGGCCGACACGTCACCCAGCGTCTTCACACGCGATGTATCTCGATCGCGCGTATCTTGGTGCCATCACGGACAGCGCCAGTGGGCGCACTTGGAGGAACCATGTCGTCGACAGGCGGAGCAGCCGGCAGCAGCGGGGGCTCACAGAAGAGTGAGCGGATGCGGGAATCGGCGAACTCGGGGGCTCGAGTGCAGGCCGTGCACACCGGTCTCAAGAAGGTCGTCACGGGTCGCGAGAGCGTCATCAAGAGCCAGGCGGTCAAGCTCGCCGAGAAGCTGGACGCGAAGACCGAGGGGCGCCATCACCAGAAGATCCGCCTCGCCCTCCTTGCCTTGAACGGCTTGGTCGACACCCTCGGGCGCGATGGCAAGGCCGAGTCTGAGGCCAATTCCTCTCGACCCACGAGCTCTTCCGCGCCTTCAGGTCCGGCAGACGACAGTGGCCGCGCACAGCGGCCGACGACCGCATCCGCAGAACCCGAAGACATCGGCACCTTCACGGCGAAGGGTGAGCGCCACTCGAAATGAGCGCCGAGCGCACCGGCGTGCGGTCAGCGCCGCGGTGCCACTCTGCGCGGCGAGCGCGTCGGCCCGCGATAAAGTGGCTCCTTGTTCATGCCTAACGACAAGGAGCATCGTGACCAGCGATCCCGTTGACCTCGAGACCGAACCCCGCCAGGACGAAGCCGGCGGCGCGACGACGACCGGCTTCGAGCTCTTCACTGACCGCTCCGTCGTCGCGATGAAGCTCGACGGCGAGCTCGTCGATCTGGCCCGCGAGGTGCCGGACGGCGCCGTCGCAGAGCCAGTGTCGATCGACAGCGAAGAAGGCCTCAGCATCCTTCGTCATTCGGCCGCGCATGTCATCGCCCAGGCTGTGCAGAAGATCAACCCCGACGCCCGTCTCGGCATCGGCCCACCCATCACCGACGGCTTCTACTACGACTTCGATGTCGAGACGCCGTTCACTCCGGAAGACTTGAAGGCCATCGAGAAAGAGGCGCAGCGCATCCAGCGCCAGGGCCAGCGCTTCGTGCGTCGAGTCGTGACCGACGAGGAGGCCAGGGCCGAGCTCGCGAACGAACCGTACAAGCTCGAGCTCATCGGCCTCAAGGGCAGCGGAGCCAACGCCGATAACGAGTCGGTCGAGGTCGGCGCGGGCGAGCTCACGATCTACGACAACGTCGACCCGAAGACGGGCGAGGTCTACTGGAAGGACCTCTGCCGAGGCCCGCACGTACCTTCGACCCGCATGCTCAGCAACGGGTTCGCGATCCTCCGTTCGGCAGCGGCCTACTGGCGCGGCTCCGAGAAAAACCCGCAGCTGCAGCGCATCTACGGCACGGCCTGGCCGACCAAGGACGAACTGCGCGCGTACAAGGAGCGCACCGAGGAGGCCATGAAGCGCGACCACCGTCGCCTCGGCCGTGAGCTCGACCTCTTCAGCTTCCCCGACGAGCTCGGCTCAGGCCTCCCGGTCTTCCACCCAAGGGGCGGCATCATCAAGCTCGAGATGGAAGAGCACTCGCGCAAGCGCCACGTGCAAGAGGGGTACAGCTTCGTCTCGACCCCGCACATTACGAAAGGCCGCCTCTACGAAATCTCCGGCCACCTGGACTGGTACCGAGACGGCATGTATCCGCCCATGCGCATCGATGAGGAAGTGGATGCGGCGGGCAACGTCACGAAGCAGGGCCAGGACTACTACCTGAAGCCCATGAACTGCCCGATGCACAACCTCATCTACAACCAGGGCGCCCACTCGTACCGCGAGCTCCCGCTGCGGATGTTCGAGTTCGGCACGGTCTACCGCATGGAGAAGTCGGGCGTCGTGCACGGCTTGACCCGCGCCCGCGGCTTCACGCAGGACGACGCGCACATCTACTGCACGCGCGAGCAGATGCGAGACGAACTGGGCAGGACGCTCAAGTTCGTGCTCTCGCTGTTGAAGGACTACGGCCTCGACGACTTCTACCTCGAGCTGTCGACCAAGAACCCCGAGAAGTTCGTCGGCGACGACGCGACGTGGGAGGAGGCGACGCGCACGCTCGAGGAAGTGGCCACCGCATCCGGCCTCGATCTCGTCCCGGATCCGGGCGGAGCGGCGTTCTACGGCCCGAAGATCTCGGTGCAGGCTCGCGACGCGATCGGCCGCACCTGGCAGATGTCGACCATCCAGCTCGACTTCAACCTGCCGGAACTCTTCGACATGGAATACGCGGCTCCCGACGGCACGCGCCAGCGTCCCGTCATGATCCACCGGGCGCTCTTCGGGTCGATCGAGCGCTTCTTCGGAGTGCTCGTCGAGCACTACGCGGGTGCGTTCCCGGTCTGGCTCTCGCCGGTCCAGCTCGTCGCGATCCCCGTTGCCGAGCAGTACGGCGACTACCTGCAGGGAATCGTGGATGAACTGCGCTCGCACGGCGTGCGCGCCGAGCTCGACGCCTCCGATGACCGGATGCCGAAGAAGATCCGGAACCACACGAAGGCTAAGGTGCCGTTCCAGCTCATCGCTGGTGAGGACGATCGCGCCGCGGGCACGGTCTCGTTCCGCTTCCGCGACGGGACGCAGCGCAACGGTGTTCCCGTCGACGAGGCGATCCGCTTGGTCCGCAGTGCAGTCGACGACCACCTGCTCGTGAACACGGCAGAAGACCTGGCATGAGCGCGCTCGGGTTCCCCGAGGGAGAGCTGGACGCCCTCGACATCGAGCGCTCCGCCGACTTCGCCGGGGTGCCCGACTCGTTCCAACGGCTCTGGACGCCGCACCGGATGGCCTACATCCAGGACGGCCAGGATCCTGCCAAGGACGCGTGCCCGTTCTGCGTCGGGCCGACGATGGACGACGAGAAGTCGCTCATCGTCGCCCGAGGCGAGCATGCGTTCGTGGTGATGAACCTCTATCCGTACAACTCTGGACACCTGCTCGTCTGCCCGTACCGCCACGTGGCGATGTACGACGAGGCGTCGGAGCAGGAGGTCCTCGAGATCGCGCACCTCACGCAGACGGCGATGCGGGTGCTGCGCGAGGTGTCGAATGTCGACGGCTTCAACATCGGCATGAACCAGGGGAGACTCGCGGGCGCAGGCATCGCCGGGCACCTGCACCAGCACATCGTGCCTCGATGGCAGTTCGACGCGAACTTCTTCCCGATCATCGCGAAGACCAAGGCGTTCCCGTCCCTGCTCGGAGAAACCCGTCAGGCGCTCGCCGACGCCTGGCCGAAGGCCTGAACCTCGACGATTTCGTTGGGCATTCGCCCAACCACTCCGGCTCGCGACCGCGTCTACACTTGAGCACAATTCACACCCGAACCGCCTTGCACTTGCTGCATGCGGAAAGTAAGGACAACATGAGCGAAAGCACTGCACCTCTCGTGGACGCCGACGGCACCAGGGGCTCGAACCGGGTCAAGCGTGGCCTCGCCGAGATGCTCAAGGGCGGCGTGATCATGGACGTCGTGACGGCCGAGCAGGCACGCATCGCGGAGGATGCCGGCGCCGTCGCCGTCATGGCGCTCGAGCGTGTGCCCGCCGACATCCGGGCGCAGGGTGGCGTCGCTCGCATGAGCGACCCGGACCTCATCGAGAGCATCATTGCCGAGGTCTCGATTCCCGTGATGGCGAAGGCTCGCATCGGCCACTTCGTCGAGGCCCAGGTGTTGCAGGCGCTCGACGTTGACTACATCGACGAGTCCGAGGTGCTCAGCCCGGCCGACTACGTGAACCACATCGACAAGTGGCAGTTCACGACGCCGTTCGTGTGCGGTGCCACGAACCTCGGCGAGGCGCTGCGGCGCATCAACGAGGGCGCTACAATGATCCGCTCGAAGGGCGAGGCTGGCACCGGGGACGTCTCCGAGGCCACGAAGCATATCCGTAAGATCCGAGCAGAAGTCGCCGCCCTGACCTCGATGACGCGCGACGAGCTCTATGTGGCAGCCAAGGAGCTGCAGGCGCCCTACGAGCTGGTCCGAGAGATCGCCGAGACCGGCAAGCTCCCCGTCGTGCTCTTCACGGCTGGTGGCGTCGCAACCCCTGCTGACGCAGCCATGATGATGCAGCTCGGCGCGGACGGCGTCTTCGTCGGCTCGGGCATCTTCAAGTCGGGAAACCCGGCGCAACGCGCCGCTGCGATCGTCAAGGCGACCGCTTCCTACGACGACCCGGCGGTCATTGCAGAGGCGTCGCGCGGACTCGGCGAAGCGATGGTCGGCATCAACGTCGCCGACCTCCCCGCGCCGCACCGTCTCGCAGAGCGCGGCTGGTAGCGAGGCTTGGCGTCCCCGACGGTCGGCGTCCTCGCGCTGCAAGGCGACGTCCGTGAGCATCAACGGGTGCTCACGGACCTCGGCGCCGACGTGGTCCTGGTGCGCACGCCGGCCCAGCTCGAGGCCGTCGCCGGCTTGGTCATCCCCGGGGGAGAGTCGAGCGTCATCGACAAGCTTTCGCGCCTCTTCGAGGTCGCCGGCCCCATCAGGAAACGGATCGAGGACGGCATGCCCGTGTTCGGCACGTGTGCCGGTCTGATCATGCTGGCCGACAGGGTGGTCGACGCGATCTCCGGACAGCAGAGCTTCGGCGGACTCGACGTGACCGTTCGGCGCAATGCCTTCGGCTCGCAGAACCAGTCGTTCGAAACGGAACTCGACGTTCCGGAGCTCGGGGAGCCGGCAGTGCATGCCACCTTCATTCGTGGCCCGGTCGTGGATGCGGTCGGTTCCCGCGCTCGGGTCATGGCCGCTCTTCCGGACGGCCGCGTCGTGGCCGTCGCGCAGGGCAACCTCCTCGGCACGTCATTCCACCCCGAGATGAACGGCGAGCCGCGATTCCACCAATACTTCCTCGACAGGGTTGCTGAACACGCAGGCTAGCCTGCAGTCATCCACGACCGAACGATCCGACAGCGAGCAAGGAGCAGCGCATGGCGAGACGCCGACCGAGCAAGTCCGCACGGAGCAAGCAGGTGAGCGAATCGCTCGGCTCGTTCATCCGAGACGCGCCGTCGTCCTTCCACGCCGCCGCTGAAGTCGCGAGGCGTCTCGAGGACGCGGGATTCACGCCGCTCGACGAACGGCAGGAGTGGCCGTCCGAACCCGGTGGCTACGTGGTCGTCAGGGATGGCGCGGTCATCGCCTGGCGCGTGCCCGAGTCGACGACGCCGACGACGCGGTTCGCCATCGTGGGCGCGCACACGGACTCGCCGGGATTCAAGCTCAAGCCGACGCCAGAGTCGGCCTCGCACGGGTGGCAGCGGCTCGAGGTCGAGGTGTACGGTGGCCCGCTACTAAACTCCTGGCTTGACCGTGAGCTGCGTGTCGCCGGGCGCCTGGCGCTCGCCGATGGCACAACGGTGCTCGCGGCCACCGGACCGGTGGCGCGCATCCCGCAGCTCGCCATCCACCTCGACCGCGGCGTCAACGAGCGGGGCCTGGTGCTCGACCCGCAACGTCATACGCATCCCGTACTCGGCCTCGAGTCTGCGGGCGGCGTGCTCGAGGCGCTGGCCGCCGATGCAGGCGTCGAACCCGGAAGCGTCACCGGCTACGACCTATTTCTCGCCGACACGCAGCAGGCGCAGCTCTTCGGCAGCGGCGAGGCACTCTTCGCGGGCGCTCGGCTCGACAACCTAGTCAGCGTGCACGCGGCGACGACGGCCCTCGTCGAGACGGTGCCGAGCGGGGTCATCCCCGTGATCGCGGCCTTCGATCACGAGGAAGTCGGCTCAGCCAGCCGGTCCGGCGCCGCAGGCCCGTTCCTTGGCGACGTGCTCGCGCGCATCCAAGAGGGGCTCGGCGCGGGTCCTGCCGAGCAGCGGCGCGCCCTCGCAGCATCCTGGCTCGTCTCGAGTGACCTCGGCCACAGCATCCACCCGAACTACTCGGAAAAGCACGACGACGCCACGCGCCCGATCGCCGGGCGCGGCACGCTCCTCAAGCTGAACGCGAACCAGCGCTACGCGACGGATGCGCGGGGGAGCGCCCTCTGGAAGGGCGTGTGCCAGAACGCGGGCGTCGCGGTTCAGAAGTTCGTCTCGAGCAACGCTATGCCCTGCGGCTCGACGATCGGCCCGATTTCCGCGACACGGCTCGGCGTCTCCACGGTCGACGTGGGGATCCCGATCCTCTCCATGCATTCGGCGCGCGAGCTTGCGGCGATCGCGGACATCGAGGCGCTCGAGCGTGCGCTCGCCGTCTTCCTCGCCGGTGCCTGGCCGGAGCAGGCGTAGCTCCTCACAGAAGCCGGAGTAAACTGGCGGGCAGACCGCTCGCCGACCACGTACCGTGCCGCCTCGTCTCTGGGCCGCCGGGTCGGCGTACACACGATCAGCAGCAGGCGCCCGCCTCGGGCGAGACGCGCTAGAACAACGGAGAACAGATGTCCGGACACTCCAAGTGGGCGACGACCAAGCACAAGAAGGCCGTCATCGACGCGCGCCGCGCGAAGTCGTTCGCCAAGCTCATCAAGAACATCGAAGTCGCGGCGAAGATCGGCGGTGCCGACGTCTCCGGCAACCCCACGCTCGCCGATGCCATTCAGAAGGCAAAGAAGACGAGCGTCCCGATCGACAACATCAACCGCGCGGTGAAGCGCGGTGCCGGCCTCACCGGCGAGTCGGTCGACTACACGACGATCATGTACGAGGGCTACGGGCCCGGAGGCATCGCCCTGCTGATCGAGTGCCTCACCGACAATAAGAACCGCGCAGCGGCGGAGGTCCGCACAGCGATGAGCCGCAATGGCGGCAACATGGCAGACCCAGGCTCGGTGGCCTTCAACTTCGAGCGCAAGGGCGTCATCGTCGTCCCGCACGAGGAGACCCCGACCGAAGACGACGTCCTCGAGGTCGTGCTTGATGCGGGGGCGGAGGAGGTCATCGACCACGGCCACGTGTTCGAGATCCGCACCGAGGCGAGCGAGATGGTCAGTGCTCGCGAGGCGCTCCAGGCCGCCGGCATCGACTACGACTCCGCTGACGCCGAGTTCGTGCCGAACGTCAAGGTTGAAGCGGACGTGGAAACCGCTCGCAAGGTGTTCCGGCTCATCGACGCGCTCGAGGACAGCGACGACGTGCAGAACATCTTCACGAACATCGACGTCTCGGCCGAGGTCCAGCAGCAGCTCTCAGAAGACGACGAGTAGCCAGCGTGCCGCGGCGCATCCTGGGCATCGATCCGGGTCTCACCCGCTGCGGTCTCGGCATCGTCGACGTGCACGGACGCCAGCGTCTGGAGTTCGTGCACGTCTCCGTCGTCACCTCGTCTCCGGGCGACGAGCTGCCGCGCAGGCTTCGCGTGCTGTCCGACGGCATCGACAAGATTCTCGACGACTTTCAGCCTGACTCGATCGCGCTGGAACGCGTGTTCGCCCAGCAGAACCTGCCGAGCGTGATGGGGGTCGCGCAGATCTCGGGCGTGGTGCTGGTCACCGCGGAGCGGCGGGGCATCTCCTCAGCGCTCCACACGCCATCCGAGGTCAAGGCGGCTGTCACCGGCTACGGATCCGCCGAAAAGCAGCAGGTCGGAACTATGGTGCAGCGGATCCTGAGGCTCGACGCCATCCCGAAGCCGGCCGACGCCGCCGACGCGCTCGCTCTGGCCATCTGCTCCGCCTGGAAGTCCCCCCTCGGCGCCGCCAGCGCCGCCGCCACGCGAGCGTCCGCGCCGCAGCAGTCCGGCAATGCCTCCCACCAGAGGGATGCGCCGACCGCGGCGCAGAGCGCGTGGCTCGCCGCCGAGCGTGCCGCAAAATCTCGCGACCGCCGCGTACGGTAGTCCGGTGATTGCTTCCCTTCGCGGCCAGGTGCTGTACCGGACCGCCACCACGGTCACGATCGAGGCCGCTGGCGTCGGCTACCAGGTGCACGTGACTCCGGCGCATGCACTGCAGCTCCGCCTGGACACCGAGGTGCTGCTGCGCACCCACCTCGTGGTGCGCGAGGACGCCTGGACGCTCTATGGCTTCCAACGACCGGAAGAGCTGGAGATCTTTGAGCACCTCATCACGGTGACCGGCGTCGGTCCGAAGTCCGCGCTCGGGGTGCTCGCGCAGCTCGAACCGGAGCAAGTGGCCCGCGCCGTCGCCGACGAGGACGTCAAGGCCTTCACCGCCGTCAGCGGCATCGGCCCGAAAACGGCCAAGCTCATCATCCTGTCGCTCGCGGGCAAGATCGCGCTCGCCGCCGCACCGGGGACCGCACCCGACGGGCAGGGAGCCGCGAGCGGTTCCGTAGCGCTCCGCCGTGATGTCGTCGAGGCGCTCCTGGGGCTCGGCTACGCAGAACGTCAAGCAGCCCCAGCTGTCGAAGACGCCGCCAAGGCCCTCGACGGCGAAAACCCAGACGTGGCGACGCTCCTCCGCGCCACGCTCAAGCTGCTCGGGCCCGCCGGGAGCCGCTCATGACCGACGCATCGCGCATCCCCGAGGCACCGGAGTCCGAAGCTGAGATCGCCTTCGAGGGCGCGCTCAGGCCAGCGAACCTCGCGGAGTTCGTCGGCCAGGCGAAGGTGCGCGTGCAACTGGAGCTGCTGCTGAAGGCCGCGGCGATGCAGAGCCGCACACCCGACCACATCCTGCTCGCGGGACCTCCCGGACTCGGCAAGACCACACTCGCGCTCATCGTGGCGGAGGAGACCGGGCAGCCGATTCGTCTCACGAGCGGCCCAGCACTGCAGCATGCCGGCGACCTCGCCGCCGTGCTCTCGAGCCTGGTGCCGGGTGAGCTGCTCTTCATCGACGAGATCCATCGCATGGCGCGCACGGCCGAAGAGATGCTCTACCTCGCGATGGAGGACTTCCGCATTGACATCATGGTCGGCAAGGGGGCCGGAGCCACGAGCGTGCCGCTCGAGCTTGCACCGTTCACCGTGATCGGAGCCACCACGCGCGCGGGGCTCCTCCCGAACCCCCTTCGCGACCGCTTCGGCTTCACGGCGCACCTCGAGTTCTACGAAGACCAGGAGCTCGAGCGAGTGCTCGCGCGAGCAGCGCGCCTCCTCGACCTCCGCATCGACGACGCGGCCCTGGCGGAGATCGCGACACGCAGCCGCGGCACACCGCGCATCGCCAACAGGCTCCTGCGGCGCGTGCGCGACTACGCACTGGTGCACGAGACCGACGCAGACGAGCAGGCGGTGCAGCACGCACTCCTGGTGTACGACGTGGACGCGCTCGGCCTCGACCGCCTCGACAGAGCGGTGCTGCAGGCGCTCATCGATCGCTTCGGCGGAGGTCCCGTCGGCGTCCGGTCGCTGGCCGTCTCGGTGGGCGAGGAAGCGGAGACGGTCGAGAGTGTGGTGGAGCCCTTCCTGGTGCGAACGGGGCTGGTCACGAGAACCCAGCGTGGACGCGTCGCGACACAGCACGCGTACGCGCATCTCGGTCGAGCCCTGCCAGGGGGAGCGGCATCGCAGGGACCTGTGCTCGACCTCTAGCGCCGCCGCACAACCTTCGACACTCAGCTGAGCGACATCCGACCGTGTGCGACGTACACTAGATGCGTTTGCCGTCGTTCCGGGCGTGCATAGTCGTAGTACGGACTGCCAGAAAGGCACCCAATGGATCTCACGCTTCTTCTTCCCCTCGTCCTCCTCGGCGTCATGATCTTCTTCATGTGGCGCAGCAACAAGAAGCGGACTCAGCAGCAGCAGGAGATGCGCAGCAGCGCTGTCATCGGCGCCGACGTCATGACGCAGAGCGGCGTCTACGGCACCATTGTCGACATCGATGAGGACAACAACATCACGACCATTGAGTCCGAGCCGGGCACCCGGCTGCGCGTGCACTCGATGACGATCGCCAACATCCTCACCCCAGCGGTTCCGGACGACGCCTCGGCGCTCGCCGAGCACGAGACGGTCGAGGAGCGCTCCGACGTCGAGGCTGACGCCGAGGCGGAGCGTCGCGACGGCGACAACGGCTCCGAGTCCGGTCCGAACATCAACAAGGCGTAGGCGACTCCCTCACCTCTCACGCACGGGCCTCGTCTCGAGGTCAGAAGGCAGAACTCTCTTGGCGAAGTCGACAACGTCATCGGCGCGTCGTGGTCGGGGTGCTGGCATCGTCCAGCGCGCCTGGCGCACGCTCACGTGGCTCTTGATCCTCATCCTTGCCCTCGTTGGCCTCAACTGGCTGGCGGTCGCCACCCAGGGCGGTCAGTGGACTCCGCGTCTCGCGCTCGACCTCGAGGGCGGGACACAGGTCGTTCTCGCGGCACAGCTGCCCGAGGGGCAGGCAGATCCTTCCTCCGAGCAGATGCAGCAGGCGGTCTCGATCATCCGTCAGCGCATCGACGCGTCAGGCGTCTCGGAAGCTGAGATCACCACGCAGGGCGGCCGGAACATCGTCGTCTCCGTTCCCGGCGAGATGGATCAGCTCACGCGCGACCGCATCGAGAACTCTGCGAAGCTCGAGTTCCGTGCGGTGCTCGTCGCAGACCAGGCGGCGAACAGCCAGGCGATTCCTGCGGACCAGCTTCCAGAAGAGCTCTCGACCACACCGACGGCCGAGCCGACCGACGCGAGCGACCTGAACTGGGTCACCGAGCAGACCTACGTCGACTTCCTGCAGTTCAACTGCGCCGATCTCGCGCCCGCCGCAGAGATCGACCCCACCAAGCCACTCATCACCTGCGACGACACCGGAACCGAGAAGTACGTCCTTGGTCCGGTCGAGGTCACGGGTGAGCGCATCGCTGACGCCTCGAGCGGCCTCACCACGACCAGCACGGGTGCGACCACCAACCAGTGGGCGGTCAACATCGAGTTCGACGCCCAGGGCACGCAGGAGTTCGCCGCGGTGACCGAGCGACTCGTCGGCCTCACTGAGAACCAGAACCGGTTCGCCGTCACGCTCGACAACAAGGTCATCGTCGCGCCGACGACAAACGCGGCCATCACGGACGGCAAGCCGCAGATCTCCGGCAACTTCAACGAGGAGAGCGCGAAGGCACTCGCCGACCAGCTCAAGTTCGGCGCGCTGCCGTTCAACTTCGTCGCACAGTCCACCTCGACGATCTCAGCGACCCTCGGTAGCTCCCAGCTCGTCAACGGCCTCATCGCCGGTCTGATCGGTCTGGCGGCCGTGGTCGTGTACTCGTTCTTCCAATATCGAACCCTCGGCCTGGTGACCGTTGCGTCGCTCGCGATTGCGGCGACACTGACCTACATCGTCGTGACCTACCTCTCCAACCAAGAGGGGTACCGGCTTTCCCTGGCGGGTGTCGCGGGCCTCATCGTCGCCATCGGCATCACTGCTGACTCCTTCATCGTCTACTTCGAGCGAATCAAGGACGAGCTGCGCGACGGCAAGGGCCTCGTCTCGGCAGTCGAGGGCGGCTGGACTCGCGCCATCCGCACGATCCTCGCCTCCGACGCGGTCAACTTCCTCGTCGCGATCGTGCTGCTGTTTGTCGCGGTCGGCAACGTCCGAGGCTTCGCGCTGACCCTCGGCATCACGACGATCATCGACATCATCGTGGTCACCCTGTTCACGCATCCGCTGATGCGCCTTCTGGCACGCACCTCGTTCTTCGCAGACGGCCACCCGGCATCCGGCCTCGACCCCCGCTCGCTGGGTGCGGTCTACCGGGGCCGCGGCACGTTCCGTGCTCCTGAGCAGAAGAAGCGCGGCGCGAGCCGCGAGGCTACGAAGCGCCAGACGCTCGCCGAGCGAAAAGCAGAGGCCGCGAAGAAGGCCAACGACGACCTCGTCGCGGCCGGGTCCACGACCCCAGATCAGACCTCGACGACAAGCAATGGGGAGAAGGCCTGATGAGCAAGTTCCAGACGCTCGGCAACGACCTCTACACCGGTGAGCGCTCCTTCGACTTCGTCGGAAAGCGAAAGATCTGGTTCGCCATCGCGGGCATCGCCGTCCTGATCTCGATCCTGGTCCCGATCTTCCGAGGCGGGCTCGAGCTCGGCATTGAGTTCACCGGCGGATCGGAGTTCCTCGTTTCGCAACCGGCAACGGATGAGCAGGAGCCCGCGATCGCGGCAGCAGCGGAGTTCACGCCGACACCGGCGAAGGTCGCCGTACTCGGCGACGGCGCGATCCGAGTGCAGACGGACTCGCTGTCCGAAGACGCCAACACCGAGCTTCGCGCCCTGCTCGCAGAGGCGTACTCGGTTCCCGTTGAGGACGTCAACCTCTCGACCATCGGGCCGTCCTGGGGGCAGGACATCACCCGCCAGATGGTCATCGGCCTCGCTGTCTTCGTCGCCATCGCCGCCGTCCTCATGTCGCTCTACTTCCGCACCTGGAAGATGTCGATCGCGGCACTCGTCGCCCTCGCGCACGACCTGGTCGTCACAGCCGGCGTCTACGCCGTCACCGGTGTCGAGGTCACGCCAGCGGCGGTCATCGGGTTCCTCACGATCCTCGGCTACTCGCTCTACGACACCGTCGTGGTGTTCGACAAGATCCGTGAGAACGCTGAGGATTACAACGCGGAGTCCTCGCGCACCTTCGGTGAGCTCGTGAACCTGGCCATCAACCAGACGCTCGTGCGATCGATCAACACGTCGGTCGTGGCGCTGCTCCCCGTCGGCGCGATCCTCTTCATCGGCGCCTTCCTGATGGGCGCTGGCACGCTCCGCGACATCGCCCTCGCGCTCTTCATCGGCATCTTCGTCGGAGCGCTCTCGACGATCTTCCTCGCCGGTCCGCTGTACGCAGCGCTTCGCTCACGCGAGCCGGAGATCGCTCGAACCGACAAGCGCATCCTCACGGCACGAGCTCGCGCACAGAAGGACCGCTCGGAGGCCTCGATCGAGGACGACGAGGACCTAGACGAAGACGCCGACACCGCTGAGCCGGCGCCGAAGGCCTCGGCGTCCTGAGAACAGCCCGCACGGTGATAGCTTGTCATCACCCTGGTCCGCGTGCTCGCGCCGACCAGGGTGATGATTCACATGGAGGTGCTGCATGAGTGAAGTCTCCTCGCTGCGCTGGCGAATGCCGCGAATGTTCGCGAAGCAGCCCGTGCACGTCCTCGAGCCGATCCTCAAATCGCTGAGGAAGCACGATCCGCGCGCGAACACCGCGCTCGTGCAACGCGCCTACGAGGTCGCGAAGGACGCACACGAGGGGCAGTTCCGTCGCAGCGGCGAACCGTACATCACCCACCCCGTCGCGGTCGCGAAGATCTTGGCCGATCTGGGCATCGGATCGATCACGGTCGCCGCAGCTCTCCTCCACGACACCGTCGAAGACACCGAGTACACCCTCGAGGAGCTCCGCTCTGACTTCGGCGACGAGATCGCGATGCTCGTCGACGGCGTCACCAAGCTCGACAAGGTGAAGTACGGCGACAACGCACAGGCCGAGACCGTCCGGAAAATGGTCGTCGCGATGTCGAAGGACATCCGTGTCCTCGTCATCAAGCTCGCTGACCGACTCCACAACGCCCGCACCTGGGGCTTCATGTCTCCGGAGAAGGCCAAGAGCAAGGCCAAGGAGACCCTCGAGATCTACGCGCCGTTGGCGCACCGCATGGGTATCCAGGCGATGAAGAACGAACTCGAGGACCTCTCGTTCGCGGTCATCAACCCCAAGATCTACTCCGAGATCAAGAACCTCGTCGCACACCGGCAGCCGGAGCGCGAGAAATACGTGCAACGCGTCATCGCTGAGGTGCAGTCGGACCTGCGCCAGCTCAAGATGCGCGGCGATGTCTACGGTCGCCCGAAAGAGCTCTACTCGATCTACCAGAAGATGATCGTGCGCGGTCGCGACTTCGACGAGATCTACGACCTCACTGCCATCCGTCTCATCGTCGACTCGGTGCGCGACTGCTACGGCGTGCTCGGTGCGATCCACGCGAGGTGGACCCCGATGCCGGGTCGCTTCAAGGACTACATCGCGACCCCTAAATTCAATCTCTATCAGTCCCTGCACACGACGGTCATCGGTCCGGACGGCAAACCCGTCGAGATCCAGATCCGAACCGTCGAGATGCACCGTCGCGCCGAGTTCGGCGTCGCCGCGCACTGGATGTACAAGCAGAACGCCCAGTCCGGCAAGCAGGACAAGGCCGACGAGACGCGCACCGAGATGGCGTGGCTCAAGCACCTCAGTGACTGGCAGCAGGAGACGACCGATCCGGGGGAGTTCCTCGACTCCCTTCGCTTCGACCTCGGGGCGAAGGAGGTGTACGTCTTCACGCCACAGGGCAAGGTAATCGGGCTGAGCGCCGGCGCGACGCCCGTCGACTTCGCCTACGCGATCCACACGGATGTGGGACACCGAACGATGGGCGCCAAGGTCAACGGGCGTCTGCTTCCCCTGGACTCGAAGCTGCAGAACGGCGATGTCGTCGAGGTCTTCACCTCGAAGAATCCCGACGCGGGCCCGAAGCAGGACTGGCTGACCTTCGTCGCGAGTGCTCGCGCCAAGAACAAGATCAGACAGTGGTTCTCCAAAGAACGCCGAGACGAGGCCATCGAGCAGGGCAAGGACTCCGTCGCGAAGGCCCTCCGCAAGGCAGGCCTGCCGCTCAACAAGGACCACGTGCAGGAGGCGTTCTCCTCGGTCGCCTCCAATCTCCGCTACCTCGACGTCACCGCCCTGTACGCCGCCGTCGGGGACGGTCACGTCTCGACCCAGTCGGTCATGGAGAAGCTGCAGGCCGCCCTGCGTCAGGAACAGGATGTTCCCGCAGCCGACGAGGCCCCGCAGTTCACGCCAGGCACGACCATCCCGACCACAAGCGACTCCGGTGTGCTCGTGCGCGGAGCACCCGACATCCTGGTCAAGGTGGCCAAGTGCTGCACGCCGGTGCCCGGAGACGAGATCCTCGGCTTCGTGACCCGAGGTCAGGGCGTCTCGGTGCACCGCGCCGACTGCAATAACGTGGCCAGCCTGCTCCGCGAGCCCGAACGCATGATCGAGGTGCAGTGGGCGCCGAGCTCATCGAGCGTCTTCCTTGTCAATATCCAGGTCGAGGCGCTCGACCGCTCCGGTCTGCTCAGCGACGTGACTCGAGTGCTGAGCGAGCACCACGTGAACATCCTGTCCGCCACCGTGCACACCTCAAAGGCACGCCTGGCCATCAGCAAGTTCTCCTTCCAGATGGGGGACACCACGCACCTCGACCGCGTGCTCAACGCCGTCAGGCGCATCGACGGGGTCTACGACGTGTACAGAGTCAAGACGCAGTAGCTTCGCGAGGGCGGCGCGTTGCCTGGCCTGTGTCGCGAAAGGACGCCGACCGCTGGCCTGCCGTGCGAGCAACGCCTCCGGGTCAAGGCCGAGCAGGTGCACCGCTCGGTCGATTGAGTTTTGGGTCGCCGCCGGGTCATGCAGCAGGTCGAGCAGCGCTCGCCACGGTCGCACGACGCGCACACCCCCGAGTACAACGACGGCGTCGTCGGACGGTGCGGTCGACCGGTATCTCACCCAGGTCGTGGCGTCTTTCGGCGGCCGAAAACCGCGCGGTGTCGCCAGCGTGACGTGGCTGGGGGCTGGGCCCCCGGCGTGCACCCAGACTGCCGAGGCCCCGCCAACGGCGAACCTCCCGCTGAGCAGCGGCTGCAGCGTCCTCGCTCGGTCTGCTGCGGTGATGCGCTCGGCGACCGAGATGTACCCGACCGCACCGGGGTGACCGAACCGGACGATGTGCCCGTCTCGCACCATCGCCTGGAGCTCGACCTCCGGCAGACGAAGCAATGGAGCAGGATGCACGTTCGCATCCTGCCCCACTCTGCCGGCCTACTCCGAACAGCTCAGCGAGCTGTGGAGAGTGCGCCGCTCAGCTACCGATCGCTCCGAGCCAGACCCGTCGTGCCTCAAGGGCCTCTTCGGCCTCCTTGACGGCACGCTGGTCGCCACGCGCCTCGGCGTCGGCACGCTCGGCCTCGAGCTTCTCGATCGCCTCAGTGAGCTGGCTGTGCAGCCCCTGGCTTCGCGCCTGACGCTCTGGGTTCGACTTCTGCCAGTGGTCGTCGTCGAGCTTGCGCACGTGCTGCTCAATGGCGCGGAGGCGGTCTTCTGTCGCCTTGAAGTTCTCGCGCGGAACGCGTCCGATCTCGTCCCAGCGCCGCTGGATATCGGCAAGCTTCTCGCGCGCGGCGCGCCGGTCGGTCAGCTGGAGGATGGGGGACGCTTCCTCAAGGAGTGCAGCCTTCGCCTCGTAGTTCGCCGCGTACTCCTCGTTCTCGGCCGCGTCGACCTCGCCCTTCGCCTGGAAGAGCACATCGCCAGCCGCTTTGAACTGGTTCCACAGCGCGTCGTCGTACTTGCGGCCAGCTCGCCCGGCGGCCTTCCACTCGTCGAGCAAACGCCGGTACTCGGCGACACCGTCAGCACCCCGAGGAGCGAGGGCCTCGGCACGTTCGAGGATCTTGGTTTTCGCATCCCGGGCCGTCTTGTGGCTCGCATCGAGCTCAGCGAAGAACGCGCGACGCTCACGCTCGAGCGTGCTGCGTGCACCGCGGAAGCGCTTCCACAGCGCGTTGGCTTCGGCCTTCGGCAGGCGGGGCCCGTCCTGCTGGTGGGCCTTCCACTTCGAGAAGAGCTCGTCGATACTCGCCGTCGTCTGCTTCCACTGGATGGACGCCGGCGGCTGGGCAGCCAGGCGCTCGGCCTCGACGACGATCGCCTCACGCTCTTGAAGCGCGGCAGCGATTTCTTCCTGCTGGGCCTCGCGCTGCTGCTCCGTGAGCTCGCTCACCGTGCCCCCGAGCGCCTCGAGGCGCGAGCGAAGCGCGGCGAGGTCACCCACGGCGTTCGCCCCGGAGAGCTGCGCGCTGAGGTGCTTGGCCGACTTCGCGATGTCGGAGGCGGGCGCGCCGTTCTTGACGCGCTGCTCGAGCAGCGAGACCTGGCCTTCGAGGTCGGAGAACTTGCGGACAAAGTACGCGAGAGCTTCCTCGGCCGTGCCGTCGGGGTACTGGCCGACCTTGCGCTCAGTACCTTCTTCGATCACGTACACGGTGCCGTCTTCTTCGACGCGGCCCCACGGATTCTGGGGGAGTGCAGACATGGCGGGTATTCCCTCACGGTAGGCGTTTGCGCAGCTTGCGCGACTGACTCCCCATGCTAGGACACTGCGGAGGATTCCTTCACCAGCGCATGCCCAGTCTCTCGGTGCGGCGGGAGTCTCGATGCCGCACGCGGGAGCGATCGACGCGCTACTTCAACGAGAGCGAGGTGATCACCGCTGGAGCAAGCGGTGCACCGTCACCGGCGCCAGATGCTGGATCGACACCTTCGTCAACGATCCCGGAGATGAGCTGGTCGAGGCCGCCCGTAACCTGGCCCATGACCGTGTAGCCGCCTGCCGCGTCGCCTGGCAGGGTGGTCTCCTCGTACACGATGAAGAACTGACTGCCCATGCTCTCGGCGTTGCCGCCCTGGCGGGCCATCGCGATGGTCCCGGCGGGGTACACACCGTCCTCCGGCGCGTTCTCGATGGGGCCCCAGCTGTAGCCGGGTCCGCCAGTGCCGGTGCCCGTCGGGTCGCCGCACTGCAGCACAAAGAGGCCCTCCGTCGTGAGGCGGTGACAGGAGGTGTCGGTGAAGTAGTTCTCGCCACTCAGCGCGACCATGTTCGCGACGGCCTGCGGGGCGGCGGCACCGTCGAGCTCGATGTCCAGCGTGATGTCGTCGTTGAAGGTCATCTCACCGGTCCAGGTGCGGTCTTCGGCGAGGGAAGGATCGGGAGCCTCGCTGGCCGGCGTGGCGGTAGGCGTCGCGGTCGCGTCGGCGACCGGTGCGGATGCTCCTGGTCCTCCGGTGAAGTAGAAGACCTGCAGTGCGCCAACCACGAGTGCGACCACCACGAGAGCGATCGTCCAGACTCGGTTGTCCCGGCTCCGTCGACGAACGCCGCGCTCGTGGACGGCGACGCGCGCCTCGTACTCGCGGGTACGCCGACGCTGCTCTCGGGTGTTCTTATCCGAAGTTGCCACTGTGCCTCATTCGCTCGTCTTCAGCATGCCGTGCAGGCACCAGAGGGGAGTTTACTAACATCGGGCCTCATGACCGGTGACGCGCCAAGCCTTGCGGGCACGACTGCGCCCCTTGCGGTGCGGATGCGCCCGAGATCTCTCGACGAGGTCGTGGGGCAGCGGCACCTGCTGCGGCCCGGCTCACCGCTGCGCGCGCTCGCTTCGCCGGATCAGGACGCGCGGGCTGGGACGTCCGTCATCCTGTGGGGACCCCCCGGAACCGGCAAGACCACGCTCGCGCAGGCGATCGCGCACACTTCAGGTAAGCGCTTCACGCAGCTCTCGGCCATCTCGGCAGGCGTCAAGGACGTGCGTCAGGTCATGGACGAGGCGCTGAGCCAGCGAGATCTCTACGGCATTCAATCGGTGCTGTTCCTCGACGAGATTCACCGCTTCACGAAGGCCCAGCAGGACGCGCTGCTCCCGGGGGTTGAAAACGGGTGGGTGACGCTGGTGGCGGCTACGACCGAGAATCCATCCTTCTCGGTCATCAGCCCGCTGCTCTCGCGGAGCCTCCTCCTGACCCTCCAGCCGTTGGATGAGTCGGACCTGATCGAGCTCCTCGATCGAGCGGTCGACGACAAGCGCGGCCTCGCCGGCGCGTTCGATCTCGCTGACGACGCCAAGCGCGCGATCGTCCAGTTCTCCTCAGGAGATGCTCGCCGCGCCCTCACAACGCTCGAAGCCGCCGCGGCTGCCGCGCAGGCGTCCGAGCAGTCGACGATCGACGCCGAGATCGTGGCGAGCGCATCCGACCAGGCACTCCTTCGCTACGACCGCGACGGGGATGAGCACTATGACGTCATCAGTGCGTTCATCAAGTCGGTGCGGGGAAGCGACCCGGACGCCGCACTCCATTACCTCGCCCGCATGATCGTCGCGGGGGAGGACCCGCGGTTCATCGCCCGTCGACTTATCGTGCTCGCGAGCGAGGACATCGGCCTGGCGGAACCGCGAGGCCTGGAGATGGCCGTCGCCGCTGCTGACGCGGTGCAGCTCATAGGGATGCCGGAGGGGCGAATCCCGCTCGCCCAGGCGACGGTGTTTCTCGCGACAGCGCCGAAGTCGAATGCCGCCTACGCAGGAATCAACGCCGCGATCGCAGACGTGAAGGCGGGAGGCATCGGCCGCGTGCCGAAGCACCTGCGCGACGCGCACTACGCGGGCGCCAAACGCCTCGGCCACGGCAAGGGGTATAAGTACCCGCACGACGACCCGAGGGGGGTCTCGGAGCAGCAGTACCTGCCGGACGAACTCAGCCACCGGGAGTACTACTCACCGACGAGGTTCGGCGAGGAGCGGGAAGTCGCCGCGCGACTCGAGAAGCTCCGCGCGATCACCAAGCCGGGAAACTAGCTCTGCCACCCCTGTGCTAGGCTTTCTCGGTCTACCTCTCGAGGTCGCGTGCGGCTGCGCGCTCGGGGGCAAGGTGTGCAGTCTGTAGCCGACGCACGCACGACACTGCTCAAGTTTGACGCCGGGGCATGGCCTTGGCGGAGAGCAACTTCATTTCTGCGCGCTCACGCGCGCCAAACTTCGCTCGAAAGGCAATTGTGTCCAAGACCTCACGTTCACGCAGCAAGGTGCGCCTCAGTCGCGCACTCGGCATCGCACTCACCCCGAAGGCAGAGCGCGCGCTCGAGAAGCGCCCGTACGCACCGGGAGAGCACGGCCGCACGCGTCGCAAGACTGACAGCGACTACGCCGTCCGTCTGCGCGAGAAGCAGCGTCTGCGCGCCCAGTACGGGCTCCGCGAGAAGCAGCTTCGCATCGTCTTCGAAGAGTCGCGTCGCGCGGCAGGCCTGACGGGTGAGAACCTCGTCGAGCTCCTCGAGATGCGCCTCGACGCGCTTGTCCTCCGTTCGGGCTTTGCCCGCACCACGGCACAGGCTCGTCAGCTCGTTGTGCACCGCCACATCCTCGTCGACGGCAAGCTCGTCGACCGCCCCAGCTTCCGCGTGAAGCCGGGTCAGCTCATCCAGGTCAAGCAGCGCTCGGAGGCCCTCGAGGTCTTCCAGGTCGCCGCAGCCGGTGGTCACGCGGACGTCCTCCCCAAGGTCCCCGCGTACCTCGACGTCGACCTCGCAACGCTCCAGTCGCGCCTCGTGCGTCGGCCGAAGCGCGCCGAAGTTCCGGTGACGTGTGAAGTCCAGCTCGTCGTCGAGTACTACGCTGCTCGCTAGCCAAGTCGGCGCTCCGGTTCGCCGGAACTGGCAGTTCGGGACACCCCGAGCGGCCAGAGCCAACTAACATGGGGGCGGGTCATCGCAAGATGACCCGCCCTTTTGTCTGTCCTGCGGCGCTGCGTCGCTCGTCTATCCGTGCGGCGCTGTGCCGCGCTCACTAAGGAGCACCATGTCTGGTGGCGACATCGCCGGCCTCATCGCGGCCGGAGTCTTCCTCGTCCTCGTCCTTCTGCTCGCGGTTCCCCTGCTCAAGCTCGGCGGGGTACTCGATGAGGTGCGCAGCGGCATCCGCGAGTCCATCGATGCCATCACCCCCACCCTCGCAGAGACGCAGGTCACGGTGCTTGAGGCCAACAAGCAGCTCGCGAAGATCGACAGCATCACGACGCACGTCTCCGAGACGACCAGCAACGTCTCGAGCCTCGTCGCCCTGACGGCGGCAACCGTCGGCGGTCCGCTGATCAAGCTCGCCGGGTTCTCCGCCGCAGTCCGGGCAGGCATCTCGAGCTTCAAGAGCGACGGCCCCAAGCCCGCCAAGGCGCCTTCCAAACCGAAGAAGCCCAAGGCCCGCGGCGGCGTCCGCTGACCGCACCCACCACCGTTCCCGACCCGCTCAAGGAGCCCTCATGCGCACAGCGCTCAGCATCATCGGCGGCATCGCCGCAGGATTCGCCCTCGCTCACGTCGTCAACTCGACGCCAGCCGGACGGAAGTTCTTCGCGAGCGTGAACGGACGCGTCGACGAGTTCACCGAGGCCGTCGGAGAGGGCTACCGCGCACGCACGCAGGACCTCGCGGCGGCCATCGCCGACATCAAGTAGCGCGACCCACCCCAGGACCACGGGGCGCTCGTCGCCAGCCGCCAGAGAAAGAGCCACACAGCACGATGCAAACCGCCGAGATCCGTCGCCGCTTCCTTGACTTCTTCGAGCAGCGCGGGCACACCGCCGTTCCTTCAGCGCCGCTCGTCAGCGACGACCCGACGATCATGTTCACGATCGCCGGCATGGTTCCCTTCATCCCATACTTCACCGGGGTGGTGCCAGCGCCGTTCGATCGGGCCGTCAGCGTACAGAAGTGCATCAGGACCAACGACATCGAGGAAGTCGGGAAGACGCCGAGGCACGGCACCTTCTTCCAAATGTGCGGCAACTTCTCGTTCGGCGACTACTTCAAGCAGGGTGCCATCGAGTTTGCGTGGGAGCTGCTGACCACTCCGGAGAGCGCCGGCGGTCTCGGCTTCAAGCCAGAGGACCTCTGGATCACGGTCTACGAGAACGACGACGTCGCGCGCGGCATCTGGCGTGAGGTCACCGGCTTCCCCGACGAGCGCATCCAGGGCCTCGGCATGAAAGACAACTTCTGGTCCGCTGGCGGCCCGGGGAGCCCCGCTGGCCCGTGCTCCGAGATCTTCTTCGACCGCGGGCCCGAGTACGGCATCGACGGTGGCCCAGCCACGGACGACGACCGGTACGTCGAGATCTGGAACCTCGTCTTCATGCAGTACGAACGCGGCGAGGGCACCACCAAGGACGACTACGATATCGTCGCCGACCTGCCGAAGCAAAACATCGACACCGGCATGGGGCTCGAGCGCATCGCCTTCATCAAGCAAGGCGTCGACAACATGTACGAGATCGACCAAGTTCGCCCGGTCCTCGACAAAGCCGCCGAGATCTCCGGCAAGGCCTACGGCGCCTCGCACGAGGACGACGTCAGGATGCGCGTCGTCGCCGACCACGTGCGGTCGTCGCTCATGCTCATGGCCGACCGAGTGGAGCCAGGCAACGAGGGGCGCGGCTACATCCTCCGTCGTTTGCTGCGTCGCGTGGTCAGGGCCATGCGCCTCCTCGGCTTCGACGGTGCGAGCCTGCCGCAGCTGCTGCCCGCATCGTGCGCCGCGATGCAGGACGCCTACCCGGAGCTTGTCGACGAGTTCCCGCGCATCGCGCGCCTCGCCTACGCGGAGGAGGAGACCTTCCTTCGCACGCTTGCCGCCGGCACCGCGATCCTCGACTCTGCTGTCTCGGAGACCAGGGCCAGTGGAGTCCAGCACCTCTCTGGCGAGACGGCGTTCAAGCTTCATGACACCTTCGGGTTCCCCATTGACCTCACCGTCGAGATCGCGGAAGAGGCTGGCGTCAGTGTGAACCGCGATGCCTTCGAGCGACTCATGAGCGAGCAGCGGACCCGGGCCAAGGCGGATGCCAAGTCCAAGCGCTCGGCGCTTGCGGACGTCTCCGTGTACAGCGAGTTCCGCGCACTCGGAGAGACGACGTTCGTCGGCTACACCGATCTTGCGAACGAGAGCGAGGTCCTCGGCCTGATCGTCGACGGCTTGCCTGCGGTCACCGCCGGCGCCGGGCAGCAGGTCGAGATCATCCTCGCGAGCACAGCCCTCTACGCCGAGGCCGGCGGGCAGGAGGCCGACTCCGGCCAAATCACCTCCGCGGCCCGCGGGCTGGTCGCCGACGTCGTCGACGTGCAGCGCCCCATCGCAGGCCTCGTCAGCCACACCGTTTCGATTGTCTCCGGAGAGGTCGCCGTCGGCGACCGTGTCGAGACGATCGTCGACCAGGCGTACCGCCGAAGCGCGAACCAGGCGCACACGGCGACCCACCTCCTGCATGCAGCCCTGCGAGACGTGCTCGGTCCTGACGCCCACCAGTCCGGCTCCTACAACAAGGCCGGCTACCTGCGCCTCGACTTCTCCTGGACCCAGGCGCTCTCCAACGACACCAAGACCGAGTTGGAGGGCATCGTCAACGATGCCATCCGCGCCAACCACGTCGTGACGACTCGGGAGATGGACCTCGACGAAGCGAAATCGCTCGGCGCCCGCGCCCTGTTCGGCGAGAAGTACGGCAGCCGTGTGCGGATGGTCGACATCGGTGGCCCGTGGTCGCGTGAGCTCTGCGGTGGCACGCACGTCGGTAGCTCCTCCGAGGTCGGCATCGTGAATCTCGTGGGCGAGTCCTCGGTCGGGTCGAGCAACCGCCGCATCGAGTCGCTCGTCGGTCGCGACGCGTTCGCGGACTTCGCCGTTGAGCGCGCCATCGTGTCGCAGCTGACCAGCAACCTGAAGGCCCCGCGCGAGCAGCTCGCCGACCGCGTCCAAGACCTCGCGGCGAGCCTCAAGGCCGCGCAGAAGCGCATCGCGGAACTCGAGGCCGCAGAGGCCATGCAGCGCGTTCCGGCGATCGCGGCCGAGGCCAGCACCGCTGGCAAGGTCGTGCTCGTAGCCAAGCACCTGGGTGAGGTGCGCAGCACAGACGAGCTCCGCTCACTCGCCGTCGCCGTCCGCGAGCAGCTGGGGGAACGCCCCGCGGTGGTCGCCCTCGGCGCGGCGTCGAACGGCAAGCCGATCGTGCTCGTCGCCACGAACGCGGCAGGCCGAGACTCAGGTGCCGCTGCCGGTGCGCTCGTCCGCATCGCGGCGCCCATCCTCGGTGGAGGCGGCGGCGGCAAGCCGGACATGGCTCAGGGCGGCGGCACGGACGTCGAGCGCCTCGACGATGCCCTCGCCGCCATCCGCTCCGAGCTGGCGAATGGCTGACGCCCGCGTCGGGACTCGCCTCGGCGTCGACGTGGGCAAAGCCCGCGTCGGCGTCAGCAGGAGCGATCCGCACGGGATGCTCGCAACCCCCCTCGAGACGGTGCCGCGCGACGGCGCGAACGGCGACGCCCACGCGAGACGCATCGCGGAGCTCGTCGCCGAGTACGACGCGATCGAGATCGTCGTCGGCCTCCCGCTGTCGCTCTCCGGCGCCGAGACCGCATCCACCGCAGATGCCCGTGCTGTCGCGGCGCAGATCGCCGCTCACTCTCCGGTGCCACTCAGGTTGGTGGACGAGCGTCTGACGACGGTGAGTGCAAGCCGGCAGCTGCGAGACGTCGGCCGGAAGGCCTCCAGATCGAGGCACATCATCGACCAGATGGCGGCAGTCGTCATCTTGCAGACCACGCTCGACGCGGAGCGCCAATCCGGACGTGCACCGGGTGAGCTCCTCTCCCGAAAGGACCAGGACTCTGACGGACAACCAGCCCCCAAGTAGTCGCGACGGACGCAAGAGCTCAGCCCCGGACGACCCGTTCGGCGACCTGTTCTCCGGCGAGATCGCGACGCAGGCGGATGCCAACGGCGGCAGCCCGCGCAGGTCTGGCGGCACCCGCAGGCGCGAATCCGCTGCGGCCAGGCGGGGAAAGCGGAGCCTCCTCGTCATCCTCGTGCTCATCGTCGTCGTGGCGGTGAGCGCCGCCGTCGTCTGGTTCGGCTTCGGCTCGCAGCTGCGCAGCCTGTTCGGCGGGGGTGCCGGTTCGGCGGACTTCGAGGGCAGCGGGAACGGCACCGAGACGGCCTTCACGATCGAGTCCGGCGACACGGGCACCTCGATCGGTGAGCGCCTCGCAGAGGTGGGCATCGTGAAGACCTCCGGCGCCTTCGTCGACGAGGTGCTCTCTCAGCCAGAGGACCCGGTGTTCATCCCTGGCAGCTACGGGATGCAGCAGGAGATGAGCGCCGAGGCGGCCCTCGCCTCGCTGCTCGACCCGGCGAACCGCCAGGAGTCGACCGTCGTGATCCCGGAGGGGACGGCGCTCCAGGACGTGTACGCCCTCATCGAAGGCGGCGTGGGTATCCCGGTCGCCGACCTCGAGGCGGCCGCGGTTCCCGCCAACTTCGGGCTGCCCGCTGAGGCGACGAGCCTCGAAGGCTTCCTGTTCCCCGCGACCTACAGCTTCGACCCGGGCGTCGACGCCAACACCGTACTCAAGACGCTGGTCGACCGGATGTTCCAGTCGCTCGACGAGCACGGTGTCGCTCCGGAGGCTCGATGGGACACGGTGCGCCTCGCGTCCCTCATCCAAAAGGAGGCTGGCCTCCGCGAGGACTACTACAAGGTCTCGCGCGTCTTCCTCAACCGCCTCGACACCGGCATGCTCCTGCAGTCGGACGCGACCGTCGCGTACGGCACCGGCAACACCCACCGCGTCTCGACGAGCGACGCCGAACGTGCGGATGCGGCCAACATCTACAACACCTATGTGCACCCGGGCATGGTCGCCGGTCCGATCTCGAACCCGGGGGATATCGCGATCGACGCAGCGGTCAACCCGGCGGACGGGCCGTGGTTGTACTTCGTTACGTGGAACCTCGACACGGGGGAGACCATCTTCTCTGAGACCTTCGAGGAGCATGAGGTCGCCGTGGCGAAGTGGCTCGCCTGGATGGATGAGCACCCCGAGTATGGCTGAGGCCGGGCCGAGGCCCGACACCGGATCGGGGACGAGGCTCGCGGTCCTCGGCTCGCCGATCGGCCACTCGAAGTCGCCCGCGATCCACGCCGCTGCCTACGAGGTGCTCGGCCTCGACTGGCGCTACGAGCGGTTCGACATCCCGGCGGGTGAGCTCGCGTCCTTCATGGCTGGCCGCGGGGGAGGGTGGCGTGGCTTCTCGGTGACCATGCCGCTCAAGCAGGAGGCGAGGGACTTCGCCTCCTCGCTTGATCCGGCCGCCGCGCGGATCGGTGCCGTCAACACCCTCGTGTTCGACGGCGCCGAGGGCTCCGCACTCGCCCACGGCTGGAACACGGACGTGACCGGCTTCATCGCGGCACTCGGCGAGGCGGGCGTCGACCGCGCGGCGCGGGTGCGCCTGCTCGGAGCGGGCGGGACCGCGGCCGCCGTCGTCGCGGCCCTGCCGTCGCTGGAGACCCGGGAGCTGTCGATCGTCGTGCGCGCCCCAGAGCGCGCTCGGGGGCTGGCGGAGCTCGCCGAAGCCCTGGGCATCCGGGTCGAAGTGCTGACGTTCGCGCAGTTCGACGCGCTGCCCCCGCTCGAGAAGGCCGCCGAGCTGGCTGTGAACACCGTGCCCGGAGACCGAGACGACCTCTCGGTCGACCATTCGTGGGCGCGCGACTCCCTGCTCTTCGACGTGCTCTACGACCCCTGGCCCACGAAACTCGCTACTCGCTGGGCTGCCGCGGGCGGCTCCGTCGTGTCAGGGCTCGAGCTCCTCCTCGCCCAGGCTCTGGTGCAAGTGAGACTCTTCACCGGTCGCGGCGAGTCGGAACCCCTCCCGCACGAGGCTGAGGTGCGTGCAGCGATGCGGACCGCCGCGCTGCGCGTGTCAGAATAGTCCAATGCTTCGATGGCTCACGGCCGGGGAATCCCACGGCCCAGAACTCCTTGCGATCCTCGAGGGACTCCCGGCTGGCGTGCCGCTCTCCCTCGACGATCTCCGCACCGACCTCGCACGGCGAAAGCTCGGCCACGGCCGCGGCGCTCGCATGAAGTTCGAGCAGGACGAGCTCACGCTGTCCGCGGGTGTCCGGCACGGCTACTCGATGGGCTCGCCCATCGGCATCCGCATCGGCAACACCGAGTGGCCGAAGTGGGTCGAGGTCATGAGCCCGGAGCCCGTCGACGCTTCCGTCTTCGAGACGGGCCGCGGCGCGAAGCTGACCCGCCCGCGCCCAGGGCACGCGGATCTCATCGGCATGCAGAAGTACGGCTTCGATGAGGCACGCCCCGTTTTGGAGAGAGCGAGTGCCCGCGAGACGGCCGCGCGCGTGGCGCTCGGTGCAATCGCGAAGCGCTTCCTCGCCGAGCTCGGCATCACAACCCTGAGCCATACGCTTGCCATCGGCACCGTCCGCGTCCCCGAGGATGCGCCCCTGCCGGGCTACGGCGACCTGGCCGCCATCGATGCCGACCCGGTCCGCGTCTTCGACGCGGAGACGTCGGCCGCAGCCGTGGCGCTCATCGACGAGGTGCGCAAGAGCGGGGACACGCTCGGCGGCGTGACCGAGGTGCTCGTCTGGGGTCTCCCGCCCGGCATCGGCTCGTACGTGCACTGGGACCGTCGCCTCGACGCGCGCCTCGCCAAGGCGCTCATGAGCGTCCAGGCAATCAAGGGCGTCGAGGTCGGTGACGGGTTCGAGACCACCAGGCGTCCCGGTACGGCCGCGCACGATCCCCTCTACATGTGTGACGGCTCCATCGTGCGCTCGAGCGACCGCGCGGGCGGCATCGAGGGCGGCATGGCGACCGGCACGGTCCTGCGCGTCCGGGCTGGAATGAAGCCGATCGCGACAGTCCCGAAGGCGCTGCACACCGTCGACGTCGCGACTGGGCAGGACGCTGCGGCACACCACCAGCGCTCGGACGTGTGCGCGGTTCCCGCCTCCGGCGTCGTCATCGAGGCGATGGTCGCGCTCACGATCGCCGACTCGATCCTCGAGAAGTTCGGGGGTGACTCGGTCGCCGAGACGAAACGGAACATCGAGAGCTACCTCGCGAGCATCCCGCCGCTGCTGCGCACCTCCCGCGAGTCCGTCGCCGAATCCGAGCTGCAGGCAGGGCCGGTCGACGAGACGCCAATGGGGGACTCGCTCAGCGAGTGGCGCGTATGAGCGTCGTCCTCATCGGCCCGCCGGCGGCGGGCAAGTCGAGGGCAGGGCGCCGCCTCGCCAAGGTGCTCGACGCGAGCTACGCGGACACCGACAAGGTGATCGTCGCCCGCCACGGCGCCATCCCCGACATCTTCGCGGAGCACGGCGAGGCCGAGTTCCGGCGCCTCGAGCGCGACGTCATCGCCGAGCACCTCGAGACCACCGAGGTGCTCTCGCTCGGGGGCGGCGCTGTCATGGATGCGGAGACGCAGGCACGCCTCGACGCGCACACCGTCGTCCTGCTGACCGCCACCCCCGCCGCCATCACCGAGCGCATCACCGGCAACGCGAAGCGCCCGCTCATCACGGGCATCGAGAGCTGGACGACGATCTACGAAGCGCGCCGCGAGACCTACGAGCGCCTCGCGGACGTCACGTTTGACACTTCATTCCGGCCCATGGTCCGCGTCGTCGAAGACATCGCGGAGTGGCTGGAGCAGCACACCAAGGAAGGACCAAGCGACGTTGCCTGAGATCATCGAGGTTCCCGGCGCCCACGGCGACATCATCATCGGATCAGGACAGTTCCGAGACGCGGCCGGAGTGATCCCAGCTCTGCTCGGCGAGGGGGTCGCCAAGGTCCTCATCGTGCACGCGCCGCACCTCGCGGACGTCGCCGAGCGGGTTCGCGAGCAGCTGGTCGGCGAGTACAACCAGGTGCTCATCGCCGAGATCCCGGACGCCGAGGGTGCGAAGCGCATCGAGGTCGCCGCATTCTGCTGGCAGATCCTGGGCCAGGCAGACTTCACGCGGTCAGACGCCGTCATCACGATCGGCGGAGGCGCGACGAGCGACATCGGCGGCTTCATCGCCGCGACGTGGCTGCGCGGCGTCAAGGTCGTGCACATGCCGACGACCGTGCTCGCCATGGTCGACGCAGCTATCGGTGGAAAGACGGGCCTCAACACCAACGAGGGCAAGAACCTCGTCGGATCCTTCCACCCGCCGACCGGGGTCGTCATCGATCCGGAGATCCTCGCCGGCCTGCCGCGCAACGAGTTGCTCGCGGGCTTCGCCGAGGTTGTGAAGGCCGGCTTCATCGCCGAGCCGGAGATCTTGGACATCATCGAACGCGACCCGGACCGCGCGACCGACCCGACGACGCCAGAGTTCCTCCGCGTGCTCGAGCTCGCCATCCGAGTCAAGGCCAGGGTCGTCGGCGAAGACTTCACCGAGCAGGGGCTGCGCGAGATCCTCAATTACGGGCACACGCTCGGGCACGCCATCGAGAACGCCGAGCGTTACCAGTGGAGACACGGCGCGGCGATCTCCATCGGCATGGCCTTCGTCGCCGAGCTCGCACGCCTCTCGGGTCGCCTGGACGACGAGACCGCCGACCGCCACAAGGCGATCCTCGAGCTCCTCGGCCTCCCCACGAGCTACCCGGCCGGCCGCTGGAACACGCTGCTCGCCACGATGCGACGCGACAAGAAGGCGAGGGGCGCCATGCTGCGGTTCGTGGTCCTCGACGGGCTTGGTCGTCCCACGATCATGCGGGCGCCCGACGAGAGCCTCCTCTTCGCGGCGTATCAGGAGATCGCCAGCTAGGCCACGCCCGCACCTCGTGGGCGCTCCCGGACGAGTTCCTCGATCATGACGCCGGACTCGAACCGGCGGGTGTTGGTCGGGAGGAACGACACGGGGGAGTAGGCGGCATCGCCGAACAGCGGGATCCCGGCGCCGAAGGCGACGGGGTTCCGCTTGAGGATGAGGCGGTCGATCTCGCCGAGGAGCGCGCCCGCCAGGTCGCCGCCTCCGCAGAGCCAGATCGGCAGGCCCTCCTCCGCCTTGAGTTCACGGACGCACCGCACGGGGTCGTCCACCAGCGTGACGTCGTCGGCGACGTAGCGCTCACTGCGACTCGCGACGAATTGGCGCAAATGCGGGTACGGGCTGTCGATGCCGATCTCCACGGCCGGACGCAGGGTGTTCCAGCCCATGATCACGGTGTCGAAGGTCGTTCCCGGTGCCTTGAGTCCGAGCAGGTCGAGCACGTGCGCCGGAAATGCGTCGGTGTACTCCTCGAGGAGTGTCGCCATGTGGTCGCCCTCCACCGGGAAGGCGTCGTAGCCTCCGCTCGGGTCTGCGATGAACCCGTCGATGCTCGAAGCGACGTAGTAGACCAGTTCGCGCATGTGCTGCCCCTCTCAACTTGTTCCGGTGTCGGGACCCTACCGCCGCGCGCTGACGCATCGCCCGAGGTCGGCGCGGTCAGCAGCAGCTGATGCGGTCGGGGGCCTCGAGGTAGCTGAACGCCCCGAGCTCGCGGAATCCCGCCCTCTCGAAGAGGCGCAGCGAGGCCGCGTTGCGCTCGACGACCATGGCGAGGCACGACGCCGCACCGCGCTTCGCGGCCGCTCGCCTCGCGAGGTCGACAAGCAGACGACCGTAGCCGCGCCCGCGGCTGCCGCGTTCGGTGACGAGGCAGTCGATCACGGCAATATCGCGGTCGAGCGTCAGGCGCGCCAGCGCGGTGAGGTTCCCCTCGACCCGCACCTGCAAGAAGTCCGAGCAGCCTGCACCGAGGATGCGTGGGGCGAGCCTCTGGTCAATCGGCAGGCGGCGGCCGTTCCACCGGAGCCACGCGTCGAGCCACTCGGGCGACAACTCCGCTCCGATCGTCAACGCGACGCCGCTCGCCAGGAGCGGACCGCCCGGTGCGCCGCCAAGCGGTGTCTCGTCAGTCTCAGCTGCTGGTCCGGGTGCTGGTGCTGGTGCTGGTGCGGCGAGGATCCTGCCCGTGAGCGCGGGCACGTAGCCGAACGCACGCAGCGCGGCGACCTCGCTCGGAGAGCTTGACCCGGTCGCGAAGAAGCGACTCGGGAGCCCGCGCGCCCGGTACGCTTCCTCCACCTCGCCGATCGCGGCCCGGGCATCCGGAACTTCGCCGAGCATCCACACGCTGTTCGCGCGCCTCGTGAAGCCTTGCGAAAAGCCCAGTCGCCACCCGCCGACACTCCGTTCGTCGAGCGGTGGCCAACTCGCCCGCAGCGCCTCGGTTGCGCGGGCGACCGACACCGGTGGCGCGGACGCGTCGGCCAGGATCCTGTGGTCTGCTGCCATGCTGAGAGGCTAGGCGCCCGCCCGCCTCGCCGCCAGCCGGCTGACCTCAGCCACCTGAAGAGGGGCGGACGGGCCATCGTTTAGCCTGGACGCCGGGCCAGCAGGCGGCGCCGGGCACTCGGCCCGACGCGCCGAGGCGGCCCACCGCATCCACTCGGCAGAAGGACCCAAGTTGACCAGGCGCATTGTCTTCCTCGACATCGACGGAACACTCATCGACGATGAGGAGCACATCCAGCCGTCCACCGTCGAGGCCGTCGTGCGGGCCAGGGCGGCGGGTCACCTGCTCTTCATCTGCACGGGACGCTCGCGCGCCGAGATCTACTCGCAGATCCTCGACATCGGGTTCGACGGGATCGTGAGCGCGGGCGGCAGCTTCGTGTGGCTCGCCGGGGAGACGCGCGTCTCGCGAACCATGCCTCGTGAGGACGCTGCGTTCGCGATCGACTACTTCACGCGCGCCGGCATCGACTTCTACGTGCAGAGCGACTCGGTGGTCGTCGCGAGCCGGGGTTTCCGCGCCCACCTGCGCAGGCTGCTCGCAGCCTTGCCTGCGGACTCCAACCGGGTCGAGGCGGACGGGGAGCTGCAGTTCGAGAAGTTCTTCGACGAGAGTGGCGACGTGCTGCGCGACGACATCGGCAAGATGTGCTTCCTGAGCGCCGAGACGCCCATCGACGACATCCGAGCCGCGTTCGCAGGTCGGTTCGACGTCATCCACGCCACGGTGCCGGTGCTCGGGCCCCACAGCGGCGAACTTCTGCAGCGCGGCGTGAACAAGGGGAGTGCGATCCTCGAGGTGTGCCAAATCCTCGGCATCGACCAGGCCGACACTGTCGGCATCGGTGACAGCGTCAACGACATCGAGATGCTTGAGCTGACCGGAATCGGCATCGCGATGGGCAACGCGCCCGACGCCATCAAGGCGCACGCCGACCAGGTCACGACCGGCGTGGACGACGACGGGGTCTGGAACGCGTTCGTGCGCAACGGGCTCATCGCGGCCGATGCATCGGTCGTCCCGTCCAACGCGTACGTCTGACCTCCTCGGTAGACTGGCGCGCATGCGCATCCTCGTCCTCGGCGGCCCGAACCTCAACCGACTCGGCACTCGCGAGCCCGAGACCTACGGCACGCAGACGCTGGACGACATCGTGGAGCTGCTGCAGCGCAGTGCAGGCGCCGGCATCGAGATCGACGCGCGGCAGTCCAACTTCGAGGGGCAGCTCGTCGAGTGGCTCCACGAGGCGGCGGATGCACGCACCCCCGTCATCCTGAACCCGGCAGCGCTGACCCACTACTCGATCGCCCTGCGCGACGCGGTGTCCATCGTCACCGAGACCGGGACCCCGGTCATCGAGGTGCACCTGTCGAACCCCCACGCGCGGGAGACGTTCCGGCACACGAGCGTCATCTCGGCGGTCGCCACCGGCGTCGTCGCAGGGCTCGGGGCCCGGTCGTACCTGGCAGCCCTCGAGGGCATCCGCGTGCTCAGCGAGGCGAGTCGGCACTCGCCCGACGCCCTGCACTAGACTGCTCCGGGGCCGCTGGGGCAAACGCCTCGCGCCGACAGCTCGCGCGCACCTCACTCGGTGCCGACAATTGAAGAATCCCGCCGTACCGCGGGATGGACACGGAGAAACTTCCATGGCAACTACCGCAGACATCAAGAACGGCGTTGTGCTCCTCATCGAGAAGCAGCTCTGGCAGGTCATCGACTTCCAGCACGTCAAGCCAGGCAAGGGCGGTGCGTTCGTGCGCACCAAGCTCAAGCAGGTCGTCAGCGGCAAGACCGTCGACCGCACGTTCAACGCCGGAGCCAAGATCGAGACCGCAACGGTCGACCGGCGCGACTTCCAGTACCTCTACCGTGACGGCGAGGGCTACGTCTTCATGGACCAGACCGACTACGACCAGATCACGCTCGACGAGCGCATCGTCGGCGACGCCGCCAAGTACATGCTCGAGCAGCAGAGCGTGCAGATCGCGCTCAACGAGGGCGAGCCGCTCTACATCGAGCTGCCGCCGTCGGTCGTGCTCGAGATCACCTACACGGAGCCGGGCCTGCAGGGCGACCGCTCCAACGCAGGAACCAAGCCGGCGACCGTAGAGACGGGTGCCGAGATCCAGGTGCCGCTGTTCGTCGAGGCGGGCACGAAGGTCAAGATCGACACCCGCACCGGCGACTACCTGGGCCGCGTCAACGACTAGTGAGCGCACGCACGAAGGCGCGCAAGCGCGCCATGGACATCCTGTTCGCCTCCGACGTGCGAGGAACTCCCATCCCGGAGCTCCTCGGCCAGGAGGCGGAGCGAGCGGCGGATGAGCCGGACCGCGCCGCGAGCTGGCGCTACGCCAGGGAGATTGTGCTCGGCGTCATCGAGCACGCCGACGAGATCGACGGCTACATCGTCGAGACTGCGCGCGACTGGACGCTGGAGCGCATGCCCGCCCTCGACCGCTCGATCCTCAGGGTCGCGATCTGGGAGCTCAAGTACAACGACGAAATCCCAGCCGCCGTCGCCATCACCGAGGCCGTGAGCGCCGCGGGGGAATACTCGACAGATGCTTCGGGCAAGTTCATCCATGGAGTGCTCGGTCGCATCAGCGAGCAGTAGCACGATGCTAGGCTTGTGGCCTGGGTCTCCACCGCCTCGGCGGGGCGACTCGGGCCACAGTCAGGCTCCTGCCACCTCAGCGCCCTCGGTCGCGAGGTGGTCATCACCCCAGACATCCTTTAACACCGTCCAGTGAGGCGGGGAAGGAGGTCGACGTGTCACAGCGAACCGTGCTGAATCACGACGACGTTCAACGAGCCCTCGTGCGCATCGCGCACCAGATCCTCGAGCAGAATCGCGGGTCGAACGACCTCCTCCTGCTCGGCATCCCGAGCCGCGGGGTTCCCCTCGCGAAGCGCCTCGCCGGCCTCATCGCCGGCTTCGAGGCCTCCAACGGAACCCATGTCGAAGCCGCGAACATTGCGGGTTCGCTCGACGTCACGATGTACCGCGACGACCTGCGGCGCGGCCCAGCCCGCGTCTCGCAGCCGACCCACATCCCGGTCGGCGGCATCGATGGGAAGACCGTCGTGCTCGTCGACGATGTGCTCTTCTCCGGGCGCACCGTTCGCGCAGCCCTTGACGCGCTGAGCGACACGGGGCGGCCACGCGCCGTGCAGCTCGCCGTGCTCGTTGACCGCGGCCACCGCGAGCTCCCGATCCGGGCCGACTACGTGGGCAAGAACCTGCCGTCTGCCCGCAGCGAGCGCATCGGGGTCGAGCTCACCGAGCTCGACGGCGGCGACCGAGTCGTGATCACCGACGGGGGACGCGCATGAAGCACCTGCTCTCGACCAAGGGCATGTCCCGCGAGGACGCGATCATGCTGCTCGACATCGCCGAGGATATGTCGGACGTCGGCGACCGCGAGGTCAAGAAGCTGCCCGCGCTCCGCGGCATCACGGTCGTGAACCTCTTCTACGAGGACTCGACCCGCACGCGGATCTCGTTCGAGGCTGCCGAGAAGCGGCTCTCGGCCGACGTCATCAACTTCGGGGCGAAGGGTTCGAGTGTGTCCAAGGGGGAGTCGCTCAAGGACACGGCGCAGACGCTCAAGGCCATCGGGGCCGATGCCGTCGTCATCAGGCACCCGTCGAGCGGGGCACCCCAGCTCCTCGCCGAGCGCGACTGGATCGACGCCCCGATCCTCAACGCCGGCGACGGCATGCACGAGCACCCCACGCAGGCGCTCCTGGACGCGTTCACGCTGCGGCGCCGCGTTCACGGCCGCAGCGCGGCTCGAGGCAAGGGCCTCGACGGCTGCCACATCGTCATCGTCGGCGACATCCTCCACTCCAGAGTCGCGAGGTCCAATGTCTGGCTCCTGACCACGCTCGGCGCCGAAGTCACGCTCGTCGGCCCTCCCACACTCGTGCCGGTGCGCACGGAAGCGTGGCCCGCGACCATCACCAGCGATCTCGACGCCGCGCTCGCCAGCGACCCGACGGCGGTCATGCTCCTGCGCATCCAGGCAGAGCGGATGCACGACGCGTTCTTCCCCAACACGCGCGAGTACGCGAAGAACTGGGGCCTCGGCGAGGCCCGCTTCCGTAGCCTGCCCGAGTCTACGATGGTCATGCACCCCGGTCCCATGAACCGGGGGCTCGAGATCTCCTCCATCGCCGCCGACTCACCACAGTCGACAGTGCTTGAGCAGGTTGCGAACGGCGTCGCCGTCCGCATGGCCGCGCTGTACGTGCTCTGCTCGGGCGAACGCTCCGGGAGCGCATCGTGAACGAGGGCCAAGGAAACGAGAGAGGCACCATGACCACGCTGTACCGAGGCGCCAAGCTGCTTGGTGCCGACCCAGTCGACGTGCTCGTCACCGGAACCACGATCACGGAAGTCGCACCCGCAGGGAGCGTCTCCCTCGACGGTGTGCAGAGCGTCATCGACGTCGAGGGTCTCGTCCTGCTGCCCGGCCTCGTCGACCTCCACACGCACCTGCGCGAGCCGGGCTTCGAGTCGAGCGAGACAGTACTGACCGGCACACGGGCCGCTGCCTTCGGCGGCTACACGACGGTCTTCGCCATGGCGAACACCTCGCCGGTGCAGGACACAGCAGGCGTCGTCGAGGCGGTTGCCGCGCTCGGACGCGGGGCCGGCTACGCCGACGTGCGCCCCATCGGCGCCGTCACGGTTGGCCTCGAGGGCGAGCAGCTCTCGGAGATCGGCGCCATGGCGCAGTCGAACGCCGGAGTCCGGGTCTTCTCGGACGACGGCAAGTGCGTGTTCGACCCGCTCATCATGCGCCGGGCGCTCGAGTACGTGAAGGCCTTCGGCGGAGTCGTGGCGCAGCACGCCCAGGACCCGCGCCTGACCGTCGGCGCGCAGATGAACGAGGGTGCGCTCTCCGCCGAGCTCGGCCTCGGCGGATGGCCAGCCGTCGCGGAGTCCTCCATCATCGCGCGGGATGCGCTATTGGCTGACCACGTCTCGTCCCGCCTGCACGTGTGCCACGTCTCGACCCGCGAGGGCGTCGACGTAGTCCGCTGGGCGAAGTCGCGTGGCATCGATGTCACCGCCGAGGTCACGCCCCATCACCTGCTCCTCACCGAGGAGCTCGTGCGCGGGTACGACGCCAGGTTCAAGGTCAACCCGCCCCTGCGCACGCAGGACGACGTGCTCGCCGTGCGCGAGGCGCTCGCCGACGGCACGATCGACATCGTCGCAACCGACCACGCGCCGCATCCCGTCGACGCCAAGGAGACGGAGTGGGACCAGGCCGCCATGGGCATGGTCGGCCTCGAATCCGCCCTGCGCGTCGTCCAGCACACGATGGTCGACACCGGCGCCATCACGTGGGCCGACGTCGCGCGCATCATGTCGGAGACCCCGGCACGCATCGGCAGCGACCCGGTCTCCGGACGCCCGGTCGCAGCAGGCGAGCTCGCGAACCTCGTGTTCTACGACCCCGCGCCGACGGCCGACTTCACCACCGACGCGCTCGGTGGCAAGAGCATCAACTCTCCGTTCCTCGGCATGCCGTTGCCAGGCCGCGTCGTGCACACCGTCTACCGCGGCACACGCACGCTCGACGACGGTGTGCTCCTCTCTGCCGAGGGCGCGGCAGCCGCGGCCAAGGCCCGCGAGAAGGAGCTCGCCTGATGGACGACCGCGTACTCCCCGCTGCCCTCACGATCCTGGCGTTCCTCGTCATCGTCGTGCTCATGTGGCTCGGCTGGCGTCGACGGACACGGGCGCAGGCCGGCATCTCGAGCCCCCTCGAGGCGCCGCAGTCGACCTCCGAGCCGCTTGGCCGCTGGCACGATGTGCACTACGTCTCCACGAGCCGCACGGGAGACGCCCTCGACCGCATCGTCGTGGCCCCCCTCGGGTTCCGCGGCCGCGCCGAAGTGACCGTGCTCCGGGAGGGCCCCGTCGTGCAGATCGCCGGCGAGCGACCCTTCTTCATCCCGGCCTCAGACATCGAGGCCACCATCGACGGCACCGTCACGATCGACCGAGTCGTCGAGAACGGCGGCCTGACGATCATCCGTTGGCTCCTGCCTGCAGACGACGCTGCGAGCGATCGCGTCAGCGTCGAGACCTCCCTCAGAGTTGTCGACGCCACCGCGCGCGAGCAGCTCAAGACCGCGCTGCACACGCTGCAGCAGACACCAGCCCCCACGACCGAGGAGTCCTCATGACGCCACCAATTCCCGCCGTGCTCGTCCTGGAGGACGGGACGCGATACGAGGGCGACGCCTACGGCGCCGTCGGCGAGACGCTTGGCGAGGTCGTCTTCTCCACCGGCATGACCGGCTACCAGGAGACCCTGACCGACCCGAGCTACGCCGGTCAGATCGTCGTGCAGACGGCCCCGCACATCGGCAACACCGGGGTGAACGAAGAAGACATGGAGTCGCGGCAGATCTGGGTCGACGGCTACGTCGTGCGTGACCCCTCTCGCGTCGTCTCCAACTGGCGCTCCGAGGACACCCTCGAGAACGCGCTGAGCTCAACCAGCATCGTCGGCATCGCGGGCGTCGACACGCGCGCGCTCACGCGCCGCATCCGCAGCGAGGGCTCCATGCGCGGCGGCATCTTCTCCGGCGAGGCCGCCTCCGCCTCGGAGGAGTCGCTCCTCGAGAAGGTGCGCGCACAGCCGAGCATGGCCGGACGCAACCTCAGCGACCGCGTCTCGACCCCGGAAGCAGTCGTGCATCCCTCGACCGCATCCGAGCGGATCGGATCGGTCGCCATCATCGACCTTGGCATCAAGACCGCCACGATCAAGGCGCTCGCCGAGCGCGGCTTCGACGTGCACGTGCTCCCGCACGCCACGACCATCGAGCAGCTGCGCGAGCTCGCCCCGACCGCGGTCTTCTACTCGAACGGACCTGGAGACCCGGCCTCGAGCGACGCCCACGTCGAGCTGCTCCGCAATGTGCTCCGCGACGGCACGCCCTTCTTCGGCATCTGCTTTGGCAACCAGCTCCTGGGTCGCGCGCTCGGCTTCGACACCTACAAGCTGCCCTTCGGTCACCGCGGCATCAACCAGCCGGTTGTCGACACGTTCTCCGGACGCATCGAGATCACTGCCCAGAACCACGGCTTCGCCGTCCAGGCGCCGCTCGACGGCCCCGTCGACACGCCCGCAGGTTTCGGGCGCGCGCAGGTGAGCCACATCGGACTCAATGACCAGGTCGTCGAAGGCCTGCGGTGCCTCGACATTCCAGCGTTCAGCGTCCAGTTCCACCCGGAGGCGGCCGCGGGCCCCCACGACTCGGCCCCGCTCTTCGACCAGTTCAGGGACATGGTGCTCGCGCACCTCGACTCCCCATCCACCCCAACCAACGGCCAGGAGAACGCGTAAGCATGCCAAAACGCACAGACATCTCGAGCGTCCTCGTCATCGGCTCGGGCCCCATCGTCATCGGCCAGGCGGCCGAGTTCGACTACTCAGGCACGCAGGCCTGCCGCGTGCTCCGCGAGGAGGGCGTCCGCGTCATCCTCGTGAATTCCAACCCCGCCACGATCATGACCGACCCGGACTTCGCCGACGCGACCTACGTCGAGCCGATCACCCCCGAGATCATCGAGTCGATCATCATCAAGGAGCGCCCCGACGCGATCCTGCCCACGCTCGGTGGCCAGACTGCGCTCAACGCCGCCATCGCCCTGCACGAGGAAGGCATCCTCGAGCGTCACGGCGTCGAGCTCATCGGCGCCAAGGTGGATGCAATCCGCCGAGGCGAGGACCGCCAGATCTTCAAGGACCTCGTCATCGAGGCGGGCGCGGAGGTCGCGCGCTCACACATCGCGACAAGCGTCGAGCAGGCCATCGGCTTCGCCGAGGACCTCGGGTACCCGCTCGTCGTGCGCCCCTCGTTCACGATGGGTGGCCTCGGGTCCGGCTTTGCCTACAACGAAGAGGACCTCGTGCGCTTCGTCGCGGACGGGGTGCAGTCGAGCCCGACCGGCGAGGTGCTCCTCGAGGAGTCCATCCTCGGCTGGAAGGAGTACGAGCTCGAGCTCATGCGAGACACGGCCGACAACACGGTCGTCGTCTGCTCGATCGAGAACGTCGACCCCGTCGGCGTCCACACGGGCGACTCCATCACCGTTGCGCCTGCACTCACGCTCACCGACCGCGAGTACCAGCGACTCCGCGACATCGGCATCGCGATCATCCGCCTCGTCGGCGTCGACACGGGCGGATGCAACATCCAGTTCGCGATCGACCCCTCGAACGGGCGCATCATCGTCATCGAGATGAACCCGCGAGTTTCGCGCTCGTCGGCGCTCGCCTCCAAGGCCACGGGCTTCCCGATCGCGAAGATCGCCGCCAAGCTCGCCATCGGCTACCGCCTCGACGAGATCCCGAACGACATCACGAAGGTGACGCCCGCGAGCTTCGAGCCGACGCTTGACTACGTCGTCGTCAAGGTGCCGCGCTTCAACTTCGAGAAGTTCCCGGCCGCCGACACGACGCTCACGACGACCATGAAGTCGGTGGGCGAGGCCATGGCCATCGGCCGCAACTTCTCCACGGCGCTCCAGAAGGCCCTGCGCTCGCTCGAGAAGCGCGGCTCGTCCTTCACGTGGGTGGCCGACGATGTCACCGTCGACGAGCTCCTCGAGACGATCAAGGTGCCGACCGACGGACGCATCGTCAACGTGCAGCGCGCGCTCTGGAAGGGCGCGACGCCCGAGCAAATCTTCGAGTCCACAGCGATCGACCCGTGGTTCATCGACCAGATCGTGCTCATCAACGAGGTCGCCGGCCAGATCAGCTCGGCAGAGGTCGTCGACGCGCGCCTGCTGCGACACGCTAAGCGCCACGGCTTCTCCGACGCGCAGATCGCCGAGCTCCGCGGGCGCAGCGAGGACGAAGTCCGCGCCATCCGCCACAACTTCGGCGTGCGTCCCGTGTTCAAGACCGTCGACACGTGCGCGGGCGAGTTCCCGGCGTTCACGCCCTACCACTACTCGAGCTACGACCAAGAGTCTGAGGTCACGCCCAGCGACCGTCGCAAGGTGATCATCCTCGGCTCCGGCCCGAACCGCATCGGCCAGGGCATCGAGTTCGACTACTCGTGTGTCCACGCCTCGTTCGCGCTCTCGGACGCCGGCTTCGAGACCATCATGATCAACTGCAACCCCGAGACCGTCTCGACGGACTACGACACAAGCGACCGTCTCTACTTCGAGCCGCTGACGCTCGAGGACGTCCTCGAGATCGTCGAGGTCGAGCGTGGCGCCGGCGAGCTGCTCGGCGTGGTCGTCCAGCTCGGCGGCCAGACCGCACTCGGGCTCGCGAAGGGCCTCGAGGCGGCAGGGGTGCCGATCCTCGGCACAAGCCCCGCCGCCATCGACCTGGCCGAAGAGCGCGGACTCTTCTCCGGTGTCCTCGACCGCGCCGGCCTCATCTCGCCGGAGAACGGCACCGCGACGGGACTCGAGGGTGCCCTCGACGTCGCGGCCGGCATCGGCTACCCGGTGCTCGTGCGCCCCAGCTTCGTGCTCGGCGGTCGCGGCATGGAGATCGTCTACGACGCCGAGCAGATGCACGACTACTTCGCTCGCATCGAGGGACAGGCGATCGTGGGGCCGGCGCACCCGCTCCTCGTCGACCGCTTCCTCGACGAGGCGACCGAGATCGACGTCGACGCGCTCTTCGACGGCCACGAGCTCTACATCGGCGGCATCATGGAGCACATCGAGGAAGCCGGTATCCACTCCGGCGACTCGGCCTGCACCCTGCCGCCCGTGACGCTCTCGAGCGCCGTCCTCGACAACGTGCGCGATGCCACGCTGGCCATCGCAGAGGGCGTCGGCGTCCGTGGCCTGCTCAACGTGCAGTTCGCGCTCTCCGGAGGCAAGCTGTACGTGCTCGAGGCAAACCCGCGTGCATCCCGTACCGTGCCCTTCGTCTCGAAGGCACTCGGCACGCAGCTCGCGAAGGCCGCGGCACGCGTCATGACGGGCGTCACGATCGCCGAGCTGAAGGCGGAGGGGCTCCTGCGCGAGCAGGACGGCACGCACCAGCCTGCGTCGAGCCCCGTCGCCGTCAAGGAAGCAGTGCTGCCCTTCAAGCGCTTCCGCACAAAGGATGGGCGGATGGTCGACTCGCTGCTCTCCCCGGAGATGCGCTCGACTGGCGAGGTCATGGGCATCGACACCGACTTCCCGACCGCGTTCGCGAAGAGCCAGCTCGCCGCCTACGGCGGACTGCCCAAATCCGGCACCGTGTTCGTCTCGGTCTCCGACCGCGACAAGCGTGCGATCGTCCTCCCCATCGCGAAGTTCGTCGAGCTCGGCTTCTCGATCGCGGCGACCGAAGGCACCGCGGCGGTGCTCGCCAGGCACGGCATCACCGCCAAGGTCGTCGGCAAGTTCACCCCAGATTCGCCAGACGGCACCACGCCAGGCCAGGACCGCAATATCGTGGACATGATCCACGGGGGAGAGGTCGACATGGTTATCAACACACCGTCCGGTCGCGCCTCACGCGCCGACGGCTACGAGATCCGCACGGCCGCGGTCTCCGCTGACCTTCCGATCTTCACGACGATCTCGGAGCTGTCGGCGGCCGTCGGCTCGCTCTCTGCCCTGCGCAGCGGATTCACCGTGACCAGCCTGCAGGAGTACAACACCAACAGGGGGGACAGCTAGTTGACTGAGGCGTTCGCGTCGCGCGCTGGAGGGGGCTTCGGAGCCCGCCTCCAGCGCGCTCTGGGGGAGCGAGGCCGACTCTGCGTCGGGATCGATCCGCATGAGTTCCTGCTCGAGTCCTGGGGCCTCCCCAACACGGCCGCGGGTGCCGGCGAGTTCGGGCACCGGGTCATCGAGGCTGCCGTCGGGCGCGTCGGCGTCGTCAAGCCGCAGATCGCGTTCTTCGAGCGGTTCGGGGCTGCGGGCTTCTCTGCACTCGAATCGGTCCTCGGAGCCGCGCGCGATGCCGGACTGCTCATCATCGCGGACGTCAAGCGAGGCGATGTCGGGACCACCCTCGAGGCCTACGCGAAGGCGTGGCTCGAAGAGGGCTCGCCGCTCGAGGCCGACGCGATGACCGTCAACCCCTACCAGGGATTCGACTCGCTTGCCTCCGCGCTGGAACTTGCGGACCGCCTCGGCAAGGGCCTGTTCGTACTGGCGGCCACCTCGAACCCGGAGTCGACGTCGATCCAGACGGCAAGGCGCGACCGCGGGTCCCACCTCGGGGCGACCGTGGCCGGCGGCATTACGAAGCGCGCCAGCGCCTGGAACGCCGCCCATGCGAGCGCAGACCTCGGATCCGTGGGCGTCGTGCTCGGCGGCACGGTCGACTTCGACCTGCTCGGCGTCGACCTGCCGGCACTGGCCCTGGCCCCGAGGACACCGGTGCTCGCGCCAGGGTTCGGGCACCAGGGCGCGGAGTTCTCGCGCATCAGGGCGACCTTCGGCAAGGCCACCGACTCGGTCATCGTGAACGTGTCCCGCAGCGTCCTCGCTGCAGGACCCGACCGCATTGCCGATTCCATCGACCAGCAGACCGCGGAGCTGGAGAACGCTCTCTCATGACCCAGGTGCCACCCCCAGTCGATCGCGTCGCCGCATCCCGCGCCGCGGTGCTCGCCCGCCAGGCCCGCGCGGAAGTCAAGCGCGCCCTCGCCAGCGGCCTCCGCTCGCCGCTCTCTGTGCTCGACGCCAGCGCCTCAAGCGAGCACGCAGCCGAGCACTCGCTCCGAGTGACGCAGTTCTTGCTCAGCATCCCGCACATCGGCGCCACCAAGCAGGCGCGCATCCTCGAGGAGCTCGCAATCTCACCGTCGAAGCGCCTCGGGGGGCTCGGACGCAACCAGCGCATCCGCTTGCGCTCGTTCCTCGAGGAACGGCTCGGCGTGCAGCCAGGGGACAACCGCCTGGTCGTGCTCGCAGGCCCGACCGCGGTCGGCAAGGGCACCGTCGCGAACTACATCCGGGAGCACTACCCAGAAGTCGAGCTCTCGGTGTCTGCCACAACTCGCGCACCGCGACCCGGCGAAGTCGATGGGGTCAACTACCACTTCACCGACGACGACGGCTTCGACCGGCTCATCGCCGACGAGCAGCTGCTCGAGTTCGCCACCGTGCACAACGCATACCGATACGGCACTCCTCGCGCACCCATTGACGAGGCCATCGCCTCCGGTCGGTCGGTGCTGCTAGAAATCGACATCCAGGGCGCGAGACAGGTCCGATCCCGCATGCCAGAGGCTAGACTGGTATTTTTGTTGCCTCCGAGCTGGGACGAGCTCGTGCGACGCCTCGTCGGGCGTGGCACGGAATCGGCCGAAGAACAGGCTCGGCGCCTCGAAACCGCGAAGGTCGAACTCGCCGCCCAGGACGAGTTCGATGCACTGGTCGTCAACGACTCCGTGCCTGAGGCTGCGGCCCGCGTAGTCGAACATCTGGGACTGAACAAGGAGCACGCATGATTGAGAAGCCAAAGGGCATCATCGACCCGCCGATGGACGAGCTGCTGCAGCGCGTCGACAACAAGTACCAGCTGGTCATCTTCGCCTCGCGACGCGCGCGCCAGATCAACGACTACTACTCCGACCTGCACGACGGTGCTATCTACCAGAACGTCGGCCCGCTGATCGACTCCTCGATCGACGACAAGCCGCTCTCGATCGCGCTGCACGAGATCAACGAGCAGAAGATCGTCATGGTGGAGGCGCGCCCGCTCGAGACTCCCGACGACGTCATCGTCTTCGACGACGACATCAACTTCGAAGACGACGCACCACAGGCGTAGCACGACCGTGAGCGAGATCGCCGACGCGCATCTGCCAGGCACCGAGACCGACGCGTCCGACGGCCAGCCGATGCGCGTCGTCGTCGGTGTGACCGGCGGCATCGCCGCGTACAAGGCGGTCCAGGTCATTCGCGATCTCGTGCTGCTTGGCCACCACGTCGATGTCGTTCCCACGGAATCCGCGCTGCGTTTCGTGGGGCGGCCGACGTTCGAGGCGATCTCGCGCAATCCGGTTCGCACCGACGTCTTCGACGACGTCGCCGAGGTGCGCCACGTCGCACTCGGCCAGCAGGCCGACGTCATCGCTGTGGTCCCCGCGACGGCGAACTCCATGGCCAAGATCGCGGCGGGCCTCTCCGACGACCTGCTCGGCACCACCATCCTGGCGTCGACGGCCCCGCTGATCCTCGCTCCCGCCATGCACACCGAGATGTGGCTCAACCAGGCGACGCAGGCCAACGCCGCCAGGCTGGATGCACGTGGTGTCGTGCTGGTCGGACCGGCGGACGGTCAGCTGACAGGCAATGATGCAGGTCCGGGCAGGCTCGCCGAGCCGGCCGAGATCGTTGCGACCATCCTGAGCGCCGGGCGCGGCGAGCGCCGACGCAGGCGTGAGGCTGAGTTGGCCAGCGACCTCAGGGGCCGGCGTATCCTCATCACCGCCGGGGGCACCCGCGAACCCCTCGACCCGGTGCGCTTCATCGGCAACCGCTCGAGCGGACGCCAGGGCTTCGCGCTGGCAGAGCGCGCCGTCGCCCGCGGTGCGGAAGTCACGCTCGTGGCCGCGAACGCCGAAGTCCGCCCACCGGAGGGCGTCAAGCTCGTCACCGTCTCGAGCGCGCAGCAGCTGGCGCAGGCGTGCGCCGAGATCGCGCCGCGCCACGACGTCGTCATCATGGCTGCGGCAGTCGCCGACTACCGCCCGGTGAGCGTGGCCGAGGGCAAGATCAAGAAGGAGCAGGCTGGCGAGGAGCTCACCCTCACCTTCACGCGCAATCCGGACATCCTCCAAGACCTTTCCGCCTCGAGGGGAAGCGATCAAATCATCATCGGGTTCGCTGCTGAGACCGAGACCGACGACGCGAACCTCCTCGACCTCGGCCGCGCGAAGATCGCGCGAAAGGGCTGCGACTACCTCGTCGTGAATCGTGTCGGTTGGAACCTCGGCTTCCAGTCGGACGAGAACTCCGTCTTTGTCCTCTCAGCGTCCGGAGACGTTGTCTCGCGTCACACAGGCGACAAGATGTCGGTGGCCGATGTCATCCTGGACCTGCTCGCAATCGTCTAGCCACACCGGCGTCGCCATCCCGGCCAGTCGCCACATCATCGCAAGGGGTTCCACTTGTCTTCTCTTCGCCTGTTCACCTCTGAGTCGGTCACCGAGGGTCACCCCGACAAGATCTGCGACCAGATCTCCGACCGCATCCTCGACGACCTGCTGACGCAGGACCCCGCTTCGCGGGTAGCGGTCGAGACGCTCGTGACGACGGGCCAGGTCCACGTCGCCGGAGAGGTGACGACCAACGCTTACTCCGACATCGCAGGCATCGTTCGACGCACCATTAGCGAGATCGGCTACACGTCCAGCGACGTCGGCTTCGACGGCTCCTCGTGCGGCGTCTCGATCTCGGTCGGCGAGCAGTCGCCCGAGATCGGCGAGGGTGTCACCACGTCGCTCGAGCACAGGTCCGAGAGCTCGGAAGACGCCATCGCGAAGCAGGGTGCGGGAGACCAGGGCATCATGTTCGGGTACGCGACCCGCGAGACCGACGCCCTCATGCCGCTCCCGATCCACCTCGCACACCAGCTGGCGCAGCAGCTCGCCGAGGTCCGAAAGTCCGGCGAGGTGGCGTACCTGCGACCGGACGGCAAGACGCAGGTCACGGTTGGCTACGAGGGCAGCGTGCCGCGAGCCATCGAAACGGTCGTGATCTCCACGCAGCACGACCCCGGTCTCGACCAGTCACAGATTCGAGAGGACGTCATCGCGCACGTCGTGCGCCCCGTGCTGGAGCGCAACGGCTTCGCGGGGGCCACCCCCACCTTCCTCGTGAACCCCTCCGGCAGTTTCATCGACGGCGGCCCGCGGGCCGATGCCGGCCTCACCGGGCGGAAGATCATCGTCGACACCTACGGTGGCATGGCTCGTCACGGCGGTGGCGCGTTCAGCGGCAAGGACCCGTCGAAGGTCGACCGCTCGGCGGCGTACGCGATGCGCTGGGTCGCCAAGAACGCTGTGGCCGCAGGCCTCGCCGACCGACTCGAGGTCCAGATCGCCTACGCGATCGGCAAGGCAGAGCCCGTCGGCCTCTACGTCGAGACGTTCGGTACCAACAAGGTCGACAACAGCGCGATCATCGCTGCGATCCGCTCGACGTTCGACCTCCGGCCGGGCGCGCTCGTCGACGACCTCGACCTCCGCCGCCCCATCTACGCGCAGACCTCCGCCTACGGCCACTTCGGACGCGAGCTTCCGGACTTCACTTGGGAGCGCACCGACCGGGCTGAGGAGCTCCGCCGCGCGGCAGGCCTCTGATCAGTCAGCCCGGAATGAACGAGCCCCCGCCGCGGTTCGCCCGCGTCGTCGTCGCGTCACCGCTTCCGCAGCTCGACCGGGAACTCGAGTACGAGATCCCTGTCGAGTTTCGGGAGCACATCGGCATCGGCATGCGTGTCACCGTGCCGCTGCGCACCTCCAACCGCCAGCTGCAGGGGTTCGTGGTCGCGCTCGAGACCTCACCGGAGTACTCGGGAAAGCTCGCGGCGATCACCGAGCTCGTCTCCACCGCACAGGTGCTGACGCCCGAGATCGCGAGACTCGCGCGCGCCGTCGCAGACCGCCAGGCCGGCTGTGCCGCCGATGTGCTGCGTCTTGCCATCCCTGCCAGGTCCGTTCGGGTCGAGCAGCGTTGGCTGGAGTCTCGTGCGTCCGCCGAGCCCGATGACGCCGCCGAGCCCGACGCTGCTCACGCGTCCGACGACGCTGGCGGCCGTGCGACCGAGAACGTCGGCGTCGCTGACCACGGCGAGGTACTTCCTGATCCTGAGGCCTCACTCATCCCGATCTACGGCGACGAAGCTGCGGCGCTCCTCGTGCGGGGTTCCTCGGCGAAGCTGGCCCTGGACGCACCGGTCGGCGTCGATCGCGGCGTGCCCCGTTCCCTGCTGGCCCTCGCCGCGACGGCAGCGGCACGGGTCCACGCGGGGGAGTCCGTCATCCTCGCGGTCCCCGACTACCGCGACGTCGAACTGGCCCTGCGGGCCCTTGCGCGCTACCTCGAGCCGGCGAGCATCCGCCGCCTCGACACTCGTGCGAAGCCGGCCGACCGCTACAGCGCGTTCCTCGCGTGCCTCGATGAGTGCCCAGGAGTGGTCGTCGGCACGCGAAGTGTCATCTACGCCCCGGCGACGAACCTCGGAGCCGTCCTCCTCTGGGACGACGGCGACGAGAGCTTCAGCGAGCCGCTCGCGCCCTACGCACACACGCGCGACGTCGCGCTCCTCCGCGCGGAGCGTGAGCAGCTCACGCTCGTCTTCGCCGCGCACACGCCGAGCCTCGAGGTGGCCAGACTCGTCGGACTCCGGTGGCTCACGCCCGTCCCGCTCGATCGCCCTGAGGCGCCGAAGGTCATCTCCGGGAGCCAGGCACTCGCCGAGGAGACTCCCTCCTCGCACGCCCGCATCCCGGCGCTCGCCTGGCAGGAAGCGCGTCGAGCGCTCGACCACGGCCCTGTGCTGTTGCAGGTGGTGCGCGCGGGCTACATCCCGAGCCTGAGCTGCGCCAAGTGCCGCACGCCCGCCCGGTGCACCGTCTGCGGCGGAGCGCTGGAGTTCTCCCGCCCGTCGGCACCGCCGTCCTGCAGGGTCTGCGACGCGCTGCATCCGGAGTGGCAGTGTCCGGAATGCGGCGACCGCCGGCTCCGCAACACCTCGCTCGGTGCGGAACGAACCGCGGAGGAGCTGGGGCGAGCATTCCCGGGAACGCGTGTCGTCGTGGCCGACGGGGCATCGGAAACCGTCTCGATCGACGATCGCGCCTGCCTCGTCGTGGCCACCCGAGGCGCGGAGCCGGTCCCGAACTCCGGCTACGCCGGCGTCGTCCTGCTCGACACCGAGCGTTCGCTCGCGCAGGAGCGGCTCGACGCGGGGATCGACGCCTTGCGTGGCTGGTCGAACGCAGCGGCGCTGGCTGGCCCAAGCGCCAAAGTGATCATCGTCGGGGCGGACTCACCCGCGTCGCGGGCACTGCGCACCTGGCAGCAGCCCGGGTTCGCCACGCTCGAGCTCGCGGAGCGCAAGCAGCTGCATTTCCCCCCGGCGGTCCGAGTCGCCACGATCACCGGGACCGACGAGGAAGTCCGCCGAGCGCTCGCAACCGTGGAGGTGTCGCCCGAGCTGCGGCCAGGCGCCCCCATGCAGATCCTCGGCCCAACCCCGCAAGACGTTGGGAGCAGGGCCGTGCTCAAATTCGGCTACGCTCTCGGCGCCCCGCTCGCGAAGGTGCTCAAAAGCGAGCTCGTGCGCGCGGCGACGAGCAGGCGACCGCGAGTCGCCGGTCGCGGCGGCGGCCACGCCTCAACCCTCCGCGTACGATTTGACCCGCCGGGCATCTTCTGACCGGCACCGTTGCTCCACCCGCACACCAACCCCGAGAGGCACCAGCTATGCGGCTCGTCTTCGCCGGCACTCCAACCACCGCAGTCCCCAGCCTCGATGCGCTGGTAGACCACGGCCATGAGATCGTGGCCGTGCTGACCCGCGACGACGCCAAGGTTGGCCGCTCGAGAACCCTCACGCCCTCGCCCGTCGCGGCTCGGGCAGGCGAGCTCGGACTCCCGGTGATCAAGAGCAACCGCATGTCCGCGGAGGTGACGGCCGCCCTCGCCGAGCTCGACGCTGAGCTCGGCGTCATCGTCGCCTACGGCGCCCTGATCGATGAGGCGACCCTCGAGGCACCGTCGCGGGGGTGGATCAACCTCCACTTCTCGCTCCTGCCGGATCTCCGCGGCGCCGCCCCGGCCCAGCGCGCCGTCATGCGCGGCGACAGCGAGACGGGGATGACGGTCTTTCAGCTCACCGTCGGTCTCGACGAGGGACCGGTGTTCGCGACGCGTCGCTCGCCGATCGGCGCTGACGAGACCTCGGGCGAGCTCCTCGATCGCCTGGCCGGGGAGGGCGCTGCGTTCCTCACCGAAACGGTGGAGGGCATCGGACGGGATGCGCTCACCGCGCAGCCGCAGGTCGGCGATCCTACGTTCGCTCCGAAGCTCGGCAAGCAGGACTCCGCCGTCGACTGGGGCGCGCACGCCGAGGTCGTCGGCGCCCAGATCCGCGGCGTCACGCCCGAGCCCGGAGCGGTCGCCCGAGTGGACGAGCAGCCGCTCCGCATCCTGCGCATCGCGCGCCCGGCAGACCACCTCGAGGCTCCGTCCCTCGCCCCTGGACACCTCGCGACGATGGGTCGTGACATCCTCGTGGGCACCGGCACGACACCCCTGCTGCTCGTGACCGTGCAGCCAGCGGGAAAGAAGCCAATGCCCGCTGGGGACTGGCTTCGCGGCCGCCGCGACGCAGCGACGCTGGTGCTCGCGTGAGCCCCGCAGGAGCGGGCGGGCGCCGCGGCAACCGTCCCTACGAGGGCAGGCGACGACCAGACCAGCCTCCCGTCGGTCGCGGGGTGACCCGGTCCCGACAGGTCGCCTTCGAGGTACTGAGGGCCGTTGACGACGACGACGCCTACGCCAACCTGCTCCTCCCGCACCGCATCGCGGCCGCCAGGCTCGCTCCCTCAGACGCGGGCCTCGCCACGGAGCTGACCTACGGAACGCTCAGACGGCGCGGCACGTACGACGCCATCATCGCCGAGGCCTCAGGCCGCGACGTCCGCGACATCGACCCTCCAATCCTCGATGTGCTGCGGCTCGGCACACACCAGCTGCTCAGCATGCGAACGCCGAGCCACGCGGCCGTCAACGAGTCGGTCGAGCAGGCGGCCCGGATCGCCTCCCGCGGCGCCTCCGGGTTCGTGAACGCGGTACTGCGCAAGATCTCTCGCACCGAGCTCGACGCCTGGCTCGACGAGATCACCGCGGGAATGTCGGATGAGCGAGCGCTCGCCGTGCGCCACTCGCACCCAGACTGGATCGTTCGCGCGCTCCGCGACTCGCTCGCCGCAGAAGACCGGGCCGACGAACTGGAGGCCAGTCTGTCGGCCGACAACGACTCGCCTGCCGTCAGCATCGTCTCCCTGCCAGGCTTCGACTCGCCGGCGCGGCTCGTCGAGTCGAACCCCGAGCTACTCGAGCCCGGCCGCGTGTCGCCGCGTGGACTGACCCTTGCGTCGGGTGACCCCTCGTGGGTACCGCAGGTCAAAGCCGGACGAGCGCGCGTCCAGGATGAGGGCTCGCAGCTGGTCACGCTCGCGCTGCTCGACGCCAAACCGGTCGCTCCCGGCGAGCGGTGGCTCGACATGTGTGCGGGCCCCGGCGGCAAGGCGGCGTTGCTGGCTGCAAGCGCCACGGACCTCCAGGCCAAGCTCACCGCCAACGAGCTTGTCCCGGCGCGAGCAGGACTCGTCCGCAGCGCGCTCGCACCCCTGGCCGCTCCCGTCACCGTCACCAACGAGGACGGGCGCGCCTTCGCGGAGACGCACCCGGGCTCGTTCGATCGAGTGCTGCTCGATGCACCGTGCACGGGCCTCGGAGCGCTTCGACGCAGGCCGGAGGCGCGCTGGCGCAAGCAGAGCAGCGACGTCAGCGAACTCGTTGAGTTGCAAGAGCAGCTGCTGGAGGCCGCGCTCGTCGCGGTCAAGCCCGGCGGCATCGTGGCCTACGTCACCTGCTCCCCGCACCAGGCCGAGACGACTGCCGTCGTGCGCCGAGCGGTTCGCCTCTCCGGAGCACAGGTGCTCGACGCCGCCTCGATCGTCGCTCGGGTCTCGAGCGCAAGCGACCTCGACCTCGGGCACCGTCCGCTCGGCGACGGCACGCTCGTCCAGCTCTGGCCTCATCGACACGGCACCGACGCGATGTTCCTCGCCCTGCTCCGACGTCCGCCCGAGTCGGACCAGGCCCGGCAAGACGCAGCAACCCGTAGGATCGCTCCGTGAACGCGCGCATCAACCCCAGCATCCTGGCCGCCGACTTCGCCAACTTCGAGCGGGAGCTCGACCGCATTGCCTCCGCGGACGCAGCCCATGTCGACGTCATGGACAATCACTTCGTGCCGAACCTCACCTTCGGGCAGCCGATGGTCGAGCGCCTCCAGGAGATCAGCCCCGTTCCCCTCGACCTGCACCTCATGATCGAGGATCCAGACCGCTGGGCGCCGGAGTTCGCCGAGATGGGGGTCTTCTCGGTGACCTTTCACGCCGAGGCGGCGACGAGTCCTGTCACGCTGGCGAAGAAGCTCAAGGAGCGCGGCGCCCGAGCCGGCATCGCCATCAACCCGGCGACACCGCTCAGCGCCGTCGAGGAGATCCTGCCGCACTTCGATCAGCTCCTCATCATGACCGTGGAGCCTGGCTTCGGTGGCCAGTCGTTCATGGCCGACATGATGCCGAAGCTCGCGAGGGCAGATGCGCTCCGTCGGTCCCACGGCCTCGAGACCTGGCTCCAGGTCGACGGCGGGATCTCGCTCGACACGATCGAGCTCGCGGCAGCGAACGGGGCAGACACGTTCGTTGCGGGTTCTGCCGTCTTCCGCGGAGACCCAGCCGAGCAGATCGCGGCGCTGCGCGAGGCCGCCGCGACCGCCTCGCACGCGCACTAGACGCCGAACGACTACGCTGTGCCTGTGAAATCCTTCGACACGCTGTTCGCAGAACTCTCCGAGAAAATCAGCTCCCGCCCAGAGGGTTCCGGGACGGTCCGCGAGTTCGACGCCGGCGTGCATACGATCGGGAAGAAGATCGTCGAAGAGGCAGCGGAGGTCTGGATGGCCGCCGAGTACGAGAGCGATGAAGAGACAGCCGAGGAAATCTCGCAGCTCCTCTACCATCTGCAGGTCCTCATGCTCGCCAAGGGCCTCACGCTCGACGACGTCTACAGCAAGCTGTAGCCAGCCAGCCCCATCGCCGCTGAGCTCTCCGCGCGGCTGCGCCGGTGCACGCACTGAGCCCCGCGCATCCACCCCCGATTCGCAACTCCCAGAACCAAGGACGTTCCACAATGCTTCGCATCGCCGTGCCAAACAAGGGCATGCTCGCCGAGACGGCAAACGAAATGCTGCAGGAGGCCGGGTACCGCGGCCGCGGCGACAGCCGCGAGCTGGTCGCCATCGACCCCGTCAACGATGTCGAGTTCTTCTACCTGCGGCCACGTGACATCGCAACCTATGTCGGCTCCGGCGTCCTCGATGCCGGCATTACTGGCCGCGACTTCCTCCTCAACACCGAGTCGGCGGCCAAGGAGGTCCGCGCGCTCGACTTCGGCGACTCCACGTTCCGCTTCGCCGGTCCCGCGGGCGAGTTCACCGACGTGAGCCAGCTGCAGGGCAAGCGCGTCGCGACGAGCTACACGGGCTTGCTCGGGTCCTGGTTCGCGCGCGCGGGGATCCAGGCGGAGCTGGTCCCACTCGAGGGGGCCGTGGAGTCGGCGATCCGGCTGGGTGTGGCGGATGCGGTGGCCGACGTCGTCTCGACCGGCGGCACGCTGCGCAAAGCCGGCCTCGAGGTTTTCGGCCCCGTGATTCTCGAATCCACCGCCGTGCTCATCTCGACGCCGGAGAAGGAGCACGCGGCGAAGCGCCTCCTCGGCCGTCTCGACGGTGTACTGGTCGCTCGCCGCTACGCGATCATGGACTACGACATCGAGGCCGCGAAGCTCGACGCGGCCCTGGCCATCACACCAGGCTTCCAGTCGCCCACCATCTCGCCGCTGCGCGACTCCGAGTGGGTGGCTGTTCGGTCGATGGTCCCGCAGAACGAGCTCAACCAGGTCATGGATCGCTTGCAGGACGCCGGCGCCAAGGCCATCATCGTGACGGCGCTCCAAGCCGTCCGGATGTGATCCCATGACGGCCTCTCCATCCTCCGCTGGACCGTCGCGACTCGCGACTCGGGTCATCCCGTGTCTCGACGTCGCCGCGGGGCGCGTCGTCAAGGGCGTGAATTTCCTGGACCTGCAGGATGCAGGCGACCCCGTCGAACTCGCCGCCCTCTACGCCGAGCAGGGTGCAGATGAGCTGACCTTCCTCGATGTCACCGCATCGACGGAGGGGCGCGGGACCACGTACGACCTCGTGACGCGCACGGCCGAGCAAGTCTTCATCCCGCTCACCGTGGGTGGGGGAGTCCGCAGCGTCGAGGACGTTCGCGTGCTGCTCGCCTGCGGTGCGGACAAGGTCGGCGTCAACTCGGCGGCCATCGCCCGCCCGGCGCTGCTCGACGAGATCTCGTCGACGTTCGGCAATCAGGTGCTGGTGCTGTCACTCGACGTGAAGCGCTCCACGGGCACCGAGTCTGGATTCGTGGTCACGTCCCACGGCGGCCGCACCGACACGGGGATCGACGCGCTGGCGTGGGCGGCAGAGGCCATCGAACGCGGCGCGGGGGAGCTCCTCGTGAACTCCATGGACGCTGACGGCACGAAGGCCGGGTTCGACCTCGAGCTCACGCGACTGGTCCGCGAGCTCTCGTCGGTGCCCGTCATCGCCTCGGGCGGAGCCGGCGCGCTCGAGCACTTCGCTCCGGCCGTCGAAGCGGGCGCGGACGCCGTGCTCGCGGCCAGCGTCTTCCACCACAGGCAATTCACGATCGGCGAGGTCAAGGACTCCCTCGCGGGGGCCGGCGTCACCGTCCGGAGGAGCGTCCGATGATCCCCGCCAGCTTCCCAGTGCCTTCGGACGAGATCGACGCGATCGTAGCGAGGACCACGTTCGACGACCGCGGCCTCGTGCCGGTCGTCGTGACGCAGTTCGACACGCGCGAGGTGCTCATGCTCGCGTACATGAACGCGGAATCGCTGCGTCTGACGCTCACCGAGGGGCGGGTCGTCTACTGGTCGCGCTCTCGCTCGGAGCTGTGGCGGAAGGGCGACACTTCCGGCAACACGCAGCGACTCGTGAGCTTCGCGCTCGACTGCGACGCCGACACCATCCTCATTCGCGTCGACCAGCACGGGCCCGCCTGCCACACGGGAACGCGAACCTGCTTTGACGGAGACCAGCACGCGCTCGACTTCCAGACGCATGTCGATGCCTGAGCGCGCCGGCAAGCGGGCGAAGCGCTCGGTGCTCCTCACGATCGTCGTCGGCGCGGGCCTCGCGACGCTCGCATGGTCTCAGGTCTGGTTCTCGTTCGACCTGGCGCTCGGCGCGCAGTCATACACCGGAGAGGTCAGAGGCGATGTCGCGGCGCCCGCCGTGATGGCGCTCGCGCTTGCGGGTCTCGCCGTCCTCGCTGCTCTCGCCTTGGCCGGTGTCGTGTTTCGGTACATCCTGGGCGGGCTCCTCGCCCTGGTCGGGGCGGTGCTCGTCCTGCAGTCGTTTGTGGCGGTGGGCAACCCGGTTCCCGCGATCGCGCCGGAGGTGACCGCAGCCTCGGGGCTCGCCGGTGAGCAGACGATCGCGGATGCGGTCGCGGCCGGAACGGTCTCCGTGACCTTCTGGCCGTGGTTGGCCGTCCTCGCCGGGGTGATCCTCGCGTGTGCCGGCGCCGTGGCGGTCGTGACCGCGCGCCGTTGGCCGACGGGTGGTCGTCGCTTCAGCACGACCGCGATCGAACGAGTGGACCTCGACTCGGAGGACGCGGATGACGCGAATGCCGCACCGACGGCTCCGGCGAGCGGCAGCGACCGGCGCGTCGAGCAGTGGGACGCGCTCAGCCACGGTGACGACCCCACCGACACAGGTGGTTCGCGAGCATCCAGCTAGACTTATCCCAGCGCACGTGACAAGGAGCACCCTCATGACTGAACTGGCGGCGAAGATGTCCCACGAACCCACGAACATCGAGGAAGCCGAGGAGGTCCAGGAAGCCCCGCTGCAGGAGCCCCACGAGAGCCACGGGCACTCGGTCGCAGCGTGGACTGGTGTCCTCATCATGCTCGTCGGCTTCACGGTCGGGACGCTCGGCATCTGGTTCGATCAGGACATCGTGACCTGGGTCGGCGTTGCCGCCATCGTCGTCGGCGCCATCGCGTGGCCGGTGCTGGCGCGTCTCGGCTTCGGGCCGAAGGCGCACTAGCTTGCTCGAGTCGCTCTATCACGGCGCGCTCGAGGACGCCGCGGAACGACGAGAGCGAACGCCCGCTCGGGCGCTCGAAGCCCGCATCTCCGAGGTCGCCCCGGCGCTCGACGCCTACGCGGCTTTGGCGCACGCCGAACGCGTCAACATCATCGCCGAGGTCAAGCGCGCGAGCCCGTCTCGCGGCCGCCTGGCAGACATCCCGGATCCCGCGGTCCTCGCCGCGTCGTACGAGCGTGGGGGAGCGGCCGCCATCTCCGTGCTCACCGAGCAGCGGAAGTTCCTGGGCTCGCTCGACGATCTCCGTGCCGTCCGCGACACCGTCGCCGTGCCGGTGCTCCGCAAGGAGTTCATTGCCGAGGAGTACCAGCTGCTGGAGGCTCGTGCCTGCGGCGCAGACCTGGCTCTCCTCATCGTCGCTGGCCTCGACCAATCGACGCTCGTGCGGCTCGCCGAGTTCACCGAGCAGCTGGGCATGACGGCGCTCGTCGAGGCGCACTCGAAGGACGAGCTGCTGCGCGGCCTCGACGCGGGAGCGCGCATCCTCGGCGTCAATGCCCGCAACCTCGCAACCTTCGAACTTCACCCTGAGCTCTTCGGAGAGCTCGCCCCCCTCTACCCGAAGGACGTGGTGAAGGTCGCAGAATCAGCGGTCCTGGAACCTGCCCACGTTCGCCGCTACCGCGACGCCGGAGCGGATGCAGTCCTGATCGGGGAGGCGCTCGTGACGGGCGGCGACCCCGAAACTACCCTGGAGACGTTCCACCTCGCATGAGCACTCAGCCCCCTAGCGCGACCTCGTTGCGCGCCGCGTCCGGCCCCTACTTCGGTGAATTCGGCGGGAGGTTCGTTCCTGAGAGCCTCATGGCCGCGCTCGACGAGTTGTCGGCGGCCTGGGAGACCGCCAAGGCTGATGACGAGTTCTGGGCTGAGCTCGCGCGTTTGCACCGCGACTACTCCGGGCGCCCCTCGATCATCACCGAGGCCCCACGGTTCGCGGCTCATGGCGGCGGCGCGCGCATCATCCTGAAGCGCGAGGACCTCAATCACACGGGCTCGCACAAGATCAACAACGTGCTCGGGCAGGCGCTCCTCACCAAGCGCATCGGCAAGACGCGAGTGATCGCCGAGACCGGGGCAGGGCAGCACGGCGTCGCGACGGCGACCGCGGCAGCACTGTTTGGGCTTGACTGCACGATCTACATGGGGGCGGTGGACACCGCTCGTCAGGCGCTCAACGTTGCGCGGATGCGACTGCTCGGCGCGGAGGTCGTGGCCGTCGAATCCGGGTCGGCGACGCTGAAGGACGCCATTAACGACGCCATGCGCGACTGGGTGGCCTCCGTGGACACGACGAACTACGTCTTCGGCACCGCCGCCGGCCCGCATCCGTTCCCGGCACTGGTCCGCGATCTTCAGGCGATCATCGGTGAGGAAGCACGTCAGCAGGTCCTCGACCTCACCGGCTCGCTGCCGGACGCCGTCGTCGCTTGCGTCGGTGGCGGATCCAACGCGATCGGCATCTTCAGCGCGTTCCTCGACGACAAATCAGTCGCGCTCTACGGCTACGAGGCAGCGGGCGACGGCGTCGACACCCCGAGGCACGCTGCGACGATCGGGGCAGGCCGCCCCGGTGTGCTTCACGGCGCGCGGACGCTGTTGCTTCAGGACACGGACGGCCAGACCATCGAATCGCACTCGATCTCAGCGGGCCTCGACTACCCGGGCGTCGGCCCCGAGCACGCGCACCTGGCGAGCATCGGGCGCGCGCAGTACCTGCCGGTGACCGACGCGGCTGCGATGGACGCGTTCAGGCTGCTCGCCCGCACCGAAGGCATCATCCCTGCCATTGAGTCGAGCCACGCGCTCGCCGGTGCGCTCGAGCTCGGCAAGGAACTTGGCCCGGATGCGACGATCCTGGTCTCGCTCTCGGGTCGCGGTGACAAAGACATGGAGACGGCCGCCGAGTACTTCGGACTCGGCGACCCGGACCGCACCGAGGGACTCGACGCATCAGAAGGACAGGGCAAGTGACCTCAGCACCCTCCACACTCGAGAGCGTTATCGACGCCGCGAACCGTGACCGCAGGGGAGCGCTCGTCGCGTACCTGCCTGTGGGCTTCCCCGACTTCGACACCTCGGTGGCCGCCGCGATCGCCGTTGTGAAGGCGGGCGCCGACATCATCGAGCTCGGTATGCCGTACTCGGACCCGGTCATGGACGGCCCCGTGATTCAGGCCGCCGCCGTGCAGGCGCTCGAGGGCGGATTCCGCACCGAGCACGTCTTCGAGGCCATCAGGCAGATCCGGGCAGAAGTCGACGCCCCGATCGTTGTCATGACGTACTGGAACCTGGTCATGCAGTACGGCGTCGACGAGTTCGCTCGGGATCTGGCTGCGGCGGGCGGAAACGGACTCATCACGCCCGATCTGGTTCCCGACGAGGGCGCTGAGTGGATCACTGCGGCATCCGACCACGACCTCGACCGCGTGTTCCTCGCCGCCCCGAGCTCCAGCGACGCGCGCCTCGACCTCGTCATCACCTCGAGCCGCGGCTTCGTGTACACGGTGTCCACGATGGGGATCACGGGCGCTCGCGCGGATGTGGACCAGGCCGCGCGCACGCTCGCAGACCGACTGCACGCCCAGGGCTGCACACGTGCCTGCGTCGGCCTGGGCATCTCGAGTGCCGAGCAGGTGCGCGAGGTCCTCGAGTACGCGGAAGGTGCCATTGTCGGCTCCGCGCTCGTCAAAGCCCTCGCGTCAGGCGGCGTCGAGGCGGTCGCAGAGACCGCCGCCCAGCTCGCGCGCGGCACTGCCGTCGACGCCTCGAACGTGAAGGAACAGGCATGACGCCACTGACCGGAATCCCAAGCCCGCCCCTCGAGTGGTCGAGCTTCGAGATCGGCCCGCTGACGGTGCACCTGTATGCACTCTTCATCGTGGCGGGCATGATCCTCGCGGTGCTCTGGACCGACCGGCGCCTCACGGCGCGCGGCGGCGAGAAGTGGATTACGGTCGACTTCGCCATCTGGGCGGTGCTGCTCGGTCTCCTCGGCGCGCGTCTCTACCATGTGTTCACGCACCCGGCCGACTACTTCTTCGAGGGCGCGAACTTCTGGCGGATCTTCTTCATCTGGGAGGGCGGCAACGCCATCATCGGCTCGCTGATCGGCGGTGCCATCGGCATCTTCATCGCCAGCCGGATGACGGGCGTGCGCATGTTGGCCTTCTCGGATGCGCTGATCCCCGGTTTGCTCCTTGCCCAAGCCGTCGGCCGCCTCGGCAACTACTTCAATCACGAGCTCTACGGTTGGCCGACCGACCTACCGTGGGGCCTGCAGATCGAGTCGAGCAATCCAGCCTTCCCGATCGGGCTCCCAGAGGGCACCCTGTTCCACCCGACGTTCCTCTACGAGATGCTGTGGAACCTCGCGGGCATCGCGATCATCGTGCTCTTGGAGCGCATGTTCCGGTGGCGCACGGGCAAGACCCTCGCTTCGTACCTCATCTGGTATGGCACGGGACGCATCTGGATTGAGTCGATCCGAGTGGACTACTCCGAGGTCATCCTCGGCATGCGGTCGAACGTGTTCGGCGCGTTGTGCCTTGTGATCATCGGCATTGCGCTGTTCGTGTACGTGTCGCGACTGCCCGTCTCGCGCCTGAGCACGGGCGTGTACCTGCCCGGCCGCGACCCGGAGACGGAGGCGAAAACGGCCGCGGAGGCCGAGGCGGCTGCAAACGCGGAGGAAGCGGACGACGCCGATGCTGAGGACGAGTCGGACGACGAGGACGAAACCTCCACGCAATCTTCGCTTCACGACGAGGAAACTTCCGAAGTCAAGCCTAAGTCGGTGGCTGGCGAGGAATCCCCTGATGAGAGCGAGGATGCTGCCCGGAGCGCACGGGGCTGACCACGTCAGGACGCCCGTCTTGCCCGCTCCCGGGTCTCACTCGAAACACGGAGGTAACACAGCGGTCGTACTCTGCTGAATGGACCGACGGACGCCTGTAGGCACCCGCCCCCACGGGCTCCGTCATCATCAGTCTTCTGTCGAGTCCGCCAAGTGACCCATGGCACCACCGACGAGGGGACGAGTTATGACCTCCGCCGCCTTTCCAACGAATGGCTATCCGACCGCAGCCGGTCTGTACGATCCTGCCAATGAGCGCGATGCCTGCGGGCTCGCGATGGTCGCCACACTGCGTGGCACACCGGGTCACGACATCATCGGACACGCGCTCGATGCGCTGCGTCACATGGAGCACCGCGGGGCGGTGGGCTCGGACGCCGGCACGGGTGACGGTGCCGGGATCCTGACGCAGATCCCCGACGACTTCTTCCGCGCCGTCAGCGGCTTCGATCTGCCGGCCGAGGGCCGCTATGCGGTGGGGAACGCCTACCTCCCCGTCGACGCCGACGAGCGCGCGAGCGTCAAGGCCGGGATTGCCAAGCTCGCGGCCGAGGAAGACCTCCGTGTCATCGGCTGGCGTGAAGTGCCCGTGCAGCCAGACGAGCTGGGCAAGCTGGCTCGAGCGGCCATGCCGGTCATCGAGCAGCTCTTCGTCCGCAGCGAGCGCCAGAACTTCCGCGGCAACCCTCGCAAGGGCGCTTCCCTCGACCGTCAGTGCTACCGACTTCGCAAGCGCGCGGAGCACTCCCTGGGCGTGTACTTCATGTCCCTGTCCTGCCGCATGATCACCTACAAGGGCATGGTGACGACGCTCCAGCTCGAGCCCTTCTACCCTGACCTCAGCGACGAGCGCTTCGCATCCAAGCTCGCCATCGTGCACTCGCGCTACTCAACGAACACGTTCCCGTCCTGGCAGCTCGCGCAGCCGATGCGCATGATGGCGCACAACGGCGAGATCAACACCGTCAGGGGCAACCGCAACTGGATGCGCGCCCGCCAGTCCCAGCTGCGCTCCGAGATCCTGGGCGACGTCTCCGACCTGTTCCCGATCGTCACCGAGGGTGCGAGCGACTCCGCGTCCTTCGACGAGGTGCTCGAGCTGCTCACGCTCTCCGGCCGCTCGCTGTCGCATGCCGTGCACATGATGGTGCCGGCCGCGTGGGAGACCGCGGAGGACCTGAGCGCCGAAGTCCGCGACTTCTACGAGTACCACTCGCTCATCATGGAGCCGTGGGATGGCCCCGCCGCGATGGCCTTCACCGACGGTCGCTACGTGTGCGCAACGCTCGACCGCAACGGCCTCCGCCCTGGTCGCTTCGTGCAGACGGCCGACGGCCTCATCGTCCTCGGCTCCGAGGTCGGCGTGGCAAGTCTCGACCCTGCCACCGTCATCAGGAAGGGGCGCCTCCGCCCGGGTCAGGTACTGCTCGTCGACACCGAGGTCGGCCGTCTCATTGAAGACGAAGAGGTCAAGCACGACCTTGCCGAGCTCCAGCCCTGGGGCGACTGGCTCGACGAAGGCCGCATCAACCTGGCCGAGCTGCCCGAGCGCGAGCACGTCACGCACACGCCTGCCTCGGTCGAGCGCCGCCAGCGCACCTTCGGCTACACGGAGGAGGAGCTGCGGATCCTGCTCGCTCCGATGGCCAAGAACGGAGCCGAGCCGATCGGCGCGATGGGCACCGACACGCCGATCGCGATCCTCACCGACCGCCCCCGCCTCGTTTTCGACTACTTCACGCAGAACTTTGCGCAGGTCACGAACCCGCCGCTCGACGCGATCCGTGAGGAGGTCGTCACCAGCCTGACCACGAGCATCGGCCCCCAGGAGAATCTCCTGAGCGCGGGTCCGGAGCACGCCCGCCAGGTTGTCCTCGACTTCCCGGTCATCGACAACGACCAGCTCGCGAAGATCCAGCACATCGAGCAGCGCCCAGGCATCGACGCGGCCGAGACACTCCGCGGCTGCTATCGCGTTGACGACGGCGTCGAGGGGCTACGTAAGCGCCTCGCGGAACTCTGCGAGGAAGCCGATCGCGCCATCGATGCAGGCGCCGGCTTCATCGTGCTGTCCGACCGCGACTCGAACCGTGACTACGCGCCCATCCCGTCGCTGCTCATGACCAGCGCCGTGCACCACCACCTGATCCGCACCGAACGTCGCATGCGCGTCGGCCTCGTCATCGAGGCTGGCGACGTGCGCGAGGTGCACCACGTGGCCGTGCTGCTCGGCTACGGCGCGTCAGCCGTCAACCCGTACCTCGCCATGGAGTCGTGCGAGGACATGGTCCGCCAGGGCAAGCTCACTGGCGTCACCGAGGAGAAGGCCGTCGCCAACCTCATCAAGGCGCTCGGTAAGGGCGTGTTGAAGATCATGTCGAAGATGGGAATCTCTGCCGTCTCGTCCTACGCCGGGGCCCAGTGCTTCGAAGCCGTCGGCCTCTCAAACGAGCTGGTCAGCGAGTACTTCACGGGCACGGCGAGCAAGATTTCCGGCATGGGACTCGAGGGCATAGCCCGAGAGAACCAGCTACGCCACCGCCACGCCTACCCGGCCCAGGCTGCGCCCGCGTCGCACCGTCCGCTCGACATCGGCGGCGAGTACCAGTGGCGCCGTGAGGGGCCACCGCACCTCTTCAACCCGAACACGATCTTCCGCCTCCAGCACTCGACCCGCGAGGGTCGGTACGACATCTTCAAGGAGTACACGAAGCTCGTCGACGACCAGGCCGCCGAGACGATGACCCTCCGAGGCCTCTTCAAGCTGAAGGTCGGGGAACGGCCGCCGGTCCCGATCGACGAGGTTGAGCCCGCATCCGAGATCCTGAAGCGCTTCCAGACCGGAGCGATGAGCTACGGCTCCATCTCCAAGGAAGCGCACGAGACCCTCGCCATCGCGATGAACCGCATCGGCGGCAAGTCCAACACGGGCGAGGGAGGAGAAGACGTCGAGCGTCTACTCGACCCCGAGCGTCGCAGCGCTATCAAGCAGGTCGCCTCCGGTCGCTTCGGCGTGACGAGCATGTACCTGACGCACGCCGATGACATCCAGATCAAGCTCGCACAGGGCGCGAAGCCGGGCGAGGGCGGCCAGCTGCCCCCGACGAAGGTCTACCCGTGGGTCGCCCGCACGCGCCACGCGACGCCCGGCGTCGGCCTCATCTCGCCGCCCCCGCACCACGACATTTACTCGATCGAAGACCTCAAGCAGCTCATCTTCGACCTCAAGCGGGCCAACCCGTCCGCGCGCATCCACGTGAAGCTCGTGAGCGAGAACGGCATCGGCGCGGTCGCCGCTGGCGTGACCAAGGCGCTCGCCGACGTCGTGCTCGTGTCCGGCCACGACGGTGGCACGGGTGCGTCGCCGCTCAACTCCCTCAAGCACGCGGGCACGCCCTGGGAGCTCGGACTGGCGGAGACGCAGCAGACGCTGATGCTGAACGGCCTCCGCGATCGCGTGGTTGTGCAGGTGGATGGTCAGCTCAAGACGGGCCGGGACGTCATCGTCGGCGCGCTGCTCGGGGCCGAAGAGTTCGGCTTCGCGACCGCAGCCCTCGTGGTCTCCGGCTGCATCATGATGCGCGTCTGCCACCTCGACACGTGCCCCGTCGGCGTCGCGACCCAGAACCCCGAGCTGCGCGAGCGCTACACGGGGCAGGCAGATCACGTCGTGAACTTCTTCGAGTTCGTGGCGCAGGAAGTCCGCGAATACCTCGCCGAGCTGGGCGTGCGGTCCCTCGACGAGATCATCGGGAAGCGCGAGCTGCTCGAAGTCGATGAGGCCATGCACCACTGGAAGACGCAGGGTCTCGACCTCTCTCGCGTGCTCACGGGCCACGAGTTCGGCGACGCGCCGACGCGCAGCCTCGTCACTCAGGAGCACGAACTCGACCAGCACTTCGACCAGAAGCTGCTTGAGCTCGCCGAGCAGGCCCTCGAGCGGGGCGAAAGCGTCAAGGTGTCAATGGATGTCATCAACACTGACCGCGCCGTCGGCACGATGCTCGGGCACCACGTGACGCTCAAGCACGGCGAGCACGGCTTGCCTGCAGGAACGATCGACATCGAGCTGCGGGGGACCGCCGGGCAGTCGCTCGGCGCGTTCCTGCCGAACGGCATCCGCATCCGCCTCGTCGGCGACTCGAACGACTACGTCGGCAAGGGCCTCAGCGGCGGCGAGATCATCCTCAGGCCGGACGAGCGCGCCCCCTTCAAGTCGCACGAGAACGTCATTGCCGGCAACGTCATCGGCTATGGCGCGACCAGCGGCACCATGTTCCTGAGCGGCGTGGTTGGCGAGCGGTTCCTCGTTCGCAACTCTGGGGCGACGGCGGTCGCCGAAGCCGTGGGCGACCACGCGCTCGAGTACATGACCGGCGGGCTCGCCGTGATCCTCGGCGAGACGGGAAAGAACTTCGGCGCAGGCATGTCGGGCGGCATCGCCTACGTGCACAGGCTCGACCCGAAGCTCGTCAACCCCGACATGGTCGCAACCGGCGAGCTCGGACTCACGACGCTGACCAGCGCCGACGCAGACATCCTGCGCGACATCCTCGAACGGCACGTCAAGGAGACCGACTCGCAACTCGCTCGCGAGATGCTGGACGACTTCGAAACGGTCTCGAAGGAGTTCACCAAGGTGCTTCCGCGCGACTACGCGAAGGTCACCGAGATCCGCAACGCCGCCGTCGAACGCGGTGGCGACCCCGACGACAGCACGACCTGGCACGAGATTCTGGAGGCGACCCGTGGCTGACCCGAGAGGATTCCTCACCAACCGCGAGCGGGAGCTGCCGAAGCGTCGCCCGGTCCCGGTGCGCATCATGGACTTCAGCGAGGTCTACGACCCGCAGGAGCCGACGCAGTTGCGCAGGCAGGCAGGCCGCTGCATGGACTGCGGCGTGCCCTTCTGCCATCAGGGCTGCCCCCTCGGCAACATCATTCCCGAGTGGAACGACCTGACCTTCCGAGGCGACATGGCGGGCGCCAGCGAACGCCTGCACGCGACCAACAACTTCCCGGAGTTCACGGGCAGACTGTGCCCGGCTCCCTGCGAGTCGTCGTGTGTGCTTGGCATCAACCAGCCCGCGGTGACGATCAAGCGCATCGAGCAGACCATCGCCGACACGGCCTTCGCCGAGGGCAACGTGCGTCCGCATCCACCCGAGCGCCTCACCGGAAAGACCGTCGCCGTGGTGGGCTCCGGACCCGCCGGACTCGCCGCAGCCCAGCAACTCACGCGCGCCGGACACACGGTCGCGGTCTTCGAACGGGACGACCGCATCGGCGGCCTGTTGCGCTACGGGATCCCAGACTTCAAGATGGAGAAGTCGGTGCTCGACGCACGCCTCTCGCAGATGCGCGCTGAGGGCACCCGTTTCCGCACGGGCATCGAGATCGGCCGCGACATCACGTGGGACAACCTGCGCCAGCGTTACGACGCCGTCGTGGTCTGCACCGGGGCAATGGTCCCGCGCGACCTTCCGGTTCCAGGACGCGAGCTCAAGGGCGTCCACTTCGCGATGGACTTCCTGACCCAGTCCAACCGGGTCGTGGCGGGCGACGACCTCGCCTCGCAGATCCACGCTGAAGACAAGCACGTCATCGTCATCGGCGGCGGTGACACCGGCGCCGACTGCATCGGCACCTCGCATCGACAGGGTGCCGCGTCGGTCACGAACCTCGCGATCGGCAAGGAGCCCCCGACGGAACGTCCGGCGCACCAGCCGTGGCCAACGACGCCCACGCTCTTTGAGGTATCTACCTCGCACGAGGAGGGTGGCGAGCGCGAGTTCCAGGCGTCGACCGTCGAGTTCATTGGCGACGAGTCCGGGCGAGTTCGCGCCATCCGGCTCGCCGAGACCGAGTTCCGCGCCGATGGCTCACGCGGCCCCAAGGCCGGCACCGAGCGTGAACTTCCCGCCGACCTCGTGCTGCTCGCTATGGGGTTCACCGGCCCCGAGCGCCACACGATCGAGCCGCAGCTGCAGCTGGCCTTCACGTCCCGCGGTGCGCTTGACCGCACACCGGAGTACGCGACCGAGCTCCCCGGAGTGTTCGTCGCGGGCGACGCTGGGCGCGGTCAGTCACTCATCGTCTGGGCAATCGCCGAGGGACGTGCGGCAGCCGCATCCGTCGACCGGTATCTTGAACAGTCGACGGAACTCCCCGAGCCGATCCTCGCCACCGAGCGCGCGATCTCCCTCTGATTCCGCCACCACGCGCCTCTGGGCGCACCACAGTCTCGACGAACCGGAGATATGCATGAGCCGTAGAGCGAAGATCGTCGCCACCCTTGGCCCAGCCGTCAATACCCCCGAAGGGATCCGCGCCTTGATCGGTGCGGGCGTGAACGTCACGCGCTTCAACCTCAGCCACGGTGATCACTCGGTGCACACCGACAACTACAAGCTGGTGCGGGATGCGGCAGAGGAGCTCGGCGTTCCGGTCGCGATCCTGGTCGATCTGCAGGGCCCGAAGATCCGGCTCGAGAAGTTCGAGGACGGCCCCCACGACCTCGCGGTCGGGGACATCTTCAAGATCACCTCTCAGGACGTGCCAGGCACGAAGGACCTCGTGGGCACGACCTACAAGGGCCTCCCGACCGATGTGAAGCCGGGCGACCCGCTGCTCATCGATGACGGCAAGGTGCTCGTGCGTGTCGTGGAGAGCGACGGGGTCACCGTCACGACCCGCGTCGAGGTACCTGGGAAGGTCTCGAACAACAAGGGCATCAACCTGCCCGGCGTCGCGGTGAACGTGCCCGCGCTGTCCGAGAAGGACGAGGACGACCTGCGCTGGGCGCTGCGCATCGGCGCCGACATCATCGCGCTGTCGTTCGTGCGCTCGGCGGAGGACATCAATCGTGTGCACGCGATCATGGACGAGGAAGGCGTGCGCCTTCCCGTGATCGCGAAGATCGAGAAGCCGCAGGCCGTCGAGAACCTGAACGAGATCGTCGACGCGTTCGACGGCATCATGGTCGCCCGCGGCGACCTGGGCGTGGAGCTGCCGCTCGAGCAGGTCCCGATCGTGCAGAAGAACGCGGTCCAGCAGGCGCGTCGCTGGGCGAAGCCCGTGATCGTCGCGACGCAGATGCTCGAGACGATGATCGAGAACCCGCGCCCGACCCGCGCGGAAGCCTCCGACTGCGCGAACGCGGTCCTGGATGGCGCGGACGCGCTCATGCTGTCGGGCGAGACGAGCGTCGGCGCGTTCCCGATCGAGGCCGTCAAGACCATGGCGCGCATCATCGAGTCGACCGAGACCCACGGCCTCGACCGCATCCCGCCTTTGGGCACGAAGCCCTTCACGCAGGGTGGAGCGATCACCCTCGCTGCGTCGGAAGTGGGCGAGTTCCTCAAGGCGAAGTACTACTGCGTGTTCACCGAGTCGGGCGACTCGGTACGCCGCATGGCTCGTCTGCGCACCGAGATCCCCGTGCTCGGCTTCACCCCGTCGCCGCACATCGCGCGGCGCATGAACCTCTACTGGGGTGTCAAGGCCGCTCTCGTCGAGCGGGTCACGCACACCGATGAGATGATCGGGCAGGTCGATAAGTACCTCATCGAGAACGGCCTCGCCCAGGCGGGCGACGTTGTCGTGGTCGTGGCTGGCATGCCACCAGGACGCGCAGGCACCACCAACGACCTCCGCGTCCACCGCGTGGGCGTCGACGACGACCGCATCGTCCCCGCCTACGAAGGCAAGCACACCCGCTGACCCACAGCACGACCAGCATGGCCGGACCGGAGCTCGCTCCAGTCCGGCCATGCGTGGTTTCTGCAGCGTCACGTTTGCGTCCCGCGGATGGCCCCTCGACAGGTATCGTTTTCCCATGTCGACCTCAGAGATGGGCAGCGCCACGTGAGCCCAGTGCAGGGTTCCGCGGAGATGGATGTCAGTGACTCGCTCGTCGCCTCGACCGCCTGGCGCCCGGACATTCTCGGGCCGGGCTTCTCGGCGCTTGACCTGCCCCTCCGGCCGGACCATGAGGGGGAGGTACTCGCGACGCTGATCCGAGGGCCAAGAGCGGACCGCTTCGCGCGCGGGCCAGCGCGCGGCGCCGATGTGCTCTACGTGCACGGCTGGTCCGACTACTTCTTCCAGAAGCACCACGCGCAGTACTGGGCCAGGGAGGGCGCACGGTTCTTCGCCCTCGACCTCCGCAAGTACGGGCGCAGCCTGCGAGACCACCAGACTCCCGGGTTCGTGACCGACCTGGCGACCTACGACGAGGAGCTCGACAGGGCCCTCGAGGTGATGGGCCACGGCCCCGGAGGGCACCGCAGGGGGCGCCATCCGCTCGTCCTCGTGGGGCACTCGACCGGTGGGCTCACGCTGAGCCTCTGGGCCGATCGGCATCCAGGTCGAGCGGATGCGCTCATCCTGAACAGCCCGTGGCTCGAGTTGCAGACCCGCGCAGCGGTCCGGACCGCGCTGACGCCGCTCATGACGATCGCGGCACAACTGCGGCCGAGTGACGCGTTCAACAACATCGACTTCGGCTTCTACACTCGCGCGGTCAAGAAGGAGTTCGGCGGGGAATGGGAGTTCGACGACCGGTGGCGTCCAACCCCAAGCTTCACCGTGCGTGCCGGCTGGTTGAACGCGATTCTCGCTGGCCACTCCGCGGTGGCCGTCGGACTCGACATCAAGGCACCCGTCTTGACGATGCTGTCGTCGCGGAGCACCCTGTCGCCGATCTGGCACGACTCGATGCGGCGGACCGACTCTGTCCTGAGAGTCGATGACATCGCGCGGCGCTCGCTGAATCTGGGCGACACGGTGACCGTCCGACGCCTCGACGGCGCACTGCACGACGTGCTGCTGTCTGAACCCGACGTGCGCGCGAAGGCGTTCGAGGCGATGACGCAGTGGCTCACGGGTTATCTGCGCTGAGCTGATTGCACGAGGGAACATCCGCGGCGCACACGCGGTTGGAGTGCGTGTACCCCCGCGTCGAAACCGAAAGGCCAGCATGAGCCGTCTCCTCTCGCCCGTGACCCTCCCGAGTGCGGACGGCGGCGGGCTCCCGCTGCGCAACGCCACGTTCCTGGCACCCATGTGCCAGTACTCCGTGACTGCGCGCGACGGACTGCCCACACTGTGGCACCTCGTGCACCTGGGAGCGCGGTCGAGCGGCGGTTTTGGACTCGTGTGGACCGAGGCAACGGCCGTGGTCCCCGGGGGGCGGATCTCGCCGGAAGACACCGGACTCTGGAGCGACGAGCACACCGAGGCATGGCGACCGATCGTCGACTTCATCCACGGGCAGGGTGCGGCAGCCGGCATCCAGCTCGCCCACGCCGGCGCGAAGGCATCCACGTACCCTGCATTGCCTGACAGCGAGCGCGGACGAGTCCCAGAGGGCGAAGGGGGCTGGACCGCAGTGGCCCCGTCGAGCAGCGACGTCTACGGGCTCGCGCTCCCAGCGACACTCGACACAGCAGAGATCGCCGAACTGGTGACCGCGTGGGGCGTTGCTGCCCGTCGAGCGCATGCGGCCGGATTCGACGCACTGCAAATCCACGCGGCCCACGGCTACCTCCTTCACGAGTTCCTCTCGCCTCGTTCGAACACACGGACCGACGAGTACGGTGGCGGCTTCGAGAACCGCATCCGCTTTCCGCTCGAGGTCGTGGCTGAGGTGCGACGCAACTGGCCAGCCGACAAGCCGCTCGCCATCCGCTTCTCTGGTGAGGACTGGGCGCCCGACGGCTGGACGATCGCGGACACCGTCGAACTCGCCAAGCGCGTGCATGAGCTGGGCGTCACGGTGTTCGATCTCTCGAGCGGCGGGATCGGCGCGTTCACGGGTCCCGTCGGTCCCGGCTACCAGGTGACGCTGGCGCGCGCCGTCCGCGAAGCGCTTCCCGCCGAGGGGACCTTCGTGACGGCGGTCGGGCAGATCACAGACGCGGGGCACGCAGAATCCATCCTCGTTGCCGGCGACGCCGACGGCATCACGATCGGCAGAGCCGCGCTCGCCAACCCGAACTGGCCCGTCCATGCGGCGGTCGAGCTCGGCGACGGACAAGAGGGACTCGTCGCGCCCCAGTACTGGCGCGCATCCATGGGGTGAGCGGCCGGGGCGCCCGATCCGGCGCCCCGAAGTGCCTCGTCGTGTGCGGCGGGGCTCTCGGGCCACCCCGGTCAGTCGCGCCGGCCTGACCGCTGGTCTCGGTCTTCTCTGGCGGACGACGAGTCGGCGAGGAGCTGCGTGAGCGTGTCCTTGAGCGCCTCAAGCTCGGTCACGTCCCAGCCGAGTTCTGCGATCACCCGCACTGGGACCTGCTCCGCGTCGCGCCGCAGCGCCCGGCCCGCATCCGTGAGACGAATCTCGACCGCGCGTTCATCCGCGGGCCGGCGGTGCCTCGTGACGAGCCCAGACGCCTCGAGTCGCTTCACGAGCGGGCTCAGCGTTGCAGGCTCCAGGTGCAGCGCTCGCGCCAGCTGGCCGAGTGTCTGGCCATCGTGCTCCCACAGGCCGAGCATCACGAGGTACTGCGGATGTGTGAGTCCGAGGGGTTCGAGGATGGGGCGGTACAGCGAGATGACGCTCCTGCTGGCGGCGGCGAGGGCGAAGCAGAGCTGCTTGTCGAGCGCGAGGAGGTCCACAGATGCAGACTAACCGAGCAAGCGACTCACGCGAATAGTTAGTACACTAACGAAATGCCCATCGACAGACTTCCGAACCCGTACAAGGGTCAGCCCGGCTGGTGGAACCGCCTCAATCAGGCGCTCTTCCCGTTCATGGGACCAGCCCAGCTGGGAACTGGGGGAGTCGCGCGAACCGACCCCGTGCGGACACCACCCGTCTGCCGGGACTGCGGGCACCCATATGCTGACCACGACGTGCGCCGCGGAACTCGGAGCAACCAGCCGAGCAGCATCATCTGCCCGACTGAGTAGAGACTCCGTGGCAAGGCACGCCACCGCGACACGCGGCCCTGCGGCTCACGCGGTCACCACGAGGACGAGCACCGCGACGGCGAGCATCCCGAGGCAGTTCAGCCAGAAGGCGCGACCAAGGAACCTGGCTCGCACGTGCGCCGCGGCAGCGCAGACGAAGTAGGCGATCACGCCGACGTTCGCGGCGAATGCGACGCCCGGAAGCCAGAGTCCCGCAATGAGCCCAAGCGCCGCGGTTGCCTTGATGACGATGAGCGTCCACCACCAATCTCGCGGAAAACGTACGCCATCGAGGCAGTCGCGAATGAACTTCGGCGGCGTGATCGACATCGCCGCATCTCCGGCGAGCAGCCCGGCGAGAAGTACCGTGGGCCACCAGGGGTCGGGCAAGAACGTCATGCCGCTTTGTTGCACGCGCAGATCGCCGCGAATGCGCCTCTGAGGTCCGTCGAGAGCGCCGCAGCGTCAGATGTGCGGCGCGCTGAGGCGGTGAAAAGCAAGCCGACGTAGGCGAAGTACAGCGCGCCGGCCTGCGCTGAGGCGTCTTCAGGTCGCGTGCACCCATGCTCGGTGATCACCACCCGGAACTCGCTGGTCAGCCTGGCGGCGAGGTCAGAGAAGAGGCTCGACTCGTGGTCTCCGGAGACCAGGATCGATGCGTAGGTGCGCGCCAGGTCGTCGCGACGAGTGAAGAGAGCGACAAATGGGGCGGCCAGGGTCGCAAGGCGGTCGGGGCAGGCCCCTGCGTCACTGCCGTCACGAGACCCGGAGGGGTCGTGGTCGGGCCCAGCAGGTGGGGAGACCCTGCCTTCATGCTCGCGCAGGATGTGGCGATCGAAGACCTTCACCAGCAGAGCCCGTTTGTCACCGACGGACATCACCGTACCGACGCTCACGCCGGCCGAGTCGGCGATTGCCCGCACACTCGTGGCCGCATAGCCCCGCTGCTCGAAGAGGCGACCGGCGACGTCGATGACCCGCGACTGTGTTCGCTGCTTTGTCTCGGCACGAGTGGGTTGCACGAGTCGACGCTAGCACTGAACTCGTTCAGTGAACAGGTTCAGGCAAAGTTGGAGCAGGGGACAGACAAGGTGACCAGCAAGAAGTGCTCTGCCAATCCGGGGTTTCTCGCTCTCGACTGGAGGTTAGAACTAAATTTCGATCTTTGCTGAAATATCCTGGTAAAAACCTGGTTTGAGGTGTGTTCCAGTGGTAGGCTGGTGGTGATCTTGGGGGAGGTCATCGTGGCATCGGAGTCATTCAGGGGTTCGTCTCGTGAGACGGCGGTTGTGGATGCGCTTCTTGAGGGCCGGACCGATCTGTTGAGGGTTCTTGATGGTGAGCTCGTGGTCGTGTTGTCGGAGTTGGCGGCGCGTCGGCGGGTGCTGGACGCGGCGCTGGTGGAGGTCGCGGCGGAGGCGTTGCGGCGGGAGGACGAGTGTCCGCGGGACGAGACGCTCGCGCGGAAGGCGGGGTTCCGGAATCTGCCGGCGCTGTTGGAGCAGGTGCTGGGCGTGAAGCCCTTCGAGGCGCATACGCTGGTGAAGGTCGCCGCGGGGACTCGGGAGCGGATGGGGATGACCGGTGGGCCGATCCCGGCGAAGTACCCGGAAGTGTCGAAGGCCGTGTCAGCTGGACTCATGTCGCTTGCGCAGGCGGCGGCGGTCACGAAGGGCCTCGATCACACGCGTAACCGTGTCGATGTGGAGGACGTGGCGCGGGCGGAGGCGGAGTTGGTGGCGTCGGCGTGTGGGTTGAACCCGGAGGACGAGCAGCCGGCCACGCCGAAAGTGCTGGAGGTGCAGGCCGCGTTGTGGGTGTCGTATTTGGATCCGGACGGGGACGAGCCTCGGGCCGACAAGATCGCGGCGGAGCGTGGGTTGTGGTGGTCGCGGCGCTCGGACGGCGCGATCACGGGGAAGTTCGTCGCGACCCCGGAGCAGGGCGACCAGCTGATCTCGGTGCTGGACGCGCACCTCTCACCCCGCCGCGCCGTCGAGTTCCCCGCCGCCGCGGCGGGGTGTGGGGAGCCGGTCGCACCAGCACTCGGCGCGAACAGTGACTCGGGCTTCTGGGGCGACGGCGACACGAACGGCCGCGATGGCAGCACCGAGAGTGATCTCCCGCTCGAGGACACTCGTACGACCCCGCAGCGGCGCATCGACGCGCTCACCGCGGTGCTCGCCAGTTACGCCGAGTCGCCCAACGCGCCCCGCATCGGCGGGGAAGCGCCCACGCTCGTGATCGTGACCACCGACGCCGGAATCGCCGGCACCGCGACCCGGCCTGAAGACGTGCCGCATCTTGAGCACACCGGGGAGCCCGTGCCCGCGTCGTTCGCGGCGAAGCTCCTGTGCGACGGGTTCGTGCGCGTCGCCCGCCAAGCCCCGAACGGGGAGATCCTCGACCTCGGCCGGCGCCGCCGCCTCTTCACCACCGCCCAACGCCGAGCGATCTTCACCCGAGACAAGCACTGCCGCGCCCCCGGATGCAGGGCCCCCGTCCGCTGGTGCGAAACCCACCACACGCAGCCCTGGAGCGAAGGCGGACCCACCGACGTGCACCACGGCATCCTGCTGTGCTCGTTCCACCACCACGAAGTCCACCGCGGACGCCTAAACGTGACCCACGGACCAGACAGCCGATGGCACGTGAGCGCCACACCCCCGCACTACGTCCGACGCCGAACCCCACGACGACGAACCACCACGGGCAGGGGCACCCCCGCGCCACGACCCGACCAGAACCGCCGACGATGACCAGAACCGAGCGTCAGACCGCCGTGCGACGTCCCCGCACTTCAGCGTGCCTCGTGCGTGCGTCGTGCGTGCCTCACGCCGAGGCACGCACGCCTCGCGCACGCCTCACACGGGCGGGAGGGACTCCAGCATGTGCTCCCACGCCCGGTGGACATCAGCTCCCACGAGGCCCAGCTGCGTCAGCACTGCCACGCAGCGCGACCCCTCGTCGTAGAGCTCGAGCGTGGAGGTGCTCCCCAGAGGCCCAGACGACGTCACGACCAGGCACGAACGGAGCGCGGCAAGGTCCAGCTCGACGATCCCCTCACCGAGCGACACAACGATCAGACTGCCTACGCGCTCCACGACATGCACCCGCCCGGCGCTCAGTTGCATCACCGAGCTCGACGGCACCCCGACGCACACGGACATGCCCACAGAAGCCAGATGCTCGAACACGGCCGAGACCACCGCGCAGTCCACGCCGCGGCTGCTCCCAACAGACCCGACGCCCCACCGGTCGTCCTTCGCGCGCCGGGATAGATCCTGGCCCCGATCCCCATCCCGCAGAGCCGCATACCGTTCGAGGCAGGTCTCGCCCAGCACAGCATCGAGCTGGGCCAGCAAGTCACCCCCACGCCAGCCAGCCGCATCCACCCAAGACCACTCCGGCAGCGACGTGTCCAAGGCGGCCAAGACGCCGGCGCGGCTCGACGCAACGGGCACCTCCTCGGCCGGCGACTCCGCGAACACCACCGCTGCCGCGTCGGGCCGAGTCACGCCCGGGACCCGTGAACGCCCGAATGCTGCAAGCCGCTCCGCGTCGTCCTGCGAGTGGACCAGCACCCGGTGCGCGAGGCGACCGTCGACCGAGTAGACGTACAGGCTCGGCATCATCCCCGATGCCGCCTCCCCGTGCGCAACGACCGCCGCGCCGAGCAACGATGGGCGAACGCGCAGGGTGATCCACGCCGAGGGCGGCATCAGCGCGCCCCCGCACTCACTTGGGAGGTCGTAATTGCCGATCTGGTGGATCGTGCAGGCGTCGTTCCTGGTCGTGGCCGTCGCCGTCCCGAGCTCGATCAGCCCGGCAGCCAAGGCCCCCGGCGAGAGCGTCACCTTCCGCAGCATCGTGCGTGAGGACGACAGCAGCCGGTCGAGCGTGCTCGCCGCGTGCACACCCGCCTGACCGGCCCGCCTCTCAGACCCACGACCCACCCCGGCCTCGGCCGGGCCGCGGTGACGGCGACTGGCGCACGAGCAGTCCTCGCCCGCACCGCATCCACCCCCGCGACCCCCGACGTCGTCCGGCAACATGGGTCAGTACACGTCCCTGACGTACCGCTTCTGGCGCTTGAGCGCCCCCACATACTCGGCCGCCCCCTCCGCCGTCACGCCCCGTTCGCGCGCCACGACGGCATGCAGAGCGTCGTCCACGTCACGAGCCATGCGAGACGCGTCACCACAGACGTAGAATTGACCGCCCTCCTCGAGCCAGGCGTAGAGCTCCGCGCTGTGCTCAAGCATCCGCGTCTGCACATAGATCTTCTCCGCCTGGTCGCGCGAGAACGCCAGGTCGAGGCGGTCGAGAACTCCCCGGTCGCTGAGCCCCGCGAGCTCTTCCTCGTAAATGAAGTCGTGGTCGCGGTGCTGGTCTCCGAAGAGCAACCAGTTGCGTCCAGCGGCGCCCCGCGCCTCCCGTTCCTGCAGGAACCCGCGGAACGGTGCGATGCCCGTTCCGGGCCCAACCATGATCATCGGCGCGTCGTCGTCCTCGGGAACGCGGAACGCCGCGTTTGGCTGCAGGAACAGGTGCACCGGGTCGGCCTCACCCACCCGGTCGGCGAGGAACGTCGAGCAGACCCCGCCGTACCGGCGCGCCTCGTCGCCGTAGCGAACCGAGGCCACGGTGAGGTGGATGCGGTCAGGGCTCGCAAGCGGGCTCGACGAGATCGAGTACGCGCGGTGCTGCAGTGGGCGCAGCAACGCCGCGAACTCGTCCGCACCGAAAGAGACGCCCTGCGCGGTACGGAGCACGTCGAGCGTGTCACGGCCCCACAGCCAGCTGTCGAGCTGTGCCTTGTCGCCCCGCTGGACGAGCTCGGCGACCGCGCCGCTGGGTTCGCGCGCCGAGAGCTCCGCGAGCAGATCCTTCGAGGGGGCGGTGATGTCGAGCTCACGCTCGAAGGCGGTGCGCAGCGTCGAGCCTCCCTCGAGCACCTCGTCGCCCGAGAATCCGAGATGCGCGAGCATCTCGTCGACCAATGGGCCCTCGTTGACCGGCACCACCGCGAGTGCATCACCCGCGGCGTAGGTGATGCCGCTGTCGCCGAGATCGAACTCGTAGTGGCGAATCTCTTTGGAGCTGCGTGTGCCCGACAGGACACGGTTGACGGCGAGCCGCGACGGGTATGGCGTCTTCTTGTTCCAGGGCGAACGGACCCGCGCGGGGGTCGCAGCGACGGCGGGCGCGGGCGCTGCGGTGTTCGGCTGCAGTGCTGCGAAGTGCTCGACAACCTCCGCGATCCAGGCGGCCGCCGAGTCCTCGTAGTCGACGTCGCAGTCGACGCGCGGCACGACGCGGGTCGCCCCGAGCTGCTCGAGGCGCGTGTCGATGAGCTTGCCGGCCTGGCAGTAGTCGTCGTAGCTGCTGTCGCCGAGCGCCAGCACCGCGAACTTCGCAGCCTCAAGTCGCGGAGCACCCTCCGACGAGAGCTCCTCCCAGAACAGCTCGGCGTTGTCCGGCATCTCACCCTCGCCGTAGGTCGAGGTGACGATGACGATGTTGCGTTCGCCGCCCAGCGCCTCTGGCGAGACGGAGTCAAGCGGAGCAACCGTCGCCGCGAGCCCTGCGCCACGAGCCGCGGCTGCGAGATCCTCTGCGACGAACTCGCTGTTGCCGGTCTGCGTGCCGATAAGGATCTCCAGCGTGAGCGTCGCCGCCTGCACCTCCTTGTCGGCGGTGGGGATCGCGGCCAGCCCAGCCATGAACCCGGCAAGCCAGGCCTGCTGCTCTCGGGTGAAGGGCGCGTCGACCGGGATGAACGGCGCGCTCACGAGCGTCCGCCTGCGGTCGCGGCGAGCCCAGGAACAAGTGCGGCGGGATGCTGGCGTTTCTCCGTGACGACGAGTTCGCGAGCGATGTCGACCATCGCGGCGGTGGCGAGGATCTCGTCGGCTCCAACGGATTCGAGGAGGCGGCGGTTCTTCGCGTTCTGGTACATGATCCACCCCGTGGTTCCCGGCGCGTCAATGCTGCGCACGTTGCGCAGCCTGAGCGCGTCCTTATAGTCCTCGAGTCGCTTCGCGGCGATGAGTGCCGCCAGCTGGGCGTCCTCGAAGCGTTCGAGTTCCCCGCGCAGGTACTTGTTCACCCGCTGCATGACGAAGAAGTCCTCGGTGAGGATGAGCTTGCGGACGGCGTCGACCACCCTGGCGTCCTCCGCTCCCGCCGCATCTGGAACCCTCGTCAGTGCGATGTCCTGCGCGATGTTGAGCACGGCGTAGGAGGCGAGCAGCGCGAACCGGTCGTCGCGATCGGCCTCCGAACCGCCCGGTGTCCGCCCGCCAATGACCGGGTGGCCGCCTCGGTAGGCCTCCTTGAAGAGGCGGATGCGGTGGGTCGCGATCGACGTGGAGAGCTCGTCGAGCAGCTCCTTGCGCCCCTTGGCTGCGAGGATCTCGTCAGCGTCCTGGTAGAGGAGCAGCGCCCGCGGCATGCCGCAGAAGAACTTGCTGCGCTCCGCCTCCCAGTCGCTGAGGATGCGCGCCGCGAGTGGCGACCCGGTCGCTTCGAGGTGCCACTCGAGCAGCAGCTTCACCGCCGCCTCGTGGAACTCGCCGTGGCTCGAGTCGGTGATCGGGAAGACGAGCAGCGAGTCGGCGCTCACGTTGTCGCGCGTGGTGCCGTCGGCGTCGTACTGGTAGACGAAGCCGCCGCTCATGCCGTTGCCGAGCCCCTTGCCGGCGCTGCCGAGGTTGAGCACCGCCCCGTTGGTCATGTACTCGCAGCCAAAGTCGCCAATGCCCTCGACGACCGCAGTGGCACCCGAGTTGCGGACCGCGAACCGGTCGCCGGCCTCGCCCTGCACGAACGTGCGCCCGCCCGTCGCGCCGAAGAGTGCGAAGTTGCCGATGAGCACGTTCTCGCCTGCCTCGGCTCCGCCGCCGCCGGGGGAGAGGACGACGATGGTGCCGCCGCCCTGGCTCTTGCCGACACCGTCGTTCGCGGTGCCCGTGTGCACGAGGCGCATGCCGTCGTTGCTGAACGCACCGTACGACTGGCCCGCGGATCCGTGTGTGGTCACGGTGACGGTGCCGTCGACCAGGGCTCGGCGTCCGCGCTCGTCCTCGACCACAGCGGGCAGGCCTGCGATGGTCTCGGCGTCGAGTTCGTAGTTCAGCATGCGCTCGAGGTCGATCGCCAGCTGTCCGCCGACGGACTTAAAGCGGTTGCCCATCTCGACGCCGTCGATGCGAATCTCCGGCTCGGCGCGCTCCACGAGCGCGGCGCGGATCTGCTCGATGAGGGAGTCGTCGATGCTGAAGTCCTTTTCAAGGGAGATGGGGTCGTGGACGACCTTCTCCGGCACCTTGGCGAGCATGTCGCGCACGTCGAGGTCCCCGACGCTGGCGGGGTGAGCGAGAAGCTGCAGCAGGTCTCCGCGTCCGCGGGCCTCGCCGAGCGACCGCAGCCCGAGCGAGGCGAGGATCTCGCGCACCTCGTGCGAGATGTTGAGCAGGTACTGCGCGAGCGCACGCGGGTCTCCGTCGAACACTTCCGGGTTCGTCGTGAGCCCCGCCGGGCACTTGATGTTGCAGTTCTTCGCCATGACGCAGCCGAGCATCATGAGCGCCGTTGTCCCGAACTCGAAGCTGTCGCCGCCGAGGAGCGCCGACGTGACCACGTCGCTCGCCATTTGGTGCGCGCCGGAGCAGCGAAGTACAACTTTCTGACGGAGTCCGTTGGCGAGGAGGGCCTGGTGCACCTCGGCTACGCCGATCTCGGCGGAGCGACCCGCGTACTTCAGGCTCGTCACGGCGGCAGCGCCGGTGCCGCCCGTGTTGCCGGCGACGTTGATGACATCCGCTCCGGCCTTGGCGACCCCGACGGCGATCGTGCCAATGCCTTCTGAGGAGACGAGCTTCACGACGACCCGGACTCGGGCCGCCTTGCAGTCGTGGATCAGCTGGGCGAGGTCCTCGATCGAGTAGGTGTCGTGGTGCGGTGGCGGCGAGACGAGCTCGACACCCGGCGTGCCTCCTCGGGCGGCCGCGATGTCGACCGTGACCTTGGGAGCGGGCAGCTGCCCGCCTTCGCCGGGCTTGGCGCCCTGTCCGATCTTGATCTCGAGCTCCTGCAGCATCGGGTCGGCGAGGTAGCCAGCCCAGATGCCGAATCGTCCGGATGCGAACTGCTTGATGCGCGAACCGCGAATCGTGTTGTAGCGGGTGATGTGCTCGCCGCCCTCACCGCAGTTCGACATGCCGCCAACCATGTTGGTGCCGTGAGCCACGGATTCGTGGGCGGTCGCCACGAGCGCACCGTGGCTCATGGCGCCGGATGCGAGGGTGCGGGCGATCTGGTGGGCCGGCTGCACGTCGTCGAGTGGGATGCTGTCCGGAGCGGTGCGGAGAATGTGGAGGATGCTCGCGGCGCCTGGTACCACGCGGACTTCGAGGTGTCCGTCGGTGGCCGTCGTCGCCGCGATCGCCTCCGCGTCGAGCGCGGTGAGCACCTGGGCGAGCGCGTCGTAGCGCGACGCGTCCTCGCGGAGCGGGCCCGTGAGCGTCAGCAGGTAGCGCTCGTTGTCGAGGCGCTCGATCTCGAGCCCTCGAACGCGGATGTCGCTGTTGCCCTCGAGCGAGAACCTGCTCAGCTCGCGTGCGAACTCGGACGTGGTCGACGCGAGCCTGACGTCCGCCGGCAGCGAGAGCACGTCGCGCAGCGCGGACGGTCGCCTGGTGCGCTCTTGAATTGTGTTGGAGACGAAGTCGCGGTAGCCGGGCGTGATCTCGAACGCATCGATCTGCTCGGGGCTGAGCGCCCCGTATCCGCTGTACGTGTACGCCTTGTCGTCGAGACCGAAGGCGTCGTCGAGCTGGCCGAGCGTGAGGAGGCGGAGCGAGTCGTGACCGGGGTGCGGCTCGGACACCGACGCGCCGACCTCGGCTGGGGCGTCTGCGGTCAACGGGGCGCTCTGCGTCTCGAGGACCCGTGGCTCCTCCGTCATGTCGATGAAGCCGCGCACGGCCGTCGTTCCGAACGAGTGCCCTGCGCCTTCCTGTCGTTCCTTGAAGAGACCGAGTAGGGGGATCTGCTTCTCATCGGCGACGGCGACGGCTCGCTCGTGCCACTCGGCGACGGCGAGTGCGATGCGCTCGAACCGAACGCCGCCGACCGGCGCGGCGAGATGCGGGAAGTAGTCGGCGAGGACGGGATCCTTCGTGTCGAGGTAGTTCGGCTCGAAGAACTCACCGCCGATATAGCTCTCGACCGTGCAGAGGCCAACGCGCCCCATGGTCTTCATGAGCGACTTCTCGGCCGCCTTGGCGAAGCGGGCGACCGCGAGGTCCGTCTCGGTGATCGTGTCGACCGACGCGGCGCCGCTCGGGTATCGCTCTTCGGCCCGCAGGCGCACGCACAGCGGGTAGACGGCGGCCGCGCCGAAGCCCAGCGCCGACGCGATGTGATGCGATGACGGCAGCTGGCCGCTCTCGGCGATGAGCGAGACCCGCAGGCGGAGCCCCTCGCGGATCAGACGCTGATTGACGGCCGCAATGACCAGGATGAGCGGGATGGCGGCCGCGTCGCGCGACACGTTGCGGTCGGTCAGGACCGCGATGCCGCCATCGGCGCGGGCGAACTCCGCCACCCTGTCGCAGACGCGTTCGACGGCGTCGTGGAGGGACACCGCGTTGGCTGCGGCGTCGCCGTGCACGGGTTCGTAGAGGATTTCGAAGCGCTCGAGGGGCGCAAGTCGCTGTTCTCGGAGCGCCACCATGTGTAGGTGACTGAGGATCGGCGATGGGACGACGATCTGCCGTGTGCGGTTTCCGCCATCCGGCTTCGCGCCGAGCGCGACGCGCAGCGTCATGCCGTCGGCCTCGCGGATGCTGTCGAGGGGCGGGTTGGTCACCTGCGCGAACCGCTGCGAGAAGTACTTCGCGAGGCCGCCCTCCTGATCGGAGAGCGCATTGATGGCGTTCCCGTACCCCATGGCCGAGATGCGCTCGGTACCGTTGGCGAGCATCGGGTCCATCATGAACTTGAAGCTCTCCTGGTTGAGCGAGTACGCGACGTACCGGCCGGCAGGCGAGAGGTCGCCCTCGTATCCCAGCGTGTTGCTGCCTCGGCGCATCTCCGGCAGCTCGATGTCCTCGATGTTGACGCGCGCGGTCTCGAGGTCGGCGCTGTAGTCGCGACGCTTGGCGAGCTGCTCGAGCGCCTCTCGCGTGCGGAAACTGCGCCCCACTCGGTGATCGAAGTAGAGCATCCCGCCCGCTTCGATGCGTCCGCGCCGAACGATCGTGCTCGGGGGGAACTGGATCTGACCCGCCTCGGAGCTCACGACCAGGTAGTCGTCGGTCTCGACGCTCCGCAGGGGGCGCAGGCCGAGCCGGTCCAGCCGAGCGCCGATGATGTCCCCGTTGCTGAAGACCAGTGCGGCCGGCCCGTCGTTCTTCTCTTCGTAGAGGGAGAAGAACTCGAGCATGTCCTTGACCTCAGGGGTCAGCGTGCGGTCGTTCTCCCACGCGGGCGGCATGGTCGACACGACCGCCTCGACGAGCTCGAGCCCGTCGTCGAACACGCGGCTCTGGAGGGTCTGGTCGAACCGGCTGCTGTCGGACTGGCCGGGCGGATGCACGAGCACTCGTCCGCGCGCCGTCGCGAGGGCGTTCTCGGACAGGCGGTTTTTGCGGTCGGTGTTGAGCTCGCCGTTGTGCGCGAGCATGCGGAACGGCTGCGCCATGCTCGGGTGTGGTTCGGTGTTCGTCGAGAAGCGCGTGTGGAAGAAGAGCGTGCGCACGGATTGGCGTTCGTCGAGGAGGTCGGTGAAGTAGGGGATGACTTCGTTCGAGTTGAGGCGCCCCTTCAGCGTCTGCGTCCGCGCGCTCAGCGAGAGCGGGTAGAGGCCCTGCAGGGAGGGGTCGGCGTACGCCACGCCTTCGATCTCGAGAAGGGCGCTGTTGGCGGCGGCGTCCATCTCGACCCGGTTCCAGCCTTCAGCTGCCTCGAAGACCCACTGCACGATTGGTAGTTGGTACTGCTGCGCCGCTGGACGGGCGACCGCCGGGTCGACGGGAACATCGCGCACCAGCACGGGCTCGATGCCGTTCGAGCGCAGGGTGCTCGAGATGAGATGGTGCGCACGGTCGATCTGCGCCTGGTCGCTCGGCATGAAGAAGTTGCCGACGCCGAACAGCCCTACCTCGAGGTCACGGCCGACGAGCGCGCTGAAGAACTCGACTGACAGGTCGACGTTGATGCCGGCACCGTCGCCAACGCCCTCGGCCGACATCCCTCCGCGGTGGGGGATGGCGCACAGGGCCTCGTTGCCGAGCCGGATCACGTCGTGGTGCTGCACTCCGTCTTTGCGCGTGATGAAGCCGACGCCGCAATCGCTCTTCTCGAGCTCGGGACGGTACAGACCGGTGATTTTTTGCGACACGAAATTGCCTCCAGGGGACAGCGGCGAGGGGGAAAGGCGACGCGAACACTGCAACATTGAAGGTTTCGTCTGCGGGAGTCGGCACTTGGTGCGGTGCGAGGTTCCCAGCGGCAAAGCGGTATACGTACGGTAAGGGTTGCCTAAAGCTGATGCAAGGCCACGCGCCGTGATCGCCGCCGATCGCTGACCTACCACCTGGTGGGGACGAGAGTACGATCCGGTACGCGCGTCTGCGCCAGTAACACGAAGCAACGAGGCACCATGAGCACCATCTTCATCACCGGAACATCGACAGGGCTCGGCCGCGCCGCCGTCGAGCTCTTCTCCGCGAAGGGCTGGCGAGTGATCGCCACCATGCGAACGCCCTTGCGGGAGACCGCGCTCGGCGAGCTCCCCGGCGTCACGCTCAAGCAGCTCGACGTCACCGACGCAGACGCCATCGTGCGCGTCGTCGCCGAGACCCTTGCAGAGGGGCCGGTCGACGTGCTCTTCAACAACGCTGGCTACGGACTCGCGGGCCCGTTCGAGGCGGCGACCGACGAGCAGATCGTGCAGAACGTCACGACCAACCTTCTGGGCGTCATGCGCGTCACCAAGGAGTTCATCCCGCATTTCCGAGAGCGTGGGTCAGGCATGATCCTGACGACCACGTCGATCGGCGGCAAGGTCACCATGCCGTTTAACTCCGTGTACCACGGCGCGAAGTTCGGCGCAGAGGGATGGAGCGAAGGCCTGTCCTACGAGCTCGCGCCCTACGGCATCCGGGTCAAGACCATCGCACCTGGCGGCATCCGCACGGACTTCGGCGGCCGCAGCCTTGACCAGAGCGGACACCCCGCGTACACGGAAGCAGTGATCAAGGCCACGGGTCGCTTCCGCGATCCGTCGCGCGACTCGACCCGCTCATCGGCCGAGCAGGTTGCGCAGGCCGCCTACGACGCCATCACGGACGGCACCGACCAGATCACCTACGTCGTCGGCGAGGACGCACAGGAATACCTGGGTATGCGCGAGCAGCTCGGCCAGACCGGCTTCGTCGCCGCATCCACCAAGCTCTTCTTCGGCTGAGATGATGGACGCATGAGCGAAGTCAAGACATACATGCGAACCGCTTCAGCCGAGGCGGATGCGGGGGAGGACGCCCTCAGCGAGGTCACCGACAAGCTCGTGCGACGCCTGGTGGAGGCAGCTGCGGCGGACGGGGTCACGATCCCAGAGCGCGAGGTCCAGGTTGACGTCCTGGTCGACGACACGCTGAACCTCTGGGATGCGACGGCCACGTGGTCAGGTATCGGCGAGACCGCGCCGGATGCCGCCGACGAACCCGCGAGCAAAAACTAGGCCCGTTCTGACGGAAGAAGGCCCGACGCGCCAGTGCATTACTGGCACGCCGGGGCTTCGTGTCTGGTGCCGGCTGTGGGATTCGAACCCACACGCCCAGAGGACAGAGCATTTTGAGTGCACCGCGTCTACCATTCCGCCAAGCCGGCGCAACACCACGGACACAGTATCGTAAGCTCACTACGTGACTGAACAGGAAACCTCTCAAGCCCCGCGACGTGTCGTCGTCGCCGAAGACGAGTCGCTTATCCGGCTCGACATCGTCGAGATCCTCCGCGACAACGGCTTCGACGTGGTCGGTGAGGCCGGCGACGGTGAAACCGCAGTCGCTCTTGCCAAAGAGCTTCGCCCCGATCTCGTCATCATGGACGTCAAGATGCCCCAGCTCGACGGCATCTCGGCGGCCGAGCAGCTGTCGAAGGACAGCATTGCCCCGGTCGTCCTCCTCACCGCGTTCAGCCAGAAAGAGCTGGTCGAACGAGCCACCGAGGCTGGCGCCCTCGCGTATGTCGTGAAGCCGTTCACGCAGAACGATCTGCTCCCGGCCATCGAGATCGCTCTCGCACGCCACGCGCAACTGATCGCGCTCGAGGCCGAGATCTCCGACCTCAACGAGCGCTTCGAGACTCGCAAGCAGGTCGACCGCGCCAAGGGACTCCTCACGCAGAAGATGGGCCTGAGCGAGCCCGAGGCGTTCCGATGGATCCAGAAGGCCTCCATGGACCGTCGCCTCACCATGCAGGAGGTCGCCCAGGCGGTCATCCAGCAGCTCTCGGCGAAGAAGTAGCCGAGCACAAACCACCAGGAGCCCCCAGCGCGTCACCGCGTTGGGGGCTCCTTCGATGTCGGGCCGCTACGCCTTGGCGGTGCGGATCAGGTTCGTGATGCGGACCGTCGAGCAGCGCTTGCCTGCTTCGTCGCTGATGACGATCTCGTGGACGGTCATCGAACCGCCGAGGTGGATGGCCGTGCAGACGCCGGTGACCCAGCCGCTGACCGCGGAACCCGTGTGCGTCGCGTTGAGGTCGACGCCGACCGCGAAGCGCCCCGGCCCGGCATGCACGTTGGCCGCCATCGAGCCGAGCGACTCGCCGAGCACGCAGTACGCCCCTCCGTGCAGGAGGCCGATGGGCTGCGTGTTGCTTTCGACGGGCATGACGGCCACCGCGCGCTCCGGGCTCAGCTCGACGCACAGGATGCCCATGCGTTCGGCGAGCGCGCCGAACCCTCGACCGTAGGTCACCTCATGCTGGTCGGGGATGGCGAGCCCGTTGACCATCGTCGGCGGCATTGCATGGTGAGTCGTCACGCTTCCTCCTCGAAGAACGCCCCACAACACGCGCGCATCGGCGCAGTGTCTGGGGCGGCAAGTAGGCTGACCGTGTGTCAGCGCAAACTCAGCCTACCCTCATGGTCATCGACGGCCACTCGCTTGCCTTTAGGGCGTTCTTCGCCCTGCCGGTCGACAGCTTCGTGAACTCAGAAGGGCAACACACGAACGCCATCCACGGCTTCGTCTCGATGCTCCTCAACCTGCTGCAGAACGAGAATCCCAGCCACATCGCCGTGGCGTTCGACATCTCACGGAGCTCGTTCCGCACCCGCGAGTACCCGGAGTACAAGGCGGGCCGAGACGCGACTCCCGTCGAGTTCAAGGGTCAGGTGCCACTGCTTCGCGATGCCCTCCACGCGATGGGCATCCAGACCATCGTCAAAGAGGACTTCGAGGCCGACGACATCCTGGCGACGCTCGCACGGCAAGGGCGCGAGCAGGGTTTCAAAGTGCTCGTCGTCTCCGGCGACCGGGACTCCATCCAACTCGTGACCGACGACGTGACGCTGCTCTACCCGTCAACGCAGGGCGTCACGAAGCTCACTCGCTATGACCCGGCGAAGGTCCAGGAACGCTACAGCGTGCGCCCGGAGCAGTACCCGGACGTGGCCGCACTCGTGGGCGAGAAGAGCGACAACCTCCCCGGCGTCCCCAAGGTCGGCGAGAAGACCGCAGCGAAGTGGCTCGCCCAGTACGGATCGCTCCAGGGCATCCTCGACCACGCCGACGAGATCGGCGGCAAGGTGGGCGAGTCGTTCCGAGAGCACCGCGAGAACGCGGTGCGGAACCGCAAGCTCAACCGGCTGGTCGACGACGTCGAGCTCCCCGTCGCCCCCGAGCAGCTCACGAGGGGCGCGATTGACGCGGACGCAGTTCGGGAGATCTTCACGAAGCTGCAGTTCCGCACTCTCCAGGACCGCGTCCTCAAGCTCGCCGATGAAGCCGGCGATGACATCGCGCCCGCTGAGGTGGCCGCGGCGCCGGTGCGCCCCGAACTGCTCGACGAGGAACTCGAGCAGTGGCTCGAGAAGGCCGTCGCCGCGACTCCGGACGGGTTAGGCCTCACAGTGGTGCACAGCGCTGAAGGTGGTATCGCCGCCATCGGAGTGTCCACCGCGGCCGAGGCGACGGAGCTGCACTGGATCCCCGAGCGTGCCGACTACGCCCCGCTCGAGGCGTGGCTCGCGAGCGACGCCCCCAAGCTCATGTTCGACGCCAAGCCGCAGCTGAAGGCCCTCTCCGTCGCCGGCCTCACGGTCGAAGGTCAGATCAAAGACGGCCAGCTTGCCGCGTGGCTCTACCGGCCGCAGAACGCTCCGAAGCGCCTTGCAGAGCTCGTGCAGATGCGACTCGACGAGCAGCTTCCGGAGATCGACCCGAACCAGCTGCAGATCGGCGATGAGGCCTCGCTGGCCGCGAGCGACGCGTGGTTCACGCAGCGCGCCACAACGGCAGCCCTCGCCATGCTGGAACCGGGCACGCTCGACGTCTTCACGTCCATCGAGACCCCGCTGCTCGCGACGCTCGCAAGCATGGAGTTGCAGGGCGTCGCCATCGACCGCGCGTTCCTGCAAGGGCTGGCCGACGACCTCACCGAGCGCATCCGCACGTATGAGCAGGAGGCCTTCGACGCGATCGGCGGCACCGAGATCAACCTCGGCTCGCCGAAGCAGTTGCAGGTGGTGCTCTTCGAGACGCTCGAGATGCCAAAGACCCGCAAGACCAAGACCGGGTTCTCGACCGACGCCGAGTCGCTCGCCGACCTCGAGCGCAACAGCCCGCATCCCTTCCTCGGGGCGCTCCGCAAGCACCGCGACTCGGTCAAGCTGCGACAGATCATGGAATCGCTCCTCAAAGCCATCGACGAGGGCTCGCGCATCCACACGAGCTACCACCAGATCGGCTCCGCGACCGGCCGCCTGTCCTCGAACGACCCGAACCTGCAGAACATCCCCATCCGCTCAGACGAGGGACGCCGCATCCGCCGCGCCTTCGTGCACGGGCCGGAGTTCGAGTCGCTGCTCACCGCCGACTACTCCCAGATTGAGATGCGCATCATGGCGCACCTCTCGGGCGACGCAGCGCTCATCGAGGCGTTCAACGCGGGCGAGGACCTCCACCGCTTCGTGGGCTCCCGGGTGTTCGGGGTGGACCCCGCCGACGTCACGCCTGCCATGCGCTCCAAGGTGAAGGCGATGTCCTACGGACTCGCCTACGGCCTCTCGGCCTTTGGGCTCTCCAAGCAGTTGCAGATCGAGGTCGCCGAGGCCAAAAAGCTCATGATCGACTACTTCGAACGCTTCGGGCATGTCCGCGACTACCTGCGCAATGTCGTGCTGCAGGCGAAGGAAGACGGCTACACCGAGACGATCTTCGGACGCAGGCGCCCGTTCCCCGACCTCCACTCGACGAACCGCATCGCGCGCGAGAACGCCGAGCGCCAGGCGCTGAACTCGCCCATCCAGGGCTCGGCCGCTGACATCATCAAGCGAGCGATGAACTCCATCGAAGATCGCATCCGCGCCGAGCAACTCTCCTCTCGCATGCTGCTCCAGGTGCACGACGAACTCGTGTTCGAGATCGCCGAGGGCGAAGGCGAGGCGATGGAGACCCTGGTGCGCGAGGAGATGGCGGGCGCCGCCGACCTCACTGTGCCGCTCGAGGTGCAGATCGGCCGTGGCCCGAACTGGGACGAGGCCGGGCACTAACCCTGACCCACCGCTCGCCCCTCGACCACGCACGCCGCTCAGCGGAGTCACCGAGGGGCGAGCATAGGCTTGGGGGATGACGACTTCCGCGCTTCCCCCACAGCCCACCAGTCAGGCACGCCCGCAGACCGACATCGACAGGCTCGCGGAAGCCTGGGTCGCCACCGAGATCGAGGTGTCGCCCGAGCTCCGCGTCGAGCTGGGCGTCGACGGCGATAAGTCCGAGTACGGCGACTACTCTTCAGCGGCGGCCCCGCGCAAGCGCGCCGCCATCGTCGACGTGCTCGCGAAGCTCGACACGCTTGAGGAAGTCGACGAGATCGACCGCGTGACCGCACTCGAGCTTCGACGCAGCCTCGGTCTCGAGGTCGAGATGATCGACGCCGGGCTGCACCTCCGCGAGCTGTCGAACATCGCCTCCCCGGCGCAGGACATCCGAATGGTGTTCGATCTCATGCCGCGCGCGACGGTCGAGGACTTCCAGGACATCGCGAACCGCCTCGAGAAGCTGCCAGCCGCCATCGAGGGCTACACGGAACGGCTCGGCGCCGGCATCCTCGCGGGTGTCGTCCCCGCGAAGCGACAAGTACGCGAGGTCGCCGTGCAGACGGGTGAGTACGCCGCGGACGGCAACTTCTTCGAGCAGCTCGCTGAGGCGGACCCCGAAACCGGCGAGCTCCCCGCGCTTCTGCGCGCGCAGCTGCGCCAGGGGGCACAGCTCGCATCCGCCGCCTACGGCGCCTTCACAGCGTTCCTGGACGATGAGCTTCTCCCCGCGGCCTCCGAGACCGACGGCGTCGGGCGCGAGCACTACGCCCTCGCCTCGCGGGGGTTCCTCGGCGCCGCGGTCGACCTCGATGAGACCTACGAGTGGGGGCTCGCCGAGCTCGCGCGCATGAAGGCCGAACAGGAGGCGATCGCGAACGAGATCCTGCCAGGCGCCACGGTCGCCGAGGCGATCGCACATCTCGAGCTCGACCCGGCGAGGAAACTCCACGGAACTGCGGCCCTCAAGGCGTGGATGCAGGAGACCAGTGACCGCGCGGTCGCGGAGCTCGCCGAGAGCCACTTCGACATCCCCGAGCAAATGCGACGCCTGGAGTGCCTCATCGCGCCCACCGAAGAGGGTGGCATCTACTACACGGGCCCGTCTGAGGACTTCTCGCGACCCGGCCGCATGTGGTGGTCGGTCACGCCCGGCGTCACCGAGTTCGACACCTGGCGCGAGCTCACCACCGTCTACCACGAGGGCGTTCCCGGCCATCACCTGCAGATCGCTCGCGCGACCCTCAACCGAGACCAGCTCAACACGTGGCGACGCAACAACTGGACATCAGGCCACGGTGAGGGCTGGGCACTCTACGCTGAGCGGCTCATGGAGCAGCTCGGCTACCTCGACGAGCCCGCCGATCGTCTCGGCATGCTCGACGGCCAGCGGATGCGCGCCGCGCGCGTCGTCCTCGACATCGGCGTGCACCTCGGCAAGACCGTCCCTGAGGGCGGCAAGGTCTGGGACTACGAGTACGCACTCGACTTTATGCGGCAGCACGTGAACATGCCGGACGGCTTCGTGAAGTTCGAGGTGAACCGCTACTTCGGGTGGCCGGGGCAGGCTCCCGCCTACAAGATCGGCCAGCGCATCTGGGAAGAGCTCCGTGCGGACGCCGAGCGTCGCGGAGGCGCGGGCTTTGACCTGAAGGCGTGGCACTCACGGGCGCTCGACCTCGGCGGACTTGGGCTCGACACGCTACGCGAGGTGCTGAGCGCCGACTGAGTCGGCGCCTCACGCACCCCTGAGGAGAGGCAGATCTCAGGCGGCTTCGCCTAGGCTCGCGGCAGCGAGTGCATCGCCGCACTCGCTGCCGCGAACCTGAGGAGGCCGAGAGGTGCACCCGCAGAGTGGCGAGCTGGCCGGACCCGAGCAGGCCGCCGCCGCATCCGCTCATTCGCTCATCGACGCCGACGGCGGTCGGAGCGGGGGAGTGGACCTGGGCTCGGCCGTCGCCGGGCTGCGCAGCGTTGTGCGCGACTCCTGGCTCAGGTCGTTGCAGCTGCTCGGGAGCCCGGCAAACGCAAAGGCCCGCGACCTCGACCAGTTCGAGCCGCTCGCCGCCGCGCGAGAGCGGAGCCCGCTGCAGCACGTGCTGCCCGTGCTCGACCGCCTGCTCGTCGAGCCGGCGAGGGATACGGGTCTGATCGTCGCCATCACCAACGAGCACGGCCGTCTGCTCTGGGTTCGCGGCGACAGTGCGATGCTGCGGCGGGCCGAACACATGGACTTCGTGGCCGGAGCCGACTGGTCGGAATCCGCCGTCGGAACGAGCGCGCCAGGCACTGCGCTCGCCTCCGGGCGTGGCGTGCAGATCGCGGGAGCCGAGCACTTCGCCCCGTCAGTCCAGCTGCTCAGCTGCACGGCGGTGCCCATCCGCGACCCGCTCACCGGGCTCGCCGTCGGTGCCGTCGACCTGACGGGTGACGAGCGGGCCGTCGGACCGCACTCGCTCGCGCTCATGCGAGCGGCCGTTGCCGCGGCGGAGGCCGAGATGCGTCTCGCGGCGCTGTTCGCCGGCGCTCCGGCCCACCCCGTCGGCGCGCTGGCGCCCTCAGGTGGCCGACCAGACTCGACCGGCTCGGGCCACGTCAGCTCGCTCGGTGTGACGCGCGCCCGGCTCGTGGTTCCGGGGCAGCCCGTGCTCGAGCTCAGCGGCAGGCACGGCGAGATCCTGACGCTGCTCGCAGCCCGTCCGGCGGGCATCAGCGCGGGTGAGCTCGCACTCCTGATCTACGGCGAGACGGCGAAGGAGGTCACCCTTCGCGCGGAGCTCGCCAGACTCCGGCCCCTGCTCGCCGAGCGTCGGCTGCGGCTCGCCGCTCGCCCCTACCGGATCATCGAGGGGCTCACCAGCGACGCATCGCACGTGCTGCGCCTGCTCTCCACCGGCGACGTGCGCGCCGCCGTCGATGCCTACGCCGGCGTGCTCCTGCCGTCGTCGGATGCGCCGGGGGTGCGCGAGCTCCGCGTCGAGCTCTCCGCGACGCTCCGAGATCAGGTCCTCACCACGGCCGACACGCAGACACTCCTGGCCTACCTCGAGCTTCCGGAGGTCGCTGCGGACTCCGACGCCTTACGCACTGCGCTCACCGTCCTCCCGCCCCGCGCACCAGCGAGGTCGAGGCTCGTCGCCCGAATCGAGTCTCTCGAAGCGTGAAGCACCGCTCGCGCCGCCCCAAACGCACGCGCACGGTGCAACGTGAATGCAACGTCGAGCCTCATAGGCTCCAACTGAAGAGTTCACTCGCGCAGCGTGGTGACGCTGCGCACCTAGGACAAGGGAGTCCTCATGACCGTTTACGCGAAGCCAGGCACCGACGGCGCGCTCGTCTCGTTCAAGCCGCGCTACGAGCACTACATCGGCGGCCAGTGGGTGCCGCCCGTCAAGGGCGAGTACTTCGAGAACATCACGCCGGTCACCGGCCAGCCGTTCACCGAGGTCGCCCGAGGCACGGCCGAGGACATCGAGGCTGCACTGGACGCGGCGCACGCCGCTGCACCCGCGTGGGGCAAGACGAGCCCGGCGGAGCGCGCGGTCATCCTGAACAAGATCGCGGACCGCATTGAGGAGCACCTCGAGATGCTTGCCGTCGCCGAGACGTGGGACAACGGCAAGCCGATCCGGGAGTGCCTCGCGGCAGACCTTCCGCTCGCCGTCGACCACTTCCGCTACTTCGCAGGCGCCATCCGCGCCCAGGAGGGCACGCTGAGCCAGCTCGACGACAACACAACGTCCTACCACTTCCACGAGCCCCTCGGCGTCGTCGGCCAGATCATCCCGTGGAACTTCCCGATCCTCATGGCGGTCTGGAAGCTCGCGCCGGCCCTCGCTGCGGGCAACGCGATCGTGCTCAAGCCCGCCGAGCAGACACCGACGTCCATCCTCGTCCTCTTCGAACTCATCGGCGATCTACTGCCACCCGGGGTCGTGAACATCGTCAACGGCTTCGGCGCCGAGGCTGGGAAGCCCCTCGCCTCGAACTCCCGCATCCGCAAGATCGCGTTCACCGGCGAGACGACCACGGGGCGTCTCATCATGCAATACGCCTCGCAGAACATCATCCCGGTGACGCTCGAGCTCGGCGGCAAAAGCCCCAACATCTTCTTCGAAGACATTGCCCGGCGCGACGACGCCTACTACGACAAAGCACAGGAGGGCTTCACGCTCTTCGCGCTCAACCAGGGTGAAGTCTGCACATGCCCGTCGCGTGCGCTCATCCAGGACTCCATCTACGACCGGTTCCTCGAGGACGTCACGGAGCGCACGCGCAAGATCGTCCAGGGCAACCCGCTCGACACCGACACGCAGGTGGGTGCGCAGGCCTCGAACGACCAGCTCGAGAAGATCCTCAGCTACCTGGAGATCGGTCGCCAGGAAGGTGCCAAGGTCCGCATCGGCGGTGCAAGAGCCGAGCTCGACGGCGACCTCGCCGGCGGCTACTACGTGCAGCCGACGATCTTCGAGGGCCAGAACAGCATGCGGATCTTCCAGGAGGAGATCTTCGGCCCGGTGGTCGCCGTCACCAAGTTCTCCGACTACGACGACGCCATCTCGATCGCCAACGACACCCTCTACGGCCTCGGTGCCGGCGTCTGGTCGCGCATGGGCAACACCGCGTATCGCGCCGGCCGCGACATCCAGGCCGGTCGAGTCTGGGTCAACCAGTACCACGCCTATCCCGCGCACTCCGCATTCGGCGGCTACAAGTCCTCCGGTATCGGGCGCGAGAACCACCTGATGATGCTCGACCACTACCAGCAGACCAAGAACCTGCTCGTGAGCTACAGCGAGGACAAGCTCGGCTTCTTCTGATTCGCCAGATGAACGCCGGTTGGCCCGCGAGGATCAGTCCTTGCGGGTCAACCACGCCACGACAACATCTCCGAGGAGCGTGCGCTGGTGGTCCTGGCGTGCCGCGTCCTGGAGCTGGACGTCGAAGAGGTAGCCGAACGTGTACTGGTTGGCCAGAAGGAAGACGCAGTACGAACTGATGAGCAAGTGCACGTCGAGCGCCTCGACGTCCGACCGGAAGACCCCCTCTGCACGGCCCCGTTCGAGCAGGCCGTCCAGCAGCGTGAGCGCAGGGGTGCCGAGTTCGCGCAATGAGTCGAGTTGGCGGATGAACCGGCCCCGGTGGATGTTCTCGATCGCCACGAGCCGGATGAAGTCCGCGTGCTCCCGGTGGTGGTCGTAGGTGATGCTCGCGAGTCTCCGCACCGCCTCGATCGGCGCGAGGCCGTCGACCTGCAGCTTCTGCTCCGCGACCCGGATGCCGCGGTACGCCTCCTCGAGCACCGCGAGGTAGAGCTGTTCCTTGCTCCCGAAGTAGTAGTAGATCATCCGCTTCGTCGTGCTGCTGCGCTTCGCGATCTCGTCAACGCTCGTGCCGGAGTATCCCGTCTCCGCAAACGCCGATGTCGCCTCGGCGAGCAGCTCGGCCCGGGTTCGCTCAGCGTCGCGCTGCTTCACCCTGTTCTCGGTCATTCGAATATCTTCCCGCGTGGTGCAGCTGGGCTGCAAGCCGGACGGGGGTGCTCGCCGCCCCGTAGCCGTCGTAGTCTCCACGGCGTTCGACGATCTCGAAGAACAGCCCGTCGATCGTTGGGGTGTAGAAGTGGATGAACTCGCCGTGCTCGTCACGGTCGTACAGGAGGTCGAGGCCGCGGAGCTCGGCGAGGACCTCGTCGCCAAGACCGAATCTGGCTTGGAGGTCGTCGTAGTAGTTGTCCGGCACCGGAAGGAACGGCAGGCCGCGGTCGCGGGCGGCCCTGGCCGCCGAGACCGCGTCGTCCACCCGGACGGCGAGGTGGCGGGGCTGGAGCGGTGCCGTGGGTGGCGCCAGGTTCATGGCGAGGCGCACCACGCCGTCGGGGGTGCGCATGACCTGGCTGCGCACGAGCCCGCGCGGTCCGGGCAGCTCCGAGACGGTCTCAGCATCCAGGGCGAGCACGCTGCGGAAGAAAAGGACCGCCTCGTCGAACTCCTGCCATGGGTAGGCGATGTTGAGGTGGTCGATCACGCCGTGCAGCGCGGCGGCTTTGATTTGGGCGGTTGCGCCACCCTGGAACTCGGGTAGCCAGGACTCGGCGGCCGCGCGCGAGTTCCACGCGACCTCGGTCCCATCCGGCGCCTCGACGCCGCGCAGTTCGTACTCGCCCGCGTAACTGCGCCGGAAGACCGGCGGCGCGCCGAGCGCCGACGCCCTGCCAGCAGCCCCTGCCGCATCCGCCACCTCAACGCCGAGTCCCGAGAGCCGGGCATCCGCCGTTCGGCGTTGCTCGTTGAGAATCACCCGCGCCTCGCCCGCTTCCCAGAGGCGAACCGGCTTCGTCCGATGCCGGCCGCCGAAGCTGAACCCCAGCTGCTGCAGCGTGGCCTCCACGGAGGAGAGATCCTCACCCGCGATCTCCACGAAGTCGATGGCTCGTGGTCGCTGAGGGGCCGCGAGCTGCGCGTCTTTCCACCCGTTGAGCGCGGCGGCGCGATCGTAGAGCCAGCGCAGCGACCTGAGTGCGTGGGCCGCCGTGCGCGTCGCGTCGGTCTGCCGGAACGTGTCGTTGAAGACCTCGAGAGAGAGCGGACCGCGGTAGCCGGCGCGAAGCACGTGGGAGAGGAACCGGGCGAGGTCGAAGTCGCCCTCACCCGGGAAGAGCCGGTGGTGTCTGCTCCACGACAGCACGTCCAGCTCCATGTTGGGGGCGTCCGCGAGTTGCAGGAAGAAGAGCTTGTCGGCGTTGATGAGCTCGATGCCAGCAGGGTCGTGCCCGCGCGAGAGCACGTGGAAGCTGTCGAGGCAGACGCCCAGGTTTGGGCGATCGGCCAGCTGGACGAGCTCCCATGCGTCGCGGTAATCGCTCACGAAGCGCCCCCAGGCGAGCGCCTCGTAGGCGATGTCGATGCCGTACTCGGCGGCGACGTCTGCCAGCCTCCCGAGCTGCCCGGCCGTCCTCGCGCGGTCGGAGACGGTCGCCGTCCCGACGTTGCTGCACAGGAGCACCATGGATGCGCCGACCCGGCGCATGACGTCGAACTTTGCTCTCGCACGGCGCAGGTTGTCTTCGAGGACGGCGTCGTCGACGCCCTCGAAGTCGCGCATGGGCTGGAAGAGGTCGATCGTGAGGCCGAGGCGGTCGCAGAGCGCGCGGATCTCCTCGGGGGATTCGTAGGCGGCGGTGAGGTCGGCATCCATGATCTCGACGCCGTCAAAGCCTGCTTCGGCGCAGGCGTGCAACTTCTCGACCAGTGTGCCGGCGAGGCAGACCGTGGCAATGGAGGTACGCATACCGCAATGTACCAAAGGGTTAATTAAGTTGCCAGAGTCCCGCCTGAAGGGTTGACATCAACCCGGCGGCCCCTGAGTATGTACTCACCGTTTAGTACATAGGGCGGCCTGGGACGAAGGAGTACCTTGCACAGCAACCGAGCCATCCTCATGGGCCTCGTCGGTACGGGGGTCACGCCATCGCTCACGCCACCCATGCACATGGCAGAGGCGCGTGAGCAGGGCATCCCGCTCCTGTTCCGCCCGATCGACCTGACCGCACTGCACCTCGGCGCGGATCGTCTCCCGGAGATCCTCGACTGGGCAGAGAAGCTCGGCTACGACGCGCTCAACATCACCCACCCGTGCAAACAGAGCGTCATCCCGCTGCTCACCAGCGTCGACCCACTCGCACGCTCCCTCGGCGCGGTCAACACGGTCCTGCTCACCCCGGGCGCACGCATCGGCTACAACACCGACACGACGGGCTTCGAGCGCGCCTTCCGGGAGGGCCTCCCCGACGCACCGACGCGACACGTCGTCCTCCTCGGCGCCGGAGGCGCGGGTTCCGCCGTCGCGGACGCGCTCATCCGCGTTGGCACCACGCACCTCACGATCGTCGACCTTGACCCCGAACGCGCCGAGCGCCTCACTCAGGAGCTCAACGAGCGACACGCGATCTCGGCAGGCGACCCGCGCATCCACGCCGGCGCCATGGGCGAACTACGATCGCTGCTCAGCACCGCGGACGGCATCGTGCACTGCACACCCGTCGGCATGCACGACCACCCCGGGACGCCGTTCGACATCAGCCTGCTCCGACCGGAGCTCTGGGTCGCTGACATCGTCTACCGCCCACTCGAGACGGAGTTGCTCCTCGCGGCACGGTCGGCAGGCTGCCGCACGCTGGACGGGGGAGCCATGGCCGTCGGCCAGGCCGTCGATACCTTCCGCCTCGTCACGGGCAACGAGCCCGACGCTGCGCGCATGCACCAGCACTTCCAAAGCCTCATCAACGACGAAGAGGCACACTCCGAGACATGGAGGTCTCAGCAATGACCACAGCACCTACCGCCAAGCGCACCCCCGTCAAAGCGGCAGCGGCGAGCTTCATGGGGAGCGCCGTCGAGTACTACGACTTCTTCATCTTCGGCTCCGCCGCCGCGCTCATCTTCCCGGTCATGTTCTTCCCGGATGACGACAACGCCGCACTCGTGATGTCACTCGCCACCTTCGGCTTCGCGTACGTTGCGCGCCCCGTCGGCGCCGTCATCCTCGGTCACTTCGGCGACCGCATCGGGCGTCAGCGTGTGCTCATGTTCACCCTCGTCCTTATGGGCGTCTCGACGTTCATCATCGGCTGCCTGCCAACCTTCGATCAGATCGGCTGGTTCGCACCAGCACTCCTGGTCCTCTGTCGACTCATGCAGGGGCTCTCGGCAGCTGGCGAGCAGGCGGGAGCCGCCTCGCTCTCGCTCGAGCATGCGCCGGACAACCGCCGCTCGTTCTTCACGTCATGGACCCTCACCGGCACGCAGGGCGGGCAGATCCTGGCCGCCCTCGTCTTCATTCCGGTCCTGACCCTGCCGGACGAGATCAAGTACAGCTGGGGCTGGCGCGTCCCGTTCTGGCTCAGCGCCGTTGTCGTGGTCGTCGCGTTCTTCATCCGTCGTACCTTGCACGAGACGCCCACATTTCAGGACGCGAAGGCGCAGGGCGAGATCGCCCGCATCCCGCTCATCCCACTCCTGCGCGACCACTGGAGGGACGTGCTCCGCGTCATCTTCTGTGCCTTCATCGCCGCAGTCTCAACCGTGTTCGGCAACTTGGCTCTCGCGTACGGCAAGGAGGTGGGCCTCGCGGAGAACCTCACCCTCTGGCTCGTCGTCGTCGCAAACATCGTCGCCCTCGGGACGCAACCGCTGTTCGCGATGCTCGCCGACCGCATCGGGCGCAAGCCCGTCTTCATCTACGGCGCCGTCTCCTCGGCCGTCTTCATGCCCTTCTACATGCTCTCCATGTCGTCAGGGAACACGCTGCTCACCTTCGCCCTTGCGATCCTTACCTTCTCCTGCGGCTACGCGGCCGCGAACGCCGTCTGGCCGTCCTTCTACGGGGAGATGTTCAGCGCGCGCGTTCGCTTCTCCGGCATGGCAATCGGCACGCAGCTCGGCTTCCTCATGGCCGGCTTCGCGCCGTCCATCGTCGCGGCCCTTGGCGGCGTCCAGGAGGGCGGCTGGGTTGTGATCTCCGGTTTTACCGGCGCCATCTGCCTCATCGCGGCGGTCTCGGCGCTGACCGCGAAGGAGACGAAGAGCGTGCCGACCGACACCCTCGGCATCCGCGTCGTCCAGTAGGCGGCGCGGCTCTGCCATCCCGACCTCGCGCATTCACCCAGGCCACAGTCTCCGGACGTACGGTGCGGGGAGGCGCGAGGTTCGGGCACACCCCGGATGCAGGGCCACGACGAAGGGAACAGACATGCACAAGGACGTGCAGACCGAGGCGAGGCCGGGCAGCAATGCGGCCGGGATCGTCGCCAAGCCCGCGGTTGAAGGCGAGACGTTCTCCCGCGTCTCGTTCACGCCTGCGGCCGTTGAGATGCTCTCTGCACTCGGGAGACGCCACGGGCCGCTCATGTTTCACCAATCGGGCGGCTGCTGCGACGGCTCGTCACCCATGTGCTATCCCGCGGGCGACTTCCTCACGGGTGACGCCGACGTGCTGCTTGGCACGGCGGATATCCCGGATGCGGGCAGCGTCGAGTTCTGGATGTCGCGCGAGCAGTTCAACTACTGGAGGCACACGCGCCTCACGGTGGACATCGTGCCTGGCCGAGGCTCGGGTTTCTCGCTCGAGGCGCCGGAAGGCAAGCGCTTCCTCATCAGGTCGCAGCTCATGAACGAGGACGGTACTGACGTCGAGTCGCTGGCGACCTCGTGACCCGGCCTCGCGATTGGATCCTGTGACGAGACCCGATGACGCGCAGGCGCAGACTCGAGGCGCGACTCGCCTCGAAACACGGGGCAACTCGCCGCGCGCGGCACTTGCCCTCGCTTGACCTGGCCGACTAGGCTGACAGAGCACTTTTCTGTGTGCACGTATCCGTATTCCCGGATGAACACCGCCGCTCCCGGCTTCCCGTCGAGAGTTGCGCATCCGGGCCGACTTATAGCCCACCTGGAGCATTACCTACATGACCACCACCACGACCGAAAAGGCAACCAAGCAGGTCGCCATCAACGACATCGGATCTGCTGAGGACTTTCTTGCCGCGGTCGAAGAGACGCTGAAGTTCTTCAACGACGGGGACCTCATCGAGGGCACCGTCGTTCGCATCGACCGGGACGAGGTTCTCCTCGACGTCGGTTACAAGACCGAGGGTGTCATCCCCTCGCGCGAGCTTTCGATCAAGCACGACGTCGACCCCAGCGAGGTCGTCCAGGTCGGCGACACCGTCGAGGCGCTCGTCCTCCAGAAGGAGGACAAGGAAGGCCGTCTGATCCTGTCGAAGAAGCGTGCGCAGTACGAGCGCGCTTGGGGCGACGTCGAGAAGATCAAGGAAGAAGACGGCGTCGTCACCGGCACCGTTATCGAGGTCGTCAAGGGCGGTCTCATCGTTGACATCGGCCTCCGCGGCTTCCTCCCGGCCTCGCTCATCGAGCTTCGCCGCGTTCGCGACCTCACGCCGTACCTCGGCCAGGAACTCGAAGCCAAGGTCCTCGAGCTCGACAAGAACCGCAACAACGTCGTGCTCTCGCGCCGTGCGCTCCTCGAGCAGACGCAGTCCGAGACCCGCTCGAACTTCCTCAACAACCTCCAGAAGGGCCAGGTCCGGAAGGGTGTGGTCTCGTCGATCGTCAACTTCGGTGCGTTCGTCGACCTCGGCGGCGTCGACGGCCTCGTCCACGTCTCCGAGCTCAGCTGGAAGCACATCGAGCACGCGTCCGAGGTCGTCGAGGTTGGCCAGGAGGTCACCGTCGAGATCCTCGAGGTCGACCTCGACCGCGAGCGTGTCTCGCTCTCGCTGAAGGCGACGCAGGAAGACCCGTGGCAGGTGCTCGCTCGCACCCACGCCATCGGCCAGATCGCACCGGGCAAGGTCACCAAGCTCGTTCCGTTCGGTGCCTTCGTCCGCGTCGCAGACGGCATCGAGGGCCTCGTGCACATCTCGGAGCTGTCGAGCGGTCACGTCGAGCTCGCTGAGCAGGTCGTGTCGGTCGGCCAGGAGCTGTTCGTCAAGATCATCGACATCGACCTCGACCGTCGCCGCATCTCGCTCTCGCTCAAGCAGGCGAACGATGGCGTCGACCCCGAGGGTACCGAGTTCGATGCAGCTCTCTACGGCATGGTGTCCGAGTACGACGCCGAGGGGAACTACACGTACCCCGAGGGCTTCGACCCGGAGACCAACGAGTGGAAGGAAGGCTTCGACGCGCAGCGCGAGGCCTGGGAGCAGGAGTACGCCCTCGCTCAGTCGCGCTGGGAGGCGCACAAGAAGCAGGTCGCTTCGGCAGCCGAGATCGAGCAGAACGTCAGCGCCGTCGCGCCGTCGAGCTCCTCGAACTCCTTCACGAGCGAAGCAGCCGGCGCAGGAACGCTTGCCGACGATGAGTCGCTTGCTGCCCTCCGCGAGAAGCTCGCAGGGAACTAGTTCCCAGCAGGTTCACTGCACCGAAGGCCGGTCCCGTTCTGGGACCGGCCTTCGGCCGTTTCGGCCGCACGCACAGCAACCGACGCAGACAGCGCCCAGCCCGTAAGGGGCCGGGCGCTGTCTGCGTCGCAGGTGCTTCAGGGAGCTCAGGCGGTGAAGCCAGGAGCTGGTGGGACCGGCGGGGCGTCGGATCTCGACCGCGCCGCCCGTGCGTCACGGACGCGCTTGAAGCTCCGGAATAGGAACCAGGCCAACAGCGCCAGCATGGCGAGCATGACCAACACGAACACGGGTACAAGGATGGCGGAGAACAGCAGGCCGACACTGATGGCGTCCTCGCCCACGCTCAGCACGGGTGCGGCGGCACCTGCCGTCACCACATTCGCCGCAGCCCGCGTACTGCTTTTCGTGAGATGCGTCAGCAGGGCGATGCCGATGCCGATGACCACCGGCACCCAGGCATTGCTCGTGAAGAACGATGCCGGATCTTGGATCGCCGCCGTCGAGCTGGCCGTGCCTGCCCCGAACACGATGCCGCCTGAGGTCGGCCGGATGACGGTCTGGATCCAGTCGTTCACGTGGTCCAGGGCCGGCACCTTGTCGGCGACGAGCTCGAGCACTAGGAGCACCCCGACGATGATCAGCACCCAGTCGTTGCTGAGCCACGTCCACCCTGCAGGAAGCGTGATGAGGTCCGTGAAGCGGGCGAGGAGCCCGATCCCCAGCAGGGGAATAAACGCGTTCAGTCCGCTCGCCGTCGCGAGCCCGAGACCGGTGAGAATTTCAAGCATGGTTCGAGTGCCTCCTGCGTCTCAGTCTGGCACGCAGACCGGCCAGCACCGGCCTCGGAATGCCGCAGGACGCTCACGGCCTCCGAGCAGTAGCGTTGGTGCCAAGGACGATGCCTCGCCTAGGCATCCGCAGACGAGAGGACGACACATCATGGTCACCATCGCTCTGACCGGGGGAATCGGATCCGGCAAGACGACCATCGCGCAGCGACTCGCCGAGCTCGGCGGTGTGATCCTGGACGCCGACGTTTTCGCCAGAGAGGCTGTGGCCTTCGGAACTCCGGCAGTGCGACGGATCGCGGACCGCTTCGGACGCGACGTGCTTCTCCCGGACGGCTCGCTCGACCGGCCAGCTCTCGGCGCCCTGGTCTTTGGCGATGAGGAAGCCCGCGCAGCCCTGAACGACATCGTGCACCCCGAGGTGCGCCGCCTGACTGGCGCGCGTCTCGATGAGGTGCTCGCCGACGATCCCAATGCCCTCGTCGTGCACGTGATCCCCCTGCTCGTCGAATCAAGGAGCAACTACGACTACGAGGAGATCTGGGTCGCGGATGCGCCTGCTGCGGTTCGAGAGGAGCGTCTCGTCGAAGGGCGCGGCATGACCCAAGCCGAGGCGAGGGCGCGCATCGCGGCCCAGGCCAGCGATGAGGAACGGCGACGTATCGCGGATGTCCTCATTGATACGAGCGCGCCGCTCGACGAGACCCTGGAACAGGTCGACGGCGAATGGCGTCGACTCGCCGCGGCGGCACTGCGCGCACCCGAGACGCAAACGTATGGGGTCTGATTGGGGGCGGATCCGGAGGCGGGATCAAGGGGCGCAGTGCCCGAAGCACGAAGCTCAGCTCAGTTCCGCTCCGCTCAGTCAGCTCAGATCTACCCACTGGGTGCCAAGCTCCAGCAGCTCGCCCGCCCCCGCGGTGACCGACGCCACATCCGACGCGAGACGCGCGCGCGCATCCGGGGCGTCGGGTATGGCCACCGTCAGGGTTGCTGCGGACCCCGCATACTCGGTGCCGACCACCAGCACGCCGCGAGACCGGAGGTCGTTCTCCCAGCGACCGGCGGTCGCGTGCGGCGCCTCCACGGCGAACATCGCCCGCGACTGCCTGGTCACCGTGCGGGCTAACTGCAGGGTCGACGACACCGACTCGGAGTAGGCGCGAACGAGCCCACCGGCACCGAGCAGCACTCCGCCGAAATACCTCGTGACCACGGCAACGACATCACTCAGGTCCGATGCCGGCGCTGCGCCGCCGCGCACGCGCTCCGCGAGCACCAGGGCCTCCAGCATGGGCGTCCCTGCCGTGCCTGCCGGCTCTCCGTCGTCACTGGTGCGTTGGACTCTGCGGTCAGCCCCAAGCACAAACGCACTGCAGTGGTGGCGAGCGAGACGGTGAGCCGCCCGGCGATCCGCGATGACCTCTCGTGCCTCGTCCTCCGACTCGACGCGCTGAAGCCGGCAGAGGAAGCGGGAGCGGCGGATCTCGAGCTCGTGGTCGACGGGGGAGCGGTCGGCGAGCACACCGTAGCCCGGGGCGGAAGCCGAGCGCGCCGCCGCGGCCGCCTCGGAGGCCACAGTCCGGTCTTCGCGCATCCGGGGATCCTACCGCGGCCGGTTCGGCACGTCGCCCTGGCTCCGACCAAACGCTCAGACCTGGCTGTCATTGTTGACTTCCCCCGCACTGAACGGGACTCATCGACCGGGAAGCAAGACCTGCGTTCCCAAGAGAGGACTGAGATGACCACGACAGCCTCAAGCCAGCAGACAGAGAACGGCGAGTACACGGTTCCCGGGCTCTCGCTCGACAAGGGCCACGAGATCGGCGAGCTGCTGCAGCTCCGTCTGCACGCACTCAACGACCTGCACCTCACGCTCAAGCACGCGCACTGGAACGTCATTGGACGCGACTTCATCAGCGTCCACGAGATGCTCGACCCGCAGATCGAGCTCGTGCGCGGCTACGCAGACGAGGTCGCTGAGCGTATGGCAACGCTCGGAGTGCCCCCGAACGGGCTCCCTGGCGCGCTGGTCGAGGCCAGGACGTGGGGCGACTACGAGGTCTTCCGCGCGGGAACCCGACAGCACCTCGAGGCACTCGACCACGTGTACGTCGGCGTCATCACCGACCACCGCGAGGCAATCAAGCGCCTCGACGACCTGGACCTGGTGACCCAGGACCTCATCATCGGGCAGGTCTCGGAGCTCGAAAAGTTCCAGTGGTTCATCCGCGCACACCTGGAGAACACGCAGGGCGTGCTCTCCAGCGAGAAGTAGTCCGAGTCGACCGCATTTCGGGGCCTCCGTGATCGCGCACAGCGCATCGCGGAGGCCCCGAAATCTGGCAACCGGCACGTACACTTGTTCTATGCAAGCAACACGCAGCGTCCGTCCCTTCGAAGTCGTCAGCGAGTACACGCCCAGCGGCGATCAGCCGAAGGCCATCGAAGAGCTTGCGAACCGCATCAACGCGGGTGAGCCCGATGTCGTGCTCCTCGGCGCGACCGGAACCGGAAAATCGGCGACGACCGCCTGGCTCATCGAGAAGCTCCAGCGTCCAGCGCTGGTCCTCGCCCACAACAAGACTCTCGCCGCACAGCTCGCGACCGAGTTCCGCGAGCTCATGCCCAACAACGCCGTCGAGTACTTCGTCTCGTACTACGACTACTACCAGCCAGAGGCTTACGTCCCGCAGACAGACACCTTCATCGAGAAGGACAGCTCAGTCAACGAGGAGGTCGAACGGCTGCGACACTCGACGACAAACTCGCTGCTCAGTCGCCGCGACGTCGTGGTGGTCTCCACGGTGTCCTGCATCTACGGGCTCGGCAAGCCCGAGGAGTACTTCAACTCGATGCTCGCGCTGCACGTCGGCGACCGCATCCCGCGGCAGGAGCTCCTGCGCCGCTTCGTCACGATGCAATACCAGCGCAACGACGTGGCCTTCCAGCGCGGGACCTTCCGGGTCCGCGGCGACACCATCGAGATCATCCCGGTCTACGAGGAGTTGGCGATCCGGATCGAGATGTTCGGCGACGAGATCGAAGCGCTGACCGCCCTCAACCCGCTCACCGGCGACGTGGTCCGCTCGATGGACTCCGTGAGCGTGTTCCCTGGCTCTCACTACGTCGCGGGAGCCGACGCGATGCAGCGCGCCATGGGTCAGATCCGCGAAGAGCTCGACGACCGCCTTGGCGTCTTCGAACGCGAACAAAAGTTGCTCGAAGCCCAGCGACTGCGCATGCGCACGTCGTTTGACCTCGAGATGATGGAACAGATCGGCTTCTGCTCCGGCATCGAGAACTACTCGCGCCACATGGACGGGCGCGCGCCTGGCGAAGCCCCGCACTGCCTGATCGATTACTTCCCCGACGATTTCATCACGGTCATCGACGAGTCGCACGTCACCGTCCCGCAGATCGGCGCCATGTACGAAGGAGACGCCTCGCGGAAGCGAACGCTCGTCGACCATGGCTTCCGGCTCCCGAGCGCGCTCGACAACCGGCCGCTCCGCTGGGACGAGTTCAGCGACCGCGTCGGACAGACCGTCTACCTGTCCGCAACGCCGGGAAAGTACGAGCTCGCTCAGGCCGACGGGTACGTCGAGCAGATCATTCGACCCACCGGTCTCGTCGACCCCCAGATCGTCGTCAAGCCCTCAAAGGGCCAGATCGACGATCTGCTCGAAGAGATCCGCACTCGGGCCGACCGCGACGAGCGGGTGCTCGTCACCACCCTCACCAAGAAGATGGCTGAGGAACTCACCGACTTCCTCGGCGAGAACGGTGTGCGCGTGCGCTATCTCCACGCGGACGTCGACACGCTCCGTCGGGTGGAACTCCTCTCCGAGCTGCGCGCCGGCATCTACGACGTCCTCGTCGGCATCAACCTCCTACGTGAGGGACTCGACCTTCCGGAGGTGTCGCTCGTCGCGATCCTCGACGCCGACAAGGAGGGGTTCCTCCGATCCAGCACCTCCCTCATCCAGACCATCGGACGAGCGGCTCGAAACGTGACGGGCGAGGTGCACATGTACGCCGACCGAATCACCGACAGCATGGCGCTTGCGATCGAAGAGACCGACCGTCGTCGCGACCGACAGCTCGCCTACAACGCAGAGCATGGCATCGACCCCACGCCGCTCCGGAAGAAGATCGCGGACATCACCGAGTCGCTGATGCGCGAAGGTGAAGACACCGCCAAGCTTCTCGCAGCTCGAGGCCAGGGCGACAACAAGCGGCAGACCACACCTAAACTCAAGCGCGAAGGTCTCGCAGCTTCTGGCGCCCGGGAGCTCGAGAACATGATCTCGGACCTCAACGCGCAGATGCTCGACGCTGCCGCCGAGCTCAAGTTCGAGCTCGCGGCGCGCCTGCGCGACGAGCTCTCGGCGCTCAAGCAGGACCTCAGGACCATGGAACGCGCCGGGCACGTCACCAAGGGCTGACCACGGCCACGTCGCCTCGACCGGGCGAACCGAGCATCCACACGAATAGAGAACCTGAAAGAGCTATGGCCGTCCTTCCTCCTTCTTCGCAGCTGCGCGTCCAAGGCGCCCGCGTGCACAACCTCAAGAACGTCGACCTGGAGATCCCGCGGGACAGCCTCGTGGTCTTCACTGGACTGTCGGGCTCGGGGAAGTCCTCGCTGGCGTTCGACACCATCTTCGCCGAAGGCCAGCGCCGCTACGTCGAGTCGCTCTCCGCCTACGCACGGCAGTTCCTTGGGCAGGTCGACCGTCCCGACGTCGACTTCATTGAGGGCCTCAGCCCGGCAGTCTCGATCGACCAGAAGTCGACCAACCGCAACCCCAGGTCGACCGTCGGCACGATCACCGAGATCTACGACTACCTCCGTCTCCTCTGGGCGCGCATCGGAGTCCCGCACTGCCCGATCTGCGGCGAGGTCATCCAGCGCCAGACCGTGCAGCAGATCGCCGACCAGCTCATGGAGCTGGAAGACGGGACCAGGTACCAGGTCCTCGCCCCGGTCGTCCAGCAGAAGAAGGGTGAGTTCGTCGACCTCTTCCAGTCGCTGTCCGGCCAGGGTTACGCCCGTGCGATGGTCGACGGCGAGCGCGTCCAGCTCACCGACCCGCCGAAGCTCAAGAAGTCGTTCAAGCACGACATCTCGGTGATCGTCGACCGCCTCGTCGCCTCCGAGGATGTGCTCGGGCGGTTGACCGACTCGCTCGAAACGGCCCTGCGACTCGCAGACGGCCTCGTCCAGATCAACTTCGTCGACGCCGAGGGCGACGATGCCTGGACCACGTTCTCGGAGCAGCTGTCGTGCCCGAACAACCATCCGATCGCCCTCACCGAGATCGAACCGCGCACCTTCTCGTTCAACGCGCCCTTCGGGGCCTGCCAGACCTGCGACGGACTCGGGACCCGCATGTCGGTCGATCGTGAGCTGCTGATCGGCGACCCACTCGACTCGATCGCCGACGGCGTCATCCTGCCCTGGAGCTCACAGGGCAAAAGCCTCTACCAGTACTACGAGCGGCTCCTCCTCGGACTCTCCGAGCAGGTGCAGTTCAAGCTCACGACCCCGTGGAAGAAGCTTCCGGAAGAGGTTCAAGCAGCGATCCTCGAGGGCCGCGACTACGAGGTCAGAGTCAAGTACCGCAACCGCTTCGGACGCCAGATGACGTACAGCTCCGGCTTCGAGGGCGTCATGCCGTACATCGAACGCCAGTACGCCGAGGCCGAGACAGACGCGACCCGCGCCCGATGGGCGCAGTACCTTCGCGAGATCCCCTGCTCAGCCTGCAACGGCGCCCGCCTGCGGCCCGAAGTCCTCGCCGTCAAGGTGCACGGGCGCTCCATCGCGGACGCGACGACGCTCAGCCTCGCCGACTGCCTCGACTTCATGAACACCGTCGAGCTCACTGACCGCGAGGCGAAGATCGCCGCGCAGGTGCTCCGTGAGATCAGAGCACGCCTCGACTTCCTCATCGAGGTCGGCCTCAGCTACCTCGACCTCGCGCGGGCGGCAGGCACCCTCTCCGGGGGCGAGGCCCAGCGCATCCGCCTCGCGACGCAGATCGGATCCGGGCTCACCGGCGTCCTCTACGTGCTCGACGAGCCGTCGATCGGCCTCCACCAGCGAGACAACCGCAGGCTCATCGACACCCTCGTCAAACTGCGCGACCTCGGCAACACCCTCATCGTCGTGGAGCACGACGAAGACACCATCCGCACCTCAGACTGGATCGTCGACATCGGTCCCGGCGCCGGCGAACACGGGGGAGAGGTCGTCCACAGCGGCTCTGTCGCCGACCTCGAGAAGAACACTAGGTCGATCACCGGCGACTACCTCTCCGGACGCATCGGCATCGAGACCCCCAAGAAGCGTCGCAAGTACGACAAGAAGCGCGAGCTCACCGTCGTCGGCGCCCGCGCGAACAACCTCAAGAACGTGCAGGTCAGCTTCCCGCTCGGCATCCTCACCGCCGTCACCGGAGTCAGCGGCTCCGGCAAGTCCTCGCTCGTGAACGACATCCTGTACCGAGTCCTCGCCGCGAAATTGAACGGCGCACGAGCCGTCGCCGGCAAGCACACCCGTGTGACCGGCGTCGACCAGCTCGACAAGGTCATCCACGTCGACCAGAACCCGATCGGACGGACCCCTCGCTCCAACCCGGCGACCTACACCGGAGTCTTCGACCGCATCCGCACCCTGTTCGCGGAGACCAGCGAGGCGAAAGCCCGCGGCTACCTCCCCGGGCGGTTCAGCTTCAACGTCAAGGGAGGACGCTGCGAGGCGTGCTCCGGCGATGGCACGCTCAAAATCGAGATGAACTTCCTTCCCGACGTGTACGTGCTCTGCGAGGTCTGCGGAGGGTCGCGCTACAACCGCGAGACGCTCAGCGTGCACTACAAGGGCAAGAACATCGCTGAGGTCCTGCAGATGCCCATCGCGGAAGCCGCCGACTTCTTCGAGCCGATCACGGCCATCCACCGCTACCTCTCCACCCTCGTCGAGGTCGGCCTCGGCTACGTCCGGCTTGGCCAGTCCGCCACCACGCTGTCCGGAGGCGAGGCCCAGCGCGTGAAGCTCGCGACCGAACTGCAGCGACGCTCGAACGGACGCAGCGTCTACGTCCTCGACGAGCCCACGACCGGGCTCCACTTCGAGGACGTCCGCAAGCTCCTGAAGGTGCTCGGCGGGCTGGTCGACAAGGGCAATACGGTCATCGTCATCGAACACAACCTCGACGTGATCAAGTCGGCCGACTGGCTCATCGACATGGGCCCGGAGGGCGGCTCCGGAGGTGGCACCGTCGTCGGCGTCGGCACCCCGGAGAAGATCGCGGGCATCGCGGAGAGCCACACTGGCCAGTACCTCAAGGAAATCTTCGAGCGGGAGGCAGCTGCGCACTGATGGCGAACGTCCTGCCATATCGCCCCGCGACGGGCGACATCCCGACATCCCCAGGCGTCTACCGGTTCCTCGGGGACGACGAGCGTGTGCTGTACGTCGGCAAGGCGAAGAACCTCAGGGCACGCCTGAGCAACTACTTCGCGCCGCTCGAGCGACTGCACGAGCGCACCAGGCATATGGTGACGACGGCGACGCGGGTCGAGTGGACCGTCGTGCGAACCGAGACCGAGGCACTGCAGCTCGAGTACACCTGGATCCAGGAATTCTCGCCGCCCTTCAACGTCAAGTTCAAGGATGACAAGAGCTACCCGTTCATGGCCGTCACGCTCGGCGACGAAGCACCCAGAGTCCTGGTGACGCGGAACCCGCGTATCCGCGGTGCACGCTACTTCGGCCCATACCCCAAAGTCTGGGCCGTCAACGAAACCATCGACCTCATGGTCAAAGCGTTTCCGATCCGAACGTGCAACGACTCGAACTACAAGCGCGCCATGCAGAGCGGGCGCCCCTGCTTCCCCGGACAGATCGGGCGATGCGGAGGCCCGTGCAGCGGGCGGGTGAGCATCGACGAGCACCGCGTCATCGTGAACGAGTTCGTGCGCTTCATGGAGAGCTACGACCGCAGCCTCCTGACCACGCTGCAGGAGGAGATGAAGCTCGCGGCCGGCGAGATGCGGTTCGAGGACGCAGCTAAGCTCCGCGACCGCATCGGGGCCCTCGAGAACGTGCTGGAAAAGAGCGCCGTCGTGCTCCCCGACAACGTCGATCTCGATCTCTTCGCCATCGCCGAAGACGAGCTGAGCGCCTCCGTGCAGCACTTCACGGTTCGAGGCGGCCGCATCCGCGGCGTCCGCAACTGGGTGCTCGACAAGGAGCTCGACACCGACCTCGGCACGATCATCGATCAGACACTGCAGCGCGTGTACGGCAAAGAGGGCCTCTTTCCCCCCGGCGAGATCATCGTCCCTGCGCTCCCCGACGACGCAGACGCGCTGTCGGAGTGGCTCGAAGCCACGAGGCACGCGAAAGTCAGGCTACGAACAGCCGTGCGTGGCCCGAAATCGGAGCTCCTCAAAACAGCCACGATCAACGCCATGGGTGCGCTCGCCCAGTACAAGCTCAAGCGAAGCAGCGACTACGTCGCTCGCTCGGATGCGCTCACCGAGCTCCAGAGCGCGCTTGGCCTCGCAGAAGCGCCGCTGCGCATTGAGTGCTACGACATCTCCCACCTGCAGGGAACCGGCATCGTCGGGTCGATGGTGGTGTTCGAAGACGGTCTGGCACGCAAATCGCACTACCGCCGCTTCAACATCGCATCATCGACGGACGACACCGACTCCATCCACCAGGTGCTCACCAGACGTCTCGCGTACCTGCGCGACGACGCCAAACCGGCCGACATCGTCGAGGACGCGGCGCTCTCCGCCGACCCGGCGAAAGCCGCTGGCCAGGAGTCGACGCGCGCGAAGTTCGCCTACCGCCCGCAGCTGCTACTCATCGACGGCGGCGTACCGCAGGTGAACGCGGCGCAGCGTGCCTTGACCGAGTCCGGCGTCCGAGGCATCGCCGTCGTCGGCATCGCGAAGCGACTCGAGGAACTGTGGCTCCCTGACGACGACTTTCCGGTCATCCTGCCCAGAGGGTCCGAGGCGCTCTTCCTCGTCCAGCGACTCCGCGACGAGGCGCACAGATTCGCGATCCGCCACCAGCGCTCGAAGCGGAAAGCAGACATCACTACCGTGCTTGCCGACATCCCTGGTCTCGGGCCAACTCGGGTTGCCGCCCTGCTCAAAAAGTTCGGTTCCGTCAAGCGACTCCGCGCGGCAACGGTGGACGAGCTGACTGCCGTCCAGGGCATCGGGCAAGCGACCGCGACGGCGATCTCGGAGCGTTTTGCGCGAGAACAATCGGCGGAAGCGTGAGAGACCCACGCTTCGGCTATGTAGGCTGGTGTTTTAGTCCACGGGAGGTGACCTGCGCATGAGTTCGGCGGAGATCGAAGGCGAAGGGCGCCAGCACATCATGATCGTCACCGGCATGTCCGGTGCCGGACGATCCACTGCTTGCAAGGCGTTCGAAGACCTCGACTGGTTCGTGGTCGACAACCTCCCCCCGCAGATGATCCGACCGCTCATCGAGGTCGCGGGCAAGGCACGCGACTCGCTCCCGAAGCTCGCGGTCTCGGTCGACGTGCGTGGCGGTCACCTGCTCGAGGAATTCACGGCGTTGGTCGAGGGGCTCCGCGAGACGCACGAGGTCGACGTCCTCTTCCTCGACGCCACCGACAGCACGCTGGTCCGCCGCTTCGAGGCCGTGCGCCGTCCGCATCCGCTGCAGGGCAACGGAACCATCCTCGACGGCATCGCGCGCGAACGCAGCCGTCTGCAGGAGATCCGAGAGGCGAGCGACATCGTCATCGACACCTCCGAGCTCAACGGCCACCAGCTCGTCACCCGCATCGTCAAGCGATTCGGCGAAGCAGACCAGAACAAGGTCGCAGTGACTGTGCAGAGCTTCGGCTTCAAGTACGGCATCCCAGCTGATGCCGATCTCGTCGTCGACATGCGCTTCCTGCCGAACCCGTTCTGGGAGCCGGAGCTACGAGCGTTCAACGGTCGCGACAAGCGCGTCTCCGACTACGTGTTCGACCAAGAGGGTGCGGACGAGTTCCTGACGCACTACATTGAGATGCTTGACCCCGTCCTTCGGGGGTACGAGCGGGAGAACAAGCGGCACGTGACGCTGGCCGTCGGATGCACCGGCGGCAAGCACCGCTCGGTCGCAATGACCGAACGGATCGCAAGCCTGCTGCGCGAACGCGATGACACGATCATCAGCGTGCGCCACCGCGACCTCGGTCGCGAGTGACCCTTATCCCAACCCGCACGCACGACGACGCTTCGTCGCGCCCATTCACTCTGATCCATGGAGGTAATCCGGTGACGCTCACCGCCGATGTCAAGCACGAGCTGCTGCGCACGCGCGCGGCCACGACCCAAGCTCGTGCTGCCGAGGTCGCGTCGCTGCTGAGGTTCGCGGGTGGCCTCCAGCTCATCTCGGGGCGTATCGCCGTCGAGGCGCAGCTCGACTCCGAGATGCTCGCGCGGCGCCTGGGTCGCGAGCTCCTCGAGCTCTACGGCGTCCGCGCCAAGATCTCGATCGTCGCCGGCTCCGGCGCGAGGCCGGGGGAGAGCTACCTCCTCCGCGTGCTCGAGAACGGCGAGACCCTCGCACGCCAGACGGGACTCATGGACGCCAGACGGCGTACCGTGCGCGGGCTCCCCAACCGCCTCACCACCGGCAGCCAGGACGACCTGACCGCCGTTTGGCGCGGCGCCTTCCTCGCAGCCGGTTCACTGACCGATCCCGGCCGCTCCGCGTCGCTCGACATCATCACGCCGAACTCGGAAACGGCGATGGCTTTGGTCGGCGCCGCCGGTCGGCTCGGTGTCTCCTCCAAGGCCCGCGAGGTCCGTGGCGTGCACCGGGTGGTCATCCGGGACGGCGACGCGATCAGCGCCATGCTGACGGTGATCGGCGCCCACGCCACTGTCGAGAGCTGGGAGAGTTTGCGTCAGCGGCGCGAGACGCGCGCGACGGCCAACCGCCTCGTGAACTTCGACGACGCCAACCTCCGGAGGTCGGCGCAGGCGGCCGTGACCGCTTGCACCCGCGTCGAGCGCGCCCTGGTGATCCTCGGCGACGGAGCACCCGACCATCTCAAGTACGCCGGGCAACTGCGTCTTGCGCACCGGGAGGCGTCGCTGGATGAGCTCGGGCGCTACGCCGACCCACCCATGACGAAGGATGCCGTGGCTGGACGCATCCGCCGCCTGCTGGCCCTCGCCGACAAGCAGGCTTCGGACCGCGGCATCCCGGGTACGGAGTCGAATCTGCCCGTGCTCGACGCGCTCTGATCACCGCACCGAACAGCTCGCCCCATTTGGTCACCTCGGTGACCGCGCATGGGACTAGGCTGACGATGTTGAACGGGCTCGCCGCGCAGACCGTTCCCACGAACTCGGTGCGATGGTGCACCCGGCCCTGAGTGGCCAATCAGTCCTGTCAAATCGGAGAAACAACAGGAAAAAGGAGCATCACGTGACGAAAATCGCCATCAACGGTTTCGGACGCATCGGACGCAGCTACGCACGCGCACTGCTGCAGGATGACAACAACCTCGAGCTCGTTGCCATCAACGACCTCACCGACAACAAGACGCTTGCCCACCTGCTCAAGTACGACTCCACGGGCGGCAAGCTGAAGAACGACATCTCGTTCGACGACGACGCTATCTACGTCGACGGCAAGAAGATCACGGCGACGGCCGAGCGCGACCCCGCCAACCTCCCCTGGGCAGAGCTCGGTGTCGAGATCGTCATCGAGAGCACCGGTCACTTCACTGACCCCGAGAAGGCCCGCGCGCACATCACCGCAGGTGCCAAGAAGGTCATCCTCTCGGCTCCGGCTTCGGGCCCGGCCCCGACCTTCGTCTTCGGCGTCAACCACACCGAGTACGACCCGGAGAAGGACGACGTCATCTCGAACGCGTCCTGCACGACGAACTGCCTCGCGCCGCTCGTCAAGGTCTTCAACGACAAGTTCGGCATCGAGTCGGGTCTCATGACCACGGTGCACGCCTACACCTCTGACCAGAACCTGCAGGACGGCCCCCACAAGGACCTCCGTCGTGCGCGTGCCGCAGCGCTGAGCATCATCCCCACCTCGACGGGCGCAGCCAAGGCCATCGGCCTGGTCATCCCCGAGCTCGCGGGCAAGCTCGATGGCTTCGCGCTTCGCGTTCCCACCGAGACCGGCTCCATCACCGACCTCACCGTCGTCTCCAAGACCCCGGTGACCGTTGAAGAAGTCAACGCCGCGTACAAGGAAGCAGCTGAAGGCGAGTTCAAGGGCCTCCTCATGTACAACGAGGAAGACATCGTCTCGCGCGACATCGTCGGCGAGAACCACTCGTCGATCTTCGACGCACCGCTCACCAAGGTCATCGGCAACCAGGTCAAGCTGTCGTCGTGGTACGACAACGAGTGGGGCTACACGGTCCGTCTCGTCGACCTGACCGAGTACGTCGCCAGCAAGCTCTAACCACTTCGGCATCAGAGGAAGGACCGCCAATATGGCGCTTCGCACAATCGAGAGCCTTGGCTCCCTCACGGGAAAGAAGGTCATCGTCCGTTGCGACCTGAACGTGCCGCTGAAGGACGGCGTGATCACCGACGATGGTCGGATTCGCGCCTCCCTCGGCACGCTCCGCCTCCTCCTCGACCAGGGTGCGCAGGTCATTGTGATCTCGCACCTTGGTCGGCCCAAGGGGGCACCAGACCCGCAGTACTCGCTCGCTCCCGCCGCAACGCGGCTGGGTGAGCTGCTCGAGATCGATGCTCCCCTCGCGGCCGACACGGTCGGCGAGGACGCACAGCGCCTCATCGGCGGTCTGGAGAACGGGCAGCTCGTCGTTCTCGAGAACCTGCGCTTCAACGCGGGGGAGACGAGCAAGGACGACGCCGAGCGCCGTGCCTTCGCCGAGCAGCTCGCGGCCCTCGCCGATGCCTTCGTCTCCGACGGCTTCGGGGTCGTGCACCGCAAGCAGGCATCGGTTTACGACCTGCCGCAGCTCGTGCCAAGTGCCGCAGGGCTGCTCGTTGCGAACGAGCTCGAGGTGCTCGAGCGATTGACGTCCGCCGTGGACCGCCCGTACTCGGTCGTGCTCGGCGGGTCGAAGGTCTCGGACAAGCTCGGGGTTATCGAGCACCTGCTCCCACGCGTCGACTCGATCCTCATCGGCGGCGGGATGCTCTTCACGTTCCTGGCAGCACAGGGGCACAAGGTCGGATCCTCGCTGCTTGAGGTCGACCAGCTCGACACCGTGCGCGGCTATCTGCAGGACGCCGAACAGCGCGGCGTCTCGATCGTGCTGCCCAGCGATGTCGTCGTTGCAGCGTCGTTCGCAGCGGACGCGGCCCACGAGGTCGTCTCCGCGGATGCCATCGAGGAGAGCGCTTTCGGCTCATCCGGCATTGGGCTCGACATCGGCCCCGAAACCGCGAAGGCATTCGCATCGGTCATCAGCGCCTCGAAGACTGTGTTCTGGAACGGCCCCATGGGCGTGTTCGAGTTCCCCGCGTTCGCGGAAGGAACCCGTGCCGTCGCTGAGGCACTCACCAACGTCGACGGCCTCTCGGTCGTCGGCGGCGGAGACTCCGCGGCCGCCGTGCGCACGCTCGGCTTCGCGGACGACGAATTTGGCCACATCTCTACTGGTGGCGGTGCAAGCCTCGAGTTCCTCGAAGGCAAGCAGCTGCCCGGATTGCAGGTTCTCGGATGGTAACCACTCGCACCCCGCTGATGGCGGGCAACTGGAAGATGAACCTGGACCACCTCCAGGCCATCGCGTTCACGCAGAAGCTCGCGTGGGCCCTCAAGGATGCGAAGCACGACTACGACGACGTCGAGGTCGCGATCTTCCCTCCCTTCACCGACCTGCGCAGCGTGCAGACCCTCGTGGATGCAGACAAGCTCGAGCTCAGCTACGGAGCACAGGATGTGTCAGCGCACGACTCGGGCGCGTACACCGGTGAGATCTCCGGCGCGTTCCTGAGCGCCCTTGCATGCAAGTACGTCATCCTCGGGCACTCCGAGCGTCGCACCCTGCACGCGGAGACGGATGCGGTTGTCGGGAGCAAGGTCAAGGCAGCGCTGAAGCACGGGCTCGTTCCCGTGCTCTGCGTCGGCGAGACCTCTGAGGACCTCGAGAAGTTCGGCGCGAGCGCCGTCCCCGTCGCGCAGCTCAAGGCCGCGCTCGAGGGTGTCGAGGGCACCCCGGAGCTGGTCGTCGCGTACGAGCCCGTCTGGGCCATCGGCTCGGGCCAGGCTGCCACGCCGGAACAGGCGCAGACCGTTGCGCACGCCCTGCGCGCGGCGCTCGAGGAACTCCTCGGCGCTGACGTGGCTGCGGCCACGCGCATCCTCTACGGGGGCTCGGTCAAGTCCGACAACATCGCGGGCTTCATGCGTGAACCCGATGTCGACGGAGCGCTCATCGGCGGCGCGAGCCTCAAGGTCGACGAGTTCAGCGCCATCGCGCGGTTCCGTCAGCACGTCGGTTCGTAGACGCGAACACCAACCATCTATACTCGGACGTGGTCTGTGCACACAGGCCACGTCCGAGTCCGTTCATCTGAGAGGGATTCCGTGGATATTCTCCTCGTCATCCTGCAGGTCGTGCTGGCCATCACCAGCGTCCTGCTGATCCTGTTCATCCTGTTGCACCGCGGACGAGGCGGCGGACTGTCCGACATGTTCGGCGGCGGCATGGGATCGAACCTCGGCGCCTCCGGCGTCGCCGAGAAGAACTTGAACCGCATCACGGTCACCCTCGCGGTCATCTGGCTGCTCACCATCGTCGCCATGGGAATTATCACCCGCATCCAAACGGTCGTGGTGAGCTAGGTGGTGCAGGGGGGCTCCGCAATCAGAGGATCGCGGGTGGGCGCTGGACCCATGGGGGAGATGGACCACGGCGTGCACGCGGCGCGGGTGTCGGTCTCGTACTGGGACGCGCTCGGAAATGAGACCGTCAGGCACTACTCGGCTGAGGTCGCTGCGGAAGACATCCCCGAGATCATCGACTGCCCGGTCTCAGGTCTGCCTGCCGGGCGCGATCGGGAGAACCCGCCAGCCGCGGTGAAGAACGAGCCGTACAAGACGCATCTCGCCTACGTCAAAGAACGGCGTACAAGCGAGGAAGCCGAGCGCCTCCTCGATGAGGCGCTCTCGAAGCTGCGCGAGCGGCGAGGAAAGACCAGCTCGACGCACTGAGCCCGTCGGGACATTCCCTCTGCTGACGGCACGGTCCGGGCCGGCACCTCATCAGCCACACACGAACACGGCTCCAGTCCGAGAGATTTCTCGGACTGGAGCCGTGTTCGTGTCGGTGCGGGCTCGTTCAGCCCAAGGCTTCGGCGGCTCCGGCGTCGAGCAGGAGCAGCGTCTCCAGGCGGCCGTCGGCGGCGCCGAGTGGAGACTCGATCGCGGTCACGCCCTCCGTCGAGGCAAGGCGCACTGCGTCAGCCTTCTCGGCGCCCGTCACAACCGCCCACACACGCGCCGCCTGCTGGATGCACGGCAGCGTGAGCGTCAGACGTTCCGGTGGTGGCTTCGGCGAGGTTCGGACGGTGTCCACCAGAGCCGAAGTCTGCTCGAGCCCGTCCGTGCCCGGGAAGAGCGACGCCGTGTGCCCGTCACCGCCTGCGCCGAGCAGCACGAGGTCGAGGGAGGGCACCCCACCCGGAGCCCCGTCCGCCGGCGGGACCAGCGCCCGCAGCTCAGCCTCGTAGGCCGCTGCCGCGTCCTCCAGGGTCTCGCCGCTGTCGCTGGCGAGGGTCGGGTGCAAGCGAGTCTGCTCGAAGCCGGCAGCGCCCTTGAGCGCCGCCGCGACCGCGACGACGTTGCGGTCATCGTGGCCGGTCGGGACGAAGCGCTCGTCGGCGAACCAGACGTGCACGCGCGACCAGTCGAGACCCGCATCCGCGACCGCAGTGACCAGAGCGGGCAGTACTCTCGTCGCCACAGATCCACCGCTCACAGCGACGTGGAGCTCCGCGGTCGTCGATCCAACGAGCGTCGCGAAGCGGCGCCCTGCCTCGGCCGCGACCGCGGCGACGGACGGCTCGACGTGTCTGACCCGAGGTGCCTGCGTCACGCCTGCTCCTCATCGGGCGCCTGCGGCGCTGACTCGCTGTCCTGAGCGAAAGCTCCAGTGTCCGCCGCTGCGGCCAGCACTTCACCGAAGACCCGATCAGGGCCGAGGGAGCGAAGCTCCTCGGCGAGCACGTCTGGCAGGTCGCGAACCGGCATGGGGATCTTCTGCTCAGGCTGACCTGGCTGGGTGAGGACGACCGAGGAGTCACTCACGCGTTCGAAGGAGACAACGCCACTCGGCCTCGCGAGCCTGATCGCACGAAGCTGCGCACGGCCGAGTTCACGTTCGGCCGCCTGCGAGAGGCGAACCGGGACCTGGAGCGCGAGCTGCAGCCATGCCGCCATGAGCAGCGTCGAGGTCTGCGAGGGGCGACCGATGACCTCCACTTCCTGGATCTGCTCGTACGGGGGCTGGTCGAGGACCGCCGCGATCTGCGCGCGCCAGCTCGTGAGTCGCGTCCAGGCAAGATCGCTGTCGCCATCGCAGAATCCGGATGCGAGCTTCTGCACGGTCTCTTCGCCGTCGCTGGAGCTCCCGGAGTCCACGATCCGAAGCTGCGCGATGCGACCGAGCGACGAGGCACTGGGGGCGCCGAGCGCGGAGTCGGGCCACCACGCAACCACCGGAGCGTCTGGGAGGAGCAGCGCCTGCACGAGCGTCTCGGGATCGTTCGCGGCCGGCCCCGAGACGTGGAGCACGATGACCTCGCTCGCCCCAGCGTCGCCGCCGACACGGATCTCCGCGTCCATGTTGGACGTCGTCGCGTCACGGTCGACGACGTGGATGACGATGACCCGCATGGGGTGCTCACCGGAGGCCGAGTTGGCGGCCGCGATCGCCGCTTCGCCTCGGCGCTCGCCCGTCGAGATGACGAGGGTCAGCACACGCCCGAGGGCGACGGCGCCGCCCTCTTCGCGCATGGAGACGAGGCGCTTCGAGACAGCCGAGGTTGTCGTGTTGCCGAGTTCGATGATCATGGGCGCCTCCAAGTGCGGCCATCGCGAGCGAGCAGGGCCGTGGCCGAAGCCGGTCCCCAGCTGCCTGGTTTGTAGAGTTCTGGCTGCCCCTGGGTGGCCCAGTACTCCTCGACCGGGTCGAGGATCTTCCACGAGAGTTCGACTTCCTCGTGGCGCGGGAACAAGGGTGGGTCGCCGAGGAGAACGTCGAGGATGAGCCGCTCGTAGGCTTCCGGGCTGGATTCGGTGAACGCGTGCCCGTAGCCGAAGTCCATCGTCACGTCACGCACGTGCATGCCAGATCCGGGGATCTTGGAGCCGAAGCGGATGGTGACGCCCTCGTCCGGCTGCACGCGGATCACGAGGGCGTTGGGCCCGAGGGACGTCCGCTGGGCCTCATCGAACAGGTACAACGGACCCTGCTTGAACGTGATGGCGATCTCGGTGACCCGTCGCCCGAGACGCTTGCCTGTGCGCAGGTAGAACGGAACGCCGGACCAGCGCCGCGAATCGAGTTCCACTCTGAGCGCCGCGTAGGTCTCCGTCGTGGACTGAGGGTTCATGCCCTCTTCCTCGAGGAAGCCGCGCACGAGCTCGCCGCCCTGCCAGCCGGAGCCGTACTGTCCTCGTGCGGATGCGAGCGAAAGGTCGCGGGGGAGACGGACGGCCGCCAGCGCCTTCTCCTTCTCCTGGCGGAGGTCCTTCGCGTTGAACGAGAGTGGCTCTTCCATCGCGGTCAGCGCGAGGAGCTGCAGCAGGTGGTTCTGGATGACGTCCCTGGCGGCGCCGACGCCGTCGTAGTAGCCCGCGCGACCAGAGACGCCGATGTCCTCGGCCATCGTGATCTGCACGTGGTCGACGGTGTTGGAGTTCCAGAGCGGCTCGAACATGGAATTCGCGAAGCGCAGCGCCAGGATGTTCTGGACCGTCTCCTTGCCCAGGTAGTGGTCGATGCGGAAGATCGCGTCGCTGGAGAAGACCGACTCGACGATGCTGTTGAGTTCCCGAGCCGAGGCGAGGTCGTGGCCGAACGGCTTCTCGATGATGACGCGCCGCCAGGAGTCCTCGCGTTCCTCGGCAAGCCCGGATCGACGCAGCTGCGTCGTCACCTCGGGGAACGAGCGAGGCGGGATCGAGAGGTAGAACGCGTGGTTGCCGCGGGTGCCCTGGTCGTCGTCGAGCTCGTCGAGGACGAGTTTGAGCGAGTCGAAGGACTCGTTGTTGTCGAACTCACCGGAGACGAAGCGAATGCCCTTGGCGAGCTGGGTCCACACGTCCTCGTTGAACGGTGTTCGAGCGTGCTGCTCGACGTTCTCCTTGACGAAGGCGCGGAACTCGTCGTCGGACCACGGGCGACGTGCGAAGCCGACGAGGCCAAACGACGGCGAGAGTAGGCCGCGGTTGGCGAGGTCGTAGACGGCGGGGAGGAGCTTCTTGCGAGAGAGGTCACCGGTCACGCCGAAGATGACGAGACTGGAGGGGCCGGCGATGCGCCGGAGGCGTCCGTCGTCGATGGACCTGAGGGGGTTGTTGTCAGCGCTGATGTCGACTGGCGTCACAGCGTCGCTCCTTACTTTCCGAGCACGGGGTGTTCGTGACGCTCCGTGCAGTACCTGCAGACACGAGCGCGGGGATGCGATGGTGCTCGCATCCCCGCCTCGCTGTTCGATCAGCGCGAGATCGCGCCGAGGAGCGCCTCGAGTCCGTTGCCGGATTCGCCGAGGTCGATGCGCAGCACGGGCTGAGCATGTGATTCCAGCACGGAGGCGTCACCGGCGGCCTGGGCCGAGATGAGGGTTCCGAATGTGAAGGGCCGCTCCGGGATCTCCAGGTCCTCAGGCTCGGCCGAGGTGATCTGCAGGAACGCGCCTACCTTCGGGCCACCCTTGTGGAACTGACCCGTCGAGTGCAGGAAGCGAGGTCCCCACCCGAAGGTGACGGGGCGGCCGGACCGCTTCGCCAGCTCGTCGCGAAGGGCCTCGAGCGCTCCGAATCGGGTCCGGTCGACGTAGGCCTGCACCGAGAGGTAGCCGTCGGACGGGATGCGCTCGACGAGCGCATCGATCGCGCCGCTGATGGTGCTCTGCCCTTCGACGACGGCGGCCGTGCCACGAACCTCGACGCCGTCGACCGAGAAGTCGGCGGGGGTCGGTTCGGGAGTCTCCTCGAGGAGGCCACGTGCGGCGACCTTGGCCGACTCGACATCGGGCTGGTCGTAGGGGTTGATGCCGATGACGGCACCTGCGACGGCGACGGCCGTCTCCCAGAGCACAAACTGCCCGCCGAGCGACCCGGAGACGGTGATGTCGTCGCCGGTTGCGACGGTCGTCTCGGCGTCGGCGACCACGCGCACCAGCTGCAGGTCAGCGGGCCGCGATGCGATCTCCGGCGCACTCGGCGTGAGGACCACCGGCAGGATGCCGAGGTCGTCCTTGCCGGTTGACTCGGCGATGAGCTGCTCGACCCAGTCGCCGAACCCCACAATCGACGTGCCGTCGTCGACAATGCCGAGGTAGCGCTTGGCGGCAATGGCGGCACCCAGGACAAGCGCGGGGTTCGTCGCGTCGTCGAGGGCGACGGCCGCCGCGGCGATACCGGCGTCATCGAGGAGCGCGGAGATGTCCACGCCGGCGAGCCCGGACGGAACAAGACCGAACGCCGTGAGGGCCGAGAAGCGACCGCCGACGTGCGGATCGGCGAGGAAGACTCGGTAGCCTGCCGCGCGCGACGCCTCCTCCATGGGCGAGCCAGGGTCGGTGACGATGACCACTCGCCCCGCCGGCTCAATGCCCGCTGCCTCGAAGGCGCGGACGAAGGCGCGACGCTGGGAGTCGGTCTCGACCGTCGAACCTGACTTCGAGGAGACGACGATTGCCGTGCGTTCGATGCTGTCTTCGACGGCGGCGCGAACCTGAGCTGGGTCGGTCGAGTCGAGGACCACGAGCTCGACGCCCGCGGTTCGGGTGATGACCTCAGGGGCGAGCGAGGATCCGCCCATGCCGCAGAGCACGAAGCGGGTCACCCCGGCCGCGGCGAACTCGTCTCGGAGCGAGACGATGTCGTCCACGAGCTCACGGGAGACCTCATGCGCACGAGTCCATCCGAGGCGGATCGACGACTCAGCCTCTGCCGCCTCTCCCCAAAGGGTGGCGTCCTGGGCGAAGAGCCTGGACGCGAAGCGCTCGCTGACAAGCGCGTCGACCTTCGACGCCGCGGCGTCACTCGCCGCCCCTTCGGTGCTGACGTTGATGCCCATCGTGACCCCTTACGCCTTCGCCGCGGCGGCCTGGAGCTGCGCCTCGACCGTTGCCTTGAGCTCCTGCCAGGAGACGATGAACTTCTCGACGCCCTCGGTCTCGAGCTGCTCCGTCACCTCGACGTAGCTGACGCCGACCGACTCGAGCTGGTCGAGCGTCGTGTTGGCCGCGTGCGCCGTCCCTGCGACGGTGTCGCCGGTGATGACACCGTGATCAGCGACGGCTTCGAGCGTCTTCTCCGGCATCGTGTTGACCGTGTTGGGTGCAACGAGTTCCGTGACGTAGAGCGTGTCGGGCAGTGCCGGGTCCTTGACGCCGGTCGAAGCCCACAGCGGGCGCTGGACGTGCGCGCCCTCGTCGAGGAGCAGCTTCGCCCGTGCGCTCGAGAACTCCTCCTCAAACGCCGCGTAGGCGAGGCGTGCGTTGGCGAGCGCCGCGAGGCTCTTGAGCGCGATGGCTTCCTCGCGGCCGTCTGCCACAAGGCGCTTGTCGATCTCGGCGTCGACGCGCGACACGAAGAAGGATGCGACGGATCGGATGCCGGAAAGGTCGTGACCGCGCTCACGCGCCTGCTCCAGGCCGGAGAGGTACGCGTTGACAACCTCGCGGTACCGGCTGAGGCTGAAGATGAGGGTCACGTTGACGCTGATGCCGGAGGCGATGACCTCGGTGATCGCGGGAAGGCCCTCGACGGTCGCCGGGATCTTGATCATCGCGTTCTTGCGGTCGACCGTCGCCCAGAGGCGCTTGGCCTCCTCGATCGTCGCGGCGGTGTCCCGAGCGAGCTCGGGGGAGACCTCGATCGAGACGCGTCCGTCGAGCCCGTCCGTCGACTCGTAGATGGGCAGGAACAGGTCGCAGGCCGAGCGGACATCGTCGGTCGTGATCTCGAAGATCGCCTCGTCGACGCTCGCGCCGCGCGCCTGGAGTTCGGCGACCTGCGCGTCGTACGCCTCGCCCTTGCTGAGCGCGCCGGCGAAGATCGTCGGGTTGGTCGTAACGCCGACGATGCCTCGCTCGGCGATGAGCCGCTCGAGTGCACCCGACTGGAGGCTGGACCGCGAGAGGTCGTCGAGCCAGATGCTGACGCCGGCCTCGGCGAGCGCTGCGGTTGGTGTGGAAGTCATTGTTGGTGGTCCTTCGCGTAGCTGGTGAAGAAGTGCGGGGGTCTGTTGCGGTGTGCGCTAGTGAGCCAGCGACTCGAGCGCCGCGTCGACGACGGCTTCTGCGGTGATCCCGTAGGCCTTGTAGAGCTCCGGCTGGTCTGCGGATGCGCCGAACGTCTCGATGGAGATGCTGCGGCCCTTGGGGCCGACGAACTGCAACCAGGGGAGTGCAAGGCCGGCCTCGATGCTCACGCGAGCCTCGACTGCCGATGGGAGGACGTGCTCGCGGTATGCCTCGTCCTGCTCCGCGAACCATTCGAAGCTCGGGACGGACACGACGCGCGTCGGGTGTCCCTGCTCCTGCAGCCGTTCGCGGGCTTCGAGCGCGTACTGCACTTCGGATCCCGTTGCGAGGACGATGACCTCAGGCGTACCGCCCGCGGCCTCGGCCAGGACGTACGCGCCGCGCTTGGTTCCTGCGGCGGAGGCGAACTCCTGCTCGGTGGCGTCTCCGGATCCGCGTGCGATCACGGGGAGGTCCTGACGGGACAGGATGAGGCCGGTGGGTCCGCCGTGGCGGCTGACCGCTTCAAGCCAAGCGGCAGCCGTCTCGGGTCCGTCAGCCGGGCGGACGACCGCGAGGTTCGGGATCGCACGGAGGGCCGTCAGGGATTCGACCGGCTGGTGCGTCGGCCCGTCGCCGCCGAGGGCGATCGAGTCGTGCGTCCACACGAAGATGGACGGAATGTTCATGAGCGCTGCGAGGCGTACCGACGGGCGCATGTAGTCGCTGAACATCAAGAAGGTGCCGCCGAAGGCGCGCGTCTTGCCGTGGAGCGTGATGCCGTTCAGAATCGCGCCCATGGCGTGCTCGCGGATGCCGAAGTGCAGAACCCGCCCGTAGGGGTTGCCGGTCCAGCTCGACGTGGAGAACTGCTCGGGGATGAACGAGGGCGCGCCGTTGATGGTGGTGTTGTTCGAACCGGCCAGGTCGGCGGAACCGCCCCAGAGCTCGGGGAGCTTCGCGGCGAGCGCGTTGATCGCGTCGCCTGATGCCTTGCGAGTCGAGACCTTGACGACACCTGCATAGTCGGGAAGCGCCTCAGCGAGGCCCTCGGGAAGCTCGCCGGCTTCGAGACGATCGAAGAGCGCGGCACGGTCTGGGTTGGCACTGCGCCAGGCGTCGAAGCCCTCCTGCCATTCCGCTCGCACCGGGGCGACGCGGTCTGCGAGTCCCCTCGTGTACGCGAGCACATCGTCGGCGACCTCGAAGCTCTGCTTCGGGTCGAACCCGACGAGGCTCTTGACAGCTTCCAGTTCGGTCTCACCGAGCGCCGAGCCGTGGATTCCGCCCGTGTTCTGCTTGGTGGGGCTCGGCCAGCCGATGATGGTGCGGAGGACAATGATCGAGGGGCGACCGGTCTCCGCCTGTGCCGCGACGGTCGCGTCGTGGAGCGCCGCGAGGTCCTCGTGGTACTGCTCGCCGGCGGTCCAGTCGACGGTCTCCACGTGCCAGCCGTAGGCCTCGTAGCGCTTCGCGACGTCCTCGGTGAAGGCGATGTCGGTGTCGTCCTCGATAGAGATCTGGTTGGCGTCGTAGAAGACGATGAGGTTGCCGAGCTGCTGGTGGCCGGCGAGGGAGGAGGCCTCGCTCGTCACGCCTTCCTGGAGGTCGCCATCGCTGGCGATGACGTAGACCCTGTGGTCGAAGGGGCTCTCGCCCTCTGCCGCCTCTGGGTCGAACAGTCCGCGCTCGTAGCGCTGCGCGTAGGCGAAGCCGACGGCGGATGCGAGGCCCTGGCCGAGCGGTCCCGTCGTCATCTCAACGTGGTCGGTGTGGCCGAACTCCGGGTGGCCTGGCGTCTTCGAGCCGTACTGACGGAGCTGCTTCAGGTCCTCGAGCTCGAGGCCAAAACCGCCGAGGTAGAGCTGGCAGTACTGCGTCAGAGAGGAGTGACCGGCCGAGAGGATGAAGCGGTCGCGGCCGATCCAGTTCGGGTCCTTCGGGTCGACCCGCATCACGTGCTGGTACAGGAGGGTGGCAAGGGGGGCGAGGCTCATGGCCGTGCCGGGGTGGCCACCCTTCGCCTTCTCAACTGCATCTGCCGCCAAGATCCTGGCTGTGTCGACTGCACGTCGATCGAGCTCGGACCACTCAAAATTCGTCACACTGCGTCCCGTCGTCGTTGGGAAAGGGCCGCCTCACAGCCTATCGCCACGCGGCACTCCATCGGGGGGAACCGCACGCAGGAGACGGTCATGTTTCTGATTGCGACGAGTCTCACGGCGGCGCTCGAACCCTGTGACGAGCCCCGGTGGGCGAGTGCTGGGCCCAGTTGCCAGCCGGAGCGCATAGAATTGCCAGGAGATTTCGAGCGAAGAGGACTTGGTGGCTTTGTCTGTCGATGAACTAGTGGCTGTCGCACCCCCGCAGCGAGTGTCCTTCGGGCGCAAGGCTCGGGCCTACGTGGCACTGACAAAGCCTCGAATCATCGAGCTCCTGCTGATCACGACGGTGCCGACGATGTTCCTCGCTCAGGGTGGCGTGCCGAACCTCTGGCTTGTGCTCGGAGTGGTCCTCGGTGGCGCGATGTCGGCCGGGAGCGCGAACGCCTTCAATTGCTACATCGACCGCGACATCGACCGGCTCATGAAGCGCACCGCCAAGCGCCCGCTGGTGACCGGTGAGCTCTCGGACCGCGAGGCGCTCGTCTTCGCCTTCGCCCTCGGCATCCTGTCGACCGTCGTGCTCTGGTTGGTCGCGAACCCACTCACCGCGGCGCTCTCGGTCGGCGCGATCCTGCTCTACGTCGTTTTTTACACGATCGTGCTCAAGCGCCGCACCGAGCAGAACATCATCTGGGGCGGCGTCGCCGGGTGCATGCCCGTGCTGATCGGTTGGGCCGGAGTCACGAACTCGCTGAGCTGGGCGCCTTTCGTGCTCTTCGCGATCATCTTCCTCTGGACCCCCGCGCACTACTGGCCGCTGTCGGTCAAGTACCGCGACGACTACGCCAAGGCCAGCGTGCCCATGCTCTCGGTGACCGAGGGCGAGCTCTCGGTCTCACTGCAGACGGTGCTGTACGCGTGGGCGACGGTCATCTGCTCGCTGCTCCTCGTCCCGATCGCGGGCATGGGGTGGCTCTACACTTCGGTCGCAGTGCTCTCCGGTGGCTGGTTCCTGTACGAGGCACACGTGCTTTACTACCGCACGATCACCGGCAAGGGCGGCAAGCCCATGAAGGTGTTCCACCTCTCCATCACGTACCTCACGCTTGTCTTCGTGGCCGTGGGGATCGACCCGCTGCTCTCGTAGCGCACGGCAGAGCGCGCAACGCACGTCAGGCGCAGCAGAGGGCCCCGGTGAGAATACTCACCGGGGCCCTCTGCTGCGCGTCCTGCCCCGAGGGGCCAGCACTCAGACGAGCTGGGGGCGTCCCTCTCGCCTGGTGGTCGCGACGGCCGTCGTGGCGACCGCAATGGTCGTGACGGAGAGCACCATGTGCACGATGACCAGGGGGACCGGGAGTCCGGTTCTCGCCTGCCAGATGCCGACGGCGGCCTGCGCGACGATGAGCGCGAGCAGCCCGAGCGAGACGCGACGCGTCTTGGGGAAGCCGCGCACGGCCGCAAGCACAGCGAAGATCAGCGAGCAGGCCAGCAGCACGTAGGCGGGCCAGGAGTGGACGTGCTGCATGACGACGGGGTCGAGCCCGTTTCGGGACGCGGCCGAATCGCCAGCGTGTGGGCCGGACCCCGTGGTCAGTGCCCCGACGAAGACTGTCACCCAGACCCAGACGTTGACGACGATGCTGAGCGTCAGCACGAACCCGGCCCTACTGACGTCGAGACGGGTGCCGACCTCCGGCACGGGCTCGCCGCTTCGCACTCGGAAGAGCAGCACCGCGGCGATGGCGACGATCAGCCCGGAGATCATGAAGTGCAGTCCGACCACATCGGGGTTGAGCCCGGTGAGTACGGTGATGCCGCCGACGATGGCCTGGACGATGATCAGCACGCCGATGGCGAACGCCGGCACGGCCAGGCGCATCCCGGTTGGGCGGACCCTGAGGACGGCGAGGAACAGCAGGAGGGCGATGATGCACAGGATGAACGTCAGCAGCCGGTTGCCGAACTCGATGACGCCGTGAATGCCCATCTCGGGCGTGTTGATCAGCGATTCGTCGGTGCAGTACGGCCAGGTCGGGCAACCGAGGCCCGAGCCCGTGAGCCGCACGAGACCGCCGGTGCCGACGATGGCGATGTTCGCCACGAGGCTCGCCCACGCCAGGAAGCGCGTATACCTCGTAATGCGCGTCGGCATGAGTCGCGAGCGGAGGGTCTCCGCGCGTGGGGGACGGACTGGAGCGACTTGCGCGGTCACGATTGCCTTTCAGACGCCGAGCGTGTCTGGCGTAGGATAGAAGTTGTTGTCTTCGCTCGGGACGTGTGCCCGAATCGCGGCGCAGGGAACAATGGAGGCCCCTCGCGGGTTCCATTCTACGAGAGGTAGACGCACGTCGTCTGCCGAGCAGTCGCGGGCCCACTGGCCGAAGACCCCACGCACGAGACGATCGACGGCGACAAGCCCGAGGCGCGGACGTGCGTGCAGAACGACTTCAGAGATGAGAGAGACGAGGCAGACATGTCAGATGTCCTGATCGATCGCCCAGAACTCGAGGGCCTCGGCCGCTACGAGTTCGGCTGGGCTGACTCCGACGTTGCGGGATCGTCCGCGAAGCGAGGCATCAGCGATGCAGTCGTCGCCGACATCTCGCGCCTTAAGGAAGAGCCCGAGTGGATGCTGAAGACGCGTCTCAAGGGCTACAAGATGTTCGAGCGCAAGCCCATGCCGAACTGGGGAGCTGACCTCTCCGGCATTGACTTCGACAACATCAAGTACTTCGTGCGCTCGACGGAGCAGCAGGCACAGACCTGGGAAGACCTGCCCGACGACATCAAGAACACCTACGAGAAGCTCGGCATCCCGGACGCCGAGCGCCAGCGCCTTGTCGCCGGTGTCGCCGCGCAGTACGAGTCCGAGGTCGTCTACCACCAGATCAACGAGGAGCTCGAGAAGCAGGGTGTCATCTTTATGGACACCGACACCGCCCTTCGCGAGCACCCCGAGTTCTTCGAAGAATACTTCGGCACGGTCATCCCCTCGGGCGACAACAAGTTCGCGGCCCTTAACACCGCGGTGTGGTCAGGAGGCTCCTTCGTGTACGTGCCGAAGGGCGTCCACGTCGAGATCCCACTGCAGGCCTACTTCCGCATCAACACGGAGAACATGGGCCAGTTCGAGCGCACGCTGATCATCGCCGACGAGGGCAGCTACGTGCACTACATCGAGGGCTGCACGGCTCCGATCTACAAGTCCGACTCCCTGCACTCCGCGGTCGTCGAGATCATCGTGAAGAAGAACGCCCGCGTTCGGTACACGACAATCCAGAACTGGTCGAACAACGTCTACAACCTGGTCACCAAGCGCGCGATCGCCGAAGAAGGCGCGACCATGGAGTGGGTCGACGGCAACATCGGCTCCAAGGTCACCATGAAGTACCCGTCGATCTACCTGGTCGGCGAGCATGCCAAGGGCGAGACCATGTCCGTCGCGTTCGCCGGCCCCGGCCAGCACCAGGACGCCGGCGCCAAGATGATCCACATGGCGCCGTACACGCAGTCGTCGATCACGTCGAAGTCCATCGCGAGGGGAGGCGGGCGCGCAGGCTATCGAGGTGAGGTGCGCATCGATGCCAAGGCGCACCACTCGTCGAACAGCGTCGTCTGCGACGCGCTGCTCGTCGACACCCAGTCACGATCTGACACGTACCCGGCGATCGACATCCGGGTCGACGACGTGCAGCTCGGGCACGAGGCGACGGTGACCAAGGTGTCCGAAGAGCAGCTCTTCTACCTCATGAGCCGCGGATTGCCCGAGACCGAGGCCATGGCCATGATCGTGCGCGGCTTCATCGAGCCAATCGCTCGAGAGCTGCCAATGGAATACGCGCTGGAACTCAACAAGCTCATCGAGATGAGCATGGAAGGATCGGTCGGCTAGATGACGACGCAGGTGACGAGCGAGCAGGCAAGCCCGCTCGGTCTCAACAAGCACAGCCACGGGCCAGGCTCCGAGGTGCCGGTGCAGACGAGGTCAGAGCGGTTCACCTCCTACGACTTCGCCGACTTCGCCCCCCTCAGCGGCCGCGAGATCGAGTGGAAATACACCCCCGTCGCGAAGCTCGATGCGCTCATCAACGGCGAGCTGACGGGCGGCCGCTCTGAGCTCGAGTTCCAGGAGACCGAGGGCGTCAGCGTCTCGTGGATTCCGCGTTCCGACCCCCGAGTCGGATCTGCCGGCAAGCCCGAGGACCGCGCCTCCGCGAACGCCTGGAGCCGCTTCGAGGAGTCGCTGCTCGTCGAAGTCTCCGGCGAAGACGACAAGCAGTTCGTCCTCGACCGCAAGGGCTTCGGCTCGAAGGCTACGGCGGCTCACGTCGTGGTCGACATCAAGCCGCACGCCAGGGGCCTCGTCATCCTGCGCCACACGGGGGAGGCGACGGTCGCAGAGAACGTCGAGATCCTCGTGGGCGACGGTGCGAACGTCACGGTCGTCTCCATGCAGGAATGGGACGACTCAGCACAGCACCTGTCGACCCACTTCGTCTCCGTCGGACGCGACGCGTTCGTGAAGCACATCGTCGTCTCGCTCGGGGGCGGCATCGTCAGGCTCAACCCGACGCTGCAGCTCAACGAGCAGGGCGCCGACGGTGAGCTCTACGGCCTTTACTACTCCGACGCCGGCCAGCACCTCGAGCACCAGGTCTTCGTGGACCACAACGCGCCGCACACCAGGAGCCGGGTGAACTACAAGGGCGCGCTCCAGGGCGAGGGTGCGCGGGCAGTCTGGATCGGCGACGTCCTCATCCGCCGCAACGCGCCGGGCACCGATTCCTACGAGCAGAACCGCAACCTGGTGCTCTCCGAGGGCACGCGGGCAGACTCGGTCCCCAACCTCGAGATCGAGACCGGCGACATCGAGGGCGCGGGCCACGCGTCCGCGACCGGCCGCTTCGACGACGAGCAGCTCTTCTACCTGATGAGCCGTGGCATCTCCGAGGCCATGAGCCGCCGCCTGGTCGTGCATGGCTTCCTGAACGAGATCGTCCAGCAGATCGGCAACGAGGAGATCGCGACGCACCTGCGCGATGCGCTCGAACGCGAGCTGAACGAGGGCGCGAGCCCGCTGCTCGTCGCGAAGCGATGACCTCGGTGCGTCTCTGCGCGGCAGACGACGTGAAGGTCGAGGCGCCGCAGCGCTTTGAGATCGAGGGCCAGGCCGTCTGCGTCGTCCGCGATTCGGCGGGGGAGCTCTACGCGCTCGGAGACCGTTGCTCGCACGGCGACATCTCGCTCGCCGAGGGTTTCGTGGAGGACGACTCGATCGAGTGCTGGGCGCACGGCTCCCAGTTCTCGCTCAAGACCGGCTGGCCGCGAACCCTCCCCGCTTACGAACCAGTGCCCGTGTACCGAATCCAGGTGCAAGAGGGCGACATCTACATTGACCCCACTCCAATCTTCGAGGAGAAGAGCTAGCACATGTCCACGCTGCAGATATCCGACCTCCACGTCACGGTCGAGACCGACCAAGGCACCAAGGAAATCCTCCGCGGTGTCGACCTGACGATCAACAAGGGCGAGATCCACGCCATCATGGGCCCGAACGGCTCGGGCAAGTCAACCCTCGCCTACACGATCGCGGGCCACCCCAAGTACGAGGTGACCAGCGGGTCGATCACGCTCGACGGCGAGGACGTCCTCGAGATGTCCGTCGACGAGCGCGCCAAGGCCGGGCTGTTCCTTGCGATGCAGTACCCGGTTGAGATCCCGGGCGTCACTGTCGCCAACTTCCTCCGCACCGCGAAGACGGCCGTCGACGGCGAGGCTCCGGCGCTCCGTCCCTGGCTCAAGGAAGTCAAGGCGTCGATGTCCGCGCTCCGGATGGACCCCGTGTTCTCCGAGCGCAACGTCAACGAAGGCTTCTCGGGCGGCGAGAAGAAGCGCAACGAGATCCTCCAGCTCGAACTCCTGAAGCCGAAGTTCGCGGTGCTGGACGAAACCGACTCCGGCCTCGACGTCGACGCGCTTCGCATCGTCTCCGAGGGCGTCAACCGCGTCAAGGAGAACACCGGCCTCGGCGTCCTCCTCATCACGCACTACACGCGCATCCTTCGCTACATCAAGCCGGACTTCGTGCACGTCTTCGTCGCGGGCAAGGTCGCAGACCAGGGCGGACCCGAGCTCGCTGACCGCCTCGAGAACGAGGGATACGACCGCTACCTCGCGCAGCAGGTCGAGGCGTAGGATCTCGCCATGGCACTGACGACACTCGAAGCGACGCGCTACGACGAGATCGAAGAGGCCCTCAAGGAGGTCGTCGACCCGGAGCTCGGCGTCAACATCGTCGACCTCGGGCTGATCTACGACCTGAACTGGGACGACGACTCCGACGCTCTGGTCATCTCCATGACGCTCACCTCCGCGGGATGCCCGCTGACCGACGTCATCGAGTCCGAGACCGCCCAGGCGCTCGAGGGCACCGTCGAGCGGTTCGTCATCAACTGGGTCTGGATGCCGCCGTGGGGCCCAGAGAAGATCACCGATGACGGCCGCGACATGATGCGCGCGCTCGGCTTCAACATCTGACGAGCTCCGTCACCGGACGAGCCCCGCTTCGGCGGGGCTCGTTCGCGTCTCGTCTAGACTGGGCAGGTTGTCGGCTGTCGCCCGGTTCGCCGCTCGCCGCGCCCCACCACCAGCACACCGCCGTCGCGCGGTCTGCCCACACCCCACTGAATGGAATCTCTTCGTGCTCGCCGTACATGACCTCGAAATCACCATGGGTGCCCGCACCCTCATGTCGGGAGTCAACTTTCGCGTTGCCGCTGGCGACAAGATCGGGCTCGTCGGCCGCAACGGCGCCGGCAAGACCACGCTGACGAAGATCCTCGCGGGGGACACCCTGCCGACGGCCGGCAAGATCGAGCGACGGGGCGAGATCGGCTACCTGCCCCAGGACCCGCGGAGCGGGGACCCCACGCAGACGGCGCGCACGCGCATCCTCGACGCCCGAGGGCTCGGCGAACTCCGCCTGGGCATCGACGCGGCCACGGTGGCCATGGCGGACGGCACGCCAGCGGAGCAGGACGCTGCGATGAAGAAGTACTCGCGTCTCGACGACCGCTTCCTCGCGCTCGGCGGCTATGCGGCCGAGGCAGAGGCCGCTGCTATCGCGAGCAACCTCAAGCTGCCAGACCGCATCCTCGACCAGGAGCTGCAAACTCTCTCCGGCGGCCAGCGACGCCGCATCGAACTCGCGCGCATCCTCTTCTCCGGCGCCGAAACGATGCTGCTCGACGAGCCCACCAACCACCTCGATATCGACTCCGTCATCTGGCTTCGCGAGTTCCTCAAGGGGTACGCGGGCGGTCTCATCGTCATCTCTCACGATGTGGAGCTCGTGGGCGACACAGTCAACCGGGTCTTCTACCTCGACGCAAACCGACAGGTCATCGACGTCTACAACATGGGCTGGAAGCACTACCTCCGCCAGCGCGAAGCCGACCAGGAGCGACGCAAGAAGGAGCGCGCGAACATCGAAAAGAAGGCGAGCGTGCTGCAGCAGCAGGCCGCCAAGTTCGGCGCGAAGGCAACCAAGGCGACCGCCGCCCATCAGATGGCGCGTCGTGCGGAGAAGATGCTGTCTGGGCTCGAGGAGGTCCGCGTCGCCGACCGCGTCGCGAAGCTCCGGTTCCCGACCCCGGCAGCATGCGGCAAGACCCCGCTGCGTGCGTCGAATCTCTCCAAGTCCTACGGCTCGCTCGAAATCTTCACCGCGGTCGATCTCGCGATCGACCGCGGATCACGGGTTGTCATCCTCGGCCTCAATGGCGCGGGTAAGACCACGCTGCTGCGGATGCTGGCGGGCGTCGACGAACCGGACACGGGCGCCCTCGAGCCCGGACACGGCCTCAAGATCGGCTACTACGCCCAGGAGCACGAGACGCTCGACGTCGCGCGAAGTGTGCTGCAGAACATGGTGAGCGTCTCGAGCCACCTGACCGAGACCGAGGCGCGCAAGGTGCTGGGATCGTTCCTCTTCTCCGGCGACGACGTGCACAAGCCGGCAGGAGTGCTCTCCGGAGGCGAAAAGACGAGACTCGCACTCGCGATGCTCGTCGTCTCCAGCGCGAACGTGCTGCTCCTCGACGAGCCGACGAACAACCTCGACCCGTTGAGCCGCGAGCAGATCCTGGATGCGCTCGCGCACTACGAAGGGTCCGTGGTGCTGGTCAGCCACGACGAGGGCGCCGTCGAGGCACTCAACCCCGAGCGAGTGCTCATCATGCCGGACGGCGTGGAGGACCACTGGACTCCCGACTACTTCGACCTCATCACGATGAACTAGCGATCTGCACTCGCTGCACCACGAAGCGCACGGTCCCAGGCGGGACCGTGCGCTTCGTCACACGTGCGTAATCCTGGGCGCTCACGCACCTGCGCGGTCGAGAATCTCGTCCTCGATTTCAGCATCGGTCTTGCCACGCCGCCCGGCGCGCTCCTGTTCTTTCGCCAGCGCCCGGCGCACCTTCGGGTCGTCGGGGTTGCGTTCCCGGTACTCTGCGCGCAATCCGAAGATCAGACCAAGCAGCGCGATGATCGCGAAGATGATCCACTGGAAGGCGTAGGACAGGTGGTTTCCCTCGCTGAGCGCAGGCTTGGCGGTCAGCGCGCCGGTCTCGGCAGTCGGGCGCTCGGCTGACAGCAGGCCGTACGCCCCGGTGTAGACCCGATCGGCCCCGAGCGCTTCGGCGAACTGGGGGAGGTGGATGGTCGCAATCTGGCCGGCCGGTGCGCTGCGGCCGGGGATTTCCGGCTCGCCGGGCTTCAGCCGAGCCACGACCGTGACCTCGCCCTCAGGTGCGGCCGGCACGTGGTCGGGGGAATCCTGCGCGTCCCCCGTGGGGATCCAGCCACGATTCACCACAAACACCTGACCGTCGGAGGTCTCGAGTGGGGTGAGAATCTCGAACCCCGGCAGACCGTTGTGCGGGCGGGACCTCGCGAGGAGCTGCTCCTCCTCGAGATACTGACCCTGCAGGAGCACGGGCGTCCACTCCTGGTCGATCGAGAAAGCGTCGAGGGTCGGCAGCTCGTCCGCGATGGGAACGGGCTCACGGTCAAAGTTGCCGGTGATGCGGGCGTTCTCGGAGACGCGCTCGTCACGTCGCTCGAACTGCCAGTGGCTGAGGAAGCCGCAGGCGATGGCGAAGACGATGAGCAGCCCGAGGTAACCGAGCCAGCGCGTCGACAGCGCGAACTTCCAGCGGCGCTCGCCGCTCACGTGGTCCCGCCCGCGTGGTCGAGGGACGTCGCCGACATCGCGGCGCGCGTCACCGGGAAGTCACGCTGTCGGAGGAAGCCCTCGAGGTACTCTGCATGGTCGTCGCACGCCAGCCAGACCTTGCGACGGGCTTCGTCGTGGATGCGCGGGTTGCGCCAGAGGAGGCGTGTCGTGGCGTCAGCGACGCAGCCGGCTCGAGAACACCGAGGCGCGCCGTCGCCCGCCGCGAGACCGCCGTGCTGCAGGGCCCCGAGCAGGTCGAAGTCATCACGCATCCGGCGTTCCTCTGCGCTGCAGGAAGTTCGGCCGCTCCACCTTCCGCGTGCGGCGCTGGGTCGCCGCGTTCGCGATGACGACGGCGAAGTAGGGCAGGAAGATGGCTCCGGCGGCGAAGACGAACATCCAGGGTCCCCGCACCCAGATGAGCGCGACGAAGCAGGCCACCCTGATGAGCATCATGATGGTGTACTTCCGCATGCGGGCAGCGCGCTCGTCGTACTCGCTGTCCGCCATAGACGTGACGTTCGTTGTGGTTGATCGCACGGTGGCAGGTGCTCCTCTCGGCGATCTGCTCAGCTTACTCCTCGCCCCTAGACTGGAGCGAACCGTCTCAAGGGAGCAGCATGACCCAAAGAACCGTCCTCGTCACGGGTGGAAACCGTGGCATCGGCTACGCCATCGCCGCGCACTTCGTCAGCCTTGGGCACCGCGTCGCGGTGACCTCTCGCTCGGGAGAGGGCGGGCCGGAAGGCTCCCTCACCGTTCAGGCTGACGTCACCGACGCCGCGAGCGTCGACGCCGCATTCACAGCTGTTGAACAGGAACTCGGCGCCGTGGAGGTGCTGATCGCGAATGCCGGCATCACCAAAGACAACCTGTTGCTGCGCATGTCCGAGGACGACTTCCAGCAGGTCATCGACACGAACCTCACCGGCGTCTTCCGTGTGCTGAAGCGCTCCTCGAAGGGGATGCTCAAGTCCCGGTTCGGGCGGGTGATCTTCATCTCGAGCGTCGTCGGGCTCTTCGGCTCGCCGGGACAGCTCAACTACTCCTCCGCGAAGGCCGGCCTGGTGGGCATGGCCCGCTCGTTGACCCGCGAGCTCGGCTCACGGGGCATCACGGCCAATGTCATCGCGCCCGGCTTCATCGAGACCGAGATGACGGCGGTGCTCCCCGAGGAGACAAAGAAGGAGTACCTGTCGCAGATTCCGGCCGCCCGCTACGGGAGCGTCGATGAGATCGCGAAGACCGCGGCCTGGCTCGCGAGCGACGACGCCGGCTACATCTCCGGTGCCGTCATCCCCGTCGACGGCGGACTCGGCATGGGGCACTAGTTGTATTGCCTCGGGACGTTGTGACCGGCTGACGTAAACGAAAACCTCCGTGCAGGATGTGGGTTACCACACTCACCA
>NZ_JBNAFM010000002.1:0-259837 GCF_049707175.1 Pseudoclavibacter helvolus | reverse complement strand
GGAATCATGCCGAGCCCGGGATGGCCAACACCCTCCAAGGATCACTCCTCAACCGGGTAGGAAGAAAGTAACGGGGGCGGCGCTCGGCCCGCTCGGCCCGCTCGGCCCGCTCGGCCAGCTCGCTGTCTCGACTCGCTCGGCTGTCTCGACTTGGGATGGGTTTCTCACTTGGGGATGGGTTCTTTCCCATCCCGAAGTGAGAAACCCATCCCGAGAACTGGAGGCACTTCCGGGTGTTCGCCTGGGCGGCCCGCCGTGATCCGCGAATGTCGGTGCCCGCCGCTAGCATTGCCTCGGTTCGACCGCGTGACGGTCGGCGACTCGAAGGGGAGCAGCGGTGGTCGAATACTCAGAGGGCAGTTACTCAGCGGGCAGTGCGTCATTTGCCGAGGGCCTGCCACGCCCCAATGTCACCCTCGATGAGGTGCGTCGCCTTGCGAGCGAGCTCTACGGCCTCACTGGCGACGTGCGCGAACTCGGCAGTCAGCAAGATCGCAACTTCCTCTTCACCGAGACGGCCTCGCCCTCGCACCCTGCCGGGCGTCAGGTGCTGTTCAAGATCAGCAACCGCGCCGTGCGCCGCGACGAGATCGAGGCGCAGAACGAGGCAATGCGGCGGATGCACGTGGCTGGCCACCCGTCGCCGGCGCCGCTCGCGAGCGTCAACGGCCGCGACATCGAGACCGCAGCGGTCGACGGGGCGCCGCACAGCATCCGTCTCCTGACGTTCGTCGACGGCACCCCACTGATCGACTTCGAGCATTTCTCGCCCACGACGATCGCGGCCATGGGCACGCTTGTGGGGCAGGCCGTCGCGACGCTCAGTGACTTCCAGCACCCGGGGCTCGACCGCGAACTCCAGTGGGACCTGCGGGTCGGCGAGCAGCTCGTCGAGGAGCTCATCACCTACGTCGCCGACCCCGAGCGGCAGGCGTTTGTGCTCGGCGCGCTCGAGGAGGCGACGGCGTTGCTCGCCCCGCTCAAAGAGTCGCTGCCGCTCCAGGCCATCCACGGCGACCTCACCGACGACAACCTCGTCGCGACCGCCGGGGCGCTCGGCCGCCCCGAGCTGTCGGGCATCATCGACTTCGGTGACGTCGCCACCGGCTGGCGCGTCGCCGAGCTCGCCGTGGCCTGCACAGCGGTGTTCCACCACGACCCCGCGCGCCCGCTCGCGGTGGTGCCGCTCATCCGCGCCTTCGACGAGGTCGTTCCGCTGACCGACGCCGAGATCGACGCGCTCTGGCCGCTCATCGTGCTGCGTGGCGCGACACTCGTTGTCAGCGGCCTGCAGCAAGTCGCCATCGACGAGGGCAACGACTACGCCGAGTCGGCGCTCGAGCGCGAATGGACTATCTTCGCCGTCCCGGCCGCCCTCGACTCTCGCGTCGCGACGACCGCGATCCGGCGCGCGCTCGGCCGCAGCGTCAAGGCCGGCCCTTCGACGACGGCCGATGACGCGACCCTCCTCGACTCCGAGCTCGCCCGACGCGCCCGCGTCATCACGCTCGACTCGACGAGCACGGAGCTGCGCGACGGCGCGTGGCTCGGCGACGAGGGTGCCGAGGCGGAGGCGCAGCTCCTGCTGTTGGCCGCACGCAGCGGTGGACTCGCCGCGACCCGTTTCGGCGAGGCGAGGCTCACGCGTTCGATGGGTGTGGCCCACGACGCTCCCGTCAACGTCGCGACCGGCGTCGAGCTCTACAGCACGCACGACCTGGCGCTCACGGCACCATTCGGCGGTCTCGTCACCGCGGCCGAGGGGCACGTGACCCTCACCGAGGGCAACCGCACGCTGGTCATCGCCGGCGCACGAGGGCTGGTCGAAGGCCGTTCGCTCGAGAGTGAGGGCGCGAGGGCCGCCCCTTCCCGCGTCGAGGCGGGCGAGCCCTTCGCCGAGATCGCAGGCTGGGCGCAGGTCACCCTGCAGGCCGGCGAAGTGTCCGCAGCGGATGCGGCTGCCGCGCCGGTCCCGCGCTTTGTCACCGCCGAGGAGTTCCCGTCGTGGCTCGCCGTCGTCGGCGACCCGAGCGCGCTCATCGGGCTCGCGCCGAGCTCCGCGAGACGCGCCGGAAGTGGTGCGGAGGCGACGCTCCGCGCGCGACTCGACGCCTACGCGCCCCTGCAAGGCCACTACTACGAGCATCCGCCGCAGATCGAGCGGGGCTGGCGCGAGATGCTCATCGACACCGACGGCCGTCACTATCTCGACATGGTCAACAACGTCACGGCGCTCGGCCACGGGCATCCCGTCCTCGCCGACGTCGTTGCGCAGCAGTGGCGCATGCTCAACACCAACTCGCGTTTCAACTACGCGTCGGTCGCGGAGCTCAGCCAGCGCCTCCTCGACACGCTGCCCGACTCGTTCGACACCGTGCTGCTCGTCAACAGCGGCACCGAGGCGGTCGACCTCGCGCTGCGGCTGACCAAGGCGTTCACGGGGCGCGACGACGTCGCGTGCGTGGAGGAGTCATACCACGGCTGGTCCTCTGCGGCCGATGCCGTCTCGACCTCGACGTCCGACAATCCGCTCGCCGCCGAGCTGCGCGCCCCGTGGGTGCACGCCTTCGACGCGCCCAACGCCTACCGCGGCACCCACCGGGGTGACGGGGCAGGCGCGAGGTATGCGGCGGATGCGGTCGCCGAGCTCGAGCGGCTCGCTGCGGCCGGCCGTCCCGTAGGAACGTTCATCGCAGAACCCCGCAACGGCAACGCCGGGGCGATCGAGGTCCCGCCGGGCTACCTCGCCGCGGTCTACGCCGCGGTGCGTGCTGGCGGGGGAGTGGTCATCTCCGACGAGGTACAAGTCGGCTACGGGCGTCAGGGAGAGGTCTTCTGGGGCTTCGAGCAGCACGCCGGCATCGACGGCGAGACGATCGTGCCCGACGTCGTGACGGTCGCGAAGGCGATGGGCAACGGGCATCCGTTGGGAGCCGTCATCACGCGCGCAGAGATCGCGCAGGCGCTCGCCGACCAGGGCACCTTCTTCTCGTCGGCCGGTGGGTCGACGCTCAGCGCCAGACTTGGCGTGACCGTGCTCGACATCATGCGCGACGACCGCCTGCAGGAGAACGCGCACGAGGTCGGGGGCTACCTGCGAGGCCAGCTGCTCGCGCTCGCGGAGCGGCAGCCCCTGATCGGCGCCATCCACGGTCGCGGTCTCTACCTCGGCGTTGAGCTGGTGCGCGACCGGACGACCCTCGAACCGGCCGACACCGAGACTCGCGCCCTCTGCGACCGGATGCTCGCACTCGGCATCATCGTCCAGCCCACCGGTGACCGCGGCAACGTGCTCAAGGTCAAGCCGCCGCTGTGCTTCACGAAAGAGAGCGCAGACACGTTCGTCGCCGCCCTCGATGAGGTGCTCACCCGCGGGCTCTAGCGTGCCGCGCCGAGCAGCGTGCCGTGCCCAGCAACGTGCCGTGCCCAGCAGCGTGCCGCTCACGCGCACGATCGCTGCTCGTCGGAGAGCACTTAGCACCGCTGCGGAGCGGGACTACGACTCGCGGCGTTCGGGAGCCTGGGCCGCGGCGGTGGATCGAGGGCCGGGTAAGATGAACCCCGGTGTGCCGGGAAGTCTGGTCGGCGGCCCGGTCGAGATGCGACGGGTCCGAACCCTTGGGAGACCCCGTGAACACGCCACCCCCGAACGCACCAGACCCGCACACACCAGACCCGCACACGCCAGGCCTGAGCTTGCCAGGCTCGAACGCTTCGCCGGACTCAAACAGGTCGCCCGGTGCCAAAGACTCGCCGGACTCGCCTCACTCGCCGGACTCGCCTCACTCGGAGGCCACACGCGACTCGGCCGTCGACTCCAAACAGGCGGAGCATCCGGCCGCAGCAAAGCCCCTCGCCGCCCCGGTCTCCGTCGGTGGGCCGCTCGCCAAGCTCAGTGCGTGGATTTCGCGGGAGACGACCGGCGGCATCCTTCTGCTCCTGGCGGCCGCGTTCGCGCTGGCGTGGGCGAACTCACCGTGGCGCGACGGCTACGCGGCCCTCTCCGGAGTGGTCGTCGGTCCCGCATCCCTGCACCTCGATCTGTCCCTGTCGACCTGGGCGGCCGACGGCCTCCTCGCGATCTTCTTCTTCGTGGTCGGGGTCGAGCTCAAGCAGGAGTTCGTGACGGGCAGCCTCCGCAACCCGCGCGAAGCCGCGGTCCCAGTGCTTGCGGCGGTCGGCGGCATGGCGATGCCCGCGCTGCTGTTCGTGCTTGCGGTCACGCTGCTCGGCGACCCGGGCGCCGTCGGCGGCTGGGCGATCCCGACCGCCACCGACATCGCCTTCGCGGTCGGGGTGCTCGCGATCTTCGGGAAGGGTCTCCCGCGGGGCCTCCGAACGTTCCTGCTGACGCTGGCCGTCGTCGATGACCTGCTCGCGATCGTCATCATCGCTGTCTTCTACACGGCCGGGGTGAACCTGCTGGCGCTCGGTGCATCCATCGCCGTCATTGCGGTGTTTGCGGTGGTCGTGCGTTCGAAGCGACCCGTCTGGTGGCTGCTGGTTCCGCTCGCGATCGTCGCGTGGGCGCTCATGCACGAGTCAGGCGTGCACGCCACGATCGCCGGGGTCCTGCTCGGGTTCACGGTGCCTGCCAAGCTCGTGCACGGCGAGGCGTCCGCGCGCACACATCGCTTTGCCGAGCGCGTCGGCCCGCTCTCGGCCGGCTTCGCGCTCCCCGTGTTCGCGTTCTTCGCGGCCGGTGTCAATGTGGTCGACGGCGCAGGCATCGGCGAGGTCGTCTCACAGCCGGTGTTTGTCGCGGTGGCTGGCGCCCTGGTCGTCGGCAAGCTGCTCGGCGTGCTCGGCATGACCGCGCTCGTCACGAAGCTCACCCCGCTTCGGCTTCCCGATGCCATCGGCTTGCGCGATCTCCTGCCGGTCGGGTTCCTCACCGGCATCGGCTTCACGGTGTCGCTGCTCATCACGGAGCTGTCGTTCCCCGACGGCGAGCACACGTCCGCCGCAAAGCTCGCCGTCCTCGCTGGAACGCTCATCGCGGCGACGCTCGCGGCCGTCACGCTGCGCCTCGACGCCCGCCGGGCGCGCGGCGCCGACATGAACGAAGACGGCGTCCCGGACATCGACACGACCCCCATCCGCTGAGGCCGGCGCGGCGCCGCGTCCCGCCTGGGGCCGCCTGCTTCGCGCCGCCTGGTGCCGCCTGAACGCGCCGTTTGCTTCGCGCCGCCGGCTTCGGGCCGCCTCGATCCTCCACCTCCAGCGTGGAGCATCGAGATCCGGTGCTCGCCGATCACCCGCTCGGCGAGAGCCACGCTCCGCCCGGGCGTGCTGACAGCCAAGGTGACGACGGCTGTGGATTCATGCAGTGCGCGTCGAATCGTCGGCCTACGTCACCTTGAGCGTCGGCTGGGACGGCGGCCTTGTGCTGCCCTCAGCCAGCGCTCCCAGAGGCTTGGGTTGCATTAAACGAGTCTCGGGATGGGTTCCTCACTTCCGGATGGGTTGCAACCCATCCGGAAATGAGGAACCCATCCCGAGATACTGAGCGTGCCGGACGCGGAGGTGTTGGCCTCCGCGCCCGGCGCCCGAGCGTCCGCGCCTCCGCGCGGGGCGACCGACCTAGCGGGCGAGCTCGCCCTGCAGCGATGCTGCGACGGGCACGTCGGCGTCGACCGGTGCCTTGCGCACCCATTTCTTGAGGGCGACGACGGTGAGCGCCGAGATCAGCGTTCCGATGAGGATCGCGAGCACGAACCAGAGCAGGTTGCCGATGGCGAAGAACACGAAGATGCCGCCGTGGGGTGCCTGTGAGGTGACGCCCATCGCCATGGTGAGCGCGCCAGTTGCGGCGCCTCCGACAATGCTCGCGGGGATCACGCGCAGCGGGTCGGCTGCGGCGAAGGGGATGGCGCCTTCGGAGATGAAGGCCGCTCCGAGGAGCCATGCTGCGCGTCCGTTCTCCTTCTCGACGGGGGAGAAGAGGCGGGGTGCGATCGTCGTGGCGAGTGCCATGGCGAGGGGCGGGACCATGCCGGCTGCCATGACGGTGGCCATGATCATCCAGGGTGCCTGGTTGTCGAACGATCCGGCTCCGAGGCCGGCGACGGCGAACGCGTAGGCGACCTTGTTGACGGGTCCTCCGAGGTCGAAGCACATCATGGTGCCGAGGATGATGCCGAGCAGGATCGCGCTGGCGCCGGTGAGGCCGGTGAGCCAGGTGTTGAGCCCGTTGGTGAGGGCCGCGATGGGTCCGCCGAGGAGGATGACCATGAGGCCGGAGGCGATGATGGAGCCGATGAGCGGGATGATGACGACGGGCATGAGGCCGCGCATCCAGCGGGGCACGTTCCACGAGCCGATCCAGTAGGCGGCGCCACCTGCGATGAGGCCACCGACGATGCCGCCGATGAAGCCGGCGCCCATGATGCCTGCGACGGCACCTGCGACGAAGCCGGGCGCGATGCCTGGCCGGTCGGCGATGGCGTAGGCGATGTAGCCGGCGAGGGCTGGCACGAGGAAGCCCATGGAGGCTTGGCCGATGGCGGATGCGACGGCGCCGAGGTAGACGAGGAGGCCCGATCGGGTTGCTTCGTCTGGTGGCAGGTTGAAGAGGGAGTTCTGCAGGATGATGTCGGTGTTGCGGCCGTCGCTGACGATGTCGTAGCCGCCCAGGAGGAAGCCGAGCGCGATGAGGAGTCCGCCACCTGCGACGAACGGGATCATGTAGCTGACGCCGGTGAGCAGCCAGCGCTTGATGCGGGCGCCGACGCTTTCGTTGGCGGTGTTTTCGGAGGAGTCTGCGGCGTCGGATGCGGGGACGCGCTTGGCGTTCGGGTCCTTGGCTGCGGCGACGGCTTCGGTGAGGAGTTCGTCTGGGTGGTCGATGCCGCGCTTCACGGGCGACTGCACGACCGGCTTGCCGGCGAAGCGGCCGCGGTCGCGCACGTCGACGTCGTTGGCGAAGATGACGGCGTCTGCTCGTTGGATGATGGCGGGGTCGAGGGGCGTGACCTTCGAGGAGCCTTGCGGTTCGACGTAGAACTCGATGCCCATCTCCTTGGCTTTCGCGGTGAGGGCGTCCGCCGACATGAAGGTGTGGGCGATGCCGGTCGCGCAGGAGGTGACGGCGACGATGACGGGGCCGGTGGATGCGCCGCTCGCGGCGGGCGTCGCGGGTGCGGCTGCCGCTGCTGGCTGTGCTTCTTCGGGCTCGAGTGCTTTCTCGACGATCGCGACGATTTCTTCTGGGGTGGTCGCGGCGCGGAGCGAGTCGTTGAACTCGGGGACCATGAGGGAGCGCGCGAGCTTGGAGAGCATTTGGAGGTGCTCGTCGTGTGCGCCGTCTGGGGCTGCGATGAAGAAAACGAGGTCGCTTGGGCCGTCGTGGGCGCCGAAGTCGACGCCTGGCTTGAGGCGGGACATGGCGAGGGTGGCTTCGGTGACGGCGCCGGAGCGGCAGTGCGGGATGGCGATGCCGCCGGGGACTCCGGTGGGGCCTTGTTCTTCGCGGGCGAGGGCGTCTGCGGCGAGGCCTGCGGCGTCGGTCGCGCGGCCTTGCGAGACGACGCGTTCGGCGAGGTTGCGGATGACATCGGTCTTGTCCGCACCCAGGTCGACGTCGAGGGCGACGAGCCCTGGCGTGATGTAGGTGGTCATGATGCGTTCTCCTTGGTGCTGGTTGCGGGGTTGTTGCTGGGTGCGCCGGTGATGGCGAGGTGGGTGATGCGGACGAGGTCCGGCTGTGTCTGCTCTGGGGATGGAACTCCGCTGCCTGGGAGGGAAGCTGCGGCGCTTCCGTGGGCGACGGCTTGGGCGAGGGCGCGTTCGGGGGTGGCCCCGGTGACGCTCGCGAGCAGGTAGCCGGCGAGCGACGAGTCGCCTGCTCCGACGGTGCTGCGGACGCGAGTGGGTGGCGGGGTGGCGAAGAGGCTGGTGGTGGCGTCGCGGTAGATGGCGCCGGCTCCGCCGAGGGTGGCGAGGACGGCGTCTGCGCCGTGTTCGAGGGCCCACGCGGCTGCGTCTGCGGCGAGCTGCGGGTCTGCTTCGAGGGTGTCGCCGTCGGCGATGCCGCTCAGTTCGGCGAGTTCGAAGGCGTTGGGCTTGATGAGTTGAATGCGGGTTCCGGATGCGAGGAGCGCTTCGAGGGGGGCGTCGGAGCTGTCGACGGCGACGCGTGGCGCGGCGTCGCCGAGTTCGGAGCGGACGGCGTCGATGAGCGTTGCATAGTAAGAGGAGTCGAGGCCGAGGGGCAGCGAGCCTGCGAGGACCAGCCATTCGGCGTCTCGGGATGCGGCGACGACTGCGGAGACGAGGGCGGCGGCTTCGTCTGCGGTGAGGTGGGGTCCTGGCTCGTTGAGCTTGGTGGTGGTGCCGTCGGTTTCGGTGATGGCGAAGTTGGTGCGCACCTTGCCTTCGATGCGCACGGGGTGCATCTGGAGTCCTTCTGCTTCGACGAGGTGCGTGAAGTCGTCGTGGGCGGATGCGGGGAACACGGCGAGGTTCTGGAGCTTGGAGGCGCGGAGGGCGCGGGAGACGTTGATGCCTTTGCCTCCTGCCTGCGATTCGCTGCCGGTGAGCCGTTGCACTTCGCCTCGGGCGAGGTTGTGCGGGAGGGCGAGGGTTTTGTCGATTGCCGGGTTGGCGGTGACGGTGACGATCATGCGAGCACTGCTTCCACGTCGTTCTCGGTGAGCGCGGCGGCGAGTGCCTCGCGCGGGGGCTGGTCGGTGACCAGGGCATCGACGCTGGAGAGCGGTGCGATGTGGGTGAGGGCGTCTTGGTTGAACTTGGAGGCGTCGACGGCGACGACGACTCGGCGTGCGCCTCGGCACATGGCTGATTTCACGGCGGCTTCGTCGGGGTCGGGGGTGCTGAGTCCGAATTCGGCGCTGATGCCGTTGGTGCCGATGAAGGCGAGGTCGGGGCGGAGGGCTGCGAGCTGGGTGAGGGCGCTGGGTCCGACGGCGGCGCTGGTGAGGCCTCGGACGCGGCCGCCGATGGCGATCGTGGTGAGTTCGCTGCGTGCGGCGAGCTGGGCGAGGATCGGGAGCGAGTTGCTGATGACTTGGAGTTTCGCGAGTTCGTCTGCGGGGCGTCGGAGGAGTGCCGTGGCGATCTCGGCTGTCGTGGTTCCGGCGTCGATCAGGATGGAGCCGGTGAAGCCTCGGGGGATGAGGTGTTCGGCGGCTTCTCCGATGCGCACTTTGGCGTCGTGGTTGAGGGGTTGCCGTTCGGCGACAGCGGTTTCGGCGAGGCTGCCGAGGGAGTTGCTGACGGCGCCGCCGTGGACGCGGCGGACGAGGCTCTCGAGTTCAAGCTGGTCGAGGTCACGGCGGATGGTCTCGGGGGTGACGTCGAGGTCGCTCGCGAGGTCGCGCACGGCGACTTTTCCGTGCTGCGTGATGCGTTCGAGGATGAGCGCGTGCCGCTCCGTTGCGTACATGGATGCTCCTGTGCGATCCGGGTGTTGGTTCTGGTGGAGAGCGTACGGGGCAAACGGAGATAAAACAAGAGAAACAAAGACAAACACAGAATCTCTCGATCATGGGTGCCTTGCTACGCTCCTTCGATGCCTCCAGTTGATGCCTCTTCCTCTGTCTCTGCCGCTGACCGGTTCGCCCCGGAGCAGCTGCGTCAGCTCCTCGACATAGCGCTCACGCTCGCAACCGAGGCGGGGGCTCTTGTCGCTGACCTTCGAGCGAAGGGAGTCGCCGTAGCGGATACGAAGTCGTCGTCGGTCGACATCGTCACGGCCTCTGACCGCGCGTCCGAAGCGCACATCCGTCGCCGCCTCGAGGAGCTACGTCCCGGAGACGGCTTCTTCGGCGAGGAGTCGGACGCGACGGAGAGTGAGACCGGGCTGACCTGGGTGGTCGACCCCATCGATGGGACCGTGAACTACCTCTACGGCTACCCCAACTACTCGGTGAGCGTCGCCGTTGTCGTCGGTGACCCGGGAACTGAGCCGTCGAGCTTCACGACGCTCGCTGCCGCCGTCGTCAACCCGGAGGGTCGTGAGGCGTTCACCGCGATGCGCGGTCTCGGGTCCTGGCGCAACGGCGAGCGGCTGCAGGTGGATGCGGCCCCGCCGCTCGAGCTCGCGCTCGTGGGTACGGGGTTCAGCTACTCGGCAGAGCGCCGCGTGCAGCAGGCGGAGCAGTGGAAGGCGTTGGCCGGGTGCGTGCGCGACCTGCGTCGCGTCGGTGCCGCATCCCTCGATCTCTGCAACATCGCGGTGAACCGACTCGACGCGTACTACGAGTCGGGCTTGAACCCCTGGGACCACGCGGGGGCGGCCCTCGTCGCGCGTGAGGCCGGAGCCGTGGTCGTCGGCGAGGGGCTTGGGCGTGAGGGGCGCCGTCTCATCATCGCCGCGCGCCCCGGGCTCGAGCTCGAGCTGAGCCAGTACGTCGGGGTTCTGGAGTAACGGTCCTCCCTGGACCGAGCCTCCGAATCTGCGCTCGAGCCACGCCCGGTGTGTGCCTACGAGGGTGAAATGCTCCGGGCTCCTGCGGGGGTGAAATGGTGCTGCTTCCCTGCAATGACGGGCGAGCGCGCGGTCGCTCGTGCGACTAGTGTGGACTCTCGGCGTCGTCGATTCTCCGGAGACCTTGAAGTTTCCGTGACCTGCGCGTTACTATTTACCAGTTCGTTATAAACCGCGGTAAGGATTTAATCGTTGACTTCCCTTCTCACATCGGGCCAGGAGCAGGCTCAGCCGGCGCCCATGACCCGTCGAGAACTCCGCGAAGCAGAGCGTCTCGCGTCGCTCGCCGCGAGCACTTCAGCCGTGGCGCCCGAGTCGTTCAGCTCGCGTCGTGCCCGTCGCGAAGCAGAGCGCGCAGGCTCGGCTGAGTCGTCGGCTCCGGTCATCACCGCCGCGCTTGCTCCGAAGGTCGTCTCGGTCGTCGAGTCCGCACCGGTCGCGAAGGCAGCCGCAGTCGTATCGGCCCCCGCACCTGCTCCGGCCTCGATCGACACGCCCAGCATCGCCGAGGTCGCCCAGATCCGTTCTGACGACACCGAGTCGACCGCCCGCATCGAACGCGCATCCGTCGCAGTCCTCGAGGTTCCGCTGAGCTTTGCTCGCAACGAAGAGGCACTCCGTCCCGAGGTCGACAGCAAGACCGGCCGCCGTGGCCTCGTGCGCGTCAAGAACTCCGAGACGTCGCACAAGAAGCGCGGCGCCTTCCTCCGCGGCGCCGCCGGCGTCACGGCGCTCGGCTTTGCCGCGACGATCGCCGTCGTCTCCACGATGCCGGCGAACGCAACGTCCACGCAGGAAGACCAGGTCGCAGGCGACAGCTCGGCAGCACTCGCCGACGCCGTCTCCTCGGTGCCCGGTCAGACCCTGACGGTCTCCGGTGGCGAGGGTACGACCGTCGAGCGTGAAGACGCCTACGCGGTCACCACCATGGGGTCGGCCACGGCGGCCAACCTCATGAGCCTCGTCGACCGCGGCACCTACAAGAACGACCTCTCGTCGACAGTGCAGTGGCCGTTCCCGGTCGGCGTCGCGATCACCGATGACTTCGGTCCTCGCGTCTCGCCCGGCGGCATCGGCAGCACGAACCACATGGGCATCGACTTCGCTCCTGCTCAGGGCACGCCCATCGGCTCCATCGCCGGCGGTACGGTCAAGAGCGTTACCCCGACCGACAACGGCGGACTCGGCGTGCACGTCATCGTCGAGCACATCATCAACGGTGAGCGCTACGAGAGCGTCTACGGGCACATGCTCACGGGCTCCATCGCGGTTCAGGTCGGCGACGTCGTCAAGGTCGGCGACGAGCTCGGCAAGGTCGGCAACACGGGCGCTTCCACGGGCCCCCACCTGCACCTCGAGGTCCACACTGCTGACGGCAACAAGATCGACCCGATTGCGTTCCTCACGCAGTTCAACGTCACGTCCACCGTCGTCACGATGCCCGGCGAGAGCTCGGGCGTGTAAGACACGACGCGCCACGAGGGTGGTGTTCTCACGAGGTTCCGTGAGGTGCTATCCTCATCTGGTGCCATTCGGAGCCACAAGCTCGATTGGCATCCTGCCCCGATAGCTCAGTGGTAGAGCACTTCCATGGTAAGGAAGGGGTCGTCGGTTCAAACCCGACTCGGGGCTCTGATCGTGGGTGCGGAAGCACTCTCGACACCCAGGGCTGGGTAGCTCAGTTGGTGAGAGCGCACGACTCATAATCGTGAGGTCGCGGGTTCGAACCCCGCTCCAGCTACAGACGAAGACCCGGTCGCCGTTCTGGCGGCCGGGTCTTCTGCGTTGTGCGGTGTCTCGGCGTACTTCCCGCAACTCGGTTCAGCGGGCCGCTCGCTCTGCCTGGGCCGCATCCGCCCCACCAGGTACTTGCGGGCTCAGCTTCGCTGCGATGGAGTGCACGTCTTCGCGGATCGCGGACATGATGGTCGCGCTCACGAACCCGACAATCAGCACGCCGGAAACCATAAGTGAGATCGCGAGGGCACGGCCAGCGACGGTGATCGGCGTGAAGTCGCCGTAGCCGACCGTTGTGATGGTCGTGAAGCCCCACCAGAGGGCGTCGCCCATGCTGACGATGTTCGCCCCTGGGGTGCTGTGCTCGACCAGGTAGACGCCGAGGGACGCCGTGTACACGTACAGCAGCGAGGCGATGGAGACGGCGAGCACGTTGCGGGTGCGCTTCGCGCGAGCTCCGCCGTAGCGGAAGAGCGGCAAGCGCCAGAGGTAGGCGACGATGAGGAACGGTCGCAGGATGACGACGAATAGCGAGAGCAGGTCGAACCATCGAGACCGAACGAAGGTGATCTTGGACGGGCTAATCGCGAGGCGCACGATGAACTCGGCGATGAACAGCATCCAGCTCACGGTGACAACCGTCGCGAGCTGGGCCTGGGTCGCCGCGGACAGCTCGATGTCGATGAGCAGCACTGATGATGCCGCGAAGAAGGCGATCGCGACCAGGAACATGGGGAAGGCCGTGAAGCGCTCCCAGCGTTCGAGGGCCCGCCAGCGGGCCGCGGCACGGTCAGGATGGGGAACAGGCGCGCTCGAGGTCATGCCTAGAGCGAATCACACTGCATGTCTTCCAAGCGACAGTCTCGACGCGGCTGCCCGGGCGAGACGACAACAGCGGGCCCCGGCAAACGCCGGGGCCCGCTGTTGTCGTGGTGCGAGACGCGCTATGCGCGGTTCTTGCTGCCGCGGCTCGTGATGAAGCCCCAGATGAGGAGCACGATGAGCGAGCCACCGATGGCGAGGAGCCAGCTGCTGAGCGAGAAGAACGCGTCGACGCCCTCACCGAAGAGCATGCCGCCGATCCAGCCGCCGAGCAGTGCGCCGATGACGCCGAGAATGAGGGTTGCGATCCATCCGCCGCCCTGCTTGCCAGGCAGGATGAGCTTCGCGATGGCCCCGGCGATGAGTCCGAGAAGGAGGAATGCGAGGAATCCCATGAGAGCTCCAAAGTTCGATGTTGACTGTAGTCGCCGATGTCGGACGCTTGCCCCCTTCGGAGCGCTTGTGACGTTCCGTCGGTGCGACTGCGTGCTTCACCGGACAACCCATTGTGTGCCCTGGATATCTCCGTGGCGAAATCCTATGTGGGAATCCTCGGAAAGCCGTGCCCGAGTTGTGATATTCGCGCGCACTGCGGATGGAAACGGGAAAAGAAATCAGAGAAAGGCCCCGGATGCAAGATCCGGGGCCTTATCTGTTATTCGTGTTAGTTGCTACTGTCTTACATCATCGACGGCGGCATGAGCACCGTGTCGATCAGGTAGACGGTCGCGTTTGCGGTCTGGACGCCACCGCAGATGACCTTGGCGCCACCGACGGTGAGGTTGTCGCCTTCACCCTCGACGGTGACCGTCTCACCCTGGACGGTCGTGTGGTCGCCAGCGATCTCGTCAGGCAGGATCTGGCCCTCCACCACGTGGTAGGTCAGGATGCCCGAGAGCAGGTCAGCGTCGGTCTTGAGTGTTTCCACCGTGCCGGCGTCGATCTTGCCGAAGGCCTCATCGACTGGTGCGAAGACCGTGAACTCGCCGCCGTTCAGCGTCGAGACGAGGTCGACATCAGGGTTCAGCTGGCCGGAGACGGCTGCCGTGAGCTGCGTGAGCAGCGGGTTGTTGGAGGCCGCGACCGCGACCGGGTCCTGTGACATGCCCTGGACCGAGCCTGCACCGTCCGGCACCTGTGCCGCGTAGTCGGCGCAACCCGGGCCGACGAGGTTGGCTGCTGGGTCCATCGTCTCCATGGTGGTCTCCATGGGCGACTCCATCGTGGTCTCCATGGGCGACGCTTCCATCGAGGCGTCAGGCTCAGCCGTGGGGGCCGAGTTCGAGCAGGCTGCCAGGCCGAAGGTCGAGATGGCCGCCAGCGAGAGGAGGGCGAGTGAGCCCTTCCTGGTGATAGTGCGCATAACTTCACTCCTCATTTCTCGGCCGGGGGGCCGGAGCCGCATCCGTTGCGGTTCACTGAGACATTCGGAGGCCCTGCGGAAGCGGATTGGAAAAGTTCGGAATAAATTTCTCGGCCCCAAAAGCGACGTGTCTGAGTCCTCTTTTCTCTATGTGCGTTCCGGGCGCAGAAATCGGACCGATCCACCGCTTTTGGTTCCTGCCGAGGCAAACCGATGCGGGCACCGCTCCGAACTCAGAGCACAGGCATCAACGACCGCCTGACAGCCACGCTGCAGGGAGCACAACATGATCTCGCTAGGACTCATCGGCTTCCTTGGAGGCCTCATCACGGGTATTTCACCGTGCATCCTCCCCGTGCTGCCCGTCATCTTCTTCTCGGGCGGCGTGCAGGGAGCACGAAGCGACGAGGAGCTGGAGACCGGGGCCCAGGATCCAGGGGCCGATGGGCCCGACGAGGGCGCGCTCAAGACGAGAGTCAAGAGCGAGCGCACGACGAAGCGGCGCGCATCCGCCCGGCCGTACCTCGTCATCCTGGGCCTCGTCACGAGCTTCAGCGTCTTCACGCTGCTTGGCTCGTTGCTGTTGAGCTTGCTCGGCCTGCCGCAGGATGTGCTGCGCTGGGCCGGCATCATCGTTCTGGTGCTCATCGGAATCGGCCTCATCGTGCCGAAGTTCGAGCACCTGCTCGAGAAGCCGTTCTCGTGGATCCCGCAAAAGCAGGTCAACACCGACCGGGGCGGGTTCCTGCTCGGCATCGCGCTCGGTGCCGTCTACGTGCCCTGCGCGGGCCCGGTTCTCGCGGCCATCACCGTCGCAGGCTCGACCGGTCAGATCGGCATCGAGACCGTCATCCTCACGGTGACGTTCGGTATCGGCGCCGCAATCCCGCTGCTCATCTTCGCCCTCGCCGGTCGCCGCGTTGGCGAGCGCGTCAAGGCGTTCCGCAAGCACCAGCGCGGCATCCGCATTACCGCGGGCATCGTCATGATCGCCCTCGCCATCGGCCTCGTCTTCAACCTGCCGCAGATCCTGCAGCGCCTCGTGCCCGACTACACGGCTGGCCTGCAGGAGCAGTTCAACTCGAACGAGCAGGTCGAAGAAGCACTCGCCTTCGGCGGCCTCGTCAACGAGCAGAACGAGCAGCTCACCAACTGCACACCAGGTGACCCCGAGCTCGGCGACTGCGGTCCCGCGCCCGAGATTCTCGACATCCAGGAGTGGATGAACACACCGAACGGCGAAGAAGTGCAACTGGCCGCGCAGGCCGCTGAGGGCAAGGTCGTCCTCATCGACTTCTGGGCGTACTCCTGCATCAACTGCATCCGCTCCATCCCGCACGTCACCGCCTGGGACCAGGCCTACAAGGACTCCGGCCTGCAGGTCATCGGTGTGCACTCGCCCGAGTACGCGTTCGAGAAGGAGGCCTCCAACGTGGCCAACGCCATCGACGAGTTCGGCATCGAGTATCCGGTTGCCCTCGACAACAACCTGGGCACGTGGACGAACTACCGCAACCGGTACTGGCCCGCGCACTACCTGATCGACGCCAACGGCACCGTGCGCGCCATCCACTTCGGTGAGGGCGGCTACGCGGAAACGGAAGCGCAGATCCGCGACCTCCTCAAGGAAGCCAACCCCGACGTGCAGCTCCCTGGCGAGACCGACACCTCCGACACCACGCCGGAGCTCGGCAGCACCACGCCAGAGACCTACCTCATGCCGACCAAGGTCGTGAACTACGCGGGCGAAGGCGACTACGGGCAGGGCGACCGCAGCTTCAGCTTCCCCGCGGAGCTCCCGAAGGATACGTTCGCGCTCGAGGGTGACTTCAACCTCGACTCGCAGGGCATCCGAAGCGACTCCGACGGCAAGATCAAGCTCTCGTACACCGCCTCGACCATTCGCATGGTGCTCGGCGGCTCGGGAACAGTGACCGTCGACGACGGCACCGGCCCGCGCGAGATCCAGGTCGAAGGCAACCCGGGCTCGTACCTGCTCTTCGAAGGCGACGAGAGCAAGCAGGGCGAGCTGACCGTGACGCTGGGAGGTGGCGTGGATGCTTACTCATTCACCTTCGGTTGAGACACGGCCGAACGTCCCAGTGCCGGCCTTCCTTGAGGGCCCCCACCCCTTCCTTCACAGTGAGGTCGAAGTCAACCGAATTCGCGAAACCTTCGCGAGATGGCAAGCTGAGATGGTGAGCGAAGCCATAGGAGAGATCGAGGAACTTCTCGTGCGCACCGCTACAGGCAGCAAGGAAGCGTTTTCCACCCTCTACGACCTCATGGCACCTCGTGTGCTCGGCCTCATTCGCCGGGTGCTCGTCGACCAGGCGCAGTCTGAGGAGGTCGCGCAGGAGGTGCTCCTGGAGATCTGGCAGACCGCCGCGACGTACTCGCCGAGCAAGGGCAAGGCGACGACGTGGATGCTGACGGTCGCGCACCGAAGAGCCATTGACCGAGTGCGTGCGTCGCAGGCGTCGAAGGACCGGGACCTGAAGATCGGGGTGCGCGACTTCGAGGGCGAACGCGACGACGTCGCCGAGTCAGCGGAGATCAGCATCGAGCACCGCAGGGCGCAGCAGGCGCTCAGCAAGCTCAGCGATCAACAGCGTGAAGCGGTCACGCTTGCCTACTACGGGGGTCTCACGCAGAGTGAGATCGCGGAACGGCTCGAGGTGCCGCTCGGCACGGTGAAGACGAGAATCAGAGACGGAATGAATCGGTTGCGACGAGAGTTGGGGGTGGAGTCATGAGCAACGAACAGGATCGTGAACGCGAGGAGCTGGAGCAGCTGCTGGCTGCTGAGGCGCTCTCGGCCAACGACTTCGACGACGCCGCTGACCGGGCGCTGATGAACAAGCTGCTCGAGGACGGCGAGCTCGCCGAAGACTTCGAAAGCTATCAGGAGGCGGCCGCGCAGCTGGCGCTCGCCGTCGAGCCCGTCCAGCCTCCCGCATCCATGAAGGACGCGCTCTTCGCGAAGCTCGACAGCTTCCCGCAGCAGAACCCGGTCGGCGACGAACGTGAGGTTGCTGCCTCGGCCGGCCGCCAGCAGGCAGCGGATGCGCCGCGCGCCGAAGCGTCGGACCTCGACGGTTCCGAGGGCGAGACGGGGCGCACGCTCCGCGCCGTGGCTGACGACGACGATGCGGCGTCCGACAGCGACGCCGACGACGATCGCCGTCTTGTCGCCGTCGGTGGGGGCACATCGAGCCAGGGGAGCGGCGAGGACGATTTCGGTCCCGTCGAAACCCGCGCCCGCGGCCGTTGGTTCCGCAACAGCGCCCAGGCGATGTTTGCCGCCACCGCCGCTGTTGTCGTCGCGGTGGGGCTCTTCCTCGGCGGAGGTCTGGCCTTCGGTGGCTTCGGGCAGGACAGCCAAGATCCGCCACTGGCGAGCGGTGACGTCGCGCTGATCCTCGCCGCCTCAGACGTCGACAGTGCCCGCACCGAGGTCGCCGGCGGAGGGACCGTCACGGTCTACTGGTCCGAGGAACTCGGGCAGTCGGCCGTCGTCGCCCACGGCATGGCCCAGCTCCCCGCCGAGAACGACTACGAGCTCTGGTACATCGACGGCGAGGGGCCCGCGCCCGCCGGCATCCTGACCATGGCCGATGGCGCACCCGCGGTCCGCGTGCTCGACGGCACCTTCGCACCTGGCATGGCCGTGGGCGTCACCGTCGAGTCGAAGGGTGGATCGGCGACCGGCGAGCCCACGACCCCACCGATCGCCGTGGTGCAGAGCTGACCGCCACGCGAAGCGAGCTGCGAGCGAGAGCAGCGACCCGAGACCCCCGAACGGCGATGCCGGTCGGGGGTCTCGGCGTTCCACGGTCACCCCATCACCTTGCAGTCAGTCTGGGGTCATAGCCTCACCACCATGGCATCCCCAGGCAGGCCCCCATCCGCGCAGTCCGGCAGCAGCATCCCGACCGAAGGCGCACCCGCCAACAGCTCCACGCCGGCGACGCCCGCGCCGACCGGCAACGAGCCCGCGCTCAAAGCGATTCCGCGCCCAGACGGATCGGCACCGCGCGTGCTGGTCTTCGGCTCGACGGGCTACCTCGGAGGGCGCCTCGTGCCTCGGCTCATCACCGCGGGCTACCGTGTGCGGGTTCTCGCGAGGAACGCGGGGAGGGTCGCCGCCTACGACTGGGGTGACGAGGTCGACGTGGTCGTGGGCGACGCCGACGACCCGAAGGCCGTGGGCGAAGCGGTGCAAGACATCGACGTCGTCTACTACCTCGTGCACGCCATGGGCTCGGGGTCGGACTTCGAACGCACCGACCTGCAGCTCGCCGAGAACGTCGCCGAGCAGGCAGCCAAGGCGAACGTCTCCCGCATCGTCTACCTCGGTGGGCTCCACCCCGACGACGCGAAGCTCTCGAAGCACCTCCGCTCCCGCAAGGAGGTCGGCGAGGTCTTCCTGAACTCGCCCGTGTCGACGATCGTGTTGCAGGCCGGCATCGTGATCGGGTCGGGCTCGGCGTCGTTCGAGATGGTCAGGCACCTGACCGAGGTCCTGCCCTACATGCCCGCCCCCCAGTGGGTGCGCAACCGCATCCAGCCCATCGCCGTGCGCGACGTGCTGCACTACCTCCTCGGCGCCGCTCGCATCGAAGGCGACGTGAACCGCCCGCTCGACATCGGCGGCCCCGACGTGCTCCGATACGGGCAGATGATGAACGGCTACGCCGTGAAAGCAGGCCTCCGGCAGCGCGCCATCGCCTCCCTGCCCGTGTTCACGCCCGGCCTCGCCTCGAGGTGGGTGAACCTGGTCACACCCATCCCGAAGTCGATCGCGCGTCCGCTCGTCGAGTCGCTGCAGAACGAGTGCGTCGTCAAGAATCGCGACGTGGATGCGCTGATCCCGCCCCCAGAGGACGGCCTCACGACGTACCTGCGGGCCGTCGAGCTTGCCCTCGGACGCGAGAAGCAGCGCGCGACCGAGACGAGCTGGCGCGACGCGAACGTGCACAGCGCGCCGAGCGACCCCCTGCCCGCCGACCCAGACTGGGCCGGGCAGACGGTCTTCACCGACGAACAGTCGAAGGAAAGCACCGTGTCGCCGGAGCAACTGTTCCGCGTCATCGAGGGCATCGGCGGCGACAACGGCTGGTACTCGTCGAAACTCCTCTGGGGCGCTCGCGGAGTCATGGACAAGCTCGTCGGCGGGGTCGGCCTGCGTCGCGGACGAACGCACCCAGACCGGCTCGCAGAAGGCGACGCGCTCGACTTCTGGCGCGTCGAGACCATCGAGCGAGGCGGCGAACAGGGTTCGCTCCTCCGCCTCCGGGCCGAGATGCGCGTTCCCGGCCTCGCCTGGCTTGAGATGCGGGCAGTGCCCGTCGGCGACGGCGACGGCGAGTCGGATGCGCGGGGCGACGAGACCGAGAACGGTGAGCGCATCCGCTCACGCTACGAACAGCGCGCCGTGTACTTCCCGCAAGGGCTGCTCGGTCGCCTCTATTGGGCCGCCGTCTACCCGTTCCACGGTTTCATCTTCGCCACCATGGCGTCGCGCATCGTCGCGACCGCCGCCGCCAACGCCGACGACTGAGCGGGCCCCCTCCTCCGCACCCGCGCCGGGCGCATCCACACGAGGAATGCAGGTTCGTTGCCTGACGAACCTGCATTCCTCGTGTGTCTGTCTCCCCTCGGCGCCCATCCGGCGCCCTTCCGGCGCGTTCTCGCTCAGCGAGAGCGCACCTTCCTGCATGCGATGACCGCTCCGTAGCCTCGCAGCGAGCGCCGCGCATCGGAGCGCAGGCGCCGCTCGAGTCAAGGAGGACCCATGAGCACCGAACAGCGCGTCGCCATCGTCACCGGAGCAGCACGGGGCATCGGCAAGGGAATCGCAGAACGTCTCGGCCGTGACGGCCTGCACGTCATCGTCGCCGACTTGGAAGGGGCACAGGCGGGCGTCGAGGAAACCGTCACCGCCATCGAGCACGCGGGAGGCCGCGCAACGGGAGCCGTCGTCGATGTCACCGACGAAGCATCCGTCGACGCGCTCGTCGCGTTTACCGCGGAGAAGGCCGGCAAGCTGGACGTGTTCGTCGCGAACGCCGGCATCGCACAGGTCGAGTCGCTGCTCGACTACTCGAGCGCCGACTTCCAGCGGGTGCTCGACGTCAACGTCACCGGCGTCTTCTACCAGTACCGTGCGGCGGCCCGGCAGTTCATCGAGCAGGGTGGCGGCGGCAAGATCATCGGGGCGGCGTCGATCGTCGCGTTCCGCCCGTTTGCGCTCCTCGGCCCGTACTCGGCGTCGAAGTGGGCGGTGCGAGGACTCACGCAGGCCGCGGCCATGGAATGGGCGGAGCACAATATCACGGTCAACGCGTACGGGCCCGGCATCGTCGGCACCGCCATGTGGGACCTCATCGACGAGAAGCTCGGCGCCAAGCAGGGCCTCGCAAAGGGCGAGGCGCTCGCCGAGAACGCCAAGTCCATCCTCCTCGGACGAGTCTCCGTGCCGAACGACGTCGCGCAGCTCGTCTCCTACCTCTCCTCGGAAGATTCCGACTACGTCACCGGCCAGACGATCCTCGTCGATGGCGGCATCCAGTTCAGCTAACTCACCCCGCCCGCCCCGACTGCCCCCGGCCCGCGCACCTACCTATCTCGCCCGGGGCATCCACACGGGATCTGCATGTTCCTCAGCGCAGGAGCCTGTATCTCTCGTGTGGATGCCCCGGGCGAGGGCGCTTCAGCGTTCCGCCAGGCGCCGGGCTCGGAGGTCCTGCGCGTGGGTGATAAAGGCTGACGGGTTGGGCCAGAGATCGGCGAGCACGACGCGCTCGGGATGCCAGTCGAGGGTCGCGACCCTGCGCGCCCGCCTGACATCCTTCTGCCATTGGCTACGGCTGGTCCGATGCCCGTCACCGTCGTAGTCGTAGAGGATGCGCGCTTGCTCGTCAGCGCAGTCGCCGCGCGCGACTTTGCGCCCGGCGCGGTCGTACAGCAGGTGTTGCACGGTGAGGGTCGGATAGCCAGACTGCTCCAATAGGAAGCGCATCATCGTCTCGTAGGGGGATTCAACGCGGAGACGGATGTGCGGCAACACCTCACGGAGACGCGAAGCCCCCGTGCACGGCGACCAGTCGGTAGCAGCGGTGGCGAGCAGCTCTGGCGTCGAGAGCGCGCCGAGCCAACGCCGGGATGGGTACCAGTGTGAGGTCGTGACGAGCGCGTCCGCGAGCGCCAGCAGGTTCATGACGTCAAGGTCTCGGGCGAGCAGGCAGAAGATGAGCTCTGGGGACGGGAGCAGGAGGCCGTCGAACTCGAAGGTGCGCCAGGCGCGTTGCGGCACAATCCGAGTGATTGTTCCGCGCGGTGACGATGAACTGAAGCCCTGCGGAACAATCAGGTGCACCCGGGGGTCTCGCGCGAGTGTGGCAGGCAGTGGGAGCCCCAGAATGCGGGCGGCAGAGACCGCACCGTACGCCTGCCGCTGCCGTGCCCTCGCCGCGTAGCTCACGTCGCGCATCCGGAGGAGTTCAACGGCCCGTTCGAGTTCGGTCATCGTCGTAAGCCTGGCAACGACCTCCTTGCTGGGCGGGGCGACACGAACACCGTGGAAGGGGCGATCCAGGTTCGAGTTGTCCAGCCGTCCGCGGCCCACACCCGCCTCGTACGCCTGGGCGACGGTGAATCCGGCCGTGCGGAGCGTCTCTGGCAGGGGTATGCGCTCTTTCGCCCGGCGCTTTGGCTGCCCTTGTCGTTGTCTTCGCCGCCGCTGAGCTGCCGGCCCGCTCTGCGGCGGTCGAGGTGCGGACTCGTCCCGAGCGCGTCCCCGCTCGCTCTGTGCTGTCATTTGCCGAGGCTAGAAGTGCTCGTGCCCGAACGGTGACCTTCGTGCGCTTCTGTGGACAGCACGCGCGATCTGAGGTCGCTCGGGTCGACAGAATTCGCTCGCGGCGTTGCACGTGTCGGTGTCGACCTTGCGCGGAGCTGCTCGCCGCACGCCCTCAGACAGACGGGAAATGCATGCTCGTGCGCGGACGAGCATGCATTTCCCGTGTGGATGCGCCGGCGAAGGGCGGAGAGCGAGCGGTCGGAGCGGGCAGGGTGGCGGCGGGCTACGCCGAGAGCGGTGCCTTCTCGCGCAGGAGCGCGATGAACTTGCCGAACCACGGGCCGTTGTCGTTCCAGGCGCGGGCGCTCACGAGGTTGCCGTCGACGAGGGCCTCCGAGTTTTGGTACGTGCCTCCGCCCGCCTCGATGTCGGCTGCGATCTCCGGGAAGCCCGACGTAGTGCGTCCTTCGAGCACTCCCGCCTTCGCGAGGATGATCGGCCCGTGGCAGGTGACGGCGACGGGGGAGTCCTCGCCGAAGAAGTGCTTCACGATGCGCTTCACGTCTTCGTTATTGCGGAGGTACTCGGGGGCGCGCCCGCCGGGAACGACGAGCGCCACATAGTCGGACGGGTTCACATCGGCGAGCGCGATGTCGGCGTTCCAGCCGTGCCCGAGCTTCTCCGTGAACGTGTCGTACCCCTCGAAGTCGTGCACCACGAACTGGAGACGCTTCTTGGTGGGTGCTGCGATGACGGGCTCGTAGCCCTCTTCGCGGAGCCGCTCATACGGGTAGAACACCTCGAGGGTCTCGGAAAAGTCGCCGGCGAGGATCAGGACCTTGGACATCGTTGTCTCCGTTCTCAGTTGCTGCAGGTGGATGCGCGGGGCTGGTGTCGTCTGCCCCGACGGGTCCAAGACTTCCGCCGCGTCGTCCGCCCCGGCAACGCTGTTTCTCGCATGTCGAGAAAGCGACTGGTGAGGGGAGGAGCGTGCGGGGCACCGTATGAAGCACCGCATCCGCCGTCGAGTCACCGCTGACCCGCGAAGGATGGTGCCCCACCAGGGGCCGTCGAAGACCTGAACCTCAATGGAGAGGAGAGCGATACCCATGGCGTATCCGGCCAAGTACCCCCAGCTCAACGAAACGGAGCTCACCGAACACGCGCGAGATCTGCTCGTGCGTGTCATCCGTGTGGCGTTCCCGCACCCCTCGTTTCCCGCTTCGCCGTACGAGCGGACGGCGAACATCATCCTCGAGGAGGCGAAGTCGTCGACGTGGCTGCGGGTCACGTTGACGCAGGGACTTCTTACCCTGGATTCGCTGTCTGCGGGCGATTTCACGGGTCTCGACGAGGAGCAGGCGACGGCCGTGCTGCGGAGCATCGAGCACACCGATTTCTTCGGCTTCATCCGCCGCACGACGGTGCTGAACCTCTACGACGACCCGGAAGTGTGGAAGGCGGTCGGCTACGAGGGGTCCTCCTTCGAGCTCGGCGGCTACGTGCACCGCGGTTTCGACGACCTCGACTGGGTGCCTGAGCCGCGCATCGAGGAGCCGACGGATGTGCCGTTCGCGCCGCTCCCGGGCCTGCAACGTCCGCAGACGGGCGCGGTGCGCATCCCGGCGGCCGCAGCGCACGCGGGCCGCGCATCCGATGCTCCCATTGCAACGAACCAGCCAGGCGACCTCGCCGCAAGCCACGAAGGAGTCGAGCGATGACTGATGGAACGAGCGCACGCCCCACGCAGTTCGGGAAGCCCATCCCGCAGGACGACGAGGTCGTGGTCATCGTCGGTTCCGGCGCCGGCGGCGGCACGATCGCGCACGAGCTGACGGCCAAGGGCATTCCCGTGGTGGTGCTCGAGGCTGGACCATACCTGCGCAATGAGGACTACGAGAACAATGAGTGGCAGGCGTTCAACCAGATGGCGTGGTTGGATGCGCGCACGACGAGCGGCTCGTGGCGCATCGCGAAAGACTTCCCGAACCTGCCCGCGTGGATCGTGAAGGCGGTCGGCGGGACCACGACGCACTGGTCTGGCGCGACGCCTCGCTTCTACGAGCACGAGTTCAAGGCGCGCAGCACGTACGGCCGCGTCGACGGCGCGAATCTCCTCGACTGGCCCATCACGCTTGCGGAGCTCGCACCCTGGTACGCCAAGGCGGAGGATGCGATCGGTTCGACGCACACGGGTGGGCGGGCCCCCTTGCCGGCGAGCAACAACTACAAGGTCTTCGCCGAGGGCGCCAAGCGAGCGGGCTACGTGCACTACGCGACGGGGCCGTACGGAACGAACGCGGAACCGTACGACGGGCGCCCCGCATCCATTCAGGACGGCTTCAACTTCCAGGGTGACAAAAACAAGTCCAAGTGGAGCACGATGGTGCGCGAGATCCCCCGCGCCCTCGAGACCGGGCTCCTCGACCTGCGCACGGAGAGCCACGCGGTGCAGGTCACGCACGATGTCGATGGCCGGGCGGATGGGGTGCTGTACCTCGACAGGGAGGGCAACCTGCAGCGACAGCGTGCGCGCGTCGTCGTCGTGGCGGGCAACTCGATCGAGACGCCGCGGCTCCTGCTGCTGAGCGCCAGCGCGCTGTTCCCAGACGGACTCGGCAATTCGTCAGGCCAGGTCGGCCGCAACTACATGCGCCACACGACGGGCTCGCTGTACGCCCGCTTCGACAAACCCGTGCGCATGTACCGCGGGGAGACCATGGCCGGGGTGATCCGTGACGAATCAGGCCATAACCCGTCGCGCGGTTTCGTCGGGGGCTACTTCATGGAGACGCTGTCGCTCGGGCCCGCGTTCCTCGCGAGCTTCGCCGACCCTGGGGCGTGGGGCAAGTCGTTCACGTCCGTGCTCGACGCCTACGAGAACACGGCAGGCATGTGGATCGTCGGCGAGGACCTGCCCCAGGAATCGAACCGCATCACGCTCAACCGCTCGGTGACGGATGCGAACGGACTGCCGGTCCCGAACGTCCACTACGACGACCACCCCAACGATGCAGCGATGCGCGAGCACGGCTACAGTCGGGGAACTCTGCTCTACGAGGCGGTCGGTGCCGAGCACGTCCACCGCACCCCGCCATACCCGTCGACGCACAACTTGGGCACGGCGCGCATGAGCGAGCGGCCGGAGGATGGGGTCGTCGACCGGTGGGGAGCGTCGCACGACGTGCCGAACTTGTTTGTCGGCGACGGGTCCGTGTTCACAACCAGCGCCGCAGCGAATCCGACGCTGACGATCGTGGCACTGGCCATGCGTCAGGCCGACTACCTGGCGTCGCAGTTGCGCGCCGGCGAGCTGTAGGGGGAGTCGTGAGCCACGCGACACTCACCGCGGACCCAGTCTTCGCTGCGCATACTGCTGCGGTGAGTGTCGACGTGGATACCCCCGCCACCAGATCCGAACCCGCGGTCGCCGCGGTGCCCGGGGCACCAGCTCCCGTTCCCGCCGGGGCATCGGCTGCGAGCCCGGCGGCGGCCGCGCCGTCGTCGAGCACGCTCAAGGCGCTGTCGCTCCTGGAGCTCGTCGCCCAGAACGGCGGGGCCAGTGCGACGGAGATTAAGGAGGCGCTCGGATGCTCGCTGCCCACGGTGTATCGCCTCGCGCAGCTGCTCGTGGATGCGGACTACCTTGTGCACCTCCGGGAGGAACGACGCTTCGAGCTCGGCTACAAGGTGCATGAGCTCGGCCGGGCGCTGCACCAGCAGCTCGGGGTGTCGCCGCCGATGCGTGCGGTCGTGCAGACGCTGCACGAGGCAGGTGACGTGGCCGCGTATTTCGCGGTCTATCGGGGCACGGACGTGGTCGTGGCGCATGTCGCCGACTCGGCGCGGGCGCAACGCATTCGCCCCCTCGAGTTCGGCTTCCACGAGGCGACGCACGCGACGGCATTCGGCAAGATCATCCTGGCCGGTATGAGCGTGGAGGAGCGGGATTCGTTCCTCGACGCGAACGGCATGCCCGCGTTCACCGAAGGGACGATCACGTCGCGCGAGGAACTCGAGCGGCACCTCGAGAGGGTCAGGCTGCGGGGAGTGGCGTGGGAGCGCGAGGAGTTCGTGGCGGGCCACACCTGCGCCGCGGTTGGCGTGCGCAGCGCCTCGGGGGAGGTTATCGGCGCGGTCGCTTTCTCGCTCGAGTCGCCCCGCCTCGGGGGTCGCTCCGACGAACTCGAGCGGCTCCTTCGCGGCGCGGGTGCGAGAGCGAGCCACCTTGTCCGACGCGGCCGCTGAGGGATTCTTCCTCGAGAGGGATGCGCGTCTGCGCAGATTCCTCCTCGCCCGGGCTACAGGCACACGGGAAACGCTGGTTCGCCAGCGCGCGAGCATCGTTTTCTCGTGTGGATTGCCCGGATGCGAGGTGTGGAGGAGGAGCGAGGAGGCGGAGTGAGCGAGAGGGAGGAGACAGGAGCTGGCGAGTGAGTCTGGCACTCAGTCGGCGGTCGACCCCAGGAACTCCACCTCGGTGCTCGCGCTCAGGGGCTCGTCGGTGACCCCCGTGATGGTGACGCTCACCGTGTAGGTGGCTGGGGTGCCCAGCTCGAAGGAGATGTCGCCGCAGACGGTATCGAAGTTGCTCGACAACGCCTTCGCCGTGCGAGTGACTGTGCCGACGCCTTCCGCGCTCGCGGAGTACTCGCACGTGCCGCTTTTGGTGACTCCGAGCACGCGGGCTTCCGCGGTGATCCAGGAGTGCCGGTCGTCGGCGGTCGCGGCGAGGACAAGCTCGCCCGTGCTGCCGTCCGCACTGGGGGACGGCCCGGCAGCGCTCTCGGTTGCGGCGCTCTCGGCAGCAGCCGGCGCGGTCGTCTCTGCTGCGGGGCCGCTCTCGACGCCGCGCGGCGAGCATCCGCTCACCAGCAAGCCGGCCGCGAGGACAGCGGCGAGTTTCACCCCGAGACGCATGGTGTCAGAATGACGCACCGCGCGGCCCGCCCGCAACGTCACGCGTCAGCCTCGGTCTTGGAGCTCCTTCACGGCTCGGGCGAAGTCGCGAGTCTGCAGCACTTCGAGGGCGGTTGCCGGGTCGGCTCCGGAAGAGACGACGCAGAGCTCATCGATCTTGTTGATGAACCCGAGCACGCGCCCATCTCGGACAACCCGGTACGTGTGCTCGGAGAGGCGGTCGACGCGGCCTTCTGCGGGCATCGTCGCGGTGAGAGGTGGAACGGGGAATGGCATGGGGGCTCCTGCCGTCGTGTGCGACCGTCTCGGACGGATGATCGCATCCTCGCGCACTGACCTGTGCGCAAGGGCGGTTCCCAAGGAATCTGTGGATGGCTCTCACGACCTCCCTGGAAGGTGGTTACCTCCAAGAAATACGCCATGCGAGTCCTCAGCGTTCAAGCCTTGCCTCCCCGGCCCGTCGGGTGCTACTCAAAGAGGATGGTTCGACTGCGAAGGTGGACGTCGGCGGATGCGGCGTGGACGCGGCACCCGGCGGGAAGCGGGTTCAGCTACCGGGATGAACGCGGTGAGCGCATCGTCGATGCCGAGGTGCGCCGACGCCTCGCGTCGCTCGCCATCCCGCCGGCCTGGCGGGACGTGCGCATCGCCCCGCACCAGAATGCGCACGTGCTTGCAGTCGGGGTGGATGCGCTGGGCCGGACGCAGTACATCTACCATCCCGATTGGACGGCCAAGCGGCAGATCGTGACCTTCGACAGGGCGCTCGAGCTCTCGCGCGTGCTGCCCGCGGCGAGACGCTCAGCCACGAGTGCCCTCAGGGCTCAGAGCGCGAGCCGCGAGGCGTCGCTCGCCGCGAGCTTCAAGCTGCTCGACACCGCGTTCCTGCGCGTCGGCAGCGAACGCTCGGCGAAGCAGTTCGGCCATCGCGGACTCACGACCCTGCTGAATCGGCACATCCTGCTGCAGGACGAGCTGGTGCTGCTCGAGTTCAAGGGCAAGAGCGGCGTGCCGTGGAGCGCGTTGATCGAGGACCTCGAGCTGGTCACGTTCCTCGGCGAACGGAAGGGGAGCGGCTCGCCCGGGCGGCGCATCCTGTCGTGGCGGGACGGTCGCGCCTGGCGGCGGCTCTCGGCGCGCGAGGTCAACGACGACATCAGGGCCCGAACCAAAGGCGAGTTCACAGCGAAGGATTTCCGGACCTTGCATGGCACGGTCTTCGCCGCCGGACGCTTGGCCGAGCTCGGTATCGGCGGCACGGTTCGAGAGCGGAAGTCGCTGGTCGCCCAGGCAGTGCGCGACACCGCTGAGCTGCTGGGCAACACGCCGGCGGTTGCGAGGGCGAGCTACATCGACCCGCGGGTGATCGAGGCCTACGGCGAGGGCAAGGTCATCGCGAAGGGTAGAGGGTCGGGCGAGGCGGCGCTGCGTGAGCTGCTGCTCGGCTCGTCCAGCTGACAACCAGTCGGCGCACACTGCGCGTCCAAGTTTCTCGGCGGCCGATGCGAGACGGTAGTGACCTGTTCGATTCCGGCTCCGAGCATCCCTCGCCCGAACAGAACAGCAAACCTCGACTTCCGATCCCCCGACGAAAGGACGATCAGCAATGACGACTCTCGACACCAAGCGCGTGGCATTCCTTCTCACCAACGACTTCGAGGACAGCGAGCTCACCAGCCCGTGGGGCGCCGTGACCGAGGCCGGAGGCGAGGCGAAGCTCGTCGCACCCGAGGCGGGCAGCGTCACGGGCAAGAATGGGCACGAGCAGACCGTTGACCTGGCGTCGAGCGACGCGAAGGCCGCGGACTTCGACGCGCTCGTCCTGCCGGGCGGTGTCGGCAACGCCGACCTGCTGCGCCTCGACGAGGCATCCGTCTCGTTCGTGCGCGACTTCTTCGCAGGCCACAAGCCAGTCGCCGTGATCTGCCACGGCGCCTGGATCCTCACCGACGCGAAGGTGCTCGACGGGCGCACGCTCACGAGCTTCCCGAGCCTCAAGACAGACCTCATCAACGCGGGCGCAACGTGGGTCGACGAGGAAGTCCACGTCGACCAGGGACTCGTCTCGAGCCGCACCCCCGACGACCTGCCCGCGTTCAACGCGAAGCTCGTCGAAGAGGTCGCCGAGGGCAAGCACCGCGGACAGACGGCGTAAGCCGTCAACACGACTGAGCCGAGGGGCGAGCGGGTGCGCATCCGCTCGCCCCTCGGTGCGTGTCGGGGGACGCCGGCCAAGATGAGGCCGCTCTCATCTTCGGCACACGCTGCGTCTCATGAACGCTCACGAAGCTAGGGACTACCGAGGCGAACCCGCGGCTCGGCAGTCAACAGGAGACAAGCGCCATGAAAAAGAACACCTGGATCATCGTCGGATCGGCAAGTGCCCTCGGCCTCGGCATCCTCGCCGTCGGCGGGGCGGGCGTCGCCAACGCGCTCGAAGTGCGAGACGTGCCCGGTGAGCAGTTGAACCTCTCAACACCGTCCGCGACGAGCAGCCCGGCCGCATCCGCATCCCCAACTGCCTCGGCGACGCCGTCCGCGAGCCCGTCGGCATCGCCGACGACCGGCAACAGCGCGTCGCCCACCGCGACGCCGGTCTTCAGCTCGCCAAGCCCCGTCTCCGCGCAGACCCCGCAGAGCGTGCCAACGGTGCAGACCCCGGTGAGCGTGCCCACCGCGCAGAGCCCAGTGAGCGTGCAGACCGCGCAGAGCCCCGTGAGCGTGCAGACGCCGCCGTCAGTGCCGAGCGCGTAGTCGCCGACCCGGCTGGGGGTCTGCCCGCCCCCGCCCTGTCCACAGCCTGGCAGGGTTCCCGGGGAGGCTTCGATCGGCCCGGGTAGGTTCGAGGGCACGCACGACCACGACCGCGGTGCCCGCACCGCACCTACCGCACCCACAACGCCGTCTCCGCAGGAGGAGCCCATGTTCGCAGCAGCCAGGCAGGTGATCGAGGCCGTCGCCACGGGCACCGGGCGCGAGGTCGCCTCGGTCACGCTCGCCTGCGCGGAGCCGAGCGGCGACGGCGTGCTTGCAGGGTACGACGTCGAACTCGCCTCGGGGCAGGGTCCCGACGAGCGCATCCGCCTCTTCATCGACACCGCGACAAACCCGGCGGCCGCCTCCGGCGAATCGCAGCAGTGGACAACCGTGCAGAACCCGGCCACGCACGAGCAGGTACGCGTGTGGCGGTACCCGCACGACCCGGCACTGCCGGCGCTCCCCGCGACCGCATTCCCCGACTCCGCCAGAGAGACCGCCGCCCGGTTCGGCGCGGTCGGCGAAGGGCAGCTCGAGATGCTCGCGTACCGACCCGGCCGCCGCGCCGTGCTGCGCCTCGCGGGACCAGAGGGCACGCTCTTCTTCAAAGTCGTGCGCCCAGGTCACGCGGAGCCGCTGCACCGCATCCACGACGAGCTCGCCCACGCCGGGGTGGCCGTGCCGAGAAGCCGAGGCTGGAGCGAGGCGGGACTCGTGGCACTCGAACGCATGCCCGGCGTGCCCGCCGACTCGCACGTGCCCGGAACGCCGGATGCGCGACTCGCGTTCCTGAGGGAGCTTCAGGCGCTCGTCGCCTCCATCGGCGCCGCCCAGGTGACGCGGGGCGCCAGGGCGAGCCTGACGACCGGGCTCGACTGGTACCTGCAGCGTCTCCACGACCTGCGGCCCACCCGAGCGGGCGACATCGACGGCGTCGCCGCGTGCATCCGCGCGATGCTCGCATCGGCCCGGCCGGGACCCGCCCGCACCGTACACGGCGACCTGCACCTGGGACAGATCTTCGTCGAGCCCGGCGCGCGCCCCGGGGGCGGCGCCGCGATCACCGGCGTCGTCGACATCGACACCGCCGGAATCGGCGATCTCGCCGACGACCTCGGGGGCCTCTACGCGCACGCCATCGTGACAGCCCTCACCCACGACCTCTGCGGACGCGCCGACCTGCGCACCGCGACCTTCGAACTCGCCGAGCTCACCCGGCTCGCGTGGGGCGAGTTCGCTCGCACCTGGAACACACCCGGCCACTCCGGGCTGCAGACCGACGACCCCGACCTGAGCATCCGCGCCAACGCCGTCGCCCTCACACACCTGCTCTCGCACGCGTTCGGGGCGGCCGTCCGCGGCGGCGCGGGACTCGACGCGCTGCCCGACCGCATTCTGGACTACGCCGTCGCACTCTCGAAGGAGCCGAGACGATGAGCACCGAACCCTCCCGCCCGCGCTGGCTCGTGATCGCCCTGGCCGCGGCCGGCGCGCTCGCCATCGTGCTCGCCGGCGTCACCTTCGCGCAGGCCATGTCGCTGCGCGCGTCCCCCGGCGAGGTCGTCGGGGGAAGCCCCATCATCGGCGCACAGTCGCCCGTCACGACCATCAGCGTCACCCCGTCGCCGAGCGACCAGGCGAGCCCCAGCCCGACCAACACCCCCGCACCCGGAGGCGTGCCCGACCCGGTGCAGCCCGCCCTCCCGACCGGCAGCATCCAGGCCCCAGTGCCCGTCGACCCCGTCGGCCCATCCCAGATCGACGATGACGACGACGATGATGACGACGGAGACGACGACGGGGACGACGACTGAGGCGGAGGGTGACTGCGGGGCGGTGCTCCGCGGACGGTGACTGCGGGGGCGGTGCTCCGCGGACGGTGACTGCGGGGGCAATGCTGCGCGGGCAATGCTGCGCGGGCAATGCTGCGCGGGCGGTGATTCCGGGGTCGATGCTCGCGGGACCGTTGCTGCGCGGGCGACGACTGCGGTCGGTGGCTGGGGGTCGGTGAACGCTGGTTGGCGATCCGTGGATGCTCGTCCGCGAGCGTTTATCGCTGTCGGCGCCTCGGTTGCTGGTGTCGGTCAGCGCAGGCGGTACCCCATGCCGCGCACCGTCTCGATGCGGTCCGACCCGATTTTGCCGCGCAGGTACCGCACATACACGTCGACGACGTTCGAGCCCGGGTCGAAGTCGAAGCCCCAGACGCGGCTCAAGAGCTGCTCGCGACTGAGCACCTGACCCGGATTCGCGAAGAACTGCTCGGCAAGCCCAAACTCCCGTGCCGAGAGATCGATGTCGCTGCCGTTGACGCGCACTCGACGCGTTCTGAGGTCGAGCAGCAAATCGTCGTGGATGAGATCGGTGGCCGCCGCCTGCCCCGCATCCCGCAGCCGCAGTCGGATGCGCGCAAGCAGCTCGTCGAACTTGAACGGCTTCGCGAGGTAGTCATTCGCACCCCCGTCGAGGCCGCGCACCGTCGCCTCGACGGACGTGCGCGCGGTGAGCATGATGACGGGAACGGATTGGCCCTCCGCCCGCAGCCGGTCAAGCACCTCAAAGCCGTCGAGGCCTGGGAGGCCGACGTCGAGCAGCACCAGGTCGAAGTTGCCCCCTCGGGCGAGCTCGAAGCCGTCTGTGCCAGTGCCGGCGACGGTCACGGCGTAGCCGGCCGACTTCAGGCCCTTCTCGACGAACGAGGCGATGCGCGCCTCGTCTTCGACAACCAGGATGCTGCTCATGCGATGTCCTCCCGCTGGGGGTCGTGGGTCGGGTCTGAAAGCGGCGCGGTCCCGCTGTGCGCCGCGCCGGGCCGGTCGTCCGGCGTCGCATTGGCGGGCGTGTTCGCGGTGACGTCCGGGGTTGGGAGGGGGCCCGGGACTTGCGTGGGGCCCGCGCCCGTGTGCGCGGCGGTGCCAGGGCCCGAGGGCCGGTGCGCGTGCGCGTGCGCGTTCGTGCGTGCATCCACATCCATCGCCGCATCGCTGCCAGTGGGCCAACCCGCGGCGGCCGGAAGCACGATCGTGAACCGCGAACCAACCCCCGGCTCGCTCTCGAGCTCGACGCGGCCGCCGTGGCCGCGCGCGATGGACTGCACGATCGACAGCCCCAGGCCAGACTCGGTCTGGCTGCGGCCGGTCTCGGCCCGCCCAAAGCGGTCGAAGATGCGATCCTGCGCCGACGTGGGAATGCCGACGCCCTTATCGCGCACCCACAGGCGCAGCTCGCCGCGCGCATCCATGAGGCTGCCGATTCCGACTCGTGAACCCGCCGGCGAGTACTTCGCCGCATTGTCGGCGAGCTGCAACCACGCCTGCGTGATACGGCGCGCGTCAACCTCCACGACGACCGGCGCAGCACGCTCGAGCACCCAGTCGTGGTCGGAGAGGGCGCTCGCCTTCGCGTGCACCTGCTCGGTCAGCTCAAGCAGATCGCACGGCGCGAGGGCCAAGAGACCCTGCTGCTCGCTCACTGCCAGCGCCTCAATGTCGTCGATGAGCTCGCTCATGCGGTCGAGCTCGTCGAGGGCGAGTGCGACGGTCTCGCGGGTCTCCGCAGGGTCGTCCGGGTCGAGAATCTCGAAGTGTCCCCGCACGATCGTGATCGGAGTCTTCAGCTCGTGCCGCACGTCGTCGAGAAGCTGGCGCTGCGCGGTGAGCGAGCCGTCGAGCCGATCGAGCATGCCGTTGAACGTCGCCGTGAGCGCCGACACGTCATCGTTCCCGACGACGGGGATGCGAGCCGAGCGGTTGCTGCCCGTGATCGACGCCGCAGTCTCCCGCAACTCCCGGAGCGGCCGGAGCAGACGCCCGGCCACGAACCAGCCGACGAGGCCGATGATGCCGAGGGCCACGACGGCGACCAGCGAGTAGGTCTGGAAGGTGCTGTTCGTGTCGGCGAGTTCCGCGCGCAGGTCGTAAGCGGCGAGGTACAGCGCGGTGCTCTGCCCGTCACCCACCGTAAACGGGACGGCGACGTACCTGAGGGCGAGGGGGCCTTCGACGAAGGTGCCCATGCGCACGGAACCGTCCGCCGTCTCGGCGACAGCACGCGCGACAAGGGCGGGGCTGTCGGCGAGCGAGAACGGCGTCGCGGTCGACGGGACGAACGCCGGAACGCCGTCGATGAGGCCGAGGGCGCCCTCGTTGCGTTCCGGGACGAGGCGCTGCATAACCAACTCCAGTGCCTCAGTGGTGCTCGCGAACGTGCGCGCCGGGGCGGTGGAGGGCGCCGACGGGGCGGCCGAGTTTGTGGGGGTGGTCGAAGTTGGGGTGGGGGTCGGGGTCGCCGAATCCGGAGTGGTCGGCGCCGCGAGCTCTTGGCCGCTGACAAGACCGCGCACGTTCTCCGCGACCGTGACGAGCCGCTCGTCGACTCCGCCGAGCACACGCTCGCGCGCGGCAACGTAGCTGGTCGCGCCGGCTGCGACCATGCCGAGCAACGTGACCAGCAGGATCGACGCCAGAATGCGCACCCGCACCGACGCGCGCGGACGCACCTCCCGCTGATCCTTGCCCGACGTGGTCACCCGCATCCACCGATTATCTGCGGTGCAGGGGTCTACATCCTGGCAGGTGAGAACACTCTCACGCAGTGCGCGAGCGCGTTGGGCCGCGCGCGTTTGGTGCGCGCCTTCCACAACACCCTGCGGGAAGACGAAGGGGCGCGTAGGCTCGTCGAGTGGAAACCGAGCGCTACGAACTCACCAGGCGAGCCAGCCTGGAGGTCCTCCGCGCCGAGGCGCAGGACGAGCGCGAAACGATGATCTACGCGCGCGCCCGCCGGGGAGAAGACCCATGGCGTTTCATGCAGGAGTTGCCGACGGTCGATGAGCTTGTGGTGTTGCTCATGCGCTCCGAAGCGCTCGAACGGGGCGGCGACGAAGCCCCGGAAAGCGGAGCAGACGACGCGCAGCTCATGCGACGCATCGCGACCGAGTATCCGCCGCTGAGCAGCACCGTTCGGACCATGCTGGCCGGCCGCAGCCGGTTCGGCGACCGCTGGACCGCCTGAACGCTGCGCACGGGGTCCGACGGCGGCTAAGCCCGGGCGCATCCGAGCCCGGGCGCATCCCGCGGTTGCGGTCGATTGGGGGCGCCGTAGGGGCGGGCTGGTCGGGCCAAGGACTTGTCGGTGCGGGAAGGCCGGGTCGGGGCGTGCGGGGTTGAGTTGGTGCAGTGTGGCGCTCCTCCATCCGTGGTCACTGCAGAGGGTGCCCGTAGGCTTGTCAGCATGTCGGTGTCAGAACTCTCGGTGAGCGCGCAGAACTACCTCAAGGTGGTCTGGAGCCTCCAAGAGTGGTCCGATGCGCCCGTCACGGCCACGATCGTCGCCGAGCGCCTGCAGCTTCGACTGTCGACGGTCTCGGAAGGCATTCGCAAGCTCGCGGATCAAGGGCTTCTCGAGCACGCGCGCTACGGAAGCATCTCGCTGACCGAAGAGGGGCGGGCGCACGCGCTCACCATGATTCGCCGGCACCGGCTGCTCGAGACGTTCCTCGTCGAGGTGCTCAAATACGGTTGGGACGAGGTGCACGACGAAGCCGAGAACCTCGAGCACTCGGTGTCAGACCTCATGGTCGAGCGAATCGACAGCCTGCTCGGACACCCTGACCGAGACCCGCACGGCGACCCCATTCCCTCTGCCGACGGCGAGCTGCGCATCCCTCAGGCTGTGCTGCTGAGCAGCCTCGACGCCGGCGTGCGAGTCGTGGTGGAGCGCATCTCCGACTCGGACCCGGAACTCCTCAAGTACTTCGCCGCAAAGGGGCTCACTGTCGGGGCGCAGCTCGAGATCGGGGAAAGCGACCCGTATTCCGAGTCGATGCTGCTCACCGTCGCGGACCGGGGTCGGAGTGCAGCGGCCGGCGATGAACTGCCCGCTAGCGATCGGTCTTCGGGGGCAGCTCGCACGGACTCGGCGCCAGACGTGACAGGGCCCTTTGCGCTCGGCCCCGTAGCTGCCCGCGCCGTGTGGGTCACCGAGGCGTAGGCGGCGAACCCAGGTTCCTGTCGCGGCGCAACCACCACGCGCGCACAATTCAGGTTCTGATCCCACGGCGCTGGTCGCGGCTCTCGGTGGCGGAGTCCGCTGCGTCCCCGTGTCCATCCCGGTCTTGCGTCGTGTCGGCTTCGGCGCCCGGGTTCGCCCCAGCCCCGAATCTGCGCTGGACCAAACGCTCGGCCCCGATCGTCGGGCGTCCTGGCCGTAGATCCGTCGGACGGTCACGACGACGACCGCGACGGTGGCCGCGGCCCGTGCTGCCAATTCGCTGGTCAGAGTGACGCGGCGGTGAATGTCGGAGCCGCTGCGACAGTCAGAGTGACGTGGCGTCACGTTCTGGCCGCGGCGGTGCTGAAATCCCACTCACGTCACTGTGATTGCGAGCCGCGGGCGTCGTGCGCGAGGTTTCAGGGGGCTGGAGCTCGCGCCGATGTTGCCGAGAGGGTTTGAGCCGCGCGCGCCCCGCACGCAGAGTGACCTGTCGATGTGTCGGCGGTGCTGTGACAGTCAGAGTGACGTGGCGTCACGTTCTGGCAGCGGCGGTGCTGAAATCTCGCTCACGTCACTGTGATTGCGAGCGAAGGGCTCCACATCGAGTCGCTCACCCAGAGCGAACGGGCGGCAGGCCAGTCTTCCTCCCGCACCGACTGGCCCGGGTGGTGCTGTGCGCGGCGCTTCAGGCGGCCTCTGCGCGGCGGCGGGCGAGAAGGCGCGACGTGACAAGACCCTGTGTGGGTGAGAGGAGGTACGCGAGGAGGAACGCGACGCCCTGAGCGAGCACGATCATGCCGCCGGAAGCAGCATCGAGGTAGTAGCTGGCGTAGAGCCCGAGAGCTGAGCAGACCACGGACACGATGGGCGCGATGACGAGCATGCGCGCGAAACTGCGGGTGAGCACGGTCGCGGTCGCGCCGGGGATGATGAGCATCGCGACGACGAGGATGACGCCGACGGTCTGCAGTGCGACGACGGCGGTCAACGCGAGCAGGCCAAGGAGTGCGCCGCGGAGAACTCGCGGGTTGAGGCCGATGGCGTGTGCGTGCGTGGAGTCGAACGCGACGAGCGTGAAATCGCGTCGTTTGACGAGCAGCACGACCACGACGATCGCCGCGAGCGCTCCGATCTGTGCGAGGTCGGCGACGCTGACGCCGAGCAGGTTGCCGAAGAGGATGTGGCTGAGGTCGGTCTGGCTTGGGGTGACCGAGATGAGCACCAGCCCGAAGGCGAAGAGCGTGGTGAAGACGATGCCGATCGCGGCGTCCTCTTTCACCCTGCTGGTGTCGCGGATGACGCCGATGAGACCTACGGCGAGCAGCCCGAACACGAGGGCCCCGAGCGCGAAGGGGGCGCCGACGATGTAGGCGAGCACGACCCCGGGCAGCACAGCGTGTGAGACGGCGTCACCCATGAGCGACCAGCCGATGAGTACGAGCCAGCAGCTGAGGAGTGCGCAGACGACGGCGGTGATGACGGTGGTGATGAGGGCCCGCACCATGAACTCGTAGCCGAGCGGTTCGAGCAGGAGATCGACGAGGTTCATGGGCGTTCTCCAGCCCGGGGCTGGCCGTGCGTGCAGATTTCGTGAGGCACAGTTGTGGAAGATCGCCGTCGCGCCGGCGGGGAGCTGCACGTTTCCACAACTCTGGCGTTGGATACGCGTGTCATGCGGCGGCTCCCTTGCCGGTGTCGATGCCGAAGGCGAGGGCCAGATTGTCTGGCTTGATGACTTCTTCGGGGCTGCCGTGCAGCAGCACGCGTCGGTTGAAGAGCACGGCTTCGTCGGCGAGTTCTGGCAGCGACCCGAGGTCGTGGGTGGCGACGAGGATGCAGACTCCCTGTTCGGCGAGCTCGCGGAGGAGTCGTGTCATGGTCGACTGCGATCGGGTGTCGACTCCGGCGAAGGGTTCGTCGAGCAGCAGCACCTGCGCTTCCTGCGCGATGCCCCGGGCCACGAAGGCGCGCTTGCGCTGTCCGCCTGAGAGCTGCCCGATCTGGCGACCCGCGAGGTCGGTGAGTTCGACGCGCTCTAAGGCCGCGTCGACGGCCGCGTGGTCGCGCGCCCGCGGCCGCCTGGTGATCCCGAGGTGGCCGTAGCGTCCGGTCATGACGACGTCGCGCACCGAGAGGGGGAAGTCCCAGTCGACCTGCTCGCTCTGCGGGACGTAGCTGACGCTGCCCCGCTTGCGTGCATCCGCTGACGATGTGCCGAGGATGCGAACCGTGCCCGAGTCGGGTCGCACAACCCCCATGATCGACTTGAAGAGTGTCGACTTGCCTGAGCCGTTCATGCCGATGAGCCCGCAGACGCGGCCAGACGAGATGGCGAGGCTGGCGCCGTCGAGGGCAAGCACTTCGCCGTAGTGGACGGTGAGGCGGTCGACCTCGATGGCGGGGGCCGCGGTGGGGGTCGATGCGGGTGTGGATGCGGCGCTCACGATCCGCTGCCTGTCTGTCCGGTGAGGCCGGCGACGATCGTGTCGACGTCGTGGCGGATGAGGTCGAGGTAGCTGGGCACGGGGCCGTCGGCTTCGCTGAGCGAGTCGACGTAGAGGGTGCCACCGAAGACGGCGTCGGTTGCGTCGACGACTTGTCGCATGGGGGCGTCGGAGACGGTCGATTCGCAGAACACTGCGGGGACGTCGTTGTCGCGCACGTGGTCGATGACGCCCGCGATCTGCTGCGGGGTGGCTTGTTGCTCGGCGTTGACGGGCCAGATGTAGACCTCGTCGAGTCCGGCGTCGCGGGCGAGGTAGGAGAAGGCGCCTTCGCAGGTGACGAGCGCTCGCTGGGAGGCGGGCAGCGGTTCGATGGCGGCGATGAGCTCGTCGTGCACGCTTTGCAGTTCAGCTTTGTATGCGGTCGCGTTCTGTTGGAACACGTCGGCGCTTTCCGGGGCGAGGTCGGTGAATGCGGTGGCCATGTTGTCGACGTAGAGCTGCACGTTGAGGGGTGACATCCAGGCGTGTGGGTTGGGGAGGCCCGCGTAGGCGTCGCCGGCGATGGGTACTTCTTCGATGCCGTCGCTGACGACGACGTGGGGTACGTCCATGCCTGCGACGAACTGTTCGAACCAGGCTTCGAGGTTCATGCCGTTGTCGAGGATGAGGTCGGCTTCAGAGGCTTTGGCGATGTCGAGCGGGGTGGGCTCGTAGCCGTGGATCTCGGCTCCGGCCTTGGTGATCGATTCGACGCGCAGCTCGTCGCCTGCGACGTGTCTGGCGATGTCGGCGAGCACGGTGAAGGTCGTGAGCACGACGGGCCGGTCGTCGTCGTCGGTGGGGGGCGAGCAGGCGGTGAGGGATGCGAGCACGATGATGGCGAGGCCGGCCGCGGCGATGCGGGTGGCCTTCCTTCGGGCTGCGTGCAGCACGGGGGTCAGCATGACCTGAGCATAGCGCTACGGCGACTAGAAGAACAATGTTCGGTGCGCCGAACTTTTCCAGCGGACGGTCGGTGCAGTGGCATCACCCCATGAAGCGCTTGATCAGGCGCAGGGCACGCGGGGTGACGGGCGCGTAGACCATGCCCATGGTGTCTGGGCGTAACGGCTTCGAGAGCACCGAGCGCTGGTGGCTGAACGTGCGCACCGACTGCTCACCGTGGTACGAGCCCATGCCGCTTTCACCGACGCCACCGAACGGCAGGGCCGGCGTGCTGAGTTGCGCGACGGGCACGTTGATGCCGACTCCACCGGAGCTCGTGTTGCGAAGAAATTCGCGCCGAACGCTGTCGTCGTTGGTGAAGACGTAGAGGGCGAGGGGCTTGTCGCCTGATCGGATGAATTCGGTCGCGTCGCGTGCGTCAGCCACCTCGATGATCGGCAGGATGGGGCCGAAGATCTCCTCCTGCATGATTTCCGCGTCCCTGGGCACGTCGACGAGCACGGTTGGGGCTACGTAGCGTGCGTCTCGATCATGGCTGCCGCCGATGGCGATGCGGCCATTGCTCGCCGGGCTCGCCGGGCTCGCCGGGCTCGCCGGGCTCGCCGGGCTGCGGTCGTCGGTGCTCGCCGCGTGCGCTGCGGGTCGGCGGACGCGCGTGGCGGAGTCCGTGTCGCGGGCCGTGTCGGTCTCGCGGCCCGCGTCGTTTCCGCGTGTGGGCTCGGCGCCGGCGATGAGGCTCGCGAGTCGGTCGAACTGTCGTGTGTTGATGATGCGTCCGTAGCTGCTGCTCGACTGGGGGTCTGGGCCGAGCTGCTCGTGGATGGCGTCGCGGAGTTCCGCGACCAGAGGCTCGACCAGGTGCGGCAGGGTGAGCACGTAGTCGGGGGCGACGCAGGTCTGGCCGGCGTTCGTGAACTTGCCCCAGGCGAGGCGTCGAGCGACTTCCGCGAGGCTGGCGGTGTCGTCGATGTAGGCGGGGGATTTGCCGCCGAGCTCGAGTGTCGTGGGGGTGAGGTTCTCGGCGGCGGCGCGCGCGACGATGCGGCCCACGGTGCCGTTGCCGGTGTAGAAGATGTGGTCGAAGCGTTCCGCGAGGAGCGCGGTTGTCTCTGGGACGCCGCCTTCGACGACCTGGATCGCGTCCGGATCCAGGTACGAGCGGATGAGTCTCGTGATCGTCTCGCTCGTGGCGGGGGCGATCTCGCTGGGCTTCAGGACGGCCGCGTTTCCCGCAGCGATGGCGCCGGCGAGGGGTTCGAGGGCAAGCTGCACGGGGTAGTTCCATGGCGAGATGATGAGGGTCGTGCCGAGGGGTTCGAGCATCGTCCAGGCGCGCGCTGGCAGCAGCATGGTGGATGCGCGCACCGTCTTGGGTTTCAGCCAGGAGCGCAGGTGCTTGAGGGTGTGAGTCGTGTTCGAGATCGTGAAGCCGATTTCGGTGATGAACGCTTCCGCGGCCGGCTTGCTGAGGTCTGCTGAGAGGGCAGCCTGCAGCTCGCGTTCGTTGTCGCGGAGGAGGGCGATGAGGGCGCGGAGCTGTTGTTCGCGCCAGGCGAGTGGTTTCGTGGTTCCCGCGTTGAAGGCGGCGCGCGCGCGTGCCACGGTTGCGGGGATGCTTGCGGTGTCGGTGTGTGGCTGGGCCATGTGTTCCTCGGGGTTGCGGTGCGAGGGTCTGGGCCGCGGCTCCGAGGTCGGAAGGCGAGGCCGTGCTGTGAGTACCCTCGCAGAACGTCCTCCGGGGTCGGTGGGGATGCGCGCATCCGTCCCCTTCGCGGTCTCGCCCCGCCGCCCCTCCCGGAGCCCGGGAGGGTCCCTCTCTGGCCGCGAATGTAGTCTGAGCGGACCATGCAGGGGCAGGACTCGAACGGCGATCTGCGGCACCGGCCAGTCACGCCGACGCCGATCGCCGCCACGCCCGTGGCGCACCGTGAGGGCGCTCGATTCGAGAGCGACTGCGCGAACTGCGTGGCGCTGTGCTGCACCGCCCTCGGGTTCTCCCGGGGCGACGACTTCGCGCACGAGAAACCGGCGGGGAAACCCTGCCGCAACCTCGACGCGAATCTCGGCTGCAGCATCCACTCGGTGCTCCTCGAACGCGGCTACCGGGGGTGCACGGTCTTCGAGTGCCACGGTGCAGGCCAGCGCGTCACGCAGCAGACGTTCAGCGGCGGCGACTGGCGCGACGGCGACGAGCTGCGCGAGGCGATGTTTGCCGTGTTCCCGCTGGTGCGGCAGCTGCATGAGGTGCTGTGGCTGCTCAGCGAGGCGAGGCGGCGCACCTCAGACCGTTCGCTGCTTCGTCGCATCGACGCGCTCTCAGAGCAGGTCGACACGCACGCCGCGTCCGCGGACGTGTCGGTGCTGCGGGCCGCCGTCGAATCGAGTCGACCAGCGGCGGGGGAACTGCTCGGCTCGGTGAGCCAGGCAGTGCGGCGGATGCACGCGCCGCGGCGACGCGCATCCGGCGTCTGGTCCCGGGTCGAGCCGCGAGGCGCTTACCTTGGCAGTGACTTCTCTGGCGCTGACCTCCGGGCTGTCGAGCTGCGTGGCTCGTTGCTGATCGCCGCGAAGCTTCGCGGCGCGGATCTGCGGTGGGCGGACCTCCTGGGAGCCGACCTTCGCGATGCTGAGTTGCACGGTGCCGACCTGCGGCACGTGCTGCATCTCACGCAGACGCAGCTTGCGGCCGCGTTCGGTGACCAGTCCACGCAACTCCCGGACTCGCTGTCGCGGCCCCGCCACTGGGCGTGATCTGCCGGCGCTGGGTGTGACCTGTCGCCATTAGGTGTGCGCTTGCTGCCAATGGGAAGGATCTGCCGTTGTGGTGAAGCGTGCGACGAAGTGCTCCGCGGCGAGGATGCGAGCTGCGCGTCGACGTCACGACCCCGGGTCCTCGCGGCCCCGTGATCTGATGACTCCCCGCTCTGTCGCCTCCCCGCTCTGTCGCTTCCTCGCTCATTTGACCGCTCGCTCAACTGACCTTCGCTCTGGTGTCTTCTCGCTCTGTCGACTCTCCACTCTCTCGCTTCCTCGATCTCTGCTTCCGGGGTCGCGAGATGCCGGAAATGGTTGTTTTGGGGTGTGTGGTGGCGACCCTTTGGGGCATCTCGCGGGGTTTTGGGGTTGTTGGCGGGTGGCGACGGGGCTTGTGCTGCGTCTGAGTCCGTGGCTGCGGGGTCGCGAGATGCCGCAGATGGTTGTTTTGGGGTGGGTTGTGGCGACCCTTTGGGGCATCTCGCGACGGTGTACGCGCGCAGCGACCTGGCGGACTCGCCGAGCCGAGGCGAGGGATGTGCGCCGAGGCGAGGGATGCGCGCAGCGCGCTGCGGTGGGGGATGCGCGGCGCGGGCGGGGACGCGCCGGGCTACGCGAAGGCGGTCCCCGTGAAGAGGGTCGTGGTGCGGCCGCCAACCCAGACGGCGCCTGCGTCGTCGATGGTCACAGTGATGTCGCCGGCGCGGCCGAGACGCGTGCCCTGGGAGACGCGCCAGCTCGCGCCGGGCGCGACACCGGTGCGCTGCATCCACTGGGCTGTCGAGGCGTTCATGCTGCCGCAGACTGGGTCTTCGTCGACGCCGATCGCGGGCGCGAAGCTGCGCAGCTCGAACGCGTGGGGCGAGCCTGGCGGGTATGCGCCGACGGCGCCGACCATGATCCCGGCCAGTTGCGCGAAGTCGGGGTTGAGGTCGAGCACCTGTTGCGCGGATGCGAGCTGCACGATTGCCCAGCCGGGCCCGTTGTCGATCCACTGGTGGTCGATGATCTGGTCGCGGGTGATGCCGTAGGCCGAGACGATGCGTTCCAGCAGGTCAGCTTCGAGGGGTCCGCTGCGCAGGGTCGCAGGGGCCGCGAACGACAGGTGCCCGTCGTCGTTGCGCACCTCGACGAGGCCCGCGCCGCACTCCTGGATGAGGCGGCCTTCGCTTTGGGGTTCGCCTCCGCGTTCGAGCCAGGCGTGGGCTGAGCCGAGGGTGGGGTGGCCGGCGAACGGCAGCTCGCCTCCTGGCGTGAAGATCCGCAGTCGGTAGTCGGCGTTGGTGTCGGTCGGAGGGAGGATGAACGTGGTCTCTGACAGATTCGTCCAGCGCGCGATGCGTTCCATGTCGTCGGTTGTGAGGCCCTCAGCGTCGAGGATGACGGCGACGGGGTTGCCGAGGTAGGGGGTCTGCGAGAACACGTCGACTTGGGCGAAGGGGCGCGAGGCGGTCACGGGCGGTGCCTTTCATTGCGGATTGCGGATGCGGATGCGGATGCGGATGCGGACCTGGCGGCCGATGTGCCCGCGCCCGCGGATGCGACGCGTTCGGCGGCGCTGGTCTCGTCACGGTAGGGCGGCGACGGTGTTGGGCGCCCGGGCCAATTTTGGGCCGGTGGACTTACGTTCCACTTCGGTCGGGGTGGACTTGCCTTCCGCCCGGGTCGGGGTGGGCCCAATGCTGAGGGTGGGGCGGTCCGCGCTGCGGATTGTGGGAGAACGGCGGTCAAGGCGGTCGCCGGTGCACCGCGGTGAAGGCTCCATGGGTCGCCCAGGCTCGCCCGACACAATCGGTGCATGAGCGAGAGCAACGGCGCATGAGCGAACGCAACGACGTGAACTTCACGGACGACGATCCGCGGGAACGGCCCGGGGTGGAGCATCAGTCACCTGCGGGTGTCGATGAGGCGACGGTCGCGGCCGTGGGGAAGGTCACGGAGGCGCTCGAAATGGTCGATCAGGCGCGGGGGCTGCTGTACGGGTTCCACCGGCTGACGGGTGCCGCCGATCTTGCACTTGGGGAGGCGTCCGAGGCGCTGCGGGATGCGGGCCACGCGGAGATTGCCGATCGTCTCGACGAGGAGCTCGTCGGCCGGAACGTAATCGAGGGGCGGTGGACGTTCCAGGTCGTCGAAGACTATGACGAGACGTACTGGGAGCCGTTCCGCGCTGCCGAGCGGGAGGTGCGGGAGCGGCTCGTCGGTGGTCGACGGCACCTCGCCGAGGCTGCGATGAAGGAGGACCGGCGCACGCACGGCGCCCGCGACCACGAGGCGCGCCCTGCGGAGGACGCCTAGCCGGTGCTACCGGGCAGGTAGCGAAAGCGCCGCGCCCACTCCGCCGCGCCCACTCCGCCGTGCCACCCTCCGAAGACCTCGTTGGCCTCGCCCCGGCTACGATGCAGGGCGTGGCAGCAGACGGAGCACGGGGACGGTACGCGAAGGGTGTCGAGCGGAAGCGCGAGATCTTGGAGCGCGCGTATGGCACGCTCCGCGAGACCGGCGCGAGCGGGGCGTCCCTCCGCGCGATTGGTGAGGCTCTCGGGGTCTCGCATGGCATGCTCACCCATTACTTCGGGTCGCGGGAGGGTCTGCTGGTCGCGGTGATCCGTGAGCATGACCGGGTCAATGACGAGCGGATGCCTGTTCCCGTGTCGCTGGTGCAGCGGATGCGGTTGAGTGCTGAGTTCAACGTGCAATTCCCGGGGATGGTGTCGCTGTTCACGGAGATGCTCGCGAAGTCGGTCGAGGTCGGAGATGGCCCGGCGCGGGCGTTCTTCACGGAGCGCTTCGCGAAGGCCAGGGTCGAGCTGGCGGTGGAGCTCGGCGGCCAGCTCGCGGCGCTTCCTGAGGGGAAGCGCGCAGATGCGGCGATGCTGGTGGATCTGATCATGGCTGCGTCTGACGGCCTGCAGGTGCGGTGGCTGCTGGACCCGAGTATCGATGTCGCGGCGACGCTCGGCCTGCTGGAGCGGCTCGGGGCGGAGTGACGCGTTCACTCAAACCTGAAAGTTGCCAACTGGAAATTTTCTAGTAGCGTCTGAGGGGAGAGCGGACGCGATGTGGCGGACGCCAACCGACACAGGAGTCACCGTGCCAACCACTCGACCAGAAGCGCCCTCCCCGCACGCGCGCGTGCCGCATCCGGCCACCTCACTCCAGCTCTACAGCGTCAACTCGCACCTCGAGGCCGACCTCGACGGAACGCTCGCGCGCCTCAGCGACATCGGTCTGCGCAACGTTGAGGCGTTCGCCTTCGTCGACCGTGCCGACGAGCTGGCGGCCGCGTTCACGCGCCACGGCATCGCAGCGCCGACGGGGCACGCGATGCTGGTCGCCAAGGAGGACACGCGCGAGGGCGTGACGACGCCGGTGCCGAGCCACGCTGAGACGTTTGCGGCGGCCAAAACGCTCGGCATGGAGTACGTCATCGACCCTGCCGTCTTCGACTGGTCGACTCGCGAAGCCGTCGAGGAGACGGCCGCCGCCCTCAACGAGGCAGCGAAGGTCGCCGCCGATCACGGCCTCCGCGTCGGCTACCACAATCACGCGTGGGAGCTCAGCAACAGCATCGATGGTGTCTCGGCCCTCGAGTACTTCGCGGGGCTGCTCGACGACGAGGTGGTGCTCGAAGTCGACGTGTACTGGGCGCACATCGGGGGTGTGGATGCGCCGGAGCTGCTTCGTCGGCTGGGCGACCGGGTAAAGGCGCTGCACATCAAGGACGGCCCGCAGGTCGACAATCCGTTTGTGACGGATGCGCCGTTCGAGCCCGCGGGGCTCGGGCAGCTGCCGGCCGGCCAGGGGAGCATCCCGCTGGCTGCGGCGCTGGAGGCGACGCCCTCTGCCGAGTTCGCGGTCATCGAGTTCGATCACTTCGCCGGCGACATCTTCGGCGCCATCGCCGAGAGCTTCACCTACCTGCAGCGCTTCCAGCAGCAACAGGAGCAGGGCGCATGAGCGACGCGCAGCACTCGGGTGCCGCTCCCGGGCGTGGTGCCAGCCAGAACTCGGGCCCAGTCGGCATCGGTATCATCGGCACGGGCATGATCAGCAACGCCTATCTCGACAACCTGACGCGTTTCCCCGACGTCAAGGTCGTCGCGCTCGGTGACCTCAATGAGGCGCTCGCGGCCGAGAAAGCGGCGGCCTACGGGGTTCCGTTCTCGGGATCGCCCGCGTCGGTGCTCGCGAACGACGACGTCGAGATCGTCATCAACCTCACCATCCCGGCCGCGCACGTGCCGGTTGCGCTCGACGCGATTGCGGCGGGCAAGCACGTGTGGATCGAGAAGCCCATCGGCATCAACCGCGAGGAGGCGAGGGCGCTCCTTGACGCGGCGGACGCGGCCGGCCTGCGCGTGGGCGTGGCGCCGGACACGGTGCTGAACCCGGGCATCCAGACCGCCCTCCGGCACCTCGCCGCCGGCGTCGTCGGCACACCGCTCACGGCCCGCACGATGATGCGCTACTCGGGCCCTGACCTGTTCCACCCGAACCCGGCCTTCCTCTTCGCGAGGGGTGGCGGCCCGCTGCTCGACATGGGCCCGTACTACGTGACCACACTCGTGAGCGCGTTCGGGCCGGCCTCGAAGGTCTACGCGACGGGCTCGACGGCGAAAGCGAGCCGCACCGTCAAGCTCGGCCCCAACGCAGGCCAGTCGTTCCCGGTGGAGGTGCTCACGCATGTGGATGCGCTGGTCACGTTCGAGAGCGGGGCGAGCGCGCAGCTCACCTTCAGCAACGACTCGCCGCTCGCTGAGATGGGCACCGTCGAGATCATCGGCGAGGGCGGCATGCTGCTGACTCCGGACCCGAACCACGCCGACGGCGCGACGCGAGTCGCGCGCCACCCGCAGGAGTACTCGGAGACGCTCGAGCCGACGTGGGAGGACTACGCGGAGGAGGGCACGGTCACGGGTCGCGGCTACGGTGCGCTCGACATGGCCAGGGGCATCCGCGAGGGAGCTCCGCACGTCGCGACCGGCGAGCTCGCGCTGCACGTGCTCGACATCATGCTCGCCATCGAGGAGTCGGCGGCTGCTGGCAGGGTCGTCGCGATCGAGAGCACCGTCGAGGCGGTTCCGCTCGTCGACCACACGCGCGACCCGTTCGCGGCGACGCTCGGCGGCTGAGCCCAGGGGGCGCCGCTGACCCCGGCGCCCCTTACTCGTCCGCCGTCTCCTGCTTGCCGCGCATGACGAGCAGCGGGTCGGGCTTCGTGACGACGTCGTGGTCCTTGCCCTCGTAGTCGAACTGGCCGAGCCAGAAGCGCATCGCGTTGAGGCGCGCCCGCTTCTTGTCGTTGGAGCGGATGATGGTCCACGGCGCGTGCTTCTTGTCGGTGAGGCGGAAGGTCTCCTCCTTCGCGGCCGTGTAGTCCTCCCACCGGTCGAGGGAGGCGAGGTCCATGGGGGAGAGCTTCCAGCGCCGCACCGGGTCGAGCTGGCGGATCGCGAAGCGTGTGCGCTGTTCGGTGCGCGACACCGAGAACCAGAACTTGGTGACGTGAATGCCGGAGTCGACCAGCATCTTCTCGAATGCCGGCGCCTGCTGCATGAACTGGGCGTGCTCGTCATCGGTGCAGAACCCCATGACGCGTTCAACGCCGGAGCGGTTGTACCAGGAGCGGTCGAAGAGCACGAGCTCGCCGTCGGTGGGGAGGTGCTGGATGTACCGCTGGAAGAACCACTGCCCGCGCTCGCGGTCGCTGGGCTTCGCGAGGGCGACGACGCGCGCTTTGCGCGGGTTGAGGTGCTCCGTGAAGCGCTTGATGGTGCCGCCCTTTCCCGCGGCGTCTCGGCCTTCGAAGAGGATCACGGCGCGCCGGTCGTTGTCCTCCATCCAGTACTGGCATTTCAGCAGTTCGACCTGCAGGCGGTACTTCTCGCTCTCGTATTCCTCACGGCTGAGACGTTCCTCGTACGGGTACCCCTCCTGCCACGTGTAGACGGGGTTGCCTTGGGGGTCGATGAGGTCCGGGTCGTGCGTGTGGCCGTCACGCACCGAGTAGCCGAGTGTGCGCAGGTGCTCGATGTATTCGCGCAGATCCTGGGGTTGGTCGATGGCCATGCGTACCTCCGGAGGGTCAGGGGCGAGGCACGGAGCGGATGCGCGTCGCCGTCACGTTCGCATGCTCGCGCATTCAGGCGAACGATTCGTGTACGCGCGCACGGAAGGCTGCAGCGGCGCGTGCCGTTTCAGTCGAGGGTGCCGCCGCCGACCTTGACGTCGGTCTGGTTCGAGAGCGTGGCCTCGACCACGGCGGTGAGGCCGGACGTGAGCTGCTCGAGACGCAAGTGCGGGCGGTCCGTTCCGGCCGCCTCCAGCGAAGAGTAGGGGATGTGCACAAAGCCGCCCCGCGCACCTGGCCGCTGTTGGAGCTCGTGCATGAGCAGATAGAAGACGTGGTTGCACGTGTAGGTGCCCGCGGTCTGCGAGACCGCTGCGGGGATGCCCGCCGCGCGGACGGCCTCGACGGCCGCCTTGATGGGGAGCGTGCTGAAGTACGCGGCCGGGCCGCCGTCGACGACCGGCTCGTCGATGGGCTGGAAGCCGCCGTTGTCTGGGATGCGGGCGTCATCGACGTTGATGGCCACCCGCTCGACCGCGAGCGACGCGGAGCCGCCGGCGAGGCCGACGCAGACCACCACGTCGGGGTTCACCTCGGCGAGCGCTGCTCGCAGCGCGTCATCCACTCGCGCAAAGTCCACCGGCAGCTGACGCACGTGGAGCTCGGCTTCGCCGACCCAGGTGTCGCGCACGTCCTGCACGGCCGCCCACGACGGGTTGCTGGTGTCGCCGCCAAAAGGTTCGAAGCCGGTGAGGAGAACTGTGGGCATGCTGGGCTCCTGGTGATGGATGCGTCGGCCGGGAAGACACGCTCAACGCTACGCGGTGCTGTCGGAGTCGTGCGGTGGAGCACGATTGGTAGAGTCGCGGTCTCGACGTTGGTTCGGCGACAGGAGCACCGTGGCAAGACTCATCGGCTACGCCCGAGTCTCGACCCGACAGCAGGGCACTGATCAGCAGGAAATCGACCTTCGCGCAGCCGGCGTGACCCCGGAGAACCTGCACGTCGACCGGCCTGAGAACGGCGGGCACGCATCCCTGCCCGCGCTCGACGCAGCGCTGCAGGCGCTTGGCAACGGCGACACGTTGGTCGTCCCGACCCTCGACCGGCTGGGACGCTCGACCGGCGATCTGCTGACGCTGGCCGCCGAGCTGCGCGCCGAGGGAATCGCACTGCGGGTGCTTGACCTCGACGGGGTCGACGTCGACACGTCGACGCCGACGGGGTCGATGCTGTTCACCGTCATGGCCGCGCTCTCGAAAGCGGAGTCGGCACTCAAACGCGAGCGCGTCCTTGAGGCGCTCAGCCAGCGGCGAGCGGCGGAGGGCGACCTTGGCGAACGCCCGCGCAGGGCCCCCGACGGCAAGCCCAGGACAAGCGGCGGCGAGCTGCCCGAGGTGGCCGGCGGCACGCATCCACCCGCCCTGCATGGCCTCACGATGCCGATCAAGCGACTCTGACCGAAGACGCCGAGGAGACGAGCATGCCGAAGAAGCGCACCACCCTGCCGAAGGAGTTCCGTCGCGGCGACACCTACACGATCGCCGAGCTCGAGGAGATCTTCGCGAAAGTCGAGGTGAACGCCCTCGGCCGCGACTTCAACAAGGAATCGGCGCTCATGAGCGACCGGCTCGACGCCGACGGCGCCCGCTGGCTGCTCGAGCACGGGGCAGACCCCAACCTGACCGACCGGTTCGGCAACACTGCCCTCACCCACCACTCGAAGTGGAACACGAAGCTCGACGTCGTCGAGGTGCTGCTCGAGCACGGCGCCGACCCCAACATCACGGGCCACTCCTCGCCGCTGGCGTCCGCCGCGGAGTACATGAACACCGACGGCCTCCAGCTGCTGTTCGACGCGGGAGCCGACCCGCTGCAGACGTTCGGTTCTCGAGCAGAGACCGCACTCGACCGGGCGATGACGCGCATGAAGGACTACCACGCACCCCGCGCGCTCGAGGTCGCTCGCATCTTCGTCGCCCGCGGCGCGACCGTCTCCGGGGACACCCCGAAATACCTGCGCCAGACGATGTCGGAGCTGCAAGGCCTCATCGCTCGTGGCAAGGGCTCCGAGGCGACGTTGGCGCAGCTTCACGAGCTGTTCGAGCTCCTGGGCGTCGAGCCGTCGGTGCCACCGCGCGTGCTGGCGCCGGGCGAGCCCATCACTGTGACCACTGACGGTTGGAAGGCCCAGTTCAGCGAGCTGTGGAAGATGCTCGTGCCGGGAGGCGGACCGGCTGAGAGCGTGCAGGGTGAAGTCGTGCGCATCGCCGGCCGGGTCGGCAACGAGCTCCTCGGCAACGGCGGCGGCAACTGGGACAAGGACTTCGACCGGATGCTCGAGGCGTACCGGGTGCACGTGCGCTCCGGCAGCGCCCTCGGCTCCGACGACCTCGCAAGGGCCGACGAGGCGGTCGCGAGTCTGGCGGGCGGGAGCTACGACGAAGCAGCGGTGGACGTACTCACCGAGCTTGCCGTGGCCTGGGTGCTGCTGAACCCCGACCGTGTCGAGCTGCCGAAGCCGAACTACCGGCGATAGGCCGCGACGAACGGCGCGGACCTGCCAGGCTCCGAACGATCACAGGAAGAGCACCGATGAACGACCCACTTGCCCCCTTCGCGGACCTCACGACCCCGCACGTTGCGGATGCGTGCATCCGCCTCGGCCTTCCCGTGCGTGTCGCGCCCTCGTCGATGCGGCCAGTCTTCCCTGGGACGCATGCTGTCGGCCGTGTGCTGCCGGCGCAGCACACGGGAAGTGTCGACGTGTTTCTCGAGGCCATGGAGGGCGCGGAACCTGGCGACGTGCTCGTCGTCGATGACGGCGGCAACCTCGACGAGGCGTGCGTTGGAGACCTCGTCGCGCTCGAGGCGGCGAAGGCGGGCCTGAGCGGCATCGTCATCTGGGGCCTGCACCGGGACACGCCGGAGCTGCGCAGCATCGGGCTTCCGGTGCTGAGCCTCGGCGCCTCACCGACCGGCCCGCTCGAGGTGCGCACGAGTCCCGTTGATGCGCTTGTCCAAGCCCGGGTCGGCAAGCACATCGTCACGCGCGACGACGTCGTGCTCGCCGCCGACGACGGCGCCATCTTCGTGCCGCTCGGCCGTGCCGCCGAGCTCGCTGAACTCGCTGCGAGCATCCGTGACACCGAACGCCGCCAGGCGGGCCTCATGCACGAGGGGACGTCGCTGCGCCAGCAGGTGCACTTCGGCGACTACCTGCGTGCGCGCGCCGAGCGTGGCATCGGCTTCCGCGAGCACCTGCGCGGCCTCGGAGGCGCTATCGAGGAGTGACGCCGACGGCGGTCACTGTTCCCGCATGGCCTCCGCGAATGGTCGCGGAGCACGATGCTCCGGCTGCGCTGGGGCGGGGCCAGGGGCGGCCAGCGACGGGGTGTCGGCCGTGACCGCGTGGCCAGCCGTCAGTTCGAGCTCCGCATCGAAGTGACGCACGCGCAGCGGGTCGCCGGCGCTCAGCAGGTAGGTCGTCGACTCGGGACGGATCTCGACGTGCAGTCGTCGCCCCTGTACGAGCATCCCGAACCGGATGCGCGTGAGCTGCTCGGGGAGGCGAGGCGCGAACTTGAGCCCCGCGTCGCTCTCGCGGAGCCCGCCGAGTCCAGCGGTGACGGCCGTCCAGATCCCGGCGAGTGAGGCGAGGTGCAGGCCCTGCGACGTGTTGTCGCGCAGGTCGTCGAGGTCGAGCGTCGCGGCCTCTGCCAGGTAGTCGGCCGCGAGCTGCAGGTGGCCGACCTCGGCGGCCAGGATCGACTGGACCGATGCCGACAGCGAGGAGTCGCGCACCGTCAGCCCTTCCGAGTACTCGAACGCGCGCTTCTTCTGCTCGTGGGTGAACGTGTCGTGCGCGAAGTACAGGGCGAGCACGAGGTCAGCCTGCTTGATGACCTGCTTGCGGTACAGCTGGAAGTAGGGGAAGTGCTCCTGCAGCGGGTACTGGTTGGCGGCGGTGGCAGGGAAATCCCATGCTTCCAGGTCGGTCGACCCGGCCGCGTGCGGATGCACGCCGCGACGCTCGTCGAACGGCACGACGATGGCGTCTGCGGTGCCGACCCATCGCGTGATCTCGTCGTCGTCGACGCCCAGCGCCGCAGCCTCCGCGTGGTGACGTTCAGCGACCGCCGCCGCAGCGCGCAGGTTGAGCCGCGCCATCAGGTTCGTGTACGTGTTGTCGTCGACGAGCGCGGAATACTCGTCCGGTCCGGTGACGCCATCAACGTGGAAGCCGCCGTCGTCGTCCCAGCGTCCGAGCGAACACCACAGGCGGGCCGTCTCCACGAGGACGTCCACGGCGACCTCGCGTTCGAAACGCTCGTCGCCGGTGGTGCGGATGTGGTGCACCATGGCGGCCGCGATGTCGGCATTGACGTGGAAGGCGGCGGTGCTCGCCGGCCAATACCCGGAGCTCTCGCGCCCGTCGATGGTGCGCCACGCGAAGGCTGCTCCCTCGAGGCTCAGCTGCTTCGCGCGTTCGCGCGCGTAGTCCAAGGTCGAGTGCCGCCAGCGCAGTGCCTGCTCGGCGGCGGCCGGCGCGGTCGCCGAGAGCACCGGGAGCACGTACCCCTCGAAGTCCCAGAACGTGTGCCCCTGGTACCCAGCGCCCGTGAGCCCCTTGCCCGGCACGGAGCGCACCTCGAGCCTCGCCGCCGACTGATAGACGTGGAAGAGCGCGAAGCGCGCGGCTTGCTGCAGACGAGGAGACCCGTCGATCTCGACATCTGCGCACGCCCAGAAGTCGTCGAGGTGGGCGCGCTGGTCGGCGAGCACCTGCTCCCAGCCGGCGCGGCGGGCGTCGTCGACGGCCCCTTCCGCCCGGTCCCGCAGCGCTTCCGGTGACAGAGATGAGGAGAACTCGTGGCCGACGTACTTTGTGACCGCCACGGCTTCACCGTCGGCCAGGCGCACGCTCACTGTCGTGCGAGCGAGGTCCTGCGAGGTCTCCGTCTCGACGCTCGGGGTTTCGACTCCCGTGCCCGTCACGACGTTGTCCATGGTCACGGCAATGCTGATGCCGCTGCGAAGCGTGCGATGCACGAGCGTCGCGGCGTTGCCGAGCGCGTGATGGCCGAGCCCCTCGAAGGGCTCGTCGAGCTGATCGTTGACCCTCTCGTCGGGATGCACATCCGGCATGTGCTCGTTCGCCACAATCTCCGACTGCACGCTCACGTGCATCGCACCGCCGACGGCCTGAACCTCGTATCGCACGGCCGCGATTGAGCGGTGAGTGAGCGAGACCAAGCGGATGCTCGTGATCTTCACCGTGCGTCCCGCGGGCGACGTCCACTCCACGTCGCGTCGCAGCGTCCCCGCCCGGAAATCGAGGCGCTGCTCGTGGCAGATGACCGTGCCACGACGGAGGTCCAGCGGCTCGTCGTCCACGAAGAGGCGAAGCACCTGGCCGTTCTGCACGTTCACGACGCTCTGCCCCGTCTCCGGGTAGCCGTACCCGTCCTCGGCGTACGGCATCGGGTGGTCCTCGAAGACCCCGTTGACGTAGGTGCCGAGCACCGCGTGCGGTTCGCCTTCGTCCAAGTTCGCTCGCCAGCCAATGTGCCCGTTCGACAGCGCGAACACCGATTCGAGGTGCGCGAGCTGATCGTCGTCGACATCGAGGTCGGAAAGGCCGAGGCTCCAGGGAGCGACGTCGAAGGGGAGTGGGCGGCTCATGAGGTGGAAGGCTACAGAGGCGCATCTGGACGTCGCATGGTGGCGACGACGACACGTAACCCGGCGCATCCCGAATGGCGAACTGCGGCCGCTAGCTCTACGGTCAGAGGCATGCCTGACGTCCTCCCCGATGAGCGCCCCCTCCGCATCGCGTTTGTCGTGCTCCACACCTCCCCCCTCGACGAGCCGGGCACGAAGGACGCGGGCGGCATGAACGTCGTCGTACTGGCACAGGCCCAGGCGCTCGCCGCCCGCGGACATCAGGTCGAACTCGTCACGAGGCGCAGTGACCCCGATTCGCCCCCCACCGCGTCGCTCGGCGAGAACCTGCGGCTCCACAACCTTGACGCGGGCCCCGCTCGGCTCATCGCGAAGGGCGAGCACGAATACGTTATCGATGAGTTCCGGGATGCGCTCGCGCGACTTCTGAGCGAACTGTCCGTCGACGTGCTGCACGCGCAGCACTGGTTCTCCGGCGTCGCCGCGCTCCCGGTCGCGCGCGAGCTGGGGATTCCCCTCGTGCAGAGCTTCCACTCCATCGCTGCCGACAGCTCGACGCCGCTCGCCGACGGGGAACGCGCCGAGTCGCCTGGTCGTCTTGCGGGCGAGGCGATGCTCGCGAAGTCCGTCGACGCGATCGTCGTCGTGAGCAAGGCCGAGCGGGAGACGGTCCTCTCGCGACTCGGCGGCAACCCCGAGATCACGCACATCGTGCCCCCGGGCGTCGATGCCGACCTGTTCTTCCCGGCCTGGGACGCGCGGGCCGAGCCAGCCGCACGCGAGCCGCGACCCAAGCGCGCCCTGTCGGCCGGGCGCCTGCATCCGCTCAAGGGCTTCGACCTGGCACTCGACGCGATCGCCGACATCCACGACGACGTCCGCCCCGACTACGTGCTCGTGGGCGCGGCCCCGCCGGACCAAGACGGACGCGACTACGAGGCGAAGCTGCACGCCGCGGTCGATCTGCACGGGCTCGGCGGGCACGTGCAGTACATCGGCTCGCTCAGCAGGCACGCTCTCGCGGCGCAGCTTCGGGCCGTCGACGTGGTGTTGATTCCTTCGCACTCCGAGACGTACGGCCTGGTCGCGCTCGAGGCGGCGGCGTCCGGCGTGCCCGTCGTCGCCGCCGCGGCAGGCGGGCTGCGCGAGGCCGTCGTCGACGGCGTCACCGGCACGCTGCTCGAGTCTCGCGAACCGGCCGACTGGGCCGCGGCCATCGCGAGCATCCTGCGCGATCCCGCACTCGCTGAGCGCATGAGCGCCGCCGCCCGCGAGCACGCGCTGGCCCACTCGTGGGACCTCAGCGCTGAGGGGCTGCTGGCCGTGTTCCGCGAGCTCCTCGCCGAGCGGGAAGCGGGCTCGGCTCGTGCCTGAGGCGAGGTCGAGTCTGCTCGACTCGGTGCGCCACGCACTTGTCGTGCATGCGCATCCAGACGACGAAGCCCTGGCCGGCGGAGCCCTGCTCCGCGAGCTGCACGAGCGCGGCGCTCGCGTCACCCTGGTGACCTGCACGCGCGGCGAGCTCGGCGAGATCGTCGAGGGCGTGCTCGCCGCCGACACGTCCGTCGCGGAGCTTGCGGCAGTGCGCGAGCGCGAGCTGCGCGGTTCGCTGGATGCGCTCGGCATCGATGAGCACCGCTGGCTCGGAACCGCGCCGGCCCGGGCGGAGGGCCTCGAGCCGCGCGAGTACCGCGACTCCGGGATGCGCTGGCTGCGGCCGGGGCTTGCGGGGCCCGCCGATGAGACCAACCTGCGCGCGCTGAGCGTCGCACCGGTCGAGGAGGTCATCGGCGACCTCGCCGCCGTCATCGCGCACGACGGCCCAGACCTGGTCATCAGCTACGACGCGACGGGCGGGTACGGGCACCCCGATCACGTTCGGGCGCGCGAAGCGAGCCTCGCTGCGGCGCGGGGCGCCGGCGTGCGCTTCGCGGAGCTCGTCGAGCAGAGTGAGCGCGATCTCGCGGCCGAGATCGGCGACCTCGAATGGTACGAGCTCGAGCGGCATCGGGCGGCGGTTGTCGCCGCGCTCCGCAGTCACCGCACGCAGCTGACGGTCGACGCTGATGGTGTTGGTCTGGTGCACTCCGGCGGGCAGCGGCAGGATGTGCACCTCGCGATCGGGCTGCGGGAGGTCGTCGCGTAGGCCCGACCTCACCGGTCGCCCCGAGCGGCAGCGTTCTGCGGCGTCACACTCTGTCATCGCGCAGGGCGCTCGTTTAGGCTCGCCGTGCAACATGCTCCGGGGTCGGTGAAAGTCCGAACCGGCGGTGAGAGTCCGCGACCCGCTCGTCCGCGAGCGGTTGACTTGGTGAAATTCCAGGACCGACGGTGAAAGTCCGGATGGTAGGTGCATGGGAGGCGCTCGTTTCGACGAGGGCTTCCGTTGGCGTCGGCTGCCGGAATCCCCGGCTGCGCCGGCACCGGGACATGGCCCCGTGGCACGCGATACGCGGAGGTCACCGGCGATGCCGATCCAACACCCCAACCGCGTCGACACTGTCGACGCCGCCATGCAAGTGGCGCTTTCCCTCGCGGCCGAAGGGCCTGCCCGAGACCCCAACCCACGGGTCGGCTGCGTGCTCCTCGCGCCGCCCGCTGCGGGTGGTGGGCCCCGCCGCATCCTCGGTCGCGGGTTCCACCGCGGCGCAGGAACTCCGCACGCCGAGGCGGCCGCGCTCGCCGATGCGCGTGCATCAGGCGAGGATGCGCGGGGCGCGACGGCCGTCGTCACCCTCGAACCGTGCGCCCACACCGGCAGGACACCCTCCTGCGCCGACGCGCTGCTCGCGGCGGGCGTGGCGGAGGTCGTGTTCGCGGTCGCCGACCCGAACCCGGTCGCATCCGGGGGAGCGGCGCGGCTGCGCGCCGCTGGCGTGCGCGTGGTCGAAGGCGTGCTCGCCGCTGCGGGCGAGGGTCTCGTGCGTGTCTGGCTCACCAACGTCACGGAGCGACGGCCGTTCGTGACGCTCAAGCTCGCGTCCACGCTCGACGGCAAGGTCGCCGCCGCGGACGGGTCGAGCCAGTGGATCACGTCGGAGCAGGCCAGGGCGCACGCGCACGGACGGCGCAGCGAGGCCTGCGCGATCCTCGTCGGGACGGGCACGCAGCGGGCGGACGATCCGTCGCTCTCCGTCCGTGGACCCGCCGCCGACCTCGGCGCGCAGCCGCTCCGCGCGGTCATGGGCCTGCGGGAGGTCGCCGCCGGCGCCGCCGTTCGGGCAACACCTGAGCTGTTCGTGCACCTCGAAACCCGAGACCCTGCCCGTGCCATTGACGCACTGGCGGACCGCGGCGTCCGCCACCTGATCGTCGAGGGCGGCCCGTCCATCTCGGCGGCCTTCCTACGCGCGGGACTCGTCGACGAGATCGACGCCTACCTCGCACCCATCCTGCTGGGAGACGGCGCAAACTCGGTCTCCTCACTCGACATCGGGAGCCTGCGCGACGCACGCCGCTGGGTGACCCAGGCCGTGCATCCGCTCGGTCAGGACACGTTCATCCGCCTCGTTCGCGGACCTGGCGCTGCAGAGCAGCCGGCCGCAGCCGCGACGTTCGGGGTGGCGGCATGAGCGCCGCGCTGTTCCACGCGCTCGAGGCCCTGCGCGCCGGACGACCCGTGCTGGTCGCCGATGCCTCTTCGCGCGAGAACGAGGTCGATGCGATCCTCGCCGCGAACAGGGCAACGCCCGAGTGGATCGGCTGGGTCATTCGGCACTCATCTGGGCTCCTGTGTGCGCCTCTGCCCGCCAGGCTCGCGGACCATCTCGAGCTGCCCATCATGGTCGAACGCAGCGAGGACGCCCGCGGCACCGCCTACACGGTCACCGTCGACGCGGCCATTGGCGTCACCACGGGGATCTCGGCGAGCGATCGAGCGACGACCGTGCGGGCGCTCGCGGCCGCCGACGGATCCCCGCGCGACCTGATCCGCCCCGGGCACGTGCTGCCGCTGCGCGCCGTCGACGGCGGCGTGCTCGAGCGGCCAGGGCATACCGAGGCGGCTGTCGACCTCATGCGCCTCGCTGGTACCGGCGAGGTTGGCGTGATCGCCGAGCTGGTCCGCGACAACGGCGAGATGCTCTCGTTCGGCGAGGCCACTGAGCTCGCGGACGACACCGGCCTCGCGCTGCTGCACGTCGACGACATCGTCGAGTTCCGACGGCAGTTCCCCGGCTTCCCGGCGGCCGACGCACCGCTGAAGAACCACAACAACACCAGCACGCGCGCCGCTGAGGCGCTGACGAGAAGGGCACGACGATGAGCGGACAGGGAGCACCAGCGGTGCAGGCAGACGGCACCGGAATGCGGGTCGTGATCGTCGCGGCGCGGTGGCACGAGACCGCGATGGCGGCGCTGGTCGACGGTGCCAACCGGGCGCTCGCATCGTCGGGCGTCACCGACGTCGAGCTCGTGCGGGTTCCGGGCTCGTTCGAGCTGCCCGTCGCCGCGAGCCGGATCGCGGTGAGCAAGCCCGACGCGATCGTCGCCCTCGGCGTCGTCATCCGCGGCGGCACCCCGCACTTCGAGTACGTGTGCTCGGCCGCGACACACGGGCTCACCGACGTCGCCGTCCGTACGGGCATCCCCATCGGCTTCGGCGTGCTCACCTGCGACACCGAGGAGCAGGTGCAAGCGCGCATCGGGCTGCCTGGCAGCTTCGAGGACAAGGGGGCGGATGCGGCGCTCGCCTCGATCGCCACGGCCTCGGCCCTCCGCGACTTCGCCTTCCCGTCCCAGCAGACGAGTCCGTCCCAGCAGACGAGTCCGTCCCAGCAGACGAGCCCATCTCAGCAGGGAGGTGCGTGACCGTGTTCACGGGCATTATCGAGGAGCTCGGGCAGATCACTGGCATCGTCAGGCATGACTCGGATCCGCGGCTTACGGTCCGAGGCCCCCTGAGCGTGAGCGACGCCCGGGTCGGCGATTCCATCTGCGTCGACGGCGTGTGCCTCACCGTCGCCAAGCTGCACGGCGACAGCTTTACGGCCGACGTCATGGGGGAGACGCTGCGCGCCTCCGCCCTCGGGGACCGGTCGGAAGGCGACGCCGTGAACCTCGAGCGCGCCATGCGCGTCGGCGACCGGCTCGGCGGGCACATCGTGCAGGGGCACGTCGACACGACCAGCGAGGTGCTCGAGGTTGAACGGTTCGACGCGTGGCGTCGCATCCGCTTCGCCGTCGACCCAGCGCACGCCAGGCTGCTCGTCGACAAGGGCTCGGTGGCAGTGGACGGCGTCTCGCTCACGGTCAGCGCCGTCGGCGCGGACGGGCCAGGTGCCACGGCGGGCGACCGCAACTGGTTCGAGGTGTCGCTCATCCCTGAGACGCTCAGCGGGACGACGCTCGGAGCGCTTGCCGTGGGCAACCGGGTGAACGTGGAGACCGACATCCTCGCCAGGCGCGTGGCGAGGCTCGCGAGCTTCTCGGGCGACGCCGCTGCAGTCGGCTGATCGGGGAACGGGCGGCCCGTCCGTCACGCGTCGCGGAGCCGCGAGTGCAGCTCCGCGACGCGGGCGCGGATGTCGTCGCGCACGAGCCGCATCCGCTCCATGCCGACGATGCCCCGCGTTGACGGCTCGTCGGTGATCCGAAAACCTAACGGTGCCGTCGACTCGCCGCTTTTGCCAGAAAAGCAATACCGACTGTGACCATCACGACCGATTGCATGCGTGTTGATTTTGAAGCGTCGGTCAGGAGTTTCTCTAGTCTCTGGTCGTGATAAGTAGATACAGAGACAGTCGTCCGGCGATGCTCCATTACGGCGCACGCAGCCGTGGCTGTACACGAGTCTCGCGCCACACCTACGCCGGTTGCCACCAAGAGGATTGCAAGGGCGACAAATGCAAGGACGAGGACAAGGGGGGCGTCTGTGATCGTCATGACGGCTATAGGAAGGGTGAGAGTGCCAGTTCCAAGTGATAGACCGACGAAGGATAGATCTAATTCTCGAGTGTGCCAAGCAAGATGCGCAATGCGAGTTTCGTCTTGATCTGAAACCGGGTGCGTTCCGGCTTGTTCGCTGAGAAACCAGTTGACTCTTGCCAGATGCTTGGCGTTCTGGAGGAGAGGCGCCTTGGGTGTCCTGTCTCTTTTGATCCTTTGCACGCGAGTAATTTACCTCGATTCTCCGGTCTCAAATGGGGTAAACCGAGCTTCAATCCGGTCGGGAGCGGTTTCGCTCCGTTAGAACTCCATGTGCTAGTCATGCGAACCCGAATCAGGGGTGTCGAATCCTCCTTTTCGACGAGAATTCTCTAGGAGCTGGAGGGATCCGAAAGCACGGCTCGCCTGAACCGTCCGCGGCGGCCCGTCCGTCACGCGTCGCGGAGCCGCGAGTGCAGCTCCGCGACGCGGGCGCGGATGTCGTCGCGCACGAGCCGCATCCGCTCCATGCCGACGATGCCCCGCGTTGACGGCTCGTCGGTGATCCACTGCTCGACAGGCGCAGTGACGCCCTCCGGCAGCTGCGCCTCGTCGCCGAGCAGCACTACGAGGTCGGCGGCGTCGAGCATCGCCTGCGTGAGCGGCTTCGGGTGCTCGTCGCCCACGTCGATGCCGAGCTCGGCGAGCGACTCCACCGACTCGGCGTTGAGCGAGCCACCCGGCGACGTCCCCGCAGAGGTCACGGAAATCGACTCATCGCCGATCGCTCGAAGGAGGGCGGCGGCCAGCTGCGACTTGCCGCCGTTCTTCTTGCAGACGAAGACGACGCTCGTTGGGGTGTTTGGTGTGCTTGGGGTGCTCATGCCAGCATTCTCCGCCACCCGGGTAGCGGGGAGGAGCGATCGGACGAAACGCGTGCACGCGTCGCGGCCGAGGCACTACCGTAGTGATGCCCCGCATGGCACCTGGGGCAGAATGGGGCGATGCAGGGTCTAGATGCAGGTGGACGCGACGAGGATGCCGCGGACAACTCGAATGCAGCCGTGAGCGTCGTCGAGTCGTGGCGCGTCGAGTCTGGCCGAGTCGTCGCCTACGCCGCCCACCGGGAGCGCTTCGAGCGCTCTGTCACAGCGCTGTTCGGTGAAGCGGTTGCCGCGCATCCGCTCGCCTGGGCCGGCAACTCAGCAGGTACCAACCCCGTCGACGCCGACTGGTCGCGCATCTGGGCCGACGTGTCCGAGAGCATGCCGCTCGCCGACGAGTGGTTCCCGCGACTCTCCGCCCACCTCGACGGCGACCGAGTGCTCGTCGAGCTCACCGTGCGGCCCGCCCCCGAAGCGAGGCCCCTGACCAAGCTCGTGACGCGCCTCGATGAACGCCGTTGGCCCACGCTCAAGGGGCCGGACTTCCCCTACCTCGCGACGCTCCGCATGAGCGCACACGAGGAAGGCGCGGCGGATGCGCTCCTCGTCGATGAACGCGGCTCAATCACCGAGGCGGCACATGGATCAGTGGTGGGTTGGCTCGGCGAGACCCTCGTCATCCCACCCACGGGGCGTCGTGTGCCAGGCACAACGCTCGGTGTGCTCGAGCAGCTGCTCGCCACGGCCGGGGTGCCGCGAGTCGAAGGCGAGCTGCTCGCCGACCCGCTCGCCGCATCCGCCGACCGTGGTTGGGACGAGCTCTGGTATCTCAACACGCTCCACGGCATCAGCCCCGTGTCGATGCTCAACGGCACGCGCCTCGGCCTCGACGTGGCGCGCGTGCGCCGGTGGCGGCCGCGCCTTGAAGCCGCGAGCGCGGTGCCGCTGCTCGACGGGCCGTCGCCGGACGGGCGTCCCGCGTGATCGTCGTCGTCGACAACCGGGACTCCTACACCTACAACCTCGTGCAGCTGCTGCTCGAGCTCAGCACACACGAGGTGCGGGTCGTCGACGCCGGCGACCCTGGCGCGATCGACGGCTGCCTCAGCTGGATCTCCGCCGGCCTCGTCGCGGGGATCGTCGTCTCACCCGGCCCCGGGCATCCGGCCAACCCGGTCGACTTCGGCGGCTCGGCCAGGGTGCTGGATGCGGCACTCGCGCCAGCCTCGACCATTCCCGTCCTCGGGGTCTGCCTCGGGCACCAGGGCATCGCCCTCCACTTCGGGGGTGAGGTCGGTGCCGCGCCCGAGGCGAAACACGGCTGGCGCTCCCCGCTCGAGCACGACGGCACCGGCCCCTTCGCCGGAATCCCGCATGGCACCCTGGTCACTCGCTACCACTCGCTCGCCGTTCGGGAACCGCTGCCCGCCGGCCTCCGCGTCACCGCGCGCAGCGAAGACGGGGTCGTGCAGGGACTCGAGGTCGAGGGGCGGCCCGCGTGGGGCGTGCAGTTCCACCCGGAATCGATCGCGAGCGAGCACGGGCGGCAGGTCGTTGCGAACTTCGTGGCGGCGGTGGATGCGGCGGATGCAGGGGGCTCGGAGGGTCGCGCCGGCGCGGGGCCGAGAACCCAGCGCCTCGGCGAGGTGCCCGCAGCGTCGCCAGTTGCCGACGCCGCGGCTTTCTTCGTCGCGAGCCGCGACGTGTGCGGCCCGCAGGCCGACGGGCGCGTGGCCGCCGAGTCCGCGGCGACGCGCATCTATCGCGACCTGCTCCGGCAGGCTGCCGCGAGCGTCTGGGTTGACGTGCCGGACGAGACAGGCAGGCAAGCACAGTGGAGCATTCTCGCCGACGACGCGCCTGTCTCCGACGGGCACTCGACCAGCGAGCCAGCCCGAGTGCTACGGCTGTTCGGTGACGACAGCTTCGAGGCCGTGCGCCGGGCGGTCGAAGGGATGTGCCCGGTGGGCGGCGAGGGGCTCGCGTTCCGGGGCGGGTTGCTCGGCTACTTCGGCTACGAACTCGGGGTGCGGATGCTCGGCGTCGAGCCGCCGACGCACGCCGCCACCGGCGGCGAGCGCACGCTGCCCGACGCCTGGTGGCTCGACCCGAGGCGGTTCGTGCTCGTCGATCGGGCGACCGGGGCGGTCACCGTCGCCGTGACCGCCTCAGACTCCGCGCTCGCGGAAGCGGCCGCCGACGGCTTTGCGGCCGAGGTCCGCGACGCCCTGAGCGGCGACGCGCGCACCCCTCGTGGTGGTCGGCCCGACACGAGCCGCGCATCCGGCCTCGTCGACGGCACCTGGCACACGTCACGCGAGCAGTACGCCGCCGACATCGCGCAGTGCCGCGAGCGGCTCCTCGCTGGCGACTCCTACGAGCTGTGCCTCACGAACGAGTTCAGGCCAGACGCCGACCCAGACGCCCTGGCGCTGTTCCTCGAACTCCGCGCCACCGACCCCGCGCCCTACGCGGCACTGCTCGAGTTCGACGGGGGCGCGGTCGTCAGCGCATCGCCCGAGCGATTCCTGCGCGGCACCCCCGCCGGGGACTATGAGACGAAGCCCATCAAGGGCACCGCGGCGCGCGCATCCGACCCGCTCCTCGACGCCTCCGCCGCGCGCGAGCTCGCGAATGACCCGAAGGTGTTCGCCGAGAACCTCATGATCGTCGACCTGCTGCGCAACGACCTCGGCAGGGTCTGCGCGCCGGGGTCCGTGCACGTGCCCAGCCTCATGGCCGTCGAGTCGTACGCGACCGTGCATCAGCTCGTGACCACGGTGCGCGGGTCGGCACCGGGCGTCGCGCCCCTCGACGTCGTACGCGCGCTGTTCCCCGGCGGTTCCATGACCGGCGCGCCGAAGCTGCGCAGCGTCGAGCTGCTGCGCGACATCGAGGGCCGCGACCGCGGCGTCTACTCGGGTGCCCTCGGCATGCTCGGCGCCGACGGCTCGACCGAGCTGAGTATCGTCATCCGCACGGCCGTGCGGGATGCGCGGGGCTGGTCGATCGGGGCGGGCGGCGCGATCGTGCTCGCCAGCGACCCAGAGGCGGAGACCCTCGAGGTCGAGCTTAAGGCGAGCGCCCTGCGCCGCGCGTTCGCGAGGGCTGAGCGAGCCGAGCCCTGACCAATGAAAGTGCAATGTCGGCCCATTCGGACGGTTTGAGCTCGAATCTGCCCGAAATTGCACTCGTAGTGGACAGGCACCGCGATACCGCGCGCCGTAGGCCACCGAAATCGTCCGTCACACAGCGTCGCGAAGGTGGACCGGGCGACGCCACTGTCACAGGATGGTCAGATGCTCGTGAGCCTCTCGGCTCCGAACAACTCACAACAGCCGCTCGACAACACTGGAAGGAGTTCGCACATGTGCCGTCTGCTTGCCTACGCAGCCCCACGTGACACCACCGTCACGAAGGTGATCGGAGACATGAACAGCGACGCCTTCCAGCGCATGACCAGCGTGCACAACGATGGCTGGGGCACCGCGTGGCTCGCCGCCGGCTTCGGCGAGACCGAGCGCGAGATCGAGTCACTTCGCATCTCAACACCAGGCCAGAACGACCCGCTGCTCTCGACCCTGCTCGCGGATGCGCCCTCGAACGCGCGCATCGTGCACCTGCGCCTCGCCACCGACGACTTCAAGCGAACCAAAGTCAACACGCACCCGTTCGTTGCTGACGGACTGGCCTTCGCCCACAACGGCTCCATCGTCCCAACATGGCGCTTCGACGACCTCCTTCGCCCCGAGATCCGCGCGACCGTCGCGGGCGACACCGACAGCGAGCTTTACTTCGGCCTCGTCCGACAGAATGTCCGCGACGGGCTCGCCCTCGAAGACGCGGCGGCCGCTGCCGTGCGCGTACTGCGCGGCGAGTTCCCCGAATCGAGCCTCAACGCCACCATCCTCTCCGGCGATGAGCTCGTCGTCGTCCACGCCTCAAGCACCGCCCACGTCACCGAGGAGACGTTCGCGCGCTACGGCATCGACGCATCCACCCTGCCCAACGGGCACACCGACGAGTACTACCGGCTGAGCATGCTCCGCGCCGCCGACGGCACCACGGTTTTCTCGTCGACCGGCATCGACACGGCAGGCTGGACCTCGGTTCCCGAGGACACCATCTCGCGTGTCGACCTCGCCTCGCTCGACTTCACGCAGCGCGCGCTCTTCTCAAACGCCGCCGAGGCCCGTGCGACAGGGTCGGGTGTCACCGCATCGGTGTCTGCACCCTCGCAGCCGCGCCTCGTCGCAGTCTGACCCGACAGCCGCGCCTCCTGGCGCAGGATGGATGAACGGGCCGGGCCTAGAGGGCCAGGCCCGTGTGCTTCCACCACAGCTCGTAGGTCACGACCATCAGCACCAGGTAGGCGGGGAGCAGCACCAGCGACAGCCGCAGCAGATCGCGCGGTGCGAGGCCCTCGCCACGGCCATCCGCATCCGTGAACACGAGCAGTGCCTTCGAGCTGACAGGCAGCGTCAGGCAGTAGTCGAGGCCGATGCTCACGATGAACACGAGCGCGACCGGCGACAGGTCGGTGGTCGCCGCCAACGCCAGGAACGGCGGAATGAGCGCGATCGCCCTGACCGTGTGCGAGGTGACGTAGAGGTGCGCCGTCACTGAGAGCACGGCGATGATGCTCACCAGGGCGAGGGTCGACGTGAGCGCGTCGATGCCGCTGAGCGAGAAGAGGCTCGAGACGATCCAGTCGCCGGCACCCGTCTCGACGAGCGCGCCGCCGAGGGCGAGGGCGCCGGCCACGAACAGCACAAGCGGCCACGACACGGAGGCCACGCCCTCCTTCCAACGCATCACGCCAATGCCGGGCGCGCACAGGACGACCGCGGCGATGATGGTGACCGTCGCGATGCCGAACCCGTGCACCGGTTCGGTCAGCCAGCCGACGAGGGCCAGCCCCACGACAAGCGCCACCGTGCGCTCCGGGCGCGTGAGCCGGGAACGGGCGCCGTCTGCGGGCGGCACCGCCTGGACGATCGGCCGACGTCGCTCCTCCCGGCGGAGGAACATTGCTTGCACGGCCACACACACCACGACGCTGGCGGCGATCCCGAACGGTGCACCCCACAGCGCCCACTGCGCGTACGAGATGGTGTCGCCGGTCGCCTGCCTGAGCAGGTCGACCGCGACCAGGTGCGAGGTCGCCCCCACCAGTGTTGCCGTCGTCGAAACGAGCACCACGGTCGGCATGAGCAGTGCCAGCGCCTTCGAGACGCGCGGGTCGCCGAGCCGTTCCGCCAGGGAACGGTAGACGGGCAGCAGCACTGCCGCGCGGCCAGAGGTCGACGGGACGAGGAAGGAGAGAGGAACGACGGCGGCCGTCACGAGCCATAGAAGGCCACGCACCGACCTCGCCCGCCCGATGATCGCGCTCGTCAGCCGAGCGGCGAGCCCCGAGCCTGCCGTGGCACCGCCGATGATGAACGCGCCCACGATGAGCCACACGACGTCGTTGCCGAGGGCCGCGAAGAACTCCTCCTGACGTCCGGTCGGGATGCACGCCAGCAGGCCGGCGCCGAGGGCGACGTAGCCGGGCTCCAGGTCGGTCAGCGTCCACAGCACCGTGGCGGCGGCGAACGCGAACAGGGCAAGCCGGGCGTCCGCGGGGAGATCACCCGGGATGCAGGCGAGGGCGGCGAGCGCCGCGAGGAGCACCATCGCACAGCGCGTGCGGCCCGGGAGGCCTCGCAGCGCGCGGGCCGACACCCGGTTCGCGACCGACGGCTTCTCCGCTGGCTCGGCCGCGATGCGCGTGCTCACGACACGCTCCGCAGCAGGGGCACCGGCTCGTGGTGTTCGACCTGACCGAGCTGGCAGCCGATCATCATGAGGCGCATCGAGCGCTCGGCGGCGTCGGTGAGCAGCTGTGGTGAGCGGGCGATCGACTCCTCGAGGGTCAGCGGGAGCGGCACGATCGAGACGATCGCGTCGATGCCGATGTCGTGCACGTCCCTCGCGTGGTGGCCGATGGTCCCGGCGAGTGCAAACACCGGCTTGCCCTGCTCCTTCGCGCGCCGCGCGACCTCGGCGGGCACCTTGCCGTGGGGTGTCTGCTCGTCGATCGACCCCTCAGCGGTGATCACGAGGTCTGCCTGTCGGACGAGGGCATCCAGATCGACGTGATCGAGCATCACCTCGAAACGGGGCATGAGGCGCGCGCCGATGCCGCCCGCGAGGCCGGCGCCGAGCCCGCCGGAGGCGCCAGTGCAGCTGCCGGTGGCAAAGTCGTACGACTTCGGCTGCACGCCGTCGCGGCTCAGCACGGCCGCCCATCGTTCGAGCGCCGCGTCGAGGGTGTCGACCTGCTCGGGGGTTGCGCCCTTCTGGGGACCGAAGATGCGGGCCACACCGCGGGCACCCGTGAGCAGGTTGTGCGGGTTGCAGGCGACAAAGACGTCGACCCCCGAGAGTCTTCCGTCGAGACCGGAGAGATCGAGCGCCGCAACATCCGCGAGAGCGTTGCCGCCGGCTCCGATCTCGGCACCGTCGGAGTCGGTGATGCGGGCTCCCAGTGCCTGCAACGCCCCCGCGCCCCCGTCGCAGGTGCCGGAGTCGCCGCAGCCGACGAGGATGCGCTTGGCACCCTCATCCAGTGCCGCGCGGATGAGCTGGCCCACGCCACGCGTCGAGGTCGCACCCGGGTCCCGCAGGCCGCGAGGTACGAGTCGCAACCCGGCGGCCTCCGCCACCTCCACGACGGCCGTGCCCGTCGCGTCGCCGCCGAGCATCGCGAGCACCGCGGTCACCGGCTCACCGACCGGGCCGGTCACGGTGCGCTCGACGAGCCGACCACCAGTCGCGGCAGCCAGCGTCCTCGCTGAGCCCTCGCCTCCATCCACCACCGGCACGCGGTCGATGACCGCGCCGGGCAGTACCCGTCGAACTCCGGATGCGATGGCATCGGCGACCTGCTCCGCCGAGAGACTCTCCTTGAAACCGCTTGGGGCTACCAAAATGCGCCCTGGAACCTGTGTCATCTTCGTCGACCTCCTCAGGCCGCGGCGCCAGTCGCTGCGGCATGAGATCGACCTTGGTCGCCGTTCATAAACCGTTCATGACCCGTTCATGAGGAAGATCTCACGGCCGTGCGGCGCGGCGCGGTCCTCGCGCCGCCTCCCCGCCGCTCGGCCCGGCTCGGCCTCCATCCCGAGACCGCGGGCACGGATGCTCCGGAGTTTGCGCCGGGTTCCCACGCGAGTACGAGATCATCCGTGGATGCACGCAGACATCGTCGCCGTGTCGGTGCCGCCCCGTAGACTGGCGGCCGTGTCTGTGAACCCTGAACTTGCCGGCCGCCGGTACGAGCTCCCCGAGCCGTACCTCGTGGGCCGAGAGCACATCCGCTCGTTCGCGAAGGCCGTGCTGGCTTCGCACCCGACGCACTTCGACGTCGCCGCGGCTCAGGCCGCCGGGTACGCCGACCTCGTCGCGCCAGCCACCTTCCCCGCCGTGCTGCAAGACGCGGGGCTGCAGCTGCTGCTCTCCGATCCCGAGGCGCAGATCGAGCTGTCGCACATCGTGCACGGCGACGAGCGGTTCACGTACGTGCGCCCCATCGTCGCCGGCGACGAACTGCGCGCTGCCCTCGAGGTGAAAAGCGTCAAGTCGCTCGGCGGCAACTCCATGATCAGCGCCGAGACGGTGCTGACGGATGCGGCGGGCGAGCAGGTCGTGACCGCGTCGGCAACCCTCGTTGTCCGTGCAACGCCAGATGAGAGCGAGTAACCGCATGACCGACACGACTGCCATAGCTGTCCTCCCTCGCCCCGACTTCACGGGCCTCGAGACCGGTACCGTCATCGCCGAGCGCACCGTGACGCTCACCCGCGACAACCTCGTGCGCTACGCCGGCGCATCCGGCGACTTCAACCCCATCCACTACCGCGACGACGTCGCCGAAGCTGTCGGCCTGCCCGGCGTGCTCGCGCACGGGATGCTCACCATGGGCGTCGCGCTGCAGCCCGTCGTCGACGCTCTCGGCGACCCGGGCCGAGTCGTCGACTACCAGGTGCGCTTCACCCGCCCCGTCGTCGTGGACCCGCAGAGCGGTGCCGAGGTGTCGATCGTCGCGAAGATCGGCCAGCTCGCGGGCGACGACGGCGTCGGGCGAATCGACCTCGTCGTGTCCTTCGGCGGTCAGACGGTGCTTGCCAAGTCGCAGGTTCGCGCCGACTTCCAGGGCGACGCGCCCGCGACCCTGCCGGCAGAGGCCACCGCGTGACGAGGCTCTCCGAGCTCACGACCACGCAGGTTGGCGGCGAGGCGACGAATCTTGTCGCCCCGGCCACCAGAACCGAGCTCATTGCAGCAGCAGAAGAGCTGTTCGCGGGCTTCGAGCAGCCGCTCGTGCTCGGCGGCGGATCGAACACGATCGCGACCGACGAGCGCATCGATGAGCCCGTGCTCCACGTCGTCACCAAGGGCATCCACCAGCTCGATGGCCCCGTCGACAAGGTCGGTCAGGCACGTGTGCGCATCGACGCCGGTGAGTCGTGGAGCGCACTCGTCGACTACGCGGTCGCCCGCAACTGGAGCGGCATCGAGGCGCTCGCGGGCATCCCTGGCTCGGTCGGCGCAACTCCCGTGCAGAACATCGGCGCGTATGGGCAGGAGTTGTCCGATGTGCTCGCGCGCATCGAGTTCTACGACGCAGACCTCGATGACGTGCGCTGGATCAGCGCTGCCGACCTCGGTCTCGGCTACCGAACCTCGGCGATCAAGCGGGGCGAGCTCCGCGGTATCGTGACCCGCGTCGAGCTCGACCTCGTCGAGATGCCGGAAGGGCAGAGCGAGCCGGTGCGTTACGACCAGCTCGCGCGCGCCCTCGGCGTGCCACTGGGTGAGCGGATGCCCGTGCACGTCGTGCGCGACGCCGTCATCCGCCTTCGCGCATCGAAGGGCATGGTGCTCAACCCGCACGACCAGGATTCCGTCTCGTCGGGGTCGTTCTTCGTGAACCCAATCGTCCGCTCCTCGTTCGCGGCGGAACTGCCCGAGATGCCGAAGTTTGACGCGGGCACGGACGAAGACGGGGCGCCGCTCGCGAAGCTCAGCGCGGCGTGGCTCATCGACCACGCCGGCGTGAAGAAGGGCTTCTCGCTGCCCGGCTCGAACGCGGCGATCTCGTCGAAGCACACGCTTGCGATCACGAACCGTGGGGGAGCGACGGCCGAGCAGATCGTCGAGCTCGCCCGCTACGTGCGCGCCCGGGTCGAGGCTGAGTTTGGTGTTCGGCTCGTCAACGAACCGGTGCTGGTCGGGCTCACAATCTAGGGCCAGTTCGAAGGGCCGAGACGGAAGCCCCGAAGCACCAGTGGTGCTTCGGGGCTTCCGTCTCGGTGGAGCTGGTGGTGTCACCGGCTGTGCGTCAGTGGTGCATGCAGCGTGTGCACCACGCGCGGAGTGCATCCTGCTCGCGGCGGGCGCGTTCCGCGTCGTTGTGGCGGCGTCGGTGCTGTTCTGCGTGCCCCACGTTCGCTGCTTGACGTCGCGCGCTGCGCAGCAGCAGCCACAGCGCGACGCGCAGCTCGACGCGGTGCAGCAGCGACGGCTTCCCCGTTGGGGTGGACGTGGACGTTGGGGTGATGGTCACGAGCAGGGTGCTCGGATCGGTGGTCGAGTGGGTGGTCAGGACGTGATTCATGAGAGGTGTCTCTCCAGCAGAAGGCATGCAAGAAGGGGCGCTCGGAGGAGCGGGGCCGCGGGAACGCGGCGTGAGCGACGTGACTGCCGAGCAGTCGACGGATGCGGCGGCGGCTATGCCGCGGCGTGGCCGTGGTGGGCGGGGACAGACTTCACCCGCGACACGGAGCTCAGGAGATGTGGCCGCCGAGGGGGAGCATCACCAACGGCTGGTTGCTGAATGTGAACGTACGCATCATCGGTGCTCCTCTCTGCTCTCGGACTGTGCTCGACTGTAGCGACTGAGGTTCGACGGGTCAATCGCTGTCGAGTGAGGCGAACCTGCCTGCGCGGCGGACGACGCGCAGGTGCCGCTGGTCATTCGGTGGGCGCTCAGTCGAGGGTGACGGTGGCGCGTGGTGCTTCGCCGTCGAAGCTGACGGTGACCGTGAGCGGCGCTCCAGTCACGTCCGCGGGTAGGTCAATCTCGCTCGTGTGCGGTGCGTAGTCGGCGGTGCACATCTGGTCTGGGTAGGCGGTGGCGTCGAGATACTGCAGGTCGAGCGTCTGCGCGTCGACCGCGTTGACCTCGGTGAGGATCGCCGGACACCCGGAGCTGCCCCACGTGGTCACCGAGATCGACGTGCCCTCGTCGAGCCACTGCACGAGCGGGCCCTCCATGTCGACCGGGGCGTCGTCGGGTTGGCCCGTCGGTAGTCCGCCGTAGTTGTTCGTCGCGACGCTCGTGGGAGGGGTGTCGGATGCGCATCCGCTCAACCCGAGTGCGGCGACGGCGAGCAGAGGCAGAGCAAGCAGGGGGAGGGCGCGCGCGGACTTCATCTTGCCAGCCTAGAGCTGGCGTCTGGAGGCTCGGTGATCAGTTACGCGAGAGGAGGCCCAGGTCGAGGCCGCGCGTGACGGCGCGGACGCGCGAGTTGACCTCAAGCTTCGTGAAGACCTTGCCGAGGTGCGTCTTCACCGTCGCCTCGCCGATGCGGAGCCGAAGCGCGATCTCGGGGTTCGACAGTCCATCGGCCACAAGCTGCAGCACCTGCAGCTCGCGTGCGCTCAGCGCGGGGGTCGCGGGCCCCGCGCCGGGGTGCGGATGCGTCGTGCCGGACGCGTCGCCCCCAGCCGCGGTTGAGGCAGCGCCCGCCGCGCGGGTCTGCGCGACGAGCTTCGCGGTGACCGATGGCGCGAGGGCCAGCTCCCCGGCAGCCACGCGGCGCACGGCTTCGACGAGCTCCGCACTGCTCGCCGTCTTGAGCAGGTAGCCGCTCGCGCCCGCCTCGATGGCGCCGATGATCGCGTCGTCGCTGTCGTAGGTCGTGACGACCAGCACCCGAGTCTCTGGAAGGGCCTCCAGGATGCGCCGGGCCGCCTCGACGCCGTCGGTGCCGGGCATCCGCAGATCCATGACGGCGACGTCTGGAGTCGTCGCGATCGCGCGTGCGATTGCCTCGGCCCCGTCGGCAGCCTCCGCGGCGACCTCAATGTCGGGCTCGTCGTCGAAGATGCCGACCAGGCCCGCACGGACGATGGGGTGGTCGTCGGCGACCAGGATGCGGATCATGCCTCGCTCCCCACCTTCGCCGGAATCTTCACGGTCACGATCGTGCCACGCCCGGCTTCGCTGGCGATGTCCACGTCGCCGCCGATCGCGCTCGCCCGATCGCGCAGACTCGCGAGGCCGAAGCCCGGCGACGCCTCGTCGACCGCGAACCCGAGCCCGTTGTCCTCGACTTCAAGCACGACCCACTCGCCGTGTGTACCCACAGAGAGACGCACCTCCGAGGCGTGAGCGTGCCGTCGGGCGTTGGAGAGCGCCTCCTGCGCGCATCGAAGCAGCACCACTTCGCTCTCGCGTGTCAGCGACCGCGGTTCGACTTCGATGCTCGACTCGGCGCCCACGCCAGTCTCACGACGGAACCGTTCGACGAGGCGTCCGAGCGCGGCGGCGAACGTCACCGCGGCGGGGTCGGCGGCATCCGCCGGGTCGGCCGACCGCACGGGTGCGTTCTCGGCAATCAGCCCGCGCGCCTCGGCGAGCGCATCTCGCGCGAGCGTCGCGATGAGGTCGGCGCGCTCCTCCTGCGCGAGCAGCGCCGCCTGCGCCTCAGGCTCGGCCGCCGCGTCGTCATCCCGCATGCGGCCGATCTCCTTCGCGCTCCGGTCGGCCAGCATCGCGAGGCCCGCGAGCGTCTGAGCGAGCGTGTCGTGCAGGTCTCGAGAGATGCGTTCGCGCTCCACCGATGCGCCGCTTAGGCGCGAGAGCTCGCGCACGTGTTCCTGCGAGGCGGTGAGCTGCTCGAGCAGCTCGCGGCGTTCGTCTGCGACCCGCCAGGCGTAGGAGATCGACAGTCCGATGCCGCACGTGGCGGCGACGCTGAAGAGTTGGCCCGGGAGGATGTCGGGAATCGCCTCGACCCCGTTGTAGAGCGCCGACAGCGCACCGATACCGAACGCGATGCCGATCGAGATGAGGATGCTGCGCTTCGGACTCAGGAACACGCACCACACGAGCGGGTACACCAGTGTCTGAACGAAGCCGGTCCACGGGACGAGCACGATCGCGACCGCCACGAGCGTCGTGACGATTGCGACGAGCGCCACGCCGCGGCGCCGGTCTGCGAGCGACCGAACCCCGAAGAGCAGCCACACGATTGGGACCAGGAGCAGCGCGCCAAGCGCGACCAGGGCCTGCAATCGCTCCCCGCTGGTCGGAGCGGTGGCGGCGAGCCAGCCCGCGATGAGCGCGTTCGCAAGCGCCGTGCCCACGATGAGCAGGTGCCACCAGCGCCCGTTTCGAACCAGGAAGTCCATCACGCCCCATCCTCTCGCGTTGCAGCGATCCTCTCGCGCCCCACCGACATTTGAGTGCGGGGCCGCACTACGACCGCCCGCGGCTCCAGCGGAACGTGAGCAGGCTCGCGACGAGGCCGATGACGGTCCAGACGCCGAGCGTGATCGCGGCGACCCCCAGGCCCCACGTGCCTCCCACCTCCGCGGCCGCGAAGTCATCCGGCAGGAACACGCTGCGCATCCCTCGCACGAGCCCGGCGAGCGGGAAGAGATTCGCGACCTGTTGCATCCACTCCGGCAGCACGCTGAACTGCACGTAGATGCCGGACAGGAACTGCGGCACGAGCACCAGCGGCAGCACGATGGCGGATGCTGACCGCGCGGAGCGGGGGATCGCCGAGATCGCGATGCCAAGGGACGCGAAGCAGAGGATGCCGAGCAGCGAAAGCCACCCGAACCGCAGCCACAGCTCCGGCGACTCCGGCAGCTCGATGCCGAAGGCCGCCACGGCGAGGCCGAGGACGAGGGCCAACTGAAGCGTGCAGGTGATGAGCACGAGCCCGATCTTGCCGATGAAGAACGAGACGGGACTGAGCGGGGTGGCGCCGAGGCGGGCGAGTCCGCCCTCGTGTTTCTCCGTGGCAATGTCGATGCCCAGGAACTGCATGCCGGAGAGCAGGATCGCCATCGCGAGCATGCCCGTGAGGTAGTACTGCGACATCGTCACGTCGGCGAAGCGAGGGTCGTCTACGACCGTCTCGCCGCCGAAGATCGACGCGAAGAGGGCGAACATCACCAAGGGGAACAGGAAAACGAAGAACACCTGGTCGGTCTGGCGGAAGTAGCCGCGCAGCTCGAACGAGATGCGTCGTAGGCCGTTGCCGATCGTCGACCTGGGCTTCGTCGGCCCGCCCGAAGCGGCGGGAAGATGGTGCTTGGTGCCTGCGCCTGTGGGAACGGCGATCTGGGTCATGGGGTGCCTCCGACGACTGCGGCAGCGCGGGCTGTGTGAGGGGGGTCCGCTGGGGTGGCCAGCGATGGGGTGGGATGCTCGCCGATGATCTCGAGGTACACGTCTTCGAGCGAGGGGCGGGTGACGGTGAGCCCTGCGGGCTCCCCGCCGGCGCGGTCGGCCAAGCTCGCCACGAGCTGCGCGGGCGCATCCGTCTTCTCCTCGCACCACGCCCCGTCGGCTTCCTGCCAACGCACCCGTGGTGTGCGGGACGCCGGACCGCCGATGGTGGTGATGTCGCCGATCTCGACGAGCTTCCCGGCGGCGATGATGCCGGCGCGATCGCCGAGGTGCTCTGCTTCGTCGAGGTAGTGCGTGGTGAGCACCATCGTCATGCCCTCGGCCTTCAGCTGCTGGATGAGCCCCCAGAACTCGCGGCGCGCGTTCGGGTCGAAGCCGGTCGTCGGCTCGTCGAGGAACAGCACCTCCGGGTTGCCGATGATGCCGAGCGCGACGTCGACGCGCCGCTTCTGGCCCCCGGAGAGGCGACCGACCCGTTGAGCCGCGAACGGAGCGATGCCGCAGCGCTCGATGGTCTCGTCGACCGCTCGAGGCTCACGGTAGAGGCTCGCGAAGTGCCGCAGCACCTCGCGTGCCGAGTACCGCTCGATGTCGGCGCTCGACTGGCTGACGACGCCGATGCGGCCGCGCCATTCGGCATCGCCACGCGCAGGGTCATGCCCGAGCACCCGCGCGCTGCCTGACGTCGCCGTGCGGAAGCCCTCGAGTATCTCGATCGTGGTGCTCTTCCCCGCGCCGTTCGGGCCGAGCAGGGCGAAGGTCTCACCGGGGCGGACCTCTAAGGAGAGCGAGTCGACGACGTCGCGGTCCCCGTAGCGTTTGACGAGGTCGGTGACCTCGATGGCTGGTGCTGTGCTCATGCTCCTATCGAACAGCCCGCCGGCGGCGCCCGGCAGACGCCGATCGGCGGATTCGCCTCCCCCGATCGGGGGAGGCAGTCAGCCTCGGTACAGGCGTGAACATCGAGGCGATGCGCGATCTAGCACGAGCGCTCCGAGCTTTCCTGGGCATTGCCGGAGCTGCTCCCCGATTCGAGGCGGAAGATCACGCTATGACTACAGTCGCTGACACGATCGTCGATATCCTCCACGACGCCGGTGTCGAGCGCGTCTACGGCCTCCCCGGAGACTCGCTCAACGGTTTCACCGACGCCATCCGCCGAAACGGCGCCGTCCAGTGGTCGCACGTGCGCCACGAAGAGGCCGCCGCGTTCGCCGCATCCGCCGACGCCGCACTGACCGGCAACCTGGCCGTCTGCGCAGGCAGCTGCGGCCCAGGCAACCTGCACCTCATCAACGGCCTCTACGACGCCAACCGCAGCCGCGTGCCGGTCCTCGCGATCGCCGCGCACATCCCGTCAGCCGAGATCGGTAGCGGCTACTTCCAAGAGACCCACCCACAGGAGCTGTTCCGCGAGAGCAGCGTGTACTGCGAGATGGTCGGGGTGCCCGAGCAGCTTCCCCGAGTGCTCGAGATCGCCATGCGGGCCGCAGTGGAGAAGCGGGGCGTCGCGGTCGTGGTGATCCCCGGTGAGATCTTCCTCAAGGAGAGCGCCGGGCGGCGCAAGTCGGCGCCCATCCTCCCCGCCAAGACGGTCGTCCGCCCCACCGACGACGAGCTCGCGCGTGCCGCTGCGATCCTCAACACCGCCAAGAAGGTGACCATCCTCGGAGGCGCCGGCACCCAGGGGGCGCACCCGCAGCTCATCGCCGCAGCCGAGGCGCTCCAGGCGCCGATCGTGCACGCGCTCAGAGGCAAGGAGTTCATCGAGTACGAGAACCCCTACGACGTGGGCATGACCGGGCTGCTCGGCTTCTCGTCCGGCTACCGTGCCATCGAGGACTGCGACGCGCTCCTCATGCTCGGGACCGACTTCCCCTACCAGCAGTTCTTCCCCTCGAAGGCGAAGATCATCCAGGTCGACATCCGTGGCGAGCAACTCGGTAAGCGGACACCGCTCGATCTGGGCCTCGTGGGCGACGTCGGAGACACGCTCGACGCGCTCATCCCGCTGCTCGAGGGCAACAAGAGCAGCAAGCACCTCGAAGCGTCCGTGAAGCACTACCGAAAGGCCCGCAAGGAGCTGGACTCGCTCGCCGACAACGACCACGGGCGCACCCCCATCCACCCGCAATACGTCGCCAGACTCGTGAGCGAGCTCGCGACGCAGGATGCGGTGTTCATTCCGGATGTGGGCTCGCCGGTCGTGTGGGCAGCCCGCTACCTCGAGATGAACGGGCAGCGGAGACTTATCGGCTCGTTCAGCCACGGCACGATGGCCAACGCCGTGCCGCAGGCCATCGGCGCGCAGTCAGCGTTCCCGGAGCGGCAGGTCGTCGCGCTCGCGGGCGACGGCGGCCTCGCGATGCTGCTCGGCGAGCTGTTGACGCTCCGGCAGAGCAAGCTCCCGGTGAAGATCGTCGTGTTCAACAACTCGTCGCTCAACTTCGTCGAGGTCGAGATGAAAGCCGCGGGCTTCGTCAACTACGGCACCGACCTCGAGAACCCGAACTTCGCGGAGGTCGCGAAGGCGATCGGTATCCACGGGCAGCGTGTGGAGAACCCGAACGATCTCGAGCGCGCGCTTCGCGAGGCATTCGCGCATGACGGGCCGGCCCTCGTCGACGTCGTCACCGCGAGGCAGGAGCTGTCGATCCCGCCGACCATCTCCGCCGAGCAGGTGAAGGGCTTCACCCTCTACGCGCTCCGCACCGTGCTGTCCGGTCGTGGGGACGAGCTGCTCGACCTCGCTGACACGAACCTGATCCGGCGGATCTTCGACTGACCCTTCAGGGGCGTCCGCGGGCCGCCCGCGTCAAGGCAGCTGCCTGACGCGGGCGGTACTCTCGCAGGCATGACGCAACCGCCCATCACCCCACCGCCAGGTCAGCATGGCGGACCGGACCCGCGGCGGCAGCCCCAGCAGCCGCCCGCCGGCGGGCAGGTGGTGCCGCCGGGACAGTACCCGCCGGCGCAGAACTTTGGCCAGCACGCACCGCACGGCCAAGCGCCCGTGACCGGCCACGCGTCGCATCCAGGGCAGCTCCAAGGCCCACCACCTCCGGGCGCACCCGGCCAGAGGCCGTTCGTGCAGGGGCCGCCGCCGAATCTCCCACCGGGCGTGCCGCCGCCTCGCTACATCCCCCAACCGCAGGCGGCCCCACAGGTGAAGCGACGAGAGCTCGGCGAAGACCCCGAGCTCCAGAAGCAGCGCAAGCGTCCCATCGGCCTCCTCGTCGGCATCGGCGTGAGCGGCCTCGCCATCATCGCCCTGGTCATCGGTCTCTTCGCTGCGTTCAACACACCGAGCGACCCGACGATCCCCGTCGGCGGCGCCGACCCGCAGGGCCCGGCCTCGACGCCCATCCCGACGAGCACGCTCATGCCCGCCGCTCCCCAGGAAGCGGCCCCCGGGTACATCCCGATCACCACCGATGTGGTCTTCCCGAACGGCATCACCGTCGTCAACCCGCCACTCGGCGGATGGGAGCAGGACATCTCCGAGCGGCAGCCGAACCTCTACATCCTCAGCGACCCGCAGTCCGGCGCGTACTTCTCGGTCGCACAGGAGAACCTGCACCAGAGCGAGTATCGCGACGAGGACATGACTCGATCGGAGCTGAACTCTGCGTCGCTGCAGTTCACTGCGAAACCTGAGCCGGTCGGCGACCCTGTTCCCCTCGTGATCCAGGGTCAAGGCGGGTACGAGCTCGAGCTGCTCGCGCAGCGACTCCGCTGGTCGGACGGCTCCGAAGGCATGATGGCGACCCGCTACATGCCATCCACGGGCACGAAGATCACGATTCTCGCGAACGCCTGGGGCGGAGAGCTCGACGACCCGAATTCCCGCATCTCGCAGAAGGTCGCCGAGATCAGCTTCACGACACCGTAGGGGCGAGCGCGGCGTCGATGCGGCCGTGGATCATTGCTCCTCGGCGACGGCGAAGAGGCCGGCCCGGGCCCGCCGGCTTGGCTGGCAGGCCCGGGCCGGCCTCGTTGCTGTGCGCTGACGCCCCGCCTAGAGCTCGACGCCAGCGAAGAGCTTCTGCAGGCGCTGGACGCCTTCGAGGAGAGCCTCGTCGCCGAGCGCGTAGCTGAGGCGCAGGTAGCCGGACGGGCCGAACGCCTCGCCAGGGACGACCGCGACTTCGGCGACGTCGAGGATGAGGTCGGCGAGGTCGAGCGATGAGGTGATCGTGCGCCCCTCGATCTCCTTGCCGATGAGCTGCTGCACGTCGGCGTACACGTAGAAGGCGCCCTCGGGTGTCGGGACGCGGAAGCCGTTGACCTTGCTGAGCTCCTCCACCATCGTCTTGCGGCGACGGTCGAAGGCGAGGCGCATCTCCTCCACTGGCTCGGTGGGGCCCGTGAGGGCCGCGACCGCGGCGCGCTGCGCGATGTTGTTGACGTTGCTGGACAGGTGCGACTGCAGGTTGCCCGCGCCCTTGATGGCGTCGACGGGGCCCACCATCCACCCGACGCGCCATCCGGTCATCGCGAACGACTTCGCGACGCCGTTGACAAGGATCGTGCGGTCGGCGACCGCGGGGGCAGCCTCGACGATCGAGACCGCGCGGACTCCGTCGTAGGTCAGGTTCTGGTAGATCTCGTCGGCGATGACCCAGATGCCGTGCTCTGCAGCCCACTCGCCGATGGCGCGCGTCTCGTCTTCCGAGTAGACAGCACCTGTCGGGTTCGACGGGGACACGAAGAGCATCGCCTTCGTGGCTGGCGTGCGCGCGGCTTCGAGTTGGTCGACCGTGACCTTGTACTCCTGGTCGGCGCCCGCGAAGACGGGAACGGTCGTGCCGCCAGCGAGCTGGATGACCTCGGGGTACGTGGTCCAGTAGGGAGCGGGGAGGAGGACCTCGTCGCCCGCGCCGACGACCGTGTTGATCGCCTGGTAGACGGCCTGCTTGCCGCCGTTCGTGACGATGACCTGCGAGGCGGGCACATCCCAGCCCGAGTCTCGCTTCGTCTTCTCGGCAATCGCTTCGCGAAGCTCCGGCAGGCCGGCCGCCGGCGTGTACCGGTGGTTCTTCGGGTCGCTGACCGCGACGAGCGCGGCCTCGACGACGTGCTGCGGGGTGGTGAAGTCGGGCTCGCCCGCGGCGTAGCTGATGACGGGCCGGCCAGCCGCCTTGAGGGCTTTGGCCTTGGCGTCGACCTTGAGCGTTGCAGATTCGGCGATCGCGGCGATGCGAGGAGAGAGACGTGAGTCGGAAACCATGGCCAAGAGTCTAGGTCCGCGGGGGCGTCGCCGTCCGCGAGTTGCGCCTCCGTTGGACTTCCGGCGCGCACCTGTCGTATGCTTTCCTAGTTGCCGAAAGCGACATACTGAACCGCGCCTGAAACTGTTCCCTATGGAGCAGCTGCAGACGGTATCAGGGTGAACGGATGCACGCATCCGGTGTTCACGCAAAGGGCGGTGGCTCAATTGGTAGAGCAGCGGTCTCCAAAACCGCAGGTTGCAGGTTCGAGTCCTGTCCGCCCTGCATTTCGGTGCTGAACGCACCCACTACGGGGCCCACCATCGAAGGTCTCAACCATCGAAAGGGAGAGCGCGTGAGTCCAAGCAAGTCCGACGAAGCGACCGACGTCGCAGAGTCAAAGCGAGGCTCAGAGCCCAAACGCGGCCTCGTTGGCCGTATCGCTCTCTTCTTCCGCCAGGTCATGGGTGAGCTCAAGAAGGTCGTCACCCCGACCCGCGCCGAGCTCTTCAAGTTCACCGGCGTCGTGCTCGTCTTCGTCATCTTCATGATGGCGCTCGTCACGCTGCTCGACCTGCTGTTCGGGTGGGGCGCATCGTGGGTCTTTGGCCAGGGAAGCTCGCTCTTCCCGAGCGAGCCGGCGGCGACGCCGGTTCCGACGGAATAGCCGCAGCGCTCCGGCTCACAAGCCTCCACCGACAACGGGCGAGTTGCCCAGCACCACAGAATCGAGATGAGGAATCGTGTCAGACCCGAACGTCGCCGACCCGAACGGTCTTTACGAGACCGCACTGGAGCAGGACTCCGAAGTCGTAGAGGCTCAGGAGGGTGACCGCGACATCGACGCAGAGCTCGAAGCGGCCCACGAGATCGAAGAGTCCGACGAGGTCGTCACCGAGGAAGACCTCGACGACGGTGAAGGCGCAGACGTCGTCGACCCCGAGGTCGACGCGATCGTCAACGACGTGCTCGAGATCGACACGAGCGAGGAAGAGGCAGCAGCAGCTGCCGCGACCGAAGACGAAGAGGTCGAGGCGCGTGAGGAAGACCCTGACGTTGACCCCTACGAGACCTTCAAGCGCGAACTGCGCCTCAAGCCGGGCAAGTGGTACGTCATCCACACCTATGCCGGCTTCGAGCGCCGCGTGAAGCAGAACCTGCACCAGCGCACCGAGTCCATGAACATGAGCGACTTCATCTACCAGGTGGAAGTCCCCATGGAAGACGTGGTCGAGATCAAGAACGGCCAGCGCAAGATGGTCACCCGTGTGCGCATTCCGGGCTATGTGCTCGTGCGCCTCATGCTCAACGAAGACTCCTGGTCGGTTGTGCGCCACACCCCGGGTGTGACGGGCTTCGTGGGCAACGCCCACAACCCGACCCCGTTGCGCTTCAACGAGGCATTTGAGATGCTGAAGAGTCTGGTTGAAGTCGCTGAGGCGCCCGCGAAGGCGAACGCTTCCGGCCAGGCTGGTGCTCAGAAGCGTCAGCCCATCGCAGAGATCGACTTCGAGATCGGCGAGACCATCACGATCAAGGAGGGCTCCTTCGAGGGGCTCACCGGTTCGATCAGCGAGATCAAGCCCGAGAGCGGCAAGCTCACCGTGCTCGTGTCGCTCTTCGAGCGCGAGACCCCGGTCGAGCTCAGCTTCGACCAGGTCACCAAGCTCTAGCACTCGCCCCCGCAGGGCGATTGCCCCCAAACCACCGGAGTCCGGATCCGCCGGGCCACCGGGAGAGCACCGCGCAGTTGCGCGGAGTTCGAATCGAAAGAAGGAAAAGACATGGCACCCAAGAAGAAGGTCTCGGGTCTGATCAAGCTTCAGATTCAGGCTGGCGCCGCTAACCCGGCTCCTCCTATCGGCCCCGCGCTCGGTCAGCACGGCGTCAACATCATGGAGTTCTGCAAGGCCTACAACGCGGCTACCGAGTCGCAGCGTGGCAACGTGATCCCCGTCGAGATCACCGTGTACGAAGACCGTTCGTTCACCTTCATCCTGAAGACCCCTCCTGCTGCCGAGCTCATCAAGAAGGCTGCCGGCGTCAAGAAGGGCTCGCCGACGCCTCACACGGCGAAGGTCGGCAAGCTCACCGCCGCCCAGGTCCGTGAGATCGCCGAGCAGAAGCAGTCCGACCTCAACGCGAACGACCTCGACCAGGCGTCGAAGATCATCGCTGGCACGGCTCGCTCCATGGGAATCACGGTCGAGGGCTAGTCCTTCCCGCTCCCAACACCACACGTCGCGCCATGGGCGCGGTACTGAACATCGCGGGAGAGCCGGCCAGGCTCGTAACCGCAACTCTTGAAGGAGAACAACATGGCTAAGTCCAAGGCATACCGTGCCGCGGCAGAGAAGATCGGCGAGGACAAGTTCTACGGTCTCGCCGAGGCCGTCGAGCTCGCACGCGAGACCGGCTCGTCCAAGTTCAACAGCACCGTTGAGGTCGCGCTTCGCCTGGGTGTCGACCCGCGCAAGGCGGACCAGATGGTTCGCGGCACCGTCAGCCTGCCCAACGGCACCGGCAAGACGGCCAAGGTCATCGTCTTCGCGACCGGTGACAAGGCTGAGGCAGCCATCGCTGCCGGCGCCGACGAGGTCGGCGGCGACGAGCTCATCGCTCGCGTTGCAGACGGCTGGACCGACTTCGACTCCGCAGTCGCCACCCCTGACCTCATGGGCAAGGTCGGACGCCTCGGAAAGGTCCTCGGACCCCGCGGCCTCATGCCGAACCCGAAGACCGGAACGGTCACGACCGACCCGGCCAAGGCTGTCACCGAGATCAAGGGCGGAAAGATCGAGTTCCGCGTCGACAAGCACTCCAACGTGCACTTCATCGTCGGTAAGTCGTCGTTCTCGTCTGAGCAGCTCGGGGAGAACCTCCGCGCAGCCCTTGACGAGGTCGTCCGCCTCAAGCCGTCGAGCTCGAAGGGCCGCTACATCCAGAAGGCTGTCGTCTCGACGACCTTCGGCCCCGGCATCCCGCTGGACGTCAACGCGATCTAGTCTGTCGCGAGCTACATAGCTCAGGTGGATGCGCGCATCCGCCACCAAGAACGGCCCAGTCCTCGGACTGGGCCGTTCTTGTTCTGTCTTGGCCCCAGCATCCGCGCTCCCTCCCATCCCCTCATACCCGCCGCGGAGCCGGAAACATGCGGGAGATGCATCTTCGTCGACCAACGAACCTGCTTCTCTCGTGTGGATGCCGCTTCGCTCATGCGGATGCAGCCAGGCGGGGGAGCGGCGAGGGAGCGCGCGCCGGCCCCCCTACGCGTCGATGTCGAGGACGACCTTGCCTCGCACGTGGCCTTCGGCGACGAGCTGCTGAGCGGCACCGGCCTCGGCGAGGGGGAAGACGCGATCGACGTGCGTCTGCAGGGCGCCCTGCTCGAAGAGCTGCGTGATGGTCTGCAGGATGCGTCCCTCCGGTGAGAGCTTGAGGGTGGAGGCGACGATGCCGCGGTGTTCGGCGGCGGCCTCGTCGAACAGCTCCGGGTAGCTGCCGGTCGGCACGTTGATGAGGGCGCCCCCGTCGCGGAGCACTCGCAGCGAACGCGTGCCGGTCTGGTCTTTCACGTTGCCGATGAGGTCGATGACGACATCGACGGGCTCGGTGATGACGTCTTCGAAGCGTTCGTTGCGATAGTCGATGACCTGGTCGGCACCGAGCTCGCGGAGCCACTCGTGGTTGCGTTCGGAGGCGGTCGTGATGACGTGTGCGCCGTAGTAGGAGGCGAGCTGCACGGCGAAGTGCCCGACCCCGCCGGCGCCCGCGTGGATGAGGACACGCTGCCCCGTGTAGACGCCTCCGGCTTCCACGACGGCGGCCCAGGCGGTGAGCACCGCGAGTGGCACCCCACCCGCTTCGATGAACGACAGGTTCTTCGGCTTCTTGGCGAGGCTCATGAACGGAATCGAGACGAACTCGGCGTAGGCACCCGAGTAGCGGGGGAACAGCAGCATTCCGTACACCTCGTCGCCCGGCTGGAACGGCGCGAGCTCGTAGGAGGCGCGGACGACGACTCCGGAGAACTCGCCGCCGAGGGTCGAGGGGAAGCTCGAGATGGCCTTCGCGGCCCCGGCTCCCGAGCGGGTCTTTCCGTCGATCGGGTTCACGCCAGCTGCTTTGACCCGCACGAGCGTGTCCGAATTGAGGGTGAGGGGAACGGCAGTCTCGCCGAGCTGCATCATCTCGGGTCCGCCGATGCCCGTGAGCAGGGCGGCGCGCATGGTGTCTGAGGTCGGCTGGAGATCTGAGGCGTCAGTCATGGGCCCATTGTCTCCCGTCGAGGGCGACGCGTCGTGGAGCGGCGTTGGCTACGCGTAGGTCTCGGCGTCGTAGAACGACTGGGTGTAGTCGTTCGTGCTGTGGGTGTTGCCGTAGGCGCCGGTGGCGTAGTGCGCGAACTCGCCCCGGTACTTTTCGACGTCTCTGAGCACTTCGTCGGCGAGTGTCACGAGCTTCGCGATCTCCGCCTCGTCGCGGTCGACCCAGACGAACTTGGGCTCGCGGTCGACGACCACGAAGTCCTGGTGCCGCTCCCACACCATGAGGGTGCGTTCGGCGCCGAGCACGTACTGCTGCCACCAGATCTGGCGCAGGTACGAGCGAGGGATGCGCTTCCACACCTTGTTGGTGGTTTTGATTTCGGCGAGGAGGATGCGGCCCTCTTCGTCGCAGTGCAGTCCGTCTGGCGTTGCGAGGTGGCTCTTCGAGGCTTCGGCGTGGAAGAGGAGTCCGCTCGCTGGAATGCCGTGGCGCTCCATGACCCATCTGGCGATCTCGGGTTCTCGCTGTCGCCCGAAGTCGGTGTAGGCGTTGCCGCTGAACGAGGTACCCATGACCTTGTCTTTGACGACCTGCTTCACGGAGGCCGGTGTCGCGAGTCGCGCCGCATCGGTCGCCGTGACACCGTCGGCTCGGGCCTTCAGCCAGGCTGCCCGGTCGTTAGAGTCGGCGAGCACGCGAAGCAGGTGCGCGCTCATGGCCTCGACTTCGGGTGTCGCGGGCAGTTCTATGGAGCTGGTCTCGCCCGACGGGCTGTGTGCACGCCAGACGCCGACTTCGCTGGCCGACAGCGGAGTCGTCGCCGGGGCCGGCCTGGTCTCCGAGGTGTAGAAGCGTGGCAGGGCTTCGAGGCGTCTCGGGGATCTGGCGGGGTCGGTCGTCGGATGCTCGTGCTTGGCGGGCGCGGACGCGTAGTCCATGAGCGCTGCGGGACCGTAGAGCTCGCGGTCGCGGCGCCCTGACCTGGGCGCTGCTTGAGGTTCGCCGAGCCAGGACGTCTCGTCGACGTCGTGGCTCGGGCGGAACATGACCATCTGCCCATTCTTTCCCACACCACCGACAGAGTCGGTACCAAGCGCCGGTCTGCCGGAAGTTTGTGTCCGGCTCAGGGTCGCTCGGCTGCCCCCGCGCCGACGGCCATGATCGCCGTGGCGAGCGCGCGTGCCCCGTGGTCCGCATCCACGTCTTCGACATACTCCTCGGGTGAGTGGGAGATGCCGCTCGGGTTGCGGATGAAGAGCATGGCGGTCGGCAGGTGCGCGGCGAGCACGCCGGCATCGTGACCTGCCCCGGTGTCGAGCACGGGCGCATCCGGCAGCGCGAGCTGGAGCTCGTTCCTGAGCGTCGCGTCGAAGGTCACGGTCAGGGAGAGCGACTCCTCGATGAGCGCCGCTTCGCACCCCTGTTCGGCGGCGATCTCGGTGGCCCGGGCGCGGATGCGCTCGACGAGGGATGCCGTCACGTCGTCGTCCGGGTGCCGCACGTCGAGCCAGGCGTCGACACGGGATGCGATGACGTTTGTGCCACCGGGAACCGGCTCGAGTCGGCCGACCGTCGCGCGAGCGTGCGGCACGGAGCGCGCGATCTCCTCGACGCCGATGATGAGTCGGGCCGCTGCGACCATCGGGTCTCGCCGGTCGGCCATGAGCGTCGTGCCCGCGTGGTTGCCCTGGCCGGTGAAGCTCGCACGCCAACGGCCGTGGCCCAGGATCGAGGAGCCGATGGCGACTGGGCCGGCGAGATCGACGAGCCCGCGCCCTTGCTCGACGTGCAGCTCGATGAAGGCGCTGAACTGCGCGACACGTGCGGGATCAGCCCCGAGGTGCGCAGGGTCGAGGCCAGCAGCTGCCGACGCCTCCGCGAAGGTCGTGCCCTCCGCATCCCGCAGCGCACGCGCCCGGTCTGGGTCGATGGCGCCAGTGAGCAGTCGTGACCCGAGGCAGGCGACGCCGAAACGAGAGCCCTCTTCTTCGGGGAAGACCGCGATCGCCACCGCCACGCTCGGTTCGCGCCCCTCGCTCCGCAGCAGATCGACGGCCGCGAGGGCCGCCGTCACGCCGAGGGGGCCGTCGAACGCGCCGCCACCGGGCACCGAGTCGAGGTGGCTGCCCGTGATGAGCGCGCCGGTGCGGTCGCCGTCTGCCCGGTCCCACCACGCCCAGATGATGCCGTTCGGGTCGATCTCGATGTCGAGCCCGCGGGCTCTGGCTGCGGCGAGGAACCACTCGCGGAGCTCGAGCTCGGGGCGGGAGTAGACCGGCCTGCTGTAGCCGCCGCGCGTGCGGTCCCTCCCGAGATGCTCGATCTCTCGCATGAGGGAGGAGACCGAGCTCGGTCGGCCGTGGCTGGGGGTGACGGGGGTCACGCGGATGCTCCAGACGTCGCGGCTACTCGGAACTCGTCGGGCACCGTGCCGGTTCCCATGAGCAGGTCGGCTGCGAGCTCGCCGAGGAGCGGCGCGAACTTCCCGCCGTGGCCTGAGCAGGCGGACAGGACGACCAGGTTGTCGACGCGGTCGATGACGAAGTCCTCCGTCGGTGTCGTCGTGAAGAGGCAGGTCGTCTCAGCGTAGGGGGCCGGATCGACCCCGGGGAGGAACGTCTCGGCGTAGGCCATGAGGGCGCGCCTGTTGGCTGCGTCCACGATGCCGTCCTGCTCGAGCGCCGAGTCGATGATCTTGCCGCCGTTGAACTGGGCGACCTTCTGACCGCGCCAGTCGGCGTCGCGGCCGCCTGGCAGACCGTAGGTCTGCAGCGCCTGCGACTTGTAGATGAACGTCGGCCAGGGGTCGGCGTCTGCTCCTGAGTCTCGCTCGTCGAGGTAGGGGAAGTGGTAGGCCTGCTCCTGCCGCACCTCGAGGCTGGGGAACTGAGCGAGGAAGGCTGCCGGCAGCGAGAGGTCCCCGAGGAGGGCCGGGAGCCACCCTCCGGCAGCGACGACGATGCCGTCGGCCTCGACGGCCTCGCCTGTCGTTGAGTGCACGCGGTACCCGGTCGCGGTGCGCTCGACTCGTGTGACCGGCCATGCGGTGCGCAGCTCGAGCCTGCCCGTCGCGGATGCGGTGGCCAGCATTGCGTCGACAGTTGCGCCTGCGTCGAGCACGCCTGCGCCAGCGTGCCACAGCACGTCGGTCTCGAACCGGAACTGCGGCCACCGCTCCTGCGCCGAGGCGGGGCTGAGGAGTTCGTGATCGACGCCCGCGGACTCCAGCACGGTCGCGAGCCCCGCAGGGTCGCGGATGTCGCCGTGATCGAGGGCGCCTGTCGGGCGGATGAGCTGGGTTCCGCTCACCCGCTGCAGCTCGTCCCAGCCTGCTTTCGACCTGACGACGAGGTCGGTGTAGGTCTGTTCCGGGTAGGCGTAGCGGAAGATGCGGGCCGAGCCGTGCGAGCTGCCGTGCTCGTTGGCGGGGACAGTACGCTCGAGCAGGGTCACCTCGTGCCCACGCTCGGCGAGGTGCCAGGCCGCCGAAGCGCCGGCGAGGCCCGCGCCGATGATGATGGTGTCGGTCATATCCGCTCCCTGCCGTGGCTGTTGGGTGGTGTTCCCAGTCGATTACCGCACCAATACGCGAGCGAGTCCAATATCATTTCTCTCACCATTGATAGCCCTCGCGAATGGATAACATGGAGCTCCGCCAGCTCAGATACTTCGTGGCCGTCGCAGACGAACTCCACTTTGGCCGCGCCGCCGAGCAACTCCACATGACGCAGCCGCCCCTCACGGTCGCCGTCCGCAAACTCGAAGAAGAACTCGGCGTCGCCCTGCTCGAGCGCACGACCCGCAGTGTCTCGCTCACCGCCGCTGGCCGGATGTTTCGTCAGCGAGCGATCGCGATCCTCGATGATCTGGATGCGGCCGTCGCCGAGCTCGAAGACGTCGCAGCAGGCAGAGCTGGCAAGCTGCGCGTCGGGTTCGTGAGCTCGGCGAGCTACACCGTGCTGCCCCGCGGACTGCAGGCATTCCAGGAACGCAGGCCGCGCATCCGCCTCGAGCCTCGCTCGCTCACGAGCGCTGAACAGCTCACCCTCCTCCTCGAGGGGGAGCTCGACGTCGGGATCCTCCGTGACCCGCTCGCCGTGCCCGGCCTGCGGACGACGCTGCTCGAGAGCGAAGACCTGGTCGCGGTCCTCCCTGCCGGAGGTGCGCAGGCGGATGCGACAACGGTCGCCCCGGAGAGCTTCCACGGCAAAGACGTGGTGCTGTTTCCGTTCGAGTTGATGCCCGGGTTCGTCTCGAACGTCATGACCTGGCTCGGGGGAGCGCAGGCCGTGCCTCGCATCGTGCAGAGCGTCATCCATCAGGAGACCGTGCTTGGCCTCGTCGCGGCCGGAGTCGGAGCTTCCATCCTGCCCGCCTCGGTGGCACGTTTCCAGATGCCAGGGCTCGTCACGAGGCCGCTCCTCGGCTCGCCGAGCACCGAGCTCCATGCCGTCGAGCGTCAGCGAGGGCACCCGAGTTCTCGTCTCCTCATCGACGCGCTCCGCGCCCCGAGCTGACCGCCGAGACACCCGCGTTGACGTACCGCGCGCGAGCATGTACTCTTTCGGAAGCCCAAGACCGCAGGTCTTCGTTGTGCGTGAGAACGTACACGAACGAAGGTTCGCAAGAACGTCCCGCGCAGGTGAACGAAGCAGATCTGCTCTGCGCGCAAGCGCATCCCCTCAGCTCCGGTCCGCCTGCGGCCGGAGCTTTTTTGTGTGTTGTGCATCAAAGATGCGCCTGCGGTGCGCGCGTGACAAACGTCATGCACGTGCAAGAGAGAGAGGAGTGCCATGGCGACCAAGGAAGCAACTGTTGCCGAGCTGCAGGACTTGTTCCAGAGCTCGACCGCCGTTCTGCTGACTGAGTACCGCGGTCTCACTGTTGCGCAGCTCAAGACGCTGCGTCGTTCGATCAGTGAGCACGCAAGCTACGCCGTGGTGAAGAACACGCTGACGAAGATTGCGGCGAACAACGCCGGAATCACCGCGTTTGACGACGAGCTCGCTGGACCGACCGCAATCGCGTTCGTGCACGGCGACCCCGTCGCAGTCGCGAAGAGTCTTCGTACCTTCGCCAAGGAAAACCCTCAGCTCGTGCTGAAGGGTGGTTTCTTCGACGGAAACCCCCTCAGCGCAGAAGAGGTCAACAAGCTCGCCGACCTCGAGTCCCGCGAAGTTCTGCTCGGCAAGCTTGCCGGCGCCTTCAAGGCCTCGCTGTTCGGTGCCGCATACCTGTTCACCGCGCCGGCAGCCAAGGCTGTTCGCACGGTCGAGGCATTGCGCGAAAAGCAGGAGTCCGCGAACTAGTCCTACGGGATCTCGCGGCTAGAACAACACACAAGGAGAAAACACATGGCAAAGCTCACGACTGAAGAGCTCATCGCAGCATTCAAGGAGCTCACGCTCATCGAGCTCAGCGAGTTCGTCAAGGCGTTCGAGGAGACCTTCGAGGTCACCGCTGCTGCTCCCGTCGCAGTTGCAGGCGTTGCAGCTGCCGGTGGCGCTGCTGACGCACCTGCCGAGGAGGAGAAGGACGAGTTCGACGTCATCCTCGAGGCTGCTGGCGACAAGAAGATCCAGGTCATCAAGGAGGTGCGCGCACTCACGAGCCTCGGTCTCGGTGAGGCGAAGGCACTCGTTGACGGCGCTCCGAAGGCCGTCCTTGAGGGCGTCAACAAGGAAGCCGCTGAGAAGGCAAAGGAAGCCCTCGAGGGCGCCGGCGCTTCGGTGACCCTCAAGTAGTCACCCCTCTCCGGTTCTGCGCGGCGTGTTCCGACACGCCGATGGAACTTTTTTCGCGAGGCATCGCATCCGGAATCCGGATGCGGTGCCTCGTTCCGTTTGCCCGGGAAACCCCTGTTGAAGGTGCGATTTTTGAGGTCAGTGTGACCAATGTGACTGATGTTCCAACTCGGAATCGTGATTTACCGCGTGTCGCTTGATCAGATTTCGGCCTCGACGCACAATAATCCGCCGTGTTAGCGTCCCCTCATGCTTTCCGACACCTTTAAGAGCGCCCGCGCCCGCACCACGGCTCTCGTCGTCGCCTTCGGCGTCGTCGCCGGTGGCGTCGCGGTCACGGCCGCACCTTCGTTCGCCGCGAACGGCGACCAGGTCGATGCAAGTGTCGATGGAGACACGAGCACCGCATCCGCTTCCGTCTCGCAGGAGACAATCTCCGCAGACGAGTCGGCCGTGACGGTCACGGGCTCCGGCTTCACCCCCGGCAACCTCGTCTACGTGCGTGTCGTCGGCCCAGAGGGGCAGACGAACTGGTCCTGGGGTACGCAGTCGCATGAAGTCGACGCCAGCGGTGCCGTGAGTGCAGAACTGACCAGCGACGAGGCGTGGGCCGAAGGCGACTACTCGGTCGTGCTCTTCGAGTCCGACAACGTCCAGGCATCCACCGGGTTCGCGGCCGAGGCGCCCGTCGGAACCGAGACGCCAGAGCCGACCACCACGGAGACGGCCACGCCTGAGCCGACCGCGACCGAGACGGCCACCCCTGAGCCGACCGAGACCGAGACGGCCACGCCTGAACCGACTGAGACGGTCGAGCCGACGCTCACCGAGGAGCCGACGCTCGAGCCGACGCCAACCGAAGAACCGACGCTTGAGCCGACGGAGACCGCCACGGCGGCGCCGACGACGACCGAGACGGCGACTCCATCGCCAACCGAGACCGAGGCACCCGTGGCGGCGCCCGCGGTGGCGACCGAACAGGCCAGCTACACCCAGGCTGAGGCCGCAGAAGGCATCACCTACGTGGCCACCGGCTTCGCCCCGGGCGTCGAACTCGGCCTGACCCTCCTGCTTCCGGGCGGCGAGACCGCCGAGTTCGAGTCGGCCGAACCGATTGTTCCGGACGCCGAGGGTAACTACGCCGGCATCATCACGTACGACGCAGCCTGGCTCGTCGGTGACTACGGCATCACGCTGACGACCATCAGTCCGGAAGCTGGGGAGACTACCGACGCTCCTGCGGCCGACACAGCGCGGTCAGTTCCGCTCATCGTTGAGGACGAGTCGCAGCTCACGGCCACCGACGAGTCATCCGCCGAGGTGGAGCTGGCACCTGAGCCCGCCGCCGAGGTTGGTGAGCAGACGGCGACGACGTCGTTCGTTGTCACCGGCGAGACGCCGTCGACCGGAGGCACAGCGCCAACCGCAAGCGAAGCACCAGCTGGCACCGGTGGCAGTGGTTCGGGCTCCAGTGACACGAGCGGCAAGGCGCAGAGCAAGACGCTCGCGGCCACCGGAGTTGAGGATGCGTTCGGGGCGGCCGGTGTTGGGCTGCTCGTGCTGGGCCTCGGGGCCGCGGCTGTCACCGGCGCGCGCTTCCTGAGCCGCCGCCGCGAGAGCTGACGCACAGCGCGCGCGACCACAGCGTGATCGGGGCCGGATACCGAAAGGTATTCGGCCCCGCTCTCTGTGTACGGCGGCCTAATCTCTATGAGGAATCACGTGTTCGGGGAGAAGTCCCCGGGTGGATCGCGTATGTGCCTCGTGTGGGTTATGTGCCTCTTGATCAGGAGTTTTTCACGACCTGATGCGTCGAAAATCGGTCGTAGCCCGTTTCAATCGTCCGTGGCCTTCTGGACATCGCCTGTGAGTCAGGCCACTCTTTAGTCATGGCTTCCTCTCTGACTTCCTCGCGGCGCAAACGCGCCTCTGCTCTTTCGATCGCCTTCGGCGTGCTCGCCGGTGGTGCCATGATGACCGCCGCTCCGGCCTTCGCGGCAACCACCGCACCCACACCTCCCGCGGACTCGGCGTCCCCAACGGCGACGACGACGCCCGAGGCGGTGGCGGAGGCAACGAAGCCGAGCTTCGCGCCAACCGAGAAGGTCACGTACTGGATCACGGGACTCGCACCAGACGTGTCGCTGTCCACCATCACGATCACGGCTCCCGGCGGTGCGTCCATCTCGGTCGAGCCGGTCAACGAGACCTCGTGGGTCGTCGACTCCGAAGGCAACTACGCCGGCGAGTTCATCGCGAGCGCCCCGCTGCCTGAGGGCAACTACGACGTGACGATCACGCAGGACTACACCGATGCTTCGGGTCCGGCTCAGCACGTCGTGACGTTCACGTTCACGATCGCGGCCGAGTCGACGTCGACGCCGACGCCGACCACGGAGCCCTCCGCAACCACGGAGCCCACTGCCACGGCGGAGCCGACCGCGACGCCCGTTCCGACGGAGACGGCCACGCCGACGCCGACGAGCACTGCGACGCCGTCGCCGACGACCACGCCGACCGTCGAGGCACCGGTCGCCTACGCGAACGCCAGCAGCTTCCTGCCGACCGATGACATCGACTACACGGCGCAGAACTTCACGCCGGGTCTGGCGCTCGACATCACGGTTGTCTACCCCGATGGAGCCTCCGTCGAGGTCGAGCCGATCGACGACTCGGTCGTCGCAGAGGACGGCACGTTCTCGGGTGCGCTCATCAACCAGTCCGGCGCTCCGCTGCCGCTCGGCGAGTACACGGTGACCCTCTCGCAGTCGAGCGGCCTGTCGGCGAGCTTCACGTTCCTCGTCGCCGAGGCGAACCCCGGCACGACGACGGCACCGACCGCGACGACCGCACCGGTTCCCGGTGGCAACGGTGGCAACGGTGGCGGCACGAACACGGGCCACACGTCGCCTGAGCTCGCCACCACTGGCGCAGAGGACGCCTTCGGTGCGGCAGGCATTGGCCTCCTCGCCCTGGCGACCGGCGCAGGCGTGCTCGTTGCACGTCGCCTCGCAGCCAAGAAGGCCTAGGCTTAGAGTTCTTCGCTGAGAGGGCGTCACCTTCGGGTGGCGCCCTCTTCGCGTGTCTGCGCCCTGCGCATCCTCGGCCCTCCGCAAGGCCGGGTCCCGGCGCGCCCTGCAGGCGCGCATCCGCTCGCACCTGTGGCGATGTACGGGACGGGTGAGGCAAGGAAGCCGCAAACGACGAAAGCCCCGACCGGGTTTCCCTGGTCGGAGCTTTCGTGCGCGTGGCGGAGGATAGGGGATTCGAACCCCTGAGGGCTTTCACCCAACACGCTTTCCAAGCGTGCGCCATAGGCCACTAGGCGAATCCTCCGTGGGAGCGCCAGGCGCTCACCTCGAAAGAGCATAGCGGTTCCCGCGACTGTTCGTGAACGCGAGCGGCAAATCTCCTCGGGGGACGCGCCCGGGACTGCCCCCGATCAGAGCTTCTTGACGGCCGCCCCGATCTCGTCGTCGCCGGAAACGACCTCGAACTGCGTGTGGATGCCGGCGTGGCGATCGAGGAGCGCCGCGATCACAGCGGCCACGTCGGCGCGAGGAATTGAGCCGCGGTCGACCTGCTCGCCCACCTTCACGTGGCCCGTCGGCTCGTCGTCGGTGAGTCCACCCGGACGGACGATCGTCCAGTCAAGCTTGGCGCTGCGCGCGCGGATGTCGGCGTCCGCCTCGCTCTTCGCGCGGAGGTAGACCTGGTAGACGTCATCGGAGTCCCTGTCGTAGGTGTCGGTGCCGATCGCAGAGACCACCACGAACCTGCGGATGTTCGCCAGCTCCGCTGCGTCGGCCGAGAGGATGGCCCCGTCCCGGTCGAGCGTGAGCTTGCGCTCTGCCGTGCTGCCGGGGCCCGCACCGGCGGCGAAGACGACCGCGTCGACGTGCCCGAGCTGCTTGGCGAGGTCCGTGGGCGTGCTCTGCTCGAGGTCGGCGACGACGGGGTCGGCGCCAAGCTCCTTGAGCGACTCGACGTGGTCTGGGTTGCGGACGACGCTCGTGACGCGGTGCCCGCGCTGGATGAGCTGGCCCGTGAGCAAGCGTGCGATCTGACCGTTTCCACCGATGACTGCGATTCTCATGTCCGCCAGTCAAACGGGTCAGTCTGAGATCGCGGCCAGCGTTCGCGGCGAGCGATCTGCGTTCGAGACGCGTTCGCCCTGGCAGTCGCAGAGTTGTGGCGTTCTGCTGCCCAGGATCGTCGGAACTGCACCTCGCCACAATCTTCCGCCGCCCGACTGCGGCCGTTCGGCACCGGGCCGCCCGGGAGGGCAAAGAAAAAGACCCCCCGCGCACCCGCCAGAGCCCGGTTACCCTTGCTGCGTTTCCGCCCTGGGGGAGTTGGCCTGGATGGCGCCACGCGAGGAGCCGTCAGCCATCATAGCGCGACCGTCGCGAGACGCGAATCGAGGGCGCTCTGAATTGGCAGGATCGCGACAGCCCGCTGACTCCTCACCCGACTACCATTGCCAGACGTGGGGACAAGCATCTACATCACGTCATCAGAGGGTCACTCTGGCAAGTCAGCCGTCGCTCTCGGGGTCGTGAACGCGCTCAGCCGCTCGATCGGCCGGGTCGGCGTCTTCCGCCCCATCGTGCAGAGCGCGGAGGCGCGAGACGACATCCTCGAGCTGCTGCTCTCGCAGCTCGATCCGCAGAACCGCGGCTTCGAGTACGAGTCAGGTTTCGGCGTCACCTACGACGACGTGCACGCAGATCCCGATGAAGCGCTCTCGCGCATCGTCACCCGCTACCGCGCGCTGGAGCGGCGATGCGACACGGTGGTGATCGTCGGTAGCGACTTCACCGACGTCGGTAACCCGGCCGAGCTGGGCTTCAATGCCCGCGTCGCCGCGAACCTCGGCGCGCCGGTCCTTCTCGTGCTCACAGGCTTCGACGCCGACAAGGGGCAGCCGCGCACGCCGGAGCAGCTCGCGCAGGCGCTCGAGGTGACCCTGCCCGAACTCGACGCGGCCCACGCGACGCTACTGGCCATCACCATCAACCGCGCCGATGAGACCGCGACCGAGGAGGTCCGCACGGCAGTTGCCGAGCGCGCGCTGCGCGAGCTCGGACACAAGGTGCCGGTCTGGGCGATACCGGAGACGCCACTGCTGATGGCTCCGTCGCTGTCGCAACTGCTGGATGCGGTGGGCGGCGAGCTTGTCTACGGCGACCGCGAACTGCTGGGGCGTGAAGTGCTCGGCATCGTGCTCGCGGGCATGTCGATGCAGAACGTCCTCGAACGACTCAAGGAGGGCGGGGTCGTCGTCATCGCGGCCGACCGCACCGAGGTCCTGCTCGCCGTGCTCCTCGCGCAGCGCGCAGAGACCTTCCCTTCGCTCACCGGCATCGTGGTTAACGGGCCGTTCGAGTTCCCGCGCGCCATCGAGCGTCTCATCAGCGGGCTCAACGTCGAGGTGCCGATCATCCGCACCAACTTCGGCACCTTCGACACGGCACAGCGCATCATGCAGACGCGCGGCCGTCTCGCCGCAGCCGGCATCTCGCGCCGCAAGATCGACCTCGCGCTCGCGAAGTTCGAGCAGCACATCCCGGCCATCGAGGTGGTCGCGCTGCTCAACGTCAAGCAGTCGACGGTGGTTACGCCGCTGATGTTCGAGAACACGCTCCTCGATCGCGCCCGATCGGACCGCAAGCACATCGTGCTTCCCGAGGGCAGCGACGACCGCATCCTTGTGGCCGCAGGGTCGCTGCTCGCGCGCGAAGTCGCGGAGATCACGATCCTGGGCGAGGAGTCCGAGGTGCGAGGTCGTGCCTCTGCGTTGGGCGTCGACATCTCGTCGGCGCGCGTGCTCAGCACGAACGACCCGGACTACGTCACGAGGTTCGCGGAGGAGTACGCGAGGTTGCGAGCCCACAAGGGCGTCACAATCGAGGCGGCGACCGAACGAGTTCGAGACGTCAGCTACTTCGGCACGCTCATGGTGCATCTCGGACTCGCCGACGGCATGGTTTCGGGTGCGGCGCACACGACGGCGCACACCATCCGCCCTGGTTTCGAGATCGTCAAGACGAAGCCCGGCGTCTCGGTGGTGTCGAGCGTGTTCCTCATGGCCCTTGCCGACCGCGTGCTCGTCTACGGCGACTGCGCCGTCAACCCGGACCCGACGGCCGAGCAGCTCGCCGACATCGCGATCTCGTCCGCCGAGACCGCCAGCCAGTTCGACATCGCACCCCGCGTGGCGATGCTCTCGTACTCGACGGGCGAATCGGGTTCCGGCGCTGACGTCGACAAGGTGCGCACCGCGACGGGACTCGTGCGGGAGCGGATGCCCGAGCTGCTCGTCGAGGGTCCGATCCAGTACGACGCGGCGACGGATGCTGCGGTCGCGAGCAAGAAGATGCCTGGCAGCCAGGTGGCTGGGCGCGCGACGGTGTTCATCTTCCCCGACCTGAACACGGGCAACAACACGTACAAGGCGGTGCAGCGTTCGGCGGGAGCCGTCGCGATCGGGCCGATCCTGCAGGGCCTGGGCAAGCCCATCAATGACCTGTCCCGCGGGGCACTCGTCTCCGACATCATCAACACCGTCGCCATCACGGCGATTCAGGCGCAGCGTTCCTGATCGCGCCCGCCGCACATCCAGCCCGCCCGGTGCGGGTCTCGAGAAAGGGTGCTCATGAGCATCGTCCTGGTCGTCAACTCCGGCTCATCGTCCTTCAAATATCAGCTGATCGACATGGGACGCGAGCTGACGCTCGCGTCCGGGCTCGTGGAGCGCATCGGCGAGCCGGTGGCGAGCGTCACCCACAAGACCGGGGGAGCGACATTCGCCAGGGAGGCTGACATCCCCGACCACACTCGCGGCTTCGAGGCGATGCTCGAAGGGTTCGAGGAGCACGGGCCGAGCCTCGCCGAGTTCCCGCCGGTCGTTGTCGGCCACCGGGTGGTGCACGGCGGGCGTCGGTTCTTCGACGCCGCCGTCATCGACGGGAAGGTGCTGCAGGACATCGAGGACCTCATCCCGCTCGCCCCGCTGCACAACCCGGCGAACCTGGAAGGCATCGTCGGCGCACGCGATGTCTTCGCCGAGACCCCGCACGTCGCGGTCTTCGACACCGCGTTCCACACGAGCATGAGCGACGCGTCGTCGCTGTATGCCCTGGATGCGGAGGTCGCGAGGGAGCACCGGGTGCGCAAGTACGGTGCGCACGGCACGAGCCACAAGTTTGTCTCGGAGGAGACCGCCCGATTCCTCGGGCGTGAGCTTGGCGAGTTGAAGACGATTGTGCTGCACATCGGCAACGGCGCGAGCATGTGCGCCGTGGACGGGGGTCGATCCATCGAGACGAGCATGGGTATGACGCCGCTCGAGGGGCTCGTCATGGGCACGCGCACCGGTGACCTCGATCCGGCCGTGCTCGTGCACCTCTCGCGCCGCGGCGGCTACACGATCGACCAGCTCGACGACCTGCTGAACAGGAAGTCCGGGCTCCTTGGGCTGACCGGCTCTGGTGACATGCGAGACGTGCGCCAGAAGGCCAACGCGGGGGACGCGCGGGCGCAGCTCGGGCTCGCGGTCTACGCCCACCGCATCCGCCACTACCTCGGCGCTTACATGCTGCTGCTCGGCGGCGCCGACGCGATCGTGTTCACGGCCGGCATCGGCGAGAACGACGCGCAGCTGCGCGCGGAGGTGCTCGAAGGGCTCGAGTGGCTCGGCGTGAAGCTGTCGCCAGAGCGCAACGCCTCCCCGTCGAGGGATGCGCGTCGCATCTCGGCAGACGACTCGCGGATCGAGGTGCTGGTCGTGCCGACCAACGAGGAGCTCGAGATCGCACGGCAGAGCCTGGCCGCGATCGCCTGAGCCATCGTGGCGCGGGGCTCCCGCGCCATCACTGCCCGGCGTTTCACCCTCGAGGCGTACCAGCAGAGGGCGAAACGCCGGGCAGCGAACACGTTTTGTCGAGGGTGGCCATGCGGGGCCGCGCTCTCTGTCGGTGGTGCCGTCTACGATGGTGCGCATGGCCACAGCCCTGTATCGCCGCTATCGGCCTGAGAACTTCGCCGAGATGATCGGGCAGTCGCAGGTCACCGAACCACTGATGACCGCGCTCCGAACGGGCCGCGTCAACCACGCCTACCTCTTCTCCGGGCCGCGAGGCTGTGGCAAGACGAGCTCGGCGCGCATCCTTGCCCGATGCCTCAACTGCGCTGAAGGGCCGACCGACACCCCGTGCGGCGTCTGCCAGAGCTGTGTCGAGCTCGCCCGAGACGGCGGAGGTTCGCTCGACGTCTTCGAGATCGACGCCGCCAGCCACGGTGGCGTGGAAGACGCGCGCGAGCTTCGAGAGCGCGCCATCCTCGCGCCCAGCCGCGACCGCTACAAGATCTTCATCATCGACGAGGCGCATATGGTGACCTCGGCCGGCTTCAACGCTCTGCTGAAGGTCGTCGAGGAGCCGCCGGAGCACGTGCGGTTCGTGTTCGCGACGACCGAGCCTGAGAAGGTCATCGGCACGATCCGCTCGCGTACGCACCACTACCCGTTCAGGCTCATCCCGCCCGCGCTCATGCTCGAGTACGTCGAAGAGCTCTGCACGAGCGAGGGGGTCACCGCCGAACCCGGCGTCTTGCCGCTCGTCGTGCGTGCGGGTGGCGGGTCGGCGCGAGACACGCTCTCGCTGCTCGACCAGATCATCGCCGGATCCGAGACCGGCCTTCTCGGGTACCAGCGCGCCGCGGCGCTCCTTGGGTTCACGGGCCAGGAGCTCCTCGACGAGTCCATCGACGCCTTCGCCGACGCCGACCCCGCGGCAGCCTACACGGCGGTCGACCGGGTCATCCAGTCTGGCCAAGACCCCCGACGCTACGTCGAGGACCTGCTCGAGCGCCTCCGCGACCTCATCGTCGCGAAGGCGACGGGCCCCGGTGCCGGTGCCGTGCTCCGCGGGCTCGGCGCCGACGAGGTCGAGGCCCTTCGTGTGCAGGCGGGCCGATTCTCGCCCGCGGCGCTCACGGGCATTGCCGACCTCGTCAACGAGACGCTCACCGAGATGAGCGGCGTGACGTCGCCGAAGCTCCACCTCGAGCTGCTTGTCGCGCGCATCCTCGTCGCGTCGCGGGCCAACTTCATCGACGCGGGAACCCTCCTGGCGGTCGCGGATGCGCCGGGCACGTCGCCGACGCGCCTCGCGGCGGCGGAGTCGGCGGCGCCCGTAGCTCCAGCGGCTCCAACGGGCGCGTCGGGCGGGAGCGCGCCGGTGCCAGCACCAGCGCGTGAGTCGCAGGCTGCTCGGGTCGAGCGCCCGGCCGCGGTCGCTGCATCTGGTTCTGCTCCCGCTGCTGCTCCTGCACCCGCTGCTGCCGCTGTCTCTGTTCCGAGTGGACCGGCAGCTGCCGCGACCGACGTGCCCGTGGCAACCGAAACCGACACGGCGTCCGCCGCGCGACTGGCTGCCGCGTCCTGGGCGGCTGCCGCCCCCGGCTCCGGTGCCGCACCGGCTGTAGCTGCACCCCACGCTGCTGTGCCGGACACCGGTGCGCGGGACGACGCTGCGCGGGACGACGCTGCGCGGGACGACGTTGCGCGGGACGACGCTGCGCGGGACGACGCTGCGCGGGACGACGCTGCGCCGGACGACGCTGCGCCGGGCGCCGCCGGATTGGGCGAAGGTACGACTGACGCGGCTGCGCCGCACGAAGCTGCATCGTTGACCTCACTCGACGCTGCATCGGCGCCGGATGCCGAGTCCGAGCCCCAGCCCCAACCCGAACGCGGCGGGCAGCGCGATGCTGTGTCACCGTCCGCGTCCGCCGAGCACGACGACTCAGCGTCCCAGCCTGAGCCAGCGGGGCAGCCAGAACCCTCGAACGAGCCGCGGCCCACGGCGACGGACGCTACGCCCGACGGAGAGCCGGCCCCAGAGCAGGAACGCATTTCGGAGCCCGAGCCCGAGCCCGAGCCCGCGCCCGCGCCGGCCGCTGAGGCAGCTGACGCCCCGTCAGCCGGTCCCGCGCAGTCGCCAGCCCCGCACGCGACGGCGGCGAGCGCATCCGCTGAACCCCCCGCATTCGCACAGCTTCGCGACGCGTGGCCGACCCTCGTGGAGCGCATGCGCGACCTCGGCGGCGCTCACGCCTGGACCGTCGCGCAGTCGGTGCACGCGCGCGACCTCGTTGGCGACCTGCTGGTCTTCGAAGTGCCCTCCCGCGCGGTGCTCGAGCAGTTCCGCGGTGAACGAGGCGCAACCGATTCGCCCAGCGCCGTGCTGCGCACCGCGATCAACGAGATGTTCGGCATCACGGTCAAATTCCAACCCCAGCGCCCCGGGGGCGCGAGCCCCGCCGGACCGGCGGCGGGAACGCCGGCACCAAACCGAAACGACGAGCCAGCTCCGGCACCCGCGGAGCCTGACCCGGCACGTGCCCGAGCAGCATCCGCAGCCTCGACCACCACCGACGCCGACACCACAGCCGGCAAGCAGTCACGGCCCTCCGCGAACGCGCCCGGCCCATCAGGCGGCCTGAACTGGACCGTCGCCAAGATTCCCGGCCAGGAGTCCGTCCCCGACGACGGTCCCGGCTCCGGATGGGCCACCGCCGCTATCCCGGGGGCCGCCGCGACCGCTGCCCGGACGCCCGAACCGGCCATGTCGCCCGCGCCAGCCGTGCCGGGCTCCTCGATCACCTCGGCCCCAGGAGCTCCAGCGGCTGCGCGATCGAACCAGGCGCCGGCAGCGACGGTGGCCGAGCAGGCCGCACCCGAGCAGGCGGTGCCCGTCGCCTCGACGCCGGTTGTCGCCCCTGCCCCGAAGCGCACCGAGCGCATCGCCAGCGCACCCGTCATTCCGGGCGTCGAGCGCTACGGTGAGGCGATCGTCCGCGAGCGTCTCGGTGCCCGATTCATCGGCGAGGACATCATCGTGCCCGAACCAGAAGTCATCGAGCTGCCGCCTGAGGACGACTTCTCCGCGCCACCACCACCCGAAGACGGGGGCTACTGAGCCGTGTCGTCATCCACTTTCGAAGTCCGGGGACTCTGACCCATGTACGAAGGCATCATCCAGGACCTCATCGACGAACTCGGGCGCCTGCCAGGGGTCGGCCCCAAGTCCGCGCAGCGCATCGCGTTCCACATCGTGCAGACGCAGTCGTTCGACGTCTCACGACTCGCGCAGATCCTCTCCACCGTCCGCGAGCGGGTCCAGTTCTGCACCGTCTGCGGCAACGTCAGCGAGGGGCCCGAGTGCAACGTGTGCCGCGACCCTCGCCGCGACCGCACCGTCATCTGCGTCGTCGAGGAGCCGAAGGACGTGGCCGCCATCGAACGCACCCGCGAGTTCAACGGCCTCTTCCATGTGCTCGGCGGGGCCATCAACCCCATGGAAGGCATCGGGCCGGACGACCTCAACATCCGCACCCTGCTCGCGCGGCTCGAGTCCGGCGAGGTAAAAGAAGTCATCGTCGCGACCGACCCGAACCTCGAAGGCGACGCAACAGCGTCCTACCTGAGCCGACTTCTCACGAGCATCGGCGTCCCTGTCTCCAGGCTTGCCTCCGGCCTCCCCGTCGGCGGAGACCTCGAGTACGCCGACGAGATCACCCTGGGCCGGGCCTTCTCAGGGCGGCGAGCCATCGACTGACCGGCGACGCGCATCCACCCGCCGCGCAACCAAAGGAAACGAAGCCCGCCCGCGCTAGGAGCCCATTGCCCCCGCCGCATAAGATGGGAGCTTGTGGCGCGCGAGCGACGCTCGACGCGCATCCCGAACCGGAGGAGACAAGACACGTGAGTCTGATCGTCCAGAAGTACGGCGGATCATCGGTCGCTGATGCCGAGAGCATCAAGCGGGTGGCCCGCCGAATCGTCGAGACCCGCAAAGCGGGCAACGACGTCGTCGTGGCTGTCTCGGCAATGGGAGACACCACCGACGACCTCATCGACCTGGCGCACCAGATCGCGACGATTCCGGACGCCCGTGAGTTCGACATGCTCGTCACGACCGGCGAGCGCGTTTCCATGGCGCTCCTCGCGATGGCCATCAAGGACCTGGGCATGGACGCGCGCAGCTACACGGGCAGCCAAGCCGGAATGATCACCGACTCCACGCACGGAGACGCCCGCATCGTCGACGTCACCCCCGTGCGCGTGCGTGAAGCGCTCGACGAAGGGGCCATCGCCATCGTCGCAGGCTTCCAAGGCTTCAACCGAGACTCGAAAGACATCACGACGCTCGGCCGTGGCGGCTCAGACACGACCGCCGTCGCGCTCGCCGCAGCACTCGGCGCCGACGTCTGCGAGATCTACACCGACGTCGACGGCGTCTTCTCGGCCGACCCCCGCATCGTGCCGAAGGCCCACAAACTGAACTACATCTCAAGCGAGGAGATGCTCGAGCTCGCCGCCTCCGGCGCGAAGGTCCTGCACATCCGCGCCGTCGAGTACGCACGCCGACAGGGAGTCACGCTCCACGTCCGCTCGTCGTTCTCCGACCACGAGGGCACCATCGTCTACAACCCAGACCGGGCAGAGGAGTACGAAGTGGAAGCAGCAATGATCGCGGGTGTCGCCCACGACCTGAGCCAGGCCAAGATCACCATCGCCGGGGTCCCGGATGTGCCAGGCAAGGCGGCTGCGATCTTCACGATCGTCGCCGAGCAGGGCGCCAACATCGACATGATCGTGCAGAACGTCTCCGAGCAGGACACGAAGGTCACCGACATCTCGTTCACGCTGCCCAAGGCCGACGCGCAGCGCGTGCTCGACGCCATCGCCTCCGAAGGCGAGCAGATCGGCTACGCGTCCCTGCGCCTCACCGAGGACATCGGCAAGATCTCCCTCGTCGGCTCCGGCATGCGCACCAATATCGGCGTCACCGCGAAGCTCTTCACGGCACTCAAGGACGCGGGCATCAACATCGACATGATCTCCACCTCCGAAATCCGCATCTCGATCATCACGCAGGCCGACCTCGTCACCGAGGCCACCCGCGTCATCCACACCGCATTCGACCTCGACGGCGACGCCGAGGCAGTCGTCTACGCCGGCACCGGCCGCTGACCCGGCTGAGCAGAAAAGAGCACTCATGAGCACCAAGTTGAACGTCGCCGTCGTCGGCGCGACAGGCCAGGTCGGCGCCGTCATGCGCACCCTCCTCGAAGAGCGTGACTTCCCCGTCGAGAACATTCGCTTCTTCGCGTCCGCGCGCTCCGCTGGCACGACCCTCCCGTTCCGCGGCGAGGACATCACCGTCGAAGACGTTGCCGTCGCTGACGTGAGCGGCATCGACATCGCCCTCTTTTCGGCCGGAGCGACGACGTCGCGCGCGCAGGCCGAGCGCTTCGCCGCAGCGGGTGCTGTGGTGATCGACAACTCGAGCGCCTGGCGTCGCGACCCCGAGGTCCCGCTCGTCGTCTCCGAGGTCAACCCCGAAGCGATCGCCTCGCCGCCCAAGGGCATCATCGCGAACCCCAACTGCACCACGATGGCCGCGATGCCGGTGCTCAAGGTGCTGCACGAGGCCGCTGGCCTCGAGCGCCTCATCGTTTCGACCTACCAGGCCACCTCGGGCGCTGGCCTCGCTGGCGCTCAGGAGCTCTCCGGCCAGGCTGTCGCCGCCGTCGCCCAGGGTGAGGATGCGCTCCTCGGGCTTGTGCACGATGGCTCCTCCGTCGAGTTCCCGGCTCCCGAGAAGTTCGCCGCCCCTGTGCTCTTCAACGTGCTGCCGCTCGCCGGCTCGGTCGTTGACGACGGTTCGGAAGAGACCGACGAAGAGCAGAAGCTGCGCAACGAGAGCCGCAAGATCCTCGGCATCCCCGAGCTTCGCGTCAGCGGAACCTGCGTGCGCGTCCCCGTCTTCACCGGGCACTCGCTCTCCATCAACGCGGAGTTCGCCGATGCACTGACGCCCGACCGTGCCCGCGAGCTGCTCGCCGACGCCCCCGGCGTTGCGTTGGTCGATGTGCCGACGCCGCTTCAGGCCGCTGGCGCAGACCCGAGCCTCGTCGGCCGCATCCGCCAGGACCAGTCCGTCGATGGCAACCGAGGCCTCGCCCTCTTCATTTCGAACGACAACCTCCGCAAGGGTGCCGCCCTCAACGCGGTTCAGATCGCCGAGCTTGTCGCCGCGAAGGCGTAGCCACAGAGCTCGCACACGCAGAACGGACGCCCTCACGGGCGTCCGTTTTTGCGTTTCCAGGACAGCATGTCGAACGAGTAGTGACCAGTCCGGGCCTGACGCATTCGAAAACAGCAAAAATCGACGAATGTACCGCAGGCTTGTCCGTCTCGAAGCGGACGCGCAAGCGCCCCCGACGTAGACTGTCTCGGTGACTGATTCACAGAAGATCTACGACGTCGTTCTGATCGGCGGGGGCATCATGAGTGCCACCCTCGGCTCGCTTCTCAGCAAGCTCGAGCCCGAGTGGAGCATCAAGATCATCGAGCGACTCGACGGGCTGGCTCAGGAGAGCTCGAGCCCGTGGAACAACGCGGGCACGGGCCACGCGGCGCTGTGCGAGCTCAACTACACGCCAGAGAAGGACGGCGTCATCGACGCGTCCAAGGCGATCCAGATCAACGAGCAGTTCCAGGTCTCGCGCCAGTTCTGGGCCACGCTTGTCGAAGCCGGCGAGCTGCCTGAGCCGTCCGGATTCATCAACTCCGTGCCGCACATGACCTTCGTGCGCGGCGCCGAGAACGTCGATTTCCTCCGCCGCCGCTTCGAGCTGTTGAAGACCGAGCCACTCTTCTCCACGATGGAGTTCTCCGACGATCCCGAGGTCATCAAGGCTTGGGCTCCGACCCTCATCGAAGGGCGCCCCGCGGGCGAGAAGGTCGCCGCGACCCGCGTTGCTGCTGGCACCGACGTCGACTTCGGCTCGCTCACGCACAAGCTCGTCCAGGGCCTCGTCGACCGCGGCGCCGTGCTGCGCCTCAACACCGAGGTCATCGCGCTGCGTCAGCAGCGCGATGGCGTCTGGCAGATCGCGACCCAGCAGCTCGCAGGCGAGCAGAAGGGGCGCAAGAACGTCACCCGCGCGCGCTTCGTGTTCGTCGGGGCCGGTGGCGGCGCGCTTCCCCTGCTGCAGAAGTCGGGCATCGAAGAGATCAAGGGCTACGGTGGGTTCCCCATCTCCGGCCAGTTCCTGCGCACCGACAATCCAGCTGTCGTCGAGAAGCACCTCGCGAAGGTCTACGGCAAGGCCTCCGTCGGCGCACCACCCATGTCGGTGCCGCACCTCGACACCCGAGTCGTCGACGGCAAGCCGGCCCTCATGTTCGGTCCGTACGCAGGCTTCAGCCCCAAGTACCTCAAGACGGGCAGCTACCTCGACCTCATCAAGTCGCTGCGCCCGCACAACCTCATTCCGATGCTCGCGGTCGCGAAGGACAACTTTGACCTCGTCACGTACCTCGTGGGCCAGGTCCTCGCCAGCAAGGACAAGAAGTTCGAGCAGCTGAAGGAGTTCTTCCCCGAGGCGAACGCCGCCGACTGGCGCCTCATCACGGCCGGTCAGCGCGTGCAGGTGATGAAGAAGGACGCCAAGAAGGGCGGCATCCTGCAGATGGGCACCGAGGTCGTCGCGAAGAAGGATGGATCCATCGCTGGCCTGCTCGGCGCCTCACCCGGAGCTTCCGTCGCCGTGCCGGTCATGATCGACCTGCTCGGCCGCTGCTACCCCGACAAGAAGGCGGAATGGGCTCCCAAGCTCGAGGCGCTCGTGCCGAGCCTCGGCACCGACGTCAACTCCTCCGCCGAACTCGCCGACTCGACCCAGAGCGCGAGCGCAAAAGCGCTCGAGCTCAACGCGCACTAGCAGCTTGCACACGGTGGCACGGCCCGCCGTGTCCGCATCGAAGCCGCCCCGCACAACGCGGGGCGGCTTCGTCGCGTCCGGCGAGGTGCCCGAACCGCAGCCTCGACCCTGAGCCCTGACGCGGAGCCGCGCCGCTGAGCCGCGACGCTGCGCACTCACGTGAGCGCGGTGCCGTCGTGACACTCAGCGTGACGTGAGCACGATCAGCGGCCCTGGGCGGTCGACCTACGTCGCCTCGTCACCCTGAGTGTGCGGAGACGCCGCACATGCCGATGCCGCACCCAAGCGGCACCGATGCGCGGGCCTTCAGACCGGGCGACCGGCCGATGCCCCGATGCCCCGACTCCCTGCGTCACGAGACGATGTCGCGGCGCAGCGCGAGCCGCGCGAGGACGCCCACGACCAGGACTCCGAGGGCTGAGGCGAGCGAGAGCGGCGGAAGTGTCGCGACGAGGACCGCGCAGCCGACCGCACCAAACACTGACACCGCGCGCGGCACCGTACGGTGCTCTCGGCTCTGCGTGAGAGCGCTGAGGTTGGCGATCAGGTAGTAGACGAGCACGCCAGCGCTCGAGAACCCGATGACTTCTCGAATATCGCCGACGCAGATCAGGAGTGTGGCGCCGGCCGCGACGGCGAGCACCGCGAATCGGGGAACGGCGGTTGACGCCTGCTGTCGCGCCAGGAGGCCGGGCAGATCGCGGCGCCGCCCCATCGCCATTGCCGTGCGGGAGCTGCCTGCGAGTACTGCAGAAAGCGCCCCGATCGAGGAGACCGCGGCGAGCACGCTGACCACGGTGACAGCGACGGGTTGCGTCTCGACGAGGGCCGCCACCGGGGCGGGGGAGAGCGCGAGCCTGCCCGGGCCGAGGGTCGCAAGCAGGGTCCACCCGAGCGCCGCCAACAAGGCGCTCACGATGCTGAACGACAGCAGCATCGCGCGGGGGACCGTCCGCCGTGGGTCTCGTACCTCTTCGGAGAGGGTGGCGACTCGGGCGTACCCCGCGAACGCGAAGAAGAGGATGCCGGCCCCCTGCAGGACCCCTAGGGCGGAGAAGACCGCGTCGTCCTCGGACGCCGACCCGAAGAGGGGTGGCGAGAGCTGCGACGTGACCAGGGCGCCGAGCAGCCCGACGGTGACGACACTGCCGATGACCGTCGCGATGGCAGCGGTTCGCGTGATGCCGAGCATTCCAGCCGCGGTCACGGCGAGCAGCACGACGAGTGCGGCCGGCCGTGCGAAGGGTTCGGGCACGAGGTAGGCGGCGGCCGTGATGGCCATGGCTGCGACTGACGCGGTCTTACCGATCACGAACCCCCAGCCTGCGACGAACCCGGGCCATGCGCCGAGCTGTTCCCGCCCGTAGAGGTATACGCCGCCCGCACCCGGGTGCTGCCTGGCGAGCTGGGCGGTTGAGGCTGCGTTGCTCGCGGCAACGACCAGCGCGATGGCGAGGCTCATGAGCAGCCAGCTGCCCGCAGCCTCGGCCGCTGGTGCAAACGCCGAGAAGACCCCAGCGCCGAGCATCGCGGAGACGCCGATGGCGGTCGCGCCGAGCGTGCCGGTCTTCTTCGGTTCCGCGACCTGCTGCATTCGCCGCCCCTTCGTTGTGTGCGCCGATCTGGCTGCTCGCCTGACCCTAGAAGCTCACGGTGAACTGCGCGCGACGGTGTACTGGGTGCGGCGGGTACGCTCAGGCGATGACTACGGCCGACTTCACGATCCGCGCGACGACGCCTGACGACTGGCGGAAGGTGCGGGCGCTTCGGCTCGAGATGTTGCAGGACACCCCGCTCGCGTACACCGAGACCCTGCAGGAGGCCTTCGGGCACAGTGAAGCCGAGTGGCGCAGGCGAGGCGCGCGTGGTGACGCGGCCGACGGCATTTCGCTCGTGGCTGTGCTCTCCGATGGCAACTGGGTCGGCACCATGGGGTGCGTGTCGTTCCGTGATGAGCCGTGGCCCATGCTGGTCAGCGTGTACGTCGCGGAGGAGTACCGGGGCAGAGGTGTTGGGGTGACGGATGCGCTGCTCGCCGAGGTCGAGGCCTGGGCCGGGTCGCGCGCATCCGGTCTCATGCTGCACGTGCATGAAGACAATGCGCGGGCGAGGAGCGCGTACGAGCGGCGGGGCTTTGTCGCGACGGGGTCCACGATTCCGTACCCGCTCAACCGACGCCAGCGAGAGATCGAGATGGTGAAGTGCCTCTGACCTGCGGGGAGGACGGCTGCGAGGCCTGCTCCCTGGGGTGAGGTGAGCGGATGCCCGTGGTGCGGGTACGATCGACCGGGCTCAGCCCTGAAACGAGGAGAACCATGGCCAAGCTGTACTTCCGCTACGGGGCGATGAACTCGGGCAAGTCGACGGCGCTGCTGCAGGCCGCGTTCAACTACGAGGAACGCGGGCACCGTGTCGTGCTCGCGAAGCCTGCCATCGACACGAAGGCCGAGGGGGAGATCTCCTCGCGCCTCGGTATGACGCGGCGCGTGGAGATTCTTGTTGGGGCCGAGGACAGCCCGCGCGAGCAGCTTGCCGCGCTCGTCGCGGACGGGCAGCCGATCTCGTGCTTGCTCGTCGACGAGGCGCAGTTCCTCGCGACTTGGCAGGTCGACGAACTGCTGCGCATCGCCGTGCTGGACGGCATCCCGGTGCTGGCCTACGGCATCCGCACGGACTTCCAGACGATCGCGTTTCCCGGTAGCCAGCGACTGCTCGAGATCGCGCATTCGCTTGAGGAGCTGAAGACCATCTGCCGTTGCGGCCGGAAGGCCATCTTCAACGGTCGGCGCATCGCGGGCGCGTTTGTGTTTGATGGCGGCCAGGTCGCCATCGATCAAGGCGAGGTGAGCTACGAGTCGATGTGCGGCAACTGCTACCTCGAGGCGTCACACGGGCGGCTCGGCGCGGGGCGGGCTTAGCTTCCGCGACCGCGCGACCACTCTGCGCCTCGCCGTCGCAGCGACGAGTCCGGCCGCCAGGTTCGCGTGGGCGATCCTGGCGGCCGGTACGGGTGCGCCGTCTGCTCAGCTGAGTTCTGCGCGGAGGATGTCGGCGCCTGCTGCGAGGGCGCTGAGCTTCCCGTAGGCGACGTCGCGCGCCAGCGGGGCCATGCCGCAGTTCGTGCTCGCAATGAGCTTGTCGGCGTCGACAAACTGGAGCGCCTTGCGGAGGGTGTCCGCGACTTCCTCGGGCGTCTCGACTTGATCGCTGGCCACGTCGATCGCGCCGAGCATGACCTTCTTGCCTCGGATCAGCTCGATGAGGTCGGTCGGCACGTGCGAGTGGTGGCTCTCGAGCGAGACGATGTCGATGGACGACTTCTGGATGAGCGGGAACGTCTTCTCGTACTGGCGCCACTCGGCTCCGAGGGTCGCCTTCCAGTCGTTGTTGGCCTTGATGCCGTAGCCGTAGCAGATGTGCACGACGGTCTCGGCGCGGAGCCCCTCGGCTGCGCGTTCGAGGGCCGCGACGCCCCAGTCGGCCACGTCGTCGAAGAAGACGTTGAAGGCGGGCTCGTCGAACTGGATGATGTCGACGCCGGCAGCCTCGAGTTCCTTGGCTTCCTGGTTGAGGATGGTCGCGAACTCCCACGCGAGCTTCTCGCGGCTCTTGTAGTGCCGGTCGGAGAGAGTGTCGATCATCGTCATCGGCCCTGGGAGGGCCCACTTGATGGGCTGGTCGGTCTGCGCACGCAGGAACTTCGCGTCGTCGAGGAAGACCGGCTGCTTGCGGCTCACGGCGCCGACGACGGTGGGCACGCTTGCGTCGTAGCGGTCGCGGATGCGCACCGTCTCGCGGTTCTCGAAGTCGACCCCCTCGAGGTGCTCGATGAACGTGGTGACGAAGTGCTGGCGGGTTTGCTCACCATCGCTGATGATGTCGACGCCGCGGCGGCGCTGCTCGTGCACGGCGATGCGCAGCGCATCCTGCTTGCCCTCGATGAGCGCGGCGCCCTCGAGCTCCCACGGAGACCAGAGCACCTCCGGCTTCGCGAGCCAGGACGGCTTGGGGAGGCTGCCAACGCTGGCTACGGGGAGGAGTGTGTTCATGATCGTCGATCCTTCGTCGGTCATCGTGCGGAGACGGAGTAGTTGGCGGCCCACGCGTCCAGCACGTCACCGTGCGGCTTCACGAAGTGCTCTGCCGTGTAGGCGCCTTGGATCTTCGCGAGCTGGCTGCGCTCTTCGCGGTCGTAGCCGATCTCGGTGCGGGAGAAGTCCTGCTGGTCGAGCGTGGGGCTGTAGACGTTCGCGGCCGCCGAGTTGGCGTTGTAGATCTCCGGTCGGTAGATCTTCTGGAATGCCTCCATCGTGCTGATCGTTCCGATGAGCTCGAGGGTGGAGTAGTCGCTGAGCAGGTCGCCGCGGAAGTAGAACGCGAGCGGTGCGACGCTGCCCGGGGGCATGAAGTAGCGCACCTGGAGGCCCATTTTGCCGAAGTACTGGTCGGTCAGCGAGTAGTCGTCCTGCCGGTACTCGACGCCGAGGACCGGGTGGTGGTTGTCGGTGCGCGTGTACGTCTTGCTGGTGGAGACGCTGATGCAGATGACGGGCGATTTCGGGAAGCGTGCCTGGTAGGCGCTCGAGTCGAGGAAGTGCTGGAAGAGCTTGCCGTGCAGCTCGCCGAAGCCGTCGGGGAGGGTGAAGCCGCCGCCGCCGGCGTTGGCTGCGGGGAGCAGCACGCTGAAGTCGTAGTCGCGGAGGTACGACGAGAAGTTGTTGCCGACGATGCCCTGGTGGCGCTCGCCGGTTGTGCGGTCGAGGATGCCGATGTCGAGCACCTCGAGCAGCGGGAACTCCCGGTCGTCGCCGTCATCGTCGAACTGCAGCGAGGCCGAGATGATGTCGAGCTCGAGTGTGTAGCGGTCGCCGTTCGGGTTGTCCCAGCGGGCGAGGTCGTTGAAGCGGTTGTCGATCATGGTCAGCGCGTTCCGGAGGTTCTGCTGACGGTGCTCGCCTCGGGCCAGGTTGGCGAAGTTGGTGGTGATGCGGGAGCTCTCGGAGGGGGCGTAGTGCTCGTCGAAGCGCGTGGTGGTGATGTTGAACGTGATGTCGTCCGCCATGGGAAGCCAATCCGGGAGTCGTGAGGCCGGTTGGCCTGTGGTCGTGGATGCGTCAATTGTGCAGGCGGCCGGAGGCTATCGGGTAATCCGTCGCAACTATTCGTCACTATAGGCTTCGGCTATGACCAAGCGATCGAACGGGGTGACCCTGCAGCAGCTGCACTACTTCGTGGAGGTTGCGGCCGAGCGATCGATTAGCGCGGCCGCTGATGTGCTCTACGTCGCCCAGCCGACCATGTCGGCGGCGATGAAGGATCTCGAGGCCCGGGTGGGTCGCGCACTGCTTGTCCGTTCGGCGCGCGGGGTGTCGCTGACGACTGACGGCACGGAGTTCCTTCGCTATGCCAAGCAGGTCGTTGAGCAGATGGCGCTCCTTGAGCAGCGCTACCTCGGTCGTCCGCCGTCGAGGCGGCTCCTCGGGGTGTCCGCGCAGCACTATTCGTTCGCGGTCGACGCGTTCGTGCGGATGGTCAAGGTTACCGGTGCCGACGAATACGAGTTCTCGCTACGGGAGACGCGCACATGGGACATCATCGAGGATGTGCGGACGCTCCGGAGCGAGCTCGGTCTCCTCTATCGGAACGACTTCAACGGCAACGTCATCGACAAGCTGCTGCGCGATTCTGGCTTGGTGTTCCATCCGCTCTTCCTCGCGCAGCCGCATATCTTCGTCTCCCGCCGCAATTCGCTGGCCTCGAAGGCGCGCGCGACCCTCGATGACCTCACGGACCTGCCGCGGCTTACCTTCGACCAGGGCGCGAATAACTCCTTCTACTTCGCCGAAGAAATCCTCTCGACGCTGTCGAGCAAGCGCGAGATCCGTGTCGCTGACCGGGCGACGATCTTCAACCTCATGATCGGACTCGATGGCTACACGATCTCGACGGGCATCATCAGCGACGACCTCGACCCGGGCATCGTCGCCGTTCCGTTGGAAGTGGATGAGCGCATCGAGATCGGTTGGATCGGCCACTCCGCGATTCCGCTCACGGAGCAGGCGCAGCGGTACCTCGACGAGGTCCGGGCGGTCGTCGCGGAGGCCGGGGTGGAGCTGCTCGGGTAGCGACAAGCTTGGGTATGCTCCAGGGCCACTCCACGCGTTTGCACATAGTAGCGCGTTCTGTACGCTTCAGTCGATTCAACGTAAACTGTCCACATGAGTCAGATAGCTATCACCGATGCCCGCGCCCGCCTGGCCTCGATCATCGACGATGCGCGGATCGAGCCCGTGTATCTGACTCGCCGGAACCGGCCCGTCGCCGCGGTGATCGACGCCGGGCAGCTCCAGCGGCTCCTTGAAGATGCCGAAGAGCTGGCTGACATTCGCGCAGTGGACGCTGCGTGGGAGGAGACCCAGAAATTAGGGGAGGAACCGATCCCGTGGGACGCCGTGAAGCGTGACCTCGGTCTCGTTCTGTGAGCTACCGGATACTGGTCCTCCCGGCTGCGGTCAGGTTCATCAAGAAGTTACCGCCGGAAGCAAAGCGTCGCATCCAAGCAGCGGTTGAACTGCTCGCAGAGAATCCGCGCCCTCCTGCTTCCAAGAAGCTCACGGGTCGCCCGGAATGGCGAGTGCGGACGGGGGACTACCGCGTGCTCTATCGCATCGAAGACGATGTCTTGACCGTCGTGGTTGTTCACGCCGGCCATCGACGCGAGGTCTACGACAGGTAGGCGTGCACCGCGGCGAGGACTCAAGACGCGTCGCGAGCTCACCCCTCGAACGTGACCCGCCCGCCGACAACCGTCAGCACCGTGCGCGCGGTCAGCAGGCTCGTGGCGGGTTCGCTGAGCACGTCTGTGTCGACGACGAGGAAGTCGGCGGCGAAGCCCTCCCGGATCTCGCCGCGCCAGCTCGCGTCGCCGACCGAGGCGGCCGCATCCCGGGTCGCGTGCACGATCGCGCGCTCGACCGGCACCGCGCGGCCAACGCCCTGGGTCGCGGGGAAGCTCGGGTCGAGCGCCGACTCGCGGGTCGCCGCGACGTAGAGGTTCGCGAACGGGCCGTACGGGGCGGTCGGGGCGTCGGTCGAGAAGGCGAGCAGTGCGTGTGCTTCCTGGTACTCGTGCCAGGCGAAGCCGCGCTCGACGCGGTCGTCGTCGAGCTGTGCGACCCAGTTGTCGAGGATCGCCGGGTCAGCGTGCACGGGCTGCATGGATGCGGTCACGCCGAGGGCAGCGAGGCGCTCGGCCGTGCCAGGTGCCGCGTATTCGAGGTGCTCGATGCGGTGGCGGCGCTCGCGGTTGCCGTTGGCCTCGAACGCCGCCTCCAGCGCGTCGAGCGCCATGCCGCTCGCCGCGTCGCCGATCGCGTGCATCGCGATCTGCAGGCCAGCGACATCCGCCGCGGCAACTACGGGGAACAGCCGGGCCGCTGGCCAGATCGGCTCGGCGTTCGAACCGTCCGCGTACGGCAGGCTCATCGCTGCCGTGCAGGCGTCGATCGTGCCGTCGAGGATGAGCTTGATGCCCACGACCCGCAGCCACGGCGAGGTGTAGCTGGCGGCCAGCGAGGCAGCGCGCTCGACCTGCTCCAGGTTCGCAGCATCGTCGTCGGTGTTGGCGACGAGCCAGTGAGCGGCCACCCGCAACGGCAGCTCGCCGCCTCGTCGCTCCGCGGCGCGCTGCAAGGCGTCGAGCGCCACCTCGTTGAGCGCCATGTCGACAACTCCGGTCACCCCGGCCTCGCTGTAGGCGGCGAGCACCCGCTCGACGGCTGCGTCGCGGTCCGCATCCGTCATGGCGAGGTCGCGCTGCACCCACGCGTACTCGACGGCGGCGGTCTCGAACAGCATGCCGTTCGGCTCTCCGTTGGTGTCGCGCTCGATGCGGCCGCCGCTCGGGTCGGGTGTCTCCCGCGTAATGCCAAGCTCGCGTAGGGCTGCGCTGTTGACCCAGCACGAGTGGTAGTCGTTGGCGTCCAGGTACACGGGGATGTCGGCGACGACCTCGTCGATCATTGCCGCCGTCGGGGCGCCGCCGGGGATGGAGTCGAACAGCCAGCCGCGGCCACGCAGCACCCGTGCGTCCGGGTCCGCGGCGCGCGCCTCGACAAGGAGTCGCTGAATCTCGGCGAGGTCGCGGGCGTCCGTGAGCCCGACCTGGCCGAGGGCCTCTCCCATCATGACGAGGTGCGTGTGCGCGTCCGTGATGCCGGGGAGGACAAGCTGCCCGCCGAGGTCGACTGTCGCGTCCGGCCCCGCGGCAAAGCTCCGTGCATCCGCCTCGCTCCCGACGAACGCAAACGCGCCGTCGCGCACGACGAACGCGCTCGCCAGTGGTGCAGCATCCGCCGAGAAACCGGATGCGGGCGCCTGGAAGACGCGGGCGTTGCGGTAGAGGGTGGTGGTCATGCGAAGGCCTCCGCAGTGGTCTGAGTGGAACGTTCGGTGCGAGTGGAGATGGCGGCAATGATGCCGGTGGGGACGGCGAGCACGAAGCTCGTGATGCCGAGCACCAGCGTGAACCCCTGGGCGCCGAGGAGCTCGGTGAGGCTTGCGCCGATGAGTGGCGTGAGCGCGGAGCCGACGAGGTAGACGGAGAGGAGAGGCCCCGACCAGCGGCCGCGGGCATCCAGTGCCGCCGCCGTCGACAGGAAGTACATGAACGCAACCGCGTAGATGGAGTTCCAGGCGATGAAGGCCACAATGAGGGCCGTCTCGTCGGTGAGCGTGCCCTGCACGATCTTCAGGATGCCACCGAGCACGAGCAGCACGACAAGCGGGACGGCGCGGCCGAGCCGGTTGCCGACGGCCATGAGGGCGAGCGAGCCGAGCAGTCCGCCGGCGGTCGCACCGGAGAGCGCGATGCCCAGCCCTTCCGTGGTCAGGCCGCTCGTTTCAGCGCCGATGATGCCGATCATGGCCCACAACGAATCCTCGCTCGTCGCCCAGAGCGCGAACACGATGAGGATGCCGAACCCGCTGACGGTGAGGAGCCGGGATGACGCGATGGCCTGCGTGCGGATCGTGCCGGTCGGCGGGATCTTGATCGGCATGGCCTCGCCGGTGGCGGCACCCGCTGCGCCGAGGCGAGCGCTCGGATCGAGCATTGGTGCGCGGGGAAGCCAGCGGGTCATGACCAGTCCGATGGCAGAGAAAAGGGCGAGCGAACCGAAGACGTTGAGCGGCGCGAGTCCGAGCACCGGCAGGGTGGCCAGGACGATCGAGATCACGCCTCGGTTCGCGAAGCCGTTCCACCCCGCGACACGGTCCGGGTTGCGGAATGACGCCATCGCGGCCCCAGCAGCGGCGACGGCGCCGCCCGCTCCGATCCCGCCGATCAGCAGGCCTGGAATCGTGAGCGATGGGACGAGCGCGGCGGCGAGGAACCCGAGCGTGGCCACGGCGAGCCCGATGCGGGCGACCTGGTGGCGGCGTGCGCCGGCGCACAGGCCCGCCGTCGCGAGCCCCGCGAGTGCAATCAGGAGGAGCGTGCCGGTGACGAGCCAGCTTGCGCCGAGGACGTCGAGGCCGATCGCATCTTGCGTGGCGGTGATCATGTACGGCGACAGGTTGACGGCGAGGTACCCCGCGATCGCTATGGCGAACGTCGCCGAGGCCGGGGCGGGGCGCAGAGGCACCCGCGTGGTGAGTTCGGCTGCAGTGGTCATGGGGCTCCAGGTGGAATCTGGGCTCGGCGAGGTGCCGGGTCGCTACGTGCTGGGGTCGAGCGGTTCGAGTTTGGCGAACACCATTCGCCAGCGAATGGTGTTCGCTAGTATGCACGGAGACGGGCTCGAGTGGAAGACATCCGGAACATTTTCCTCGGATCCCGGATTCAGGACGCACCACGACGTAGCGCACGAAGGGGCCGGGATATGGACGGACGCAGGATCGTCGGGCTCACGCCCGACCGCATCGCCGAGGCCGGTCTCGCGCTCGTCGAGCAGGGGGAGCCCTTCGGCGTCAACGCCATCGCGCGCAAGCTCGGGGTGCGGCCGTCGTCGCTCTACAAGCACGTCTCGGGCCTCGACGACATCGTCGAGCTGATGCGCGGACGCCTCGTCGAGGGCTACCGGGCGGTGCCCGACGGGCTCGCCTGGGACGAGTTCGTCGAGCAGGTGGTGCGGCTCCAGCGGCGCATGTACGCCGACCACCCTGCGCTGCTCCCGTTCCTTATCGGGAAGACCATTACGAGTCCATCGGTCATCGAGGCCTACGACGACCTGGCGGTCGCCCTGCAGTCAGGGGGCTTCCCTGACGGGGAGATCCTCACGCTCATCGGGATGATCGACGCGTTCGCGCTCGGCTCCGGCCTCGAGCTCGCGTCACCTGAACAGGTCTGGCAGCCGGATGCGCACACCCGGCTCTTCGGCAGGCTCCTCGCCGAGTCCCCGTCCGGTTCCGAGCGCGTCGAGCGCTCCTTCGAGCTCGCGCTCGCGGTGCTGCTCGCGGCGCTTCGGGAGCGGCGGTTCGTGCACCCACGCGAGTGAGTCGAGCTCGGTGCTCGGCGGTTCGGTGGTCCGGAGCCTGTGTCGACGTGCGATTCCTGGGCGGCGGGGGTGCTGACTCAGTAGCCTGGTGGCAGTAGCCCCCTCCCGACCGCACGGAGCCTTGATGACGTTCTCGCACAGCGCCGCGCCTGAGCGCACGCGCACCAGCCCGTGGCTGTTCGTGGCGCTCGGGGTTATCCTTGTGGCGGCGCTCGCGGTGCTTGGTTTCTTTTTTGGCGGCGCACTGCTCACGCAGGCGACGAGCCGCGCGGCGGAAGCCGACGAGGCGGTCACGGTGGGCAGCGACGCGGAGGCGGTCTCGGTCGTCGCGCCGACCGGCTGGGTGATCGTGCCCCACTACTTCGGGACCGACATCGTGACCCTCAGAAGTCCGGATGCTCGCCTTGAGATCACCCTGCAGGTACCGGCCCAGCCCCAGTCGATGGTGGATGCGGCCGAGGCGGCGGTCGTCGAGGCCAGTGCGGCCCTCGATGCTCAGGGGCAGGAGCCGGAGGGTGTCATGGCCTCCGGGGCAGGCAACCTCTTCTGGATCGACGAGTCCCCGAAGGATGGGCTCGCGGTCCGCCATGCCAGCTACGAGTACGGGCAGCCCGTAGCCGACGGTCAGGGCGCTCCCGGCGTGATGGTGGGCGCCGTTGCGGTCTCGAGCGCTGGCGCGACCTCGCCGAGCGCCGCCGTGCTCTTCACCGCCAGCGCCGACGATCTCGACCGGTATCGCCCAGCCATCGCCCAGATCCTCGAGAGCATCGGCGTGCCAGGCGCATGAGGCGCGGGATGCGGAACTCGGGGAAGCGTGGCGCAGCGCCTGGCAGGCGGTCGCGTCGCCTGCAACGGTTGCTCGCAGGCGCGATGCTCGCCGTCACAACCCTCGCGCTCTCCGCCTGCACGCCGGCTCCTGACCTCGCGTGGCAGCCGCCCGTGCGCGCCGCCGTCACGAGCTTCGACGAGGCCGCGGGCGACGTGACCGGCGCGGAGGCCGGGGCGACGCCGCTCGACCACTACCGCATCCGCGACTCCGCGCCCGCCGTCGACGCGAGGTGGACGGAGGTGCCAGGGCAGACCGAGCTGAATACGCGCATCCGCTCGCTCGTCGTCGACACTGTCGGCGCGTTCGCAACGCGACTCGGCACCGTCTACGAGCCCGAGGCGGCGGCCGCCGGCGCCGGACTCGGCAGTCGAGGCTGCGAGGCCGGCTCGAGCAGCACGCCTGCCGCGGAGGTGCTCGCGCAGGGCGGAGCGACCGAAGGCGACGCGCTTGTCATCACCTGCGAGATCGTCGTCGCGAGCGGCAGCGAATTCGGGGAGCGACTGCGGGTCGTCGAAGGAACCGTCGGGTCGGTGCCAGCGGTGACCCGCGATGAGAGCTACGTGTTCTTCGCAGACACCGCCACCGCTGAGCAAGCCGGCGGCGCCGACGTCATCACGGCCGACGCCGCGCTCGCGATCTGGAACGAGCTGGTGCTCGCGGCCCGGCGCGAGCTCGGCGCCCTCTGGGACACGGAGGTGGCGGCACCCAGTGACGCGAATGCGGCGGTGCTGGCACAGGGCTTCGCCGACGTCACCCCCACACCGGACGGCGGGCTGCGCATCGGCATCCCCGCGGGTCTCGTCACCCCCGAGATGGACGTGTCCGGCGGCGACGGCTCAGCCCCGCCCGTGTCGCCCGACGGCGAGACCACGCTTGTCGTCGGCGAACCGATCGCGCACCGGTTCCCGAGCATCCACATCGGCCCCGAGGTCGCCACCCCCATGCTCACCGATCTGGGGCGCGAACTTGTCGCCGCGTCAGCGACCCCGCAGCCGCTGGTCGCCGGCACCCGGCCGCTCGCCGGCGAGCGCGAGGTCGACTGCGACCTCTTCCCCTGCGTCGCGCTCACGTTCGACGACGGGCCAGCGCCGATCACCGAGACCCTGCTCGGACAGCTGCGCGAGCACGACGCGACCGCGACGTTCTTCCTCGTCGGCCCGAACGTGCAGCGGTACCCCGAGATCGCGCGGCAGATCGACGCCGACGGCCACCAGCTCGGGAATCACTCCTGGACGCACCCACAGTTCACCACCCTCGACGACAAGAAGATCGAGGAAGAGATCAAGAAGACCAACGACGCGATCGCGGCGGCCACGGGCGAGCGCCCCAGCGTGTTCCGTCCCCCGTACGGGGACCTCGACGCCCGAGTGCTCACGAAGGTCGGCATGCCATCGATTCTCTGGGATATCGACACGCTCGACTGGGAAGGGCCGCCGCACGATACGCTCGTCGACCGCGGCGCGAACGAAGCCGAGGCGGGCTCGATCATCCTCATGCACGACATCCACGACTCGACCGTCGATGCGGTGCCCGAGATCCTCAAGGGCCTCCACGACCGAGGGTTCGTGCTCGTGACGATCGAGCAGATCTTCGACGGCACGCCAGCGGCGGGCAACAGCTACACGTCTGCTCGGTAGCGTGCAGGCTCCTACGCCCGAACTTGGGCGGCCCAGGAACGCACGACGCCCGCGAGGGCTTGGCGCGCATCCTGGAACTCGGCGAGGCCCGAGAACGACGCGACGGCACGGTTGCGGCCCGGCCATTTGAGCAGCCCCGTCGGTGCCTCGACCACGACCTCGGGGTGTTCGGGCTTCACCTTCGCGCCCGTGTGCAGCACGAGCTGCACGGCGGTCGGGCGGCGCAGGTTCAGGGTCGCGAAGTCGTCGGCGACCTCGTAGTTCGGGGCCTTCCACTTGATGCTCTCGACGACACCTGGGTGTGCGTCACGCAGGAGCTCCCGCAGTCCGAGCGCGATGTCCTTCAGCGGATGCTCGAGCTCGGCGAAGTAGGCATCGACATCCGTCGACGGGGTAGCGGTCATGCCGCCAGCGTAGCCCTCGGGCCAGCTGGCGGCGCGAACACGTGCGCGAGGCCGCTGCCTCGCTAGTACTTCGCCGACTGGCCGCCGTCGATGGGCACGACCGCGGCGTTGATGTAGCTCGCGTCGTCAGAGAGGAGGAACGCGACGACCGCGCCGATCTCGTCCGGCTGTCCGTAGCGCTTCGTCGGGTTGATCTGGATGAACTGCTCGGCGGCCTTCTCCGGGTTCTCCGCATCGAGCTGCCGCATCGAGTTCTCGACCATCGGCGTCCAGATGGCGCCTGGGGCAATCGCGTTGATGCGCACACCGAACTGGCCGTACTCGATCGCGGAGTTGCGGGTGAGCCCGACGACGCCGTGCTTGGCGGCCGCGTAGCCAGACTGGTTGCCGACGCCGCGGATGCCACCGACGGACGCCGTGTTGACGACGTAGCCAGAGCCCTGCTCTCGCATGACCTTGAGCACCTTCTCGAGGCCCAGGAAGACGCCGCGCAGGTTGATGGCGATGACGCGGTCGAACTCCTCCGAGCCGAAGTCCTCGGTCAGGTTCTGACGCCCTTCGATGCCGGCGTTGTTGAAGAAGCCGTCGATGCGGCCGAAGCGCTCGATCGTCGCTGCGACGTACGCGTCGGTGTCGGCCTCGCTGGAGACGTCCGCGGTGGTCGTGAAGACCTCGGCGTCTGGTGCGGCTTCGAGGACGGCGGCCTTGCTCGCCTCGAGGCCCTGCTCTGAGATGTCGACGAGTGCGAGCTTCGCTCCCTCGCTCGCGACGTGAATCGCGGTCGCGCGGCCGAGGCCCGAACCCCCGCCAGTAATGAGAACGACTTTGTCGGTGAACCGAGGCATGATGCTCCTTCGTTGATCGCATCGCCCGGCAGTCGCAGGGCGACACTTTGGTTATGTCGTGAGTCAGCAAAAGTATTCCCGACCCGCCGGGAACGCGCCGCACCGCCGCACGACGTGCGTCCCAGGGAGCATCCACATCCGCTTCCTAGGATTGCGCCATGACTGAGGCGACGCAGGATGCACGGCCAGGCGAAGACGAGGCAGCACGCAAGGGAGCGGAAGAACAAGGGGTGTACTCGAAGGCGGGCCAGCCCTTCGACCGCGACACGAACTACATCGGCGACCGCATCACGAAGGATGCGCGGTCCGTCGGGGAGGGCATCCAGACCTGGCCCGTCGAGGCAGGTCGCTACCGCCTCGTCGTGGCCCGTGCGTGCCCGTGGGCGAACCGGGCGACGATCGTGCGCCGGCTCCTTGGCCTCGAGGACGCGATCTCGATGGGCATCTGCGGGCCAGTGCACGACAAGCGGTCATGGACCTTTGACAAGGACCCGGGCGGGGTCGACCCGGTGCTCGGCATCCCACGCATCCAGGACGCGTACCTCAAGCGCTTCCCCGACTACCCACGCGGCATCACGGTCCCGGCGATCGTCGACGTGCCGAGCGGCGGCGTCGTCACCAACGACTACCCATGGATCACGCTCGACTTCTCGACCGAGTGGACCGACTTCCACCGCGACGGCGCGCCCGACCTGTACCCGGAAGCGCTACGCGACGAGATGGACGCCGTCATGAAACACATCTACACGGAGATCAACAACGGCGTCTACCGGTGCGGCTTCGCCGGCTCGCAGGAGGCCTACGACGAGGCCTACGACCGGCTCTTCGCGGCACTCGACATCGTCTCCGAGCGCCTCGAGACTCGCCGCTACCTCATGGGCGACACCATCACCGAGGCCGACGTGCGCCTCTTCACGACCCTCGCGCGCTTCGACGCCGTCTACCACGGCCACTTCAAGTGCAACCGCCAGAAGCTGAGCGAGATGCCGGTGCTCTGGGCCTACGCGCGAGACCTCTTCCAGACGCCCGGCTTTGGCGACACGACCGACTTCGTCGACATCAAGCGGCACTACTACGAGGTGCACCGCGACATCAACCCGAGCGGCATCGTGCCCGCCGGCCCCGAGCTCCACAACTGGAACCTGCCGCACTTCCGCGAGCAGCTCGGCGGCTCACCGTTCGGTGACGGCACCCCACCAGGCCCGAATCTCGAACCCATCGAGGCGAACCACGACCTCGTGCACCTCGGGCGTCCGCGGCCGTGAGCGTCGACGCGCGTGACGTCCTCGACGACTTCGCGAGCCGACCCGTCGAGGCGGCCGAACGGCTCGCGCGTGACCTGAGCGCAGCCGACCTCAACGCGCATCCGGGCGGCCACGACAACTCGATCGCCTGGCTGCTCTGGCACGCGGGGCGCGAGATCGACGCGCAGGTCGCTCCCCTCACCGGTGAGCGCGAGGTCTGGTCGTCTCAGGGGTTCGACAAGCGCTTCGGCCTAGGGGAGCTCGGCGACTCGGTGGGCTACGGCCATTCGCCGGCGGATGCGCGTGCCGTGGTGGTCGACGATGCGGCGCTGCTGCTCGACTACCTGCGCGCGTCGACGGATGCGCTGCGGGCGCACATCCGTTCGCTCGGCCCCGATGGGCTCGGGGAGATCATCGACGAGGACTGGGACCCGCCCGTCACCCGGGCTGCCCGCATCGTGAGCATCATCGACGATGCGGCCCAGCACGTCGGTCAGGCTGCGTACGCCGCGGGGATCCTGCGGGGCTGAAACCGACGGGCCGGGCGCTCAGGCCGCTCCGGGCCGGGGAGCGGCCGGGTCACAGGTCGGACAATGCCTTCGCGATGGCGAGATGCAGTGTCACGAGCGTGGGCCAGCCTTCCTCCGCGACCTGGTGCGCATTCAGCACGGCGTGGGCGATGCACCATTCCCTGGCGTCGTCGAGGTCGATGCCCGCCTCGCCGCTGATGAGTTCAACCCGGCTGCGAACTTCGGCGTGCATGAGTGTGCCCCCGCGGTAGTCTTCGACGCGTGTGCGCAGCGCCGGGTACACCTCGAAGCCGGGCGGCCCCGCCACCGGCTTTGGGTCGATGGCCAGCCAGGGTTCCCGGTCGGCGGCGAGCACGTTCCCGTAGTGCAGGTCGAGGTGCAGCAGCTTCGGGTCGTACGGTCTCGCATCGAAGGTGTCGAGGGCGCGATCTACCCAGCGACGCGGCAACGACGGCGGATACGCGCGGAGCGGCTCCACCCATCCGCTCGCCTCCTCGCGGAAGTCGGGCACCGAGCGCGGGGGAGCGACGTTCAACCGGCGTAGCAGCCCGCCGATGACGAGGCAAGCGTCGTCGGTCTCGATGGAGTGCAGGTCGCGGCCGGCGTTGAGCGGCTCGAGGAGCATCGCGAAGTCGGCCGGATGCGCGGCCGTGAGTCGGACGATCCCGTCACCGTGCCAGTGCCGAAGGCCGAGGTGTTCGACAGCCGCTTCGGCGTGCGGCCAGCTGAGCTTCAGCATCTGCGCTTCGTCACGCTGTCGGACCGGCAGCACAAATGCGTTGTGCCCATTCCTGGCCTGGCCATCGACGGTCAGGTCCCAGGCGTTGAGGCGTTCTTCGACCAGCGTGGGCAGCCGGCGCAGCCACGCGTCGCCGTCATCGCCGACATCGGCTGGTCGACCCGTGAGGCGTCGGACAAGGTCGTCGGGAATCAGCACGGGGGCCACGCGTTGAAGCTACACCACCCTCCCGGCTGCAGTTCTGCCGCATCCACAGAGCGCTGCCGCATCCACACGAGAAAGGGAGGTTCGTTTCGCAAGGAAGCCGCTTTTCCCGCGTGGATGAACCGGGTGCACGCAAACCAGAGGCGCACAAAAAAGACCCGAGCTTGCAGAAGCAAACTCGGGCCCATTTGTCGGGGTAGCGGGATTTGAACCCACGACCTCTTCGTCCCGAACGAAGCGCGCTACCAAACTGCGCCACACCCCGATCGTTCACCGCCGAGCGGCGAACTCCCCAAGAGTACCCGAAGCTGGCGCGCGCCGCCAACCGAGACCCTCGAAGCCGTTAGGGGCCTGACGAGACGAACAGCCGCAACTGGCCGTTCGGTTCGATCGGCGTGCCGGTCGCCGGGTCTGTGCGAATGGCCTGCCCGCTCGGAACGGTTGCGTTCTTCTCGGCGATGACCGTCACGGTCCCGCTGAAACCGGCCCCGGCGAGCAACGCGGTCGCCTCGTCCTGCGTCTTGCCCGCGACGTCCGGGGCGAGCAGGCCGCTGTTCGCGTCGTCCGGCAGCGCAGAGGGATGGATGGTGATCGTCGTGCCCTTATCGACCCGCGTATTCGCGGTGGGCAGCGTGTTCGCGACGCTGCCGGGCGGCTGGTCGGAGCTGACCGACGCCCCGATCGAGACGCCAAACCCGAGGCCTTCGAGCACCTGGCGTGCCTCTTCGGTGGAACGACCTGTGAGGTCGGGCACCGTCGCGAGCACCAGGGCGTCCTCGTCTTCGATGTACTCGGGGAAGTCGCCTCCGCCGTAGGTGCTCATGGCCGCCCCTATGATCTCATTGAAGAGCACGTGGCGAGTCTGGCTTCCGGCCGCGAGCGGGAGATTGACGTCGTACATGGGCAGCAGGCCGTTGGCGTTGCCCACCCAGACGGCGAGGCCGACCTTGGTCGTCGCGCCGACCATCCACGTCTGCAAACCGTTGTCGGTGGTTCCCGTTTTGCCGATGAGCGGCACGATGCCCGGGTTCGAGCGCGAACCGGTACCGCCGTTCACAACCCCTGCGAGCGCTTCGTCGACGCCAGCCGCGACCTGAGGTGAGACGGCCTGGATGCAGCGGGACTCGGGCCCGGCGACTTCCGTGCCATCGCGAAGGGTCACGCGGTCGATGCCGGTCGGCGTGCAGGTGACGCCGCTGTTGGCGAGACCCGACATGACGGTCGCCATCGAGAGCGGCGCCATCTCGTTGGCCGCGCCGAGAATGGCGGCGGGCACCGACTGATTGATCTGTCCATCGGCGCGGTGGCCGCCGAGCGCCATCGCGGTGTCGCGGATGCGGCACTGGTCGAGCCGCTCGGCCATCGCCACGTAGGCGGTGTTGTACGACGAGGCGGTCGCCGACTTGATGGACACGGTGCCGATGCGCTGTCCGCTGTCGTTCGTCGGCGCCCATGGCCCGTCGGATTCGGGCTCGCACGTGTTCGAGAAGTTCTCGAGGTAGAAGGTGCGGTTCTGCCCTGGCACGGACGAGTACAGCGACTTGCCTGAGGCCAGCCACTCGGCGAGCGTGAAGATCTTGTACGTCGACCCGGTCTGGAAGCCGGTGGAACCGCCGTACTCGTAGTCGGTGTTGTAGTTCACGGAGGTCACGCCTGGGAGGCCCTGGTTCTCGGCCACTTCGCTGAACTGGGTGTTCTGCACCATGGCGAGGATGCGCCCTGTGCCGTTCTCGACCATGGAGGCGGCGGCCCCGAGCTCGGTGCCCGGGTAGCTCGACGGTACGGCGTTCTGCATGGACTGTGTCGCGACGCCCTGCATGTCGAGGTCGAGCGAGGTGTAGATCTTGTAGCCCTTACCGGCGAGGTTGAACATGCGCTCGGCTTCGGTGGCGCCGAACGCCTCATCTTGCAGCACGGTCAGCTGCACGAACTTGCAGAAGTACTTCGCGTTGCCCTCCGCGAATTCGCAGCCGTGGTTCGGGTCTTTGACGTTCGGCTCGACGGGCAGCGCGATGGTGGCTTCGTAGGTGGCCTGGTCGATGGCACCCTCTTCCATCATGCGCATGAGGATGTAGTCGCGGCGCTCTTTGTTGCCTTCGATGTTCTCTTCACGGTCGAGTCGGTAGGCGTTCGGCTCCTGCACGATGGCGATGAGGCTCGCGGCCTCTTGCAGGTTCAGGTCGAGTGCGGGCTTGCCGAAGTAGCGCTGGGCTGCAGACTCGATGCCGTAGGTGGTGCCGCCGAAGAGGGCGATGTTCAGGTAGCCCTGGAGGATCTCGTCCTTCGAATACTGTTGTTCGACGCCGATCGCGAGGCGCATCTCCTGCAGCTTGCGGCCTGTGTTCGGGTCGGTCGCCTCGATGTAGGCCTTTTCGCTCTCGGCAGGGTCGAGGATCGCCTCGGCTTCCTGCACGCGCACGTTGCGGACCCACTGCATGGTGATCGTGGAGGCTCCGGCCGAGGAGTCGCCGATAACCGAGGTGATGAGCGCGCGTGCCGCCGAGATGACGTCGACGCCGTCGTGCTCGCGGAAGCGGGGGTCTTCGACGGAGATCGCGGCGAGGGGGACCCATGGGGAGATCTGGTCGAGGGGAACTTCGATGCGGTTCTGGTTGTAGAACTGGGCGAACTTGACGTCCTGCCCGCCCTGCTTGGCGTAGAGCTCGGTGACCTGCTGGAGCTCGTTGATTTCCAGGTAGTCGGGGAGGCTCTCGAAGAGGTTGATCGAGCTGTTCTCGGCGATGTTGGCGACGGAGACGAGTGGAGTCACCAGTGCGGTGATGAGGACCGCCGCGAGGCCGCTCACCCCGACGAGTCCGAGGGCACGCGTCAGACGACCGCGCTTCCAGCTTCCACGTTTCTTTGTTGCCATGGCGTCACGATACCCGGGGTAGGAAGGTCAGGAGGGTCGCCTCCGGCGGGCACGCGAAGCGCACAGGCGCGTAGATCGACGTGCCGAGACCGGCCGAGACGTGGAGTGCGGCGCTGCGGCCGCGCGAGGTCCAGCTGCTGAGGCCCTTGACCTGCTTGCGTGGGATGTCGCAATTGGTGACGAGCGCACCGTAGCCGGGCACGCAGACCTGGCCGCCGTGCGTGTGACCCGCGAAGATCGCGTCAGCCCCGAGGTCGACGAGGCCGCTGAGCACGCGCTGGTACGGGGCGTGCGCGAGCGCGATCGTGAGGTCCCACGTCTGGCCCTCGGACGCGGTGCGCAGCGCTTCGCCGGTCGCGGCGAAGTCGTCGCCGTCGATGTGCGGGTCGTTGACACCGAAGAACCGGATGCGCCTACCCCCGACTTCCAGAACGGCCGCCATGTTGTTGAGGGGCGTCCACCCGAGGCGATTGAAGTGGCCGGTCAGGCTCTCGGTATCGAGTTTCGGGGCCTTCTTGGCGATGTGCGCCGCACGGCCGAAGTAGGTGAAGGGGTTCTTGAGCACCGGGCCGAGGTAGTCGTTGGACCCGTAGACGTGCACGGAGGGGATGCCCTCGAACGGCTCGAGCATGTGGGCGACCGTCGGGACGGCGTCGACGTGCCCGAGATTGTCGCCTGTGCCGATGATGAGGTCTGGCCGCAGGGCTGCGAGCCCTCTGACGAACTCCTGCTTCTTGCGCTGCCACGGGGCGACGTGGAAGTCGCTCAGGTGCAGCACGCGCAACGGGGCTGACCCGGGTGGCAGGATGCGGGCTTCGACGCGGCGCAATCGGAACGCCCGACGCTCGATCATGGTGCCGTAGACGGCGGTCGCCGCCCCTACCCCGAGGAGGGTGAGGGCGACGGCTCCGACCCCGGAACGTCTTCCGGAGGTCGATGTGGCGAGGGAATTCGCCATGGTGAAACTCGTTTCAGTTGGTGCGATGGCCTGCTAGGGGCCGGAAGAGACGTAGACCTGGATGGAGCCGCTGCGTTCGAGCTCGACACCGGCGGCGGGGTCGGTGCGAATCACCTGGCCGCTTGGCACGGTGGCGCTCTTCTCGGTCAGGATCGCCATGGTGCCGCTGAACCCGAGCTGCGAGAGTGTGGCTTGCGCCTGCTCCTGCGTCTGACCGGCCAGGTCTGGGGCCGCGAGCGTGTCTGATGTCGGCTGGGTGTCTGGCCCGCGCGACGGGTTGATGGTGATCGTCGTGCCTTGCGTGACCCGCGTGTTGGCGCTTGGCAGCGTGCTTGCGACCGTGCCCTCAGGCTGGTCCGATGCGACGGGGTTGCCGACGGAGACGCTGAAGCCGAGGCCCTCGAGTGAGGTCTTGGCCTCTGCGGTCGATTTGCCGGTGAGGTCCGGAACAGTGACCTGCTCGTTCTGCACCGCGCTCCCCGTCGGCTGGGGGAAGCTGTCCCCGCCGTAGACGCGCATCGCCTGGGCGATGATGTCGTTGAAGATCACGTGACGGGTCTGGCTGCCCACGGCGCGCGGGAGGTCGACGCCGTACATCGGCACCTGGCCGCTCGCGTTGCCGACCCACACCGCGAGGCCGACCTTGGTCGTGGCCCCGACCATCCAGGTCTGAAGGCCGCTGTCTGTCGTGCCCGTCTTGCCCATGAGTGGCGTGATACCGGGGTTCGAGGCGCTACCAGTTCCACCGTTCGTGACGCCCTGTAGCGCCGACGTCACGCCCGCCGCAACCTCCGGGGTCACGGCCTGATTGCAGGTCGACTTCGGGGCTTCGATGGAAGAGCCGTCGCGCAACGTGATGCTGTCGATTGCGATCGGCGAGCAGGTGACGCCGCCATTCGCGAATCCGGCCACGGCGGTCGCCATCGAGAGCGGCGCGATGGTGTTGGTACCGAGCACGGCAGCGGGGTTCGACTCGTTGACCGCTCCGTCGGCGCGGTGCGCGCCCATGGCCATGGCTGTGTCGCGAATGCGGCACTGGTCGAGCTGCTCGGCCATCGCCACGTACGCCGTGTTGATCGAGGACGACGTCGCCTGCCTGACCGAGACGTTGTTGACTTTCTGGCCGCCGTCGTTCGTTGGCGACCAGGAGCCGCCGTCGGCGCCGAGGCAGGAGTTCTGGAAGTTGATGAGGTTGAACGCGCGGTCCTTGCCGTTGACGGAGGCGTTCAAGGATTTGCCCGACGCCAGCCATTCGGCGAGCGTGAACATCTTGTAGGTCGACCCGACCTGGAAGCCCGTCGAACCACCGAAGTCGTAGTCGGTGTTGTAGTTGACCGACGTGTAGCCCGGTTGCGCGGCCAGCTCCTCGGTGTCACCGAAGGCGGTGTTCTGGACCATCATCAGCACTCGGCCCGTGCCCTCTTCGACCATCGACGCCGCGGAGCCCATGTCCATGCCGTCGACGTAGGCGGGCACCGCCGAGGCCATCGTGGCCTGGCCCTGCGCCTGCATGTCGAGGTCGAGGGTGGTGTGGATCTGGTAGCCCTTGGTCTGGAAGTTGAACTGGCGTTCCTCGTAGGTCTCGCCGAAGGCCGGATCCTGCACCATGATGAGGCGCACGTAGTCGCAGAAGTACTGGGCGTTGCCCTCGGCGGCGCCGCAGCCGTGCCGCGGCTCGGTTGGGCGTGGCTCGACGGGCGTCGCGATCGTGGCCTCGTAGGTGGCCTGGTCGATCGCGCCCTCCTCCATCATGCGCATGAGTATGTAGTCGCGGCGGACCTTGTTGGCCTCGATGTTTTCGGGCACGTCGAGGCGGTACGCGTTCGGCTCCTGCACGATGGCGATGAGGCTCGCGGATTCCTGCAGGTTCAGGTCGAGCGCCGACTTGCCGAAGTAGCGCTGGGCTGCCGACTCGATGCCGTAGGTGGTGCCGCCGAAGAGCGCGATGTTCAGGTAGCCCTGCAGGATCTCGTCTTTGGAGAACTGCTTCTCGACGCCGATCGCGAGCCGCATCTCTTGCAGCTTGCGGCCCGTCGTGGTCTCGGTCGCCTCGAGGTAGGCCTTGTCGCGTTCCTCTTCGTTGGGGATCGCCTCGGCCGTCTGCACTCGGACGTTGCGGACGTACTGCATGGTGATCGTGGATGCGCCTGCCGCGCCGTCCCCGATGACCGACTGTGCGAGGGCGCGGGCGGCGGAGATGACATCGACGCCACCGTGCTCGCGGAAGCGGGGATCCTCCACAGAGATCGCGGCGGCCGCGACGTACGGGGAGATCTGGTCGAGCGAAACCTCTTCGCGGTTCTGGTTGTAGAACTCGGCGAACTTCTGGCCGTTGGCGGCGTACAGCTCGGTCTTCTGCTGCAGGGAGCCGATCTCGAGGTACGTCGGCAGGTTCTCGAACAGCGAGATGGTGCTGTTCGCGGCCACACCGGTGACCGCGATAAGTGGAGTGATCATGGCCGTGACGAGCACGCCCGCGACTCCGCTCATCCCCAGCAGCCCTAGGAGGCCACCCAGAATGTTGCGTTTGGGCGCCCCTGGATTCGTGACAGACATAGGATCAAGGGTAAGTCACACCCGCTTACGGCGTCTCCAGGAGTGTTCAATGAGAACTCCATGAAGCGCCTGAGCGCTCACCGCACAGGAGGACGTCCATGCAGAAGTGGGAATATTTCATCACCCCGCTCCCGTTGCACACCCCCACTGTCATCCTCAACAACTGGGGTGCTCAGGGCTGGGAGCTGGTGCAGGTTTCCACGAACGCCGAGGGCGGATCCGTCGCCTACATGAAGCGTCCGGTCGCGGGGGAGCAGGCATGAGCCAGGTCGAAGAACGCCTCGGCGCCATGGGTCTCGCGGTGCCACCCGTCGCCGCACCGGTTGCCGCCTATGTGCCAGCCGTCGAGCACGGCGGACTCGTCTACACCTCCGGCCAGCTGCCATTCATCGAGGGTGCGCTCCCCGAGACGGGCAAGGTCGGTGCCGAGGTCCCACGCGACGACGCGATCGAGTTCGCGGCGTTCGCCGGCCTCAACGCCCTCGCGGCGATCAAGTCGGTCATCGGCGACCTCGACCGCGTCACGCGCGTCGTGAAGGTCACTGTCTACGTGGCATCCGCTCCCGACTTCACCGAGCAGCCGCTCGTCGCCAACGGCGTCTCCGAAATGCTCGGCCTCGCGTTCGGCGATGCGGGCACGCATGTGCGCGCCGCCGTGGGCGTCGCCGTCCTCCCGCTCGACTCCCCGGTGGAGGTCGACCTCATCGTCGCCTACGAGTAGTCATCCGCGCATCCGCGCATCCGCGCAGACCGAAGCCCTGCACCTCCCTCTCGAGGGATGCAGGGCTTCGTTCATCTCTGGAAGGTCAGTCGTCGTCGGCGCTCCCGGAGGCGACTCCGGCCGAGATCGCGGACATGACCGATGCGTCCGTGAGCGTCGTCGTATCGCCAACCGCCTTGCCGTCCGCCACGTCACGCAGCAAGCGACGCATGATCTTGCCCGAACGCGTCTTCGGCAGCTCCGCCACGACGTACACCTGTCGCGGCCTGGCGATCGCGCCGATCTTCGACGACACGTGCGAGCGCAGCACCTGCGGCGCATCCGACGCCTCGATCTCCGCCTTCTTGCTCTCCTTGAGCACGACGAAGGCCACGACCGCCTGTCCGGTGGTGTCATCGCTGGCCCCGACGACCGCTGACTCTGCGACGAACGGGTGGTCGACGAGTGCCGACTCGATCTCCGTCGTCGAGAGGCGGTGCCCCGAGACGTTCATGACATCGTCGACGCGGCCAAGGAGCCACAGGTGGCCATCTTTGTCGACCCCGGCACCGTCGCCCGCGAAGTAGCGCCCCGGGAACTGCGACCAGTAGGTCTCGATGTAGCGTTCGCGATCGCCGTAGATGCCGCGCGCCATCGACGGCCACGGCTCGGTGATCGTCAGCAGCCCCATCTCGCCCGGGTTCACGCGCTCGCCCTGGTCGTCGACCACCTCGACGACCACCCCGGGCACCGGCACCTGCGCGGCCCCGGGCTTCAGCGCGACCTGGCTCGGGATCGCCGAGATCATGATGGCCCCCGTCTCAGTCTGCCACCAGGTGTCGACCACCGGCACCCGGTTGCCGCCGATGACCTCGCGGTACCAGGCCCAGGCTTCGGGGTTGATGGGCTCGCCCACCGAGCCCAGCAGGCGGATGGAGGAGAGGTCGTACTTTGCGGGGATCTGACGGCCGGACTTCATGTACCCGCGGATCGCCGTCGGGGCGGTGTAGAAGATCGTGACCCCGTAGCGTTGGATGATGTCGAACCAGCGGCCCAGATCCGGGGTGTCGTGGGTGCCCTCGTACATGACCTGCGTCGCGCCGTTCGCGAGGGGGCCGTAGACGAAGTAGCTGTGCCCGGTCACCCAGCCCACGTCGGCGGAGCACCAGTACACGTCCTGTTCCGGCTTCAGGTCGAAGATCGTGCGGTGCGTGAAGGACGTCTGGGTGAGGTAGCCGCCGGTTGTGTGCAGCAGCCCCTTGGGCTTTCCGGTCGTGCCGGAGGTGTAGAGGATGAAGAGCGGATGCTCGGCGGGGAACGGCTTCGCGACATGCTCGTCGCTCACCTGTGCGATCTCCTCGTGCCACCACAGGTCCCGTCCTGGGGTGAGGGTCGGCTCGTTCTCGGCACGGCGGACGACGAGGACGTGTTCCACGGTGTGCCCGTCGGCTTCGAGTGCCGCATCCACCGTCTCCTTGAGCGGGAAGATGCGGCCCTTCCGGATGCTGCCATCGCTGGTGATGACGAGCTTCGCGTTCGCGTCGTCGACTCTGCTGCGGATGGAGTCGGCGCTGAAACCGCCAAAGATGACGGAGTGCACCGCGCCGATTCGCGCACAGGCGAGCATGGCCACGACGGTCTCCGGGATCATCGGCATGTAGATCGCGACGACGTCGCCCGCTGTGACTCCGAGGCTCTCGAGGAGGTTCGCGGCGCGCTTGACGTCTCCGAGGAGGTCGGCGTAGGTGATGGTTCGCGTGTCGCCCGGCTCGCCCTCCCAGTGGATCGCGACGCGGTCACCGTTGCCGGCGAGCACGTGGCGGTCGACGCAGTTGTAGCTCGCGTTGAGGGTGCCGTCGCCGAACCACTTCGCGAACGGGGCATCGCTCCAGTCGAGCACCTCGGTGAACGGGGTCGCCCAGTGCAGTTGCCTCGCCTGGTCGGCCCAGAACTCGAGGCGGTCCTCTTCCGCGCGGGCCGCGAGGTCTGCTGGCACGGGGGAGGATGAGGTGAAGTCTTCGCTGGGCGGGAAGGTCTCGAGGTCTTCCAGAAGGTGTTCGATCTTGTCAGCCACCACAGATCCTTTCGCGTCGTTGCGATGCTGGGCCGCCTCGTTGCGGCGCAGTGTGCCAGAAGTCTACGGAGCGTAGGCGTGCGCTGGCTCCCACCTTTCGGGGGGAGTGCCGTCGGATTTCGTGCCCGGTGTTCGCGCCCGAGGAGGGCGAAGTGAACCGAGGAATGTGCCACAACAGCGGCAGACTGTGCCAAGGAGGCGGCCGTTTCCCCGGCGTGTCGAGGGTGAAATGTCAGGCAGGAACCGTGATTCCATGCGGAAGTGCGGCCTGGGTCGAACTTTTTTCGATTCCGGGGCACGTGGATACTTTTCCGGACGAAATATGCACTAGCATGGACATCGATGGTTTCGCTCTCTGTCGCAATTATCGTTGCTCTGCAGCAATCAACCCCCCCTGAACGCTGCATGAGCTGAGGCGCTCGGATATCCCCCTGTCCGGGCGCCTCTTCGTTAACACGATTCCCGTGTCGATGCAGGGCGCGCATCCGCTCGCAGGCAGGCCCCACCCGCACTGCGCGCTCACTCCGGTGTCGACAGACCTGTGCACAGCGCTTCTCCACAATCGCGACTGTTGATGCGCCGGCGCCTGGTCGGCGTTCCTACGCTTCCCGCATGTCCTTCGACTCAGCTCCCGTTCCGGCGCCCGGCCGCCGGTTTGTCGCCCGCCCGGCAGCCCAGCGCGCGGCGACCCTGACCCTGCCGCCGCGATCGGCGAATGGCGTGGAGGGAGCTCCACGCTCTCAGCGGTCGCTGACGCGAGGACAGGCGGAGGCCTTCGGCCCACTGGCCGCGTACGTCGCCGACGGCGAGGTCACCGATCTGTTCGTCAATGGGACTGACGGGCTGTATATCGACCGAGGCCGTGGTGCGGAGCGGGAGGACTCGTGGCTGGCACCGAGCGAGCGCGCGCTCCGGGAGCTCGCCGTTCGGATCGTCGCGGCCGGCGGGCGGCACCTCGATGAGGCGGCACCCTGCGTCGACGTGCGCATCGCCGACGGCATCCGGGTGCACGCCGTGCTGCCGCCGGTCTCGATCTCGGGCACGCTCCTTTCCATCAGGGCGCCGAGGGTGCGCCAACTCACACTCGAGCAGCTCGATCGGCAGGCGTTCTTCGCCCCCGGCGCGGAGGAGCTCGTCCGCGAAGCGGTCCGCGCTCGCGCGAACGTGCTCGTGACCGGGGCGGGCGGCAGCGGCAAGACCACGTTCCTCGCCGCCATGCTCTCGGAGGCGGACCCGCGTGACCGCATCATCGTGATCGAAGACGTGGCCGAGCTGCGCATCGCCCACCCGCACGTCGTCTCGCTCGAGGCGCGACAGGCGAACATCGAAGGCGCGGGGAGCGTCCCGCTCGAGCGGCTCGTTCGGGAGTCGCTGCGGATGCGCCCGGACCGGCTCGTGCTCGGTGAGTGCCGCGGCGCGGAGTTGCGTGAGCTGCTCGCGGCGCTCAACACCGGGCACGACGGTGGCGCGGGCACGCTGCACGCAAACTCGCTGGCCGACGTCCCCTCACGGCTGGAGGCACTCGGCGCGCTCGCCGACATGCCCCAGGAGGCCGTCGCCCGGCAGACGGTGAGTGCCATCGACCTCGTCATGCACGTCGAACGCACTTCCTCCGGGCATCGGCGCCTTGCGGACATCGGGGAGTTCCGCCTGGACGACGCCGGGCGGCTCACGGTCGTCTCGGTGCGACGGCGCGACCCCGAACAGGCGCAGAACGTCACGAAGCTCTCGCATGCCGTCACCGGCGGGCCAGCCGGGGCGGAACTCAGAGAGCCTGGTCGGCGATGACACGGCGCGGCGCCGACGAGGCCGAGCACGCTGCGGCGGTCATCGAGCGCTTGGCGGCGCTGCTCGCCGGTGGCGCGACCCCGGCCTCCGCGTGGCAGCATGTCGCGGGCTTCGGCGCGGCGGAGGATGCTCGAGACACAGGCCGCCGCCCGTCCGGACAGACCGCGGCCAGGGTTTTTCGAACGCTCCGCTTGCGCCTCTCGCCCCGGTTTCGCGGATCGCCACCAGAGCTCGAACCCGTCGAGATGAGCGTGGCCAGAGGCATGCGCGCGGGTCAGTCCGCCGGAGCGATCCTCGTGCACCGGCACGAGCTCAGCTGGCGGGCGCTCGGGTGTGCCTGGGCGCTCGCGGAACGCACCGGGGCGCCGCTCGCCCAGGGGCTCTCCGATCTGGCGCAGACGTTTCGCGACTTCGGCGCTTCCGAACGGGAGGTCGAGCTCGCGCTCGCTGGACCGAGCAGTGCGGCACGCCTCGTCATGGCGCTCCCCGCTGTCGGGGTCCTGCTCGGCGTCGCCCTGGGGTTCGACAGTCTCGGGGTGCTGTTCGGATCGGCGGTCGGAGCGTTCTGTCTCCTGGCGGGTCTCGTGCTCTTGGCCATCGCGCACATCTGGAACCGTGGGCTCATCGCCTCCGCCTCCAACCGAGAGCAGCTCCCCGGGTTCGCGCTCGACTTGACGGCGCTCGGCATGCTCGGCGGAGCATCCGCGACCGCAGTGCGCGGTCAGGTCGATCTGGCGCTTCAGCGCGCAGGCCTCGACGGTCGTGGCACGCCCGGGCCTCAGCGGCTGGCCGGGAACCGGGCCACGACTGGCGCCCCGACCGCGGACCGTCGGGTCGAGCGCGTGCTCACCTTGGCCAGAGAGGCCGGTGTTCCGGCGGCTTCACTGCTTCGCAGCGAAGCCGCCCTCGCTCGACGCGAGGCGAGGGCTGCAGCGGCCAGAAGCGCGGCCGAGCTCGGCGTGCGCCTCATGCTGCCGCTCGGCCTCTGCGTGCTCCCCTCGTTCCTGCTCCTCGGCGTCGCACCGCTCATCCTCGCCGTCATCACCCAGACGGTCTCGCGGCTCTGAACCGCTCCCAAACGCTCGTGCCGAACCCGAACGGACAACTCGCAATAAGAGAGGTACACCCATGACTCAGATCCATCGTCTCGCCCACCGATCAGAGGCGCTGCTGGCCGGTCTCCACCGGCGGCTCCGCCGAGACGAGGGGGCGGCGACCGCCGAGTACGCGATCGCGACCATGGCCGCAGTCGCCTTCGCCGGACTGCTCGTCGTCATCATGCAGAGCGACGAGGTGCGAGGGCTGCTCGAGAACATCATTCGCACGGCGCTCACCGTGGACGAGTGATGCGTCGGGTGCAGCGGTGGCGGTCGCTCGCGAGCTCAGCGCGGGGCTCGGCAACGGCAGAGGTCGCCATCGTCGCACCCGCCGTCGTCCTGCTCCTCGCCTTCTGCCTCGCAGGCCTGCAGGGGGTTGTCCTGCAGGTGCGGCTTCAGGATGCGGTCGCCGACGCGGCGAGGCTCGTTGCGCGCGGTGAGGGCGAGGAGCTTGCTCGGGAGCACCTGCTCGCCCTCGCCCCGACGGCCCAACTCGAGTTCTCGCGCCCAGCTGGCCTCATCTGCGTGCGTGCATCCACACCCTTGGCGCTCGGCGAGCGAGAACTGCCGGTCGACGCCGCTGCCCGGGCCTGTGCGCTCGACGGGGGGCGATGAAGGCGCGGGCGCTGGCGGGAGAACGCGGAGCGGGAGGAGTCGCCATGCTCGCCGTCGCGCTGCTGCTCCTCGCAGCGACGATCGGGGCGGTCGGCGTGCTCGCCGCGTTCCCCGCGAGGCAGGCCGCGCACGCTGCGGCCGATGCAGCAGCGCTCGCCGCCGCCGACGTCGCCTCCGGTCTCAGCGCAGGCGAACCGTGCGACGAAGCCGCCCGTCTCGCGCACGCGAACGGGGCGTCTCTCGAGGCGTGCACGATCATCGGCCGTGAGGCCGTTGTGCGAGTTCGTGTAGAGTCCGGCCCGTTCGTCTTTTCGGAACCGTCGAGGGCAGGACCGCCGCCGGACTGAGAAGGCGTGGTGCGGAGCCACCAGCAGTTGGAGGCCTTCCGTCCAGCCAGCCGTCCACAAATCGGCCCGTCCATATAATGGGCGCCGACGGGTGGCAACAGCCCCCCACATCACTCCGGTCAGCCGGAACCGTCGTGCGAGAGCACGCAGACCCATCCAAGGAACGCTTGTGTCAGGCAGCAACACACTGGTCATCGTCGAGTCGCCGACCAAAGTGAAGAGCATCTCGCAGTATCTCGGTGATGACTACACCGTGCTCGCCTCCGTCGGACACATCCGCGACCTCATCGAGCCCAAGAACCTTCCGCCGGAGCTCAAGAAGGGCTCCCTCGGCAAGTTCAGCGTCGACGTCGACAACGGGTTCGAGCCCTACTACGTGGTGTCCGACCAGAAGAAGAAGACGGTCGCGGAGCTCAAGCGAGCGCTGAAGGACGCCGACGAACTCATTCTCGCAACTGATGAGGACCGCGAAGGGGAAGCCATCGCCTGGCACCTGCTGCAGGTGCTCCAGCCGAAGGTCCCCGTCAAGCGCATGGTCTTCCACGAGATCACCCGCGAGGCCATCGAGGCCGCGAAGGACCGCACCCGCGACATCGACGTGCACCTCGTCGACGCGCAGGAGACGAGGAGAATCCTCGACCGGCTCTACGGTTACGAAGTCTCGCCCGTGCTCTGGCGCAAAGTCGGCCCCGGGCTCTCGGCCGGCCGCGTGCAGTCCGCCGCAACCCGCCTCATCGTCGACCGCGAACGCGAACGACTCGCGTTCGTGAAGGCGAGCTACTGGGGCGTCGAAGCGCGGTTCGCCCCCGAGGCAGGTCAGGACGGTTCGGCGTTCGTCGCCCGCCTGACGAAGCTCGACGGAGAACGCGTTGCTACCGGTCGCGACTTCGACGACCACGGTGTCCTGAAGAACAACTCCGTGATCCTCGGCGAGGCCGAGGCGACGACCCTCACGGTGCAGCTCACCGCGGGCACCGTACCCGTCACGGTCTCCTCGGTCGAGTCGAAGCCGTACACGCGTCGCCCCGCCGCGCCCTTCACGACCTCGACGTTGCAGCAGGAAGCGGCGCGAAAGCTTCGCTTCACCGCACGGCAGACGATGAGCGTCGCCCAATCGCTGTACGAGAACGGCTACATCACGTACATGCGTACGGACTCGTCCTCGCTCTCCTCGCAAGCCTTGAACGCTGCCCGCACCCAGGCCGCCAAGCTCTACGGCGCCGAGACGGTGCCGGCCTCGCCCCGCCTGTACGGTTCGAAGTCGAAAAACGCCCAAGAGGCCCACGAAGCCGTCAGGCCAGCCGGATCGACGTTCGCGCTCCCGAGCGAGCTGCGGCCCAAGCTGAGCCCGAACGACTTCAAGCTCTACGACCTCATCTGGAAGCGCACGATCGCGTCGCAGATGGCCGACGCGAAGGGACAGACCGCGACCGTCACGATCGACGCGTCGCCCGTCGACGTCTCCGACGCCCAGGGCACGGTCACGAGCCGCGCTGCCGAGTTCCAGGCGTCAGGCACCGTCATCACCTTCCGCGGGTTCCTCGCCGCGTACGAGGAAGGCAAAGACGAGGCACGCGACGACTCGGCGACGGCAGAGGCCAAGCTGCCACCGCTCACCAAGGGGCAGAAGCTGGACGCGGAGACGGCAGATGCGAAGAGCCACGAGACGAGCCCGCCGCCGCGCTACACCGAGGCCAGCCTCGTCAAGACCCTGGACGAGCTCGGCATCGGTCGCCCCTCGACCTACGCATCCATCATCTCCACGATCATCGACCGCGGCTACGTCGCTCCCCGCGGCAGCGCGCTCGTTCCCAGCTGGACCGCCTTCTCGGTTGTGCGACTCCTCGAGGAGCACTTCCACGATCTCGTCGAGTACAACTTCACGGCGCAGATGGAAGGCGACCTCGACCGCATCGCGGCCGGCTCCGAGCAGCGCAATGACTGGCTGCAGGGGTTCTACTTCGGAACGGAAGACCACAAGGGCCTCCGCGGGGTCATCGACAACCTCGGCGAGATCGACGCCCGCGAGATCAACTCGACCCCGCTCGCGGACGGCATCGTGCTCCGCATCGGGCGCTACGGCCCGTACCTCGAGGTCGCGCCCGAGACAGAAGGCGCGACCCCGCGCCGCGTCAACGTGCCGGAAGACCTCGCGCCAGACGAGCTGACAGCCGAGAAGGCTGTCGAACTCGTCGAGGCACCCGTCCAGACCGACCGGGTCCTCGGCGTCGTCCCGGAGACCGGCAAGCGCATCGTTGTGAAGGACGGTCGCTTCGGCCCGTACGTGACCGAGGCTCCGTCGGAGGCTGAGGAAGCGGCCGCGGAGGCTGAGGCGAAGGCGAAGGCGTTGGCTGAGGAGGCCGAGGCCAAGGCCGCCGCAGCCGAAGGGCGCCCCGTCAAGAAGCCGCGTGCGAAGAAGGCCGCGGCGGCGGAGAAGCCCCGCACGGCGTCGCTGTTCAAGTCGATGCTCCCCGAGCAGGTCACGTACGAGCAGGCCATCGGGCTGCTCGAGCTGCCGCGCGTCGTCGGCGCCGACGCCGAGACTGGTGCTGAGATCACCGCGCAGAACGGCCGATACGGGCCCTACCTGAAGAAGGGGACCGAGACGCGGTCGCTCACCAGCGAGGACGAGATCTTCACGGTGACGCTCGAGGCCGCCCAGGAGCTGTTCGCCCAGCCGAAGTACGGTGCGCGCACCACCAAGGCGGCGATCAAGGAGTTCGAGGCCGACCCGGTGAGCGGCAAGCCGATCAAGATCAAGGACGGCCGCTTCGGCCCGTATGTGACCGATGGCGAGACGAACGTGACGGTGCCGCGGGGCGCGAACCCCGAGGAGGTCACCTTCGAGGAGGCCGTGCAGATGCTCGCCGACAAGCGCGCCAAGGGGCCGGTGAAGCGCAAGCCTGCAGCGAAGAAGCCCGCTGCGAAGAAGCCGGCCGCGAAGAAGCCCGCCGCGGCGAAGGCTGCAGCCACCAAGACGACCGCAGCGAAGAAGCCGGCGGCTCAGGCGAGCGAGGCAGCAACGACCGAATGACGGGCCTCTTCATCACGCTCGAAGGCGGCGACGGCGCGGGCAAATCGACCCACTCTGGGCTGCTCGAGAGCTGGCTGACGTCGCTCGGCCACTCCGTGGTGCGCACGCGCGAACCCGGTGGGACCGACCTCGGGGACGACATCCGCGAGCTGGTGCTGCACCGCAAGGGGCACATGGATGCACGCGCCGAGGCGCTCCTGTACGCCGCTGACCGCGCCCACCACATCGCGACCGTCGTTCGCCCGGCGCTCGTGCGCGGCGATATCGTCGTGCAGGATCGCTACCTCGACTCCTCCGTCGCCTACCAGGGCACCGGGCGTGAGCTCGGCGCCGACGAGGTGAGAGATCTCTCGCTGTGGGCCGCGCGCGGGCTCCTCCCCGACCTCACGGTGCTCTTCGACCTCGACCCAGACGAGGGTCGCAGGCGCATCGGCGCCACACGAGGCACCTACGACCGGCTTGAGGCCGAGTCGAAGGCGTTCCACGACTCCGTTCGCTCCGCCTTCCTCCGCCTCGCGGCGGCCGAGCCTCACCGGTTCCTCGTGATCGACGCGACGCAGCCGCGCGAGCATGTGGCCGAACGCATCCGCTCGCGCGTCGCCGAGCTCCTCGAGCGGCAGCCGGCAGGCGAGTAATCGTGACCGTCTGGGACGACCTCTCCGGTCAAGACGACGCGATCGCCCTGTTCTCGAGCGCGGCGAAAGCCTCCAAGCGCGGGGTCGTCGACACGAGCAGCATGACCAACTCGTGGCTCATCACCGGGCCTCCCGGCTCAGGCCGCAGCACCATGGGGTACGCCTTCGCGGCAGCACTCCTGTGCCCCAACGACGGATGCGGCGTCTGCCCGTCCTGCGTGCAAGTCCGCGCGCGCTCACACCCCGACCTCACGGCCGTCGTCACCGAAACCGTGCAGCTCGACATCAAGACCGCGCGCGAGCTCGTCGAACGCGCATCTATGTCGCCCATGACCGGTCGCTACCGCGTCATCATCGTCGAAGACGCGGACCGCATGGTCGCCCGTACCTCCAACACGCTCCTCAAGGCGATCGAGGAGCCGCCGGAGTCGACGGTCTGGGTGCTCTGTGCGCCGAGCGAGGCAGATCTGCTGCCCACCATCCGGTCCCGAGTCCGCAGCGTTCGGCTGCGGGTGCCAGAAGTCCGCGATGTGGCCGGGCTGCTGGTGCGCCGCGACGGCATCGCACCGGAGGTTGCCCTGCGCGCAGCCCGCGAGGCGCAGAGTCACGTGGGCATGGCCAAGCGCCTCGCGACGAGCGAGGAAGCCTGGGGGCGCCGCGACGCGTCACTCGACGGGCTCCTCGACATCCGAACGACCGGCGACGCCGTCCGAAAAGCCGCCCAGCTCGTCGCAATCGCCGACGAGGATGCGACCGCCAACGCGGCCGACCGGGACGAGAAAGAACGGGCCGCCGCGTTCCGCTCGCTCGGTCTCACCCCGGGGCAGGCCGTGCCGCGGCAGTTGCGCGGCCAAATCCGGGAGCTCGAAGAGCACCAGAAACGCAGAGCCAAGCGCGGTCAGGTCGATGCGATCGACCGCATCCTCACCGATGCGGTCTCCCTGCTGCGCGACCTGCTCATGCTGCAGCTGGCGCTGCCGGTCGAGCTCGTCAACGAGCATCGAAGGACCGAACTCGAGGCCGCGACCACCTCGCGGAGCGCCGACGACGTGCTCACGAGCATCGACGCCGTCAGCAGCGCCAGGGCGCGACTCGCCGCAAACGTACCGGTCGCGCTGGTTCTGGAGGCATTCTTGATCAGCTGGACGCCCAAGCAGCAGGGAGCATCATGAGCACACCGACCACCCGCCGCCGTGCTCCAGGTCGGAGCATCGGTGCCGCGATCCTCACCGGTGCGGTCATCTTCGCGCTCAGCGGATGCACGCTCATCACGACGCTCGCGGGTGGCGGTTCCACGGGCGGCGCCGACCCCCAGGGCGACGTCGACGTCATCCCCTCGGGCCTCGAGCCGAGCATCCAGGCGTTCTACGAACAGGATCTCGACTGGGATGCCTGCGGCAACGGGCGAGAGTGCGCGACTGCCGAGGCACCCATGAACTGGGAGGACGGCGCCTCCGAGAAGATCGAGCTCGCCATGGTGAAGGTGCCCGCGGCGAGCGGCGACCCCCTCGGCACGATCTTCACGAACCCCGGCGGCCCCGGCGCATCCGGCGTCTCCTTCGTGCGTGACAGCGCCGAGTACGTGTTCACCCCTGAGCTGCTCGAGGACTTCGACATCGTGGGATGGGACCCCCGCGGCGTCGGGGAATCGAGCGCCGTCGACTGCCGCGACGACGCAGGCATGGATGAATGGTTCTACGGCGTCGATGAGAGCCTCGACGCCGACACCGCGACCGACGAGCAGATCATCGCGGCGGTCACCGCCAACTCGAAGGAGTTCGCCGACGACTGCCTCGAGAACACGGGGGCGTTGCTCGAGTTCGTGGACACGAAGAGCACCGTGAAGGACCTCGACATGATGCGCGCGCTGGTCGGCGACCCGAAGGTCAATTACTTCGGCTTCTCGTACGGCACCGACATTGGCGCCCAGTACATCGACATGTTCCCGGAGACCGTGGGCAGGGTCGTGCTCGACGGCGCCACGGACCCGACGCTGTCGACGTTCGAGGTTGTCCTCGCACAGCAGGGGGCATTCGGCGAAGCAACTCGCACCTACCTCGAGGATTGCCTCACGACGACCGCCTGCCCCTTCACCGGCAGCGTTGACGACGCCATCGCGAAGATCAACGCGATCATGGCCGAGGCTGACGACAACCTCCCGGTGAACGCCGACGGACGGAAGCTGACGAGCGGCGTCATTGACACCGCCATCAGCTCAGCCCTCTACAACGACCAGAGCTGGCCCTACCTGAGCGACGCCTTCGCCGCCTACGAGACCGCGGGCGACCCGGCGGGCTTCTTCGCGCTCAGCGACTCCTACTACGGTCGCGGGCCCGACGGCACGTACGCCGACAACATGTTCGAGGCCTTCACCGCGATCAACTGCCTCGACTACCCCGTCGAGACCGACCCGGCGAAGATCGCCGACTTCAACCGCCAGATCGCTGAATCGACCCCCATCGGCATCCCTGGTCCCGAGGCGCTCGGCGACACAACCTGCCAGCAGTGGGCGTTCCCCTCGACCAACGAGCTCGCCCCGGTCACGGGTGCGGGCGCGGACCCGGTGCTGGTCATCGGCACGACCGGCGACCCCGCGACGCCCTACGCGTGGGCTGAGGCCGTGACCGAGCAGCTCGAGTCGGCAGTGCTCGTCACCTTCGAGGGGGAGGGGCACCTCGCGTACACGCAGGGCGACAGCTGCATCACGGGCGCCGTCGACGCCTACTTCATCGACGGAACCGTGCCAGCCGAGGGGCTTGTCTGCTGACCCCGACACCCCGATGTGCACTTGAGCAAAGTGTGCGTTATGCTTTGGTGTCGAGTTCAGCGCCTGAGGGAGTTGAACTGCAGGCAGGCCGCCTTAGCTCAGTCGGCAGAGCGATTCACTCGTAATGAATAGGTCGCGAGTTCGATTCTCGCAGGCGGCCCCACAGCCCCTCCGCACTTCGGTGCGGAGGGGCTTTTGTCATTCCCCTGAAGTCCCCTCCCGTACCCTGAGGGGATGCTCGAGTCTCGGCACCACGACCCCCAGCCGCATCCGCCGCTCGCCTTCCCGAAGCTGCGGTATCCGGCACACCGGCTCGGCTCCGGCGAGGCGTTCGACTTCTCCCGCCACATCGCCGTCATGGCGATCGTGAACCGCACGCCCGACTCGTTCTACGACGGCGGCGCGACGTTCGGCCTGCAGAGCGCCGTGGATGCGGTGCTCGCCGCCGAGCGCGCCGGTGCCGACATCGTCGACATCGGCGGGCAGCCCTTCGCGCCGGGCGAGGAGCTCTCCGAAGCTGAGGAGATCGAGCGGGTCGTGCCCGTGATCCGAGCCGTGCGGGAACGCACCTCCGTGCCCATCTCGGCAGAGACCTATCGGGCCCGCGTCGCCGAGGCGTGCATCCGGGCCGGTGCCGGCATCATCAACGACACGAGCGGCCTGCGAGACGAGGACCTGGCGCGAGTTGTCGCAGACTCCGGCTCCCAACTCGTCATCACGCACAGCGTTGCCGCGCCGAGGGCGACGCTGAGCCGTCCCCGGTACGGCGACGTCGTGGGGGAGGTGCGTGCGTTCCTGCAGACCCGAGCCGATCGTGCCCTCGAGCTGGGCGTCGGGGAAGACCAGCTGATCATCGATCCGGGGCACGACCTCAACAAGAACACGCTGCACACGCTCGAACTCACTCGTCGCTTCGACGAGATCTCGTCGCTCGGGTTCCCATCGCTGGCGGCCGTCTCCAACAAGGACTTCATCGGCGAGACACTCGACCGGGAGAAACGAGAGCGGCTCGCAGGGTCGCTCGCCTCCGCCGTGGCGTGCATCCTGCTCGGCGCCCGGATCGTCCGCATGCACAACGTGCCAGAGGCCGTCGACGCGACCCGCATGACCGAGGCCATCCTCGGCCTGCGAGCCCCCGCCTACACGCGACACAACGTGTAGCGCTCACCCGCCTCGCATTCGATTCACCAGTGCCACGCACATCCGCGTGGCATGCTCTCTGCATGAACGCCCCAACGCCCGTGATCCGTTCGCTCCTCGGTCCCGCCGGTCACCGCGAATGGCTCGACGACGAGCAGCTGCTCGCGCACTACGCCTACCCCGCGAACGGTGCGTTTCGCCTGAACTTCGTCGCGAGCGTCGACGGGGCTGCGATGGGCGGCGACGGGCGGTCGGGGAGCCTTGGCACCGCGGCCGACCACCGCGTCTTCGAGCTGCTGAGGCGACTCGCCGACCTTGTGCTCGTCGGCGCGGGCACCCTCCGTGATGAGGGATACGTGGGGCTCAGGGTCTCAGAAGCCTCCGTTGCATGGCGGGAGGAACGAGGGCGTCCCGCACACCCGACGCTCGGCATCGTCTCGAACCGGCTCGCCCTCGACCCGAAGCATGAGATGTTCGCGGATGCGCCGGTCCCGCCGATCGTCGTGACGCCCGTGTCCGACCCCGAGCGGCTGGCGCCGTTCAACGAAGTCGCGACCGTGCTCAGCGTGCCCGAGCACCCCGATCGCCCGGGGAACCTCGACGTCGCCGAACTGCGGGCCATGCTGCACGACCTCGGACACCGCGAGGTGCTCTGCGAGGGCGGCCCATCGCTGTTCGGCGAGGTCAACGCCCAGGGCGGGTTCGACGAACTCTGCCTCACCGTTTCCCCAGCCGTGGTCGGCGGGCAGGGGACCCGCATCGCGCACTCCGAGACGCTCGCGCAGCATCCGCTCGCCCTTGCCGGAGTCCTCGAGTGCGACGACACCATCCTGCTGCACTACCGTCGCTCCGCCGGCCTGAACTGACGCGGGCGGTCGCGCGGTCGCGCGCTGGAGGGCGCATCGGGGCGCCGAGTAGACTGGCAGCTTGCCGCGCCGTCGAGCGAGGAAGCGGCGATCGGACACACTCGGAGGTGACATGGCCGAAGCGGGAAGCTCGCGGCAGCGACGCTCAGGCGCCGGCCGCATCATCGGCTTCGCCCTGGCCGGGATCCTCGCCCTCGGCGCGGGCTTCGCGGTAGGTGGCGGTGGATTTGCCCTCGTGGCTCCCGCCCTCGCCAGCGAGGCTCAGGAGCCCGCCCCGAAGACGCTCGGCGCGGTCAGGGAGGCTCCCTCGGCCCCCGCAGCTGCCGAGCCGGTGCGCACCTGCTCGATCGAGGACGTCGCGAGCGCAGCGGGTGCCCTCGACTTTCACGGCGTCGTCGTCGACACCGAGAGCGGCGAGGCCATCTACGAACGCAAGGCGACGGACGCCGTCCCGACCGCATCGGTGATGAAGCTGCTCACCACGACTGCCGCGATCGAGGTCCTCGGCCCCGACTTCCGCATTCCGACGAGGGTATTCGCAGGCAGCGACCCAGGCACCGTCATCATCGTGGGCGGGGGCGACGTGACGCTCGCCTCGACCGACAGCGGCGCAGCAAGCTACTACTCCGGCGCCACGGCCACGCTCGCTGAGCTTGCGGCGCAGACCCGCGCAGCCTGGTCGAGCGACCCCACGCTCTCCAGCACGCCGCTCTCACAGGTTCTCGTCGACACGTCTGCCTTCAGCGGAGCGCAATGGCAGCCCTCGTGGTCGCAGGCCGATCGCACCGACGGCTACATCAGCCCCATCTCCGCGCTCATGGTCGACGGCGGCCGCCAGAACCCCGCCAGCCTCGTCTCGCCGCGCACCGACAACCCGAGCGGTGCCGCCGCGTCGGCCTTCGCCGCCAAGCTGGGGGTCGCAACCACGGGCGCCGCCGCCGACGTGCCGGACGGCGCGAGACTGCTCGCGGAGGTCTGGTCGCAACCCGTCTCAGAACTGGTGCACTACGCGCTCATCGACAGCGACAACAACGTCGCCGAGATGCTCGCGCGGCTCGTTGCGATCGAGCAGGGCGTTGGAACCGACTTCGGTGCCATCCAGGCTTCCACGAGCCAAGCCCTCGCGGGACTCGGGCTCGACACCGAAGGGCTTGTGCTCGCCGACGGCTCGGGCCTCTCCGCCGACAACCGCGTGCCGCCCGAGCTCGTCGCCGATCTGCTCCAGGTCATCTCGAAGCCAGAGGTCGCTGCGTCCCAGCTTCTCGACGATCTGCCGGCCTCCGGACAGACCGGCACACTCCAGAGCCGGCTGACACAGCTCGGTGTCCCACCCGGCGCCATCACCGCCAAGACCGGGTGGATCAACGAGGTCTACGCGCTCGCCGGGTACGTCACCGCGGCCGACGGAAGCCGCCTCACCTTCGCTTTCTTCGTCGTCGGTGCGGTCACGCCCGCCAACCGCGACGCTCTCGACGCCATCGCCGCACGCACGTACTCGTGTGGAGCATCCCTCGCCAATTGGTGACCGGTGCGGATGCGCGTGACGGCGCCCCAACAGCAGCCCGCGTCGCCGCAGCAGCACGACGAGCCAGCCACCCCGCCCTCGCTCATCCAGGCGGCCTGCGGCAGACTGGGCACATGAGCCGAGCACTGCTGATCGTCGACGTCCAGAACGACTTCACCGAGGGCGGCGCCCTCGAGACCGACGGAGGCGCGGCCGTTGCCGCCGGCATCACCGAGCACCTGGCCGACACTAGCGGCGACTACACGGTCATCGCGGCCTCCCGCGATTGGCACGACCCAGACAGCGACAACGGCGGCCACTTCCACCCGCAACCCGACTTCGTCGACAGCTGGCCCGAGCACTGCGTGGCAGGCACTGCGGGCGCCGACTACCACCCCGCCCTCGACACCAAGCTCATCGACCTGCACATCTTCAAGGGGCAAGGTGCCCCCTCATACTCGGCGTTCGAAGGCCAGACCGCTGACGGCGAGACGCTCGCCGACGCACTCCGCCAGCGCGGCGTCGACGAGGTCGACGTCGTCGGCATCGCCACCGACCACTGCGTGCGCGCATCCGCCCTCGACGCCCACCGGGCCGGATTCAAGGTCCGCGTCATTGACGGCCTCACTTCCGCCGTCTCCGCCGAGACTCGCGCCACAGCGCTCGAGGAACTCCGTTCCGCCGGCATCACCGTCGAGTAGTCCGCCCCGTATCCACGACTCTGCGCGCGCACGCCGCGCGCCCTCGTCTCGGGATGGGTTCCTCACCTCGGGATGGCTTGCTACCCATCCCGAGATGAGGAACCCATCTCGAGAAGTGGCGCTCCTCGCGGGCGAGACGGTCGACGGCCGGTGTCGGCACCCGGTCAGCGGGGAAGCAGCAGCTGGTGCTGTGCGAGCTCGCGGTAGAGGGGGACCGTGTCGACGAGTTCACCGTGCTTGCCACGGCCGAGCACCTGCCCGTGCTCGAGGACAACGATCTCGTCGCTGTCGACAACCGTGGAGAGCCGGTGGGCGATGACGATGACGCTGCGACCCTCGGACACCTTGTCGAGGGCATCCCGCATGAGTCGCTCGTTGGCGCCGTCGAGGGCGGATGTGGACTCGTCGAGGAGCAGGATGGGCGGGGCCGACAGCAGGGCACGCGCGATGGCGAGCCGCTGGCGCTCGCCGCCGGAGAGCATGACGCCTGATTCCCCGACCTGGGTGTCGAGGCGGTCGTCGCTGCGATCGAGCACATCGCCGAGGTTCACCTCGCGGAGCACCTGCTCGCAGGCGATGTCGTCGGCGTCCGGCCGGCCGAGCAGCAGATTCTCGCGAAGGCTGCCGGCGAGCACTGGCGCATCCTGCTGCACGTACCCGAACTGGGCGCGCAGCTGCGCGCGGTCGATGGAGCGCAGGTCGACGCCACCGAGCCGGATGCTCCCGCCGGTCGGATCGTAGAAGCGCTCGAGGAGGGCAAGAGCGGTCGACTTGCCGGACCCGGAGGGGCCGACAAGGGCGAGGCGCTCGCCGCGGCGCAGCTCGAAGCTGACGCCGTCGAGGACGAGCGGCGCATCGATCCGCGTCTCAGCTCCGTCCTCGGCGAAGAGTCGCGCGTCGGGGTCGGAGGCGGCGCCCGTCATAGCGGCGGCCATGCCCCCTCGCGACGATTCGCGTCGGATCGTCTCGAGTCTGGCGGCGGCGCGCTCGCGGGCGGCGCGGGCGCGGACGACGTCTTCCGGGTAGTGGAACGAGACGTTCTCGAACGCCACGGCGGGCGCATCCGGTGCTGCGTGCTCGTGTGCTGGGCCGACGAGCTCGACGAGCGGCGCCGCGGAACGGTCATCGGCGCCCTCTTCCGGGATGGCGATGATCTCCTCAATGCGACCCAGCGCGCCGAGGGCCGTGTTGACCGCCGTGAGCGCGCCAAAGAAGAGGCCGAGCGGCATGATCATCATGAAGAGGAACATGATGAAGGCGATGAGGTTGGCGATGCTCAGGTCTCCCGCGGCGACGCGCAGCCCGCCGACGCCGAGCACGGCGATGAGCGCGCCCTGCATCGCGAAGCCTGCGACGGGAACGATGAATGCGGAGATGCGGGCCACGTCGAGGCCTCGCTGATAGGCCCCGACGGCATCGGCATCGACCAGGCGCTCCTCGCGCTCGGTGGCGCCGAAGGCTCGGACGGTGCGAACCGACGAGATGGCGCGTTCGACGGATGCGGTCAGGTCGCCGACCTTCTGTTGGGCGGCCGCGCTCGCCTCGCGGATGCGCATGGACATGCCGACGACGAGCAGGAGGGCGAGCACCACCACGGTGAAGGTGATGAGGAACAGCACGCCGTCGAGCAGGATCATGGCGATGACGGCGCCGATGAAGGTCAGGGCGCCGCCGATGGCTTCGACGAGCCCCTGCGTCAGCACGGCACGAAGCATGGTGGTGTCGCTGCCGACTCGCGACACCAGATCCCCGGTGCGCCTCGCATCGAACTCGGCGACGGGCAGTCGCAGGAGTTTCGCGACGAGCCTGCGGCGCGTGTTGAGCACGATGGACTCGCCCGTGCGCTGCAGCAGGAAGTGCTGCACGCCGTTCGCGATCGCCCCGAGCACGACGGCGCCGACGAGCACCCAGACCACCCAGGCGGCGATGGTCCCGACCTCGACCTGTCCGATGAGCACGTTCACGAGCAGCGGCTGCGCGAGGCTCAGCGCCGAGCTGAAGACACTGATCGCGATGATGCCAGCCAGTAGAGGCTTGTTGACGAGCAGGTGGGGGAGGAGCTGCTTGAACGTCGCCCGCGGCGCGCCTGTCGTCGAGCGATCGGGCCGCCCCGGGAATCCCCTGCGCTTCTTCGGCGCGGTCTCCGCGCCGCCGACCGATCCTGAACTCACTGGCTTGTCGCCCAAACTCCTGGCCTTTCGCCCGAAGCGCGCCGAGGTGCGCGCACGCCGATAGCGCGCATCCGAGTGCACGCATCCGCCAAGGGTACCCGGCCCGACTTGGAGCACCTCGCGCTGTGGAGAGGGCTGCGACGCAGACGGGGCCGCGCATCCGCAGTGGATGCACGGCCCCGTTGGCGAGGTGCGTGAGCTACTTCGTGTTGGTCACGTACGCAATGTCGCGGGTCTCCTTGGAGATGAGGAGTGCCACGAAGGTCAGCACGGCCGCACCGGCGAGGTACACGCCGACCCAGAACGGGCTTCCCTCGCCGAACGCCCAGAGCGCGATGAAGACGGTCGGCGCGAAGCCGGCGCCGAAGACGCTGGAGAGGTTGTACGCGATAGCGCTTCCCGTGTAGCGCACGTTCGCGGGGAACAGCTCTGGGAGGACGGCGCTCATCGGGCCGAAGGTGAGCCCCATGAGCGTCATGCCGATGACGAGCATGCCCTGCGTGCCGATGAAGCCGCCCGCGAGGAGCGGCGTCATCGCGAACCCGAAGACGAAGATCGCGCCGGTGGTCCACAGCAGCATCTTGCGGCGACCGTACTTCTCGGCGAGCGGACCGGAGACCAGCGTGAAGATGCCGAAGAAGACGACCGAGACGATGAGCATGATGAGGAAGGTCTCGCGCTGGTAGCCGAGGCCAGGCACCCAGGTGCTGGGGTCGAAGGCCTCACCTGCAGCGAGAGCCTTGGCCTCCGCCTGCTCCGTCGTCGCCTTGGTGCCGAACGACAGGGTGAACGCGGTCATCATGTAGAAGAGCACGTAGGTGGCGAGCATGATGAACGTGCCGAGGATGATCTGGCGCCAGCTGGACTTGAACGCGGCGAAGAGCGGAACCTTCGACACTTCGCCGGATTCGACGACCTTCTCGAACGCGGGCGTCTCCATGAGGCTGATGCGCACCCAGAGGCCGACGATCACGAGGATCGCGCTGAGCAGGAACGGCACACGCCAGCCCCACGCGAAGAAGGTCTCGTCGCTCATGAAGTGCGAGAGCAGCACGAACAACAGGTTGCCGAGGATGAACCCGATGGGGGCGCCGAGCTGCGGGAACGTGCCGTAGATGGCGCGCTTGTTGGCCGGGGCGTTCTCGGTGGCGAGGAGGGCGGCGCCGCTCCATTCGCCGCCGAGGCCGAGGCCCTGGCAGAAGCGCATGATGACGAGCAGCGTGGGCGCGAGGATCTCCCAGCCGGGCGTGAGGGCCGTGGGGAGGAGCCCGATCGCGAAGGTGGCGATACCCATCGTGAGGAGGGTCGCGACGAGTGTGCCCTTGCGGCCGATGCGGTCGCCGAAGTGGCCGAAGAGGATCGAGCCGATGGGGCGCGCGATGAAGGCGACGCCGAAGACGGCGAACGAGGCGAGGAGGGCGGTCGTCTCGTTGTCGTTCGGGAAGAAGAGGGCCGGGAAGACGAGGCTCGCCGCGGTCGCGTAGATGTAGAAGTCGTAGAACTCGATCGAGGTGCCGACGAGGCTCGCGGTGAGAACCTTGCCGCGCGAGTTCTTGACCTCGAACTCTTCGACGGCTGCACCTGGCGTGGTCTTGCTAGGGGATGACACGTTGCTCCGATGTAGCTGGCTCGCTGGTGAGTCAGGGTTCGGGGGCGGGTTGCGCGGTTCCTCGCTCAGAGCAGCGGTGGGTGGAACGCGTCTGACCGCTCTGATGAGAGGCCGCGTGACGCGTGCTCGACAGGATGCTTGTGGCTTCCGGCCGAGTCGAGGCTACACGGCATTCGCCGCTCTCGCTGACCCGCTACCCAATCCCCTCCGCGTGGTGTACGTGCTCGAAGCGTCGCTCAGCTCGCGGCGTCGTCGCTCGGCAGCTGCGGGAGCTCGCTCATGATGTGTCCCATGCGCTGGACCTTGGTCGTCAGGTACGCGAGATTCGCGTCTTCACGGCCGACTTCGAGGGGCACCCGTTCCTCGACGACGATGCCGTGCGCCTCGAGCGCCTCGGCCTTCGCCGGGTTGTTGGTGAGCAGGCGGATGCGCGAGATCTGCAGGTCATCCAGCATCTGCGCTGCCGCCGTGTAGGCGCGGCTGTCGGCTGGCAGACCGAGCGCCAAGTTCGCATCCACCGTGTCGAGTCCCTGCTCCTGCAGGGCGTAGGCGCGCAGCTTGTTGAGGAGTCCGATGCCTCGGCCCTCGTGGCCGCGCAGGTACAGCACGATGCCTCCGTCGCGGCCGATGGCCTCGAGCGACGCGTCGAGCTGCGGACCGCACTCGCACTTCAGCGACCCGAAGGCCTCGCCGGTGAGACATTCGGAGTGCACTCGGACAATGGCGCCGTTGTCGGGCTCGCCCGAGATGATGGCGAGGTGCAGCTGCCCGTCGGCGTCGTCGCTGTACGCGCGGAAGCGGAGCACTCCGTGCTTCGTCGGAATCGAGGTCTCAGCCTCGAAGGTGATGGATGACGGTGAGTCGCTCATGGGGGATGCGCCTTTGCTCAACGACCGGTCAGGCGCGAGAGTGCGCCGAGTCGGTAGCCGAGGCCCCAGGCGAAGACTCGCCAGACAGCCTCGACGATGATGTCGCTCGACATCTTGGATGCACCTTCCTGACGCTCCACGAATGTGATGGGCACTTCGCTGACGCGGATGCCCGAGCGCTCGAACAGCCAGGCCATCTCGATCTGGAAGCAGTAGCCGGCGCTCTTGATGCGCGTGAGGTCGAAGCCCTGAAGGAGGTCGACGCGGTAGCCGCGGTAGCCGGCAGTGATGTCGCGGATCTTGCTCTGCAGCAGCACGCGAGCGTAGATGGAGGCGCCTCGGGAGAGGATCTGCCGCTGCAGCGGCCAGTTCTCGGTGCGCCCGCCCGGCATCCATCGCGTGCCGATAACGAGGCCCGCGCCCGCGTCGAGCGCATCGATCATCTCGGGGAGCTTCTCGGGCGGGTGCGAGCCGTCGGCGTCGAACTCGAAGACGTACTTGTACCCGCGCTCCGCGGCGATTGCGAAGCCCTCGAGGTAGGCGGTGCCGAGGCCCAGCTTGCCTGCGCGGTGCAGTACCGAGACGCGTTCGTCGGCAGCGGCCATCTCGTCGGCCATGTCGCCGGTGCCGTCTGGGCTGTTGTCGTCGACGACCAGTACATGAATGCGCGAGTCCGCACCAAGGACGCGGTCCACGATGGAGCGGACGTTCTCGCGTTCGTTGTAGGTGGGAATGATGACGAGCGTTTCGGGCATTGCGTCATCCTAGCGCGGGGAGACCGCAGAGAAGTCGTGTTCTTCCGGCCTGTGCATCGGGGTCGAAAGGCGCACGCGAACTGCGGGGCTGATCAGCGAATCGGCTCGGGGAATCCGACGCGCTCGTAGACCTCGCGGAGGGTGGCCAGGGCGCGTTCGTTGGCCCGCTCGGCGCCACGGGCGAGAATACGATCGAGCTCTGCGGGGTCGCTGAGGAGTTCGTTGGTCCGCGCACGGATGGGGGCGAACGTCGCCTCGACCACTTCTGCGAGCCCCTTCTTCAGGTCGCCGTATCCACCGCCCGCGTACTGCGCGGTGACCTCGTCGATGGTCGTGCCGGAGAGGACGGAGGCGATGGTGAGCAGGTTCGAGACGCCCGGCTTGTTCTCGCGGTCGAATCTGATCTCGCCGTCGGCGTCGGTGACCGCGCGCATGATCTTCTTGCGCGTGACCAACTCGTCGTCGAGGAGGCGCAGGAGGCCCGCGTCCGACTCAGCAGACTTCGACATCTTCGCCGTCGGGTTTTGCAGGTCGTAGACCTTGGCGGTCTCCTTCATGATGTGCGGCTCAGGCACGACGAAGGTGTCGCCGAAGCGCGAGTTGAAGCGTTCGGCGAGATTGCGGGTCAGCTCGATGTGCTGGCGCTGGTCTTCGCCGACCGGAACGGAAGCCGCCTGGTAGAGCAGGATGTCGGCTGCCATGAGCACCGGATAGGTGAAGAGACCGACGGTGGTGGTGTCTGCCCCGTAGCGCTGCGACTTGTCCTTGAACTGGGTCATGCGGCTGGCCTCGCCGAAGCCGGTGATGGTCGAGAGCACCCACTGCAGCTGTGCGTGCGCGGGCACCGCCGACTGCACGAACAGGATCGACCGCTCCGGGTCGATGCCGGCTGCAATGTATTGCGCTGCCGTCACGCGCGTGCGCTCGCGCAGCGACGCGGGCTCGAACGGCACCGTGATGGCGTGCTGATCGACGACACAGTAGATGGCCGTGAAGTCCTCTTGCATGGGCACCCAGTTGCTGAGCGCGCCCACGAAGTTGCCGAGGTGCAGCGAGTCGGCGGAGGGCTGCATGCCGGAGAAGAGCACGGGCTTGGTCATCAGTTGATCCTCTGGGTCTTGCGTTCGGTCGTTCGTGGCGGATGCGCCGCGAGCGGATGCGCGGCGGAGCGGGGTGTCAGAACGTGTAGTCGACGACGACGGGTGCGTGATCCGACCACCGCGTGTCGTAACTTGCGGCCCGGTCGACGGCGTAGTTGGCGGCGCGGTTCGCCAGGTCGGGAGTGGCGACCTGGTAGTCGATGCGCCAGCCGGTGTTGTTGTCGAAGGCCTGCCCGCGCTGAGACCACCAGGTGTATGGGCCCTCGATGTCGCCGGACAGCTTCCGACCGACGTCGACATACCCGAGGCCCGTGCCCGTCGAACCGTCTGCGCCCTCGACGGACGCACCCGCGTCACCGAAGATGCGGTCGAAGTAGGCGCGCTCGCGCGGCAGGAAGCCGGCTCGCTTGACGTTGCCCTTCCAGTTCTTGATGTCGAGCGTCGTGTGCCCGACGTTCAGGTCACCGACGACGAGGGAGTGCGCGCTGTGCGCCTGCAGCTCTGGAAGTCTCGCGCTCATGGCGTCGAGGAACTTCCACTTCTCCTCCTGCTTTGGGGTGTCGGCCTCGCCAGAGTGCACGTAGCAGCTCACGACCGTGAGCGGGGTGCCGTCGATGTCGAAGTCGGCCTCGATCCAGCGACCGGCGGAGTCGAACTCTTCTGGGCCAAGTTCGGTGCGCACCTCGCGGATGGGGAGGCGAGACGCGATGGCGACTCCGGCCCGGCCCTTCGCGGTGGCGACGTGGTCGTGCAGGTTCCAGTCGGCCTCGTCGATGAGCTTGCGCAGCTCCTCGCTCGGCGCTCGCACTTCCTGCAGTGCGAGGATGTCGACCTCGCGTTCGGCGAGCCATTCGCCCATGCCCTTCTTGTACGCGGCACGGACTCCGTTGACGTTCACTGACGCGATGCGAATGGTCTGAGGCATGCGTTCGAGTCTAGACGCGACCACCGACGCGCGAGCCGTCGTGGCCGTCGCGCCCGTCGGAGGGCCGGGAGATCAGACGCGCCCGCCCTGGAACCGGCGCCGCTGGGCCTCCGCCTCGATGCGGCGTTGCTCGCGCTGCAGCGTGCGGTACTCCGCCATCGCCCGCCACCGGAAGAACCGCGGTGCGGCGTTCAGGCGCTCCCTCGATTCGAGGACCTCGGTTGCGATCCGCTCCCGCTCGGCTCTGAGGATCGTGTCGCTCGACTCCTCCCTGGCCTCCTTTGCGGTGAGCAGCCGCGGCGACGCCCCGATGTCATCCATCGTCACCTTGACCCACGCGGCCGTCAGCAGAAGCACGGTGCAGAGGAGGTTCAGGAAGATCATGAGACCGAGCAGCACGGCGAAGGATGCGACCAGCGGATTGCTCGTCGCCCCGCCGATGAGTGCGGTCGAGATCTGCTTCAGGATGCCGATGACGATGGCGCCGAGGAAGGCGGCGAAGAACAGGGAACGGGTCGGGATGCGCAGCCCGGCGAGGATGCGCAGGATTCCGGCGAGAACGACCGTGTCGAAGCCGAGAAGGATGAGCACCGTCACGATGCGGATGGCGACGAGCGCGACTGAGCTCGACTCGTCGATGCCAACGGCGCCGAGTAGCGAGGAGAGGAACGTTGACGACAGCACGGTGAGGGCCGCCGAGATCGCGAGGGCGACTGCGAAGGCGAGCAGGAAGCCCAGGTCGATGAGCTTCTGGACGACGAAGTTGCGCTTGGTGGCGACAGGGACATCGAAGATCGTGCGGATGCCCGTGCGGGCCTGGCCGAGCCAGCCGAGCGCGGTCCCGAGGGTACCGATCAGCGCGATGGCGCTGGCCCACCCGAATGCGCCGGTGTTCTCGAGCACGCTCGGATCGATCGCCCCGTCCTCACCGATGAGCCCGGGCAGAGAGGAGTTGAGCACCCCGATCAGACCGTCGCGCAGTTCCGTGTTCGTGGTGAGGAAGATGCCCGCGACCGAGAACAACAGCCAGATTCCCGCGAAAATCGAGAAGATAGCTGAATACGCCATGCCGCCCGCGAGGACCGAGGCGCTTCTCGCTCCGAAATGAGCGAAGACTCGGGCTGGGCGGGTAGCTTGTGCCCAGGCGATGAGCGCTGCCATGCGCTCGCCGAACGGCGCCTCCGGGGGGAACTTCGGAAACGGCGGCGCGAACGTAGAACTGCGCGAACTCTTTGCTGAGTCTTGCTCGGTCACGGTCGAAGCCTACGTTGCTGTGCCGATACGCTGTCTGAGTTACCAGCACGAAGGAGTTGCTATGAAATACACGGGGTTTGGCGTCGGGACCGGCGTCGCTTTCGGTGAAGTCCTGCGCATGCCTGATCCGCTCCCCGAACCGGCCGACGAGCGCGCCACCGGCGACGCCGCGACCGAGTACGAGCGGGCCATCACCGCACTCCGTGAAACCGGCGAGGCGCTCGCGGCTCGTGCGGCGACCGTCGACGGTGCGGCCAAGAACGTCCTGGAATCCCAGGCCATGATGGCGGCAGACCCGTCGCTGGCAGACAGCATCAAGGCGGCCACCGAGTCTGGCAAGACCGCTGAGCGTGCCGTCTTTGAGTCGTTCTCCTCCTTCGCCGAGATGCTCAAGAGCCTCGGTGGTTACCTCGCAGAGCGCGCAACCGACCTCGGTGACGTCTCGCAGCGCGTCATCGCCCTACTCCGCGGCGTGCCCGCGCCGGAGGTGCCCTCGAGCGACACCCCGTTCATCCTCGTCGCCCACGACCTCGCTCCCGCTGACACCGCGAAGCTCGACCTCTCGAAGGTCCTCGCGCTCGTCACGCGCGACGGCAGCCCGAAGGCGCACACGGGCATCCTCGCTGCAGAGAAGGGTCTGCCCGCTGTGGTCGCCGTCAAGGAGGCCGACAGCCTGCTCGACGGCATGACGATCGTCGTTGACGCCGCTAAGGGTCAGGTCATCACCGAGCCGACGCCGGAACGCATCGCCGAGGCGCAGGCCGAGATCGATCGCGTCGCTGCGATGAAGGCCGCACCCGTCGAGCCGGGCGAGCTCGCCGACGGCACGCCGGTCCAGATCCTCGCCAACATCGGCAAGCCGGCCGATGCGGAGCGCGCGGCCGCGCTCGGCGCCGAGGGTGTCGGACTCTTCCGCACCGAGTTCCTCTTCCTCGACAGCGACACGGCTCCGAGCGTCGAGAAGCAGACCGCCGACTACACCGCGGCGCTCGCGCACTTCCCCGGCAAGAAGGTTGTCGTGCGTGTGCTCGACGCCGGTGCCGACAAGCCCCTCGCGTTCCTCACCGAGGCCGACGAGCCCAACCCCGCGCTCGGGCTCCGCGGCATCCGCGTGCTCATGAAGAAGGAGCAGATCCTCCGCGACCAGCTCCAGGCGCTCGCGAACGCGCAGGCCGCGACCGAGGCAAAGGTCTGGGTCATGGCCCCGATGGTCTCCGACGCGCACGAGAGCGAGCACTTCACGTCGCTCGCCCGTGAGTACGGCCTCATGACGGCCGGAAGCATGATCGAGGTGCCCTCGGCCGCGCTGCTGGCGGAGCAGGTGCTGGAGTCGAGCGACTTCGTCTCGGTCGGCACCAACGACCTGACGCAGTACACCCTGGCCGCCGACCGCCTCCTCGGCAGCGTCGCGTCGTTCCAGGACCCGTGGCACCCCGCGGTGCTGCGCCTCATCGAGCGCATCGGCGAGGCTGGCGAGCACCACCAGAAGAACGTCGGTGTGTGCGGCGAGGCTGCGGCCGACCCAAACCTCGCCATCGTGCTCGTTGGCCTCGGAGTCCGATCGCTGTCGATGGCGCCTCCCGCGTTCGTCGAGGTGCGCGCGGCGCTGAAGCGTGTGACGCTCGAGCAGGCCAAGGAGATCGCCAACCTCGCCATCTTCGCGAAGTCGGCAGACGAGGCGAAGGGTCGAGTTGTCGACGCGCTCGCCACCCGCGGTGTCATCACGACTGCCGTGCCTGTCGTCGAGTCCTAGCCACTCGAGTCGAGGCCGCGCGGTTCGCCGTCGGCCAGGCAGATCCCGAGCGGGGTGCATCCGGAGCGTTCCGGATGCACCCCGCTTCTGCATGCTCCGGGTGCGTGGGTCGCTCCCCGGGTCGTCGTGTGAAGTCATCCCTGCTGAGGTCGGAGGCAGAGGCGTATAGTTGTACGGAATCCAGAAACGATGGAGTGTGCATGCCTGACCCAGACCCCGTGGCGGTGCTCGAACGCGTCACGGTGCGGTACGGGGCGGGTACGCCAGCGCTCGACGGCATCGATCTCGAGCTCCGTCGAGGCGAGATCATCGGCATCGTGGGGGAGTCTGGCGCGGGGAAGTCGACCCTGCTTCGCCTGCTCGATGCCGACGAGCAGCCAACCCAGGGGCGGGTGCTCATCGAGGGCACCGACCCGGCGAGGATGCGCGAACGCGAGCGTCGCGCGCTACGGCGCCGGATCGGCATGGTCTTCCAGAGCTTCAACCTGCTGGCGAACCGCACGGCCCGACAGAACATCGAGCTGCCGCTTCGCCTCCAGCGGCGCCGAGACCCGGCCTTCGTGGGCGAGCTCCTCGACTACGTGGGACTCTCCGATCGAGGCGACGACTATCCGGCACAGCTCTCTGGTGGCCAGAAACAGCGAGTCGCCATCGCGCGCGCACTCGTGACCAGGCCACCCCTGCTGCTCTGCGACGAACCGACGTCTGCGCTCGACGAACGGACCACCAGCGACATCCTCCGCCTCCTCGCATCCACACGCGACGACTTCGGTACGACCATCGCGCTCGTGACGCACGAGCTCGCTGCGGTCAAGGCGATCTGCGACCGCGCCGCGATCCTCGACAAGGGACGGCTTCAGGACATCGTCGCCGTCGAGCACAGCGCGCGCGACGACCGCGGCTCGTACGTCGACCACGCCAAGCGGGTGCTCGGGTCGTGATGGAGCTCATCGACAGCATCGTCTCCTCGCTGACGGCCAACGCCGACGCGATTTGGCGCGCGCTTGGTGAGACCGGCTACATGCTCGTGTTCTCGCTCGCCGCCGCCGTCCTCCTCGGGCTTCCGCTGGGCGTGCTCATCTTCCTGACGCGGCCCGGAGGGGTGCGCGAGCATCGCACGCTGTGGCGAATCGCGAACCTCTACGTCACCATCGTGCGGTCGTTCCCGTTTCTGCTCTTCGTGGTCTTCCTCATCCCGCTCACCCGCCTCGTCTTCGGCACCACGTTCGGCACCCAGGCCGCGACCTTCCCGCTGTGCTTCGTCGGCGTCGCGATCTATGCGCGGCTCGTCGAGCAGATCCTGCTCGAGGTGCCGTCCGGTGTGCTGCACGCGGCGCGGTCGATGGGTGCAGACACGAGGCAGACCGTGACCCGGTTCCTCTTCGTGGAGGCGCGCAGCGGCCTCGTCTATGCGCTCACGTCCGCAGCGATCAGCCTGCTCTCGTACTCGACCGTGCTCGGCGTCGTCGGCGGCGGGGGCCTCGGCGACTTCGCCCTCCGCTACGGCTACCAGGAGTACGACTACCCCCTCATGTACACGACCATCGTGATTGTCATCGTCTGTGTGCAGCTCCTGCAGACCGGCGGTCACCGCCTCTCGGTCGCGATCGACCGTCGCTGAGCCGCATCCAGCGCACCCTCATCCACCCCCATGCACGACGCGAAAAGGAACCACCAGCTATGACACTTCGACTGCGCACGATCGGGGCGGCACTGGCCGTCGGGTCCCTCGCCTTCCTCACGGCCGGATGCGCCCCGTCGGCCGGCGCGGCGGGCGGCGGTGGCGACGTGGTCACGATCAAGGTGGCAGCCACCGTGACCCCGATGACGGATGTCGTGCAGGCGGCGGCTGAAGCCATCGGCGACGGCTACGAGATCGAGCTCGTGCCCGTCTCGGACTACGTGCAGCCAAACGTGCTCGTCGAGAACGGCGAGATTGATGCGAACTTCGTGCAGTTCGTGCCCTTCATGGAAGAGTTCAACGCCAAGAACGACGCGTCGCTCGCGGGCGTCACGCCGATCTACTCGACGGTTGTGGCGTTCTATTCCAAGAACCTGTCGTCGCTCGATGAGCTCCCCCAGGGTGGCAGCGTCGTCATCCCCAACGACAGCGCCAACGCAGGTCGAGCCCTGCAGATGCTCGCCGACGAGGGCCTCATCACCCTGGCCGGCGGGGCGGAGCGGTTCACGGCGAAGGTCGCCGACATCACGGAGAACCCGCGCGATCTGACGATCACGCAGGTCGACCTGCTGCAGCTCAACACCGCCTACGAGGAGGCTGACGCGGTCTTCAACCTGCCGTCGTTCGCGCGGCAGCTCGGGCTGACGCCGGTCGAGAACGGCCTCGCCGTCGAGCAGGACCCGCAGTTCGCGGTCACGCTCGTGACCCGCGAGGACAAGCTCGGCACGCCTGAGATCGCGGCGCTGGAGGAGGCGTTCACGAGCGACAAGGTGCGCGAGACGCTCGAATCGCTGGACGTGCCGCCCGCGTTCTAGGCCAAACGGCCTGCGCCTGTTCATCGCTGCCCGGCGCGTCGCCCTCTGAGCGAGCGCTCAGAGGGCGAAACGCCGGGCAACGATCGGCTTGGTGCGCGGATCCGCGGGGCCTGGGCTCGGCGGGGGAGGGCTCGGCGGGGGAGATCAGGCCGCATACGCGCGGAGCAGCAGCGAGGCGTTGTGCCCGCCGAAGCCAAAGGAGTTCGAGAGCACGGTGCGGATGCGCGCGGGCCGGGCCTCGCCGGCCACGACGTCGAGCTCCGGGAACTCGGGGTCGTCGAGGTTGAGTGTTGGCGGTATCACCGCGTCGCGCATGGTGAGCAGCGAGATGACGGCCTCGAGCGCACCGGCGGCGCCGAGCAGGTGCCCCGTGGCTGACTTGTTCGCGGTCACCGGCACGTCGCCGAGCCGTGACCCGAGCAGTGCCCGGAGTGCGGCCGCCTCCATCGCGTCGTTCAGCGGCGTGCTCGTGCCGTGCGCGTTGACGTGGTCGAGCTCGTTTGGGTCGAGGCGTGCGTCGTGGAGGGATGCGCGCATCGCGGCGAGCGCGCCGCTCCCGTCGGGCCTCGGGGACGTCGGGTGGTAGGCATCTGAGGTCACGCCGTAGCCTGCAATCTCGCCCAGGATGTCGGCCCCGCGTGCGAGCGCGCTCACCTCCGATTCGACGAGCAGCGCCGCGGCTCCGGCCGACATCACAAAGCCGTGCCGTCCTCGGTCGAAGGGCCTGCTGGCGGTCGTAGGCGCGTCGTCGTGCCCGAGTGCGAGGGCACCGAGGCTCGCGTTGACGCCGAGGTTGACGCGGTTGAGGCAGTCGTCTGCGGCGACGACGAGCACGGCGTCCGCGTAGCCGTGCCGGATCGTGCGCATCGCCTCGCCGAGCGCGACGGTGCCGCTCGCGCACGTCGCAGACAGGCCCGCGCTGGCACCGCGTGCGCCGTAGCGCTCGCTGAGGTACGCGGCTGCCGCATCCGGACCGCCGTAGACGACGACCCCGGGCGGGACCCTGCGGGGGCCGGAGGCGTCGAGGATGCGCGCGGCATCCTGGGTGAGTGAGACCGGGCCTGAACCCGTCGCGATGGTGACGGCGAATCTCGTCGCATCGAAGGGCAGGGATCCGGCGGTGATGCCCGTCGAGCGCAGCGCCTCGTCGGCGGCCGCGACGGCGAAGTGCGCGTGTCGATCGAGCCGCGAGATGTCTCGTCTCGGGAGTGACGCCGACGCCTCGAAGCCGCGGACTTCGCCGGCGACTCGAACAGCGAGGTCCGCGACGTCCACAGTCTTGATGAGGCGGATGCCGCTCTCGCCGCGGAGGAGCGACGACCAGGTGCTCGCGACGTCCAGTCCGTTCGGGGTGACGGCACCAACGGCGGTGACGACTGCGCGCGTCACAAGCGCTCCGCCGCGCCTGTGGTGACGAGGTCGAGGACCGCCGCGCGACGGATCTTGCCGCCGGCAGTTCTGGGCAGCGACGCGGCACGGTAGAGCCGGTGCGGCACGAACTGCGGAGCGAGCCGCGCGCGCAGGTGGCCGAGCATCTCGCCCTTGTCCGGCAGCGCGTTTGTCTCACCCTCGACGACGACCGCGATGATCGCGCCGAGCTTGCTGTCGGGCACCGCGACCGCGCAGCTCTGCTCGCACCCTGGCAGCGACGCGAGCGTGCGCTCGACCTGTGGAAGCGAGACCTTGTGTCCGCCGGAGACGGCAACGTCGCCTGCCCGGCCAAGCAGCTGCAGCCGGCCACCCGAGAAGGCCGCGAGGTCGTTGACGCTCGCCCAACCCTCGGAATCGGTGATGCGATCGGCGCTGGTCGCCGCGAGGTAGCGCTCGACCGCCGAGCCGACGCGGATGTGGAGCGTGCCCGTCGCTCCCTCGGGCACCTCAGCCCCCGACTCGTCGCGCACACTCACCTCGACGCCGCCAAACGGAGTCAAACTCGTGCCGTCGCCCTCATCGCTGTAGCCGATGAAGCCGATCTCCGAAGCCCCGTAGTAGCTGCGCAGGTGCGCGGTCGGCACGGCTTCCTCGAAGCTGCGGCGGATGTGCTCCGGCTGGTTGGCACCGCCCGTGACGACCTCGACGAGCGAGTCGAGCCGAAGCTGCTCTCGGTGCGAGGCCTGCACGATCGCGAGGAGCATCGCCGGCACCCCGACGAGCCGCTCGATGCGTTCGCTCGCGATGGTGCGCGCCGCAGCCCGCGCGTCGAAGCCGCTCTGCAGGTACAGCGACCCGCCCGTCGCGAGCACCTCGACGAGGGCGTAGAGGGTGAGGCTGTACGAGAGGGGGCCGGGCGCGATCGTCGACCGTCCGTCGGCGACACCCAGGTATCGTCGGCTGATCTCGACGTTGTGGTCCCAGCTGCCGCGAGTGCGCAGGAAGCCCTTCGGAAGATCGGTGGTGCCGGAGGTGAAGAGCAGCAGGAAGGGCTCGTCGCGCGGGCGCAGCTCCGGTCCGCTGGCGCCGTCGCCCGCTTCGGCAAGCGCGGCGCTCGCGACTGCGTCGAACTGCTCGAGCGACACCACCACGCCACCCCAGGAGTCTGCCGCCAGTTGCGCTTCGAACTCGCGGTCGTCGGTGATGACGAGCGCGGGCTCAACTCGACGGAGGATCTCCAGACGGTGCTCCAGGGGCCAGAGCGGATCGAGCACGGCTGCGACCCCGCGGAAGCTGATGACGCCGGTGAGGAGGCGAGCCCCGTCGAACGCCCGGGACAGCGAGACCGCGATGATCGGCACGCCGCCCGTCTCCGTCGCGGAGGCGCCGGTCGCCTTGGGCTGCGGAGACTCGAGGAGCGACTCGACTCCCGCTCGCACGGCCGCGCACTCACGGATCAGCTCGCGATAGCTGCGACACTCGCCGTCACCGGCAAGCGCGGTGCGGTCGGGCCACCGGGCGGCGGTGTCGATGAGCGTGCGAGTAATGGGCACCCCTCGAGTCTAGGTCGTTGCCCGCCGCGCGCCTGCGTGCAGCTGCCTCGCAGTCATGTTGACGTGGCGGCCAGATCGATGCGCTACCGCGCCGCTACGCCCGTGGCGTCACTCGGAGTGGTCGATGTGTCCTTCAGGAGCGCCGTTCCTCAGCTCGCGCCCCTTCTCGACGTCCTTCTCGATCTGCTCGAGGCGCTTCGCGCTCGCCTTCGTGTCGCGGGGCGGCAACTGGATGCTCTGCTCAGCTTCGATGCCCCCGCGCAGCTCGCGGACGCGCTCGATCTCGGCGTCGCACTGTGCACCGAACAGCAGCGCGAGGTTCACGATCCACAGCCAGAGGAGGCCGATGATGACACCCGCGACGCTGCCGTACAGCCGCTCGTAGCTGCTGAAGTTGGCCACGTAGAAGAAGAACCCGCCGCTGGCGATCACGGTCACGAACAGAGCGATGAAGGCGCCGAGCGTCATCCACTTGAACTTCGGCAGCCGCACGTTGGGGGTGCCGTAGAACAGGACGGCGATCATCACGATGACGACGGCCAACACGATCGGCCATCTGGCGAAGCTCCAGACCGCGAGCGACGCATCGCCGAGCCCGATGATGCCGCCGACTGCCGCGGCAACTGGTCCCGACAGTGCGAGGATCGCGAAGATCAGGAGCATCAGCACGAGCAACACGATCGTCCACAGCATCATGATCGGGCGCAGCTTCCAGAAGGGGCGCCCCTCGTCGATCTCGTACACCGTGTTCATGGCGTGCGAGAAGCAGTTGACGTAGCCAGAGGCTGACCACAGTGCGCCGAGCAGACCAACGAGGAACGCCGTTCCCGCACCGCTGGACTCGCCGAGCTGCTCCACGGTGCTGCGCAGTGTCTCTGCGAAGGTCGGATCGGTCAGGTAGGCGGACATCTCGTCGATGAACGCCACGGCCTCTTCCGTGAGCCCGAAGAGCCCGATGACCGACATCAGCGCGAGCAGTGCGGGGAACGTGCCCAGGAGCATGTAGAAGGTGAGGGCTGCTGCCAGCACCGTGCTCTTGTCGCGCAGGAACTCGCGGATGGCGCGCATGAGGATGTAGCGCCAGGCCGGGCCGAGCACCGGCTTCAGTCCCTCCGGTTTCCGAGGGTCTCGCGCATCCGGTGCGGTCTGTGCCTTCACGACACTGGTCTCATGGGCTGAACCGGGGGTGGTCATAGACGCAGGCTAGGCGCGGTGAGCGGGCTGGCGGGGGAGGGCACGCGCGCGGCCGTCACGTCGGGCTCGCACCCCGGGCCTGGAATGCGAAGAGGGAGCAACCGAATTCGGTTGCTCCCTCTTTCTCGCAGTCGCTCGCGCTAGACGCGGCCCTTGAGCATGGCCTGCTTCACTTCGGCGATCGCCTTCGTGACCTGGATGCCACGGGGGCACGCCTCGGTGCAGTTGAAGGTGGTGCGGCAGCGCCACACGCCCTCGCGGTCGTTGAGGATGTCGAGACGCACCTTCGCGTCCTCGTCGCGGGAGTCGAAGATGAAGCGGTGCGCGTTCACGATCGCGGCAGGCCCGAAGTACTGCCCGTCGGTCCAGAACACGGGGCACGACGTGGTGCACGCAGCGCAGAGGATGCACTTGGTGGTGTCGTCGAAGCGCTCGCGGTCTGCGATCGTCTGGAGGCGCTCCTTGCCCTTCTCGGGCTCGGCCTGCGCCTTGAGGAACGGCTGGACTTCGCGGTACGCCTCGAAGAACGGCTCCATGTCGACGATGAGGTCCTTCTCGAGGGGGAGTCCCTTGATGGCCTCGACGTAGATGGGCTTCGAGATGTCGAGGTCCTTGACCAGCGTCTTGCAGGCGAGGCGGTTGCGGCCGTTGATGCGCATCGCGTCGGAACCGCAGATGCCGTGGGCGCAGGAGCGGCGGAACGCGAGCGAGCCGTCCTGGTCCCACTTGATGCGGTGCAGAGCGTCGAGGATGCGGTCGGTTGGGTACATCTCGACGTCGAACGCCTGCCAGTACGGCTCCGTGTCGGTCTCTGGGCTGTACCGGCGCACATTGAGCGTCACCGTGAACGGCTTGGGAGCCTCGATGGGCGCCTCGGGTGCTTCAGTCGTTGCTGCAGTCATTCTGTGAAGCCCTTCCTAGTACTTGCGCTCGGTCGGCTCGTAGCGCGTCACGCGCACGGGCTTCTTGTCGAGACGGATGTGGTCGGCGGGGTCGGGTGACTTCCGGTCGCCGGTGAGGTACGCCATGGTGTGGTGCATCCAGTTGACGTCGTCGCGCTTCGGGAAGTCGTCGCGCATGTGGCCGCCGCGGCTCTCCTCGCGGTTGAGCGCGCAGTACACGAGCACCTCGGCGAGGTCGAGCAGGAAGCCGAGCTCGATGCCCTCGAGGAGCTCCGTGTTGTACCGCTTGCCCTTGTCGAACACCGCGATCTGCGTGTAGCGCTCGCGCAGCGAGTGGATGACCTTGGTCGCCTCGGTCAGCGTCTCCGACGTGCGGAAGACCTGGGCGTTCTTGTCCATCGTCTCCTGCAGCTCGCGGCGCAGGCCGGCAACTGACTCGGTTCCGGTGGATGCCTGGAGGTCGTCGACCATGCCCTTGACGAAGGAGGCTGCGTCGTCTGGCAGGGGTGCGAACTCTGCGGTCTTGACGTACTCGACGGCGTTGCGGCCGCTGCGCTTGCCGAAGACGTTGATGTCGAGGAGCGAGTTGGTGCCGAGGCGGTTCGATCCGTGCACGGAGACGCAGGCGCATTCGCCGGCCGCGTAGAGCCCGGGGATGACGGTCTCGTTGTCGGAGAGCACCTCGCCGGCGTTGTTCGTGGGGATGCCGCCCATCGCGTAGTGCGCTGTCGGGTAGACGGGCACGGGCTCGGTGACGGGGTCGACACCGAGGTAGGTGCGAGCGAACTCCGTGATGTCTGGCAGCTTGGTCTCGAGGACCTCGGCACCGAGGTGGGTGCAGTCGAGGTAGACGTAGTCCTTGTGCGGGCCTGCGCCGCGGCCGTCGAGGACTTCCTGCACCATCGAGCGGGCGACGATGTCGCGGGGTGCGAGGTCCTTGATGGTCGGCGCGTAGCGCTCCATGAAGCGCTCGCCGGAGGCGTTGCGGAGGATTGCGCCCTCACCGCGGGCACCCTCGGTGAGGAGAATGCCGAGGCCTGCGAGGCCGGTGGGATGGAACTGGTAGAACTCCATGTCTTCGAGGGGAAGACCGCGACGCCAGACGATGCCCATGCCGTCACCGGTGAGCGTGTGCGCGTTCGACGTGGTCTTGAAGACCTTGCCGAAGCCGCCGGTGGCGAAGATGAAGGCCTTGCCCTGGAAGACGTGCAGCTCGCCGGTCTTCAGCTCGAGTGCGACGATCGCGGCGGGACGCTCCTTGCCGTCGACCTCGGTCATGACGATGTCGAGCGCGTAGAACTCGTTGAAGAACTTGACGTTGTGCTTGACGCAGTTCTGGTACAGCGTCTGGAGGATCATGTGACCTGTGCGGTCCGCGGCGTAGCAGGCACGGCGGACGGGCGCCTTGCCGTGGTCGCGCGTGTGTCCGCCGAAGCGACGCTGGTCGATCTTGCCCTCGGGCGTGCGGTTGAAGGGGAGGCCCATGTTCTCGAGGTCGATGACAGCCTCGATGGCTTCCTTGGCGAGGATCTCAGCTGAGTCCTGGTCGACGATGTAGTCGCCGCCCTTGACGGTGTCGTAGGTGTGCCACTCCCAGTTGTCGTCCTCGACGTTCGCGAGTGCCGCTGCCATGCCGCCCTGGGCCGCTCCGGTGTGCGAACGCGTCGGGTAGAGCTTCGTGACCACAGCGGTGTCCGCGCCCTGGGCGGCCTCGATGGCCGCGCGCATCCCGGCGCCGCCAGCGCCGACGATGACGATCTCGTGCTGGTGGTAGTGGACGCCGTCGACGGTCCGCGTCGGAGCGAGCTTCTCTGCCATATGTCTGCGGTTCTTCTTTCTCAGGTGGGTGAGGTCGTGCGGCCGAACGCTTCGGCTAGGCCGGGCAGAAGCTCGGCAGGTTCTCGGCTGCGCCGTTGGCGGGGCACGGGTCGAACGTGTAGATCACGAGGAGGCCGAGGACGATCAGCACCGTGGTGACGGTGAAGAGCGTGACCTGCAGGGCGCGTCGCGTCGAGGCCTTGGACACGTAGTCGTTGATGATCGTGCGCATGCCGTTGCCGCCGTGGATGAAGGCGAGGACAAGCATGAGCGTGTCCCAGACGACCCAGAACGGGTCGGCCATCTTGCCGGCAACGAACGCGAAGTCGATGGCTGCGACGCCCTGGCCGACCATGAGGTTCGTGAAGAGGTGGCCGAAGATGAGAATGACGAGGAGCACGCCGGAGACGCGCATGAAGGCCCAGCCGATGCGCTCCCAGTTGGTGCTCTTCTTGGCGGCAGCTGCTGAACGCGGGTATTCGATGGTTTCGATAGTCATGGCAGCTCCCTCCTAGTGGCTGAACACGTTGATGAGGTGGCGGGGGGTGAAGCCGATCATCGTGACGACGCAGAGGCCGATGACGATCCAGAACATGAGCTTCTGGTACTTCGCGCCACCCGGCAGGAAGTCGATGAGGATGATGCGGATGCCGTTGAACGCGTGGTAGCAGATCGCTGCCACGAGTCCGACCTCGCCGATGCCCATGATGGGCGTCTGGTAGGTGTGGATGGCCGCGTTGTAGGCCTCTGGGCTGACCCGCACGAGCGAGGTGTCGAGCACGTGCACGATCAGGAAGAAGAAGATGGAGACGCCGGTGATGCGGTGGAGAACCCAGGACCACATGCCCTCGTTCCCCCGGTACAGCGTGCCGCCGCGTCGCGGCTTTTTCGCTGTGTTCTTCGGGGCTGTCGAGCCCGCCGGAGCTGGTGTCTGTACGGCTGACACGGGTTTGCCCTTCTGTCGCGTTGCGTTCTTCCGCTCAGGACTCTTGCGCCGAGGAGGTGAAGATGAGCGGCAGCTCCCAACCACACTGCGTTGGGCATGTTGATACCCGCCTAGACTACGCCTTCCGCGGTTCTCAACTGGGAAGGTTTACCTTCCTTGAGGTGGATGCTGCGGGCCCCGCGTCCTTGGACCGGGACGTTCAGGCGAGCGGCGAGGCCGTCGGCTGTCGCGCATCCGCCACCACCGAAGCGTAATGGCCGAGCAGCTCGTCGCACACGCTCGCCCACGAGCGCGACAGCACGCGTCGTCGGCCGGCCTCTCCCATACGCGCCCGGAGCGAGGGCGAGTCGGTGAGCAGCTCGACCATCGCCCGCAAATCAAGGTCGCCGGCGCGATCTGGGTCGAAGTGGAACCCGTCGATGCCGTGGTCGATGAGGTCGATCGGGCCGCCCGCGTATGGCGCGACGACGGGCAGACCGGTCGCGTGCGCCTCCTGGATGGTCTGGCCGAACGTCTCCTCGGTGCCCGTGTGCACAAACACGTCGAAGCTCGCGTAGGCCAACGCGAGGTCTCGACCGCCGAGCCGCCCAGCGAAGTGCACCGGCACGCCCTTCAGCGCCCTTCGGATGCTCGGCTCGGAGGGGCCGTCGCCGACCACGACGAGCTGGATGCCGTCGAGCCCCTTGAGGGAGGCAAGGCGCTCGACCTGCTTCTCCGGAGCCAGCCTGCCGACGTAGCCCACGATCGTGCGCGAGTCTGCGCCGAGCCGTCGGCGGCTGCTCACCACGGCCAACTCTGCCCGGTTGCGAGGGTGGTACGTCTCGAGGTCGACGCCCCGCCCCCACCGGGTCGCGTTGGTGATCTTCGCCCGCCGCAGGTCGCCGAGTGCTGCGCTCGAGGGCGCGAGCGTGAGGTCGGCGTTGTTGTGCAGCCAGCGGATGAACCACCAGGCGAAGCCCTCCATGGCGCTGAGTCGATTGCGCTTGGTGTAGCCCGCGACATCGGTCTGAAAGACGGCGACGCTCGGGATGCCGCGCCGCTTCGCCGCAGCGATCGCCTGCGAGCCGAGGAACAGCGGGCTCGCAGCGTGCACGACGTCGGGTGTGAACTCAGCGAGGAGCCTGTCGACTCGCGGTGAGGGCAGGCCGACCGGGAACTGCCGGTAGTCGAGCGCGGGTACTTCGACGACCCGGAACCCCCGGTACTGCTGTGGCGAGCCTGCGGCCGGGGTGATGACGATCGCGTCGTGCCCTCGCAGTGCGAGGTGGTCGAGCACCTTGCACACGCTGTTCGTCACGCCGTTGACAGTGGGAAGGAAGCTCTCGGTGACGACCGCGATGCGCATGGGGCGAACCTAGGCCTCCGGCGTGGCGCTCAGGTGAACTGTCGGCGACAGGTTCGCGACGCGTTCTGCGCAGCTGCGACTCGGCGAAACCAGCAGGAGACAGTGTTCCCCTATGGTGTTGCGCATGGCAGATGCGATCGATCGGTTCTATGGCGTGATTCCAGCGGGGGGCGTCGGGTCACGGCTTTGGCCCCTCTCGCGGGCGGAGGCCCCGAAATTCCTTCACGACGTCGTCGGCAACGGCTCGACCCTGCTCCGGGCGACCTGGGACCGGCTCGCGCCCCTGTGCGCGGAGAACCGGCTCCTCGTCGTGACGGGCGAGGCGCACGCCAAGGAGGTGCGCGCGCAGCTGCCTGAGCTGTCCGAGGAGAACATCGTCCTCGAGAGCGAGGGCCGCGAGTCCACGGCTGCCATCGGTCTCGCCGCCGCGATCCTCCAGCGTCGCGTCCCTGACGCGATCATCGGATCCTTCGCCGCAGACCACCTGATCGGCGCGACCGACCGCTTCGCCGCGGCGGTGCGCGAGGCGGTCGAGGCTGCAGACGCCGGAGCCATCGTGACGATCGGCATCCAGCCGATCGAGCCGTCGACGGCGTTCGGCTACATCCGCGCAGGGCAGCCGCTGAGCATCCCTGCCGCGCCGAGTGCGCGCCGCGTCGACGCCTTCGTCGAAAAGCCCAAGGAGTCGACGGCTCGCCGCTACCTCGCGTCTGGCGAGTACCTCTGGAACGCTGGCATGTTCTTCGCGCGCGTCGATCGCCTCATGGAAGCGCTCGAGGAGTCGAACCCCACGCTGGCCGCTGGTATCAACGAGATCGCGGATGCGTGGGGGACCCCCAAGCAGGCGGAGGTCACGGCGCGCATCTGGCCAAACCTCGAGAAGATCGCCATCGACTACACGGTTGCAGAGCCCGCCGCGGCGCGCGGCGAGCTCGCCGTCATTCCTGGCTACTTCCAGTGGGACGACGTGGGCGACTTCGCCGCCGTCAGCCGCCTCCGCAAGAGCACGAACGGCAACGGCGTGACGGTGCACGGCGACGAGAGCAACGTCGTCGTCGTCGACGGCTCCGGCCTCATCGTGAACCACACCGACCGAGTCGTCGCGATCGCTGGCATCAAGGACATCGTCGTTGTCGACACACCAGACGCGTTGCTGGTCACGACGGCAAAGAACGCCCAGAAGGTCAAGCAGCTGGTCGCCGAGATCAAGGCCTCGAGGCGACCAGAGGTCCTGTAGTCAGCCTGCACGCGAAACCACTCCAAGCGCGCACGGATCGTCGGTTCACAACGATCGGTGCGCGCCTGTAGCGGTCCGTCGTCGGTGCCCACTACTCTTCCGGCATGTCACGCTCTCGCACTCCAGGGGCCATCGGCGCCCTCGCCATCGCAACACTCGCACTGACCGCCTGCCAGGCCCCGCCGGAGTCCCCGGACTCCACAGGCCAAGCGGCGGCCGGTGGCGACTACCTCGCGTGCATGGTGGCGAACAGCGGCAACATCCAAGACCGCTCCTTCAACCAGGCGGTTTTCGAGTCGCTCGAAGCCGCGCAGGAGGAGTACGGCGTCGAGATGCGGGAGACGGTCTCGCAGTCGCAGGCCGACTACGAGACGAACCTGGCGACCATGGTCGGCGAGGGATGCGACTACATCGTGACGGTGGGCTGGGAACTGGCCGACGCGACGCGGGCGTCGGCCGAGGCCAACCCCGATATCACGTACTCGATCGTGGACGAGGTCGTCGAGGGGCCGAACGTCGCTTCGATCGTGCACGACACTGCGCAGGCCGCCTTCCTGGCGGGCTACCTCGCGGCCGGGGTGAGCAAGACCGGTGTGGTCGGGACCTTCGGCGGTGGCAATCAGCCGCCCGTGACGGTGTTCATGGACGGCTTCGCCGCCGGGGTCGAGCAGTACAACACGGCGAAGGGCGCCTCCGTCCGCGTCGTCGGCTGGGACCCGAAGACGCAGCAGGGCTCGTTCACTGACGACTTCACCAACACGAACGCGGCGCAGACGACCGCGCAGGGGCTCATCTCGCAGGGCGCCGACATCATCATGCCCGTCGCCGCGCAGGCAGGCGAGGGCGCGGCGGCAGCTGCGCTCGCCGCGGGGGACGTCGGCATCATCTGGGTCGACTCGGACGGCTATGAGCTCCTCGGTGAGGAGTACCGACCGCTGCTCGTCACCACCGTCGAGAAGCGCATGGAGCCGGCCATCCTCGGGGTCATCGGGTCGGACATCGACGGCACGTTCGAGGCTGGCAACAATGTCGGCACGCTCGAGAACGACGGCGTCGGGCTCTCCTCGTTCCACGACTGGGACTCGAAGATCCCAGCGGAGCTCAAGGCGGAGGTCGAGGACCTCAAGGCCAAGATCATCTCCGGCGAGATCGTCGTCGAGTCGCCGTCGTCGCCGACCGGAGCTAACTGAGCCGGAGCGAACTGAGCCGGCGCGAGCTGCGCCTGCATCGACCGGGCTGGTCCGCGCTCACACGTCGACGCACCGACCGAAGGGGCTGGAAGTTTCCGGCCCTGTGAGAATCACTGGGCGACCCGCCGAGAAACACGCTCGTAACTGTGCAACGGTCGGGTTTCGATTCCGAACTCGACCGAATTATGACGCCGAGCTACGGCTATGCTCGGGCAATCACCAGCTTCGTCGTCTTCGCGTTCTGCGGCACGACGGACATCCAACTCAGGAGGACCGAGAGTGGCTATCTCTTCGAAGCAGCGTTTCGCTGCACTTGGCACCATGGGCGTCGCAGCCCTCGTGCTCGCCGGTTGCGCCCCTGCTCCCGACGCTGGCGAAGCGCCAGCCGAGGGCGCATCCGACTTCACCGCATGCATGGTGTCTGACGAGGGCGGGTTCGACGACCGCTCCTTCAACCAGCTCGCACACACCGGCCTCACCGATGCAGAGGCAGAGCTCGGCATCAACGTGCTCGAGTCTGAGTCGGCCTCCTCGGCTGACTACGCGCAGAACCTCGACACGATGGTCAGCCAGGGCTGCAACATCATCGTCCCCGTCGGCTTCAAGCTCGCCGACGCCACGGCTGCCGCTGCAGAGGCCAACCCGGACATCGACTTCGCGATCGTCGACGTCGAGGGCCTCGGCATCCCGAACGTCCTCGAGCTCAACTACGACACGGCCCAGGCTGCGTTCCTCGCGGGCTACGCATCCGCCGCTTACTCGAAGACCGGCACGGTTGCCACCTATGGCGGCGCGGCCATCCCGACCGTGACGATCTTCATGGACGGCTTCGCCAACGGCGTCAAGCACTACAACGAGGTCAAGGGCAAGGACGTCAAGGTCATCGGCTGGGACGTCGACTCGCAGCAGGGCTCGTTCGTGGACGACTTCACGAACGTCTCGCGCGCCAAGGAGATCTCCACCGGCTTCCTGAGCCAGGGCGCAGATGTCATCCTCCCCGTCGGCGGACCCCTCTACCAGGGTGCTGCTGAGGCCATCCGCGAAGGCGGCCAGGACGCCGTCATCCTCGGTGTCGACTCCGACCTCGCCGTCGCCGACGAGCAGTACGCCGACATCATCCTCGTGTCGATCATGAAGGGCCTCGACGTCACGGTGCTCGACGCCATCTCGCAGAGCCTCGACGGCACCTTCGAGGGTGGAACGACCTACACCGGTGTCCTCGAGAACGAGGGCGTCGGACTCTCCGGCTTCGGCTCGTTCGAGTCCGAGCTGCCCGACGGCACACTCGACGAGATCGAGACGCTCAAGCAGGAAGTCATCGACGGCAAGTTCACGGACCTGTCGCCTTCCTCACCAAAGGTCTAACCCTCTGCACGTCCAGATTGGCGTCTGGACACAACATGGATGCGGGGCCGTCGCGCAACTCGCGGCGGCCCCGTAGCATGCCTACGCATACATCTCGAGCGGGCTCCGGCGACCAGCCGGACCACGCCCGCGCAGCATCGGCCCAAGAGGCCGCATCCCGCACTCCCACACAGCGAAGTGGACCGCTATGAAACTCGAGCTTCGAGGCATCACCAAGCGATTTGGTGCCTTCACGGCCAACGACAACATCAACCTCACCGTCGAGGAGGGCGAGATCCACGCGCTCCTCGGTGAGAACGGTGCTGGCAAATCAACTCTGATGAACGTGCTCTACGGCCTCTACCAGGCCGATGAGGGTGAGATCCTGCTCGACGACGTCGTCCAGCACTTCTCCGGACCCGGCGATGCCATGGCCGCCGGCATCGGCATGGTCCACCAGCACTTCATGCTCATCCCCGTCTTCACCGTCGCCGAGAACCTCATGCTCGGGCATGAGCCCTCGAACGGCATCGGCGTGCTCGACATCGACAGCGCACGCCAGAAGGTGCGTGACCTCTCTGCGCAGTTCGGCTTCAACATCGATCCCGATGCGCTCGTCGAGCACCTGCCCGTCGGCGCCCAGCAGCGCGTCGAGATCATCAAGGCGCTCTCGCGTGACGCCAAGATTCTCGTGCTCGATGAGCCCACTGCTGTGCTCACTCCGCAGGAGACCGACGAGCTCATCGTCATCATGGATCAGCTGCGCAAGGCTGGCACGTCGATCGTCTTCATCTCGCACAAGCTGCGCGAGGTCCGCAAGGTCGCGGACCGCATCACCGTCATCCGTCGTGGCAAGGTCGTTGGCACCGCGCTCCCGAGCGAGTCGAATGAGGAGCTCGCCGCGAAGATGGTCGGCCGCGCCGTCGACCTCGACGTTGATAAGCAGGCGGCCAAGCTCGGCGAGACCACCTTCGTCGTCTCAGAGCTGACGGTCTTCGACGAGGTCGGAGCCAAGCAGGTCGATGAGCTCAGCTTTGAGGTCCGCGAGGGCGAGATCCTCGTGATCGCCGGAGTGCAGGGCAACGGGCAGACCGAGCTGACGGAAGCCATCCTCGGCCTCCACAAGAAGGCGCTCGGCTCGATCACGCTCGACGGCAACCAGCTCATCGGCCAGTCCGTCAAGAAGACGCTGGATGCGGGGCTCGGCTTCGTACCAGAGGACCGGACGGAAGACGGGATCGTCGGCGAGTTCACGATCGCCGAGAACCTCGTCCTCGACCGAGCAGACCGCGCGCCGTTCTCGAACGGCATCGCGCTCAACCTGCGCGAGATCACCGCGTTCGCGGAGAAGAACGTCCAGGACTTCGATGTGCGCGCGCCCTCCATCGAGACGGCCGTGGGCCGCCTGTCCGGCGGAAACCAGCAGAAGGTTGTGCTGGCCCGCGAGCTCGGCCGCGAGCTGCGCATGTTCATCGCATCGCAGCCAACGCGAGGCCTCGATGTCGGCTCGATCGAGTTCGTGCACGAGCAGATCGTCCGGGTGCGCGATTCGGGCATTCCGGTCATCATCGTCTCGACCGAGCTCGACGAGGTGTTCCAGCTGGCAGATCGGATCATGGTCATGTACCAGGGCAAGAGCATGGGAATCGTTGGACCCGAGACGTCGCGTGACGTGCTCGGGCAGATGATGGCAGGGGTCGAAGTATGAGTCAGCTGCAGAACGTGACGGCGGAGACCCCGCCGCCTCCCGGCGCGAACCTGCCGGCCGCCGCGAGCGAGCAGTCGCCGTGGCATGGCCTGTGGCGGGACATCCTCGGCGGAGGCCCACTGCGGTCGCTGCTCGCGATCGTCCTCGCGCTCCTGATCGGCTCGCTCCTCGTGGTGTTCACGAGCGACGATGTGCTCGAGACCATGGGCTACTTCTTCTCGCGCCCGATGGACCTCTTCTCCGCGGCGGGCGGCGTCATCGGAGGCGCCTTCAGTGCGCTGTGGGAGGGCGCGATCTACTCGCCCCGTAACGGCTTCGTGCCGCTCACCAACACGCTCATGTGGGCGACCCCGCTGATCACGGCGGGCCTCGGTGTCGCGTTCGCGTTCCGGGCGGGCCTCTTCAACATCGGTGGTCAGGGGCAGATCCTGATCGCCGCGCTTTTCACCGGCTTCATCGGCGCGAGCCTGCAGCTTCCCTTCGTCGTGCACGTCCTCGTCGCCGCGTTCGCCGGCATCGTCGGCGGCTCGATCTGGGCAGGCATCGCCGGCTGGCTGAAGGCCCAGACCGGTGCGCACGAGGTGATCGTGACGATCATGCTCAACTGGATCGCGCTGTGGGGGATCACGTACCTGCTCAAGACCCCGGCCTTCCAGGCCGAGGGCGCCGGCGGCAACGCGAAGGCCAAGCCGATCGTCGAGTCGGCGCAGCTGCCCGACCTCGTGGGTGCAGCCGACTGGGGCTTCATCCTCGCGCTCGTCGCCGCCTTCGTCTACTGGTGGGTCATGGACCGCACGACGGTCGGCTTCAAGGTGCGCGCCGTCGGCCTCAACCCGAGCGCGGCGCGGACGGCAGGCATCAACGTGCCGTTCATCACCTTCCTCACGATGGCAATCGCAGGCGCGTTCATCGGCCTCGCTGGCGCCACGCAGGTGCTCGGCCGTGCCACGGCGGGCTATGACCCCGGCGTCGACGCCGGCATCGGCTTCGACGCCATCACGGTGGCGCTCCTCGGTGGCGGGCACCCTGTGGGCATCGTCCTCGCCGGGCTGCTCTTCGGGGCGCTCAAGGCTGGCTCGTTCCCGATGCAGGTCGTCGAGGGAATCCCCATCGACATCGTCGCCGTCATCCAGGGCCTTATCGTGCTCTTCATCGCGGCCCCTCCGCTCATCCGGGCCATCTTCCGCCTGCCGAAGCCCTCGGGCATCCGCTTGCTCGACCGCATTCGCGCGTCGCGTGAGGGGCGGGATGGCGGACCCACCGAGCAGGGGAACGGCAGCAACGGCAAGAAGAACGAGGTGAAGGCATGACCGCAGTGACGCCAAGCACCGAGGAGCAGCTCTCGGTAGGCGCAAGCACCAAGGCTGAGGTCCGTTCGACGCGCAGCTGGAAGGCGCCCATCGCGTACGCGTTCTTCAGCCTCGTCGTCCTCGTCGTCTTCGGACTGCTGGCCCCAGCGGGAGCCTCCAGCACGATCGACCTGAACTCCGACGGCGTACCCCTCAAGTTCGATCCACTAGTTCTGCCGACGATGGTCACGAACCTGGTGATCGGCGTGATCCTCGCCGGCATCGCCGTCGTCGCCTTCCTGCGCACCGCAACCGGCGCCAAACTGCCCATGTGGGTGATGGTCGTGTTCGGCATCCTCTGGGTGTGGGCACTCATCGTGTTCATCGGCGCCAACGCGAACGTACCGCTGACGTGGCTGCTCACGGGCACGCTCGCCATCTCGACGCCGCTCATCTTCGGTTCGATGGCCGGTCTCGTCTCCGAGCGAGTCGGCGTCGTCAACATCGCCATCGAGGGACAGCTCCTCGCCGGCGCGTTCACGTCGGCACTCATCGGCTCCATGACGGGCAACCCGTTCCTCGGCCTCCTCGGCGCCATCCTCGCGGGCATGCTCGTGTCGCTCATCCTCGCGGTCTTCTCGATCCGCTACCTCGTCGAGCAGGTCGTCGTGGGTGTCGTCATCAACATGCTCGTGATCGGCCTGACGAACTTCCTCTACTCGGGCGTCATGACCCGAGACAGCGGCTTCCTCAACACGATCGCCCAGAACGAGAAGTACCCGCGCTTCGCGATCCCGCTGCTGAGCGACATCCCCGTCATCGGGCCGCTCCTCTTCGACAACACGTTCATCGTGTACCTGATGTTCATCACGGTGCCTGTGCTGACCTTCGCGCTGTTCAAGACGCGCTGGGGCCTCCGGCTCCGGGCCGTCGGCGAGCACCCGAAGGCCGCAGACACGGTCGGCATCAAGGTCAACAAGACGCGCTTCTGGAACGTGCTGCTCTCCGGCGCCATCGCCGGCGCGGGCGGCAGCTTCTTCACGCTCGGCAGCGTCGGCTCGTTCAGCCAGGAGATGACCAGCGGTCAGGGCTATATCGCTCTCGCCGCCCTCATCTTCGGGCGCTGGCACCCGGTCTACGCCACGCTCGCGGCGCTGCTCTTCGGGTTCGCGTCGAACCTCAAGACCCTCGTGAGCCAGGTCGGGGCGAACATCCCCCCTGAGTTCATGGCCATGATCCCGTACATCGTGACGATCCTCGCCGTGGCCGGCTTCGTCGGTCAGTCCCGCGGGCCAGCGGCGGCGGGCAAACCCTACGTGAAGGCCTAGCAATGACCGCAACCGGCACTGAAGCGCTTGAACCAGACTGGGAGACCCTCCGTCAGGCGGCGCGAGACATCATGACAAAGGCCTACGCGCCCTACTCGAACTATTCGGTCGGGGCAGCCGCGCTGGTCGACGACGGTCGTATCGTCGTCGGCTGCAACGTCGAGAACGCCAGCTACGGCGTCGGCCTCTGCGCGGAATGCGGACTCGTGTCCGCGCTCCAGGCGAGTGGAGGCGGCAAGCTCGTCGCGTTCACCTGCTGCAACGGGCAGGGCGAGGTCATCATGCCCTGCGGGCGCTGCCGTCAGCTGTTGTATGAGTTCTCCGCACCCGGCATGCTGCTCGAGACGGTCTCCGGAATCCGCACCATCGACCAGGTACTGCCCGACGCGTTCGGCCCCAGAGATCTCGAAAGGATCGCATGAGCTCCACCCCCGCACAGTCCGCAGTCGAGGCGTTCGACGCCGTCGACCTCATCAAATCGAAGCGCGACGGACGCGCTCTGTCGACGCCCGAGATCGACTGGCTCATCTCGCGCTACGCGAACGGCTACGTGGGTGACGAGCAGATGGCCGCGATGGCGATGGCGATCTTCCTCAACGGCATGGAGCGCAGCGAGATCCGCGACATGACCCTCGCGATGATCGCGTCGGGGGAGCGGATGAACTTCGACGGGCTCGGTAAGGTCACGGTCGACAAGCACTCGACGGGCGGTGTCGGAGACAAGATCACGCTTCCGCTCATGCCGCTCGTCGCGTCCTTCGGCGTCGCCGTGCCGCAGCTGTCCGGTCGTGGACTCGGGCACACCGGGGGAACCCTCGACAAGCTCGAAGCCATCCCCGGCTGGCGGGCAGAGCTCTCCAACGAGGAGATGTTCCAGCTGCTGCAGGAGATCGGCGGCGTCATCTGCGCGGCGGGCGCTGGCCTCGCGCCCGCCGACAAGAAGCTCTACGCGCTTCGCGACATCACGGGCACTGTCGAGTGCATCCCGCTCATCGCGTCGAGCATCATGTCGAAGAAGATTGCCGAGGGCACCGACTCGCTCGTGCTCGACGTCAAGTTCGGCTCTGGGTCGTTCATGGGCGACATCGAGCGCTCGCGAGCGCTCGCCGAGACCATGGTCGCGCTCGGCGAAGACGCGGGGGTTCGCACCTCGGCGCTGCTGACGAACATGAACGTGCCGCTCGGACTCGCGATCGGCAACGCCAACGAGGTGCGCGAGTCGGTCGAGGTGCTCGCAGGTGGCGGCCCCGCCGACGTCGTGGAGCTCACGGTCGAGCTGGCCAGGGAGATGCTCCGCCTCGCGGGCAAGCCGGATGCGGATGTCGAAGGTGCGCTCAAGAACGGTGCGGCGATGGACGTCTGGCGTCGGTGGGTCTCGGCGCAGGACGGCGACCCGGACGGGGCGCTGCCGGTTGCCCGCGAGACGCACGAGGTGCGCGCGGAACGGGATGGTGTGCTCGTGCGCCAGGAGGCGCTGCCCTTCGGTATCGCGGCGTGGCGCCTCGGCGCTGGTCGTGCACGCAAGCAGGACCCGGTCATCCACTCGGCTGGCATCGATCTCGTCGCCAAGCCCGGCGACGCCGTGAAGCAGGGCGACGTGCTCTTCACGCTCTCGGCTGAGGATGCGGCTCGGTTCCCGCGTGCGCTCGAAGCGCTGGAGGATGCGTACGAGATCGGCGATGCCGGGGCTGAGGTGCAGACCGGCGGTCCGCTGATCGCTGGTCGCGTCGGCGCCCAGTAGCCGTTGTGAGGCTGTGGGGGAGGGGAAACCTTCTCCACAGCGCCACGCCCGGGTGCGCGCCGGTGGTCTGCGCCAGATAGAATCATGGCTCTGGACGGCCGCACTTTCTGGATCGCGGCCACATTCGAAGGGGAACACCGTGTCTGTGCAGAGCTCCGCGCCATACGACGAGGGCGATTTCACGCTGCGGGACGGCACGAACATCCGTGCGCTGCCGAAGGTGTCGCTGCATGACCACCTCGACGGTGGGCTCCGCGCGCAGACGATCATCGAACTCGCCGACGAGATCGGGCTCGAGCTTCCCGCGGCCAACGGCCCGGAGCTGTCCAGCTGGTTCGCCGATCAGTCCGACTCTGGCTCGCTCGTCGAGTACCTGAAGACCTTCGATGTGACGACCGCCGTCATGCAGACGGCGCACGGTCTGCGCCGCGTCGCCCGCGACTTCGTCAACGACCTCGGTGCCGACGGAGTCGTCTACGGCGAGGTCCGCTGGGCCCCCGAGCAGCACCTCAAGCGCGGCCTGAGCCTCGACGATGCCGTCAATGCCGTGCAGGCGGGCATCAACGAGGGCATCGACGACGTGCGTTCGCACGGCAAGCGCATCCGCGTTGGCCAGCTCGTGAGCGCCATGCGTCACGCAGGCAACGGCCTCGAGATCGCGAAGCTCGCCGTCAGGCACCGTGAGCAGGGCGTTGTCGGGTTCGACATCGCGGGGCCCGAGGACGGCTTCCCGCCGACGAACCTGCAGGAGGCGTTCGACTACCTCATGGCTGAGCGCTTCCCCGCGACGGTGCACGCCGGTGAAGCCGCCGGTCTCGACTCCATCGAGAGCGCCATCTTCGATGCCCACGCGCTGCGCCTCGGACACGGTGTCCGAATCGCGGAAGACATCGACCTCGAGGGCGAGGACGAGGACGGCACCTACGTGTCGCTCGGCAGGCTCGCCCAGTGGGTGCGCGACCGGCGCATCCCGCTCGAACTGAGCCCGTCGTCGAACCTGCAGACCGGCGCCATCGCCGCCTGGGGCGAGAACATCGAAGACCACCCCTTCGATCTGCTGTACCAGCTCGGCTTCACCGTCACCGTGAACACCGACAACCGACTCATGAGCGCCACGAGCATCTCGCGCGAGTTGACGCTGCTCGCCGACGCCTTCGACTACGACCTTGCCGACCTCGAGACCTTCCAGCTGAACGCCGCCGAGGGGGCGTTCCTGCCGATCGAAGACCGCGAGGAGCTGGCCGAGATCGTGAGCGAAGGGTTCGACGAGGCGCGAGCATGAACGCGCAGGCCACACCTGGGCTGCAGTTCGACCCGACCAGCGTTCGTCTCGCCGAGCAGGCCCTCGACTGGCGGCAGGCCGTCGGGCAGATGGGCGAGCTGCTCGCCGAGCGCGGGTTCGCGAAGCGCGGGTACACGAGCAACATGGTCCGCGTCATCGAGCGCTTCGGCCCGTACGTCGTCGTCGGCCCAGGGGTCGCGCTCGTGCACGCGCGGCCGGGCGAGGAAACCATCGAGAACGGGCTCGCGATCATCACCTACCCGGACGGGGTCGGGTTCGGTCACGCGCGCTACGACCCAGTGCGCGTTGTCGTCGGCATGACGGCGACCAGCGCATCCGAGCACTTGCAGCTCATCGCCGCACTCGCGAAGACGTTCGACAACGACGCTGTCCTCGGAGAGCTCATCTCCGCTGAGTCGGCCGAAGCGCTCGTCGAGCTGCTCACGCCGAGGCTCGTCGCCGCGGGGCTCGACATCGCCTGAGCCCGCCGAGGCGTGACCAAGGGCCTGCGCGAAGCGCCTGCACCGTCGCGTCCGATTTCCGCGAGCGGCGGTCGGGCCGACCTGCCAGACTCGACGCATGGCAAGCACCAGCCTCACCGGAGAAGACCGGTATCGCGCGATCCTCGCCAAGGATCGACGGTTCGACGGGCAGTTCATCACCGCCGTCGGCTCGACGGGCATCTACTGCCGCCCGAGTTGCCCTGCGCGCACGCCGAAGCGCGAGAACGTGACGTTCTACCCGACGAGTGCCGCTGCGCACGAGGCGGGTTATCGGGCCTGCAAACGGTGTCTGCCAGACGCCGCACCGGGAGACCCGGCCTGGAACCTCCGCGGCGACGTTGCTGGTCGCGCGATGCGGCTCATTGCGGATGGGGTCGTGGAACGCGAAGGCGTGCCTGGTTTGGCGGCGCGACTCGGGTACTCGACGCGTCACCTCGGGCGAGTCCTGACCGCCGAGCTCGGCGCGGGGCCTTTGGCCCTCGCCAGGGCGCAGCGGGCACGCACCGCTGCGACGCTCCTGGGCGCCACCGAGCTGCCGCTGTCTGAGGTCGCGTTCGCGGCAGGCTTCGCCAGCGTCCGGCAGTTCAACGACACGATCCAGGAGGTCTTCCAGCTGACGCCGACGCTCGTTCGAGCACGGGCTCGCGGACGCGCCGAGGCCAGGGCCTCAGCCGCCTCCGCAGACGGCGGTCACGGCCTCGGCGGTGGCGCCGTCCCGCTGACGCTCGCCCTCGCCTACCGGGAGCCCTACGACGCGGCGAGTATCTTCGCGTGGCTCCGCGAGCGAGCCATCAGCGGCGTCGAGGTCGCGAGCGAGAGTCGTTACGAGCGCAGCCTGAGCCTGCCAGGCGGGCCGGCATGGTTCGAAGTGGATGCGCACGGCCCGCACCCGGCGTCGCTTCGGCTGCGCGCGAGGGTCACTGACCTCAGCGATGTGCAAGCCCTTGTCACGCGCGTTCGCCGCCTCTTCGACCTCGACGCCGACCCGACGGCCATCGATGCGGCCCTGTCGGCGCATCCTGCAATCGCTGCGCGCGTGCGCTCGCATCCGGGGCGGCGTCTGCCGGGCGCCGTGGATGCTGAGGAGATGCTGTTTCGGGCCGTCATCGGGCAGCAGATCACCGTCTCGGCGGCTCGCACCGCGTTGAGTCGGCTCACCGAGAGAGCCGGGCTCCGACTCGACGGCGACGGGGTAGCGGTGAGCCGCCAGGGGGCGGATGACCCGCCCGCTGGCGAGCAGCGCGATCGGCAGCCCGACGTGGAAAGCGTGACCCGTCTGTTCCCGCGTGCATCGGCCATCGCCGAGCTCGGGGAGGCTTCGTTCGCCGGGCCCCGGTCACGCGCTGCGACCATCACCCGAGTCGCCGAGGCTCTCGCCAGCGGCGAGCTTCGACTCACGCCCGGCGACGACGCCACGGAGCAACACGACCAGCTCGTCGCGTTCAAGGGCATCGGCGACTGGACCGCCGGATACGTCAGCATGCGAGTCCTCGGCAACCCCGACGTGCTGCTCACGGGCGACGTCGCCCTGCGCGGCGGCGCGCGAGCACTCGGTCTCGCCGCCGACCCCAAGGGGCTCGTGGAGGCGGCCGAGCCGTTCCGACCATGGCGGAGCTACCTCTCGCTGCACCTCTGGGGAGCCGCGCCACCCAGAACACCTGCCGCAGCCGCCCCGAAGCCAGCCACACCGACATCGACCGTCCCCACGGAGGAGCCAGCATGACCATCCAGAGCGCCACCGGCGCACTGACCGGCACCGGCGACCGCGCCGTCGTCGAGACCATCACCACTCCTGATGGTTCGTTCACGATCATCGCTCGGGAGCTCGATGGGGCGGTGCTCGCGTCAGGTTGGAGCGACGACGCGCAGCTGATCGTGGCGCGGATCACGCCCACGCAACGGCCAACCGCCCTCACCCGCGGGCGCACCGCAGCCGCGGACGCGGTGCGCGCCTACTATGCGGGGCGCCTCGAGGCCATCGACGACGTGCCCGTCGCCCAGTTCGGTGCCGAGTTCCGGATGCAGGGCTGGCGCGGTCTGCGAGACATCGCGGCCGGGCATCCGCTCACCTACTCGGAGTTCGCGGCGGCCCTGGGCCGGCCGACGGCGGTTCGGGCGGCGGCGAGCATCTGCGCCAGCAACGCCCCCGCCTTGTTTGTGCCGTGCCACCGGGTGCTGCGGTCCGACGGCGCGCTCGGCGGTTTCGCCTGGGGCGTCGAGGTGAAACGCTCGCTCCTCGAACGTGAGCTCGCCCACTCGTCCTGACGCGCGCATCCGCCCGCTGGCACCGAGCGCTGACCGGCGGATCGCCCACCGTCCCCGTTACGGGATAAAAACGTCACTTCGTTGGGGAAAGTTTTCCGCAAGGAAGAGAGTTTCCCATCCCGAGTCGACAGGGAGCGCCGATGACGAAGGCCTGCCGGGGGAGATGACTCCGGCCAGCAGGCCCTTCGACGCTCAGCCTTCGACGCTCAGGCGCGCGGCGGTCGTCGCCTACGCGGTCGTGAGGGTCACTCGCAGGGCTTCGCCAGCACGAGCGGCCTTCGCTTCGGCGTCGGCCGCGCGTTCGGCGGGCGAGCCGGCTTCGCTGGACGCGTCGACGTACACCTTGATCTTGGGTTCGGTCCCTGATGGGCGCACCATGACCCGGGTGCCGTCGGCGAGCTGGTAGCGGAGCAGGTCGATCGGGACCTCGTCGCCTGACAGGTCGCCGGTCTCGGTCACCGCGATGCCGCCGACCTCGGTCGGGGTGTGGCTGCGGAGGGCCGCCATGACGCGGGGGATCTCGGCGATGTCGTCGAAGCGCACTGACACCTGCGTCGACACGAACGTGCCGAACCGCTCCGCGAAGGCGTTGTCATGGTCGATGAGGGTGCGCCCGTCGGCGTGCAGACCCATGATCAGCTCGAGGATGGCGATGGATGCGGAGATGCCGTCTTTGTCGTGCACCGTCTCCGGGTTCACGAGGTACCCGAGGGCTTCCTCGTAGCCGTAGAGGATGTTCGGGGCGCGCGAGATCCACTTGAATCCGGTTGGCGTCTCGGCGTAGTCGAGCCCGTACTCGTGGGCGATGCGGCCGAGCGCGGGCGCGGAGACGACGGAGGTGGCGAGGGTGCCGTGCACGCCGTCGGCCTTCGCCTGCTCGGCGGCACGCCAGCCCAGGATCTTGCCGATGTCGTTGCCGCCGAAGCGCCGCCACCCGGAGGCATCCTTGACGGCGACCGCGAGTCGGTCGGCGTCTGGGTCGTGCGCGATGACCAGGTCGATGCCTGCCGCGTCGGCGGTCTCGTAGGCGAGGTCGAGTGCGCCCGGCTCTTCCGGGTTCGGGAAGTCGAGCGTTGGGAACGCGCCGTCGGGCTCGACCTGCTGCTCGACCACGACGGGTGCGGCGATGCCGAGCTCGGCGATGACGGCGCGGAAGGTCTCCCAGCCGACTCCGTGGAGGGGCGTGTAAACGAAGCGGACGTCGCTGGGGGTGCCGCGCAGCAGACCGGCGGTGGCCGACACGTACTCGCTGACGATCGTCTCGTCGGCGGTGGCATAGTCGGTCGAACGCGGGATCTCGGGCACCGTGGTGCCTGCTGCGACGGCCGAGATGGCCGCCGCGATCTCGAGGTCGACGGGCGCGACGATCTGCGAGCCGTCATCGGCACCGCCGAGGTACACCTTGTAGCCGTTGTCCCACTTGGGGTTGTGTGAGGCGGTGACCATGACGCCGGCGGATGCGCCGAGGCGGCGGACTGCGAAGGCGAGGACTGGCGTTGGGAGCTGCCTCGGCAGGATGGTGGCGGCGACTCCCGCCGCCTGCATGATCTCAGCCGTGTCTTCGGCGAAGCGCTTGGAGTTGTTGCGCGCGTCGTAGCCGATGACGATGGACGGTGCCTCCTCGCGGGAGCGGAGGAAGTCGGCGAAGCCGCGGGCGGCTTGCGCGACGAGCACACGGTTCATCCGGTTCGGGCCGGCTCCGAGCCTGCCGCGGAGTCCTGCAGTTCCGAACGCGAGCCGTGCGGAGAACCGATCGTGCAGCTCGCGCCAGGCGTTCGCGCGCGCACTGGTGTCGGACTCCTCGACGGCGGTGAGCTCTGGCGAGACCTCTCCGGCCGTGTCGACGAGCTCCTGCAGCTCGGCACGAGTGACTTCGTCAGGGTCCTGGGCAAGCCACGCGAGCGCGTTGTGGCGCAGGGCGACCTGCAGCTGACGTGCGAGCCCGCTCATCAGAGCTTCACCACGATCTGGGAGAGCAGCTCGGCGAGTTCGGCCTCGGCGGCCTTGCCTGCTTCGAGGACTTCGGCGTGGCTCAGCGGGTCGGGCGAGACGCCGGCGGCGGGGTTGGTGATGAGGGACATGCCGAGCACTTCCATGCCGGCCTCGCGTGCCGCGATGGCCTCGAGGGCGGTGGACATGCCGACGATGTCGCCGCCGATCGTGCGGGCCATGCGGACTTCCGCGGGGGTCTCGTAGTGCGGCCCGCGGAACTGCACGTACACTCCCTCGTCGAGGTCGCGCACGGTCAGCGCCAGCTCGCGGAGTCGAGCGGAGTAGAGGTCGGTGAGGTCGATGAACGTCGCCCCTTCGAGCGGCGAGTCGGCCGTGAGGTTGATGTGGTCGGAGATGAGGACGGGCGTGCCCGGCCCCCATTCCGGCCGCACCCCGCCGGCACCGTTGGTGAGGATCATGACCGAGGCGCCCGCCGCTGCGGCGGTGCGCACGGAGTGCACGACCCGGCGCACGCCCTTGCCTTCGTAGTAGTGGGTGCGCGCGGCGATGACCAGCGCGTGCTTGCCGTTCGCGAGGCGGATGGAGCGGAGCGTTCCGGAGTGGCCCGGGATGTCCGACTTCGCGAATCCGGGCACCTCGTCGGCCGGGATGGTCGCGATGGTCTCCCCGAGCAAATCTGCGGTCTGCCCCCATCCGCTGCCGAGCGTCAGCGCGATGTCGTGACGCGCAACCCCCGTCTTCTCGGCGATGACCGCGGCAGCTGCCTGCGCGAACTCGAAGGGTGAGGTGGCTGGATCGTCGATCGACTCTGATGCGTGCGTTGACATGCTCACCAGAGTAGCGACCGCGACGCGGCACGCGGGGAGCACGAGCGGATGAACGCGAGGCGCTCGCGGAAACGGCGCGGATGCGCTTCCGGTTTGGCGGGTTCCTGCGGGAGGAGGACAATGGCGGTATGGCCACGCCTTTTGATCGCAAGCACCGCATCGTCGTCGTCGGCGGAGGGCCAGGTGGCTACGAAGCCGCGCTCTCAGCCGCCCGCCTCGGCGCGGAAGTCACTCTCATCGAACGCGTCGGTGTCGGCGGCTCCGCTGTCCTGACGGACGTTGTCCCGTCGAAGACCCTCATCGCGAGCGCGGAGGCCGCGACCGCGATCCGCGAGTCGGGTGAGCTGGGCGTGCAGTTCTTCGCGAAGGGCGAAACCGGCAAGCCGCTGAAGCCGGAGGTCGCGGTGAACCTCTCGAAGCTGAACAAGCGCCTCCTGCGCCTCGCGCAGAACCAGTCGGATGACATGCAGCGCACGCTCGAAGCGGCGGGTGTCAACGTCATCCAGGGCGAGGGGAAACTCGACGGCAACTCCGCGGTGACGGTGGGCACCGGCTCCGGAGGTCAGGACTTCGACCGCATCGAGTTCGACTCTGCGGTCATCTCGGTCGGCGCTCGCCCGCGCACGCTCGACTCGTGCAAGCCGGACGGGGAGCGCATCCTCACCTGGACCCAGCTGTACAACCTCAAGGAGATGCCGAGCCACCTCATCGTGGTCGGGTCCGGTGTGACGGGTGCGGAGTTCGCGTCGGCGTACTTGGCGCTCGGCTCGAAGGTGACGCTGGTGTCGAGCCGCGACCGGGTGCTGCCCAACGAGGATGCCGACGCGGCCGACGTGATCGAGGACGTCTTCAAGCGGGGTGGCATGACGGTGCTCTCGAAGTCGCGCGCCGCGACGGTCGTGCGCGATGGCGACGAGGTCGTCGCGACGCTCGACGATGGTCGGGAGGTGCGCGGGTCGCACTGCCTCATCGCCGTCGGGTCGATTCCGAACACGGCGGGCATCGGGCTCGAGGAGGCCGGGGTCGAGGTCTCGCCGTCCGGGCACATCCGTGTCAACCGCGTTGCGCGCACCTCGGTGCCGAACATCTACGCGGCGGGTGACTGCACAGAGTTCTTCCCGCTGGCCTCGGTCGCATCGACGCAGGGGCGGACGGCGGTGTTCCACGCGCTCGGCGACGAGGTGCGGCCGATCAACCTCCGCAACGTTGCTTCGAACATCTTCACGTACCCGGAGATCGCGACGGTCGGCTGGCAGCAGAAGTCGATTGAGGACGGCACCCGTGAGGGGCGCGTCTACAAGCTGCCGTTGAACGAGAACCCTCGGGCGAAGATGCAGGGGGTGCGCGACGGCTTCGTGAAGCTCATCGCGGGCAACGACCTGGGCACGGTGATCGGCGGCGTCATCGTGGCCCCTCGCGCCTCCGAGCTCGTGCTGCCGCTGTCGATCGCGATCGAGCAGCGGCTGACCGTCGACCAGGTCGCGCGTGCGTGGGCCGTCTACCCGTCGCTGGCGAGCAGTATCTCGGATGCGGCGCACGCCATGCACGTGCCGTACGCGGAGCAGACGAAGAGCTAGTCGGCGCCTTTCGCGCCCTCGGCGGCGGATGCTCGCGGCTGCGGGTGCCGCAGGCCGCTGGGGATGCGCCCGCGGCCTAGCTTGTGCTCAGCCCGCCGCGTATTCGCCCCAGATGTCGAGTGCGAGCTTCACGAACAGCACGCCGACGACGATGAGGAACACCCAGCGGATCAGCTTGCTGCCGCCGCGGATCGCGGTGCGCGCGCCGAGGTAGCCGCCGGCGACGTTCGAGACCGCCAGGATGGCGCCGAGCGCCCACAGCACGTAGCCCTGCGGCGCGAAGAAGAGGAGCGCGCCGAGGTTGGTGCCGAAGTTCACGATCTTCGCCTTGGCGCTCGCTTGGAGGAACGAGTAGCCGAGGAGTGAGACGAGGGCGATCACGAGGAACGAGCCGGTACCTGGCCCGAGCACGCCGTCGTAGACGCCGATCGCGAAGCCGACGAGGCCTGCCACCACGTGGTGCTTTCGCCCCTCGTACTTGAGCTTGTCGAGCTGGCCGACGCTCGGCTTGAAGGCGGTGAAGATGCCGATGCCGAGGATCGCGACGGCGATGATCGGCTTGAAGGCGGCCGCGGGGATGCTGGAGGCAAGGATCGCCCCGCCGTAAGCGCCGAACAGCGCGATCGCCGCCATCGGCAGCGCCGTGCGCAGATCGGGTTTCACGCGCCGGAAGTACGTGATCGAGCTGGTCGTCGTGCCGGCGATGCTGCCGAACTTGTTGGTCGCGAGCGCCTGCACGGGGGTGACGCCGGGCAACGTGAGCAGCATCGTCAGCTGGATGAGCCCGCCGCCCCCAACCACCGCGTCCACCCAGCCGGCCGCGAAGCCGCCCAGGATGACGAGCGCGAGCAACCACCCGTTGAACCCCTCGAGCCCCGTGAACGCCTCGAGCCAGGTCGGCTCGGCCGCGGCCGAGCCGAGCGGGATCGCGAGGAGCGTTGGGGCCAGGGTGGAAGCGTCGAGCACCTGTCGAGGCTACTCGGCGTCGGTGAGCTCGAGCAGCTTCGTGCCGCTCGAGACCGTCTCACCCGCGGTGGCGCTGATGGCCGCGACGATGCCGTCGCGCGGCGCCTGGATGGGCTGCTCCATCTTCATCGCCTCGAGGACAACGAGCAGGTCGCCCTTGACGACCTTCTGCCCTTCCTCAACCGCGAACTTGACGACGGTCGCCTGCATCGGCGCCGTGATGTCGCCGCTCGAGTGCGTCTCGACGTTGGTGTGCGTGCGTCGCTTCGGCGCGTGGCCCGCCATCGTGCGCCCGGCGCCGCCGTGACCCGGACCGGCGACGGCGAGGAGCCGCTCCGGCAGCGACACCTCGAGTCGCTTGTCGTTGACCTCGACGACCACGTTGCGTCGTGCAACGGGCTCGTTCACCTCGCCGGCCTCGCCGCCCCACGGCTCGATGGTGTTGTTGTATTCGTTCTCGATCCAGCTCGTGTAGACGCCGAAGTCGCCGCTCTCTGCCGTGAATGCGGGGTCGCGCACGACGGAGCGGTGGAACGGCAGCACGCTCGGCATGCCGTTCAGCTCGAAGTCCTCGAGCGCGCGGCGGGACCGCTCGAGCGCCTCCTCGCGGGTCGCGCCGGTGACGATGAGCTTGGCGAGGAGCGAGTCGAAGGCTCCGGAGACGACGTCGCCTTCGCGCACGCCGGAATCGACGCGGACGCCGGGGCCGCCGGGGACGCGGAAGGTGGTGATGGTTCCCGGGGCGGGGAAGAAGCCGCGGCCCGGGTCTTCGCCGTTGATGCGAAACTCGAACGAGTGACCGGTGACCGTGGGGTCGTCGTACCCGAGGGCCTCGCCCTGCGCGATGCGGAACTGCTCGCGCACCAGGTCGATGCCGGTGACCTCTTCGGAGACGGGGTGCTCGACCTGGAGCCGCGTGTTGACCTCGAGGAAGGCGACGGTGCCGTCGGCTGCGAGGAGGAACTCGCAGGTGCCGGCGCCCACGTAGCCGACCTCCTTGAGGATGGCCTTGGATGCGCGCCGCATCTCGGCCTCCTGCTCGGCCGTGATGAAGGGGGCTGGCGCCTCCTCGACGAGCTTCTGGTGGCGACGCTGGAGCGAGCAGTCGCGGGTGGAGACGACGACGACGTTGCCGTGCGCGTCAGCGAGGCACTGCGTCTCGACGTGGCGGGGCTTGTCGAGGTACTTCTCGACGAAGCACTCGCCGCGGCCGAATGCGGTGATGGCCTCGCGGGTCGCGGACTCGAAGAGCTCGGTGACTTCGTCGCGGACACGTGCGACCTTGAGTCCACGTCCGCCGCCGCCGAAGGCGGCCTTGATCGCGACGGGCAGGCCGTGGGTGTCGATGAACGCCAGCACCTCGTCTGGCCCCTCGACAGGGTTGAGGGTGCCGGGTGCCAGCGGGGCGCCGACCTTCTCGGCGACGTGGCGGGCGGTGACCTTGTCGCCGAGCGCTTCGATGGCCTCCGGCGAGGGGCCGATCCAGGTGAGGCCTTGGTCGATGACGGCCCGCGCGAAGTCGGCATTTTCGGCGAGGAAGCCATACCCGGGGTGCACGGCGTCGGCGCCGGATCGGCGGGCGATCGAGAGCAGCTTGTCGATGACGAGGTAGGTCTCAGCGCTGGTGGTCCCGCGGAGGGCGTAGGCCTCATCAGCGAGGCGAACGTGCGGTGCGTCGCGGTCCTGGTCCGCGTACACGGCGACGGAGGTGATCCCCGCGTCTCGAGCGGCTCGTGCGATGCGTACTGCGATTTCGCCACGGTTGGCGATGAGGAGCTTCGAGATTCGCGACATGGTTCCTAAGCCTATTGAGGTCGGGGCGGCCGGATTTGGCTCGATTCGACAAACTTATCCGGAAAAGGTTGTCAGATGCGCCCGGTTGGAGGTTCTCACCACGCCGATGGGGTGTCAGGTGGGTGATCTGTGCGTCGGAGCACATTCCCGAGGAGTGGGAATGTGATTGCGGAGCGTGTTACCTCGTGTTTAGCTACAGGGCTGCGGTTTTTTGCCCAGCCCGTCACCTGATCAGTAATGGTCCAGCGTGCCAGGTCCGATTCGGACCCGCCCTTATTGCCGTCCACTCCGCGTCTCCGGCGACGCGCATCCACCACGCTAGCGGATGCGCCGCTCGAGACGCCTCGTCGTTCCGGAGAATCGATGCTCGGTAAGCTCCTCGCCCGCTATCTACGGAAGTACTGGCCGCTCCTCGCGGGCGTGCTGGTCTTCCAGTTCCTGCAAGCGCTCGCGTCGCTGTACCTTCCGCGACTCAACGCCGACATCATCGACAAGGGCGTCGCAAACGCCGACACCGACTACATCTGGTCGACCGGCGCCGTCATGCTCGCGATCTCGCTCGGACAGATCACCTGCTCGATCATCGCCACCGTGTTCGCCGCCCGCGCCGCCATGGCGCTCGGTCGTGACATCCGCGCCGACGTCTTCGGCCGCGTCAGCAGCTTCTCCGAGCGCGAGGTCGCACGCTTCGGCGCAGGCTCGCTCATCACCCGCAACACCAACGACGTGCAGCAGGTGCAGATGCTCGCGATGATGGGTTCGACGATGCTGGTCTCGGCCCCAATGCTCGCGATCGGCGGCATCATCATGGCCCTGCAGCAAGATGTCGGCCTCTCCTGGATCATCGGCGTCGCGGCCCCGGTGCTGCTCCTGCTCGTCGGCATCATCATCAGCCGCATGGTGCCGCTCTTCCGCCAGTTCCAGGTCAAGCTCGACAACATCAACCGCATCCTGCGCGAGCAGCTCACGGGCGTGCGGGTCGTGCGCGCGTTCGTCCGCGAGCCCATCGAGGAGCAGCGCTTCGAGGTCGCCAACAACGACCTCTTCCTTCTCGGCAAGCGGGTCGGAGACCTCTTCGTCACGCTGTTCCCGCTCGCGATGCTCGTGCTCAACATCACGGTCGTCGGCGTCATCTGGTTCGGTGGCATCCAGGTCGACCAGGGCAGCGTCGAGATCGGCACCCTCTTCGCCTTCATGGCCTACGTCATGCAGATCCTCATGGGTGTGCTCATGGCGAGCTTCATGACGATCATGATCCCGCGCGCCGCCGTCAGCGCCGACCGCATCTCCGAGGTGCTGGCGACCGAGTCGACCCTGATCATGTCGGCGAACCCGGTCACCGAGTTCCCAGAGCCGGGCGTCGTCGAGTTCGACGACGTCGAGTTCACCTACCCGGGCGCTGAGGCGCCCGTACTCACCGGCATCAGCTTCCGTGCTGCGTCGGGCGAGACGGTCGCGGTTGTCGGCTCGACGGGCGCAGGCAAGACCACGCTGGTCTCGCTTATCCCGCGCCTCTTCGACGCAACGGGTGGGTCGGTGCGGGTGAACGGCGTCGACGTGCGCCAGGCGGATGCGGAGCTGCTGTGGGACGGCATCGGGCTGATCCCGCAGCGACCGTTCCTCTTCACCGGTACGATCGCCTCGAACCTCCGCTACGGCCGCGAGGCGGCGACCGACGAGGACCTCTGGGCGGCACTCGACATCGCGCAGGCGACAGCCTTCGTGCAAGAGAAAGACAAGCAGCTCGAGTCGCGCATCGCACAGGGAGGCACGAACGTCTCCGGTGGCCAGCGGCAGCGGCTCGCGATCGCGCGCGCCATCGTGCACGAGCCCAAGGTCTTTGTCTTTGACGACTCGTTCTCGGCACTCGACCTCACCACGGACGCCCGCCTGCGTCGCGCACTGTGGGAGAAGCTGCCGAACGTGACGAAGATCGTCGTCGCGCAGCGCATCTCGACCATCGTCGACGCTGACCGCATCGTCGTCCTCGACGACGGCCGCATGGTCGGCCTCGGCACGCACGACGAGCTCCTCGAGAGTTGCACGACGTACAAGGAGATCGTGGATTCCCAGCTTGCAGTGGAGGCACAGTCATGAGCCAGGAAGCACAGAACGAGAACGTGGATGCGAAGCGCGCTCGGCGCGGTCGTCGCGGCCCGAAGGTGGCCGTCGAGAAGATCCTGACCGAAGAGGAGCAGCTCGAGCTCGAGCTCGCTGAGCAGGCTCGTCAGGCTTCGGGGGACTGGGACAGCGTCGCGCCTGGCAAGGCGAAGAACTTCGGCCAGAGCTTCGGCCGGCTGCTCGGGCGCCTGCGTCCATATCGTGCCGCCCTCATCAGCGTCTCGCTGCTCGGCGCGATCGGCGTCGTGCTCTCGGTCATCGCGCCGAAGGTACTCGGCGAGGCCACGAACCTCATCTTCGAGGGCGTTGTCTCGAGCCAGCTCCCGGCGGGGGCGTCCAAGGACCAGGTCGTGCAGGAGCTGCGCGGCTCGGGTCAGACGCAGTTTGCGGACATGGTCGCCGCGATGGACATCACACCGGGCGAGGGGGTCAACTTCGACCGCCTCGGCGCGGTGCTGCTCACCGTGCTCGGGCTCTACGTGGCCTCCGCGCTGCTCATGTGGCTCCAGGGCTACGTCATCAACATCATCATGATGAAGGCGATGTACAAGCTGCGCGAAGACGTCGAGCGCAAGATCAACTCGCTGCCGCTGAGCTACTTCGACCGCGTCCAGCGAGGCGAGCTCCTCAGCCGCGTCACCAACGACATCGACAACATCACGCAGACCATGCAACAGTCGCTCTCGCAGGTGGTCACGAGCGTGCTCACCGTCGTTGGCGTGCTGGTCATGATGTTCTCCATCTCCTGGCAGCTCGCGCTCGTCGCACTGGTCACGCTCCCGCTCATGGGCGTCATCTTCGGCGTTATCGGACCGAAGTCGCAGAAGAACTTCGCCGAGCAGTGGAAGAAGACCGGGCGCCTCAACGCGCGCGTCGAGGAGTCGTTCTCGGGCCACGCCCTCGTTCGCGTCTTCGGTCGCGAGAAGGACGCCCGCGAGCAGTTCCAGGTCGACAACGAGCAGCTCTTCCAGGCCGCGTTCAAGGCGCAGTTCTGGGCCGGCGTCATGATGCCGGCGATGATGTTCATCGGAAACCTCTCCTACGTCGGCATCGCGGTGCTCGGCGGGCTCATGGTCGCGAGCGGCAATCTCCGTCTCGGTGACGTGCAGGCGTTCATCCAGTACTCGCAGCAGTTCACGCAGCCGCTCGCCGAGCTCGGCGGCATGGCCGCGGTGCTGCAGTCGGGAACGGCCTCGGCGGAGCGGGTCTTCGAGCTGCTCGACGAGGACGAGCAGGAACCCGACGCGAAGGACGCGCCGAAGCCCGTGAACGGCCGAGGCGAGATCGTCTTCGACGACGTCACCTTCTCGTACACGGAAGACCAGAAGCTCATCGAGAACCTCAACTTCTCGGTCGAGCCGGGCCAGACGGTCGCGATCGTCGGCCCCACGGGCGCCGGCAAGTCGACGCTCGTGAACCTGATCATGCGGTTCTACGAGCTCGATGGCGGCCGCATCCTGCTCGACGGGCAGAACATCGCCGAGCTCAGGCGCGACGACGTGCGCAGCCGCACCGGCATGGTGCTGCAGGACCCGTGGCTGTTCGCGGGGTCCATCCGCGAGAACATCCGCTACGGCCGCCAGGACGCGACCGACGAGGAAGTGCTCGCGGCCGCGACCGCCTGCTACGTCGACCGCTTCGTGCACTCGCTGCCAGAGGGCTACGACACGGTGCTCGACGAGGACGCCTCGAACGTGTCGGCCGGTGAGCGCCAGCTCATCACGATCGCCCGAGCGTTCGTCTCCGACCCGCAGGTGCTTATCCTCGACGAGGCGACGAGCTCGGTCGACACCCGCACGGAGCTGCTCCTCCAGCAGGCCATGGCGGCGCTCCGCCAGGGCCGCACGAGCTTCGTCATCGCGCACCGTCTCTCGACGATCCGCGACGCCGACCTCATCCTCGTCATGGAGCACGGCTCGATCGTCGAGCAGGGCACGCACGACGAGCTCGTGAAGCGCGGGGGCGCGTACGCGCGCCTCTACAACTCGCAGTTCGAGCAGGCGGTCACCGACCTCGACGTCGAAGAGAGTCAGCTCACCTCGTAACCCGGCGCGGCGACCATGCCGCACCAAAAACCGGCTTGGCCGGGTGCATCCGCGTTCTGGCGGAGGCACCCGGCCATTTGCGTCGGGGCCCCGGGGATTCGACGCGGCGGAGCCTCGCGCCCGAAACGCGACTCGACCAGGATGGGAAGCAGTTCGTACCCGTTCCCCAACGAAGGGCAGCCATGTACTACAGCAAAGGCAACTACGAGGCGTTCGCTCGGCCCAAGAAGCCGGCGGGGGTCGACGAGAAGTCGGCCTACTTGGTCGGGGGCGGGCTCGCGTCCCTCGCCGCCGCGGCGTTCCTCATCCGCGATGGGCAGATGGCCGGGGACCGCATCACGATCCTCGAGGCCTCCAATGCCGACGGCGGTGCCCTCGACGGGGCAGGCGACGCGGAGACCGGCTGGCTCATCCGCGGCGGCCGCGAAATGGAGAACCACTTCGAGTGCCTGTGGGACCTCTACCGGTCGATTCCCTCGCTCGAGATCGAGGGCGCATCCGTGCTCGACGAGTTCTACTGGCTCGACAAGGAGGACCCGAACCGATCGCTGCAGCGCGCCACGGTCAACCAGGGCGAGAGCGCCAACACCGGCATGGACTTCACGCTGAACACGAAGGCGACAAAGAACATTGTCGACCTCGTGCTCGCGCTGCCCGAGAGCCTCTACGACAAGCGCATCAACGAGGTCATGAGCAAGGACTTCTTCGAGTCGAACTTCTGGCTCTACTGGCGCACCATGTTTGCGTTCGAGGAGTGGCACTCCGCGCTCGAGATGAAGCTCTACGTCGAGCGCTTCATCCACCACATCGCAGGCCTGCCCGATTTCAGCGCGCTCAAGTTCACGAAGTACAACCAGTACGAGTCGCTGGTGCTGCCGCTCATCACCTGGCTCTTCGCGCAGGGCGTGACCGTGCAGAACGGCACCCGAGTCGTCAATGTCGAGTTCGACATCACGCCCGAGAAGAAGGTGGCCAAGGCGATCGAGTGGATCCGCGACGGCGAGCCGGGCGGGCTCGACCTCACCGAGAACGACCTCGTGTTTGTCACCAACGGGTCACTCGTTGAGAACTCGAACTGGGGAGATCACCACACCCCGGCGCAGTACAACCCGGAGGTGCGCGAGGGCGGCAGCTGGTACCTGTGGCGCAAGATCGCCGCCCAGGACCCCTCCTTCGGCAACCCGGACAAGTTCTGCACGACGCCCGAGGAGTCGCAGTGGGAGTCCGCGACGGTCACGACGCTGGATGCGCGCATCCCGGCCTACATCGAGCGCATCGCGAAGCGCCCGACCAGGTCGGGCAAGGTCGTGACGGGCGGCATCGTGTCGGCGAAGGACTCGGCGTGGCTCATGAGCTGGGCCGTCAACCGTCAGCCCCACTTCTCACAGCAGCCGGACGATCAGACGGTCGTCTGGGTCTACGCCCTGTTCACCGACGTGCCAGGCGACTACGTGAAGAAGCCCATGCGCGACTGCACCGGCGAGGAGATCACGCGCGAGTGGCTGTACCAGATCGGGGTGCCGGTCGACGAGATCGACGAGCTCGCTGCGACCGGTGCGATCACGCGCCCCTGCATGATGCCGTTCATCACGGCGTTCTTCCTGCCGCGCAACGGCACTGACCGTCCGCAGGTCGTGCCGGAGAAGGTCGTGAACTTCGCCTTCATCGGGCAGTTCGCCGAGTCGACTCGCGACTGCATCTTCACGACCGAGTACTCGGTGCGCACCGCGATGGAGGCGGTCTATCAGCTGCTCGGCGTCGACCGCGGCGTGCCCGAGGTGTTCGGTTCGATCTACGACGTGCGCGAGCTCATGAAGTCGACCTCGTATCTCCGTGATGGGAAGAAGCTGCCGATTCCCGGGTTCGCGAGGCGGTTCGTCGACAAGACGATCATCGGGCGCCTGCTCGAGCAGTACAACGTGATCTAGCGCCGAATCCCTGAATCCCTGACAGTCCCGCGACTCCCCAACAGTCTCGGGACTCCCCAGCAGTCTCGGGATGGGTTCCTCACTTCGGGATGGGATAGATCCCATCCCGAAGTGAGGATCCCATCCCGAGATCGATCGGAAGGCTCGCAGGGAGCGCGGACGGCGAGCGGGCGAGTGCTACGCGAGCATCTCGTACACGCCGGAGCCGATGAAGATCAACGCGATCACGACCAGGCCGATCCAGAAGAACTTGCGCGTGCGCGTGACGGGTTTGCTCATGGGGAAGAGCCTACGCGTGGGGTGCAGCGCCGTGTCCGGCGTCAGGCGGCCGACCAGCCGCCGTCCGAGGGCAGGATGACGCCGTTGATGTTGACCCCGTCGTCGCTGAGCAGGAAGGTGATGGATGCGGCGAGTGCCGTTCCGGTGGTCGGCGTCGGCAGGATCGCCATCGCCTGCTGCACGCGCTTCGCGCCGAGCTCGGAGTCGAAGCGCGCCTCGATGTTGGTCGCGACGGGGCCAGGCGCGACGGCGTTGATGCGCAGGCCGCTCGGGCCGTACATGAAGGCGCTCGACTTCGTGAGGCCGGCGACGGCGTGCTTGGACGCGGTGTACGCGGCCCCGGCGGCGGAGCCACGCAGTGCCGCCTCGGAGGCGACGTTGACGATGGCGCCCTTGCCGACGGCGAGCATCGCCGGGATGACGGCGCGCATGAGCTTCATCGTGCCGGTCACGTTGACGGCGAAGACGCGGTTCCAGATCTCGTCACTCACCTCGCCGACGGGGGTCATGTTGTCCATGATGCCTGCGATGTTCGCGAGGCCGTCGATGCGCTGCCCCGCCGCCTCGACGATCTGCGTGACTCCCGCGTCGTCGGTGATGTCGGCGGTGAGCGTCACGATGTCGGCGCCCTCGTGCTCGGCGACCAGCGTCTCGAGGCGTTCGGCGGAGACGTCGACGGCGATGACCCGTCCGCCTTCGCGGGCGATGCGCGACGCGGTGGCCTTGCCGATGCCGGATCCGGCCCCGGTGACGATGATCGTCGTGCCGGCGAAGCGTCCGCCGGTGACCGCCTCCACCCATGCCTCGGCCCGCGGAGCCCGCGGGGTGTCGAGGTCGGAGACGGGACCGAAGGCGCCAGGCTCGGCCGGCGTCACCTGGCCGCTGCGCACTCGCGCGACCATCGCATCCACCATCTCCTGGGGGAACTTGCCCTGGCTGAGCTCGACGAGCTGTGAGAGCGGGACGCCGGCAACGGGCGCGAGGGAGGTCGCGTCCTGTCCGCCCTGGGCGAGGATCTCGCGGATCACGACGCCGCCGGTCGGGTCGGTGAGCCATTCGCCGACGGTGTTGTCGGCGGTGAGGGGGTGCGCGCTCGAGGTCATCTGCTGGCCAGCTTTCTGCTCGGTCCACTCGGGGGTCGTTCGCTGACGTCCCCTCGGGTGGTGACAGCGTCGGATCGAACGAACCGGACAATACTGTCCGGATTATGCTATCCCGGTGTCGACTCCAGCGAAAGCCAATCGAGGGCCGAGTGCGGGCCCGGAGAATCGCCGCGCGCTGATCGCGGCCGCGCGCGAGGTCTTCGCCGAGGCGGGAGTGGATGCGCCCCTCAGCTCGGTCGCCAAGCGCGCCGGTGTCGGGCAAGGGAGCCTCTACCGGCACTTTCCCGACCGGGGTTCGCTCGCGCTCGCGGTCTTCGGTGAGGCCATTGTTGACCTGGAGACGCTCGCGGCATCGTCGGACGCCGGGCTCGCGGAGCTCCTGGAACTCATCGCGAGTCAAATGCTCGTGTCGGTCGGCCTCATTCAGCTCACGCTGACCGATACGGCGGACGCGCAGGGCGCGAGCGTTCGAGGCCGGATGCTCGCGATGCTCGGAAGCGTGCTCGAGCGGGAACGTGGTGCCCGGCAGGTTCGCGAGGACATCGGTGCCGACGACGTGCTGCTCCTGCTCTCAATGCTCGCCGGCGTGCTGCCCCGCACGCCGAGGGTCGAGCGTGAGGCTGTGGTGCGCCGCTCGCTCGAGCTGTTCTGGCGCTCACTGCGCCCCTAGCGGGGAGGATTCCGACGCGTCAGGATGCCGCCGGGTTGCTGAGCTGGCGGAGCACGCGGCGGATACCGCGGAAGCCGACCACGAGACCCCGGAGCTCTTCGTCGCTGAGGTGCTCCGCGAACTCGTCGGTGTCGGTGCGGAGTCCGAGGAATCGCTCGTGCAGCCTGATCGCCTTGCGCGTCGGCGTGAGGTGACGGATGCGCCGGTCGGGTTTGCCCTCGGCGCGGGTCAGGAGGCCGAGCTCGACGAGCTTGTCGATGCTCGCGGATGCGGTCGGCACGGCGATGCCGAGGTGTTCGGCCGCCTGGGACACGGTGGTCACGGTTCCCGTCGTCACAAGGAAGACGGTCTTGAGTTGCTGGGCCGTGATGTCCAGTTCGAGGAACGGTGCCATGTGTCGCGCGGAGAGTCCTCGCGCGAGCTCTGTCTTGACCTCGTTGAGCTGCGCGAGCAGCTCCTCGCGTGACTCGTCTGCCGACATGGGGACCTCCTGGAATTGCCGAGCCTCTAACTAATAGTGAGGGGAAGCCTAAGTATAGTTCGAGATGGTGGTGCCAACGCGGGCGCCGTTAATGAAACGGAGTTGATCATGACCGACCAGACCTGGTGCATCGCCGGCGGCGACGACGGAGCCGACCGGCAGCTCGCCGACGCGCTGCTCCGCAGCGGCAACACGGTCGCCATTGTCGGGCGCAACGTCGCGCCCTTCGCCCTGCTCGTTGACGACTATGCCGACGCGATCATGCCCGTGGAGGTCACGGCAACGACCTCCGAGGCGCTTGCGGAGGTGCGCCAGAGCATCGAGCTGAACCTCGGGGAGGTGACGCACTTCGGCGTACTGCTCGGCGAACTCGGAGAGGGGGCGGTCGACGAGGTCGCCGCCCGGCTGCTCGGGAAGCTCGCAGGGGCGGGCCAGCGCCGCGACGGGCTCGGCCCGGCCGAGTACTCCCAGAGGCGCTGGCCGTCCGGCGCGCAGCTGATCCTCGTGCGAACCCCCGCGGGCGTCGCCAGTGTGGACGCACGAGCCGTCGAGAACGCCGACCTCGAAGCGCGTATCCGACTCGCGGCAGCGGAGGCGGAGCTGCCGATGACGGAGGTCCGCGTGCGCGACCTCTCGGAGCTCGTCAGCAGCCCGAGTGTCGTCGTGGTTGGGTGACCGCGCTCCGGTGCGCGGGGAGGTCGGGGGCTAGGCTGACCGGGTGACGTCCCGCGCGAAAAACCTCGCCAGTGCCGTGCGCTCCCGCGCCCGACGAATGCTCGGCCGCGCGCCCGAGGAGCGGCCTCTCACGTGGGCCATCAAGGTGCCGGCTCCCGACTCGCCCGAGGGGGATGTCTGGGGTGACGTCTTCTACGCGGAGGACCTCGCTCGCGCCCTTCGGGGCCTCGGGCAGACCGTGTACGTCGACCGCTGGGAGACGCGCAGGCGGCCAGACCCGAGCATCCCGGACGACGTGGCCGTGCACCTTCGCGGCTACCACCGCCCCGTGATTGTGGAGGGTGCCATCAACATCCTCTGGATCATCAGCCACCCAGACTGGGTGAACGAAGAGGAGCTCGAGCTGCCTTTCGACCTGCGTCTCGCGGCGAGCGTGCCCTGGGCGGCAGTCATGTCGCGACCGGACCGGGAGATCAGGCCCCTGCTGCAGGCGACCGACGCCGCTCGCTTCTCGCCGCGGCCGCAGCCCAGCGACCTCGAATCGGGGGTGCTCTTCGTCGGGCGCTCCCGCAACGTGTTCAGACCCATCGTGCGCGACTCCATCGCCGCTGGCGCCGATCTCGAGGTCTACGGCGACCTGTGGGAGCAGTTCATCGACAAGCGCCATGTCAAGTCCGAGTACCTCGACAACGCAGCCGTCCCCGGCGCCTATCGAGGGGCGCGCATCGTGCTCAACGACCACTGGGACGACATGGCCCAGCACGGGTTCGTCTCGAACCGGCTGTTTGACGCCGTCGCGGCGGGCGCCGTGGTGGTCTCCGACCGGATCACTGGTGGCCTCCCGGCCGAGTTCGGCGACTCCGTGCGCACGTACTCGTCCGTCGACGAGCTGAGGGGACTACTGGAAGACGGGGCCAGCGGATGGCCGACTATGGAGCAGCGCGAGGCCACGGCGCGGAAGGTCGCCGAGTACCACTCCTTCGACGCTCGCGCGATGACGCTGCTTGTCTCGGCGCGGGAAGCGCTGGCCGCGCGCTCCTGACGCGCATCCTTCACCCGCCGAGACGAGCAGCCCCGGTTTAGACCTCGCTTGGTGCGGTCGTCTTGGTCACCGCCTCGAGCATCGGGGTACCGACCTTGCCGCTGCCAAGGCCAACCGCCTCGACCGACGCAAAGGCGGTCGAGTTGAGCACGATGACCGGCGTGATGAGCGAGAAGCCCGCCGCCTCGACGAGGTCACGGTCGAACTCCACGAGCACGGTCCCCGGTGTGACATGGTCGCCTGCCTTGACCTTCACGTCGAAGCCCTTGCCGTCGAGCTCGACCGTGTCGATGCCGACGTGAATGAGCACCTCCAGTCCGTTGTCGAGCTGCAGGCCGAAAGCATGCCCGGTCGGCTGTGCCACGGCGATCGTGCCGGTGCCCGGCGCGTAGACGATGTTGCCGCTCGGCTTGATCGCCGCACCCGGACCCATAATCCCTTGGCTGAAGACCGCGTCAGGGACCTCGGCAAGGGGGACGATTTCGCCCTCAAGCGGTGCGAGCACCTCCACGGTGCGCGGCGCGGACGCCTGCTCGCGGGTACCGGCCGCGGTGATCACGTCCTCGGTGCTCTCGCCCTTCTTCGCGGTCTCCAGGTCGGCCACCGGCACGCGCGCCGCCTCGAACTCCGCCTGCTGCTCGGGGCTTCGGTAGCCGGAGAAGATCACGAGGAACATGGCCACAAAAAACGCCGCCCCGACCGCGGTCGCGTACAGCGGGATGTTGTCAAAGGCGGGGATTGTGAGCAGCGAGGTGAAGACGAAGGCGCTCGTCTTCACGCCGCCGCCGATGCCGATGATGAGCCCTCCGACCAGACAGCCGACGAGCATCCGGCCATAGATGCGCTTGAAGCGCAGGTGGATGCCGTACAGCGACGGCTCGGAGATGCCGCCGAGCAGGCCGGCGGCCAGCGCTCCGGTCGAGGTCTGCCGCATCTGCGCGTCCTTCTCGCGGATGGACAGGTAGAGCACGCCAGCGGTGGCCCCGAAGCAGGCGAAGTTCCATGCGCCCATAGGGCCCTGGATGTAGTCGTAGCCAAGGGTCTGGATGTTGAGGAGCATGATCGCGTTGATCGGCCAGTGGAGGCCGAGCGGCACCATGAACGGGTAGGCGAGCGGGATGACGATCGCGAAGATGAGCGGCGAGAAGTCGTTGATGGCTCGGAGGAGGTTGGCGAGGCCCGCACCCGTGTAGACCCCGATCGGGCCGATGAGGAACGCCGTCGCGGGGATCATGATGAGCATGCTGAGGAACGGCACGAAAATGAGGTGCAGGTCCTCAGGGATGAGCTTCTTCAACCCTTTGTAAAGCGGCCCGAGCAATGCGGCCATGAGCAGCGGTGGAAACACCTGAGAGCTGTAGTCGAACACGGTCAGCGGCAGACCGAAGATCGGCACCACCGAGACCTCTGAGCCGAAGACCTCGATCGGGTCGATGCCGTCGGCAAGCCCCGTGAAGCCGGGGAGCATGACCACGCCCATGATCGCGAATCCGATCCAGGGGTCGGCCCCGACGCGCTTCGACGCGTTGTAGGCGATGTAGAGGGGGAGGAAGACGAACACGGCCTGCCAGCACAGGTTCAGGAATCGCCACGAGGGCGGGAGGTCAGTTCGCGGGTCGGCCCAGTTGGGGATGACGCCGAGCGTGCTCATGAGGGCCATGAAGGTGATGAACAAGGATGCGCCCAGCAGGGCGCCGAGGATTGGTCGGAACGAGTCGGAGAGGAACTCGAAGACGTTATCGAGCCAGGCGAACTTGCCGCGCGGCCCCTTCGCCCGCGCCGCGGCCTTGAGAGCGGCGGCATCCTGTGGGGCGGCCGGCGCTCCGCCGCCGGACATGGACGGCAGCGCCTGGATGTCGTTATAGACGTTCTGCACGCCGCCGCCGATGACCACTTGGTAGCGCTCGCCCGATTGGGGGACCACGCCCATCACGCCAGGGATGGCTTCGACGGCAGCGCGGTCGATGCCTGACGCGTCGCGCAGCTGGAACCGAAGCCGGGTCGCGCAGTGCGTGAGGTTCTCGATGTTCTCGGCGCCGCCGAGTTCGTTGACGATGGCTGCTGCTGGCCCCGATGTGCCAGACGGATCCTGGGGCATGGCTGAACCTCCCTCACGGGGCGTCGTCGTTGACGCCTGGGCGCGACCTTACGCCCGGCCACCGCCATCCACCAGACGCGCGAGGCGTCTGTGCTCAATTCGTAGCCAAGTACGTCGAGGCCGGGTCAAGCACACGGGAAGAGGCGAGATCTCCGGCGACCAGACAGGCGGAAGCCGCGCTTCCGAGCGGCCTCAGCCGCGGTTCCAGAGGTCCGGCCAGCTGATGCCGATGCCGCGCACGAGCCGGCGCAGGGCGGGAAGCGAGAGCCCGACCACCGTCGACGGATCACCCTCGATGCGCTCGATGAAGGGGGCTCCGAGCGAGTCGATCGTGAAGGCGCCGGCCACCTGCAGGGGCTCGCCGGAAGCGACGTAGGCGTCGATCTCCGCGTCGTCGAGGTCCGCGGCGAAGCTGACGCGCGCGCTCGCGGTGCTGCCGGTGCCGTCACCGGCAGCGCGCGATCCGCCCCGGCGGTCCACGAGCCAGTGCCCCGACCACAGCGTGCCAGTCTCACCGCGCTGCTCGACCCAGCGATCGCGGGCGACGTGCGGTTCGTGCGGCTTCCCGAGCATCCGCCCACCGATTTCGAACATGGAGTCCCCGCCGAGCACGAGCCCATCCAGGGGCTCCCCGGTCGCCGGGTCCGGCGCATCCGCCACCGCAAGCGCCTTGGCGCGCGCGAGCAGCTGCACGTACTCGCTCGGCTCGAGCGGCCCCTCTGCGAGCCGCGCCTCGATGGCGGCGTCCTCGTCGACGCTCGACGGAATGACGACCGGTTCTATACCCGCCTGGCGGAGCAGCATCAGGCGGGCGGGTGACGTCGAGGCGAGGTACAGGCGCATGAGGCGAGGGTACCGGGACCGCCGCTGGCCGTGTCCGAGGCCCGTGCGTGGGACCGCGTCTCACCTCGCGGTCAGCCAACGCGCCAGCTCCTGCCAGAGTGCGCCAAGCACCCTTGCATACGATCTGACGCATGCTCAACAGCTTCCGCAGTTCGGCCAAGCGCCCAGATTCCGAAGGGAAGGGCGCGCGGTGACCCGGCTCGAATCGCGCTACCGCGCTCCGAAGCAGACAAGATTCTCACGCTCGTCGGTGGTCTGGGATGCGCCCGGCGTCGAGGCCGCGGCGGCTCCGGTCGCGTTGAGCTGGGTCACGGAGGCGACCGGTCACGTCGAGGCCGCCAGCGTCGTCGAGAACGCCGTCGGTGCGCTCACCGCGAACTCTCGCATCTCGTCGCCGGCTGCGTCGGCAGCGTCTCCCGCGCCGGCGCACCTCGAGTACCTCCTCGAGACAGACCCGGTGCTGCGCACGCGCCTCGTGTCGCTGCGACGCCCCGAGAGCGGTGAGAGCCTCACGCTCACCTCGAACGGTCGAGGCGACTGGCGTGTCGGCGACCGCGCAGCTCCGGAGCTGAGCGGCGCGCTCGACGTCGACATTCGCGCGACGCCGCTGACGAACACCCTCCCCATGCGACGGCTTGGCCTTGAGGTCGGCGAAGACCGCGAGATCCAGGTCGCCTACATCGACACCGATACGTTCACGGTCTTCCTCCACCGCCAGCGCTATCGGCGCCTCAGCCGCACCCGCTACCTCTTCCAGACCGTCGACGGCTCGTTCGAGCGCGAGATCACCACCGACGAGCAGGGGTTCGTCGTGAGCTACCCCGGCCTCTTCGCCCGGCTCTGACCCTGCCGGTGCAGGGTGTGGCGGATGCGCACGGCTAGGCTCGAGCGCATGACCCAGGACGGCACGACCCAGAACCACTCGGCCGAGATCACCCCAGGCGACGAGATCGAGCTCGAGGTCGGCGACGTCGCGCACGGCGGGATCTTCGTGGCTCGTCATGACGGCAGGGTGATCTTCGTCGCCGACGCCGTGCCAGGCGAGGTTGTCCGGGTGCGAGTCACTGAAGTGCGGAAGTCGTTCGCCCGAGCTGTCGCAACGGAGGTGCTGCGCCCGTCGGCGGACCGCCAGCCGCACGTGTGGAGCGAGGCCGCCATCGAGCGAGCACCGGAGGAGCGGGCTGGAGGGGCCGAACTCGGGCACATCCGGCTCGGCAGACAGCGGGAGCTGAAGGCGCAGGTCCTGGCCGAGTCGATGGCTCGGTTTGCCGGTCACGAGTGGCGAGGTGCCGTCGAGCCGCTGCTCGGGGACGACGAGAACGGCGGAACGCGCTGGCGCACCCGCGTGACCTTGCACGTCGACGATGACGGCCGCGTTGGGCCCTATGCTGCACGCTCGCACCGAGTCATCGAGACCGAGACCCTGCCGCTCGCACACGCCGACATCGAGGAGCTGGCGCCGCTGGGCGAACGACTCCCGGGTTCCGGCCGCATCGAGCTCGTCGCGCCCGCGGAGCTCGACACGCGCATGCGCACCATCATCGACGGCGTTCAGGGCCGCAAGCCCGGGGTGGTGACCGAGGTGGTCAACGGTCGCGAGTATCGCGTCGACGAGGACGGGTTCTGGCAGGTGCATCGCCTCGCCGCAGAGACGCTCTCGAACGCCGTCGCCGACGCGCTCGATCCGGCGCTGGTCGACGCGGAGGCCGTGAACCTCGACCTCTACGGCGGGGTGGGGCTGCTCGCGGCCGCCTTCGCGCAGGAGGCTGGGCCCGGCGCCTTCATCGAGACCGTCGAGTCGAACGCGGCGGCGACGAGCCACGCGACGGCGAACCTCGCGGAGTGGCGCGGCGCGAGCGCGGTCACCGCGCGCGTCGACCAGTACCTCGCGCGTCTCGAGCGCGACGCAACGCACCTCGACCGCGGCGGCGTCTCCCGTGGGACCGTCATCCTCGACCCTCCCCGGGCCGGAGCAGGCAAGGAGGTCATCGACCGCCTCGCGAGCTTCACCCCGGCGCAGCTCGTCTACGTCGCGTGCGACCCGGTCGCGCTCGCGAGAGACACCGGGCTCCTCCTGGCGCACGGGTATGCGCTCGAGTGGATGCGCGCCTACGACCTCTTCCCGAACACGCACCACTTCGAGACGATCGCGAGGTTCGTGCGTCGCTGAGGTGCCCGGTCAGCGCCGCCCGGTCAGCGAGCGGCGCCGGCGAGCGTGCCCGACGTCTGCGCGGCAGGGTCGGTGATGTTGCACTGGATCAGGCGGTCGTCTGCGCCCTCCCAGCTCTCTTGGGTCGGCGTCAGGTAGTTGAAGTCCAGCGCGCTCTCCTCGTAGGCGAGCCCGACGAACGTCGCGAACTGGGCGGTGCAGTCGGTCATGGCCTGCGTCTCGATGGCCTCGTCACCCGGGAAGTCGCCATCGGGCAGCTCGACCTCGTGGTAGACCTCGTAGTCGTGCGGATCCGCGCACGGGACCACAGGGATCTCGCTGACCATGGTGCTGCCTGCATCGTTGAAGCAGTCGCCGACGGCGAGCTTGAAGACATCGAGGTCGCCCGACTCGGTCACCTCCTGCGTCTCCCCGTCGCGCACGTCGCTCTCGCTGAGCTCGCTCTCGACCGAGTCGGCGACATCCTGCGCCGCCGAGCAACCGCTGAGGCCGAGCCCGAGCAGCGCGAGCGCTCCGATCGTGAGTGCCGTTCTGACCGTGGTCTTCGCCATGATGTCCCCTTGAGTCTGGATGGTTCTCGTTCACTGTAGCGAGAAGTCGGCGCCCGCTACGGTCGCTGCTCAAGCAGTAGGGAGACGGCACGCTCCTTGTACTCGATCGGGCAGTCGGCGAAGTACGCGGAACTTCGGATGAGCGCCTGCGTGTAGCACTCCGCGTGTCCCTCCACTGCCGGCACGACGTCGCCGTCATGGCCGGTGAACTGCCCGAAGCCCTGCTCTTCGAGCACACGTTGCATCTCTTGCGGGCTCGGGAAAACGTAGGCCTGCTGCGCGTGGCCGAGCTCGTGGATGAGCACAGACGCGCCGACCTCGGTGATCGACGGGAACAGGGTCGGGTCGTCGGCCCTCAGGTGGATGCTCGCCGTCGGCTGCTCGGTTGGGCATCCGCTGCCCTCGCACCAGGATTGCTTCGTGCAGGCCTGCGCGCCCTCAGGGCAGGCGCTTTGGCCGTCCGCGGACCAGGTCGCTGGCACGCCGGTCTCGGCGATGAAGGCGTCGATGCCTGCATCCCCGTCCGGCCAGGGGCCGATGGGCGCGACGACCAGTGGCGGGTAGTCGAGCGAATCACTGGCGGCCTGCTCGCTTGGGACGACGATCGGCTCGAAGCTGCCCTCGGCGCCGAGCACGTTCGACTCGAACCAGTCGCGGAGGCCTTCGGCGCTCCACGGGTCGGCGCCAACCGCGTCAGGCGCATCCTGGGTGGGCACGCCAGCCGGCGTCGCGAACACCACCAGGACCGCGAGTAGCGTGACGATGGCGAACACGAAGCCGCCGCCTGACCGCTCTCTGCGCATACGAAGGCGTCAGCTCCGGTAGGAGCCGCCGAAGGGGTCGCTCGCGGAGCCGCCCCCGCGCATGGGACGCTGCGAGAGCTGCCAGGCGGTGCGGCGGCGCACGATGTCACGCGGCCGGTCCAGTTCCTGCGCCGACTCGATCATCGAGGCGAGCACCAGCGTTGCCGCCGCGAGCTCGTCCTCGCTCGGGTTGCCACTGACCGTGCGCACGATGTGCTCGAGGCCGACGTGCGAGGGGATGTGCTCCTGGCTCACAGTGGGATGTTCCCGTGCTTCTTGGGGGGCAGCGAGGCGCGCTTCGTGCGAAGCGTCCGCAGAGCCTTCGCCACGATGACACGCGTGGAGGCAGGCTCGATCACCGAGTCGAGCTCGCCGCGTTCGGCGGCGAGGAACGGCGACGCGACGTTGTACGTGTACTCGTTCGCGAGGCGGGCGCGCACCGCGGCGACGTCTTCGCCTGCCTCTTCCGCGCGCTTGATTTCGCCGCGGTACAGGATGTTGACGGCGCCCTGCCCGCCCATGACGGCGATCTCCGCCGTGGGCCACGCGAAGTTCAGGTCGGCGCCGAGCTGCTTCGAGCCCATGACGATGTATGCGCCGCCGTAGGCCTTGCGCAGGATGACGGTGACCAGGGGCACCGTCGCCTCCGCGTATGCGTAGAGCAGCTTCGCGCCGCGCCGGATGACCCCAGACCATTCCTGGTCGGTGCCGGGGAGATAGCCGGGCACATCGACGAGCGTGAGGATCGGGATCGAGAAGGCGTCGCAGAACCTCACGAAGCGGGAGGCCTTCTCGCCGGCCTCGATGTTCAGGGTTCCGGCCATCGCGCTCGGCTGATTCGCGACGATGCCGACCGAGGTTCCATCGACGCGAGCGAAGCCGATGATGATGTTCGGCGCGAACAGCGGCTGCACCTCGAGGAAGTCACCGTCATCGACGATGAGCTCGATGACCTGCTTCACGTCGTAGGGCTGGTTCGGCGAGTCGGGGATGACGGTGTTGAGCTTCTTGTCGAGATCGGTGATCTCCAGCTCGGTCTCGATGTCGTAGCTCGGCAGCTCCGCCTGGTTGTTGTCCGGGAGGAAGGAGAGGAGCTGGCGTGCGTAGTCGAGCGCGTCATCCTCGTCTGCGGCCAAGTAGTGGGAAACACCCGAGGTGCGGTTGTGCGCGAGCGCGCCGCCGAGCTCCTCGAAGCCAACTTCCTCACCCGTGACGGTCTTGATGACGTCGGGCCCGGTCACAAACATGTGGCTCGTCTTGTCGACCATGATCACGAAGTCGGTGAGCGCGGGGGAGTAGACCGCACCGCCGGCTGCGGGGCCCATGACGATCGAGATCTGAGGGATGACGCCGGAGGCCTGGGTGTTGCGGCGGAAGATCTCGCCGTACTTGCCGAGCGCGACAACGCCCTCCTGGATGCGGGCGCCGCCCGAGTCGAGCATGCCGATGATCGGCACCCCCACCTTCATGGCGTGGTCCATGATTTTGATGATCTTCTCGCCGGCGACCTCGCCGAGCGAGCCGCCGAAGGTCGTGAAGTCCTGCGAGTAGACGGCGACGCCGCGACCGTGGATCGTGCCGGTGCCCGTGATGACCGCGTCGCCGTACGGGCGCCGCGCATCCATGCCGAAGGCGGTGGTCCGGTGCCGCACGTACTCGTCGAGCTCGACGAAGGAGCCCGGGTCCAGCAGCTCGAGGATGCGCTCGCGCGCAGTCTTCTTGCCCTTCGCGTGCTGCTTCTTCGCGGAGACCTCCTCCGCCTGCGTCACCGCTTCCGCGTGGCGGGCCCTGAGGTCGGCGATCTTGTCGGCCGTGCTCGTGGGGGTCGGACCGGACGCTGCGGAGTCAAGTGGTGCGGAGTTCACCCGCGCCACTTTACTCTGCCGCTGAAATCGACGCTGCGAGAGTTCCGCCGCCCGGGTCCTCCAGCCACGGCGTATCTTCGGTCGTTCGGGATAGCCTGAACGCCTAGCGGTGTGCATGAGGGACGCGCGCCGCACGACATCGAGAGGTTGGCGGCATGACTCAGGGGACTGGTGCACCGCACGGGGCGTCGCCTCGGCCGGGCGCCGAGGTTGTACCGCTTGCCCCGGATGCGCAGGCACAGCAGTGCATGCTGCCGTCGAGCGCGCCCGTGGCCCCGTACGACTCGAGCGCCCGAGGCGAGGCCCCCGATGCCCCGGCCGAGTCGAGGCGGAGCCTCTGGGGTGCGTGGGCGCTCGGCGTCGCCGCCCTCTCGCTCGTGCTGGCCTTCATCCCGGTCCCGGTGCTCAACATCGCGCTCGCGCTCTCCGTCGCCGCGGTCGCCTTCGTGCTCTCCATCGTGGCCCTCTGGCAGAAGCGCCGCTCGAAGGTGCTCTCCATCGTGGCGCTCGTGACGCTGTTCGTCGCCGTGCTCGCCTCCGTCGTCATGACCTTCGTCTACCTCTCCTTCATCGGCTCGGCGATCGCAGGTGCGCAGTGAGCACTCCCGCGATCACCCAGCTCCTCCTCGGAGGGCGCGCCGCGGGAACCGAGCTGCGCCTCATCTCCGTGCCGGAAGCGACCTCCACCAACGACGTGCTCGCCGACATCTGGGAACGCACCGGTGGCGAAGCCAGCCAGAACCCGGAGCTGAGCACGCTCGTCACCTACGCGCAGACGGCCGGCGTCGGGCGCCACGGGCGGGAGTGGATCTCGCCCCGCGGCAAGTGCCTCGCCGCCTCAACCCTCGTCCGGCTGCCCGACGACGAGCGCGCACCGCGCATCCTCGGCTGGCTGCCGCTCATCGCCGGCCTCGCGCTGCGCAGCGCCATCCTCGAGCTCGTACCCCCGGCACCCGGATTCAGGCCAGACGAGCATGCCGCCCGAGTCGAGGTCAAGTGGCCGAACGACGTGCAAATCGACGGCAAGAAGGTCGCGGGCATTCTCGGACGAGTCCTCGGCAACCGCGACGGCGAGCTCTCCTGCATCCTCGGCACCGGCGTCAACATCACCCTGCTGGCCGACGAGCTCCCTACGCCGCAGGCGACCTCGCTCGCCGTGAGCGGCATGCTGCCCCCGCACCCCGCCGAGCTGCTGCCCGCCTACCTCGCCGAGTTCGTGGCGAGGCTCGACGCCCTCCGGGCAACTGGGGGAGACGCCGTCGCCAGCGGCGCGCACGCGGAGCTGAACGACGTCTGCTCGACCCTCCGCACCCGAGTCACCGCCACACTTCCCTCGGGTGAGGTCGTCCAGGGGTTCGCGACCGAGCTCACCCCGGAGGGGCACCTCGTCATCCGCGGCGACAACGGCGAGACCAAGGCGGTCGCGGCCGGCGACGTCGAACGCGTCCGCCCAGAGAACGGGGCCTGATGCGCGGCCGCCCACCGCACCCGAGCGAGCAGTCCTGGGACCAGATCTTCGGTACGCCTGCCACTGCGCAGCAGACCGGCCAGCAGCATGCCCCGCAGCCACCAGTCTTCCCGCAGCAGGGCCAGCCTGCACCCCAACAGGCCTTCCCCGGCCAGTACGGGCACGGCGGCCCCCAGACCTACGCAGACCCGAACCAGAACCACGGCAGATACGCGCAGCCGCATCAGGGGTACCAGGAGGCCGCGTACGCGCAGCAGCCGGGCGCCTGGAACGACAGCTCCCAACAGCGGCACTACGAGCCCCTCGGCATGCGGCTCCCAGAACGGACGGTCATGCGCGTCCGGAAGCACGGCCGACGCCTACTCCTCCCATCGCTGGTGCTCGTCGTCGGATTCGGCACAGCAGGCTACAACCTCGGCGCCCTCCAGGAGTCGACGATCGGGGCACGCCACGCGTGGCTGCTCATCTCGCTCGCCGCGATCGTGCTGCTCGGCATCGTGCCGATCGTCGTCTGGCTGCAGGCGCGCAACCGCATCACCACGCACCGCGTCGTGCTCTCGCAGGGCACGCTGGCCAGCGAGACCCGCGAGATCTCCATGAACTCGATCGTCGACGTCACCGTGCGCCGGAACCTCTGGCAGGCGATGTTCCGCTCGGGAACGATCGTCATCACGTCGATCTCCGGTCACCGCCTGCGACTCGTCGACGTGCCAAGCGCCAACACGGTCGCCGCCTGCATCCGCGAGCTCAGCGGACCTTAGGCGCTCTTCTCCTGCATCTCCGCCACGCGCTTCGGGGAGAAGACCCAGAAGCGGTACAGGAGGAAGCGGAAGATCGCGCCGAGGCCGATGCCCACGAGGTTCGCGATGTTGTAGGCGACCAGCGAGTGGTTGTCGAGGACCGCGTTCGTGAACCAGATCGGAAGCAAGCCGATGCCGAGGCCGACCAGGCTGACGCCGAAGAACTCGATCGCCTCCCGGAAGTTGTCCTGGCGCTTGTGCTGGCGGAACGTCCAGATGCGGTTGCCGATCCAGTTCGTCACGATCGCCGCGCACGTCGAGATGACCTTGGCCCAGAGCGCGCCGTGTGCGACCTCGCTCGGGTTCAGGACGGTCAGCATGAGAATGTTGAACAGGCCAGTGTCGACGACGAAGCCGACCCCGCCGACCAGGCCGAAGTTGATCAGCTGAGCCATCATGCCCTTCGACGCGGCGATGCGTCTGAACACGTTGGCGACGCGTCCCCACAGTGTGCGCGACGTGCGCTGCGCCGGGATGTCGAACTCGGCAGTCTCGGCCGCGACGAAGCCGACGAAATCCTCGGGCTCAGAGTGATGCGGCTCTGCGTGCTTCTGGGAGCGATTGGTCAAGCGCTCGACCTCCATCGTGGCGCACTTGCGGGGGTAATGCCGCGCAAGCAGGATAAACTGTTGGGGAGTTGTGACCCTCGTCGGAGTATAGACACGTCAGAGCAAAAGGCACGAGACTGCCACAGCGCCGCAGGCGGGGAGAACTCCCCATGTCTTCCAATTCCATGCGGGCCCACAGACTCTCCCACGGCAGCACTCTGCCGGCAGCACTCTCGAACGGAGCGAACCATGGGTCAGGTCGTCGGTGTCATCGGAGCCGGACAGCTCGCGCGAATGATGCTCCCACCAGCCATCGAGCTCGACATCGACCTGCGCGTGTTCGCGGCCGGTCGCGGCGAGAGCGCCGAGCGCGCCGTCACCGCCATCGGCGACATGCACGTGCTCGACGAGGTCCTCGAGTTCGCGCGCGGCGTGGATGTCATCACCTTCGACCACGAGCACGTTCCGCAAGACGTGCTCCGCGGACTCGTCGACGCCGGCGTCGCCGTGCGCCCCGGCCCCCACGCCCTGCAGTACGCCCAGGACAAGCTCCTCATGCGTCGCCGCCTCGCGGAACTCGGCATTCCCATCCCCGAGTGGGCCGAGGTGCGCGACGAGGCAGAGCTCCAGGCCTTCATCGACGACAACGGCGGCGTCGCCGTCCTCAAGACCCCGCGCGGCGGCTACGACGGCAAGGGCGTCCGTATCGTCCGGTCCGGCGCAGACGGCGCCGACTGGTTCGCGGCAGGCGAGTCGCTGCTCGTCGAGGAACGCGTCGAGTTCCGACGCGAGCTCGCGCAGCTCGTCGCCCGCCGCCCATCCGGAGACATCGCGCTCTGGCCCATCGTCGAGACCGTGCAGCGCGACGGGGTCTGCGCAGAGGTCCTCGCGCCCGCCCCCGGTGCCGAAGGCGCAGACGACCGACTCGGCTACGTCGCCGCGACCATCGCCCAATCCGTCGCGCTCGGCCTCGACGTGACCGGGGTGCTCGCCGTCGAGCTCTTCGAGACCACCGACCAACGCATCCTCGTCAACGAGCTCGCCATGCGCCCCCACAACTCCGGCCACTGGACCATCGATGGGTCCACCACAAGCCAGTTCGAGCAGCACCTTCGCGCCGTGCTCGACCTCCCACTCGGAGACACCGGCATGACCGCTCCGCACGCCGTCATGGTGAACGTGCTCGGCGGCCCACAACAGGGCAGCTACGGCGAGCGGTACGAGCGAGCCATGCACGAGCATCCCGACGCGAAAATCCACAGCTACGGCAAGTCCGCGCGACCAGGCCGCAAGGTCGGCCACGTGACCGTCGCAGGGCCAGAGCTCGACGACGTCGTCTACCGAGCCCGCGCCGCCGCGGCAGCGTTCGACGACGACCGCGACGCCTGACAACCCGCGTCGACAGTGCTGAGGCGCCGCGTCACCGGCCAGCCTCAGCACCGGCCCGCGCACGCGCGTCTACGCTTGCACGCATGAGCGACCACCCCACAGCATCGCCCGCGCCCGCAGCCGCCACCCCTCAGCCGGAGCCGCTCGTCGGCATCATCATGGGCAGCGACAGCGACTGGCGCGTCATGCACGAAGCCCGAGACGTGCTCGCAGCGTTCGGAGTGCCCGTCGAAGTCGAGGTCGTCTCGGCCCACCGCACCCCGGAGAAGCTCGTCAGCTACAGCCGCGAAGCGCGCGACCGCGGCATCCGCGTCATCATCGCCGGCGCAGGAGGCGCCGCACACCTCCCCGGCATGGTCGCCTCCCTCACCACGCTCCCCGTCGTCGGCGTGCCCGTTCCCCTCAAGTACCTCGACGGCATGGACTCCCTGCTCTCCATCGTGCAGATGCCAGCCGGGATCCCGGTCGCCACCGTCTCCATCGGCGGCGCCAAGAACGCCGGAATCCTCGCCGCGCGCATCCTCGCCACAGCCGACGAAGCGCTCGCAGCCAGCCTCGCCGACTACAGTGACGGACTGCGCGACACCGTCGAGGCCAAGAACGACGCCCTCAAGCAGTCACTCTGACCCGACACCCCGCTCGCCGGGCCGTCGCCGCACCACACGCTCCTCGACCGCAGGACCCCATGACACTCACCCTCCCGCTCCGATATCCGGACGCCAGCTCGCCGCAGCTCATGACCAGACGCGCCTGGTGGCTCCTGATTGCGAACTTCTTCCTGCCGGGCACCGCGCAGGTGCTCGCCGGAAACCGCAAATTCGGGCGCTTCATGCTGACGATCTGGCTTGGCGGCATCGCCGCGATCCTCGTCACCGTCCTGCTCGCCCTCGTGCTCCGCGGGCCGCTGCTGTTCATCTTCTCCACCACGATCGGCATCACGATCGTGCACCTCATCCTGCTCTTCTACGTCGCCATGTGGGTCATCAGCGGCCTCGACGCGCTGCGCCTCGTGCGCCTCGTCAAGCTCGAGCAAGTGGCGCGCCCCCTCATCGGCATCATCGGCGTCGTGCTCGTCGCGGTGCCGCTCGTCTTCGCCGCCGTCTCCTCCCAGGTCGCGAACCAAGGCAAATCCGCCATCGAAGGGCTCTTCGGAGGAGCCTCCAACGGCATCCAGCTGCCCGCCGACGGACAGATCAACATCATGATGCTCGGCGGCGACCGCGGCGACGACCGCGAAGGACTCCGCCCCGACTCCATCAGCGTCATGAGCTTCAACGCGTTCAGCGGCAAGCTCACCACCATCGGCCTTCCCCGCGCCATGGAAAGCTTCCCCTTCTCCGAAGGGCCGATGCGCGACCTCTACCCGAACCTCTACGAAGGCTGCGCGGTCGACGTCTGCTACCTGAACTCCGTCTACACGGAAGCGACGATCGCCGAAGACGGCAGCTACGCCGACGCGGCGGAACGAGGCTCCGAACCCGGCATCGAAGCCATGCGGGACGCGGTCGAGGGCATCACCGGGCTGAGCATCCAGTACTACGTGCTCGTCGACATGGCCGGGTTTACCGAGCTCATCGACGCACTCGGCGGCGTCGACATCAACGTCACCGAACGCGTCGGCATCGGCATCAACGACGACGGCTCACCCGGATGGGCGCCCGCCACCGAGTTCATCGAGGTCGGGCAGCAGCACATGGATGGCTCCACCGCCCTCTGGTACGCGCGGTCCCGCTACGAGACGACCGACTTCGCCCGCATGGAACGCCAACGGCAGCTGCAGGAAGCCATGGTCGCGACCATGACCCCAAGCAACCTCCTCAGCAAGATCGGCCCCGTCACTGACGCACTCGAGAAGGTCGTCCAGACCGACATCCCCGAGGGCATGATCGGCTACGTCGGCGACCTGCTCCTCAAATCCCGCAGCGGCAACAGCGTGCGCCTCGACATCGTGCCGCCCAACTTCGACCAGGGCAATCCCGACATCCCCGCCATCCACGCAGCCGTGCAAGACGCCATCGCAGCAGATCCCCCCGAGGCGACGCCAGCCCCCGAGGAGACCGCGCCAACCGAGTAGCGCGCGCCGCGCATCCGCCCGCACCCGCCCCCACCCGCACGCCCCCACCCGCGCGCCCCCACCCGCATCCGCCCCCCACCCGCGCGTCCCACCCCAGCGTCTCGGGATGGGTTGCTCATCTCCGGATGGACTGCAAGTCATCCCGAGATGAGCAACCCATCCCGAAACTGGCATCTGCGGCTCACCTTGGACGATTCCGTGCGGCTCCTAGCTGCGCGAAGAAGGTGGCTCGACGCTTGAAGAGATCGTCGATGGTGATGCGAATCACGAGCCAGCCTGCCTCCTGAAGACGGTTGATCCTGGCGACGTCCTTCTTGGCTTGTTCCGGGTCCCAGTGATACTCACCGTCGTATTCCACGGCGATCTTGAGTTCCGGGTACGCAAGGTCGACTCGGCCGATGAACACCTGTCCCGCGTGTACTCGGTACCCCACCAGAGGTTCCGGAAAGCCAGCATCGACGATGACGAGACGGGTCAGGGTTTCCATTGGAGATTCCACCCCCTGCCTGATCTGAGGAATGGCCGCGCGCATGCGCGTTGCGCCGACGTTTCGACCCCAGCGCGCCAGGACGTCGGCAAGCGAAGCTGCGGACGCGAGCTCGGGCACAGTCTCGAAGACATCGACGGGCGGCACAGGGGAATCCGGGCGAATGATTCCGCGGTAGCTACCTGAAGTCGTCACCAGAGCATCGCCTACAACGACAAGCTCCCGAACCGAGAGGACCCGGGCCAAGAGGCCCCAGGTGAGGTCTGGAGGTGTAAGGGGCTCTCCGAAAGGGGCAGTCATCTGCCAGATGTCTGGGTGGATGCTTCTGCCTCGGACTCCGACGCCTGTGGGTTTGTTGCGGCCGGTCGGAACGACGACGTGCACAGTTGCATCCTGATCGAATCTCCGCGGCAGGGGGAGGCCCCAGAAGAGAGCGGCGGTGACGTCGCCGAACGCGTGCCAGGCGCGCATCCGGGGGAGAAACGCCCTTGCGATGTCAACCGGTGCCGTGATGCTGCCAACGATCTGCACTCCGCGGTGAGGCTGCGTAAACGCGCCTCCGTAGAGCTCCTGCGGCGTCGCGCCTGAGCGAAGAGCATCACGAGTGGTCATCGCGCGTGCCGGTGGCCCTGCGGGTGTTGAGCGCTCGGAGTTCATGCGGCTCAGGCTAGAGAGCCCCGTTCGTCTTCGTCTTGTTTATCCACAGGCTCGGCGTGCGGCGCGCTCGCGAACCAGACTCTCCGGATGGGTTGCTCATCTCGGGATGGCTTGCAACCCATCTCGAGATGAGCAACCCATCCCGAGACGGCGGCGGCGGCGTGTCAGAGGCCGCGTGGGGCGAAGAGTGCGAGCCAGAGGAACAGGATGCCCGCGACGGCGAGGAGGACCGCGAGGGTTCGCCGGTAGTCCCAGACGGCGGCTTTGGAGTAGAACCCGACGATGCGTGCCGTGACGGACGGGATCTTCGTCCACACCCACGCGAGTACGAGGAACGGCGCCGCGAGAGCGACGAGGAACACGGCGTAGGCCGCGACCCGCAGGAGGTCGTCGGCGGTCAGGCTGTGGAGGAGCCGGCCCGTGAGGTACATAATCGGCAGGGTCGTGAAGCCGATGCAGGCTCCCAGGCCGAGCAGGAAGTAGCCGGCGTTGGATGCGCGGGGCTTCGAGGGCGCCTTGCCGGTTTTCGGGAAGTTGTGGACGCGGGCACGCCAGATGAGCACGGACACCGCGGAGACGAGAAAGATGATGCCCACGACGAGGTCGATCGTGCGGTTGAGGAGCGCGGTGTCGAGGCTCCCCTGCAGGGAGGACACCAGCGTCGTGGGGTCGAAGCTGCGGAAGATCAGGAGGAGGGCGGTCGCGCCGACTCCGAGCCCGAGGAGCATCCAGCCGAGTCGCCTGGCCACGTTGACGTTGCGGGCGAGGAGGTCGCCGGTCGCCGCGTAGAGGGCCGGGTTGAGTCCCATGGCAAGTCCGAACCCGCACAGGGTGAGCAGGGCGGTGCTCCAGCGCAGTAGCTCGTCCACCATCTCTCCCAGTCGTGTTCGGCGAGCGCCGTGGCAGTGCGCCTAGAGGTCGGCGTGGAAGTTCCAGACCTGGTCGGCCGAGATCTCCCAGGAGAACATGCCGCCGCGGTCTTTGCCGGCGAGCCGGAGTCGGCGCTCGAGGTCGCTGTCGCCGAGTACGCCGGCGATGGCGCCCGCGAGTCGTTCGGGGTAGCCGGCGTCGGCGATGCCGCTGCCGCGTTCCACGACCAGGGTGGCGTCGAGGCCAACCTCGACGAGTGCGGGATCGTCGGAGGTGATGACGGGCGTGCCGAATTTGAACGCTTCGATGATGGGAAGGCCGAAGCCAGCGCTGAGGCTCGGGACGACGAGCGCGCTGGCGCGCTGCAGGGCGACCGCGAGCTGCTCGTCACTGATCACGCCGACGGAGTGAACACGCGAGCTGTCGACGCCGGAGTCCGCGATCAGCGCGTCGAGCGTGACGTCGCCTCGTTCGGTCGGGCCGACGACAACGAGGGTGACGCCGTCGAGGGCGCCGTCGCCGAGCGCGGTAAGCAGCTGGGCGAGCCCGTGGCGCTTGTGGAGCGACGCGAGCGTGATGATGTAGTCGTCGGGGAGTCCGAGCGCTTCGGCGAGCTCGTCTCCGGCTTCCTCGGAAGCTGGGAGGCGGATGCTCGCTGCCGCGGCGGGGCTCATGACGCGGACGCGGTCGCCAAAGTCGTAGTGCTCGATGACCTGGTCTGCGACGGCGTTGGTGGGTACGACGATGCCGCTCGCGTAGCGGAACGCGCGACGCAGGAGCGCTTTGTGCTGCTTCGTCGTGTGCGCGCTGACGAGCTCCGGGTGCGTGAACGCCGTCATGTCGTGCCAGGTGACGACGGTCTGGTCGATGCCCTGGCTCAGCGAGATGTCGCGCATCGGCGCGAGCGGGGTGAGGCTGTGGATGAACCCACCGCCGACGGCGTTCGTGAGCAGCCCCCGGGACCAGGAGGATTCGAGCCGCTCCGGCCGGAGCGGCGCCTGCACGATGGAGCTCAGCCCCGGGACGCGTTCCTCGAGGAGTGCGACCTCCTCGCGTGAACGCTTGGGGATGATCGCCTCCACGTCGCAGCCGCGGGGCGCACGCGCGATGAGCTGGCGACCCAGCTCCTCGCTGTAGCGCCGCGTTCCGCTTGGGCGCTCGTCGGCGGCGCGATCGAGGAGGACACGAAGGGTAACCATCAGCTGCTGAGGACTCCTTGGGCGGCGGCGTCTTCGAGTGCGTCGAGCCAGGGCCGCATGGGTGGAACGTTCGCGCGCGTCCAGGCGTCGTGGCCGAGGACGGAGTACGCGGGGCGTGGGGCTGGGCGTACGAATGCGGTGCTGTCGGTCTCGCGCACCTTCGCGGGGTCGTGGCCCGCGAGGCGGAAAATCTCGCGCGCGAAGTCGTACCAGGACGCGATCCCGGAGTTCGTGCCGTGGTACGTGCCCGCTGGCGCGTCGGCGTCGATGAGCGCGACGATTTGCTTCGCGAGGTCTGCCGAGAACGTGGGCTGCCCGAGCTGGTCGGAAACGACCGACACTTCCGGCTTGCTCGCCGCGAGGCGCGCCATGGTCTTCGCGAAGTTCGGGCCATCGGCGCCGTACAGCCACGCGGTGCGCACGATGTACGACGCGTCGGGCAGCGCATCCCGCACCGCCGTCTCGCCGGCCGCTTTCGTGCGCCCGTACGCCGAGATCGGGTCGTGGCCCGCGTCTTCCGCGTACGGGGAAGACGCATCCCCCCGGAACACGTAGTCCGTGGAGACGTGCACGAGCTTCGCGCCATGCTTCGCGGCCGCCGCGGCGAGCACGCCCGGACCGGTCGCGTTCACCGCGAACGCGGTCGCCTCGTCGCTCTCCGCGCCGTCCACGTTCGTGTACGCGGCGGCGTTGATGACGACGTCATGCCCCGCCACAGCGGCATCCACCGCTGCAGGGTCGGTGATGTCGAGCGCGGCGCGATCCAGCGCCGTGACCGCGCGACCCGTAAGGGCACGCTGCAGGTCACGGCCGAGCATCCCGGACGCACCCGTGATCAGGAACCGCGCGGCGACCGCGGGAGCGGCCGCCGCGGCGGGGACAGACGTCGAATCGGTCACAGGGCAGCGCGCTCCTTCAGCGGCTCCCACCAGGAGCGGTTGTCGCGGTACCACTGCACCACGTCAGCCAGGCCCTGCTCGAACGGCACCTTCGGCTCGTACCCCAGCTCGCGCTGGATCTTCGAGATGTCCACCGAGTAGCGCAGGTCGTGCCCGAGGCGGTCCTGCACGCGGTCCACGTACGACCAGTCCTTGCCCGTCGCGTCGAGCAGCAGCTGCGTGAGCTCCTTGTTCGTCAGCTCCGTGCCACCACCAATGTTGTAGATCTCGCCCGGCTTGCCACCCACGAGCACCATCGCGATGCCACGGCAGTGGTCGTCCACGTGCAGCCAGTCGCGGATGTTGTTGCCCTCGCCGTACAGCGGAACGTGCTTGTCATCGATGAGGTTCGTGACGAACAGCGGGATGACCTTCTCCGGGAAGTGGTACGGGCCGTAGTTGTTCGAGCAGCGCGTGATCGACACGTTCAACCCGTGCGTGCGGTGGTACGAACGCGCGATCAGGTCCGACGATGCCTTCGATGCCGAGTACGGCGAGTTCGGCTCGAGCGGGAACGTCTCGCTCCAGCTGCCCTCCTCGATCGACCCGTACACCTCGTCCGTCGAGACGTGCACAAACCGAGGCAGCTCGTGACGCAGCGCCGCGTCCAGCAGCTTCTGCGTGCCAACGACGTTCGTCTCGATGAACACCGACGCGTCGCGCACGGAACGATCCACGTGCGACTCCGCCGCGAAGTGAACCACCGCATCCACCTTCGGGATCCACTCGTCGAGCACCACGTCATCCGTGATGTCGCCCTCGACGAACGTGAACCGCTCCGAGTCCGACACCGGGGCGAGGTTCTCGAGGTTGCCCGAGTAAGTCAGCTTGTCCAGGACAACGACCTCGACACCCTCCAGACCCTCGTACTGGTCCTGCAGCGCGCGGCGCACGAAGTTCGAGCCGATGAAGCCGGCCCCGCCGGTCACGAGAAGTTTCATACCTGTCCTGTTCAATCGTCGGCCGGGCAGTGCCGATGGAAATTTGCCGATGGTTGTGTGGTTCGAGCGGTGCGGTGTCAACCCGCACGCAGTCGGAGCTACTCTAGCGCGGCCCTCCGACGAGCTACCACAGTCCCGCGGTGATCAGCGTGGCGAGGGCAGCACGGTCGCGAGGCCGTCGCCGCAGCTGTCGCCAGCGTCGCACGAGTCGCAGCGCGTCTCGATAAGTGAACTCCGCGAGGATCTCGTGCAGCCACTGGAGCCTCGGCAGCTCTTCCGGGGAGGCCACGTGGATGCACGCCTCGACGGTGAGCTGGACCTGGCCTCTGTGCCAGCGGTTCGAGGTGAGCCTGAGCCGTTTCCATGCCTGCGCGAGTCCCGTGTTGGCACCCACGGCGTTGGAGACGTGCTGTCGGTAGTCGACGGTTGACTCGCCGTCGATGATCCAGCGGAGTCCGGCCGCGCGGGCGAGCGCGTAGATGAGCCAGTCGTGGGCGAAGGCCTCGCGGGCGGGGGAGTCCCGGTTGTCGAGCTGCTCTGCGACGAGGCGAGCGAACCGCTGCGTGAGCAGGAATGTCGAGCCGGGGCCGGGCGTCTCGAAGAGGTGGTCCGCGAGCCGTTGCGGGTAGTCCTTCTTGATCAGGATGCGCGTGCCGTCGTCGGAGAACGCGGTCACGTTCGAGGAGATGCCGTCCGCGCGCCCCTCGCTGAGCAGGCGGATGTGCCGCTCGAGCTTGCCCGGCATCCAGACGTCGTCCTGGTCGGCGAAGCCGACATAGTCGTGCTCGTCGATGGGGATCGTCGTGAGGAGCCGGAAGAAGTTGGGAGCGGGGGCGCCGAACGTCTCCGGCGGAAGGATCGTGATGCGCGGGTCGGCGTCTGCGCGCGTCGCAAGCAGCTCGAGCGTGCCGTCGGTGGAGCCGTCGTCCGACACGTACACGTGCAGCTCTGCCCCGGTCTGGTCGAGGATCGAGTCGAGCTGCTCGTCGAGGTAGGTCCTGCCCATGTGGGTCGCGAGGAGGACGGCGACGCGCGGCATGGCCGGTGGCTCGGCGTTGGTGTGCATCCGTCGTTCCTTATCTCTTGTAGGTGCCGCCTTCTGCGCGGCCCACTTCTGCGGAGACCCTCGCGGAGGGGCTCCGCCAGCCCTCAAGTATGGCCGAGTGGAGTCGGGAGCATTCGCTCGCGCCCCGCACTAGACTCCTCGGCATGGAGATTCGCGAACTCAGCATCCCAGACAGTTACGAGATCACGCCGAAGCAGTTCGGCGACGACCGTGGCGTGTTCCTGGAGTGGTACCGCTTCGACAAGCTCGCTGAAGCTGTCGGGCACTCGATCGACCTCAAGCAGGCGAACACCTCGGTGTCGACGCGCGGCGTCGTCCGTGGCATTCACTTCGCGGACATTCCGCCGAGCCAGTCCAAGTACGTCACCTGCACGCGTGGGGCCGTCCTCGACTTCGTGATCGACATCCGCACCGGCTCGCCGAAGTTCGGCGAGTGGGACTCGGTTCGCCTCGACGACGTCGACCGCAAGGCCATCTACCTGTCGGAGGGCCTCGGCCACGCGTTCGTGGCGCTGACCGACGACGCGACGGTCAGCTACCTCGTCACCGACACCTACCACGCAGAGCGTGAGCACGGCATCAACCCGCTCGACAAGGACGTCGACCTCCGCTTCCCTGAGGAGGCGGGCGAGCTGCTGCTTTCGCCGAAGGACACGGATGCTCCCTCGCTGGCCGAGGCGGCCGCATCCGGTCTCCTCCCCAGCTGGGAAGAGGCTCGTGCCTACTACGCGGAGCTCAACGCGAAGGCGGGTGCGTAGCCATGAAGGGCATCATCCTCGCTGGCGGCTCGGGTACGCGTCTGTGGCCGATCACCAAGGGCATCTCGAAGCAGCTCATGCCCATCTACGACAAGCCGATGATCTACTACCCGCTGTCGACGCTCATGATGGCCGACATCCGTGAAGTGCTGATCATCACGACGCCCGAGTACAACGACCAGTTCAAGGCGCTGCTGGGTGACGGCTCGCAGTTCGGGATGCGCATCGAGTACGCCGTGCAGCCGTCGCCGGATGGGCTCGCGCAGGCGTTCATCATCGGCGAGGAGTTCATCGGGGACGACTCGGTCGCGCTGGTGCTCGGCGACAACATCTTCCACGGCTCTGGCCTTGGCTCGTCGCTGCGTGGCAACAACGTGCTCGATGGCGGCCTGATCTTCGCGTACCACGTGTCGAACCCGGTCGCGTATGGCGTCGTGGAGTTCGACGAGAACAACAAGGCCGTGTCGATCGAGGAGAAGCCGGAGGTGCCGAAGTCGAACTACGCGGTGCCTGGTCTGTACTTCTATGACAACGACGTGGTCGAGATCGCGAAGAACGTGGAGCCCTCCGCGCGCGGGGAGCTCGAGATCTCGAGCATCAACTCGGCCTACCTCGCGGCGGGCAAGCTGCAGGTGCAGGTCCTCGACCGTGGCACGGCGTGGCTGGACACGGGCACGTTCGAGTCGATGATGCAGGCGAGCGAGTACGTGCGGGTCATCGAGGACCGCCAGGGCTTCAAGATCGGCTGCATCGAGGAGATCGCGTGGCGTGCCGGGTGGATCGACGACGCCCAGTTCGCTGAGCTCGCGAAGCCGCTCCAGAAGAGTGGCTACGGACGCTACATGCAGGGACTCCTCGCGTAGCGAGCCCCAGCACAGACGACGAAGGCCGTGACTCGATCGAGTCACGGCCTTCGTCGTCTGTGCTGTGACGCAGCTCAGTGCTCGTCGCGCTCTTTGAGCGATTGGAAGAGGTCGCGCGCGATGTCGTAGCTGCCGCGCGAGTAGGTGCGGTAGCGGCCGCGCAGCGTCCACCTGAGGATGCGGGGGACACGTCGGATGCGCGAGGTCGGGAGTTGGAGCCGCTGGCGTTCGTGGGCGACCTTGCGGCGGATGTGCGCTTCCTGCTCGGCGCTGCCCCCAAGCTCCGAGATGCGCTTGAGGAGCGCGACGGCGCGGCGGTAGCGGCGCAGCTGGTCCGCCGAGCCGTCCTTGGTGGCTTGGGCAACTTTGACGCGCAGGGTCGGCGCGGTCTGTCCGATCTGGTTGTCGTTGTGCTGCCGGTAGTCGATGAGGGGTGCTCGGACGACGCGGAGGCCTCCGACGAGCGCGGCGGTCGTGGCGAGCCACTCGTCGTGGATCCAGGGCTCGGGGGCGTTGCCTGCCCTGAAGACGAGGGATGCGCGCAGCAGCATGGTCGCGCCGGTCACGAAGTTGCGAGCGGTGAGGGCCTCGAGCTGTCGCCCGTTCTCGTAGTCGCGCCATTCTGCGTCGGTGATCTCGAGGGACTCGAGGAGCGTGCCGCCGATGGGCTCACCGTCTTCGTCGACGAGGAGTGCGTCGGAGTGGGCGAGCAGCGCGTCGTCGTCGCCGACGAGGGCCGCGAGAAGGCGCTCGATTTTTTTGGGGTGCCAGACGTCGTCCTGGTCGCTGGTGGCGAGGTACTCAGTGCGGGCTTCGCCGAGCGCAAACTCGAAGTTGCGGCTCACACGGAGGGGTTCGTCGCGGGTGTAGATGCGGAACGCTCGGTCTGACGCCTCGAGCACCCGGCGGGCGAGCTCGACCGTGCCGTCGGTCGAGGCGTCGTCGGAGACGATGACCTCGGCGACGGGGTGGCTCTGCGAGAGGATGCTTCGCAGCTGCTGCTCGAGGAACTTCTCGCCGTTGTGGGTGCAGACGACCGCGGTGACGGCGGCGTCTCCGAGCCGCGGCTCGCGGGCATCCTCTGGTCGGCGTTCGGCGACGAGTCGCGAAGCTGGCATCTGCTCTCCTGGGTCTGGTGCGCGTGGTGCTAGCTTGGCACGAGTCTGCACGCGCTCAGGGGAGGAGTCGGCCGCATCGGCTGCCCGCGACTATGAATCGACTTGTCATCTACCTGCTCTTCGACCGGGCCGGTCGCGCTGATTCCGGCGTGCTGCGAGCCTTGCAGGGGTTTCGCCCGCATGCGAGTGAGTTGCTCGTCGTCGTGAACGGCGCGGTGAGTGAGAGCTCGCGCGCGTCGCTCGAATCGGTGGCGGACTCGGTCTTCGAGCGCCCGAACGAGGGCTTCGACGTCGGCGGCTATCGGGCGGCGCTCGAGTTGGTCGGTGCCGAGCGGCTTGCGTCGTTTGACGAGGTCGTGCTCGCCAACTACACGTTCTTCGGGCCGGTCGGCGATTTCGCGGCGACCTTCGCGTGGGCGGAGGCGTCGTCTCACGACGTCTGGGGTGTCACTGAGCACGGCGAGCTCACCCCAGACCCGTACACGCGCCGGGGCACGCTGGCGCCGCACCTGCAGTCGCACTGGATCGCGGTCAGGAGGCGCGTGATCACCAGCGACGCCTGGAGCGAGTACTGGGCGTCGATGCCGCCCATCAGGTCCTACGACGATTCCGTTCGGCATCACGAGGCGCGCTTCTCGCCGTTCTTCGCCGAGCGCGGCTTCTCGGTCGGGGCGCAGTTCCCCGCGGGTATCTTCAGGGTCGGTGACGCCGTGGTGGCCAATGCGAGCCTCGAGGCGCCGCTGCTGTTGCTGGGGGCCGGTGCGCCCCTGGTGAAGCGGCGGGTCTTCTTCCACGACCCTGTCGAGCTCGACCACCGAGGGGTGTCGGCGAGAGATGTGGCGCTCGAGCTTGAGCGTCGAGCGTTTCCGGTCGACGTGCTGGTCGACGGCACCGCAAGGTTCGCGCCCAGCCGCGTGCTGGCCGCGGGGGTCGGGGCCGGGCCGCGTGTGCTGCGCCGCGCATCCACCGCCGTCACGCACGAGTGGGTTCGGGACGACGCGAGCGGCGACGAGTCGGCCACCATCTCCGGACTCCACGTGCGCATCGTCCGCGGCGACTTCTGGCGACGGCTGGCCGCCGGCGACGCACGAATCCTTGAGGCCGATCTTGTGCTCGTGGAGTCGGCAGGCGCCGACGCGTTGACGACGATGCCGGCGAGCACGGCCAGGCTCGCGCGTCAGCGCGGCAGACGCGTGATCTTTGAGCGGGCCGAGCCGCTGGTGTGGGAGTTCGCCGACCACCCAGCGCTGGGGATGCTCGTGCCCGTCGCGCCGCCGATCGGCACCGGGCTGCTTGCGGACGGCTGGCGGGGCGCCCGCGGACGGGCCACGGCTCTCGCCGCGTCGCTCGGGGTGGGTGCGCCGCTCGACGAGCACGGGCCGGTCGCGCCCTACTCCGGGTTCGCGGCGTATCGGGTGGATGCGTTGCGTCCGCTCGCGACGGCGCTCGCTGTCGCGGGCGGCGAGCAGCTCGAGGCACGTCATCCGGGCGGCGAGCTCTCCGGGCTGCTGGATCTGCTCGCGAGCCGGTTCGTGTTCGACGCGGGGTTCGCGGTCGCGGAGACTGAGACTGCCGACGGGCTCGCGAGCGACTACGCCCTCCTCGCCGCCAAGTACGAGGACCTCGTCGCGGGGTCCGGCGCAGACGTGCGTGCTCCGCACCGCGCGGCCCGTGCGCATCGGCCAGGCGGGAGCGCAGCCGTGCGCGTCGCCGCGTGGGTCTTCCGGCACGCGCCTGGACTTGAGGAGCCGCTCCGTCGGTTCGCCGCCGACGTGCGGGGGCTACTGGCTCGCATCCGCTGACCCCCGCGCTGACCGGGGTTCGCGGCGCGGCACCGGTCGGCGCGGAGCTGCGCCGGGTACCGTGTCTGCGACTGGAGGTGGCACATGAGCAACGGCGAGACGCCGCTCGGCGGGCAGTACGACCCCGACGAGCTGGAAGAGCTGGAGAGCCAGGCGGAGCGTCGCGGTACGGGGCGTGGCCTGGTCATCGGCCTCCTCATCGCCGCCGCCGTCGCAATCGCGGCGATCGTGTTCGTGCTCATGAACCCACTCGGGCAGCAGGCGCCGCCGGACAACACCGTGCCGGTGACGACGCTGCCGCAGGCGACCGAGGTCGCCGTGCCGGAAACACTGATCGTCACCGCGACGCCCGTGCCGACGGTCACGGTCACCGAGACCGCGACCGCCGAGCCGAGCGAGGCTCCGGAAGGCTCGGCCGTGCAGGTCTCGCTGAGCCGGGCCTACTGGGTTCCCGACCAGTCCATCATCTCCGCGGCTGCACTGATCGCGACCACCGAGCCTGGCGGAACCTGCACACTCGTGCTGCGGAACGGCCCGGAGACCTTCATCGCGACGTCAGCGGTCACCGGCCCGACCTCGGCAGACACCGGTGCCTCCAGTTGCATCGTCAACCTGCGCGACCCCGCCATCAAGGCGGGCGACTGGGAAGCCGTCATGCAGTACGAGGGGCCCGGCGGCAACGGCTTCAGCGAGCCGATGACGGTCACCGTCAGCTGATTCGGGGTCAGGAAATCGGGTGTGACCGCCCAAAAAGGTGATTCTGGCGCCTGTGTAGGATGGAGCGCCGCCTGCTTGCGGGCGATTGACTCCACGACCTAGGAAGCTATGCCGCTGACGCTCGACAAGGCCTTCGATCCCCGGGCCAACAGCATCGGGTTCCTCCGATGGCTGCTCGCCTTCGCGGTCATCTTCGCGCACGCAGGACCGCTCGCCGGATTCTACGGCGGGCACGACCTCGGCACGCAGATCTCCAGCGAGCAGTCCATCGGCGGGGTCGCCGTCGCCGGGTTCTTCTTCTTCTCCGGGTACCTGATCACCCAGAGCCGTCGCGGCAAGTCGACCATCTTCCGCTTCTTCTGGCGACGGGCGCTCCGCATCTTCCCGGCCTTCTGGCTCGCGCTGCTGACGACGGCCTTCATCCTCGCCCCCATCGCCTGGGTGCAGGAGACCGGCTCGATCGCCGGTTATTGGGACGCCGACACCGAGTCGCCCTTCACGTACTTCCTGAGCAACATGTGGCTCGAGCTCGGCCAGCGCAATATCGCGGGGATGGGCAGCTCGCTGCCGTTCGCCACGATCGGCGGATTCGACTGGAACGGCTCCGCGTGGACCCTCTTCTACGAGTTCCGCGCGTACATCATGGTCGGCCTCCTCGGCCTCTTCGGCGTCTTCTCGAACCGCATCGTCGGGGGCATCATCGCCTTCGGCATCATCGGCGTGAACTTCCTCACCTGGAGCGGCTGGGTCGAGATGACGTCGCTGAGCCCGTTCCTCACGAACCCCTTCTATCCGATGTTCTTCGCCCCGTTCGCGTTCGGCATGCTGTTCGCCCTGTTCGGTGACAAGATCCCGATCGACGATCGCCTCGCAGTCCTCGCGCTCGGCATCGCTGGCTTCGCCTACGCCTTCGGGGGCTGGAACATGTGGGGGCAGTACGGCCTCATGTACTTCCTGATGTGGTTCGCCATCCGCACCCCGCGCCTCAATAACTGGGAGAAGTACGGCGACCTCTCGTACGGGATCTACATCTTCGGGTGGCCGCTCATGCAGTTCGGCGCCTACTTCGGCCTGCAGAACGCCGGGTGGTTCGTGTACCACCTGGTCATCGCGATCGCTGCCCACATCTGCGCGTACCTCTCATGGCACCTCATCGAGAGCCCGGCCATGAGTCTCAAGAACTGGACGCCACGATGGCTCGCCTGGCTGCTCGAGCGCGGCACGCCGTATGTCGACGCGGTGAAGCGACGGATCGTCAACCCGGCGTACTCGTCGTCCAACTTCGCGGCGCGTCTCCGCGCCGGGCGAGTGGAGACGAGCCGATGACCGCGGTTGGACCGAGCGGCCTCCGGCCCGACAGCGGGTTCGAAGAGCCCGCGTCGAAGAGCGGACGCCGTACCTGGGCGCAGCGCTGGCACCGCGTGCGGTTGATCCCGCTGATCATCCTGCTGATCGCTGCCATCATCGCGACGATCGTCGGCTATCAGACCAGGCACGCCAGCGCCATGGAGGAGTTCATTCCACCTGAGGAGGCTCCCGAGTCCGAGACTGCGCGTCTTCCCGCGGCGGCGTGCCAGCCCGGACTCGTTGACCCAGTCACCGGGTCACCCTGGACTGGCGACGAGCGCGCGGCGAGCGAGGAGATCTGGAGCGAGCACATCGGGACGGATCCGGACGCCCAGCTGTTCGTCCCCGGTGAGGACGGCTGGGTCTTCTGGGGGGACACGCAGGCCAACAACTTCTCGCAGGCGCTCGGGCGCGGTTTCCTCAGCGACGACGAGAGCGAGGAGTGGGCCGAATACTTCCGGACGATCGACGAGGGGCTCAGCGCGCAGGGCATCGACTTCGTCATCCAGGTCGTGCCAGCCGACTGGTCGATCTACCCGCAGCAGCTGCCCGAGTGGGCGCAGGAGCTTCGCGGTCCCACGGCGCTCGACTACCTGATCAACGCGCATCCCGATCTCCCGATCGTCGACGCGCGCCAGGATCTCCGTGCCGCGTCCGCGGACGGTGCCGTCTACGCGCCCGGCAACAGCCACTGGTCGCCGTACGGAGCGGCGATCGGCTGGCAGCGCCTGGCGGCGTGCCTCGGCGCGGTCGACGAGAAGTACCAGGCGCTGGCGCCACTCGAGTACTCGAGCATCGGCGACATGCCAGTCATCAGCGAGTTCGAGGCCTACGGCTTCCCGACAACCGAGACCGGTTGGGGAACGCCGGTGCTCGACCAGGCGCCGCCGAAGATGCAGGCGACGCTCAACGACGGCAGCGTGCTGGATGCGGATGCGAGCAAGGGGCTGGACATGCTCCAGCTGCCGGCAACCACGACGACCCAGGGGGCCCAGTCCGAGCTGCGCGCGCTGATCGTGCGCGACAGCCAGGGCAACAGCGCGGGGCCGACGTGGCAGACCGGGTTCGCCGAGACCAAGCAGGTCACGAGCAACCTCGGAAGTGCGACCGAGCAGATTCCCGACGTTCTCGCCGAGGCGGCCGCCTACCAACCGGACCTCGTGATCTTCGAGATGACCGAGCGGTACCTCAACTGGATACCGGCGCTTCCGGCCAAATGACTCTCGCCTGAGGCAGCGCTTCGCCAGCTTCGGGCCGATCCCAAAGGAGCAACGCCATGACGACCTGTCTGATCACCGGGGGAGCCGGGTTCATCGGAACCGCCCTCTCGCACCGCCTGCCTGACCACTTCGATCGTGTTGTCGCCTACGACAACCTGCACCCGCAGATTCACCCGTCGCCGGAGCGGCCAGCTGATCTCGATGACCGTGTCGAGTTCGTGCGGGGCGACGTCACCTCGGCCTCGGAGTGGGACGCGCTCCTGGCAGACGTCGCCCCGGACGTGATCGTGCACCTCGCGGCTGAGACGGGAACCGGGCAGTCGCTGCTCGAGGCGACTCGTCACGCGAGCGTCAACGTGGTTGGCACGACGGAGATGCTCGACGCGCTCGTCCGTGCGGAGCAGCTGCCCCGGAAGATCGTGCTGACGTCGAGCCGCGCGGTCTACGGAGAAGGTGCCTGGGTCGACGCCGAGGGTCAGGTGAGCTACCCGGGACAGCGCTCCGCGGCGATGCTCGAGCGCGGCGAATGGGATTTCCCGGGACTCTCCGCGCTGCCGTTCGTCTCGTCCGAGGTGACGCCGTCGCCGACCAGCGTCTACGGGGCCACGAAGCTGGCGCAGGAGCACATCCTGCGTTCGTGGTGCCTGTCCCTCGGGGTGACCGACGTGATCTTCCGTCTCCAGAACGTCTACGGTCCCGGTCAGTCCCTCATCAACCCGTACACCGGTATCGTGTCGTTCTTCTCGCAGGAGGCGAAGGCTGGCCGTGTCATCCCGGTGTACGAGGACGGTCAGATCATCAGGGACTTCGTCTACATCGACGACGTGGCGGACGCGCTCGTCCGCGGTGTCCTCGACTCCGGCTCGACGCCGCACCCCTACGACATCGGGTCGGGTGAGGGCACGTCGATCCTTCGTCTCGCTGAGCTCATCGCCGCGCACCACGGCGCCCCGGCGCCGCAGATCAATGGCAAGTTCCGGAACGGGGATGTGCGGCATGCGTCCTGCGAGGTCGATGCGTCGAGGGATGCGCTGGCCTGGGAGCCCAAGGTCATGGTGGCTGAGGGAGTCCGCCTGCTCTGTGACTGGATCGACGACCAGCGAGCGTCGACGCTGAAGTAGGGCCATATACGGCACAAGTCGGCAATTCCCCGGATTTCTTTGCTCGGGCGTGTCGCCACGATCGCGGGCCCTCAGTGGCCCGCGATCGTTGTCGTTCCGGGCCTCGCAGACGCTTCCTGGTCACGCGTGTTGTTTATGTGACTGATGTGAAAGCTGGGGCGAGTGTGGAGTTCCGTGGCGCATGTATGCATACTTGGAAACTGCTGAGCCTTCTCGGTGTACTCCGTGGATGCCTGGTGGCCCCCAGTCGACCGACGCGTTGGGAACTCATGTTTCGCCGTACCCTTGCCATTTTCGCTACCGCCGCGGTAGCAGCCTCAGGGCTGCTCGGCCTGCAGCTCATCGCCTCGAACCCCAGCTCCGGCGGCATTGAAGCCGCCTCCGCAGCCGATGCGAGCGCGTTCGACCCGGGCAATCTCGTCAGCGATGAGAACTTCTACAACGGCACGGCGATGTCCGCTGCCGAGGTGCAGCAGTTCCTCGTCTCTCGTAACGGCTCGTCCTCGCCGACGGCGTTGCGCAACTACACCCAGGCGACCCCCTCGATGCCTGCGACGCAGTACTGCTCCGCCTATTCGGGCGCGGGCGGCGGCGAGTCCGCGGCTGACATCATCGCCAAGGTGGGCCAGGCCTGCAACTTCAGCCAAAAGGCCATGCTTGTCCTCCTCGAGAAGGAGCAGAGCCTCGTCTCGATGTCCAACCCGAGCCTCGGTCGGCTCGCGGCGGCGACCGGATTCGGCTGCCCCGACACCGCACCCTGCGACCAGAGCTACGGCGGCTTCTTCTACCAGGTCTACAACGCGGCGCGGCAGTTCCAGAACTACAAGGCGAACCCGTACAGCTTCAACCACATCCCGTTCGCCACGAACAACGTGCTGTACAACCCGAACTTCTCGTGCGGCTCCTCCGCGGTGTACATCTCGAACTACGCCACGGCGGGTCTCTACAACTACACGCCGTACCAGCCCAACCAGGCTGCGCTGAACAACATGTACGGCGAGGGCGACGGATGCTCCGCGTACGGCAACCGCAACTTCTGGAGCATGTACACCGACTGGTTCGGCGACCCCAAGGGCGCCGTCAGCGTGCCGTGGCTCGTGCAGGCCGAGGGGTCCTCGCAGGTCTACTTCCTCTCAGAGGACGTCCGCTACCCGGTCACGGCCTCCAAGGTCGCCGACTTCGCGTACGCGCTTGGCGCGGTGTCCACGGTTCCGGCCTCCACCCTGGACGCGTACGCGACCGGCGCGGCGGTCGGCGAGATCCTTGTCGGACCGGACAACAAGCCCTACTACATCGACGACGGTGTCTTCCGGAAGGTTCGCAACTGGGCGGTGGCCGCCGACTTCGGCTACCAGCAGGGCGCAGACCTCGCGAAGATCACCCAGGAGCAGCTCGAGAAGTTCAAGGACGGCGGGGCGCTCGAGAAGTTCGTGAAGAACACGAGCGGCCAGATATTCCTCATCGAAGATTCGACGAAGCGCGAGGTGGCAGATCTCGCTGAGCTCGGAACGCAGCCTGGCTTCTACATCGGCTTCACGGAGCTGAAGGACGACAAGATCGACTTCCTCAGTGACGGTGAGCCGCTGCTCACCGCGGGTGCGATCGTCCAGAAGCTCGACGGCTCCGGCAAGGTCGTGCTCGACGACGCCCTGACCGCCCACGCGGTCCCGGCCGCGTTCGCCGAGTTCAGCGCCTTCAAGGCGACCGGAAAGTTCGGGCCCGCCTACGACAAGCTCTCGCAGGGCGACGCCCTCTCGGCGGAGCCGCTCGTGACCGACGGAGCAGCGACCTACGTGCACACCGACGGCGGCCTGCTGCGGGTCCCGGCGTCGACCTACGGTGCGTCGAAGTTCGTCTCGCTCCCGGCCGGCATCGTCGATGTCCTCGGTAAGAACGGCTCCGTCACCGGCGCCCACTTCGTGCAGGAGAACGGCTCGGACACGATCAACCTCGTGGTCGGTGGCGAGCGCGTCGAGTTCTCGTCCAAGAGCGACGCTGAGGCAGAAGCCACGAAGCGCGGCATCTCGAGCACCATCTACACGGTGCCGAAGGGCACGCTCGATGGCATCGACACCGGGAATGGCATCACGAACGGCGCGCTCATCAAGAGCCCGAACAGCGACACGCTGTACGTGCTCGACGGTGCGCACCTCACGAAGGTGGCCAGTAGCGACCTCGCTGAGGCTTACGGATTCGGCTCCAGCCCCTACGTCATCACGCAGGCCTCCTTCGACCGCATCCCGATCAGGGACACGGCGATTGAGACCAACCAGTTCCGCTGTGGTGACGACGCGTACGTGGCGACCGAGGGAGAGGCACACAAGCTGACGCCCGAGCTCGAGGCGGCGTACGGCATCGAGTTCCCGGAGATCTCGGCGCAGCTCTGCGGCGTCGTGCCGAACGCTGGCAAGGAGATGACGCAGTTCATCAAGGACGACAGCGGCAAGATGTACCTCGTGCGGGATGGTGAGAAGCAGCACATCACCTCGCCCAAGCTGGTCGTCGATCTTGGTGCCGTCGACAATGTGATCTCGGTTCCCACCGCCTTCGCCGACCAGATCAAGACCGGCGCGCAGCTCACCGAGGTCCCGGCTGGCTGGGGCGAGGAGCCCACCGCGACTCCGACGGCGTCGCCGACCGCGACGGCCTCTCCGACGCCCACGGCCACGACCGAGCCCACGGCAACGGCGGAGCCCACCGCGACCGTCGAGCCCACGGCGACGCCGACGGCCAGCGCAACGCCTGAGCCCACCAACCCGGCGCTGGAGCCCACGCCGACGTCATCCGGCGCCCCGGGTACCCCGGAGCCGACGCCGACGGCAGCGCCGGAGCCTGCTGTCCCGGTCACCGCGGGTGAGGTCATCACCAACCGAGCGGGAACAGGGACGTGGATCGTGAACGGGGACGAGCTGCTCCAGGTCGGTTCTCCGGAGGTTGCAGCGCAGCTCGGCCTCGACATCGACAACCCGCGCAGCGTCCCAGACGCCAACTTCACGGAGTTCGGCGAGAACACCGCGCCGCTGTACACCTCGGCGGTCATCGTGGGAGGCGTCTCGTACATCGGCGTCGACGGAGAGCTTGTGCCCTTCGAGACGCCCGAGTACGCGGCCACCTTCGGTCTGGACTTCGCGCTCATCTCGCCTGAGGTCGGTGCCGGTCTGACCGTCTCGGCCACTGCGGAGCCCATCACCGATCGGGTCTTCGGCCCGGACGGAACGCTCTACGTCGTGAAGGACGGCGTGCTGCACCCGGTCGACCCCTCGCTCGCGACGCCAGTCGTGACCGAAACGGCGACGAGCGCACCGACGGAGACAGCCGCCCCGGAGGCGACGGAGACGCCCGAGGAAGCGCCGCTCTCGACGGCTCGCCCCGATGCCACTGAGGCTGCCGACGAGACCGCGGAGTCGAGCGAGACGGCAACGCCGACGGAGCCGACGGAGACGCCTGCTCAGACGGAGGACGCGGAGCCCGAGGTCACGGAGCAGCCCGAGGCCGAGCCGACGACGACGCCAGAGCCGACCACCTTCCGGCTCTCACGTGAGCTGTTCTCCACCTTCCGTATCGGGGATCCGGTCGCTGGCTAACCGCGGCTGACCGACCACAGAGACCCCCGCCAGGGCGAGCATCGCTCCCTCTGGCGGGGGTCTCTGGCGTTTGAAGGACGATCAGGCGCAACGGATGCGGTGCCTGCGTCGGCCGCGAGGGCTCGTCGTTGCACCCGCGAGGGCTCGGCGTGCCAACCGCGAGGATCCGGCCCATGAACCGCACACGCCGAGGGCGCCCGCTCGCGCGGGGGCCCTCGGCGTGGATGCTGCTCGTCTACTGGCCGGGAAGCTTCGCGACGATGCGAGCATCCATCGCGAGCACGCCCTCGAGCGCAAACGGGGTGCCGGCGTGCACGCCGAAGCGGAACGACCCGGTGAGGCTGTCGACGGGCGTCGACGACTCGTCCCGCCACACCTCGGCGTTGACGACGTACTCGCCCGGAGCGAGTGCCAGGCGGTCGAGGTGGAAGTCCATGCTGCCCTGGCCCACCTGCACCGAGTCGGGCTGCCACCCGAGCTGCTTGCAGGACGTGCTCCAGATGCGGACACCTTCGAGGGTCTCGATCGCGATCTTGAAGTTGGGGCGGTCGACGGGGCGACGTGCCTCGAAGTTCAGGCGGATCGTCGGCGACTCGCCGGTCCGGATCTCGTTGTCGACGGCACCGCCCTCGCTGACGAGCTCGATCGTGTCGATGTAGAGCTCACCGCTGCCGTGGCGCTGGCCGCCGCCCTCGATGATCTCCGTGACGTTGCCCGAGTCGCGGTACTTGTCGACGATGGCCGTCGCGGGGCCAACCTCCTGCAGCACTCCGTACTCGAGCCACGCGGCCCGGTCGCAGAACTCACGCATGCCCTCGAGGCCGTGCGAGACGACAACGACGGTGCGCCCGCTCGCCTTGAAGTCGGCGAACTTCTCGCGGCACTTGGCCTGGAAGTCCATGTCACCGACGGCCAACACCTCGTCGACCAGCAGCACGTCGGGCTCCGTGTGGATGGACACCGCGAAACCGAGGCGCACGTACATGCCGCTCGAGTAGTTCTTGACGGGCTGGTCGATGAACTTCTCGATACCGGAGAAGTCGACGATGGAGTCGAAGCGGCTGTCGATCTGCTGCTTCGACATACCGAGGATCGACCCGTTGAGGTAGACGTTCTCCCGGCCCGTGAGCTCGGGGTGGAAGCCGGAGCCGACCTCGAGCATTGCGGCGATACGACCGCGGGTCGTGATGGTGCCGGCGTTGGGGGTCAGAATGCCGGCGATGCACTTCAGCAGTGTCGACTTTCCGGAGCCGTTGCGCCCGAGCAGGCCGAACGTGCCGCCCTCGGGGACCTCGAACGTCACGTCGTCGAGGGCCTTGAACTCCTCGTACTTCGCGCGCCCGCCCTTGAGTACGGTGGCCTTCAGCGACTGGTTGCGGTCGTGGTAGATGCGGAACGTCTTCGAGACGCCGGTGACGTCGACTGCCGTGCCTGCCATTTAGAGCTCCTCCACGATGTTCTTCGAGAACCTGTTGAAGACGAGGATTCCGATGATGAGCACCGCCACCGCCCATCCGCCGATGTAGAGCCAGTTCTCGAGTGGCGGCACCTGGTAGTCGTAGACGATGTTCCTGATCGACTCGAGCATGCGCTGCGTCGGGTTGAGCTGGAAGAGGAAGACGAGTGGCCACGGCTCTCCGAAGAGCAGTGAACCCTGCTCTGTGAGGTCGTCCTGGGCCTGCTGGACGAGCTGCAGCGGGAACATGACGCCGGAGGCGTAGAGCCAGAGCTGCGTGAGGATGCCCCAGAGGTGCTCGATGTCGCGGAAGTAGACCACGACGACCGACAGGATGAGCGCGAGCCCGAGCACGAACATGATGATGAGCGCGATCAGCGGGATCATGAGCGGCAGGTACGCGAGCACCATGGGTCCGCCGATGAAGCACATGATGACGGTGATCACCGAGATCTCGATGACGTAGGTCCACGCGTTCGCGAGGATGCGCGAGAGCGGCAGTACCCAGCGGGGGAAGTAGACCTTGCGCAGCAGGTCGGCGCTCGAGAGGAGTGAGCCCATGCCGCCGTTGACGGAGTTGGAGATGAAGCCCCAGCTCACAACGCCGATGCCGATCCACAGCGGGAAGAAATGGACTCCGGAGTTCTCGCCGGGAGGCGCGGAGATCTGGAAGAGCAGCCCGAAGACCAGCGAGAACGTCGCGATCTGCGCGAGCGGGTTGATGAGCGACCAGATGCGCCCGAGCGCTGTGCGCTTGTACTCCGACCTGATCTCACGGAGTGTGAGATTGACCAGGAGATTGAACGTGAGACCCCGGGACTGGGACCGCACAGAGACAGGCTTAGACATTGTCCTCCGCACACCTTGTGACGCTGGCCCCACGCAGGGGCCGCCCAAGACTAACACCAGGCCTTCGCGCCGCCTTGGAGCCTCGCGCGGCGGTCACCGAGGGGCGCGCCCGAGGGGTGGAGCGGCTCAGCGGCCCGCCCGGAAGTTGCGGTACGCGGCCCGCGACCGGCTGTAGACGGGGCGCAGCGCGTTCGCGAGCCCGGGTGTGCGACTGAGCACGAGTCCCTTCGCGCGCCCGAGCGGCGACTCGGCCTGCGAGGCGATGTAGCGGCGTACCAGTTCGACCTGCTCGCGGAACAGCCCTGGCAGGCCGGCGGTGATCTCCTGCACCTTGTACTCGAGGAGCGTGTGCGAGATCGCCGCGTTGTGCGTCGTGAGCACGGTCCGCACGTGGAATCCTTCGCTGATCGCGGAGTAACCCAGGAGTCGTTCGAGCACGTGGGGCAGGCCGCCGTCGGCGTACTGCCCTTCGTCCGGGAAGTCCTCCCAGGCGAAGCCCGCCTGCACCAGGGGGCGCAGCGCCTCGGGACGCGCGATGAACATCGATCCGAGCGGCGCGAGCGGGCTGGTCTCGTCGAACTCGACGCGCATCCCGAGCTTCGCGGCGAGCGCCTTCGCTGGCTCGAGGTTCGCGAACCAGGCGCGGCCGAGCGTCGGGAAGCCCATGTGGATCATTGGTGGGAAGACCATGCCGAGCGTGGAGTGGTCGACGAACAGGCGCAGCAGGTTCGTCGTGTACCCGGGGGAGTTGAGGAGGTTCTGGAACAGGTGCTCCTTGAAGTGTCGCCCCGAGTTGAAGCCGTTCTGCGGGCTCTTCTTCGAGTGGAGCTTCACGACGATGTCGTAGCGCCCTGACTCGAGCACGTCCTTGCAGCTGAGCAGGAACGCCGAGATGTCGCGGCCGCGGTTCGAGGCGACGACGCGCACGTCGTCGCCGTGGCGTCCGAGCTCGACGAGCCGCTCTTGGATGGCCCGCTGCTTGTCGGCGTTCGCGGTGGTCACGACGAGGTCGTAGCCGCCGGGGATCGTGTTGGCGAGGTCGACGATCTCGTCGATCATCTCCTCGTAGAAGACGTGCGCGATCACGACGACGCGGAGCTCGCTCGGATCAGCGCCGCCGAGGTCGATGTCAGGCATGATCTCGAGGAGCGCCGCGTTGGTGTTCAGGATGCGCGGCTTCGCTGTCGTGCCGATGTCCTGCCACAGCAGGTCGACGGGGTACTGCTTCTCCTCGAGCTGCTCGAGCACGCGCCGTCCGATGATGGCGAGTTCGTCCAGGTAGATGGGGTCGTGGAAGAAGAACCGGCGCTTGACGATCGGGCAGCCGTCGGCAATGAGCACGTCGGCGAGGTTGAAGATGGGATGCTGATCGCCGTAGTGCGCGGAGGAGTACGCGACCCATGACGAGAAGCCGGCCGACTCGAAGTGGTGCGTGAAGCGCGCCTCGTGGAGCATGACCGAGTCGTCGTAGGAGTCGATGCGCGGCATGTCGTCCCAGTAGGAACGCCACGCGTCCGAGGTGAACATGTTGCGGCGGACGCCGATCCAGTGCGATTGGATGTGGCGGTGCATGACCCCGGTCATGGTGATGGGGTTGGGAACGACCGCCGCATGGTCGGTGATGCCCCAGAAGTCGACTGCCTTCGCGTCGGCTTCCTCGAGCAGCGGCGCGAACGAGCCGATGGGGCCATAGAAGGTGTAGTTGGCGAGGATGAGCTCGTCGTAGTCGAGGAGGCGGTCGGCGCCGAACTCGCGGAGCGCATCCCGGTACGCCCAGACGTCGTAGCCGATGTTCTCGCGCTCCCACACGGTGTCGGCGACGGCTTCGAGGCGGCGACGGGAGTCTGTCGTGAGCGGAGAGTTGGAGACGACGAAGATGTGCTCGGCGTGGGCGCGAAGCTCGCGGAGGCAATGCTCGACGTAGCCGCCGACGTGTCCCTGCTTGTCGTAGACGAGGAAAAATACCACTCGACGCATGCGGTTGGCGTCCTTTGCTCTGCTCACGGCGACCCTGGATGGAGTCGGTCGGGGTCAGGCGCCGGTGGGCGCCCGCCGATGCCCCATGCTACAGCGGGGTAGCCTTGGCCCATGAAAATCGTCATGACCATGATGGTTCGCGACGAGGCCGACATCATCGCGGCCGTCGTGGAGCACTCGCTCGCTCAGGGCATCGACCACCTCATCGTGACCGACAACGCGTCGGTCGACGGGACCCGCGAGATCCTCGAGGACTACGAGGCCAAGGGAGTCATGACGCTCCTGCACGATCCGGAGCACAAGAAGCAGCAGGCGCAGGTCGTGACGCGCATGGCGCGGTCCGCGTACGCCGAGCATGGTGCCGACTGGGTCATCAACGGCGACGCCGACGAGTTCGTGTTCGCGCGCGAGCGCGCCCTGACCGTGCGTCAGGCGCTCGAGCAGTACGACACGGCGATCACGACCTTCCGTGTCCCGGTCGTGAACATGGTCGGGTCGTTCGGCCGCGAGGGCAGTGGCCTCGCCCGCCTCATTTTCCGCGACGAGCGCTCTGTTGAAGCGCTGAACCGCGCAGGCGTCTTCGCGCATCCCACCCCCAATGCGATCCACGTGGGCTCGGACGAGGTCGAGGTCGCGCACGGCAACCACTTCGTCTCCCTCGAGCAGCAGGGCGACGTGCCTGAGGGCTTCGAACTTGAGGTGCTTCATGTTCCGTGGCGCTCCTGGTCGCAGTTCGAGCGCAAGACGGTGGCCATGGCCCTCGGCTTCGAAGCGAACCCAGGGCTGCGCCCGAGCGCGAACCATCACGGGATGCGCGACTGGCGACGCTACAAGGCTGGCGTCCTTGAGGACTTCTTCGCGCTGCGCATGCCGACGACTTCCGAGCTGGCGTCAGGCGGCTATGTCGAGGACACCTCGATCGTGGATGCCCTGCGCACGATCGGCGACAAAGCCGTCGTTCCCGACCGGTTGTCTGCGGTGCTCGACGACGATGATGATGAGGTCTACAGCGACGAGCAGCTGCTGCGCCTCCGCGAGCGGGCCGCGCTCTTCCAGAAGTACGACGACGTCGCCCACGAGGAGGTTCGCCTGCTCCGTGAGGAGGTCGACGAGCGGAACACGACGCTCTACCAGCGGGAACTCGACCTGGCTGGGCTCCGAACCGGCTACAACGAACTCGGTCAGCGCGAGGCCGAGGCGCAGACGAAGCTCTTCGAGCTGCAGCTACGCGAGGACCGTACCGCGGCCGCGGAGCACAGCGCGGCGGATGCGCGTGCACAGGCCGCCCGCCTTGGCGCTGAGCTGCAGGCAGCTCGACAGCAGCTCCAGTCGGTCGAGCGGATGCCGTCTGTCCGCCTTGAGCGCAAAGCCCGCAGTGCGGCTAAAGCGGTGCTGAAGCGCTGAGCTTCGCGACATCGCGAGAGGGGCACGCCGTCGTTCGACAGCGTGCCCCTCTCGCGTGGTGCCGGCGTTCGGGTCAGTCCCTGGCGCGGTCCGCCATCAGCGACTGGATCGCAGTCGCATCGCCGTAGACCTCTTTTGAGTCGTACGGACGGTCAGGGAAGGCCCCGTACTGCAGCGCGATCTCGAGGTCGTTCTCGGTGATGAAGCGCTCGACGTGCTCTCCGAGGGAAACCGGGACGCCGGAGCCGACGTTGATGACGCCGCGCAGCTCGTCCTGGAGCGCCACCGCAGCGATCTGCCTGCCGAGCTCTTCGACGTGAATGAAGTCGAACTTCGCCTTGCCCGACGTGAAGGGGAACTCGGCCTTGCCCGCATCCGCAGCTTCGAGGAGCTTCGTGAAGATCGACTGGTTGTTTCGGTCGTCGCCGTAGATGTAGTACGCGCGAAGCCACTGCAGCGTCACCTTGTCGTCGAAGGTGAGGAACGACGACTTGCGAAGCGCGTCCTTGGCGATGCCGTACAGGGAGAGCGGGTTCGTGGGTGTCTCTGCCGTGATCGCGCCCTCGTGTCGGCCGACCTCGTGCATGGTGCCGAGCACTGCGAGGCGCTTGACGCCGGCCTCCACGGCTGCGTTCAGGAACGTGAAGTGCTCGGAGAGCTTTGTCATGTGCACGGGGGAGTTGTGGGCGAAGCCCGCTTCCCAGGCGAGGTGGATGACGGCGGTCGGGGCCGGTTCGAGGATGCTCGAGTAGTCGGCGCCGTTGCGGAGCAGGTCGAGCTCGACGATCGTCGCGCCCGGGTTGACCTTGGCGGCACCACCGGGGCGGACGACGGCGACGACGTCGGCGTTCTCGGCGAGCAGGGCGTTGACGACGTGGCGCCCGATGTAGCCCCCAGCGCCGGTCACCAGCACCCGTTGGCGTTCTGTCATGACGTTCCTTTCGACAAGGCCCTCACTCTAACGGAGCACGGAATCCGGTCTCCGAGGCCAGCGGGGCAGCACACGTTCCGTGCCATGATGTTTGCTGCGGTGGACGAGGCGGCGCAGGACGCGCGGCCGCTGGCAAAAGAGGAGACGCATGACGAGGACGACACCCAGTGCGGTCAGGCCGACTCCCACAGCTCGACGGCTTCCGGACTGGATGCGGCGCGACTGGGTCTGGGTCAGCGTGGCGTTCCTCGTCGTCACCACGTGGACGTGGCTGCGCATCCCTCTTCCGGACCACGACGTGGTCTGGGCTGAGGATGGGGTCATCTTCCTCAAGGAGCAGATCGAGCGAGGCACGCTCGGCACGCTGTTCCACCCCTACGCCGGCTACCAGCATTTCCTTCCGCGGCTGTTCAGCGCCGGCGTCGTCGAGCTGGTGCCGCTTGAGTTGTACAACCGAGCTGTCTTCACGGTCTGCGTCGTCTTCGCCGGGCTGACGGCGGCCGCCACCTATCGACTGACGCGGGGCATCATCCGCTGGATCCCCGCCAGGTTCTTCATGTCGCTTATCCCGGTGGCGGTGCCGCTGCTCAGCCTGGAGATCATCGGCAACTTCGCTGACCTGCACACGTACTGCCTCTGGCTCGCTGCCTGGGTTGCGCTGTCGAAGCCCGCGAGCAAGGTCGAGGGGGTGCTCTGGGGCCTCGTCGCGCTGGTCGCGTGCCTCACCGAGGTGCAGGCGCTGCTCATTGTGCCCATCGTCGTCATCCGACTCCTCTGGGACCGGAGCATCCCGACGATCGCCATCGCTGCGGGCACGCTCATCGGCGTGGGCACGCAGATGTACTCCTGGCTCACCACGCCGCGTCCCATCAAGGAGGGCGTCGACATCTCGATCCCGGACGTTGTCGTCGGGTGGCTCGTCAACGCGGTGCTGCCCATCTGGAACGGGCACCGGGAGACGAACTCAATCCTCTTGGCCGAACACGGATGGAAGGTGCTCGCGCTCGCCGTTCTCCCCTTCGCCGTCGCGGCGCTCGTGGCACTCATCCTGGACAAGGGCTATCAGCGGTTCGCGCTGTGCAGCCTGCTCTTCATCTCGGCGGCCTCCTTCGGGGGCTCGCTGCTCGTGAACCCCCACGAGTCGTTCCAGTACGCCCGCTTCGTCGGGCCGGAGTGGTTCCTGGTGCCGATCGACCTCCGCTACGGCGCGGCCGCAGCGCTCTTTGTGCTCGTCACGCTGCCGTTCGCCGCGTCTTCGCTGGTTACCCGGTTCAGCCCGCGCTTCCCGGTGATCTCCCGAATCGTGGTGCTGACGGTCTCGACCGTCGTCTTGGCGTACATCGCGATCCAGGGTCCGGAGGTCGCCTCCGCGAAGACAATGGCGAAGCCTTGGAGCGAACAGGTCGCCGCAGCCGTGGTGGCGTGTGAGGCTAACCCGGAGTCGGCGTACACGTTCGAGAGCGCACCTGGGATCAGGTACTTCGACCTCGCCTGCGCCGACGTCCTGGAGCGCGCGACCCCGACGCCGTAACCGCGCCCGCCCGGCTGAGGCGCACGTCGCCTCAGCCGATCACGATCAGCGGAGCGACTCGATGCGCGTGATGAGGGTGGATGCGCGGGAGCCGCCGCTCGGCCCGACGGCGCGGTTGATGCGGCGCAGCAGGTCGAAGGTCATCGACAGGAGGTAGGTCGCGAGCTTCGGGGTCACGGCGACTCGCGGCACGTAGCCGGCGGTCTGCACTGCGAGGGCGACGAGCTTCTGCCAGTCGCGGGTGCTGAGTTGCACGAGGCTCCCGTACGGGGCCGCTGCCACGGCCGCACCCAGGGCGCGCACCGCATCCGTTCGCACGACGACTGTGCCGCCTGAGCCCTGCAACGGGGCTGTCCGGCGCGAGTAGGGCACTGCGATGCCGAGCATGGCGGCTATGGCTTCGAAGGCTGGGGTCGTGTGCTCCCATTCACGCCCGAGCTCGCCGAAGTGCTCGCCGTGGAGGAGCGGGGCGGCCACGAGCAGCCCGAGCTCGGGTGAGCGCGTGAACTGCGTGACGGCGGCGGAAGGGTCGGGGAGCCCGAAGGTCTCGGCCCCGAAGTCACGGGCGTCGATCAGGTCGGCGAGGCGACCGCTCTGGTGGAAGGCGTCGGGTCCGAGCAGGAGCGTGACGTCCTGCGTGATCGTGCTGGCGGCTTCCGACCAGTGGGCGGCGACCTCGACGGCCTTCGCGCCGGCGTCGCGGATCAGTGCCTCCGCGTCGTGGAGCCGCGTGCGCGTGCCGGGAACGACGATGGAGCTGGCGCCAGCGATGTGCCGCGCACGCGCGAGTCGCTCCTCGAAACCTGCGCCGGTGGGCACGACCACGGCGAAGTCGGCGCTCGTCTCGGCGACCGGCTCGAGCATCACCCAATCGTGCAAGGTCGTGAACTGCGCGTACTGGTCCATGCTGCGCTGCATGTGGCGGCGGAGCTGGTCCATGTCGAAGCGTCCGGACGATTCCAGGAACGAGTAGAGGCGGGTCGCATTGAACCCGGTGATCTCCTCCATCGTCGACGGGATGCCGGCGAAGAGTGTCTTGCGCTTGAAGAACGGGCAGTTGCGTTCTTCGATGAGCTCGACGGGGTAGGTGTTGAGCGGGTAGAGCGTGTACGGCTCGAGGTCGCTCGTGTCGACGTAGGCCTCCCACGCGAAGCCCAGGCGGTCGAAGAACCAGGTGAACTTCGCCTCGTGTTTGGCGACGGCGTGCGAGTAGTCGGGGATCGGCGGCAGGTCGTCCCAGTAGTCCTGGAAGGGCTCCGACTGGAACATGGAGCGGCGGACCGCGATGAAATGCGACTGGATGTGTACCGGCAGGGTCGGGGTCTCGAGCACGCCGAAGGGGTCGAACGGGGCGGCGTGGTGCACCGTGACGCCCCAGAAGTCGAGGTCCTTGGCATCCATCGTGTCGAACATGAGCGCCAGGTCTGCCACCGGGCCGACGATCGTGAAGTTGAACATGACGAACTCGTCGTACTCGGCGAGCCCCTCCCAGCCGATCGAGTCGATGGCGGTCTTGTACGCCCAGGAGTCGAATCCCTCGTTGGGGCGCACGATGAGGTCGGTGTCGGGGCGTGCGGTGAAGAGCGCTCGCCCGGCGTCGTCGAGCGCTCCGTTGACCACGACGATGACGTGGTCGAGGTGCGCCTGCATGCCGTCGAGCAGCGTGGTGACGTAGTCGTCGACCACGCCCTGCTCGTCAAAGAAGAAGAAGATCCCGAGGCGCCTCGGGGCCTTGAGGTCGCTCAGCTTCACTTGATGCCACCCAGGATGCGTCGCGGCACGGCGAGCAGGCGGGTCGGCAGGGTACGCACGATCGAGGGCAGACGGCGGATGAGGTTCCGCACCCGCTGGAGCGTCGTCGGTCGGATGTTGAGGTGGTAGTGCGCGTCATCGAGGGAGTTCTGCAACGCGAGGATCCGTGCCTTGAGCTTGGCGTTCTCTGCCTTCTCGTCAGCGCGTTCGCGGGCGAGCTCATCGAGGCGTTCGCGGAGCTCTTCGACCTCGGTGGCGAGTTCGGCGGAGCTTCGTGGTTCGGGTGCGCTGCTTGGCATGGCCCCGAGCATATCGCCGGGAGCACTTGCGCTCGTGTCCCTCGCCGCGGTGCGTTCGCGCCGGCGACTAGCATCGACGAATGCGAAGTCGCGAGGTCGGTTCCGAGTCGGAACCCTGGCGACTCTCCAGAGCGAGGGAATCGGGGTGGATCGCCGGACTCTTCATCGTGGCGCTCGGTCTTGCGTGGCTCAGGGTTCCGGCGGGGGGCCATGGGGTGCTATGGGCTGAGGACGGCGACACGTTCCTCCGCGAGCACATCGAGCTGGGGAGCGCGGCGACGCTCTTTCACCCGTATGCGGGCTACCAGCACTTCCTCCCGCGGGTGTTCACGATCGTCGCTGCGGAGTCGGTGCCGCTCGACAACTTCGGGGTCGCGGTCTCGCTCCTCAGTCTCGTCGCGGTCGCTGCGGTGTGCGCGGGCACGTTCCGCCTTGCTCGGGGGATCATCACCTGGCTACCTGCACGAGTCGCGGTGTCGCTGGTGCCCGTCTTGGTCCCGCTCATCAGCAGGGAGGTGCTCGGCGATCTCGCCAACCTGCACACCTATTGCCTGTGGCTCGTCGTCTGGATCTTCCTGGCGAGGGGTGAGCGTTCCGCGCGCGAAGACCTGCTGTGGGCCGGGGTGGTCCTCGTCTGCTTCCTGACCGAAGTGCAGGCGATCGTCGCGCTGCCGGTGCTTCTGCTCCGGCTGTGCTGGGATCGGAGCCGGGGAGTGTGGCTGCTGCTGTTCGGTGCGCTTCTCGGGGCCGTTCCGCAGGTGCTCACCTGGTTGCTCGCGCCGAGGCCGGTCTTCAACGCGCCGCACGGCCCGATCTCCATCCCCGATGTGGTCGTCGGCTGGGGTGCGACCGCGATTCTCCCGGTCTGGAGCGGTGACACGGCTGCTAACTCGGAGCTCCTCGCTCGCGACGGCATCGGCCTGCTGCTCGCCGCCGTCGTGCCCTTCGCGCTCGCGGTCGGTCTGGTTCTGGCTGTCGGGACTCGCCATCACCGGTCCTCGCTCGCAGCGCTGCTGCTGGTGTCGGCGGCGGCCTTCGGCGGGGCCCTGCTCGTGAATCCGCTCACGATCTTCCAGTACGCGAGGCTCGAGGGCGCCGACTGGCTGCTGGCGCAGGTCGACGTTCGCTATGGCGCCGCGGCAGCGATCTTCGCGCTCGCGTGCTTCCCATTCGCAGCGTCGGCGATCGTCGAGCGCTGGGGTGCACGTGCGCCGCGCGCGGCTCGCGTCGTGGCGGGCGCGGTCCTCGTCGTTGTCGGCGCGGCCGTCGCGGTGCAGTGGGGTGCAGTGCCGAACGATCGACTCGCGGCCGAACCTTGGGATGCTCAGTACCGGGTCGCGGTCGCCGAGTGCTCAGCCGAGCCCGCGGGCGAGCGTGTGTTCGCGGTCGCTCCAGGCAAGACGTTCACCTTGTCGTGCGCCGACCTGCTCCGCGTCGCGGGTACGTGAGGCTTCAGAGCCCTTCGAGCTTGTTCCGCTCGATAATCGGCAGCGGGCCGGTCTTGGTCGAGATGGTGCGTCTCGGCAGCGCCGGGAGGTCCTGGATGCGCAGCTTCGAGTAGATCGCGAGGTAGCAGAGGAGGAGCCAGTTGCCTTCGACGAGCAGCCGCGACTCGGTGAGTGACTGCACGGTGAGCGCGACCATGAGCAGGAACGCCAGCATGGCGGTCGGGGGGAAGTCCCGCGGTCCGCTCGCGTCGGTCTGCGGCCGGTCGACGGCGAGCCACCAGGTGCGGATGAGGGTCGACAGCACGATGCCGACGAAGAAGAAGGCGCCGATCAGCCCGGTCTGCATCCACACGTCGAGGTAGGCGTTGTGCGCCTGCAGGAAGTGGACGCCGTCGACGACGAGGAGCCCCTTAAACGGCTCGACCCATGGCGCCCAGTAGCTGATCCAGCCCATGCCGGCGAGCCAGTGCTCGCTGCCGAGGCGGCCGACTTCCGCCCAGATGTCGCCGCGTCCCGACATGTCGCTCGAGCGGTTGATGAGGCCGAAGAGCTGCGTGTTGAACTGCAGCACGATCCAGCCCACAACGAGCATGACGGCGAAGACCGCGCCGTACATGCCCCAGCGCTGCGCGTTGCTGAGGGGCCTCGCGATGAAGACGAGCGCGACGGCGAGGAGCACGATCGCGCAGCCGACGAAGACCGTCGCCGACTTGCAGAGCAGGATGGTGACGAGGCCGAGCACGATCCAGGTGGCGGCTGGCCAGCGCTTGAGCTGCTTGGCGTACCACTGCACTGCGACGGCGATGACGCAGAGCAGCGCGACCATCGCGAGCAGGTTGCGGTTGCCGAGGATGCCCTGGATCGCGCTGCCGGCGAAGATGTGCCCCTGGCTCCAGAGGAAGGCCGCCGGGACGGTCTCTGCGGTCGCCCCAGGAATGCCGCTGATTCGTTCGAGCTCGCCGGGGATGAGCATGGCGAGGGGCAGTACCCCGGCGGGGAAGAAGATGGCGACGAGGACTTCGAACGCGAGCGAGAGCCCGAGGATCCAGCGCATGGCCGCGCTGAAGGCCCGCAGGAACTGCGGCTTGGTGAGCGAGACCGCGAGCGCGAGCGCGACGATGGCGGTGACGAGCTGGATGCCGAAGCCGAGCAGCGACTCGGGTCGGTACGCCGACCAGACGATCGAGAGCGCGCACCAGGCGACAAAGGCGAGGAGCGCGGAGGGCAGGTGCATGATCTTCGGCAGCGGCTTCTTGCTGGCCAGGAGCCAGATGGAGGCACCGACGATGAGCGCAGCGATGACGCCGAAGCCGTACCAGGTCAGCAGGTTCCGCCAGAAGTCTCCGGCGAAGGCCGTGAAGAACGTGAAGGTCGCGAAGGCAGTGAGGCCGGGGCTACCCGGTACCCGAGCCGCGAATCGGCGCCAGGGGGCGCGTTCCGTCGCGGCGGTGTCTACTGGGTATCGGGTGGAGCTCACCGGCCCATTGTCGCTCACCGGGAGACGCCCCGGGTCCTCGCTCCCTCGAGCGGGCGGTCTGGCCCGTCGAACGCGGCGCTCACACGAAGGCCGCGTGACCCGTGATGGAGCGGCCCACGATGAGCGTGTTCATCTCCCTGGTGCCCTCGTACGAGTAGATGGCCTCGGCGTCGGCGAAGAACCGGCCGACGCCGTAGTCGGCGACGATGCCGTTGCCTCCGCACACCTCACGGGCGAGCGCGACCACCTGTCGCATGTTGCTCGTTGTGACGGCCTTCGCGAGGGCCGAATGCTCGTCCTTCTGGGCGTCAGCATCGTCGAGCTGGGAGACGCGAACGCAGAGCGCGATGCTCGAGGTGATGAGTCCGAGCGCATCGACGAGGCGCTCCTGGATGAGTTGCCGCGCCGCGATGGGGGCTCCGAACTGGATGCGTTCCTGTGCGTAGGCGAGGGCCGCCTCGTAGGCGCCGACCGCGATGCCCGTGGCCAGCCAGGCGACCTCGGCTCGGGTCTTCCGCAGCACGCGCGCGGTGTCCTTGAAGGAGTTCGCGTGCTCGAGCTTGGCGTCGGCGGGCACACGGACGGCGTCGAGCGTGATGTCGGCGTTCTGCACGATGCGGAGCGAGACCTTGCGCTCGATCTTCGTGGCGGTGAAGCCCGGCAGCGAGGTGTCGACGACAAAGCCTTTCACCTGGCCGTCCGCCACGTCCTTCGCCCAGATGACGACGATGTCCGCGAACGTGGCGTTCCCAATCCATCGCTTCGCCCCGTTCAGCACCCACTCGTCGCCCACTCGCTCCGCGGTGGTCGTGAGCCCTCGCGCCGAGTCGCTGCCGGATCCGGGCTCCGTCAGACCGAAGGCGCCTACGATCTCGCCGGAGGCGAGCGCCGGCAACCACCGCTCGCGCTGTGCGGCCGAACCGCACAGTCCGACCGCGCCGAGGGCGAGTCCGTTCTGCACGCCGACGTAGGTGGCCACGCTCGCGTCGACGCGGGCGAGCTCGAGGGCTGTCCACCCTCGGAAGACCGCAGAATTCGGGAATGGCCTGGTCTCTTCGAAGGCGAGGCCGACGACTCTGGCTGCGGCGAGCCCGCCGACGATCTCGCGCGGGAAGGTCGCCGCCTCCCAGTGGGCGTCGATCACCGGACGCACATCGCGCTCGAGGTAGCCACGGAGGTTGGCGATCAGGCCCTTCTCTTCCGGGGAGAGCTCGGCCTCGAGTCCCGTGAAGTCGCCTGGCAGAAGCTGAAGCTCGGTGTCGTCCATGACCGTCCTGTCTCGAGTGGCGCTGGTGAGTCGCGCTCCGTGGTCGTGCCAGCTGGCTGCAGTGCGTGCTGCGACGACGCGAGCGCTCCGCGAGCCTATGAAGCCCGCGCGGCGGGCGCCAGCGTCTTGGCGGAATCCGTCAATTCGAGTGTCGGGGTGCACCGGGCGGTTGTGCCAGCCCTGCAGTTCCGGCGGACGCACCCACAGGTGCACTGAGATTCGGTAGCCTTCGCGTGATGTTTCTGCCACTGAAGAATGCGCCCCGTGACTACGCCTGGGGTGCCCCCGGCTCGATCTCGCAGCTGCTCGGCACCTCCGGCGCCTGCACCCTCGACGATGCCGATTGGGACGGTGTGCCGCAGGCCGAGCTCTGGCTCGGCACCCACCCCGGCGCGCCGAGCCGCATCGTCGACCCCGAGTCCGTCGGCGGTGCCGCGACGCTCGACGCGTGGATCGCGCAGGAACCGGTGGCGGCGCTCGGTCGCTACGCGATGGGCCTCCGTGAGGGCGACGGCCCGGGACTGCCCTACCTCTTGAAGGTGCTCTCCGCCGCAGCCCCGCTCTCGCTGCAGGTGCATCCCACTCTGGCGGATGCGCGACGCGGCTTCGAGCGGGAGAACGCTGCCGGCGTGCCCCTCGACGCGCCGGAGCGCAACTACAAGGACCCGCTCCACAAGCCGGAGATGCTGCTCGCGCTCAGCGACACGATGGATGCGCTCGCCGGCTTCCGGGACTTCGCGGAGGTCGCGGAGCTGGTCGCCGACTTCGAGGCACGCGCGGCGGGGGACCCCGCGCTCGCTGCGACCGAGCGCGCTGCGCTCGCCGACTTCGCTGCCCGCGTCGCGTCCCTGTCGACCAGTGACAGCTTGCGCGAGCTGGTGACGGCGCTCCTCGAGGGTGGCGAGGTCGTCGAGCAGCTGGTGGCCGCAGTGTCACGCGTCGCGCTCGCGGGGGACGAAGCTGGCGCCCAGGGGGAGCGCTTCGCGCGGGAGCGGAGCATCATCGCGACGCTCGCTCGCATGTACCCGGGAGATCCGGGCGTCGCGCTCGCACTGCTGCTCAACCACATCACGATCAGGCGCGGCGAGGCGATCTTCCTGCCGGCCGGCAACATGCACGCCTACGTGCGAGGCCTCGGCATCGAGATCATGGCCGCGTCCGACAACGTCCTGCGAGGCGGGCTCACCCCCAAGCACATCGACATCCCGGAGCTGCTCGCGCGCCTCGACTTCGCGCCGGTGCCGCCGCCCTACATCGCGGCCACGCGCATCCAGGACGGCGTCGAGGAGTACCGTCCCGAGATTCCCGACTTCCGCCTCGTGCGCGTCGTTCCAGGACACGAGGAGACGGCACGCACCATCCACCTCGACGGCCCGACGATCCTGCTGTGCCTCGACGGCGAAGCCCGCCTCGAGGGTGCGAAGTCGGCGAGCACGATCAGCGCTGGGCAGTCCTTCTTCGTGACCGCTGATGAGCTCCCGGTTCGGGTGCTCGGCTCGGTCGACCTGTTCGCCGCCGGCCCAGGGCTCGACCGGCGCGACACGGTGCCGATGCGACACGCCGACTAGCTGGGAATCTCCAGCGTGCGGGGCCGCGGGGGTCGAACCCCGGCCCCGCGAGGGTTTCTCGACGACACGCCGAGGCGAATCGCGCGCGGCTTCTGCGAAAAGTCTCAAGACCGGGCTTAGTGTTGAGGGCTTCCGACTTGACGCGGGGTGAATTACAACGATGTAATGATTCCGACGCGCGGGCAGGTGCCCGCAAGCAACGTGGGGAGAACGTGATATGGCAATTCCAGGGAGGAACCCCTCGGTTCCGGAAGACTGGTATGTCGACCCGGTCAACCTCGGCGTCCCAGGAGTTCGCAGGAATGTCGGCGACGACAACCCGCTCGCGTGGCAGGCTGACGCGCTCTGCGCGCAGGTCGATCCAGAGGCCTTCTTCCCAGAGAAGGGCGGGTCGACTCGCGACGCGAAGCGCATCTGCGACTCGTGCGAGGTTCGGAGCGACTGCCTCGAGTACGCGCTCTCCAACGACGAGCGCTTCGGAATCTGGGGCGGGCTGAGCGAGCGCGAGCGGCGCAAGCTGCGCAAGCAGGCATAAACGTCGTCTCACCGCCCGAGGCTGGAGCACCGATTTCGGGTTCGAGCGCCGGAGCACGGCACGCAGAAAGGCCCCGCATCGACTTCGGTCGGGCGGGGCCTTTCGCATGTGCGGCGGAGGAAGGCAGATGCGGTTCCTCGCGTTCGCGGCTTGCCGCCCGCAATGTGGCAACGCTCGGGTGGGCCGAATACCATTCGTTCAATGCGTCCCGGAGTCACCGCAATCCTTGTCGCGCGAGATGCGTCGCGCTCGCTCGAGCGCACGATCGCCGCGCTCGAAGGCTCCACGCGCATCCCTGACCGGGTCGTGATGGTGAACCTCGCGTCGAAGGACTCGACGCTGGAGGTCATGCGGGAGGCCGAGCCCGACATCCTGCTGACGCTCGAGACGGACACCACGTTCGGTGCCGCGGTCGCAGAAGCGGTGGCCGTCCTGGAGGAGCAGGAGCTCCAGTCGGAGGGCGACTGGCTCTGGCTGCTCTCGGCAGACAACGCCCCGGAGCACGACGCGCTCGAGCAGCTGCTCGCGACGGCCGAGCGCAACCCATCGCTCGAGGTGACCGGGCCGAAGCTGGTGCGCAGCGACGACGCAGCGACGCTGGTGGAATTCGGCCAGTCGATGCTCCAGAACGGCGAGAGCCTTCGCCTGCGCGAAGACGAGCTCGACCAGGGGCAGTTCGACGAGGAGTCCGACGTGCTCGGCGTGGCCGCCGGCGGCATGCTGGTGCGCCGAGAGCCGTGGCTGGCGCTGGACGGCTTCGACCCGGGGCTACCGGCGGTGGATGACGCGCTCGACTTCTGCACGCGCGTGTGGCTCGCTGGGGGCCGTGTGCTGCTGACGCCGTCCGCCCGGGTCGCGTGCGACCCTGGGGCTCCTGGCACCGCGGCGATGAACCCGGGCATGAGCGCTTCCGCGGTCGAGGCTGCGCGCGACACGGCACGGGTGCACCGCAGCCTGACGAAGACCCCGGTCGCGGCGTTTGCGATCCTGCGCGTGCTCCTCATCCCCATCGCGCTCCTCAAGGGCATCTGGCACCTCGTGAGGAAGCGTCCGCGGCGAGTCATCGCGGAGCTGCGCTCCGCAGGGCGGGTGACGTTCGGCGCGACGGGCGCAGCCCGGTCGAGGGCGCAGTTCGCAAAGACGCGAACGGAACCGTGGACGGTCATCGAGCCCCTGCTCGTGAGCGCCGAGGAGAACCAGAAGACGCTGGGGCTGCAGCGTGAGCAGCTCAGGGCGCTGACGCACGAGGAGCGCGAGCGGTACTCCCTCGTGGGATCAGGTGGGCTGTGGGTGCTGCTGGTCTCGACGCTCCTCGGTGTCGCCCTCTCCCTTCCATTGCTCGGACAGTCGACGCTCTCGGGTGGCGGGCTGCTGCCGCTCGCCGACTCCGTCGGCACGCTCTGGGGACGCACGGGTTACGGGGTCCGCGACGTCGGCGACGGGGCGTTCGGCGTCGCCGACCCCTTCACCTACGTGCTCGCCGTGCTCGGCACTGTCACCTTCTGGTATCCGAGCCTCAGCATCGTGCTGCTCTGGCTGTTCGCGCTGCCGCTCGCCGCGATGGGCGCGTGGATGCTCGTGGCCCGACTCACCACCCGACCGGGATTGCGCGCCTTCGCCGCCTTCGGGTGGATGCTCGCGCCGCCGCTGCTCGTCGCGCTCGCCGAGGGTCGGGTCGCCGCGGTCATCGCGCACCTGGTCCTGCCATGGCTGATCTTCTCGGCTTTGAGCGCATCCAGGAACTGGTCCCGTGCGGCGGCCACGGGACTCCTCGCCGCCGTCGCGATCGCATCCGCTCCGCTCCTCGCCGTGCCCCTCGCGGTCGTGTGGCTGATCTGGACCGTCACCGGGGGCCGCGGTGTCCTGCAGCGTCTCCTGACGGCCGTGCCGACGCTGGTTCTGTTCGCGCCGTTGGCGGTCGCGCAGTGGAACCGGGGCCGGCCGCTCGCGCTGTTCGCCGACCCCGGCGTCCCGCTGGCCAGCACCGCGCCGGAGGCGTGGCAGTTGCTCCTGGGATTCCCCAGCTCGCTCGTCCACGATCCGAGCTGGGCAGGCGGCCTGCTCGACTCCTTCCCCGCCTCGCCCATCGTCGCCGCCGTCCTCCTCGCACCCCTCTTCCTGCTGGCGTTGCTTGCTCCAGGCAGTCGCACCTGGCGCGCGGCCCTTTTTGGGCTGCAGCTCGTGGTGCTCGGCTTCGCGACGGCCGCGGCCGCGATCCGGTTCGGCTTCGCCCACGTCGGCGTCGAGAGCATCACCCTGTGGCCGGGGAGCGCGCAGTCGCTCATGTGGCTCGGTGTCCTGATCGCAGCGGTCGCCATGCTTGGGGCGCTCCGACGGCGGTCGGCGCACGTGCTCGCCGGCATCGCGCTGGCTGGCGTCATCCTCATCGCTGCGCTTCCGGCGACGGCCGTGCTCCGCGGCGACTCGCTCATCGGGGCGGGCGACGGTCGCTCCCTGCCAGCCATCGTCGACGCCCAGGGCCGGGCATCCGACGAGGTCGGCACTCTCGTCATCGTGCCGCTCGCTTCTGGCGCGGTCGAGGTGCGGCTCGAACGCGGCACCGGCGACAGCCTCGATTCGCAGTCGACGCTGCGCACGACCAGCGTGGGCTTCTCTGCCGGCGACCAGCGACTCGCCGAGCTCGCGGTGAACTTCGCCTCGGACTCGCTGTTCCGCCCCACCGAGGAGCTCCACGCGCTGGGCATCTCGTATCTGCTCGTGCCGGAGGGGGCGAGCGACGCCGCGACAATGCAGGGGCGCCTCGTCTCGTCGCTCGACGCCAACCCAGGGCTGCGACCGGCAGGGGCGACCGAGTTCGGCTCGCTCTGGCAGGTCGTTGGGCCGACGCTCGAACCCACCGACCCGAACGTCGCCGGTCCGCTCGACACGGCGAACACGGGCACGGCGCTTGGCCGCTCGATGCTGATCGTGCAGGGCGTGCTGCTCGCGCTGACGCTACTGACCGCGCTCCCGACCGGGGGACTCGGCGCCAGGGCAGCCGATCTGCGACGCCGCGAGACGACGACCGCGCCACCGTGGTACGACCTCGACGGTAGCAACGCGGTGGGCGATGCGCGGAGGCTGCGACGGGACGTGACCTCGCTCACCGTCGATGACTTCGCCGAAGACGACGACGATGTGCTGGGCACCGGAACTCGAGGAGGCGACCATGAAGCTCGATGAGTCGAAGGTGATCGCCGAGGCTCGCGCGGCGGACGATGCAGCCAGGGGAACCCCGGGGAAGCGCCCCGGCAGGCGTCCGCTCTGGCGCGGGCTGAGCGTCGGAGCCGCGATCTTGGCCGTCGGCGGCGTCGTCGCCGCCGCACAGCTCGCGCCGGAGGGCGGGCTGTCCGCCGCCCCGAACTCCGTGCTCGTAAGCCCGGTCGCCAGCGCGCAGGACCGGGTCTGCCCCGGACCGCTCACGCTGCTGGGCCTCGCCACCGACGACCCGACGCTGCCGGCGACGCTCGGCACCACGAGCATCCGCCTCGCCGGAGATCAGGACGACCTCGATATCGCGCCGGTCGTTCAGTCGACCCCGGCGGCGGACGACCAGCAGGCGCTCGCCCCCGTCCGTTTCACCGTCCCGGGCCTCGACGCGAACGGCGAGCCAACCGCGTTCGCCGCGACGCAGACCCTCGAGCTCACGCAGCCCTCCGCGGCGGGGTTCGCGGCAACGGCGTGCCGCATGCCCTCCGCCGAGCAGTGGCTCGTCGGCGGGAGCACGGCCGAGGGGAGCAGCACGCAGCTCGTCATCGTCAACCCGGCCGAGCGGTCCGCCGACGTGCGGGTCACCGTGTCGACCGCGGACGGCACGGTGCAGGCACCGACGCTCCGCGAGATCACGGTCCCCGCGAGCAGTCGCGAGGTGGTGAGCCTCGAGGGCGTCGCCCCAGGACGAGCAGACCTCGTGGTCCAGGTCGAGGCCGTCTCCGGCAGCGTCATCTCGACGCTGCATCAGACGCGCACGTCGGGTGCGACGCCGAGTGGGATCGAGATCATCGGGGCCCAGGACGCTCCGAGCACCTCGCTGTCGATCGTCGGCGTGCCGTCGACGAGCACGGCCTCCGAGGCGGACGGCACCCTCGTGCTCGACCGAGGTGCCATGCTCCGTGTCTTCGCGCCGGGCGGCGAGGAAACCGAACTCACGATCGACGTGCGCGACGCGGCGGGCACGCCGCTCGAGCCGATCTCGCTGACGATCGAGGGTGGCAAGACCACCGAGGTTCCGCTCACCGGCTACCCGATCGGCCAGTACACGTTCGAGATCGAGGCAAGCAGCCCCGTCGTCGCCGCTGTGCAAACGACGGCGACCGCGACGACCTCCGACCTGGCGTGGTACCTGCCCGTGCCGCCGTTGAGCGGAAGCCAGGTCGTCGCCGTGCCGAGCGGCCCGTCGCCGAAGCTGCAGCTCGCCGACGCCGACGGCGTCGCGAAAACCGCGACGCTCGTCGCGGAAGACGGAACCGAGACCGATATCTCGATCCCGGCGCACGGCACGGCCACCGTCGACGTCGAGGCGTCGCGAGGGTACCGGCTCGAGGGACTCGACCGCGTCTCCGTCCAGCTCGCCTACGCCGGCGACGGACAGCTCGCCGCCGTTCCGAGCTACGCGGGCAACCCGCTCGCCGAGGTGATCACGGTCTATCGCTGAGGCAGCGCGCCCGCGCGGGCGACATTATTCGTCGCCGAAGCGCTCCGGTGCGATGTCCCACGGGTCCGAGCCCAGCAGCTCGGCGACCGCCTGCAGCACGCACCGTTCGACGAGCATCCGGTAGTGCACCGGGTCCTCGCAGTGCAGGCGGGCGAGGCGGTCGATGGCGACCCGATAGAGGATGATCCGATTCGGCGCCTCGACGTGCCAGCGATCCATGCCGTCGGAGTGCTGCAGCGTCTTGGGCACATTCGCGATGTCGACCTGCACGTTCGCGAGCCGCTCCGGGTTCGCGGCGCGCAGGTAGTTCATGGCATCGGCGACATGGTTCTCGAACCTGACGACCCGGCCGGTGAGCATCGGCAGGTACGGCCCCGCGACGCTCGAGCGGATGCCCCTGCCGTGCCGGCCGCGGGCCAGGCCTCGCTCAGGGCGCGCCTGCCTCCGGGCGTTCTCGGACTTCTTCTCCCGGCGGCGACGTGGCATGCCTGCGAGTTTACGCCCGGCGTAGACTTGCGCCGATGCCCAACCGACCATGCTCACGAGTCGCGTGCACCCGCAAGGCGGAGTACACGCTGACGTTCGACTACGAAGACAAGCTCGCCGTGATCGGCCCGCTTGCCATCGCGGCCGAGCCGCACAGCTACGACCTGTGCGCGCGCCACGCTGAGCGCTCGACGCCACCGCAGGGGTGGAGCATGATGCGTCCGGTAGTTTTGGGTTCATGACTTCTGTGGCTATCGCACCCGCGTCTCCGGACGAGCGGGGTTCTCTCTCTGGTGTCGTGAAGAGCTACGACGTTCGGGGGCTCGTCGGCAGTGAGCTCACCGAGACGCTCGTGACCGCCCTCGGCGCCGGCTTCGTCGACGAGTTCGCGCTCGCCGGCCAGGCGGTCGTCGTCGGCCATGACATGCGCGACTCCTCGCCCGGCTTCGCCGCGGCGTTCGCCCGCGGCGCGACGGCGCGCGGCGCGAACGTCACGCACATCGGGCTCTGCTCGACCGACGAGGACTACTTCGCGTCCGGACGCTACGACGCCGCGGCCGCGATGTTCACCGCGAGCCACAACCCCGCCGCCTACAACGGCATCAAGCTGTCGCTCGCCGGCGCAAAGGCTCTGAGCTTCGACACCGGTCTCTCCGCGATCCGCGATCGCGCGGCCGCGTACCTCGACGATGGCATCGTCGCCGTCGAGCAGCCGGGGGCCGAGCAGCGCATCGATGTCCTCGCCGACTACGCGGCTTACCTCCGTCAGCTCGTCGACCTCTCGAGCATCCGTCCGCTGAAAGTCGTTGTCGACGCCGGCAACGGGATGGGCGGGCTCACGGTCCCCGCGGTGCTCGGCGATGCCGCTGGTCTCGGCGCCCTGCCACTCGAGATCGTGCCCATGTACTTCGAGCTCGATGGCACGTTCCCGAACCACGAGGCCAACCCGCTCGACCCGAAGAACCTCGTCGACCTGCAGGCGGCCGTCGTCGAGCACGGCGCCGACCTGGGGCTCGCGTTCGACGGCGATGCCGATCGGTGCTTCCTCATCGATGAGCGAGGCGAACCAGTCTCGCCGAGCGCGGTCACGGCGATCGTGGCTCGCCGCGAGATCGCTCGCGTGCGCGCCGCCGGTGAGACCGAGCCGACGATCCTCCACAACCTCATCGTCTCCCGCCATGTCCCAGAGGCCATCGAGCAGGAGGGCGCCAAGGCGGTGCAGACCAAGGTCGGCCACTCCCTGATCAAGGCGCAGATGGCCGCGACCAACGCCGTCTTCGGCGGCGAGCACTCCGCGCACTACTACTTCCGAGACTTCTGGAGCGCCGACAACGGCATGCTCGCGGCGATGCACGTGCTGGCAGCCGTCGGTGAATCCGGCAGGCCGCTCTCCGAGATCGGCGCCCTCGAGAACCCCTACTTCGCCTCGGGCGAGATCAACTCGACGGTCGCCGACGTGCCCGCGGCGCTCGCGCGCATCGTCGATGCCTTCAGCGGCATCGCCGAGTTCGAGGAGTTCGACGGCCTGACGGTGCGCGGCGCGGACGAGACCGGGTTCTGGTGGTTCAACGTCCGAGCCTCCAACACCGAGCCGTTGCTGCGCCTGAACGCAGAAGCCAAGGACGAGGGCCGCCTGGAGTCGCTCCGCGACCAGGTGCTCGCCCTCATCCGCGCGAACTAGCCCGCTCGCGGCCCGCGCCGACGCGCGGGCCGCGAGATCAGCATCCCTCACCCCCGAGCAAGGAAGCAGCAGTCATGGCACCCACGTCAGGTATCGAGCTCTCCACCGAGCGTCCGTTCGTCGTCGCAGACGTGGCGCTGGCCCCCGCTGGGCGGCACCAGATCCGCCTCGCCGAGATCGAGATGCCGGGACTCATGGCGCTCAGGCAGCAGTACGCGGGACAGAACCCGCTCGCGGGTGCCCGCATCGCCGGCTCCCTGCACATGACGGTGCAGACGGCGGTGCTCATCGAGACCCTCACCGCGCTGGGCGCTGAGGTGCGCTGGGCGAGCTGCAACATTTTCTCGACGCAGGACGAGGCTGCGGCGGCCGTCGCGGTCGGGCCGGAGGGCACGGTCGACGAGCCCAAGGGCGTTCCCGTCTTCGCCTGGAAGGGCGAGACGCTCGAGGAGTACTGGTGGTGCACCTCGCGCATCTTCGACTGGAGCGCTGAGGGCGCCGTCGGCCCGAACCTGATCCTGGATGACGGCGGCGACGCCACCATGCTGGTGCACCTCGGCCGCGAGGCCGAGCTGGCCGGCGCCGTCCGCGACGCGAGCGACGAAGACAGCACTGAGATGCGGGTCGTGCTCGACACCATCCGTGCGTCGCTGGCCATCGACACCGGACACTTCACCCGCATAGCCGAGGAGGTGCGCGGCGTCACCGAGGAGACGACCACAGGCGTGCACCGACTCTATGAGCTCGCGGAGCGCGGCGAGCTGCAGTTCACGGCGATCAACGTCAACGACTCGGTGACGAAGTCGAAGTTCGACAACACCTACGGCATCCGCCACTCGCTGCCTGACGGGTTGAACCGGGCGACGGATCTGCTGATCGGCGGCAAGACGGCGTTTGTTGTCGGGTACGGGGACGTCGGCAAGGGAGCGGCCGAGGCGCTTCGAGGGCAGGGCGCACGCGTCATCGTCAGCGAAGTCGACCCGATCTGCGCCTGGCAGGCCGCGATGGACGGTTTCCAAGTCGCGCGGGTCGAGGACGTGCTCGATCAGGTTGACATCTGGATCACGTGCACCGGCAACAAGAGCGTGCTCACGCTCGAGCATCTGCTCGGCATGAAGCACATGGCGATCGTCGGCAACGTCGGCCATTTCGACAACGAGATCGATATGGCCGCGCTCGAGGGGCTCGACGGCGCGACGCGCGTCGAGATCAAGCCGCAGGTGCACGAGTGGCGACTGCCGAACTCCCGCTCGCTGCTCGTGCTCTCCGAGGGGCGCCTGCTGAACCTCGGCAACGCGACCGGGCATCCCTCCTTCGTCATGAGCAGCTCGTTCACCAACCAGGTGCTCGCGCAGCTCGAGCTCTGGCAGCGGCTCGACGCGTATCCGCTCGGCGTGCATGTGCTGCCGAAGCACCTTGATGAGCAGGTCGCGCGTCTGCACCTCGACGCGCTTGGAGTGCAGCTCACCGAGCTCACGCAAGAGCAGGCCGACTACATCGGCGTGGAGGTCGACGGGCCGTACAAGGTAGCCCACTACCGCTACTGAATCGCACCCCCAGCCACATCGTGAAGGCTCGTCGGACCTCGTCCGGGGAGCCTTCACTATGTGCAGCGGGGCAATATGACCGATGCGTGCGGCTGGCGTGGCCGAGGCGCTGCCCGGGGTGGTCACCCCCTGCCGGAGGTCACCCCCGGTCGGGGAAGGCGTGCGGCATGCCGGTGAGGGTGGGCGCCAGCATGGCCTCACGGTGGGCGATCGAGGTGAGCGCGGCGAGCTCGCGATCTCTTCGCAGCACCGCGAGGCCGCGAAGGTAGGTGTCGGCGTCAACGTCGGGGATCGGGTGCACGTGTGGGAGCGTTTCGCGGGCGATCTCGCCCGCCGCCCGGTCCCGGTGCGAGGGTGTGAGCTGGGCTGCTTGATCGAGGTAGTCCAGGATGCGGCGCGAGGTGCGGTCGGGAAGTCTGCCGGCATCGGCGATGGCCGCCCAGCCGAGGAGCTGTGGCGGCATGGGACCGAGGTGCCGGCGGAGCTTCGGGGCGCGCTCGCGCTGACAGGTCGTTCCAGCAAGGATGTCGCCCAGGCGCTTGGCTCGGGAGTTCACGAGACCCGTGATGATGGCGATGCCGCCGGCCGATCCGTAGAGCTCGATGAAGCCGAGCAGCGAGCGGATGAGTGCCTGGCGGAAGCCCGAAGCGCCGCCGTCGTCGCGGACGATGCGCAATCCTGTCGCGAGCTTGCCGACCGATCGACCGTGCGTGAGTGTCTCGACGACGCAAGGGGCGATGACGAGGCAGACGACGAGCAGCGTCGTCGCGATCGCACCCAGGAGTGCGTCGTCGATGGCGAAGGGAACGTCGTCGCTCGCGAGCACGGTCATCGTGAGGATGAGCAGGCCGACATAGCCCGCGATATACACGAGCGCGTCGAGCGCGGCCGAGGCGGCTCGAAGGGCGAACCCTGCGGGACGCACGTCGAGGTGGACTCCCTCACCGACGACGAGCATCTCGTCCGCGACGTTCAGGCGTTCCCTGGGTCGCGTCTGAGTGGCCATGGCAGTATTGAAACAGATGGATCTTGAAGCTCTCACAACCGCCCGTTCGGCGGACTGGCAGCGCCTGGGTGCGCTGGCGAGGCGCCGGAATCTCACCGGGGCCGAGATCGATGAGCTCATCTCGCGATACCAGGATTCGTCAACGGAGCTGTCTGCGCTTCGCACGACCTACGGTGACACCCGTGAGGGGGAGTACCTCTCGGTGCAGCTGTCGCGGGCACGAGGACGATTCACCGGAGCCGGGCGAAACATTCTGCTGGTTCTGGCGACGTTCTTCACGCTGTCGCTGCCCGCCGCGTTGTACCGGGTGCGGTGGTGGACCCTCGGCGCGGCGCTCTTCACGATCGCAGCCGCGGCGCTCAGCTATTGGTGGATCGTCGCGAATCCCGAGATCCTTGGCTTCCTCGGGTCGGAGGCCGCGCTCGAGCGCTACGCCGAAGAGGACTTCATCGGCTACTACTCCGAGTTTTCGGAATCGAGCTTCGCCGCACGGGTGTTCACGAACAACGCGTGGATCGCAGCCCAGTGCATCGCCTTCGGCATTACCGGCCTTTGGGTGCCGGCCGTGCTCATCCAGAACGCGATCGGGCTCGGGCAGAGCGCGGCGGTGCTCGGTGCGCACGGGCATCTCGATGTCTTCTTCCTCTGGATCGCCCCGCACGGGCTCCTGGAGCTGACGATGGTGTTCGTTGCGGCCGGCGCGGGGCTCCGCATTTTCTGGGCCTGGGTGGCGCCGGGAGCGAAGACGAGGATGCAGTCGCTTGCCGACGACGGACGCGCCCTGATCGTCGTCGCCATCGGCACGACCATCTTCCTGTTCCTTTCGGGACTGATCGAGGGGTTCGTCACGCGGCAGGAGTGGCCATGGCCGGTGAAGATCGGCATCGGAGCAGCAGCACTCGCGCTGTATCTGGCGTACGCGCTCTGGCTCGGTGGCCGAGCCGTTCGGGCCGGCGAGACCGGCGCGCTTGAGCGATTCGACGGCGGCGCACAGCGTGTCTACGCCGGGTGACCACCTCGCACAGCAGCGTAGTGCGGGGCAGTTCCTGCAGGCGACACGCCCGGGATGCTGCACGAGTTGTGTCTCGCTGGGGGCCTGCGTAATGTAATCCCTCGTCAGGCCGACGGAGCGAAACGCGAGAGCGGGTCGCACGGGCCAGGCATCCGAACGAAAGATCAGCATCTGCCACTTGTTCTTGCAAGTTGGAGCAACATGATCTACACTCGGAACTCCTGCCTCACTGGGGTGCAAGATCGTCACCTGCTAGTTCTTCTAGTTGGGTGTGCGGGGGATGGGCTTCATGCTCACGAGCTGCGTGTCTTGTCCAGTGGTTGCAGTGCAAACGATGGCTCCTTAGAGATGACCGTGAGGTCTGAAGAGGGAAGCGCTCGATTCTTGAGAACTCAACAGCGTGCACTATGTCAAATGCCAATTTGATCCCGTGCCTCTTCTTTCAGAGGGGGTAAGGATTCCTTTTGGAAACATATTTGGACAATACAAGTCAGTACTGAGCCTTTCGGGGTTTGGTGTTGTTTTGTTTTTTGTCAGTTTCAAACTTGTCATCGCATTTTGTGTGGTGGCGTGATGTTTACCGGCATGCCCTTGGGTGTGTTTGGTTGTTATTCATTTACGGAGAGTTTGATCCTGGCTCAGGACGAACGCTGGCGGCGTGCTTAACA
>NZ_JBNAFM010000001.1:279090-310210 GCF_049707175.1 Pseudoclavibacter helvolus | reverse complement strand
CCGAGCACACACCAACACTAACCCCCCCCCCGGCGGGCCCCCCCCCCCCCCCGGCCCCCCGGGGGGGGGCCCCCCCCCCCCCCGCCCCCCCCCCCCCGGGGGGGGGGGCGGGCCCCCCCCCCGCGAAACCAGGCGAAAGGCACTCATCATGACGATGACAGATCCCGTCGCAGATATGCTGACGCGACTGCGCAACGCGAACTCGGCGCACCACGACTCCGTGTCGATGCCGAGCTCGAAGCTCAAGTCCCACATTGCCGACATCCTCAAGCGCGAGGGCTACATCACCGACTGGAAGGTCGAAGATGCACGAGTGGGCCAGACCCTCACTCTCTCGCTGAAGTTCGGTCCGAACCGCGAGAGGTCGATCGTCGGCATCAAGCGCGTCTCCAAGCCAGGTCTCCGCGTGTACGCGCGCTCGACCGAGCTGCCAAGCGTCCTCGGCGGCCTCGGCATTGCCATCCTGTCCACCTCCTCCGGTCTCCTCACCGACCGTCAGGCCGAGCAGAAGGGCGTAGGCGGAGAAGTCCTCGCCTACGTGTGGTAATCCGTCATGTCACGTATTGGTCGTCTCCCCATCAACGTCCCTGCCGGCGTTGACATCAAGATCGACGCGCAGAACGTCACCGTCAAGGGCCCGAAGGGCGAGCTCGCACTCGTCGTCGCGAACCCCATCGAGGTCAAGCTCGAAGACGGTCAGGTTCTCGTCACGCGTCCGAACGACGAGCGCGAGTCGCGTGCACTGCACGGCCTGACGCGCACGCTCATCAACAACAACATCATCGGCGTCACCGAGGGCTACACCAAGAAGCTCGAGGTCGTTGGAACCGGTTACCGCATCGTCTCCAAGGGCTCGGGCGTCGAGTTCGCACTCGGCTACTCGCACCCGATCAACGTTGAACCCCCCGCGGGCATCTCGTTCCAGGTCGAGGGCAACAACAAGCTCACGGTCGTCGGTATCGACAAGCAGGCTGTCGGCGAGGTCGCAGCGAACATCCGCAAGCTCCGCCTCCCCGAGCCCTACAAGGGCAAGGGCGTGCGTTACGAGGGCGAGCAGATCCGCCGCAAGGCCGGAAAGTCAGGTAAGTAACCATGGGACTCGGAACTCGAGGAAAGAGCAAGCAGGCAGCGACCCGTCGCCGCCACGTCCGCCTTCGCAAGAAGGTCTCCGGCGACGCACAGCGTCCCCGTCTCGTCGTCACGCGCTCCGCGCGCCACGTCTTCGTCCAGGTTGTCGACGACACCAAGGGCGTCACGCTGGCATCGGCTTCCACGATGGAAGCAGAGCTGCGCGCGTTTGAGGGCGACAAGTCCGCAAAGGCAAAGCGTGTCGGCGAGCTCGTCGGCGCACGCGCCAAGGACGCCGGCATCGAAAGCGTGGTCTTCGACCGCGGCGGCAACAAGTACGCCGGTCGCGTCGCGGCCATCGCTGATGGAGCACGAGAGGCAGGGCTGAACCTGTGACCGAGAAGATCGACACCAACACGCCCGACAACATGACCGACACGCCCGTTGAGACGGCCGCGTCGAGCGAGTCGGCACAGCGCGAAGGCGGCCGCGACAACAACCGTCGTGGTGGCCGTGGCGAGCGTGGCCAGGGCGGCCGTGACCGCGGCGCACGCGACGACAAGAGCCAGTTCCTGGAGCGCGTCGTCACCATCAACCGCGTCTCCAAGGTCGTCAAGGGCGGTCGTCGCTTCGCGTTCACCGCGCTCGTCGTCGTCGGAGACGGCAACGGACTCGTGGGCGTTGGCTACGGCAAGGCCCGTGAGGTCCCGCTGGCCATCTCCAAGGGCGTCGAGGAGGCGAAGAAGAACTTCTTCCGCGTCCCACGCGTCCTCAAGACGATCCCGCACCCCGTGCAGGGCGAGGCAGCAGCAGGCGTCGTCCTGCTCCGTCCCGCAGCTGCAGGTACCGGTGTTATCGCCGGTGGCCCGGTTCGCGCCGTGCTGGAGTGCGCGGGCATCCACGACGTCCTGTCGAAGTCGCTCGGCTCCTCGAACACGATCAACATCGTGCACGCGACCGTCGCGGCCCTCAAGCAGCTCGAGGAGCCGCGCGCCGTCGCAGCTCGTCGTGGCCTGCCTGTCGACCAGGTCGTCCCGCAGCGCATCCTGCGCGCCGAGGCCAACGCGGCCAAGGCAGCAGCCGAAGCACAGAAGGTTGGTGCCTGATGGCCACGAATCTCAAGGTGACCCAGATCAAGTCCGTCATCAGCGAGAAGCAGAACCAGCGCGACACCCTGCGCTCGCTCGGCCTCAAGCGCATCGGCCACACCGTGGTCAAGGCGGACAACCCGGTGAACCGCGGCTACATCAAGACAGTCGCTCACCTGGTCTCAGTTGAGGAGATTTCCGAATGAGCAAGAACGAGAACGAGAAGGACGTGACCTCCGAGCCTCAGCTCAAGGTCCACCACCTCCGCCCCGCTCCCGGTGCCAAGAAGTCCAAGACGCGCGTTGGTCGCGGTGAGGGCTCCAAGGGCAAGACCGCTGGACGCGGCACCAAGGGCTCGAAGGCACGCACCACGGTGCGCATCGGCTTCGAGGGTGGCCAGATGCCGCTGCACATGCGTACGCCGAAGCTGCGCGGGTTCAAGAACCCGTTCCGCGTCGAGTACCAGGTCGTCAACCTCTCCAAGCTGGCCGAGCTCTTCCCCGAGGGCGGCGATGTGACCATCGCTGACCTCGTGGCAAAGGGTGCGGTTCGCAAGAACGAGCCCGTCAAGGTGCTCGGCAATGGTGAGATTGCGGTTAAGCTGAACGTCGCGGTCGACAAGGTCTCCAGCTCCGCAGAGCAGAAGATCGTTGCCGCCGGCGGTTCCGTCAAGTAGCAACTCCAAGCGGGGGTCGGCGGTTGCCGACCCCCGCTTGTCTCTTTCACGAGAAATGAAAGCAGGAACGTAGTGTTCAGTGCCGTCGCACGAGTGTTCAAGACACCGGATCTTCGTCGCAAGATCCTCTTCACGCTCGCTATGGTCGCCATCTATCGGATCGGCACCACGGTTCCTGGCCCCTTCGTGAACTACGTCAACGTGCAGCAGTGCCTTGACACGGGAACGCAGATGGCCGGTCTCTACGACATGGTCAATCTGTTCTCCGGTGGTGCGCTGCTCCAGTTGTCGATTTTCGCGCTGGGCATCATGCCGTACATCACGGCCTCGATCATCACGCAGCTGCTGCGTGTGGTCATCCCGCACTTCGAGGCGCTCCATAAGGAGGGTCAGGCCGGTCAGTCGAAGCTCACGCAGTACACGCGCTACCTGACCATCGCGCTGGCGATCCTTCAGGCGACGACGCTCGCCACCGTGGCAAAGTCCGGAACACTGTTCGGCACAGGCAACGCTGCCTGCGAGAACGTCCTCGTCATGCTGAACGAGTCCTCGGCCACGCCCGAGAACGCCGTCATCAACATGGTCCGCATCGTGCTCATGGTCGCGGCCATGACCGCAGGAACTGCCGTCATCATGTGGATGGCCGAGCTCATCACCGAGCGCGGCGTCGGCAACGGCATGTCGCTCCTCATCTTCACTTCGATCGCCGCATCGTTCCCGTCGGCCTTCGGCGCCATCGCCGCAGGCACCGGCGGAATGACCACGCTCGTCATCGTCATCGCGATCGGCCTGCTGATCATGATGGCCGTCGTCTTCGTCGAGCAGTCGCAGCGGCGTATCCCGGTTCAATACGCGAAGCGCATGGTCGGTCGACGCACCTACGGCGGCAACAGCACCTACATCCCGATCAAGGTGAACCAGGCCGGCGTGATCCCGGTCATCTTCGCCTCCTCGCTGCTGTACTTGCCCGCGCTCGTCGCGCAGTTCAACCAGCCGGCGGCAGGGGAGACCCCACCTGAGTGGGTCACCTGGGTCATGAACAACTTCACGACCGGCGACCACCCGCTGTACATGGCGGTCTACTTCCTCCTCATCATCGGCTTCACCTACTTCTACGTGGCGATCGCCTTCAACCCAGAGGAAGTCGCGGAGAACATGCGCAAGCACGGCGGGTTCGTGCCGGGCATCCGTGCCGGGCGTCCGACCGCCGAGTACCTGAACTTCGTGCTCACGCGCATCACCTTCCCGGGTTCGCTCTACCTCGGTGTGCTCGCCCTCATCCCGCTCATCGCGCTCTCCACGGTGAACGCCAACGCCAACTTCCCGTTCGGCGGCGCATCCATCCTCATCGTCGTCGGTGTCGGGCTCGAGACGGTGAAGCAGATCGACGCTCAACTCCAACAACGCAACTACGAGGGGCTTCTCCGATGACACATCACGACCAGACCTTCCGCCTGCTCATCGTCGGCCCTCCCGGGGCGGGCAAGGGAACCCAGGCCGCCGGCATCGCCGAGGCCTTCGGCATCCCGGCCATCTCCACGGGCGACATCTTCCGCGCCAACATCAAGAACGGCACCAACCTGGGCATCCAGATCCGCGAGATCATCGAGAGCGGCAACCTCGTTCCCGACTCGCTGACCAACGAGCTGGTCCGCGACCGCCTGACCGAGGCCGACGCGAAGGAGGGGTTCCTCCTCGATGGCTACCCCCGCACGCTCGAGCAGGTGGCGTTCCTGACACAGCTGCTCGCTGACCAGGGCACAGCGATCGACGCCGTGATCGAGCTTCGGGTCGAGGTCGACAGCGTCGTCGAGCGCCTCCGCCGCCGTGCGCTCGAACAGGGTCGCGCAGACGACACCGAGGAAGCCATCCGGCACCGCCAGAACGTCTACCTGCAGGAGACGGCGCCGCTGCTCGAGACGTACTCCGCGCGCGGCGTGCTGGTCAGCGTCGACGGCTTCGGCACCGTCGAAGAGGTGCGGCGTCGCATCTTCGCCGCCCTCGAGGAGCGCGGCCTCCGGCACCCACTGCACCGTCTGAGCAGCAAGTAGCCTCACCCCGCTGCATCGCAGCAACGACCCGCCAGGAGCACTCCGGGCGGGTCGTTGCCGTAGGCGGGCCAGAAGCTCCACCGCGGACCTGGTGGCGGACGTTTCGTCCCTGGCTGGGCACACGACGAGTCGGCTAGCGTTGCCAGGGTGACGCCGCGACCGGTGGCGACGCCTCGGAACCCTGCTGACAGAGCTGTCCAGGAATGGAGACGCACTATGTCCTCGACCACGGCTGAGCCCCATGACCTCGTCGACTTCGACGTGCTGCTGAGCGCGGAGGAACTCGCGCTGCGGCAGCGCGTGCGTGCCGTCGTGGATGAGCACATCCGGCCCCACATCGCCTCCTGGTACGAAGAAGCGGTGTTCCCGCGTGACCTCATTCCAGTGCTCGCCAGCGAGGGGCTGCTCGGCATGCACCTGGAGGGATACGGATGCGCGGGACGCAGCGCCGTCGAGTACGGCCTCGTCGCGTCGGAACTCGAGGCGGGGGACTCCGGGATCAGGACCTTCGTCTCGGTACAGGGCTCGCTTGCCATGAGCGCGATCTGGAAGCACGGGAGCGAGACGCAGAAGCAGGAGTGGCTGCCCCAGATGGCCGCTGGCACGGTGATCGGCTGCTTCGGGCTGACGGAACCTGGGGCCGGCTCAGATCCGGGCACGATGGCGACGTTTGCGCGCCGGGACGGCACCGACTGGGTGATCAGCGGCACGAAGCGGTGGATCGGCCTCGCCTCGCTCGCCCACGTCGCGATCGTCTGGGCGCAGACCGACGAGGGGATTCGCGGGTTCATCGTGCCAACGGGCAGCGAGGGATTCTCGGCAACGCCGATTGCGCCGAAGCTGTCGATGCGAGCCTCGGTACAGTGCGACGTTGTCCTCGATGATGTCCGGGTCCCTGATGCGGCCAGGCTGCCCGAGGCGCGAGGCCTTCGTGGCCCGTTCGAGTGCCTCAACGAGGCGCGCTACGGCATCGCCTGGGGCGTCATGGGGGCCGCAAGGGACAGCTTCGAGGCGGCGCTGTCGTACGCGGGAGAGCGGCAGCCCTTCAACCGGGCGCTCTCCGGCTTTCAGCTGACGCAGCAGAAGCTCGTCGACATGGCGCTAGAACTCAACAAGGGATATCTGCTCGCGCTCCAGCTCGGTCGGTTGAAAGACGCCGGTCGAATCCAGCCGCATCACATCTCCGCAGGGAAGCTCAACAACACTCGCGAGGCCATAGCGATTACCAGAGAGGCGAGGACGATCCTCGGCGGGAACGGCATCACGCTGGACTACTCTCCGCTGCGGCACGCGAACAATCTGGAGTCGGTGCGCACGTATGAGGGCACCGATGAGATCCACACGCTGGTGCTCGGCAACAAGCTCACCGGCATCCCGGCGTTCAGGTAGGTGCGCTGATGCTGCCCGCTCCCGGCCCCGAGGGGGTGCTTCGAGGCGTGCGTGTCGCTGACTTCTCGCGGGTGCTCGCAGGCCCCTACGCGACGATGATGCTCGCCGATTTCGGCGCCGATGTCATCAAGATCGAGCCGCCGACCGGCGACGAGACACGGGCGTGGACGCCCCCGGTGGATGCGCGCGGGCAGTCGACCTACTTCGGCGGGGTGAACCGCGGGAAGCGGTCGGTGGTCCTCGACCTCACGCTCGAGGAGGACCTCGAAGTCGCTCGGCGCCTCGCTCGTGAGGCCGATGTGGTGGTCGAGAACTTCAGGCCGGGCGTCATGGCGCGCTTCGGGCTCGATTATGAGACGGTGCGTCGGGCGAACCGCGGTGTGGTGTTCTGTTCGGTCACCGGCTTCGGGGCCGCTGGGGGTGCGGTGCTGCCCGGCTACGACCTGCTCGTTCAGGCCGTGGGCGGGCTGATGAGCATCACGGGCCCAGCGGGCGGTGAGCCGAGCAAGGTGGGAGTCGCCCTTGTCGACGTCTTGACCGGACTGAACGCCGTGACGGGCATCCTGCTTGCGCTCCGCGAACGGGACAGCTCCGGGACCGGCCAGCGTGTCGAGGTCGACCTCATGACGACCCTGCTGTCGGCGCTCACGAATCAGGCGTCGAGCACACTTGCTACGGGAGTAGCTCCGGCGCGGCTCGGCAACGCGCATCCGAGCATCGCCCCGTACGAGCTGTTCGAGGCGCGAGACCGCCCGCTGGTGATTGCTGTTGGCAACGATCGCCAGTTCGCTGCGCTCGCCTCAACCCTTGGGTGCTCGGGCTTGGCGAGCGATACCCGGTTCACTTCGAACCACCTCCGTGTGAAGCACCGGACTGAACTCAGGGCGCTCCTTGTTGCGCGACTTGGCGAACGGGATGCTCACGAGTGGGTTGAACTCTTGACGGCCGCGCGAGTCCCCGCCGGTTTGGTCAACGATGTCGCGGAGGCGTTCGCCTTCGCGGAGTCGCTCGGATTGGCACCGGTCGTGGAGCTCGGAGGGGAAGGAGGCTCGCCGGGGGAGCATGTCCGGTCGACGGCCAACCCGATCCATCTCTCAGCTACTCCGGCTCGCTATCGCAGCCCGTCTCCGGATCTTGGTTCTGCTGGACTCGTCGAGTGGGCCTAGTCCCGGTTACACAACTGTGATCCGGGAAACGGCGATGTTGCCGAAGCGTTGTCGCTGCTTCGGCGCTCCGGAGGCGGCATCCGGCTAGCGTCGCAGGAACTCCGCGAATCGCGGACGACCGAGCGGGGGAACTGTGACCTGGACGACAGTGCGCGAGCCGGCGAAAGCGTCGCCGCAGCGACAAGAGCAGCAACCCACGAGCGCGGGCGTGCCTCCAGCGAGGTGGATGCACACCTGTGCCGCGTTCGTCTTCGTCGCGTCGCTCGGCGTCGGCGTGACGGCGTGGATCGCGGCGGGCATGTCGTTCTGGTGGGATCCAGACGACTATGGCGCTGAGTACTTCCTCCAGCTCCGTGGGAGCTTCCTCGTTCGTGGGCTGACGCTGGCCGCCTGGCCGCTCGTCGTCCTCGCTGCAGCGTTGGTTCTTCTTGTGATGCTGCGACGCGCTCCGTCAACGGCACGCAGGCTGGCCTGCGCAGCGGGTGTCCTCGCCACCGTGCACCTCGGCTTCACGGTGTTCTGGACATTCGAGGCGGAGCGGGTCGCCGCACACTACGGAGAAGTCTTCAGCGAGCGGGAATCACCGCTCGCCATCGAACCGGAGCCCCAGCCGGCCGCAGTTGACCAGTGGACGGAGACGCCGCCCGGTGAGTGGCCTCCGGCGACGACGAGCCTCAGCGCGGCTGACCTCCGCTCGGGGGTGTCGGAGTTGCGGGACGCGACGGTGGATCTTTTGCAGGATCCGACACCGAACCCCCTCGTTGGTCCTCTCGACGCCGAACCCGGGGTCGTCGCGTGTGTGCCAGGTGGTCAGCCCGGCGACGTCCCGGACCAGACGTCTGCGAGCGGAACGGCTTACGTCGTGTCGCTGAGCGTCTCGGGGCCGGACACCGTCGCTGACGAGCAGCGCATCATCGAGCTCTGGCAGGAGCGTGGCCTCACTCGCGACCGGGCCATGGGCACGAACTTCGCGCACGGTCCGGTGACACAGGCGATCGACCAGGTGCGCATGCGGGGTGACGCGCAGGGCTGGCTGAACATCACCGTGACGAGCCATTGCCTTCCAGACCAGGAGGGCCAGTGAGCTGGGCAGGGCGACCGGCTGAGACACCGGTCACGGGCCCCCGCTTCCCTCATCAGGACCGACAGGCGGCGGAGACGGACACGAGCCCCTTCCTCGTCGTTCTCTGCATCCTCACCATCGGCGTTCCGCTCGCCGCGCTCGCCTGGCTGATTCTGGGCTCCGGTGCCGCGATGCCACGGCGGGCGCTCGAGGGCTCCTCATCGCTGCCAAGTTGGCTGTTGCTGATCGAGCCGGGCTCCTTCGTCAACATGCTGGTGGCGCTCTTCCTCGTGTGCGCATCCGGATCCGGAGCGCTCATGCTGGCGACGCTCGCCGGGCGCGAGTCGAATCGACTGCGGAGGGCGGGGTATGCGCTGCAGGCCGGCGCGCTCGTGACGGGTCGTGTCGTCGCTCGAGTGTCCGGGCTTGCAACGTTCGTGATCGCGGCGTTGTTCCTCACGAGCGCGGGGGTTGCCGTGCTGGTGCCGGGGATTGAGGATGCAGCCCAGGGGAGCGAGCACAGCGACCATGCGCCGTTGCCGGTGGAGACGTTGACGCCGTCGGAGCCGCCTGCACCGATCGCGGACAATGGCCCGATTTTCGCGGCGTCCGCGACGACTGCTGAGCGCGAGGCATCGGTGCGCGGGCTCGCTGAGCAGACCATGCAGTTCTTCCCCGCAGAGACCGTCGAGGTGGACTACGTCGGGGCGCCCGGGATGGAGATCTCTCGGGGCATCTGCGGAGGTGCGACGCGGACCGGCGACCACTACTTCGTCGGCCACGGCTTCACCGTGGATGCTGCAGGTGTGGATATGGACGGCATCGCGGCGCTGTGGCGAGAGGAGGGGGTGAACATTGGCACGACCGCCAGCTCCATCATGGGCGACGGGCTCCGGAGTGACACCATCGAGACCGCCTCCCTGAGCTACGAGACGGACGGGACCTTCTGGCTGTTCATCACGGGCCGCTGCGGCGACATTCCCTGACCTGCGCGAGGCGAGGAACCGCATGGCTCGTCGTAGACTCGGGGGATGCGCAAGAGCATCTACAAGACCCCGACAGAGCTTGCGGCGATGCTGCCCGCCGGTCGCATCACCGCGCTTGCGCTCGACGCGGTTGCCGAAGCCATCCGCCCCGGCGTGACGACGCTCGAGCTCGACGCCACCGCTGAGCGCGTCGTGCGTGACCACGGAGCCGTTCCCAACTTTGCCCTGGTGCCCGGGTACCGGCACACGATCTGCGCGTCCGTCGACGATGCGGTTGTCCACGGCATTCCGAACGACACGCCTCTTCGGGCTGGCCAGCTGGTCTCCATTGATGCTGGCGCGATGTTCGAAGGGTGGAACGGGGACTCGGCCCGGACCTTCGTCGTGCCGGGCGACGGGGCAGACGGAACGGCGGTCGCTGAAGGCAGGCGCCTCAGCGAAGCTTGCGAGCGCTCGCTCTGGGCGGGAATCGCCAAGCTCGCCTCGGCCAGGCACCTCGCCGAGGTCGGCGCTGCCGTTGAGGAATCGATCGAGCAGTCAGGTGAGTTCGGGATTCTCGAGGACTTCGCAGGCCACGGCATCGGCCGCAGCATGCACGAGGAGCCGACCGTGCACAACATTCGAGTCTTCGGCCGTGGTCCCGTGGTCAAGCCCGGCCTGGCGATCTGCATCGAGCCGATGATCACGCTCGGCGGTCCGGACGTTGTCATCGACGACGACGAGTGGACCGTGCGATCGGCGGACGGCACGCTCGGCGCACATTGGGAGCACACGATCCTCGTGCACGACGACGGCATCTGGGTGTCGACCGCACACGACGGGGGAGCCGCCGGCCTCACGCCGTTCGGGGTTGTCCCGACCCTGCCCGCCGGCGCGTGAGTATAGCTCGCACTTGCACTCCGCGGGAAGACCACCTACAGTTGACGCTTGGTGTCTTTTGCGTTGCGATTTCGCGCGCGTAACCACCGTCCATCCGCACGACCAGCGTGCATTCAATAGCAAACGACAGTGAGGCTATGGCCAAGAAAGACGGCGTCATCGAGATCGAGGGTTCGGTTGTCGAGGCATTGCCCAACGCAATGTTCCGCGTAGAACTCTCGAACGGACACAAGGTTCTTGCTCACATCTCGGGCAAGATGCGTCAGCACTACATCCGCATCCTTCCTGAGGACCGCGTGATCGTGGAGTTGAGCCCGTACGACTTGACCCGCGGCCGCATCGTCTACCGCTACAAGTAGGCACGCTGTAAGGAACGGCTGGGCAGACGTCTGCCCAGCACGAGGCCAGCGATCACAGAAGGAACTTCAATGAAGGTCAACCCCAGCGTCAAGAAGATCTGCGACAAGTGCAAGGTTATCCGCCGTCACGGTCGCGTCATGGTCATCTGCGAGAACCCGCGCCACAAGCAGCGCCAGGGCTAATCGCTCGGGGCTCAGCTCTCACGGTCACGATCGACGGGGGAGACGCCTCAGGGTGCATTCGCATCCGACGTCACAACTGAATACGAAACAGCACCAGTAAGAACCGCGGGCGAAACGCCACGACGGGGACACCTTCGGACCGAGGCCGGGGCCCAGCTGGTGCATCACACCTCAACCCACAGGAGAAATCCCATGGCACGTCTCGCAGGCGTCGACCTCCCGCGCGAAAAGCGCGTCGAGATCGCACTCACCTACATCTACGGCGTCGGCCGCACGAGCGCCCTCAAGGCTCTCGAGGACACCGGCATCGACGGAAACATCCGCGTCAAGAACCTCGACGACGAGCAGCTCGTTCAGCTCCGCGACTACATCGAAGGCAACTTCAAGGTAGAAGGTGACCTCCGACGCGAGGTCGCAGCTGACATCCGCCGCAAGGTCGAAATCGGCAGCTACGAGGGTCTTCGCCACCGCCGCGGTCTTCCCGTGCGCGGCCAGCGCACCAAGACCAACGCGCGCACCCGCAAGGGCCCGAAGCGCACGGTCGCCGGCAAGAAGAAGGCACGCTAGTCGCCGCCGCGACAGCGCCCGCAGATTTCGTAGGAGAGAACATTGGCTACCCCAAAGAGCGCCGCTCGTAAGCCGCGCAAGAAGGACAAGAAGAACGTCGCAGTGGGCCAGGCTCACATCAAGTCGACCTTCAACAACACGATCGTGTCGATCACCGACCCGTCCGGTGCCGTCATCAGCTGGGCATCCTCCGGTGGAGTTGGCTTCAAGGGCTCGCGCAAGTCGACCCCGTTCGCCGCGCAGCTCGCAGCCGAGGCTGCAGCCCGCCAGGCGCAGGAGCACGGCATGAAGAAGGTCGACGTCTTCGTCAAGGGACCGGGCTCCGGTCGCGAGACCGCGATCCGCTCGCTTCAGGCCGCTGGCCTCGAGGTTGGCTCGATCAACGACGTCACCCCTCAGGCACACAACGGCTGCCGCCCCCCGAAGCGTCGCCGCGTCTAGCCTCTCGTCCGCTGCGAGGCTCTCCCGTGAGGGAGGGCCTTGTGGCGGATGTTCGGCGTCCCCGCTCGAACTCCACACCCGGTCGACGACGTGCGTCGGCTGAATCGCCAAGTGTCATATAGCGGACACTTTGCCGAAAGGAACCCATAGTGCTTATCGCACAGCGTCCAACGCTCACCGAGGAAAGCCTCTCCGAGAACCGCTCGAAGTTCACGATCGGACCACTCGAGCCCGGCTTCGGCTACACCCTCGGCAACTCACTGCGTCGCACCCTGCTGTCCTCCATCCCTGGAGCCGCAGTCACGAGCATCCGCCTCGACGGCGTCCTCCACAAGTTCACCACCATCCCAGGGGTGAAGGAAGACGTCACGGAGATCATCCTCAACATCAAGCAGCTGGTCGTCTCCAGCGAGCACGATGAGCCAATCACGGCCTACCTCCGCAAGACCGGGGCAGGCGAAGTGACGGCAGCTGACATCTCCGCGCCCGCCGGCGTCGAGGTGCACAACCCCGAGCTCGTCATCGCGACGCTCAACGACGATGCCAAGTTCGAGCTCGAGCTCACCATCGAGCGCGGCCGTGGCTACGTGTCGGCGACCCAGAACCGCAACGAGTTCTCCGAGGCCGGACAGGTACCGATCGACTCGATCTACTCGCCGGTCCTCAAGGTCACCTACCGTGTCGACGCGACGCGTGCCGGTGAGCGCACCGACTTCGACAACCTCGTCGTGGACGTGGAGACGAAGCCGGCCATCTCGCCCCGCGACGCGATCGCCTCGGCTGGACGCACGCTCGTCGAGCTGTTCAGCCTCGCGCGTGAGCTCAACGAGCAGGCCGAGGGCATCGAGATCGGCCCAGCGCCGGTCGACGCCGTCCTCACCAACGAGCTCTCGATGCCGATCGAAGACCTCGACCTCTCCGTGCGCTCGTACAACTGCCTCAAGCGCGAGGGCATCAACACGGTTTCGGAGCTCGTCGCTCTGAGCGAGACGCAGCTCATGAACATCCGCAACTTCGGTCAGAAGTCGGTCGACGAGGTGCGCGACAAGCTCACCGAACTCGGCCTCTCGCTCAAGGACTCGGTCCCCGGGTTCGAGGGTGCTCACTTCTACGGTGCCGGCGACGACACCGGCGAGTACGTCTAAACAGACCTACCCGCCAGACCGACTTCACACGAAAGAGAATGACGAATGCCTAAGCCCAACAAGGGTCCTCGCCTCGGAGGCGGCCCAGCTCACGAGCGCCTCATGCTCGCTACGCTCGCGGCGCAGCTTTACACGCACAAGCGCATCCAGACGACCGAAACGAAGGCCAAGCGCCTCCGCCCGCTCGCTGAGCGCCTCATCACCTTCGCGAAGCGTGGCGACATCCACGCACGTCGTCGCGTGCTGCAGATCGTGACCGACAAGACCGTCGTGCACGAGCTCTTCACGGAGATCGCACCGCAGATGGAAGGTCGCGATGGCGGGTACACCCGCATCATCAAGACCGGCTACCGCAAGGGCGACAACGCCCCCATGGCAGTCATCGAGCTCGTGCTCGAGCCCGTCACCCCGAAGGCCTCCGCAGTGAAGACCGCGCCCGCCGCGGCGCCCGCAGAGCCTGAGGTCGACGAGGTCTCCGCTGACGAGACCGACACGGCCGCTGGCGACACCGAGGCTTCCGAGCCCACCGCAGACGGCGGAACGCAGCCTTCCGAGGCAGCCGACGCAGCAGAGTCTGACGCTGACGAGAAGGCTGACGACGCCAAGTAGTCGTAGCTGACACGACACGCCCCCGAGCATCTACGCGGAATGCTCGGGGGCTTCGTCGTGTCGCTGGAAAACGGCGCGCGGTACGGAAGGATGGAACCATGGGGCAGGGACGAAACACGACGCGGTTCCGTCTGGATATCGCCTATGACGGGACGGCATTCAGCGGATGGGCGGCGCAGCCCGAGCTGCGGACGGTGCAGGGTGCCCTCGAGGAGGCGATCCGCCTCGTCGCCCGCGATCTCCCGCCCGGCCCGCTCCTCACGGTGGCCGGGAGGACCGACGCCGGCGTCCACGCAACTGGTCAGGTCGCGCACCTCGACCTCGACGAGGCGGCCATCGAGCAGGTGCGGCGGCGGTCCGACGACGAGGTCGCGCAGATTCTCCTCAGGCGGACCAATGGAGTCCTCGGGCGCGACAGCGACGTTGTCCTCGCAGCCGTCAGACAGGCGCCGGCCGGATTCGATGCGCGCTTCTCTGCAGTCTCACGCAGCTATGAGTTCCGCATCGCGGATCGTCTCACCCCGCCCAACCCCATCGAGCGTCACCGAACCGCCGTCGTGACGCGGTCGCTGGACGTCGGCCTCATGCAGACCGCGGCGGACGAACTCATCGGCTTGCACGACTTCGCGGGCTTCTGCAGGCCCAGGCCAAACTCGACCACGATTCGCACCCTGCAGCGGTTCGACTGGGTCAGGGACGAGCACGGCGTCGTAGTCGCGACGCTCGAAGCGGACGCCTTCTGCCACTCAATGGTGCGCTCGCTCGTCGGCATGTGCGCAGAGGTCGGCGCGGGGCGTCTCCGTCTCGCCGCCGTGCCGGGCCTCCTCGAGGCCACGGCGCGCAGCGGGGCATTCCCGGTGCTGTCTGCGAAGGGGCTCACGCTCACCGCCGTCGGGTACCCCGCCGAAGATGAGCTCGCGGCACGCCAGCAGGTCACGCGAGCGCAACGGCCTGCACTCCGACTCGTTGAGTCCCTCGTCGCGTCTCCGCAGCTGGAGGTGGGATCTACATCGCTCGACTGATTCCCAGGAACGCGGTGGGGGTCCAGACTGGACACATGGTCGATCTCATCAGCTACGCGATGCTGGCGCTGCCGCTCGTCGTCTTCATTGCGCTGAGTGTGACCGCGAAGCTCTGGCCCCGCGCCGTCGTCGCCGGAGCCTGGGTCGCATTGGGACTGGGAGCGGTGGTTCTCGCCTACGGGGTGCTCAGTGCGAGTCTGCCGGTGCTTGACCCCACCGACCCCGATCTCCTCCTCGGCTCGTTCTTCTTTTCTGCCTCGCTCATTGCCGGGGGAGTTGGTACGCTGCTCATCGTCGGCGTCTTCGGCGCAGCCGCGCGCTTCAAGACGATCCGCGCCCGGCGCTTCCCACCGGTTGCCGCGTGACGTTGCGGATGTGCGGCCGCTGACGTAAGCTTCTCAAGTTGTCTGCACTCCGGTGTCGGCTTCGAAGTTGAGCCCTCGACTGTGACGTTCGCGCAGGGGCCTCCCAGGGAGCAATCCTCTCGGAGGCGCACACGCAACCATCACGACCGAGCGGGATTCACGACCTCCTCATTTCGACGAAAGGTGCACATTCATGCGCACGTACACACCAAAGGGCGGTGACATCACCCACGACTGGGTGGTCATCGACGCGACTGATGTCGTTCTCGGCCGTCTCGCAACCCACGCGGCAGCTCTGCTCCGCGGCAAGCACAAGGCAACCTTCGCTCAGCACGTTGACATGGGTGACTTTGTCATCGTCATCAACGCTGAGAAGGTCGCGCTGACGGGCTCCAAGCTCCAGAAGAAGCTCGCCTACCGTCACTCGGGTTACCCGGGCGGCCTCACGGCGACCTCCTACACGGAGATGCTCGAGAAGCACCCGACGCGCGCCGTTGAGAAGGCGATCCGCGGCATGCTCCCCAAGAACACGCTCGGACGCAACCAGCTCAAGAAGCTCAAGGTCTACGCAGGTGCAGAGCACCCGCACGCAGCCCAGCAGCCGAAGCCGTACGTCTTCGACCAGGTTGCCCAGTAGCGGCCCGAGCTAGGAAAGAGAACACAGTGGCAACCATTGCAGAGTCCATCGAGCAGCCGCAGAGCTACTCGACCGAAACCCCAGAGGCAGAGGCAGCCGTCCAGGCTCCTCGTCCGGCGCTCACCGTTCCAGGTGCAGCCGTCGGCCGTCGCAAGCAGGCAATCGCCCGCGTGCGCCTCGTTCCGGGAACCGGCACCATCACGGTCAACGGCCGCGACATCGCCGACTACTTCCCGAACAAGCTGCACCAGCAGCTGATCAACGACCCGTTCACCATCCTGAGCCTCGGCGGCGCCTACGACGTCATCGCGCGCATCTCCGGTGGCGGACCCTCCGGTCAGGCTGGCGCGCTCCGTCTCGGCATCGCACGCGCGCTCAACGAGATCGACCGTGAGAACAACCGGCCGGAGCTCAAGAAGGCTGGCTTCCTCTCTCGCGACGCTCGCGTCAAGGAGCGCAAGAAGGCTGGTCTCAAGAAGGCCCGTAAGGCGCCTCAGTACTCGAAGCGCTAAGTCCAGACATTTCGAATGCCTAGGCTTTTCGGAACGGACGGGGTTCGTGGGCTTGCGAACGACCACCTTACGGTCGAGCTCGCCCTCAGCCTCGCCCAGGCCGCTGCCATCGTGCTCGCGACATCTGCTCGCGAGCACGGGCGGCGGCCTCGCGCTGTTTTGGCCCGCGACCCGCGGGTCTCCGGCGAGTTCATCTCAGCTGCTGTTGCGGCCGGACTCGCCTCCTCGGGTGTCGACGTGCTCGACGCCGGGGTCATCCCGACGCCAGCTGCGGCGTTTCTGACTGCCGAGATCGAGGCCGACTTCGGCGTCATGATCTCCGCATCACACAACCCCGCACCTGACAACGGCATCAAGTTCTTCGCTCGAGGCGGCCGCAAGCTTGCCGACGATCTGGAGAACCAGATCGAGGCGCTGCTCGACGGTGAGAAGCTCACGCCGACCGGCGCTGGGGTCGGAAGCATCGAGCGCTTCGCCGACGCAGAAGACCGGTATGCGCTGCACCTCCTGCGGAGTCTTCCTCTGCGTGAAGACGGCACCTCACCGCTTCGAGGCCTGCATGTCGTGCTCGACTGCGCCCACGGCGCTGCGGCCGGCGTCTCGCCTGAGGTCTTCACCGACGCCGGCGCACAGGTGACCGTCATCGGCAACGCGCCGAACGGCCTCAACATCAACGACGGAGTGGGTTCGACCCACCTCGGCGAACTCGCGCGCACCGTCACCGAGCTCGGGGCCGATCTCGGCATCGCGCATGACGGCGACGCCGACCGGTGCCTCGCCATCGACGCGGACGGCAACGTCGTTGACGGCGACCAGATCATGGCGATCCTGGCCGTCTCCATGCGTCGTCGCGGAGCGCTGCGTGAAGACACGCTTGTCGCGACTGTCATGTCGAACCTGGGTCTCAAGATCGCCATGCGCGAGGCCGGCATCCGCATGATCGAGACCAAGGTGGGCGACCGCTACGTTCTCGAGGAACTCAACGAACGCGGCCTCGCTCTCGGCGGGGAGCAGTCGGGCCACGTGATCCTGACCGACTACGCGACGACCGGAGACGGCATCCTCACCGGGCTGCACATCGCAGCCGAGATGCGTCGAACGGGGAAGACGCTCGCCGAGCTGGCGTCAGTGATGCGGGTGTACCCGCAAGTGCTGATCAACGTGTCAGGTGTGCGCAAGGAAGATTGCGCAACGGACGAACCGCTGCAGGCCGCAGTGGCCCAGGTCGCCAGTGAGCTCGGAGAGAGCGGGCGGGTGCTGTTGCGACCGTCCGGTACCGAGCCGCTGGTGCGCGTGATGATCGAGGCCGGTGAGCAGGAGACGGCCCAGCGACACGCTGACGCCCTCGCCGCCGTCGTGCGGGAGCGCCTGGCGCTCTGAGCGCATCCACGCGACACCGCACATCCACGTACGGGGTTTCGCTACACCACACCAGTGGTGTCGCGGAACCCCGTTCTCGTTCTACGGGACACGCCTTGCCCTCTCAGCTTCGGGGCGGGCACCCTCAGGGAGCCTTTCGCGAGGCGAGCGCATCCCAGTGTGCAGAGAAAACAAACACCGAAGCAAAGTTTTGGTGACAATCTCGCATCTGGAGCTTCCCGCGTGGATAAGCTCAACACGCGGAAATCCCGCCAATCCTAAGGAGCTCTCCATGATCGAACGCAAGATCACCGTCGCCTCGGAGCACGGCCTTCACGCACGTCCCGCCGCGATTTTCGTGCAGGCAGCAACCGAAGCTGGTGTCCCGGTCACGATCGCGAAGGGCGACAAGAGCGTCAATGCGGCCAGCATCCTCGGAGTGCTGTCGCTCGGCGTTTCCAAGGGAGACGAGATCACCCTTTCCGTTGACGGCGACGAGGCTGTCGCCGACCAGCTCGTGGCTCTTCTGGAGACCGACCACGACGCTTGAGCCGCTGCGCGCGCTCACGGCCGCTCGGCCAATTCTTGAAACCCGGGAACCGTCACACTGACGATTCCCCTCCTATCCCCGCGCATGGGGATTGCTTGGAGCAACAATGACTGCAGAAGCCACTACGGCAACCCAGCAGAAGGGCGCCCGCGTTGGGGTCCAGCGCTTCGGTGCCTTCCTTTCCGGCATGGTCATGCCGAACATCCCGGCGTTCATCGCCTGGGGCCTCATCACTACCCTCTTCATCAAGACCGGATGGCTGAACGAGCTGTTCCCCGGCGGTGCCGAGGTCTGGTCGCAGCTCGGCGGTTGGGCGCTCACCGAAGACGGTGAGGCTCCGACGGGTCTCGTCGGCCCGATGATCACCTACCTCCTGCCGCTGCTCATCGCCTTCCAGGGCGGCAAGATGGTGTACGACACCCGCGGTGGCGTCGTTGGTGCCATCGCGACGATGGGTGTCATCGTCGGTGCGGGAATCCCGATGTTCATCGGTGCCATGATCATGGGTCCGCTCGCAGCATGGGTCATGAAGAAGGTCGACAGCATTTGGGACGGCAAGATCCGCGCCGGATTCGAGATGCTCGTCAACAACTTCTCAGCCGGAATCCTTGCGATGCTCCTGGCACTCGCAGGCTTCTTCGCGATCGCGCCGGTCATCACCTGGCTCACCGAGCGCCTCGGTGAGGGTGTCGACTTCCTCGTCGAAGCAGGTCTTCTTCCGCTCGCCAGCGTGCTCATCGAGCCGGCTAAGATCCTCTTCCTCAACAACGCGATCAACCAGGGCGTGCTCACGCCCCTGGGTGTCGCGCAGTCGGAGGAAGCCGGCAAGAGCATCCTGTTCCTGCTCGAGGCGAACCCCGGCCCCGGTCTGGGTCTCCTCCTGGCCTTCTGCTTCTTCGGGGTGGGCGTCGCTCGCGCCAGTGCTCCCGGTGCAGTCATCATCCAGTTCCTCGGCGGCATCCACGAGATCTACTTCCCGTATGTGCTCGCAAAGCCCGCTCTGATCCTTGCTGTCATCGGCGGCGGCGCGACGGGCGTTCTCACGAACGTCATCTTCGGCTCCGGTCTCGTCGCTCCCGCATCGCCCGGATCGATCTTCGCGATCCTGATCATGACGGCGCAGGGAAGCCACATCGGCGTCATCCTGTCCGTCATCCTCTCGGCAGCGGTCACGTTCGCCATTGCGGCAGCCATCCTCCTCGCCTCGCGCAAGAAGGACCTCGCCGCTGAGGCAGCGGGAGCGAACAGCTTCGCCGACGCAGTCGCGCAGACCGAAGCGAACAAGGGCAAGAAGTCCGACGCGCTCTCGGGTCTCGCCACGCAGGCAGCCGGCGGTCTCAGCACCGACACGCGACAGATCACGAACATCGTGTTCGCCTGCGACGCCGGAATGGGATCAAGCGCGATGGGTGCCTCTGTGCTCCGCAACAAGATCAAGAAGGCTGGAATTGAGGGCGTGACGGTGAAGAACGTCTCCATCGCGAACCTCGACAACACGCCGGACCTGATCGTCACCCACCAGGACCTCACCGAGCGGGCCAAGCTCAAGTCCCCAGAAGCCATCCACGTCTCCGTGGAAAACTTCATGAACAGCCCCCGCTACGAGGAAGTCGTGGCTCGACTCTCCAACAGCTGAGCTGCTGGAGCATCGAACACCCAACGAAAGGAACCCTGAAGTGGCAGACGTACTGAGCCTTGACAGCATCCGACTCAGCGGAACCGCGCGAACGCGCGAGGAAGCCATCACGGAGGCGGGTGAGCTGCTCGTCGCGGCCGGCGCCGTGACGCAGGACTACATCCAGGCGATGCACGACCGCGAGCAGAGCGTCTCGACGTTCATGGGCAACTACCTCGCTATCCCGCACGGCACCAACGAGGCCAAGGACACCATCCTGGGCTCGGCGCTGTCGGTGGTGCGCTACGACGAGCCGATCGACTGGGGCGGAAACGAGACCCGCTTCGTCATCGGTATCGCCGGTAAGGACGGGGGCCACCTCGAGATCCTCTCGAGCGTCGCCATCGTGTTCAGCGACGAGGACAACGTGGAAGCCCTCCTGAAGGCGGAGACGCCGGAAGAGCTCGCACAGCTCCTCGGGGACGTGAACGAGTAATGAAGGCAGTTCACATCGGAGCGGGCAACATCGGGCGCGGGTTCATCGGGCTGGTCCTGCATGAAGCCGGGTACGAGGTCGTCTACGCCGACGTCAACGCCGAGCTGATCAGCGCGCTCCAGGCAGTCGACACCTACACGGTGCACGAGGTCGGGCCCGCCGCCAGGAGCCACGTCGTCGATCGCTTCAGGGCGATCAACTCGGCGACGCACGAGGACGAGGTCGTGCAGGAGATTGCGACTGCCGACATCGTCACGTGCGCCGTCGGGCCGAACGTGCTGCGATTCATCGCACCGGTCATCCGCAAGGGCCTCGCCGCCCGCGCGGCGGACGCACCGAAGCTCGCGGTGATGGCGTGCGAGAACGCGATCGGCGCATCCGACACGCTCAAGAGCCTGGTGCTCGACGGCGCGGAGGAGCTCGCAGACCGCGCGGTCTTCGCGAACACCGCAGTCGATCGCATCGTTCCTGAGCAGTCCGTCGAGGGCGTCGACGTCACCGTCGAGGACTTCTTCGAGTGGACGATCGACCGGACGCCGTTCGACGGCGCCGAGCCGAGCATCCCGTCCGCGCACTTCGTGGACGACCTCGAGTCGTACATCGAGCGCAAGCTCTTCACGGTCAACACCGGGCACGCGACGATCGCCTACCACGGCTTCGTCGCAGGCGCCTCGAACATGCAGGACGCGCTCGCGCTTCCGGCAGTCAAGGCCGAGGTCGAGGCCGTGCTCGGCGAGACGAGTCGAGTGCTCGTGTCGCAGTTCGGGTTCCCCGAGGACGAGCACGCGAAGTACGTCGCAACGACGCTCTCGCGGTTCGCCAACAGGGACCTGCCCGATCAGCCTGCCCGCGTCGGCCGCCAGCCGCTGCGCAAGCTCTCGGCGAAGGAGCGCTTCGTGCGCCCAGCGTCGGAGGCGGCCGCGGCGGGTCTGTCCTACGACGCGCTGGTTCGGGCGATCGGGGCTGCCCTGCGGTTCGACTTCGATGCCGACCAGGAAAGCGTCGAGCTGCAGCAGAAGCTCGCAACGCTCGACGCGGAGACGTTCACTCGCGAGGTCACCGGCCTCGAGAGCGGGGCGCTCTTCACCGCGGTCGTCGCGGAAGTCGAACAGGCTCAAGCCGCTCGTTCTGCCGCCTAGGCGTCCGCGCCAAGCACCAAGGAGCCCCTCCCGAGATACCTCGGGAGGGGCTCCTTGCTGTCTGGACGCCGTGCGTACGTCGCCGCGCCGCGCCGCGCCGCATGGTGTTCGCGCTTCCGTAGGGGTCGCACCCATCTGAATGTGGGGAACCCATGCGGAATCGGCGGTCCGGGGCGAGGTCGGTTGGGTGGGATCAGACCTTGCGGAGGAGGACGCTGCGCACGGTGTGGTCGCTCGCCTTCCGCAGCACGAGCTGCGCGCGTGACCGGGTCGGCATGACGTTCTCGCGCAGGTTCGGGCCGTTGATGCGCGACCAGATGCTGCGCGCGTGCTCGAGCGCCTCCTCGGTGCTGAGGTCGGCGAAGCGACGGAAGTACGAGCGAGGGTTGGTGAAGGCGCCGCGTTGCAGCGACAGGAACCGTTGCTCGTACCAGCGCGAGATGTCTTCGGAGCGGGCGTCGACGTAGATGGAGAAGTCGAACATGTCGCTTACCGCGAGCGAATGCGCCCGCGGGGGCTGCAGGACGTTCAGGCCTTCCACGATGAGCACGTCTGGCTGGTTCACGACGATCTCGGCATCGGGGACGATGTCGTAGCTGAGGTGCGAGTAGAAGGGAGCGCGAGCCTCGGGAGCGCCGCTCTTGACCTTGGTGATGAAGCGGAGGAGGGCACGCTGGTCGTACGACTCGGGGAATCCTTTGCGCTCCATGAGTCCGCGGCGTTCGAGTTCCGCGTTGGGGTAGAGGAAGCCGTCGGTGGTGACTAGTTCGACCCGCGGTGTGTCCTCCCAGCGTCGCAGGAGCTCACGGAGGAGTCGCGACACCGTCGACTTGCCCACAGCGACCGATCCCGCGACGCCTATGACGAACGGGGTGGATGCGCTGCGCTCGCCGAGGAAGCCGCTCGTCGCGCGGTGCAGGGAACGTGCGTTCGACACGTAGAGGTTGATGAGCCTCGACAGCGGGACGTAGACGTCGCGGACCTCGTCGAGGTCGAGGTGGTCGCCGAGCCCGCGAAGCCTGATGAGGTCCGATTCGTCGAGCGACATCGGCGTGGAAGGTGCGAGGTCTGCCCAGTCCTGGCGGAGGATCTCGACGAAGGGCGAGTCTCCTCCGCTGCGCGGCATCTGACCAGTTGCGGACATAGAAGGCGAGTCTACTGCCGTGGCCGACCCCGGTTGATCGGTGCCCCTATGATGGCCCGTATGTGCGGAATTGTTGGTTACGTTGGTCCACGCGAGAGCCTTGACATCCTGATGGGCGGCCTCGCAAGACTCGAGTACCGGGGGTACGACTCCGCGGGTGTCGCGGTCATCGATGATGAGGGGAAGATCGATACGCGGAAGCGTGCGGGCAAGCTGAAGGTGCTGCGTGAGGACCTTGAGCGTGTTCCGATGCGGGATGGTCACACGGGCATTGGTCACACGAGGTGGGCGACGCATGGTGGGCCGACGGATGCGAACGCGCATCCGCATCTCGCGGATGACGGGAAGCTGGCGGTCATCCACAACGGCATCATTGAGAACTTCGCTGAGCTGAAGGCGGAGCTGGTCGAGCTGGGGTACACGTTCTCGTCGGAGACCGATACCGAGGTCGCGGCGGTGATGATCGGGCACATGTATCGCGAGGTGGGGAGCCTGGAGCACGCGTTCCGCTCGGTGGTCCGTCGTCTCGAGGGGGCGTTCACGTTGTTGGCGGTGCATGCGAGCGAGCCTGGCCTTGTGGTCGGTGCGCGCTTGAACTCGCCGTTGGTCATCGGCTTGGGCGAGGGGGAGAACTTCCTGGGTTCGGATGTCGCGGCGTTCGTGGAGTACACGCCGCGCGCGTTGGCGGTGGGGCAGGAGCAGATTGTGCTCGTGCGTCCCGATTCGGTCCAGATCACGACGTTCGATGGTGAGCCGGCGACGGCGGAGGCGTTCGAGGTGTCGTGGGATGCGTCTGCTGCGGAGAAGGGCGGCTGGCCGAGCTTCATGGCCAAGGAGATCGATGAGGACCCGGAGGCGGTGGCGAACACGCTTCGCGGTCGTATTGTCGAGGGTCGGGTGCACCTGCCGGATCTGGATGGGCTCGGGGATGAGTTCTTTAACGACATCAATCGCATCATCATCGTTGCGTGTGGCACGGCTGCGTATTCGGCGCAGGTCGGCGCGTACGCGATGGAGAAGTGGGCGCGGGTGCCTGTGCAGGTGGAGCTCGCGCACGAGTTCCGCTACCGGGATCCGGTGCTCGATGAGCGCACGCTGATCGTGTCGATGAGCCAGTCGGGCGAGACGATGGACACGCTCATGGCGGTGCGGTACGCGATGTCGCGTGGCGCGAAGACGCTGTCGATCTGCAACACGCAGGGTGCCACGATTCCGCGTGAGTCGGATGCGGTTGTGTACACGCATGCGGGTCCCGAGGTTGCGGTCGCGTCGACGAAGGCGTTCCTTGCGCAGATCACGGCCCTGTACCTGCTGGGCATTTATGTGGCGACTGTTCGCGGCACGATGGAGGCGGAGCGTCGCGAGGAGCTGTTGACGGAGTTCCAGACGATTCCTGAGAAGGTGCGCACGGTGCTCGGGGTGCGTGAGCGTATCCACGAGCTGGCGAACTGGATGGCGGACACCCGCTCGGTGCTGTACCTGGGTCGGAACGTCGGGTACCCGATCGCGCTCGAGGGTGCGTTGAAGCTGAAGGAGATCGCGTACATCCACGCGGAGGGCTTCGCGGCTGGCGAGCTCAAGCACGGTCCGATTGCGCTGATCGAGCCCGGTCAGCCGGTGTTTGTTATCGTCCCGAGCCCGCGTCACGATGACACGCTGCACCCGAAGATCGTCTCGAACATCCAGGAGATCCGCGCGCGCGGTGCCCGGGTGCTCGCGATCTGCGAGGTGGGAGACGCGGCGGTGCTTCCGTACTCTGACGAGGTCATCGCGGTTCCGCCGACCGACCCGTTCTTCGAGCCGCTGCTCGCGGTCGTGCCGCTGCAGATCTTCGCGATTGAGCTCGCGACGGCGAAGGGGCTCGACGTGGACCAGCCTCGCAACCTGGCGAAGTCCGTCACCGTCGAGTAGCACCGAGTGATCTTCGGGATCGGAGTCGACACTGTGGAGCTCGCGCGGTTCGCGCGAGCTCTGCAGCGTGCGCCGCGGCTGCGTGAACGGTTCTTCACCCCGGCCGAGCGCGAGCGGTCGCTTGCGTCGCTCGGTGCGCGCTTCGCGGCGCGTGAGGCCGCGGTGAAGGCGCTCGGCGGCATCGGCTCGCTCAGCTTCCTCGACTTCGAGGTGGAGAGCGGTCCGGCCGGTCGGCCGGAGTTCGCCGTGACGCCTGCGCTCCGGTCCCACCTCGATGCCGTTGGTGTCGATCGCCTGCATCTCTCGCTGACGCACGAGCGGACAACGGCGACTGCGTTTGTCATCGCCGAGCGCGCGCATCCCGCGGGAGCGTCCGCGTGAGCGGGCCGCGCATCGACGTCGACCTCGACGCGGTGCAGGGCAACGTTCGAGCGATCGCGTCGCTGACGGAGACCCCGCTGCTCGCGGTCGTCAAGGCCAACGGGTACGGTCACGGCGCGGTGGAGGTTGCGAGGGCGGCGCTTGATGGCGGTGCGGTTCGCCTCGGGGTCGTCGATCTTCGTGAGGCGCTCGCGCTTCGATCGGCCGGGGTCACGGCCCCGATTCTGACGTGGATGCACGGGGCTCGCACCGACTGGCTGGCCGCGTTGGACGCGGAGATCGAGCTCGGCATTTCCTCGCTCGCGCAGCTCGAGCTGCTGGATATCGGTCTCGGACGGCTGGAGCATTCGGACCGCTCGGTGGTTGTACACCTGAAGCTCGATACGGGACTCGGCCGCAATGGCATCAGCGCGATCGAGTGGGAGTCTGCGTTCACGAAGGCGGCTGAGCTCGAGCGTCGTGGCCTCATCCGTCTCGAGGGCCTGTTCAGCCACCTCGCGGGGGCCGGTGAGCAGGCTGACCTCGCCCAGCTGGCGTCGTTCGAGCATGCGCTTGAGCTCGCGGGCCGCAGCGGACTCGACGTGACGGTTCGCCATCTCGCGGCGACCGCGGGGTCGATGTCGCTGCCGCAGGCGCGCTTCGATCTGGTGCGGCTCGGGGTCTCGCTCTATGGGCTGTCGCCGTTTGCCGCGGGCGTGGAATGCCCGGCGTCGCTGCAGCCGGCGCTCTCGTTGAGCGCGCCGTTGCGGGAGGACCTCGAGGGCTTCCGGGTGGACATCGGCCAGGCAGACGGCCTGCCTCCCGTGGCGGCGGGGGCCCTGGAGCTTGCGGACAGCAACGGAGGCCGGTGGCGCGTCGTCTCGGTTGGAGCCCTGGAAACGCGGGTCGAGCCGCACGAGGGTGGCACCGCGGAGACCGTTCGCCTCGGCGACGACGCGGACGCGCCCCGGTTGGCCGTCATCGACACGGCGCGTTCTTCCAGTGCGGACGACTGGGCCGCGGCTGCGGGCACCATCAACTACGAGGTGGTGACGCGCCTCAGCTCGCGCATCCCTCGTCGCTTCACCGGAACAGGAACAGGCACCGGCACCACCGGCACCGGCACCGGCACGACGGACATGGAGGCCGTCAGCGAGCTGGCGCCTGGCCTGCTCGCTGACCGACGGGGGACCGAGGACGGCGGGCTGGTGCTCGCGCCCCGTCGCGAGCTCGCGATCGATGTGGAGTTGCTGCGCTCGCGCATGGGTGAGCGCGCGGCCGCGCGGGCGGAGGCCCTCGCGGCGGGCATGGGCGCGCGTCACGCTGCGCGCACTTTCAGCGTGGACGTGTCGGCTGATGCCTATGGGCACGGCGCGGAGCTCGTGGCTGGGCTGGCCCTGGAGTACGGACTCCTTCCGTTGGTGGCTCGGAGCGCCGATCTCGAGCGTCTCGGGGGAGCGGCGCGCGAGCGCGCACTGGTCGACCGGGAACGGGCCGGTGATGCTCGCAGCCGCGCGGTGTACGGATTCGACGACCCGAATGCGCGCGTCACCGTCTCGCTCGCGTCTGAGCTGGTGCACGTGAAGCGTGTGACTGCGGGGCACGGCGTCTCCTACGGCTACGACTGGGTCGCTGAGGAGGCGACCACGCTCGGGCTGGTGCCGCTCGGTTATGCCGACGCGATTCCGCGGAGCGTCGCCGGCCGCGCTGAGGTTGTCATCGGTGGCGAGCGGAGACCCATCGTCGGGCGGGTCGCGATGGACCAGGTGGTGATTGACCTGCAGGACCAGGAGGCGTGGATCGGCATGCCTGTTTCGATTTTCGGTGCGGAGCCTCGCGATATCCACGTGCGCGAGTGGGCGTCGTGGGCTGGTGTGGAGCCGCAGGCGTTCGTGGCGGCCTTCGGGCCTCGTGTCGTGCGCCGTGAGGGTGGCGCGGAATGATTGGTGGTGCGAGTGGAGAGTGAACTGACGTCGAGTGCCGTGGTTGACCTGTCGACTCCGGACGACATGGTTCGGGCTGGAGAGCTCATTGGCGGCCGGCTGTTCGCTGGCGACGTGCTGGTGCTGACCGGGCCGCTCGGCGCGGGCAAGACGACGTTCGCGCGGGGCCTCGGTGCCGCTCTCGGTGTCCGCGGTCCCGTGACGAGCCCGACGTTTGTGCTCGCTCGCACGCACCCGTCGCTGGTTGGCGGTCCCGAGCTCATTCACGTGGATGCGTATCGCCTCGGCGATCCCGCCGAACTCGACGACCTGGGACTCGATTTGGCTTCGAGCGTGACGGTGGTCGAGTGGGGGCGCGAGGCCGTTCCGCTCATCACGGACCGGTGGCTGGAGGTCACGATCGACCGATCGACCGCCACGTCGTCGCGCGCGTTGGAACCGTCTGGGTTAGCGGCAGGCTCCGTCGGCGATGTCGACGACGTTGCGGAGGACGACGAGGAACCGATCGATCCGCGCCGGCTCACGCTCACGGCGACCGGGGCCTGGAATCGTCCGCTCCTGGCGTCGCTCGTGGAGGCGCTTCGGGCAGAGTTCGGCGCCTCCGCCGCGTAGAATCGCTCGCATGCTCTTAGCGATCGATACGTCAGCGGGCACCGATGTCGCGATCGTCACCCCGCATGGCCGGGTGCTCGCAGAGCGCCGCAGCGCGGACAGCCGCCATCACGCGGAGGTCGTCGGCACGGCGATCGCGGAGGTGCTCGACGACGCTGGGCTCTCGCCCCAACACGTCACGCAGGTCATCGGGGGTATGGGGCCCGGTCCGTTCACGGGGCTCCGGGTGGGCGTCGCAGCTGCCCGCACGTTCGCGTTTGCGCGCGGTGCGCGCTTCATCCCCATGCCGAGCCACGACGCGGCGGCGCACGAGTGGCGCGCCGCGCATCCCGAGTCGGCTGGCGACCTGCTGGTGACAACGGATGCTCGGCGCGGTGAGCTGGCCTGCTCGCGCTACGAGCCGGGCCTGCTGGTCGCCTCGTCGTGTGAGTTGCACAGGCCGGACGCGGTTCCGGCCTCTGAGCACCGCTTCGACACGAGGACGATCTCCGCAGCGCACCTGGCGCTCGCCTGGCTGGATCGGGAGGTGCAGGGGCTGGACGCTGAGCAGAACTCGATCGTGTACCTGCGTGGGGCAGACGCGGTGCCGTCCAACGGTCCGAAGCGAGTGACCGGCTGATGATCGCGAAGCTGCGGGATGCGTTGGACGACGACATCCCTGCGATGGTGCGTCTCGATGAGGCGGCGTTTCCGCTCGACCCGTGGTCTCCGTCGATGCTCGCGGGTGAGGTCAGGAGCGAGCACACGAGATATGTGGTCGTCGAGGACACGGCGACCGGTGAGATCCTCGCGGCCGCTGGTGTCATGGCCCTGCAGGGCGGGGGAGAAGCCGACGTGCAGACGATCGCCGTCGATGAGCGTCTGCGCCGCGGGGGCTGGGCGACGCGGATGCTCGCCGAGCTATTCGCGTGGGCTGAGGCGCGAGGCGCGAAGCAGGTCTTCCTCGAGGTGCGCGAGAATGGCGGCGCTGCGCGTGCCCTCTACTCAGGACTCGGTTTCGAGGAGATCGGGCGGCGCCCGAAGTACTACCCAAGAGAGGGTGTGGATGCGATCGTGATGCGTGGACAGCTGCCCGGGGTCCGGGATTCTGCGGAAGCGCGGGTTGCGGCTGTGGCTCGGAGAGAGCCGCTCGTGCTCGGCATCGAGTCGTCGTGCGACGAGACCGGGGTCGGCATCGTGCGGGGGCGGCAGCTGCTCGCGAACGAGGTCGCCTCGTCGATGGACGAGCACGCCATCTTCGGCGGGGTCGTCCCGGAAATCGCGGCACGGGCTCACGCTGACGCAATCGTGCCGACGATCGCCGCCGCGCTCGAGACGGCCGGCGTCACCCTCGAGGAGCTCGACGCGATCGCGGTCACGCAGGGGCCGGGGCTGGCCGGTGCGCTCATGGTGGGGACCGCGGCGGCAAAGGCGCTGCACGTCGCCACGGGCGTGCCGCTGTATGCGGTCAACCACCTGGTCGGCCACGTCGCAGCCGATGTGCTGCGGGATGATGTCGGTCAGCTCGAGCTGCCCGCGGTCGCCCTGCTCGTCTCCGGGGGTCACACCTCGCTGCTGCATGTGCGCGACCTCGTCGACGACTTCGAGCTGCTCGGCGAGACCATCGACGACGCGGCGGGAGAGGCCTTCGACAAGGTCGCCCGCCTCCTGCGGCTGCCGTATCCGGGTGGCCCCGAGATCGATAAGGCGGCGGCTGGCGGCGACCCGAAGGCCATCCGGTTCCCACGCGGCCTCACCAAGCCGAAGGATCTCGAGAAGCACCGCTACGACTTCTCGTTCTCGGGGCTGAAGACCGCCGTCGCTCGATGGGTGGAGGCGAAGGAAGACGCGGGCGAGCAGGTGCCGGTCGCGGATGTGGCCGCGAGCTTTCGAGAGGCCGTGGCTGACGTGCTCACCGCGAAGGCGGTCGCCGCCTGCACGGCGCTCGGTGTGCCCCGCCTCGTTCTCGGCGGGGGCGTCGCAGCCAACGCGCGAGTGCGAGCGCTCGCGGAGGAACGCTGTGCGGCGGCCGGTATTGAGCTGCGCATCCCGCCGCTCCGCCTGTGCACCGACAACGGGGCCATGATCGCCGCCGTTGGAGCGATGCTCGTCGCCGCAGGCTCGAAGCCGGCGACGCTCGACTTCGCCGCGGATTCGACGCTTCCGGTTGCGACGCCGCAGGTGCCGCAGACGCCGCAGGATGCCTGAACCAGGGGGAGGACGCATGACCACGCCAGACGAGCCGAAGCTGCCGCCGCGCAAACCCGTGGAGCTGCCGCCGATTAATCGGAGCCCGGTCGACGACACCAGCAACGCGGCGTACTCGGCGCTCACCCCGCGCCCGCACCCGGGTGACGCCCCCGCGCATTCGGAGTCCGAGACGGCTGTGGCGACGACCGACGACGTCAGCGCCGGGCGCGATCTCGCCGACGCCGACGCCGAAGCTGACGCCCACGTCCGGGCCGCAGCGACCGACTCTGCTCGCTCCGCATCCGCCGCTCCCGCCGCCGCGGGGCTCGGCCTGAGCAGAGCCGGTCTCATTTCATCTCTGCTTCTTTCTGCCGTCGCCCTGGTCCTCGCCGTCGCACTCTCGGTCACGGTCGAGCCGTCGCCCCTCTGGCCCCTGTATCTCGGGGCGAGCCTCGGGGCGGTCTCGGTGCTGCTCGCGGCGCTCGCGCGTCGTCATCGCGGCTGGGGCGTCGCCCTGGGGCTTGCCATTGTGGTTGTCGTCGGTTGTATCGGGTTCGCCTTCGCACTCGGATAGCCCTGCACGGTCTGGGAAGTGTCATCCTCCGGGATGACGGATCCGTGGCCACCGGGATGACGTCACCCCAAGCCTGTCGCCGTACCGTTGGAGCATCACAGTCCCCTGCGTAGAAAGGAGCGGACATGACCTGGTCATCGCCAGAAGGCCCCGTCGAGCGGAACACCGCCCCGAACGTCGGCTCGCGTCCCTCGGACGAGGCCCGGGATGCACGCGCGGGCGCGCCTGAACCCGAGCGCCACGACGTCGGCCGGCCAGCGCCGCTGTTCGCGACCCCGGGCTTCTCGACACCCGGCACCTCGACGCCCGGCACCCCGACGCCCGGCACCCCGATGCCCGGCACCCCAGCCACCGGTGCACCGGCTCTCGGGCCAACGCCCGCAGCGCAGGCGTATCCGGGGCACGCCTCGGCCGCGGCGGGCGCATCCCCGCAGCATCTCGCGTATCCCGTCACTCCGTACGTGCAGGCCCCGTACACGGCACAACGCCCCTCCACGCCCGGAGCGCTCACCCTCAGCATCGTCGCCCTGTGCCTCAGCGGCGGCTCGTTCCTGGTGGCCCTCATCCCAGTGCTCCAGTTCGTGTGGTGGATGGTCGGCATTGCGGGCATCGTCTGCGGATTCATCGCGCTCCGCCGGGAACCCCGCGGGCGTGCGCTCGCCGTGACCTCCATCGTGCTCGGATTCATCTCGGTCTTCGGGCTCCTGCTCCTCATCGTCCTCGCCCTGCTGTTCTTCGGCGGAATCGGTCTGCTCGGCGGTTTCAGCTCGTACTGAGCGGCATTCCGCGAACCTTGTGTGACGGTTCCCAGTCAAACCCTGGGAACCTAGGGAATGGCGAACGCCAAGGCGGCGCCGTCCCCCTTGCTCCACGCACGTGAACACCCCGCCACGACCGCCGCGAGACCGGCGAACCGGAAGGAGCTTCGCAATGAGCGACAGCAACGCAACCCCAGGTGACCAGCCCAAGCTCCCGGAAGACGGAAGCACTGCTCCGAAGTACGAGGCGCCCGCCGCGTACACACCCCCGGCGGAGTCCGTCG
>NZ_JBNAFM010000001.1:127309-278995 GCF_049707175.1 Pseudoclavibacter helvolus | reverse complement strand
CGTCGACTACTCGGCACCGGCAGCATCCAGCACCGACTACTCGGCACCGGCAGCATCCAGCACCGACTACTCGGCACCGGCAGCATCCAGCACCGACTACTCGGCACCGGCGTCGTCAGGCTCCGACTATTCGGCCCCGGCGGCAACGAACTCCGACTACACGCCGCCTGCGTCGTCCGGGACCGATTACACGCCGCCCGCCGCATCCGGGACTGACTACACGCCGCCCGCCGCATCCGGCTCGGTGAGCTACACACCGCCGAGCGAGCCCGCGGCGACGCCCAGCGCAGCTCCCTACAGCCAGACACCGTCAGCCGGACCGTCGGCGGCAGCAGGCGCACCCGCGTACGGCGCACCGCAGGCTCAGGGGCAGCAGCAGGGCTACGGTGCTGCGCAGGGGTACGCCACTCCCGGCTACCCGGCCCAGACCTCCTCGCCGAAGCGCACGCTCAGCATCGTCGCGCTGTCGCTTGGTGGCGTCGGCGTGCTCCTCGGCTTGCTCGGGCAGTTCTACCTCGGGCTCCCGCTCGGTGTCGCGGGCCTCATTTGCGCGATCATGGCGAAGAAGCGCGAGCCGCAGGCTGGCGGAATCCGCGTTGCCGGATTCTGGGTATCGATCGCCTCCATCGTCATCTCGGCGGTGATCGGCATCTTCGCCATCGTGGCCGCAGCGCTCTTCTTGGGCGAAATGTCGACGTACGGATACTGATCGCCAGCTGACAGTACTCAGAAGAGTGCGGGCGGAAGCATTCGCCCGCACTCTAAGCTGAATCAGCACCTGCAGCCTTGTCGACGACTGAGAAGGACACCATGTCTGACCCGAACGGCCCCCAGTACCCGCAGCAGCCCAACCAGGGCGGCCAGCCGCAGAACGGGCAAGCACCATTCAACCCGCAGCAGCCGGGTCAGGCTCAGTACGGCCAGGCTCCGTACGGCCAATCGCAGCCCCAGTACGGACAACAGTCTCAGTACGGCCAGCAGACGCAGCAGAACGACCAGCAGTTCGGCCAGCAGTCAGGAGGCTACGGCCAGCCGCAGCCCGGCTACGGCCAGGGCGACGCGGGGTACGGTCAGCAGCAGCCCGGCTACGCGGGTGGATACGGGCAGCAGCAGGCCGCCCCGTCCGCACAGCAGGCGCCGAGCCAGCACTCCTACGGCCAACAGCACGACCAGTACGGGCAGCCCAGCGGCCAGGCCCAGTACGGTGCGCCCCAGCTCGACCAGTACGGTCAGCAGCAGTACGGCGCGCCCCAGCAGGGGCAGTACGGAGCGACCCAGCAGGGTCAGTACGGTCAGCAGTACGGGATGCAGGGTTACGGGCAGCAGCCAAAGGCGCCGGCTCCGGTGCTCGGCATCATCGCGGTGGCGCTTGGCGCCCTCGCGCTTCTCCTGCTCTTGCTGCCCGGGTGGGCTTACATTGTCTCGCTCGTACTTGGCCTCGGCGCCCTCGGCCTGGGGATCGCCGGCCTCCGCGCGCCGAAGGGCCTCGGGCGAACGCTCGGCATTGTTGCGCTCGTGACCGGCGGCCTTGCCGTGCTCGTGGCGATCATCACGCTCATCGTCGTCCTGACCGTCTGAGCGTCCTAGCCGTCTCACCGTCTCACCGTCTCACCGCCCGGGCGGCCTCGCGTCGCGCGCGGCCGCCCGGGCGCTCAGCTCAACCGGTCGGCGAGCACGGCAACTCGCTTCTCGCCGACCCTGGTGAGAATCAGCACGGCTGACGCGTCGCCCTTGAGGGACAGCTTGCGCCGGAACTCGGCCGGGTCGATGTCGACCCCGCGCTTTTTGATCTCGAGCACGCCGATGCCGCGCCTGCGCAGTTCGCCCTTCAGCGTCGAGGCGTGGAGCGGCAGCACTTCGCGCACCGCGAAGGCGCTCGCGAACGGGGTCTCAGTGAAGCTGTCAGCGCTCATCCACGCGATGCTCGGCGCGATCATCGAGGCGTCGAGCGATCGCGCGAGGTCGCCAATCAGTCGGGCGCGGATGATCGCGGGGTCCGGCTCGTAGAGCACCGCGCTGAGCTCGCCCACCCCGGCGTCGCGCACCTCGTCATCGGTCGTGAGTTCGGCGGCACCCTTCGGGCCGATCACCAGCGCGGACCGGCGGATCGACGCCCTGGCCGCCCCGTGCATCCACACGGTCGCCTCGACGAGATCGCCGCCTGCGGAGACCCACTGGGTCTCGGCGTCTTCTGGCAGGTACGAGTGGTCGATGCCTGGGCCGAGCTTGATGCCCGTCGGTCGCGCACGTCCCGACGCAAAGACGAAGTCGAGGGAGGGGCTCCAGTCGGCCGGGTCGAAATGCCTTGCCGTCGTCCCACCGCGCGTCGAGCGCCTCGCCGGGTCGAACCAGAGAGCATCGAAGCCACCCAGGTCGACGTCTTCGGCCCGCCCGTGCCTGACCTGCGCATTGGGGAAGGGCGCCAAGTTGTGGGCCGCGACGGCGGCCGTGACCTCGTCGAGGTCGTAGGCGGTGACCTCAAGGCCCAGCGACGCAAACGCCATCGAGTCCGCGCCGATGCCACAGCCCAGGTCAGCGATGGTGACCGCGCCGGCTTGGCGGAACCTGTCGGCGTGATGCGCCGCTACTTGCAGGCGCGTCGCCTGCTGTAGCCCGGCGTCGGTGAAGAGCATCCGCTCGGCGAACGGCCCGAACTTGGCGGCCGCTCGCCGCCTGAGCTTCGCCTGGGACACGACCGCGGCCACGACCTCTGGAGCGCCGCCCGCCGCTCGAAGCCTCGACACGAGTGCGAGCGCATCCGCCGACGACTCGACGGCAGGAGCGTCGTCGAGCAGCGTCATCGCCTCGGGCGTGAGAAGGGCCAGGAGTTCGTCGCGCTGCACGCCACTACGCTACCGGCGTACGCTGCGGGGCGTCGCCGCGTTGCAGTTGCCGCCGCATCGCCCCTACACTCTGAGTTAGCACTCTCATGGGGAGGGTGCTAATTCTGAACTTCCTATCGCTGAGAAAGAGGTCAACCGTGTCGGTGAACATTCAGCCGCTCGAGGATCGCATCGTCATCAAGCAGGTCGAGGCCGAGCAGACCACGGCTTCGGGTCTTGTGATTCCGGACACCGCCAAGGAGAAGCCCCAGGAGGGCGAAGTTGTCGCAGTCGGCCCCGGCCGCATCGACGACAACGGCAACCGAGTGCCGCTCGACCTCGTGGTCGGCGACAAGGTCATCTACTCCAAGTACGGCGGAACCGAGGTCAAGTACGCCGGCGAAGAGCTCCTGGTGCTCTCCGCTCGCGACATCCTCGCGAAGATCGTCTAGTCTCCGCACTCCCGGAGACGGACTGACCCTCGGGTCACGTCCTCGCGCAATGGCGTCCACCCTCACGGGTGGGCGCCATTCGTGATCTCAGGGGTCCTCCGCAGGCGTACGATCGCGAGGTGACGGAATCTCCTCGGTCCGGCCTCTGGCTGGCGTTCAGCGCGTACACGCTCTGGGGGTTCATGCCCCTCTACGTCGTGGCGACCGCCCCGACGACGCCGGTCGAGCTCATCGCCTGGCGCATCATCCTCAGCGTCGTCTTCTGTCTCCTCGGCGTGCTTGTCATGCGCGCCTGGCGTCCGTTCCGCGAGCTCATCTCGAAGAAGCGGGTGGTGCTTGGGCTCGGCATTGCCGGCATCCTGGTCTCCGCGAACTGGCTGTTCTACGTGCAGGCCGTTGCGACCGGGCACACGCTGGACGCGGCCCTCGGCTACTTCCTCAACCCCATCGTCTCGGTGGCGCTCGGCCTCGTCTTCCTGCGCGAGCGCCTGCGCCCGCTGCAGTGGGTGGCGGTTGGCCTCTCGCTCGTCGCGGTGCTCGTGATCTCGCTGGGCTACGGCCGCATCCCGTGGCTCGGCCTCGGAGTGGCCATGACGTTCGGCCTGTACGGCCTCGTGAAGAAACGAGTCGGCGTCCAAGCGGATGCGCTGTCCGGCCTGGCCGTGGAGACCACCCTGATTCTGCCGATCGGGGCGCTGTGCCTTGTCTGGACGATCCTCTTCGGTGGAGGCATAACGTTCGGCACCGTGTCGGCGGTCAACACGGGCATCCTGCTCTTCGCTGGCGCCGTCACGAGCGTGCCGCTGCTGCTCTTCGCCGCGGCCGCGCGACGTCTGAGGCTCATCGAGCTCGGACTCATGCAGTACATCGCCCCGATCCTGCAGTTCGTGCTCGCTGTGGCGGTCTTCTCGGAGCCGATGCCGCTCGAGCGGTGGATCGGTTTCGCCATCGTCTGGGTCGCGCTCATCCTGTTCACGATCGACCTTGTGCGGACGGCTAGACTTGGCGCCAAGATTCCCTCGGTGGCGGACGAACTCGGTCCGCCCATGCGAGGTTGAGACTCGAAGGCTGAGGAGTCCGGGATCCCGGGAATGCGTCCGTGATCCTCGCTGTTCCACCACCACTGAGCTGTTTCCCGAACCACGAGGATGCCGCCGTTCGGCGCATCCCAGAGACCTCCTGGAGCGTAATGACCGAGTCGGACCCCTTTGGCTTCACCGGATTGACCTATGACGATGTGCTGCTGCTTCCCGGCCACACCGACGTCATCCCGTCGGAGGTCGACACGACGACGCAGCTGACGCGAGGCATCACCCTGCGCGTTCCGTTGGTCTCGGCGGCTATGGACACGGTCACCGAAGCCCGCATGGCGATCGCGATGGCACGGCAGGGCGGCATGGGCATCCTCCACCGGAACCTCTCGATCGACGACCAGGTCGAGATGGTCGATCGCGTCAAGCGCTCCGAGTCGGGCATGGTCACGAACCCGGTCACGACGACGCCGAACGCCACCGTGGCGGAGGTCGACGCGATCTGCGGCCAGTACCGCGTCTCGGGCCTTCCTGTCGTCGATGAGGTCTCCGGCAAGCTCGTCGGCATCATCTCCAACCGCGACATGCGCTTTGTCCCGGAATCGGAGAAGCGCACGACGCGCGTGCACGAGGTCATGACCGGAGAGGGGCTCATCACGGCCCCCGTCGGCATCTCGGGTGATGACGCCTACAAGCTCCTCGGGAAGCACCGCATCGAGAAGCTTCCCCTCATCGATGAGGATGGCAAGCTCGCCGGCCTCATCACGGTGAAGGACTTCGACAAGAGCGACAAGTACCCGAACGCGACCAAGGACGACTCGGGTCGCTTGCGCGTCGGCGCCGCCATCGGCTTCTTCGGCGATGGCTGGGAGCGCGCAGAGCGCCTCGTGGCCGCCGGCGTCGATGTGCTGGTGGTCGACACGGCCAACGGGCAGTCGGCGGGTGTGCTCGACATGATCCGCCGTCTCAAGAACGACCCGGTGCTTGGCCACGTGCAGGTCGTGGGCGGCAACGTCGCGACCCGTGAGGGTGCCCAGGCGCTCGTGGATGCGGGTGCCGACGCGGTCAAGGTTGGTGTCGGCCCAGGCTCCATCTGCACGACGCGCATCGTCGCGGGGGTCGGGGTGCCCCAGGTGACCGCCGTCTACGAGGCCTCGCTGGCGGCCAAGCCCGCGGGCGTCCCGGTGATCGCGGACGGTGGCCTGCAGTACTCGGGTGAGATCGCCAAGGCGCTCGTCGCCGGCGCGTCTGCCGTCATGGTCGGATCGCTCCTGGCGGGCACCGATGAGTCGCCTGGCGACCTGATCTTCGTCAACGGTAAGCAGTACAAGAGCTACCGCGGCATGGGCTCGCTCGGCGCCCTCCAGTCGCGCGGCGAGCGCACCTCGTACTCGAAGGACCGCTACTTCCAGGCGGACGTTCCGAGCGACGACGAGCTCATCGCGGAGGGCATCGAGGGCAAGGTCGCGTACCGCGGATCCATCCGCCAGTCGATCTTCCAGCTCACCGGCGGCCTCCGCCAGTCGATGTTCTACGTGGGCGCGCGCACTGTGCCCGAGCTCAAGGAGAAGGGCCGCTTCGTGCGCATCACGTCCGCAGGGCTCAAGGAGTCGCACCCGCACGACGTGCAGATGGTGTCGGAAGCTCCGAACTACCGTCGCTAGCCGTGGCGACGGCGCGGCTGGTCGGGGATCCTCGGCCGCCGCGCCGCAGCGACAAGTACGGGGGAGGGCTAGGCTAGGCAGGTGACTGAGATCGAGATCGGCCGCGCAAAGCGAGCCCGCCGCGTGTACTCCTTCGACGATGTGGCGATCGTGCCATCGCGGCGAACCCGTGACCCGGAGGACGTCTCCATCACCTGGAAGATCGACGCCTTCACGTTCGACATCCCGCTCATCGCGGCGCCGATGGACTCGGTCATGTCGCCGGAGACGGCGATCGGTTTCGGGAAGCTCGGTGGCCTCGGTGTGCTCGACCTCGAGGGGTTGTGGACTCGGTACGACGACCCGGCCCCGCTGCTCGCGCAGATTGCGGACCTGCCGGCAAAGCAGGCGACCGCGAAGCTGCAAGAGATCTACCGCGAGCCCGTGAAAGGCACGCTCATCAAGGAGCGTCTGCAGCAGATCCGCGAGGCAGGCGTGCCCGTCGCGGGTGCGCTCTCGCCGCAGCGCACGCAGCAGTTCATGAACGACGTGCTCGAAGCTGGCACCGACCTCTTCGTCATCCGCGGCACGACCGTCTCTGCTGAGCACGTCTCGCGCAATCAGGAGCCGCTGAACCTCAAGCAGTTCATCTACGAGCTCGACGTGCCCGTCATCGTCGGTGGGGCGGCGACCTACACGGCCGCGCTGCACCTCATGCGCACCGGCGCTGCTGGCGTGCTCGTCGGCTTCGGCGGGGGAGCGGCCTCGACCACGCGTCGGGTGCTCGGCATCCACGCGCCCATGGCGACGGCGATCGCTGACGTCGCTGGGGCTCGCCGCGACTACCTCGACGAGTCCGGCGGACGCTACGTGCACGTCATCGCAGATGGTGGCATCGGCACCTCGGGTGACCTCGTGAAGGCCATTGCCTCGGGTGCGGACGCGGTCATGATCGGAGCCGCGCTGGCGCGGGCGACGGATGCGCCGGGCCGCGGCTGGCACTGGGGCGCGGAAGCGCGTCACGAGAAGCTGCCGCGCGGCAATCGCGTGCAGGTCGGCCAGGTCGCGCCCATGGCGGAGATCGTCGCAGGTCCCGCGGACACCGCTGACGGCGTCTCGAACCTGACGGGCGCGCTTCGCCACTCGATGGCGACGACCGGGTACTCGGAGCTCAAGGAGTTCCAGCGCGCCGAGATGGTCGTCGCTCCCTACACGCCGACGGCCTAGGAACGCGTCGACCGCGTCGGCTGACGGCTCGGTCGGAGGTTGAGCGTTCAGAATTCCCCTACAAGCAGCAACTGAGAACGAGGAGCAGGTTATGGCGAACAGCGTCTCTCGAAGCGACAAGCTCGGCCCCCAGGAACGTGCGGCGGCGATCGAGTCGCTCAAGACCAAGAACCTCGACGTGCTCGTGGTCGGCGGCGGCGTCGTCGGGGCGGGTGCTGCGCTCGATGCGGTTACGCGTGGCCTCAGCGTCGGCATGGTCGAGGCACGCGACTTCGCGTCCGGCACCTCGAGCCGCTCGTCGAAGCTCATCCACGGCGGCATCCGCTACCTCGAGCAGATGAACTTCGGTCTCGTCCGCGAGGCGCTCCTCGAGCGTGGTTTGCTGCTGCAGCGTCTGGCTCCGCACCTCGTGAAGCCGATTCGCTTCCTCTACCCGCTGAAGAACCCGCTAGAGCGCTTCTATATCGGCACCGGCATGCTCATGTACGACCTCTTCGCGAAGACGGGCGAGGTGAAACCTGGCGTGCCGATGCACCGCCACTACTCGCGCAGCCAGGTCGCGAAGATGTCTCCTGGGCTCTCCAAGAACGCCTTCTCCGGCGGGCTCACCTACTACGACGCGGGTGTCGACGACGCACGCTTCGTCGCCGTCCTGGCGCGCACCGCCTCGTTCTACGGGGCGCACGTCGCGCCGAGGGTCCGCGTGGAAGGCTTCCTGAAGGTCGGCCAGCGGGTCGTCGGGGCGCAGGCGGTCGACGTCGAGACCGGTGAGCGGTTCGAGATCCGCGCCAAGCAGGTCGTCAACGCGACCGGAGTCTGGACCGACGACACCAACAAGATGGTCGGCGAACGGGCCTCCTTCAGGGTCCGGGCCTCCAAGGGCGTCCACCTCGTCGTGCCGAGGGACCGCTTCCAGTCGGCCTCCGGCCTGCTGCTGCGCACCGAGAAGAGCGTGCTCTTTGTCATCCCTAACGGGCGCCACTGGATCATCGGCACCACCGACACCGACTGGAAGCTCGACAAGGCGCATCCTGCCGCGACGGCCGCTGACATCGACTACATCCTCGGCCACGTCAACGAGGTGCTCGCGGTGAAGCTGACGCGCGCCGACGTCGAGGGCGTTTACGCGGGCCTGCGTCCCCTGCTCTCGGGTGAGTCCGACGAGACCTCGAAGCTGTCCCGTGAGCACATGGTCGCCCACTCCGTGCCCGGTCTTGTGCTGATCGCCGGAGGCAAGTACACGACGTACCGCATCATGGCCCAGGATGCCATCGACGCGGCGGCGGATGCGCTCGACGGCAAGATCCCCGCATCCACGACCAAGGACATCCCGCTGCTGGGCGCTGTCGGCTACAAGGCGGCCTGGAACCGTCGCGGCAAGATCGCGCGCGCCTTCGGCCTTCACCGCGTGCGCATCGAGCACCTGCTGAACCGCTATGGCACGCTCACCGACGAGATCCTCGACCTGATCCGTCAGGACCCGAAGCTCGCGGAGCCGATGCCGGGCGCTGACGACTATCTGCAGGCTGAGATCACCTACGCGGCGACCCACGAGGGCGCCCTGCACCTCGACGACGTGCTCGCCCGTCGCACGCGCATCTCGATCGAGGCCTGGGACCGCGGCATCTCCGCGGCACCCGTCGCTGCCCGACTCATGGCCGACGCCCTGGGCTGGGACGAGGAGCGCACCCAGCGCGAGATCGACACCTACGTCGAGCGCGTCGCGGCGGAGCTGGCGAGCCAGGAGCAGCCGGACGACGAGTCGGCGGACCGCATCCGCCTCGAGGCTCCCGACATCGATTCCGTGCTCGGCCACGCCGGGGACAACACGCCGTTCGGCACCGCGCCCGCGCTGCCGATGATTGAGGTCGACGAGACGGCAGACGTCGAGGCCGCCACGGTGAAGGCTGAGTCGAAGGACGCTCAGAAGTCGTAATGTCCGCAGCTGCCCGCGCCCAGCCCGCGCCTCCGTCGATGGGCCGAGTGCTTGTCCGCCCCAGATGGCTGGCGGTGCTCGCGCTCGCGCTCGTCATCGCGTCGATCTTCGCGTGGCTCGGGCGCTGGCAGCTGGAATCTGCGTTCCTGTCGCTCGAGCACGGGCAGAACGCGGCTCAAGACGCGCTCCAGCCACCGGTGGGCCTCGGTGAGCTGGCGCAGCCCCAGGAGCGTGTCGCGGACGCCGCCGTCGGTCGCCAGGTCACCTTCGAGGGCGTCGTGGATGCGCGTGACTTCGACGTCGTCGCGGATCGCCTGCAGGGCGAGCTGCTCGGGTACTGGGTGATCGGCCACGTGGGCGTCACGGACGACGAGGCTGGCGCATCCGCTTCTTCGACTGCAGCCCCCGGCCTTGCCGTCGCGGTCGGCTGGACCGAGGATGAGGCGTCGGCTCGTGAGCTGGCGAGTCAGCTGCAGGATGCGAGCGGCGGTGGGGAGCTCGAGCTCTCCGGGCGTCTCGAGTACGGCCAGGCGCCCCAGGTCAACCGAGGCGAGGACCCGCAGGCGCTCACGGCCATGGCGCCGACCCACCTCATCAACCGCTGGGCGGAGCCAGCGGCTGAGAACTACGGGGTGTACGTGAGCCTCGACGAGGCCTCGATGCAGGCCGTGCTCGGTTCGTCGGTCGGCGCAGAGGCCATTCAGGCCATCACGCCGCAGGCGCTCGAGGCACCGCAGCTGAACTGGCTAAACATCTTCTACGCCATTGAATGGGCGCTGTTCGCCGGGTTCGCCATCTTCATGTGGTGGCGCCTCGCGCGAGATGAGTTCGAGAAAGAGCGTCAAGCGGCCGCGCAGGCGCCGAGCGCGCTCGCCGAGCAGGCCAGACGCGACAGGCTCAAGGCGATGCTGGCCGAGCGAACGCGGGGCGAGGGCGTTCGCCTAGACTAGAGGCCATGCCTCACGACGCCCTCCTGAATGCCAACCCCGGTTTCCGACGGGCGCTCCGCTTCTACCAGGTGACGGCGTATGTGACCGGCATCCTGCTCCTGCTGCTGTGCGTCGAAATGTTCTTGAAGTACGCCTTTCACCTCGAAGTCGAGGCGTTCGGGCCCTTCGGATTCCTCGCGCTGGTGCAGGAGGGCACGACGACGGCCCTCAACCTGAGCCTCTGGGTCCTCATCGTGCACGGCTGGTTCTACGTCGTGTACCTCATCGCCTCGTACGTGCTGTGGCAGCAGATGCGCTGGCCGATCGTCTGGCTTCTCGCCATGGCCGCCGGCGGCGTGGTGCCCTTCCTCTCGTTCGTCACCGAGTGGTTCATGTCCCGACGCGCGAAGCGAGACCTCGTGCTGCGTGAAGAGCAGCGCCTCAAGGCCGACGGTGAGGAGCGCAAGCTTCGCGAGTTCGAGGCCAGCCTCAGCCCCGCCGAGCGCGAACAGTTAGAGAGCGACGTGCAGCAGTCGCTCGCCGAGCACGAACGCCGCACGAAGTAGCGCCGCACACCGACCATCCCAGCCGCACTCTCCGCACCATCCGAAAGGTGTCCATGGCAACCACCGACCCGCAGGCCACAGATCAGCGCCCAGTGCTCGTCGTCGACTTCGGCGCGCAGTACGCGCAGCTCATCGCACGCCGTGTCCGCGAGGCGAGCGTCTACTCGGAGATCGTGCCGCACACGATCTCCGCGGCAGAGGTCGCCGCGAAGAACCCAGTCGGCATCATCCTGTCGGGTGGACCCTCCAGCGTCTACGCCGAGGCGGCGCCGTCGCTCGACACCGGCATTCTTGATCTCGGCGTCCCGACGCTCGGCATCTGCTACGGGTTCCAGGTGATGGCGACGCAGCTCGGCGGTGAAGTCGCCAAGACGGGGCGTCGCGAGTACGGCTCGACTGCGGTGAAGCTCGAGGCGAGCGCATCGAGCCTGCTCGACGGGCAGCCGTCTGAGCAGACGGTGTGGATGAGCCACGGCGACTCCGTGGCCCGTGCGCCCGAGGGCTTCACGGTGCTGGCAAGCACGGAGGACACACCTGTCGCGGCGTTCCAGAACACCGATCGTGGCTTGTACGGCGTGCAGTGGCACCCCGAGGTGCTGCACTCCGAGCACGGCCAGGCGCTCCTGGAAGGCTTCCTGCACACGGCAGCCGGCATCCCGAGCGACTGGACTCCCGCATCCGTCATCGACGAGCAGGTCGCGCGCATCCGCGAGCAGATCGGCGACGCCAAGGTCATCTGCGGGCTCTCGGGCGGCGTCGACTCGGCGGTGGCCGCCGCGCTGGTCTACAAGGCTGTCGGCGACCAGCTGACCTGCGTCTTCGTCGACCATGGCCTGCTTCGGCAGGACGAGCGTCGCCAGGTCGAGGAGGACTTCGTCGACGCGATCGGCGTGCGCCTCGTGACGGTGGATGCGCGGGAGCAGTTCCTCACGGCGCTCGCGGGCATCACCGACCCGGAGACGAAGCGCAAGACGATCGGCCGCGAGTTCATCCGCAGCTTCGAGCAGGCCGAGGTTGACCTCATCAAGGAAGCGCAGGAGTCGGGGGAGCGCATCCGCTTCCTCGTGCAGGGCACGCTCTACCCGGACGTGGTCGAGTCGGGCGGCGGGACCGGAACCGCGAACATCAAGAGCCACCACAACGTCGGCGGCCTGCCCGAGGACATGCAGTTCGAGCTGGTCGAGCCGTTGCGCACCCTCTTCAAGGACGAGGTGCGCGCCGTCGGCCGTGAGCTTGGCGTTCCCGAGCCCATCGTCGCCCGCCAGCCGTTCCCGGGCCCCGGCCTCGGCATCCGCATCATCGGCGAGGTCACGCAGGCACGCCTCGACCTGCTCCGCGAGGCCGACGCGATCGTGCGACAGGAGCTGACGGCCGCCGGTCTCGACACCGAGATCTGGCAGTGCCCAGTGGTGTTGCTCGCCGACGTCCGCTCGGTTGGCGTGCAGGGCGACGGCCGGACCTACGGCCACCCGATCGTGCTGCGGCCCGTCTCGAGTGAAGACGCGATGACGGCCGACTGGACGCGACTGCCGTACGACCTGCTCGCTCGCATCTCGAACCGCATCACGAACGAGGTCGACGACGTGAACCGAGTGGTGCTCGACGTGACGTCAAAGCCGCCGGGAACCATCGAATGGGAGTAGCTCGCAACGCGGGCTGAGCCGAACGGGGATGCACTTTGTGCATCCCCGTTCGTGCATTCTGTGCCAACGGCGCTGAAATCTGCGCAGACTTCATCGGGGTACGGGAGGAGGCCTCGACGCCTCCTCTACTCGGCGTTCGGAGGGGTCGAAAGGTCCGGGCAAATGTCTCCGGGCATAAAGGCCTGGTTGCAGCGGGCAAACCTGAGAGATCGAAAACCCTTCGGTTTCGGCGGTCGGGATTCCGGATTTCCGGATGGCGGATTTCCGGGGCTCGGACGGACAAAAAGCGCTGTTTACGGCCGAAAACGCGGGTGGTGAAGCTCGCTGGGTGGTGGCATGGTTGGGGTGTTCCACGACTTGCAGCTTCCCCGTTTCCTCCCAGAGAGTTCGCGACATGGCACCACGAATCCCCGTTGATCCACTTCCTCAAATACCCGTCGAGACCGGCCTCATGCCGACACTGCCTCGTGAGGATGCGTCCACGGGACAGCTCGTCGATCACGAGTTGCTTCAGGATGCGGCCGCGCAGGTGCTCGACGTGAATCCTGAGCACGGCCTGTCGGTCGAGTACCAGGGCCAGTGGGTCTCGGTGATGCCGGGTGAGCACATCGAGATCGGCCGCGACGCCGACATCCGACTCGACGCGAACCCGTTCCTGCACCGCAAGCTGCTGCGCATCTCGGCCAAGGACGGTCTCTGGTTCGTGTCAAACATCGGCACGCGCATGACGCTGAGCGTCGTTGACGGCGCGGGACGCGTCCAGGCGCGCCTCATCCCTGGCGCACGGCTCCCCATCGTGTTCGAACGCACCAGCATCCACTTCTCGGCTGGCGAGCGTCAGTACGAAGTGAGGGTGCACGCCGCCTCACCCATCTACATGGACCTGCCCTCAGGCTCCGGCGCCGTGTCAGAAGGGGCGAGCCGCGAGCTGACGCACATCGCGCTCACGCCCGCGCAGCGGCTACTGCTCCTCGCCCTCTGCGAATCGGTGCTGCTTCGAGGGGAGCACGGGCTCGGGGACATCCCCACGAGCGCGCGCGCTGCGGAGCGGCTCGGGTGGACCGTCACGGCCTTCAACCGCAAGCTCGACAACGTGTGCGAGAAGCTCGACCGCATCGGCGTCGAGGGCCTTCGAGGAGGTGCGCGTTCGTACGCGACGAACCGCCGGGCGCGGCTCGTCGACTACGCGGTGCGCAACAAGCTCGTGAGCGAAGACGAGCTCTACCTGCTCGACGTGGACCACGAGGCTGACTTCGACGACCGTACGCTGCCGACCCGCCGCTAGGCGCCCTGCGCTGCAGGCTGCACGGCTGAGAGACATGAATGGCCGCTCCGAACGGAGCGGCCATTCATGTCTCGGGGTCTTGCGCTAGTTGTTGCCTCGCAGGATAGCGAGCACGCGGATGATCTCGACGTAGATGAACACCACGGTGGAGACGAGGCTGTACGCGCCGATCCAGCCGAACTTGCGGGGAGCGCCGCCCTCGACGCCGTTCTTGATGAGCTCGAAGTCCATGACCAGCATGTACGCACCCATGAGGACGGCGAAGATGCCGAGGATAACGCCGAGCGGGATGCCAAAGACCTCCATGGAGCGCATGCCCCACGGGCCAGCGGCGCTCTCGAAGCCGAACATCATCATGCCAAAGTTGATGAGCGAGAAGAGTGCGTAGCCGAGCATTGCGACAAGCACGATCTTGGTCATGCGGGGCGACGTGCGGACCTTGCCGAAGCGGAAGAGCACAAGCGTCACAGCAACCACGGAGAACGTCGCGAGCACGGCCTGCATGGCGATGCCCGGGTACATTCCCTCGAGGATCGAGGAAAGGCCACCGACGAGCAGGCCCTCGGCCGCGGCGAACGCGAAGATCAGACCCGTCTTCGGCTCACGCTGGAAGGCCAGCACGAGGGAGAGCACCAGCGCGCCAATGGCACCGATGATCATGAGCATGGGCACGAACCAGGCAACGGCAGCCGCGACGAGCACGATGCCGAAGAGACCAGCCGTCTTCGCGATGGTGTCCTCATAGGACATCCGGTCCATCTGGTCGGGGCTTGCCGGCGGTGCCTGGAACTGGGCGTTCAGCTGCTCAGCCGTGAGCGGTGCGGGAGGCTGCTGACCGTAGGAGGAAGCGGTGGGCGCCTGGCCGAACTGTTGGCCGTGCTGCCTGCGTGCCTCCCCGTTGAAGTAAGGGTTGCGTTCTAGCGCGGAATTCGCCATGGCTGTCCGTGAGTCCGTTCTGTCTTGAAGGTCGAGTCGCCCGTCTCGGACGGGTTTCCCGGGATTCTAGCGAATGAGTTCGTGAATTCAGCCTGGAGGTGTGCGCTCTCAGCGGACGCTCTTCGCCGAATGCGGCGTGCTCCGAGCTTCCCGGCCGGTGCCCAGCAGAAGTCGAGGGATGAGGAGGAACGCGCCGAGCACGATGGTCGCGACGATGATGAAGGCGACCTCGGCGGTGTCGCCGATCGCCAGGCGCAAGAGCATTCCTCCGCTCACCGTCACGACCCAGATGAACAGGCCAGACGGGAATGGACGCCACGGCTTCCAGCGGAAGAGCGTCACGAGCACCCACCCGAGGAGCAGCGCGATGACGAAAGGCCACCCCGTGGTGACGATGCCCGCAAGCGACACACCTTCGGAATGGCTCATGCGACCGATGATCGCGAACGCCACCACGAGCACGAGATCCAGTACGAGGGGCAGTGCACGACCGCCGCCAGCACGATAGACCGCACGAATTCGACGCATGACACCAACGGTACGCCGGGGTGCGGCAGACTACGCGCGTGAACGCGCCAACTCGCGCCACCTCGCCGATGCTCATCGGCCACCGTGGCGCCCCCGCTGACCTGCCTGAGCACACCACCGAGGGGTATCGCCTTGCGCTTCGGCAGGGGGCGGATGCGCTCGAGCCTGACGTTGTGCCCACCCGCGACGGCGTGCTGCTCGTCCGGCACGAGCCGATGCTCGGGGCGAGCACCGACATCGCCGACCGTGTCGAGATGTTCGGGGAAGCTCGCGAGCTCTCGACTCCGGAGGGGCCGGTGACGGACTGGTTCGCCCACGACTTCACCTGGGAGCAGCTGCGGTCGCTGCGCGCGGTCGAGCGCATCCCGAGCATCCGCCCATCCAACACTGTCTACGACGGCGCGTTTCCCCTGCTTCGTCTCCGCGAACTCGTCGAGCTGCTGGCCGACGAACGCACTCGAACGGGAGCGCGACCGAGGCTCGTGATCGAGCTCAAGCACGCGAGCTGGTTCCGCGACGTCGGCTTCGACCTGGCGGAGCTGCTCCACCTGGAACTGGCCGGCCTCTGGGGGTCGGGTGCGCTCGAAGGGCTCATCATCGAAAGCTTCGAGGGCGAGGTGCTGCGCGACGTGCGGCGGCGCGGCTTCGCTCGCGGCGCGCACCTGGTCTACCTCATCGACAGCGAGGGAGCTCCATACGACCGTATGGCCCGCGACGGGGCGGCCGCTCGCGACTACGCGAGCGACCTGAGCGATTCTGGACTGGATGCGGTAGCCCGCTGGGCTGACGGCATCAGCCTGAGCCACCTGCTGCTGGGGGTGACCGACAGCGCCAGCGCCGCGCATCCGCACGCAGGCCGCCTCCTGGTCAATCGCGCCCACGCGCGCGGCCTGGAGGTCTACACGTGGACACTCAGGCCCGAGGACGAGTTTCTGCCACCCGCGCTCGCGGGTGCGCCGGAGGAGTATTGGCGGGGTCTGCTGCGGACGGGCGTCGACGGCGTGTTCGCGGATGCGCCCGCGCGGGTCCGCGCGGTCATCGACCAGCGGACCTAGCGCTGATGGCACGTGCCGTCAGCGCAGCGCGAGCGACGCGTGGTCCCGGATGGGGGACCCTCGTCGCCCGCGCCGCTCCGTCGAGGGCCTGGCTCGCGGGGCGAGCTACGCGCGTGCGGACACCCGGTCGAGTGTCTTCAGTTCGTCCTCGCTGAGCTCGAGCGTGAATGCGTCGGTGATCAGCGGCAGCTGCTCGGCAGTGCGGGCGCTCGCGATCGGCGCGACGACGCCGGGCTGCGCGGCCAGCCAGGCGAGTGCGACCGTACCGGGCTGGGTGCCATGCGCCTCAGCGATGCCAGCGACCGCATCCACGATCGCGTAGCCGTGGTCGGTGCGGTACTGCTCGACCGAGCTTGCGCGAGCTGATTCGACTTCGGTGCCCTTGCGGTACTTGCCGGTCAGGAAGCCGTGCGCCAGGGCGAAGTACGGAACCACGCCGATACCGGCCTCGTGTGCCAGCGGAAGCAGCTCGCGCTCGATGCCGCGCTCGAGCAGGTTGTACTCCGGCTGCAGCGCGGCCGGCTTGTGGAGCCCGTGGCTTTCGACGGCCGAGAGCCACTCGCGGAGGCGTGCAGGGGAGTAGTTCGAGACGCCGATGGTCTTGATCTTGCCGGCATCGACGAGCTCGGAGAACACCCCGGCCGTCTCCGCGATGGGCGTCTCCGGGTCGTCCCGATGCGCGTAGTAGAGGTCGATCTGCTCGACGCCGAGCCGCTCGAGGCTGTCGTCGACCGCCGCGCGCACGTTCTCGGCGCTGAGCCCGGGACGCTTGGCGAACTGGGCGACCTTCGTCGCTACGACGAGCCCCTCTGGGCGACCGCGCGACCGAAGCCATTCGCCGATGATCGTCTCGGACTCCGCGCCGGAGTTGCCGGGGATCCAGGCCGAGTAGACATCTGCGGTGTCGATGAAATTGCCACCCGCCTCGACGTAGGCGTCGAGGATCGCGAACGAAGCATCGCGATCGGCGGTCCACCCGAAGACGTTGCCGCCGAGCGAGACCGGGGAGACGGAGAGCACCGGGCCGAGCGATCGGCGGGCGGGGGAGTGCTGCGTGGTCAAGGTGATTCCCTTCTGGCTGCCCCGAGATGTCGGTGGCCGCACCTACAATCAACGAGTCATGACGCTACTGCCACCAGTCTTCGATCCCTCTGAAAACGACCTCCTCGACGGACTCAATCCGCAACAGAAGGAAGCCGTCACCTACCGCGGCCCCGCGCTGCTCATCGTGGCAGGTGCGGGCTCCGGCAAGACGCGCGTGCTCACCCACCGCATCGCCGGTCTCATCGCCTCCCGCGAGGCCTGGCCGAGCCAGATCCTCGCCATCACCTTCACCAACAAGGCCGCTGCTGAGATGCGTGAGCGCATCCAGCACATCGTCGGCGGTGCGGCCGACGGCATGTGGATCTCGACCTTCCACTCGGCCTGCGTGCGCATCCTGCGGCGCGAGGCCGACAAGTTCGGCTTCACCACGAGCTTCACGATCTACGACTCAGCCGACTCCAAAGCGCTCATCAAGCGCATCGTGAAGTCGCTGGAGGCAGACGTGCTCGGCTTCACCGTCTCGAGCGTCCAGTCGCGCATCTCGAAGCTCAAGAACGAGCTCACCGATGTCGACGGCTTCGCCCGCCAGGCCAACATGAGCGACCCCCGCGACGCGATGTTCCTCGACATCTACCGGCAGTACACGCAGTCGCTGCGCCGCGCCAACGCATTCGACTTTGACGACCTCATCTCGCAGACGGTGTGGATGCTCCGCGCGTTCCCCGAGGTCGCCGCGCAGTACCAGCGCCGGTTCCGCCACGTGCTCGTTGACGAGTACCAGGACACGAACCACGCCCAGTACTCGCTCATCCGCGAACTCACCCGCCCCGTCGAGCCGCAGCACGTGCCCCTCGACACGCGCATGGAGCTGGACGAGCGCGGCGGCATCCCTGGCGCATCCCTCACCGTCGTCGGCGACTCAGACCAGTCGATCTACGCGTTCCGTGGCGCCGACATCCGCAACATCAGCGAGTTCGAACGCGACTTCTCGAACGCGAAGGTCGTGCTGCTCGAGCAGAACTACCGCTCGACGCAGAACATCCTCTCGGCCGCCAACGCGGTGATCCGCAACAACTTCGACCGGGTCGACAAGAAGCTCTGGTCCGACGGCGGCGAGGGCGCAAAGATCGTCGGCTTCACCGGGTTCTCGGCGCACGACGAGGCTCAGTTCGTTGCCGACGAGATCCACAAACTGCGCGACGGCGGGCAGAGCTACAACGACATGGCCGTCTTCTACCGCACAAACGCGCAGACGCGTGCGCTGGAAGAGATCTTCATTCGCTCGGCCGTGCCCTACCGACTCGTCGGCGGCACGAAGTTCTACGAGCGCGCTGAGATCAAAGACCTCATCGCCTACCTGACGGCCCTCGTGAACCCGGCCGACGAGATGTCGACGAGGCGCATCCTCAACTCCCCGAAGCGCTCGATCGGACCGGCGACTGAGACCGCGATCTGGGACTTCGCCGACAAGCACGGCATCACGTTCCGAGACGCCATGCGACGAGCGGGTGAGCTCGGTCTCGGGCCCAAGGTCACCGGCTCGATCGCGCAGCTCGCGAAGCTACTCGACGACGCGACGGCGGGACTCGACATCGACTCGCCGACCGGTCGCAAGACGGTCAGCCAGACGCTTAAGACGATCGTCAAGGGCACCGGCTACCTCGAGAAGCTGCTGCAGACGGGCAACCCCCAAGACGAGGCCCGGGCCGAGAACGTCGAGGAGCTCATCTCGGTCGCGGCCGAGTTCGATAAGAACAACGCCGGCGGCTCCGTCATCGACTTCCTCACCGACGTGGCGCTGGTCGCCGCCGCCGACGACCTCGTCGACGAATCTGGCGCTGTCGTGCTCATGACCCTCCACACCGCGAAGGGGCTCGAGTACGACTCGGTCTTCATCACCGGCGTCGAAGAGGAGCTGCTGCCGCATCGCATCGCCGCGGACGAACCGGGCGGGCCCGCCGAGGAGCGACGTCTCTTCTACGTCGGCATCACCCGGGCCCGCAAGCGCCTGCATCTCTCGCTCGCCATGATGCGCTCGCAGTTCGGCGAGACGGCCCCCTCGCTCCCGAGCCGCTACCTGCAGGAGATTCCGGCGGAGCTCATCGAGTGGCGGGTTTCGCCAGGTTCCGCTGGTGGCGGCTTCCCGCAGCGCTCCGTCGGCTCGGCCCGCAAGCCGCTCGGCAGCGAGGGGTACGGCACGGCGGGCGGCTACGGCAGGAGCTCATCCGACGCCGGCAACGCCGGCTTCTCGAGCGCGGTCCGCTTCCGCGACTCGGATGCGGGGCGCGAGACCGCACCCAAGGCCAAGCCCAAGCAGAAATGGATCAACGAGGTCACGGGCCAGATGCGCGACAACAGCGGCATGGAGCTCATCGCGGGAGACCGCATCAAGCACGTCGACTTTGGCGAGGGCACCGTGCGCGCCATCCTCGGCAGCGAGGCGAAGCGCATCGCGGAGGTCGACTTCGACAGCGCGGGCCGGAAGAAGCTGCTCGTGAAGCTCGCCCCGATCGAGAAGCTGACCAACTGAGGCCCGCGCGGGCACTAGGCTGGACGACGGACGTGTTTTGCCGGGCGGCGGGCACACACTGCCTGCCGGCGATGCGGTCCGCTCTGCAAATTCTGAAGGCTCGAGCGCGAGAATCCGAAGGCTCGGGCGAACGAACGCGACGACGCGTCGCGGATGGGATGAAACGTGGATCTCTTTGAGTACCAGGCGCGAGATGTATTCGACGCCCACGGTGTTCCAGTTCTCCAGGGACTCGTGGCCTACACGCCCGAGGAGGCGAAGGCCGCAGCCGAGAAGATCGGCGGCGTGACCGTCGTCAAGGCGCAGGTGAAGACGGGCGGCCGCGGCAAGGCCGGCGGCGTCAAGCTCGCGAAGACCCCGGATGAGGCGTACACCGCCGCAGAGGCCATCCTCGGCCTCGACATCAAGGGCCACATCGTCGAGAAGGTCATGATCGCGCAGGGCGCTGACATCGACCAGGAGTTTTACTTCTCCGTGCTCCTCGACCGCGCCAACCGCTCGTACCTCGCCATGGCGAGCGTCGAGGGCGGTATGGAGATCGAGCAGCTCGCCGTCGAGAAGCCCGAGGCACTCGCGCGCGTCGCCGTCGACCCCATCCGCGGCATCGACGCAGCCAAGGCCGAGGAGATCGCACGCGCGGCGAACTTCCCCGAGGAACTCGTCGCCAAGGTCGCCGACGTCTTCGTGAAGCTCTACGAGGTCTACAGCCAGGAAGACGCGACGCTCGTCGAGGTCAACCCGCTGGTGCTCACCAAGGGTGGCGACATTGTCGCCCTCGACGGCAAGGTCACCATCGACGAGAACGCTGAGTTCCGTCACGAGGACCACGTTGCGCTCGCAGAGGCCGCAGGCGGACTCGACCCGCTCGAGGTCAAGGCCAAGGCGCACGACCTCAACTACGTGAAGCTCGACGGCTCCGTCGGCATCATCGGCAACGGCGCGGGGCTCGTCATGTCGACGCTCGACGTCGTCGCAGGCGCAGGCGAGAACCACGGCGGCCAGAAGCCGGCCAACTTCCTCGACATCGGAGGCGGAGCATCCGCTGAGGTCATGGCTGCCGGACTCGACGTCATCCTCGGCGACGAGCAGGTCAAGTCGGTCTTCGTGAACGTCTTCGGTGGCATCACCTCGTGCGACGCCGTCGCCAACGGCATCGTCGGCGCTCTCAACACGCTCGGCGACGCCGCGACGAAGCAGATCGTCGTCCGCATCGACGGCAACAACGTCGAAGAGGGTCGCCGCATCCTCGCCGAGGCAAACCACCCCCTCGTGACCGTCGTCGCCACCATGGACGAAGCAGCCGACAAGGCCGCCGAACTCGCCGCCCGCGCCTGAGCCGCCCGAAGAAAAGCAGAGAAGGAACAACAATGTCGATCTTCCTCGACGAGAACTCCAAGATCATCGTTCAGGGCATCACCGGCTCGGAGGGCTCCAAGCACGCCACGCGCATGCTCGAAGCCGGCTCCAACGTCGTCGGCGGCACCAACCCGCGCAAGGCCGGCCAGACCATTGAGCTCGCCGGCAAGGAACTCCCCATCTTCGGCACCGTGAAGGAAGCCATGGAGGCGACCGGGGCGAACGTCACCGTCATCTTCGTGCCGCCGGCCTTCGCCAAGGGCGCCATCATCGAAGCGGTCGACGCTGAGATCCCGCTCGCCGTGGCGATCACCGAGGGCATCCCGGTGAAGGACTCCTCCGAGGCCTGGTCGCACGCGCAGAGCGTCGGCAAGACGCGCCTCATCGGCCCGAACTGCCCCGGCATCATCTCGCCCGAGAAGTCGCTCGCCGGCATCACGCCCGCGAACATCACCGGTGCAGGCCCCATCGGCCTCGTGTCGAAGTCGGGCACGCTCACCTACCAGATGATGTACGAGCTCCGCGACCTCGGCATCTCGACCGCCATCGGCATCGGCGGCGACCCCGTCATCGGAACGACGCACATCGACGCCCTCGAGGCGTTCGAGGCTGACCCCGACACGAAGGCGATCGTCATGATCGGCGAGATCGGCGGCGACGCCGAGGAGCGTGCGGCCGAGTACATCAAGGCGCACGTCACGAAGCCCGTCGTTGGCTACGTCGCCGGCTTCACCGCCCCCGAAGGCAAGACCATGGGCCACGCAGGCGCCATCGTCACCGGCTCCGCGGGTACCGCGCAGGCGAAGAAGGAAGCACTCGAGGCAGCCGGCGTTCGTGTCGGCACCACGCCCACCGAGACCGCCAACCTCCTCCGCGAGGTCTACGCCGCCCTTTAACGGGCAGCGGGGTGCCGCGAGGCGCCCGAGAACCGCCGCAGGGCTCACCGCCCTGCACACGACGAAGTGGGCTGCAGCCCCGTGGCAACACGGGCTGCAGCCCATTCGTCTCAGCCCAAACCCACGCCGCCGGTCATGCGCCAGCGGTCGGAGACCTGAGACAGGATGCACGTGCCTCGACCCGAGTCGGCCCCCGCACGACCGCCCGAGCACTCCGCCACGCGACCCGGCGGTCCTCCAGCCGCGCAAACTGGCGGGCATCCCGGCAGCCAGCAGGGCGGCCGCCCCGGAGGTCACCCCGGAGGTCGTCCGTCCGGGCACCCGGGCGCCGCATCCGTCGCGCTCGACCGACGAGTCGTCGCCGCCACCCCCAAGTCCCGGATCGGCGCCCCGCTGCTCCTCGGATGGCTGCAGGCGCTGGCTTTGGCCGGCGTCATCCTCCTCGTTGGCGGCGTGCTCGACGGTGTCCTTGCGGGGGAGACCCCGGAACCCAGCATCATCGCGCTCATGGCGGCGCTGGTCGTCGGCTGCGCCGCCGCCACCGCAGCTTCGACCCTGCTCGTGCAGCGCAGCAAGAGCACGACGGAACGCGCGCTCCGGCGGCTCCTCATCCGGCAGCTCTTCCACGTTGGCCCCCTCGCCCTCGGCCGGGAACGCACCGGCTCCCTTGTCAACACCGCAACCGCATCCGTCGAACGCGCATCTGCGTACCGGGCCGGCTTCCTCGGCCCGATCGTCGCGTCGCTCACCACGCCGCTCCTGGTGCTCGCCGTCATCGCGGTCGCCATCGACCCGCTCACCGCCGGGCTGCTTTTGCTGCTCGTTCCGCTCATCCCCGCGATCATCATCGGGGTCCAACGCGCCTTCCGGTCGTCGACCGGCGCCTACCGGCGAAGCGCGGGCCAGCTCTCCGCCGCCTTCCTCAGCGCCATCCAGGGCCTCACGACGCTCACACTCAACCGCGCGGTCACGCGCACCGGCGAAGAGCTCCGGGCTCGAGGCGAGCAGAACCGGCGCCGGGTCATGCGGCTGCTCGCCGGCAACCAGGTGCTGATCCTGGCCGTCGACGCAGTCTTCTCGCTTGCCATGATCACGGGCGCCGCAGCACTGGCCGTCTGGCGACTCGGGGACGGCGCGATCACGCCGGGGCAGGCCGCGGCCCTGGTGCTGCTCTCGACACTCCTCACCGGTCCCGTCGACATCGTCGGGCAGTTCTTCTACATCGGCCTGACCGGACGAAACGCTGAGCGCGAGCTCAGCGCGGCCATCGCGACACGTCCGGGCAAGCCAGCTGCCGACACAGCCTCGGCCGACGCTCCGGCGACGCCTGGCGGCACCCGCCCGGCCCTCGAGCTGCGCGGCGTGACGGCCGGCTACGACCAGGCACGGCCAGTCCTTACCGACTACTCGCTCCGTATCGAGACCGGTGAGCGGGTGGTCATCACCGGACCGAGCGGATCCGGCAAATCGACGCTGCTCACGCTGGCCCAGGGCTTACTCACGCCCCGCGCAGGCACCGTGCTGGTCGGCGGAGCCCCGGCCGGCAGCCCACAGGCCCGCGCCGCGCTCGCCGTCGTCGAGCAGAGTACCTTCCTCTTCACCGGGACCGTCGCCGACAACCTGCGAGTCGCGCGGCCGGACGCCAGCGACGAGGAACTGTGGGCGGCACTCGAGGCAGCTGAGCTCCGCGCCGACCTCGAACGCTCCGCGAACGGTCTCGCGACGCAGGTCGGCGAGAGCGGCCTGGCCATCTCGGGCGGGCAGGCGCAGCGTGTGTCGATCGCCAGAGCCTTCCTCCGCGACGCCGACGTGCTGCTCCTCGACGAACCGACAGCCCAAGTCGACCTACGCTCAGAACGACTCATCACGAACGCCCTCGCGCGGCTGGCCGAAGGCCGCACGGTCGTCATGGTGTCGCACCGCCCCACGAGCATCCTGGCCGCCGACAGGGTCATCGATCTGGCTGGTGCTGGTTCTGGTGCTCCCGGTGCTCCTCGCGCGCACACAGACGCCGGCGCGCAGCGAGTGCATGCGCACGACCCAGACTCGACTCGCGGACCGGAGGAACGCCGGTGAGCCTCACACGGAACCCCCCTGCTGGGCCGACGACGGCAGCGCCCGGCGTGCCAAACCGGCCTCAGCTCGTCGCGTGGCTGCTCCGGCAGACCGCCCCGCTCCTCTGGCCGCTGGCGCTCGCGACCGTACTGCGGGTCGTGGGGCAGCTCGCGGGGATCGCGATCCTTGTCGTCGCGGTGCTCGGCGTCGCTGGAACCGTGCCGCTCGGCACCATGATCTGGGCGATGGTGGTCCTCGCTCTGGCCAAGGCCGTGCTCCGCTACCTCGAGCAGTTCAGCGGACATTTCGTCGCTTTCGCGGCGCTGGCCCGCCTCCGGAACCTCTTCTACGAACGTCTCGCGCCCCAGGCGCCCGCTGCCACGGAGGGCGCCGGCAGTGGTGAGCTGAGCGAGCGAGCCACCCGCGACATCGACCGAGTCGAGGTCTTCTTCGCGCACACGGCTCCGCCCGCGATCTCCGCAGTGCTGGTGCCCGCCATCGCGCTGACCTGGCTCGGGGTGACGCAGGGAGCAGCCCTGGCACTCGCCATCGTCCCGTTCGTGGTGCTGGTGGTGCTCGTCGTGCCCGCCCTCGGCGGCGCGTCGAGCTGGCGCGCGTCCCAGCAGGCGGTCGCCGCGAAGGGCGTCATCGCACAGCACGTGAGCGATTCCGTGCGGGGCATCCGAGAGGTGCTCGCTTTCGAGCACGGCACAGCTCGCCTCGACGACATGGATGCGCGCGGCGAGGACGGAGCACAGTCGTCATCGGCGGCGGCCCGCATCTCCGCGCTGCGAGGCGCGCTCGTGCTCGTGCTGCAGTGGGGGTCGGTGCTCGCCGCACTCGTCGTCGGCAGCGCCGGCGTCGCCGACGGAGACCTCGGCTGGTCGCAGCTCGTCGTCGCGCTTGCCGTCGCAGTCGGACTCTTCGTCCCCACCCGAGCAGTGGAGAGCTTCGTCACCGACCTCAACGCCTCGTTCGCGAGCGCGGCCCGCCTCTACGCGGTCATGGAGCGGCCTCCACTGGTGACGGATGCGCGCGCAGAGCCCAGTGCGCACCCGTCGGCCGGGCGTACGCAGGGAGCGCAGCCTGCGCATCCGCTCGCCCTCTCGTTCGAGGGCGTCACCTTCGCCTACCCGGCCGGCGTCGACGCCGGTGTCGACTCAGGGAGCGGCGCCGCGCGGGGCCGAGTCGTGCTCGAGGACGTCTCCTTCGAGCTCCGGGCCGGCGAGCACCTCACCGTCGTCGGCCCGTCCGGAAGCGGCAAATCGACCATTGCGTCGCTCGCACTGCGCTTCTGGGACCCGGATGTCGGCTCGGTGTCGTTGCGTCGCGGGCCAGGCGGGCCCCTCGAGCCGCTGCCGCGCATCCCGCTCGACGAGCTGCGCATCCGCACAGCCCTCGTCTCCCAGCGCCCCTACCTCACCGGCGGCACCATTCGGCACAACGTCGGCCTCGGCAAGCCGCAGGCAAGCGACGACGAGATCTTCGCGGCGCTGCGAGTGGCAGCCCTCGACGAGTGGGTGCGCGGTCAGCCGCGCGGACTCGACACACCGGTCAGCGAACGTGGCGGGGGACTCTCCGGCGGGCAGCGCCAGCGGGTCGCACTCGCGCGCGCTGTCCTCACCGGCCCAGAGCTGTTGGTGCTCGACGAGGCGACCAGCGCACTCGACGCCGCGACCGAGCAGACCGTGCGCACTCGGCTCGCCGACTGGGCGTCCGGGCGCAGCATTCTGGAGATCAGCCACCGGCTTGACACGCTCGACGACACCGACCGAGTCCTCGTCATCGACGCGGGCCGGATCGTCGAGGCCGGCTCGCCCAAACGGCTGCGCCACGCGTGCGGTCCGTTCCAGCAGCTCCTCGAACGCTGAGGCCGGCACCGGGCAGCGCGATGCGACGGGCCCGCGCAGCTACTGCCGCTGCGCGTGACCAATATCAGTGCGATTTCGAGCAGATGCTGCCTTCTGGCGTCGATTCGCGCCGATATTGCACTGTCATTGGTCAGCTTTCGACCCAGCTTTCGACCCAGCCCCCGACCCTGCGCGGGGCTCGCCGCTGCCGTGCTCGCGGAGTTCGAGCTCAATGAAGGTATCGATCATCGCTCGGTACGTCGCTTCGACTACTCCAGGGGACGCGTCGGCCGACTCGGCAAGCGAGCGGACCTTGCCAATCACCTGCTCGACGCGTGCTGGTGCTCGTACGGCGCCTGCATCCTGGCCGCGCTTGGCGACGGCGGCGCGCTCGACCCAACGCTGGCGTTGACCGATGAGCGCGACGATCTGGGCGTCGAGCTGGTCGATCGCGGCGCGGATGTCGGTCATCTCGTGCGGGCCTGTTGATCCAGTCATTCCGGCAGGTTAGCGGCTATCGTCGGGGTGCTATGCCTCGCCCCATCACGTACCTGTACTCGGCCGTCGACGCGCTCGTCGCGGCCGCGGTCGGCCTCGGCGTACCGCTCATCGCGGTCGTCGCAGTGCAGCTCGCGACCTCGGGGTTCGGGAGTGATTTCGCGGCGGGCTTCCAGTACGCGGCGGCCATTTGGGCCCTGTCGCTCGGCGGTTCGGTCGGGGCGGTCATCGAGCCGAGTTCGGGGCTGCTGCCGGCGGGCAGCGCTGCCGTCGAGTTCACCCTGCGTATTGTGCCGCTTGGCCTGACGATGCTCACGGTGTGGCTCGCGCATGTGACGGGCGCGCGCATCCGCGCAGGATCCGATCTGATCTGGCCAGGCCTTCTCTTCACGACGGCGGTCTTCTCGGCCTGCGCCGTAGGCGTCTCGCTCGCGGGGAGCGCCGGCGGTCTCACGATCGGCGTCGTGCAGACGGCGGTCGTGGGAGCGATCATCTTCCTGCTCAGCGCGTTTGTCGGGGCGAGGGGCTGGCAGGTCGCGCCGTTCGATTCGGCAGCGTCGAGCCTGGGGGAGCAGGGGAGGGGTCTCTTCGCGCAGGGGATGCGGGCGGCGGGCATCATGGTCGCGGGGGTGCTCGGTGCTGGCGCGGTGTTGCTGGTGATCGCCGTCGTGGTGGGTCTCGCGAGCATCCTGGCGCTGTTCCAGTCGCTGCCGCTCGACGTGACGAGCGCGGTCGTCGTTGGTGTGAGCCAGCTGGTGGTGGTCTTCAACGGCGTGGTCTGGTCGGCGGCGTGGATGCTCGGCACCGGCTTCGCGATCGGCACGGGTTCGCAGGTGACGCCGATGGAGACGCTGGTGGGGCCACTGCCGGTGGTTCCGTTGCTCGGCGCGATCCCCGCATCCCCGCCGTTCCTTGCGATCTCGGTCATCGCGGTTCCTGTGCTTGTCGGTCTCGTGGCGATGGTGGGGGTGCGGATGCACGCCCCGGCCGGTGCTGCGGGTGGCGTGTGGTCTCGGGTTTCGGTGTCGTTGGTGGCGGCGGGCGCGGCTGCGGTCGCGATTGGCGTGCTGGCCCTCGCTGCGGGTGGTTCCGTGGGGCCGGGCCGTCTCGCGGACGTGGGGCCGTTTCCGCTGCTCACGGGGGCGAGTGCCTTCGGCACGCTGGCGCTCGGTGCACTGGTCGGGGCACTTGTGCCGCTCTCTTCCGAGCAGCGTGACGAGGACGACGCCGGAGACGACGAGGCGGAGGTTGTTCGCAAGGATCGGGCTGCTCGCACGGATCGCGGCGCGTCGACGTCATCGCCTCGCCCTCGTGCAGTCGACCCCGCCCCCGACCGCACGAAGCCGCCGAGCAAGACGGCGGTTGCCCCCAGCCCGCGGGGATCGAAGCGCCGCTCGGCTCGCGACAGTGCCGATGAGCGGCCGTGGGTTGCCGACGCGGTCTCGAAGCGCTTCGAGGATCCGGGCGAGAAGGAACAGAAACCGGGGACGGCGCTCGAGGTGCGTTCGGAGGACGCACCGGCCGAGCGGCAGACCTCTGAGATCCGGCGCGCGAAACGCCTCAAGGTCGAGAATCCGCGCTACGACGATGAGCCGGACATCTACGCCGACATCGACCTCGACGACTGAGCCACCCATCGAATGGTCTCTCGCGAGACGACTCGAATGCCCACTCGACTAGACTGACCCGGTGCTCAAGGTCGTTGTCCTCATCTCCGGCGCCGGTTCAAACCTGCGTGCGCTGCTCGAGACACTCCGGATCTCCGCAGACGCCGAGTCGCCCATCGACGCCGAGATCGTCGCCATCGGCGCGGACACGCAGGCCGCCGGACTCGCGCTCGCCGAGGAGTTCCGCATCCCATCGTTCGTGGTGCGTCCGAAGGACTTCGCGGACCGGGACGCGTGGGGTGCAGCGCTGCTCGCACAGATTCGGAGCTTCGAGCCAGACCTCACGCTGCTCTCCGGCTTCATGCGCCTCGTCCCGCCAGCGGTGGTCGATGCGCTCGCCCCGCGGCTGCTGAACACGCATCCCGCGTACCTGCCCGAGTTCCCTGGGGCGCACGCCGTGCGCGACGCGCTCGAGGCCGGCGCAGCCGAGACCGGGGCTTCCATCATCATCGTCGACAACGGCGTCGACACCGGGCCGATCATCGATCGCGTCCGCATCCCCGTGCTCCCCGGTGACACCGAGGAGCTGCTGCACGGCCGAATCAAGGTCGTGGAGCGCCGTCTGCTGGAAGACACCGTCAGAGGCGTCGCCTCGGGCACCATCTCACTTGAGGAAAGAGCCACCGCATGAGTACCCCCGCCTCCCACGGCCCGCTGTCCACTCTCGAGCGCATCGAACCGAAGCGCGCGCTCGTCTCCGTGAGCGACAAGAGCGGCCTCATCGAGCTCGCCGCGGGCCTGAAGGCCGCGGGGGTCGAGATCGTCTCGACGGGGTCGACCGCGAAGGCCATCCGCGAGGCGGGCCACGACGTCACCGATGTGCAACAGGTGACCGGCTTCCCCGAGTCGCTCGACGGCCGCGTCAAGACGCTGCACCCGGGCGTGCACGCTGGCATCCTCGCCGACCGACGCATCGCCGACCACGTCCGTCAGCTCGAGGAGCTCGGCATCGCGCCGTTCGAGCTGATCGTCGTGAACCTGTACCCGTTCGTCGAAACCGTGGCGTCGGGTGCGGATGCGCCCGCGATCATCGAGCAGATCGACATCGGCGGGCCTGCGCTCGTGCGCGCTTCCGCCAAAAACTTCGCGAACGCCACGATCGTGACGTCGCCGAGCGACTACGGCAAGGTGCTTGAGGAGATCCAGGGCGGGGGCGTGACGCTCGCGACGCGTCGCGCGCTCGCGGCCGCGGCCTTCCAGCACACGTCGAGCTACGACCAGGCGGTCGGCGCGTGGTTCGTCTCGCACATCGCAGAGGTCGAGGGCGAGCAGACGGCAGGCGACGATGGGGCGGCGGATGCGTCGCCCGCGCTTCCGAGCTCGCTCACGATCGAGGGCACGCAGCTCGCGACGCTGCGCTACGGCGAGAACTCGCACCAGGTGGCCGCCGTCTACGGACGGGCGGACGGGCGAGGCATCGCGCAGGCTGACCAGCTGCACGGCAAGGAGATGTCGTACAACAACTACGTCGACGCTGATGCGGCCCTGCGCGCGGCGTACGACCACACGGCGCCGGCTGTCGCGATCATCAAGCACGCCAACCCGTGCGGCATCGCCGTCGCCCCGGAGGGCCTCGCGCCCGCAGAGGCCATCGCTGAAGCACACCGCCGTGCGCACGCCTGCGACCCCGTCAGCGCGTACGGCGGCGTGGTTGCGGCGAACCGTGAGGTCTCGCTCGAGATGGCCGAGACGCTCGCCAAGATCTTCACCGAGGTCGTCATCGCCCCGAGCTTCGCCCCGGAGGCGCTCGAGGTGCTCCGCGCGAAGAAGAACATTCGCCTGCTGCAGCTGCCGGCCGACCCCGTTCAGGAAGAGCGCGAGGTGCGCCAGATCTCCGGCGGCTTCCTCGTGCAGAGCGCCGACCGCTTCGAGCCGAACGCCTCGCTCGTCGAGGGATGGACGCTTGTCGCGGGCGAGCCGGCCGCCGGCCAGACCGTCACAGACCTCGAGTTCGCCTGGCGCGCTTGCCGCGCAGTGAAGTCCAACGCCATCCTGCTCGCGGCCGACGGCGCATCCGTCGGCGTGGGCATGGGCCAGGTCAACCGCGTCGACTCCTGCCACCTCGCCGTCTCGCGCGCGGGGGAGCGGGCTCCCGGGTCGGTTGCCGCGTCTGACGCGTTCTTCCCCTTCGCAGACGGCCTCGAGGTGCTGCTGGAGGCGGGCGTCAGCGCCGTCGTGCAGCCGGGTGGCTCCATTCGCGACGAAGAGGTCATCGCGGCGGCCACGAAGGCTGGCGTGACCATGTACTTCACTGGCGAGCGCCACTTCTTCCACTGATCCGCGCCGATCGGCGCAGCCGCGTCCCATTCCCGGGCCGCACCCGACCACACGAGAGCAGCAATTGAGCACCAAGAACCCCCAGCCGGTCACCCGCGTCAGCGAGCTCGACGGAGGCACGCGCTTCAACGCGGCGCTCGTCGCCGCGATGGGGGTCGCGCTGGCGACGCTCCTGACGTGCCTCGTCGTCATGAACGAGCGTGACCTCACGCTTGTTCTGTCGCCGCTCACGACGCTCACCGACACGTTCGACTTCTACGCGCTGCCCGTGTTGGTGTTGCTCGTGCTCGTCACGCTCGTGGGCTGGCTTGGCTGGCTACGCAACTGGTGGATCGCGGCGATCGCAGGATTCGTGCTCACGATCGTCGCCGGCACGGTCGGCTACGTCGTCCGGCTCGGCACGGGCGGCGCCGAGTTCACCGGCGAGACCTGGGCGGCGATCTTCACCGAGTTCTTCGGCTTGAACTTCGTGTTCCTCGTCGCGGGCACGGTGTACACGGCGATCATCGGGCCCGTCCTGTTCCGCCGACAGGTCGCGGACATGCTCAGGGACGTGTCGACCCGCGTGGCGCACGCGGGGGAGCTGCGCCGCTTCGCCGAGTCGAGCACCAAGCTCGCGCTCGTGCGCATTCCAGCGGCGAACCCGCAGGATGCGCAACTCACGTTCCAGGAGCGGGCCGAGGTCGATCGCGACCGCGCGAACGAGCAGTGGGAGGCGTACGTCGGACTGCTCGACGAGCACGGCTGGGAGACCCGCGAGGTTCCGGCGGCCGAGACCATGCCTGACTCCGTCTTCACCGAGGACCAGGTTGTTGTGCTCGGCGAGGTCGCGATCCTGGGCCGAAGCGGAGCCGCCGCGCGCCGCGCCGAGCTCCCCGGGGTCCGGGCCGCGCTGGCCGAGACCGAGTTCGTGACCATGGAGATCGAGGCACCCGGCACCCTCGACGGCGGCGACGTGCTCCTCGCGGGCGACACCGTCTACGTCGGGGCATCCACGCGCACGAATGCCGAGGGCATCCGCGCGCTCCGCGAGATCGCCCTTGACCTTGGCTACCGGGTCGTCGCGGTGCCCATCACCGGCGCTCTGCACCTCAAGTCCGTCGCGACCGCGCTCCCCGATGGCACCATCATCGCGTGGACGCCCGCCCTCGAGCAGCCGTCCCTCTTCGGCGGCTACGTCGAAGCCCCGGAGCTGCTGGGCGCGAGCATCCTGCCCCTCGACGCCGAGACGGTGCTCGTCTCAGCCGCAGCCCCGGAGACGGCCAAGCTCGTGAAGCGCCTCGGCTACAACGTCGTCACCCTCGACATCTCGGAGTTCGAGAAGCTCGAGGGCGGCGTGACCTGCCTCTCAGCCCGCGCCTACTAACCCAGCCGCACCCCGCATCCCCGATCGCTGCCCGGCGCTTCTCCCTCTCGCGTGCCTGCGAGACGGCGAAACGCCGGGCAGCGATCCTGGTGGAACCGCTTTACAGCGAACCGGTGCCGTGCCCGTCGAGCTCGCGCTCGCCGACGGTCTCGCCGTACTGGGTCTCACCGGTGACCACGAAGCCGAGGCTGCGGAAGAAGTCTCCCGGCCCCAGGTCGCCCTCTTCCCAGATGGTCGTCACCTTGTCGAACCCGCGGCGCGCGGCCTCGTCGAGGACTGCCTTCACGGCGAACGACCCGACGCCACGGCGCTGGTAGTCGGCGTCGACGTTCATGCGCATGATCGTGGCTCGGAACAGCTCGTCGTCGGCGTCCTCATCGAAGTTCGCCATGATGAACCCGACGACGCGGCCGTCGAGCACTACAACCCTCGGCCACGACGTCGACTGATTGACGTACGCCTCCGAGATCGAGTGGGAAACGGGCGCGACGAACGCCTCCTGGCCTGGTTTCAGCGTGAGCGTGTTGGCGGCGACGATGTTGTCGGCGGACAGCTCTTCGATATACAGCTCGCTCATGGATGCAGAGTAGCGCTCCCTCTGAGTATTCCTCCGAATGCAGCCCCGGTAGGCTGTAGGCAAACCGCGCGCAGAAGGAGGACTTTATGGCGAAGATCAAGGTCGAGGGAACGGTCGTCGAGCTCGACGGCGACGAGATGACCCGAATCATCTGGCAGAAGATCAAAGACACGCTCATCCACCCGTACCTCGACGTGAACCTCGAGTACTACGACCTGGGCATCGAGAAGCGCGACGAAACCGACGACCAGATCACGGTCGACGCGGCACACGCGATCCAGAAGCACGGCGTCGGCATCAAGTGCGCGACGATCACCCCCGACGAGGCACGCGTCGAGGAGTTCGGCCTCAAGCAGATGTGGCGCTCCCCGAACGGCACCATCCGCAACATCCTGGGCGGCGTCATCTTCCGCGAGCCCATCATCATCTCCAACATCCCGCGCCTCGTGCCGGGCTGGAACAAGCCCATCATCGTCGGCCGCCACGCATTCGGCGACCAGTACCGGGCCACCGACTTCCGCTTCGCGGGCGAGGGCAAGCTCACGGTCGAGTTCACGCCCGACGACGGCTCCGAGCCGCAGAAGTTCGAGGTCTTCCACTCGCCCGGCGACGGCATCGCCCAGGTGCAGTACAACCTCGACGCGTCGATCACCGACTTCGCTCGTGCGTCCCTCAACTACGGGCTCTCGCGCGGCTACCCCGTGTATCTCTCGACGAAGAACACGATCCTCAAGAAGTACGACGGACGCTTCAAGGACATCTTCCAGGAGGTCTTCGAGGCTGAGTTCAAGGAGAAGTTCGACGCTGCGGGCATCACGTACGAGCACCGCCTCATCGACGACATGGTCGCGGCTTCGCTCAAGTGGGAAGGCGGCTACGTCTGGGCCTGCAAGAACTACGACGGCGACGTCCAGTCCGACACGGTCGCTCAGGGCTTCGGCTCGCTCGGCCTCATGACGAGCGTCCTCACGACCCCAGACGGCAAGGTCGTCGAGGCCGAGGCGGCGCACGGCACCGTCACGCGTCACTACCGCCAGCACCAGCAGGGCAAGCCCACCTCGACGAACCCGATCGCCTCGATCTACGCCTGGACGCGCGGCCTCGCGCACCGCGGCAAGCTCGACGGCAACCAGGAGCTCATCGACTTCTCGCAGGCGCTCGAAGAGGTCGTCATCGAGACCGTTGAGTCGGGCAAGATGACGAAGGACCTCGCGGCGCTCGTCGGCGAGGGCACGCCGTACCAGACGACCGATGAGTTCATGGACTCGATCGCGCAGAACCTGGCTGCACGCCTGGCCGCGTAGCTCGCGCTCTCCGGCCCGCACCGGCCGTACCTCAGCAGCCCCGCATCCTGTCTCCACAGGGTGCGGGGCTGCTGCGTCGGCGGCGGCGAATAGGGTGGGGGCATGAGCACCTCGCCAGTTCGCATCACCGTCACGGGAGCCGCCGGGAACATCGGCTACGCGCTCCTCTTCCGCATCGCATCCGGCGCCATGCTGGGCGACACCCCGGTCGAGCTGCGGCTCCTCGAGATCCCGCAGGCCGTGAAGGCCGCGGAGGGAACGGCGATGGAACTGGCTGATGGAGCCTTCCCGCTGCTCGGCTCGGTCGACGTGTTCGACGACGCCGACGCAGCCTTCGATGGCACGAACATCGCGCTCCTCGTCGGCTCCATGCCGAGGCGCGATGGCATGGATCGCGCCGACCTGCTCGAAGCCAACGGCGGCATCTTCGCGCCCCAGGGGCGAGCGATCGGCGAGCGCGCCGCCGACGACGTCCGCGTGCTCGTCGTCGGCAACCCGGCCAACACCAACGCCGCGATCGCGCGTGCGGCCGCGCCCGACCTGCCGGCCGAGCGCTTCACGGCGATGATGCGCCTCGACCACAACCGAGCGATCGCGCAGCTGGCTGCCAAGGCTGGCGTCGGCGCGGGGGAGGTCTCGCGCATCCACGTCTGGGGCAACCACTCGAACACGCAGGTGCCCGACGTCGACCACGGAACGATCGGCGGCATGTCGATTCGCGAGCGCATCGCCGACGACGCGTGGATCGACGACGAGTTCGTCACGACCGTCGCCACCCGCGGCGCCGCGATCATCAAGGCACGGGGAGCATCGTCCGCCGCATCGGCCGCATCCGCCGCTGTCGACCATATGCGCGACTGGGTACTCGGCACGCCGGAAGGCACCTGGACCACGGCCGCGCTGCCGTCGAGGGGCGACTACGGGATTCCCGAGGGCCTCGTCGCGGGGGTCCCCGTGACCTCGAACGGCGGCGAATGGGAGGTCGTGCAGGGGCTCGAACTCGGCGAGCTGGTGCGGACGCGCCTCGCGGCCACGGTCGCCGACCTCGAGGCGGAACGCGATAGCGTTGTCAGTCTGGGATTCGTTCCGTCGACCTCCTGAAGTGAGAAGAGCTGCAATGACCACTGCCGAACCGGGCGTCCTCGCACTGGAGGTGCTGATCCGTCGCGACGGAGTCGGCGAGATTCGGGAAGGCGCCGCAGTCGAGCGCATCATCGCGGCCGACGCCGACGAGCTCCGCAGCGAGATCATGACCCGCGTCGTCGACCGCGCGACCCGCGAGCAGATCGTGATCGACCTGCGAACCATCGACATCGACGGGGTCTTCCCGCTTCGCGTCTCACCTGACGGCAGCCTCGTCGAGACCGGTGACGTCGGCGAGCTCGCGCCCGGCGAAGACGAGCTGACCGACCGGCTCAAGGCGGATGCGCCCCACGGCGTCGACGAGCAGCCGCAGGCGGGCGGGCCGAGCGCCGGTGAGCTGGGCCCCGACCAGGGCACAGCAGCCCCGAGCGCTGCGAACAGCGACGGCTTCCTCCCGCAGGGCAACGTGCACGAGACGGTGCGCATCCCGCGCGTCGAGATGATGCACCACGCCCTCGATCACGAGCTCGAGACCGCCCAGCCAATCTCTCCGCCGCCAGCGGCCGAGGACGCGCGAGCGGCCGAGGACGAGCGACCGGTCGAGGTTCACGAGGCGATCGACGGCCAACGCGAGACCCCGGCTGACGAGGCCGAGGTTCCGCCAGTCTGGTTCGAGGATCGAATCGACGAAGACGGCCTCGAGGACACGCAGCCCTGGCAGCCCAGGTTCCCTCGAGACGCCCGGGCACAGCAGGAACTCGACGAGATCGAGAACGTCGAGACCGGCCCTCGTGACGTCATCCGGCCAGGGCTCCCGCCGCAGCCGACCAACACGGCGCCGGTCGCCGCATCCGCAACCGCCGCGGCCGTCACCCGCAGCGCATCCACGACCGCCCCCGAACGTCGCCCCAACGACACAGCCGCGCCCACGCTGGCCGACCTGCTCGCCGACAAGCAGGCGGCACCGGAGGCGCCAGCCCAGCAGGGCTGGCGCAGCGCGCTGCGCGTCGGCACCGGCGGGCTCATCAAGCTCGGGCCGGGCGAAGCCGAGCGCATGAAGCGCGACGAGATCCGCCGAGTGCAGCGGCAGTTCGACGGCTCGAGAACCGTCGTCGTCATGAACCCCAAGGGCGGCGCGCACAAGACGACCGCCACGCTCATGATCGCGGCCACCTTCGGTGAGATCCGCGGCGGGTACACGCTTGCCTGGGACAACAACGAGACGCGCGGCACCCTCGGATGGCGCTCCCACGCCGGCAACCACCGCAACACGGCCGTCGACTTCCTTCGCCAGCTGCCCAGATTCGAGGTATCCGGCGGCGCCACGATCGCCGACGTCGACCGCTTCGTGCGCCCCCAGGGCGACGCGCAGTTCGACGTGCTCGCCTCCGACGACGATGCCGCCTCGGCGGCCATCATCGACGCGGAAGCGTTCTCGCGCATGCACCGCACGCTGAGTCGCTTCTACCGCGTGCTCGTCGTCGACACCGGCAACAACATGCGCGCCAGCAATTGGGAAGCCGCGCTCGACGTCGCCGACCAGCTCGTCATCGTCTCCACCGCGCGCGAGGACACGGCCGCATCCGCAGCCTGGCTCGCCGACGGCCTCCGCGAGCGTGGCTTCGGCGACAAGCTCGAAAACGCCGTCACGATCCTCTCGAGCCCCTCCGCGAAAGAAGACCAGGCGCTCACCGAGCGGTTGCACCACCACTTCGAGCGGCTCACGCGCGCAGTGGTTGAGGTACCGTACGACCACGCCTTCGTCGGCGGCGGCGAACTGAGCGTCGCCAGCCTCAAGCCGGCGACGCGAGCCGCGTGGCGCACCGCGACGGCCGCCATCGCGGAACGCCTCTGACCGAAACCCAGACCTAGGAACCCAGTGCTCACGATCTCCCACACCTCCCGTGCTGCCAGCCCGGAGGAGATGGACGCTATCCAGACCGGTCTCAACGACCGCTACGGAGTCGTCCTCTCGTCCGGCGTCGAGTACCCGGGCAGGTACACGCGATGGGACATCGGCTTCATCGACCCGCCCCTCATGATCGAAGGGCGTGGCTTCGCGCTCCGCATGCGCGCCCTCAACGAGCGGGGGAGCATCCCGCTGCGCGCCTTCACCGAGGCCTTCGACCGCCTGGAAGGCGTCACCGTGCGGGTCCTCGCCGACGGCGAGGTTGAGATCGACGTCACCTCGCAACGCGACGAGATCATCCCGGAAGAGCAGCGCACCCGCCGCAGGTCCAGCTTCAGCGTGCTGCGCGCCATCATCGAGACGATGCCGGACGACGTGCCGCACCTCGGGCTCTACGGGTCGTTCGGCTACGACCTCGTCCGCCAGATCGAGGCCCTCGAGGCCCCGAACGGGGGCGACCAGCGCGACCTCGTCGTGTTCCTGCCAGACTCGGTGCTCGCCGTCGACCGACAGCGCGGCGACGCGACCAGGCACGACTTCGAGTTCACCGACGGCGTCACCTCCACCGCCGGCATGCCTCGCACCGAAGTGGCGAGCCCGTTCGTCGCCCCCGCCGCATCCGCCCAGCCATCGCGCGACCACGAACCCGGCGAGTACGCGGCACTCGTCGAGGCGGCCAAGGCGTCGTTCGCGCGCGGAGACCTCTTCGAAGTGGTGCCCGGCCAGGCGTTCCGACGTCCGGTCCGCAGCAGCCCCGCCGACGTGTTCGCCTACCTGAAGCGCCACAACCCGGCCCCGTACGGTGCGCTCATGAACCTGGGCGGGCAGGAGTTCCTCGTGAGCGCCAGCCCCGAGATGTTCGTGCGCGTCGCCGGCAGCCGCGTCGAGACCGTGCCCATCTCCGGCACCATCGCCCGCGGCGCCGACGCGATCGAAGACGCGGACCGCATCCTCGAGCTCCTCAACAGCGACAAGGACCGCTCCGAGCTCACGATGTGCACAGACGTCGACCGCAACGACAAGTCACGCGTGTGCGAGCCGGGCTCGATCAAGATCATCGGCCGACGGCAGGTCGAGCTGTACTCGAAGGTCATCCACACGGTCGACCACGTCGAGGGCAGGCTGCGCCCCGAGTTCGACGGGCTGGATGCGTTCGCGACGCACATGTGGGCCGTGACCGTGACCGGCGCCCCGAAGATCTGGGCCATGCGCTTCATCGACGAGCACGAGCGCAGCCCCCGCACCTGGTACGGCGGCGCCATCGGCGTGCTGCTGGCCAACGGCGACGTCAACACCGGTCTCACGATCCGCACGGCGATGATCCGCGACGGCATCGCCGAGGTCCGTGCCGGTGGCACGCTGCTCATGGACTCGACCCCCGCCGCCGAAGAGCTCGAGACTGAGATGAAAGCGTCCGCCCTGCTCGAGGCGCTCGACGCTGCGGCCGAAGCCACGAAGTCGCAGCCCGAACCCGCCACCGACGCAGAAGCAGACCTCGCACCGGCGGGCAGCGGCGCCGGCCACCGCATTCTCTTCCTCGACCACGAGGACTCGTTCGTGCAGATGCTCGCCGGGTACATGCGCGAGACCGGCGCAGAAGTGCGCACGGTCCGCATCCCCAAGGGCGGTATCGAGCGGGCCGAGATGGCGCGGATCCTCGACGAGCAGCGGCCGTCGCTGGTTGTCATGTCGCCAGGGCCCGGCGCTCCGAGCGACTTCAAGTCGGCAGAGCTGCTCGACGAGATCGTCGAGCGCTCCCTCCCGGTCTTCGGCGTGTGCCTCGGGCAGCAGGCCATCGGCGAGTACTTCGGCGCATCCCTCGGCCAGCTCGGCTACCCGCTGCACGGTCAGGAACGCGACGTCGTCATCACCAACCCGGGATTCCTCGACAGCCTCCCGGAGCGGTTCGTCACCGGCCGCTACCACTCCCTGCACATCGACCCCGCGACGATGCCGGACAGCCTCGTGCTCGTCGCGTCGGACGACGACGGCATCCCGATGGCGATCCAGCACCGTGAGCTGCCGATCTTCGCCGTGCAGTTCCACCCCGAATCGCTGATGACGCTGCGCGACTCGGCCGGCAAGCGCATCATCGAGGCCGTCATGGAGCGCATCCCCGCACGCGTGCCCGCCGCCTGACCCGCGTGGCCTCGACCGGCCGCCGCGCGGCGCCGACGCTCCGCGTGGCCGGTGGGGGTCAGGCTGGCGTGGTGAGCGTCGCCGTGAGCTCTTCGGCGGTCGCGAGGCTGCCGGCGGTGCGCGCGCCGTGGGCGCCGGCCTCGACCGAGCGCTCCGCGAGGAGCGCGGTGACCTCAGCCGTCGCCCGCGACTGGTTGCGACCGGATGCGCCTCGCCGTTCGCCCGTTCGCCGATTGATGGCGGCGAGCGCCCATGCGTCCGTGCCGATCGCGGGCGCCGAGCTCACGAGGCTCGAGAGCCGGGGGAGGGCGCCGACGAGGGCGAGCGCCGAGGTCACGCTGCGCGAGCTCAGTGCGAGGTAGCTGCGCACGGCGTAGCCGCCGACCCCGCCGAGCAGGGTGTGGTCGGGGAAGTCCGCCCTGAGGTGGGTTCGCCGCTTGCCGTCGCCGCCGCGCAGCGTCCGACGCTCGCGGAAGTTCCTGACGCTGTGCGATTCTGGCCGTGAGGTGAGCTCCGCGCCGGCGAGCGACTGCGTCCACGCCACCGCGGCCGCCCCGTGCTTCTCGCCGGAGCCGAGCATGATCGCCACGTCGATGTCGTCGCCAGGGCGTGCATCCAGCTCGCTGACGAGTGCGGTGCTGAGGCCCGGCGCGAGGCCCGCGCCCAGCACCACGGATGCGCCGGTCTCGCCCGCCGCGTGCCGCAACGCGCTCAGGTACGAGCCGGTCGCGGAGATGTCGACAAGCGCTGCGCCTCTCAGGTGCGCGGCGATGGTCGGACGCTCGACTCCGGAGGCGTTGATCACCACGTCGTGCGCCGAGGCGAGCGCTGCGAAGCCCTCGAGGTCGCGGTCCAGGTCGACCTGGACGCCGCGCTCGAGCGGCCGCCTCGCGGCCCGTGTCACCTCGTGTCCGCGGGCCGCCAGGAGTTCGGCGACGCTCGTGCCGACGGCGCCGCTCGCGCCGACGATGAGGGCCCTCACGCTGCGGGCTCGGCCGCCGGTGTCGCCATGCCCGAGCCGCTGGCCTCGGGGCCGCGGCGCACGACGCGGAGGTACAGCTTCGTGAGCTGCGGCACGACGAAGTAGACGGCCAGGAGCACCACGATGGCGGTGAGGAGCGCGGTGGCGAGCAGACCAGGCCACGTGTTCGTGAAGGTCGCGAGGAGGGTGCCGACGATCGAGACGAGCGGGAAGATCGCGAGCCAGGTGATGAAGGCGCGCTCATGGACGGAGATCGGGGGGCATTCATACTCCAAACGTTCGGTTGGAGTTGGAGCCTATGGTCGTGTCGCGCAAAAAGCAACTACGCGGTTGGAGTTGTTACCATTGCGCATGGCCTGGGACACGGAACGCACCAAGCAGCTCCTGCTCGAGTCGGCGACCCGCCACTTCAGCGAGAAGGGCTTCGCCGGCGCCAGGGTCGACGCGATCGCGAGGGACGCGGGCGTCAACAAGGAGCGCATCTACCAGTACTTCGGCGACAAGCAGGCGCTGTTCGCGAGCGTGCTCCAGCAGTCGCTGCTTCGGATCTTCGACGCCGCCGAGCTCTCGGGTGAGGGGCCGGGCGCGGTCGGCAGGTATGCCGCGGCGCTCTTCGACCGGTACAGCGAGCATCCGGAGCTTCCTCGGCTCCTCGCGTGGGAGGGGCTCGAGACCGACGGTGGGCTCGCGCTCGACGAACGTGACGCGCGCTGTGCCGGCAAGGCCGCAGCGATCCGCGAGGCCTGCCCCTGGCTGAGCGACGCCGAGTCCAGAGGCGTGCTGCTCAGCGTCGTCACGCTCGTCAACGGATGGTGGACCCTCGGCCAGCTGCACACGGTCATGCTCGGCCCGGCCGCAGGTGCCGCCGACCGTCGAGCGGTCCTCGCCGCGCAGGCGGCCGCGCTCGTCGCTGAGCCCGAGTAGCCTGCCTGCCGGTTGCGAGGACGCCCCGCGACCAGCGCCGCTTCGACCCCTGGCCAGCGGAACATGACCTGCTCGCAGGTGAGGCGCAGCACGCGGTAGCCGAGCGACTTGAGGATGAGGTCGCGTTCTCTGTCCGTCCGGCACCGGTCCTCGTCCGCGTGAAAGGCGCGGGAGTCGCACTCGATGACAGGACGCTCACCTACGAGGAGGTCGGAGATCCCGACCCCGGTGATCCGCACCTGCGGTCTCGGCCCGAATCCCCGGAGCTGAAACCTGAGCCGCACGATGCTCTCCGTGCCGCACTGGCTGCGCCCGTCCACGACGGTGAGCTTCCGTCGAGCATGCGAGGGCATTCCCTCTCCAGTGCGGCCAGCGAGTGGCGACTGATGTGCCTGAGCTCGAGAGCGGAGTCCGCGACGATGACGAACTCAGGCGTCGGCAGGCAGATGTGTGCGCAGCTCAAGGAGACCGCGACGTCGTCGACGGCTCGCCGAGCGAGCGCCTCGCTTCGGGCTCGGAGGCTCCGATGCCAGATGACGCCGCCGACGGCGCCACTCCGGACGAGGGATTCCAGGGCACGACACGTCTTGCCGCTCGCGTTCCACTCACTTCTCGAGCTCCGGGTGGCGGAGCGAACGGCTGAGTCGCGTGTGGCTTCGGCATGTCCCAACTGAAACGCGCTCGCCGGCGGGGAGTTGCTCTCTCGCCGGTGGACAACACTCCGCTCGGAGGCGACGTCGGCGAAGCCAGAGCTGACCATTTCGAGCGCGATTTCGGCCCTGAATTGCCGATAGGTAACGTCACCCGGCGATCTTGCACTGCTTTCGGACAGCGATTCGCGCAGACCACCTCGGATCGTCCGGAGACCGGAGCCGACGGCCCAACCGCCGCCCTAGTGGAAGATGATCGTGCGCTGCCCGTCGAGGAGCACGCGGTGTTCGGAGAACCACTTCACGGCCTGCGTGAGGGTGCGCGACTCCTCGTCCTGGCCGATGGCCATGAGCTCCTGGGGTGCACGCGTGTGGTCGACGCGGACGACGTTCTGCTCGATGATCGGGCCCTCGTCGAGGTCGCTGGTCACGAAGTGCGCCGTGGCTCCGATGAGCTTCACGCCGCGCGCGTGCGCTTGCCGGTAGGGGTTGGCGCCCTTGAAGCCGGGCAGGAAGGAGTGGTGGATGTTGATGGCTCGGCCTGCGAGCTCGGCGCAGAGCTCGGGGGAGAGGATCTGCATGTAGCGGGCGAGCACGACCAGCTCGATCTGCTGTTCTTCGACGACCTGGAGGATGCGGGCTTCGAAGGCCGCTTTCTCGTCTGGCCCGGTGACGGGCAGGTATTCGAAGGGCACGTCGTAGAACTCGGCGAGGCCCTTGAGTGCCTCGTTGTTGGCGAGCACGAGCGGCACGTCGATCTGCAGGTGGCCGGAGCGCTGCCGGAAGAGGAGGTCGTTGACGCAGTGTCCGGCCTTCGTGGCCAGAACGAGGGTGCGGATGGGTCGGCCGGCTTCGTCGAGGGAGACTTCGGCGCTGAAGCGTTCTGCGACGGGCTCGAGGCGGGCGAGGAGCTCCTCGCGGCTGGCGTCGGTACGGATGTCGACGCGCATGAAGAAGCGACCGGTGTCGGTCGAGGAAAACTGTTGGAGCTCTTCGATGTTGCCGACCGAGTCCACGATGGCTCCGGTGACGGCGTGCACGATGCCTGGCTGGTCTGGGCAGTTGAGGGTGAGCACCCAACGAGTTGCTTCTTGAATCACCACATCAGGGTAGCCGTCCTGGCGCCACCGTATAGACTCTGACGTGGTCGTGCGTATCGCGCGGCCCCCGGCGTGCCGGTACGCACGCAGTCGACTCCCCGGCGAGGTTTCCCGCTCGCCCGGAGTGCGCCGTTCGGATCCGACGAATGACTTCTCTCTCTGCTCCTACGATGACGTCTGCCTCCAGGCTGCCGCTCGTCCCCTTGATCGCTCTTGCGTTCTCCACGTTCATCAGTGTCACGATCGAGATGCTGCCCACCGGCCTCCTCGAGCTCATGACGGTCGATCTTGGCGCGACGCGCGCTGAGATCGGCTGGCTCATGACGATCTTCGCGTTCACGGTGGTGCTCACGAGCACGCCGCTCACGGCCCTCACCAAGCGGGTTCCTCGCCACGCTCTGCTGGTCGTCGTGCTCGCGGTCTTCGCGATCGGTTCGATCGCCTCGGCCTTCGCGCCGACCTATGCGTGGCTTGTTGTGACGCGCGTGGTGACGGGTCTTGCGCACGGGGTGTTCTGGGCGGTGGTGGCGTCGTACATCTCGCTCATCGCGCCGAGGGAGCTGCTCACCCGCGCGGTCTCGATCACGCTCGGCGGCGGCGCGATCGCGTACGTGCTCGGCGTGCCCATCGGCACGGCGCTCGGTCAGGCGTTCGGCTGGCGGTTCGCGTTCGGCTCGCTCGCCGTGGTCACGCTGCTGGTCGCAGTGCTCCTCTGGTTCCTGCTGCCGCGCGTGAATCACCTCGACGATGCCTTCTCGACCCGGCCGATCGCGCTCCCCGACGACTCGGACGAGCCTGCGGTGCCCGCGAAGCGCATCCGCTTCGCGCAGCGTTCGCTGCTGACGGTGATCCTGCTGTGCGTGATCACGCTCATCACGATGACCGCGCAGTACGCGTTCTACTCGTACATCTCGCCGTACTCGCTCGACGTGATCGGCTTCCCGGTGGAGACCTTGAGCCTGGTGCTTTTTGCATACGGCATCGCGTCTGCGGGCGGCACCGCGCTCGCGGGTGTGCTGTTCACGTCGCGGCCGAGGGTGGGCCTTGCGACCGGGTATCTGCTGATGCTGGTCGCGGTGACGTTGCTGCTCTTCGCGCAGAACACGACGGTCGCGTTGTTCGCGCTGGTCATTTGGGGGCTCGGGATGGGGGTGCTGCCGCCGTTGCTGCAGTCGCGCATCCTGAACGCCGCCCCGTCGCGCCACCGCGATCTGTCGAGCGCTCTGTACACGTCGGGGTTCAACTTCGGCATCGGCTCGGGTGCGTTGGTCGGCGGCCTGCTGCTGGATGCGGCGGGGCTGGTCGCGTTGCCGGTGTTCTTCATCGCCACGGTGGGTCTGGGGCTGGTGAGCGCTTTGGTGCTCGACGCAGTCCTTGCGCGGCGTCCGCTGCAGCAGTCGAGCTGACTCGGCTCTGGCTGAGTGAGCGCTGGCCGGCGAGGTCGAGCTGGCAGGTCATTCCTCGGGGGAGCTCAGCTGGTCGGCGACGCGCTGCAGCCCGTCACGGACAGCGGCGATCGTCGGCGAGGCCGCGCTCGCGGTGCGGATCGAGGTGAAGATTTCACGTCGTGGCGTGCCCGCGAGGGGGAGGAAGCGCACATTGGGTGCGGCGTGGGCCCACGTGAGGTCGTTGAGGATGCCGACGGCGTGGCCGGTTTCGATGAACCGCATCTGCGCTTGCAGGTCGGCGGTCTCGTAGCGCACGTCGGGTTCGAAGCCGGCGACGCGGCACTGCTGCTCACCCCAGTGCCTGGACGCGGAGCCCTGGGGCTCCATGACCCAGGCGAGCTGCGCCGCCTCGGCGAGGCTGGTGACCGGGGAGTCGACGGGGACGGCGAGGCGCAGGGTGTCTCCGGTGAGGAGGCGTTTGTCGAGGCCAGGGTGGTGCGGGGCTGCGTGCCCGGGGTACTGCTCGGCGACGACGACGTCGAAGTCGCCGGCGAAGGTGTCGAAGAGTGCTGATTCCGGTTCGTGCTGCACCATTTCGATCCGGAGGTGCGGATGCTCGTCGGCGAGCACGTGGAGCAGCGGTGGGATGAGCGTGAGGGCTGCCGATTGGAAGACGGCGATGCGGACGGTTCCGATCGCGCTGTCGAACGAGGCGAGAACCTCCTGCTCGGCGATTTCGAGGCGTTCGAGGATTTCGGCGGTGTGTCCGGCGAGGATCTCGGCCTGCTGTGTGAGCTGCACGCGTCGTCCGTGCTTGCGCAGGAGTTCGACGCCGAGCTCGGCTTCGAGTGCCGTGAGCTGCTGGGAGACGGCGGAGGGCGAGAAGTTGAGGGCTTTGGCGACTTCGGCGAGTGTGCCCCGCAGTTGCACTTCGCGGAGCAGTCGGAGCTTGCGGACGTCGAGCATGGCTAATCATCACACATGCTGATCAAAAACAGTCACTTTCCTTCACTTTACCTAACCGAAGTCGGGTGCTGATACTGGGTCACATGACCGCCACCCACACGCCCGTCTTCCCCGCAGACTCCCTGACCGACCTGGCGCCCGAAGCCGTCGCGCTGGTGCGCCGCTGGCTGACCGAGGCCGCAGAGATCCCGGTTGACGCCTCCGCCGCGCAGCTCGCTGGCGTGCTCAAGGACCCGCGCGGCCTCGACTTCACGGTCGGCTTTGTCGACGGGGTCGTGCGCCCCGAAGACCTGAAGGTGGCGGCACGCAAGCTCGGCTCCATCGCCGACCAGGTGCCCGGGTTCCTGCCCTGGTACATGAAGAGCGCGGTGCGGGTTGGTGGGATGGTCGCGCCCGCGCTTCCCGGCGTCGTCGTGCCCGCTGCCCGCAAGGTGCTGCGTGACATGGTCGGCCACCTCATCATCGATGCGACGGATGCGAAGCTCGGCCCCGCCATCGAGCAGATCCGTGGCAAGGGTGTGCGCCTCAACATGAACCTGCTCGGCGAGGCGGTCCTCGGCAAGAAGGAGGCGGCTCGCCGCCTCGAGGGCACCACGAAGCTCCTGGCGCGACCGGGTGTGGACTACGTCTCGATCAAGGTCTCCTCGACGACCGCCCCGCACCAGCCGTGGGCGTTCGAAGAGGCCGTTGCCGACGTGGTCGAGGAGCTCACGCCCCTCTACCGACTCGCGGTGAACAGTCCGACTCGGAAGTTCATCAACCTCGACATGGAGGAGTACAAGGATCTGGAGATGACCATGGCGGTCTTCACCCGGATCCTCGACGCCCCCGAGTTCCTGGGCCTCGAGGCGGGCATCGTGCTGCAGGCGTACCTGCCGGATGCGCTCGCAGCGATGATCCGCCTGCAGGAGTGGTCGGCGGCGCGGGTGGCCCGCGGCGGGGCTCCGATCAAGGTCCGCCTCGTGAAGGGTGCGAACCTGCCGATGGAGCGCGTCGAGGCGTCGCTGCACGGCTGGCCGCTGGCCACGTGGGGCACGAAGCAGGACTCCGACACGAGCTACAAGCGCGTGATCGACTACGCCCTCACGCCGGAGCGCGTGAAGAACGTGCGAGTCGGTGTCGCCGGTCACAACCTCTTCGACGTCGCGTTCTCGTGGCTGCTCGCGAAGCGCCGCGGCGCGACGGACGGCATCGAGTACGAGATGCTGCTCGGCATGGCGCAGAGCCAGGCAGAGGTCGTCAAGCGCGAGGTCGGTGGGCTCTTGCTGTACGTGCCGGTGGTGCACCCGCAGGAGTTCGACGTGGCGATCGCCTACCTCATCCGTCGCCTCGAGGAGGGCGCGAGCCAGGACAACTTCATGTCTGCGGTGTTCGAGCTGGCTGACAACGAGGAGCTCTTCGAGCGCGAGTCGCAGCGGTTCATCGCGTCGCTGGACGCGCTCGACCGGCAGGTGCCGCCCAGCAATCGGGTGCAGGACCGCTCGGCGGCGCCCGAGCCGCTCCCGTCCGACCGCTTCGAGGAGACACCGGACTCAGACCCCTCTCTGCCGGCGAACCAGGCATGGGCGCGGGGCATCCGTGATCGGGCGGAGGCCTCGACTCTTGGCAGCGACACGATCGAGGCCAACACTGTCGGGACCAGGGGGGAGCTGGATGCGCGGGTGACGCGCGCGGTCGCCGGCAGCCAGTCGTGGGGTGCGCTCTCGGGCGCTGAGCGGGCCAGGGTCCTGCACCGCGCAGGCGACGCGCTCGAGCGCCGCCGCGGCGATCTCATGGAGGTCGCCGCGTCAGAGGCCGGAAAGACCCTCGACCAGTCCGACCCGGAGATCTCCGAGGCCATCGACTTCGCCCACTACTACGCCGAGCTCGCGCGTGGCCTCGACGAGGTCGACGGCGCGTCATTCGTGCCCTCGAAGGTCATCGTCGTGACACCGCCGTGGAACTTCCCCGTTGCCATCCCGGCCGGTTCGACGCTCGCGGCGCTCGCGGCGGGCGCATCCGTCATCATCAAGCCGGCCCGCCCGGCCGCGCGCTGCGGCGCCGTCCTGGTTGAGGCCCTCTGGGAGGCCGGCGTGCCGCGCGAGGTGCTGCAGTACGTGCAGTTCTCCGACCGCGAGCTCGGCAGCGAGCTCATCAAGAACCCGTCGGTCGACCGGGTGATCCTGACCGGCGGCATCGAGACGGCCGAGCTCTTCCGCTCGTTCCGCCCCGAGCTTCCGCTGCTCGCCGAGACGAGCGGCAAGAACGCCATCATCGTCACGCCGAGCGCCGACTACGACCTCGCGGCGAAGGACGTGGTCGCGTCGGCGTTCGGCCACGCCGGCCAGAAGTGCTCGGCCTCGTCGCTTGTCGTGCTGGTCGGGCAGGCGCAGCGCTCGCGGCGCTTCCGGGAGCAGCTCCTCGACGCCGTGCGCTCGCTCACGGTCGGCTACCCGTGGGATGCGGCGTCGCAGATGGGCCCGATCATCACGCCGGCCTCGGGCAAGCTGCTCGACGGCCTCACCAAGCTCGGCGCGGGGGAGCGCTGGGTGGTCGAGCCCCGGCAGCTGGACGACAGCGGGAAGCTGTGGAGCCCTGGCGTGCGGGCCGGGGTCCAGCGCGGCTCCGAGTTCCACCTCGTCGAGTACTTCGGGCCGATCCTCGGCATCATGACGGCGGAGACCCTCGAGGAGGCCATCGAGATCGTCAACGAGGTCGACTACGGGCTCACGTCGGGCATCCACTCGCTCGACCGGGGCGAGGTCTCGCAGTGGCTCGACACGATCCAGGCCGGGAACCTCTACGTGAACCGCGGCATCACGGGCGCGATCGTGCAGCGTCAGCCGTTCGGCGGCTGGAAGAAGTCGGTCGTCGGATGCACGACCAAGGCTGGCGGGCCGAACTACCTCGTCGGCCTGGGCACCTGGAAGCGAGCCGAGGCGCACGATGCGGCGCCCATCGCGGACGCCGGCGCTCGGTCGATCCTGGACGCCGCCAACGCGGTCGCGAAGGCGCAGTCGGCCTCGCTCACGGGCGCGGAAGCGGCCATGCTCGAGCGCGCGCTCGGCAGCGACGCGCACGCCTGGGCGGAGGAGTTCGGGCGCGACCGCGACGTGCAGTCCCTGTACGCCGAGCGCAACGTGTTCCGCTACCTCACGTTCCCCGGCGAGATCGCGGTGCGCCTCTCCGAGGACGCGCGCGTCGCGGACCTCCTCCGTGTGGTCGCGGCTGGACTTGTCGCGGGTGCCCGACTGCGCGTCTCGACCGGGGTCGCGCTGCCGTCTGCCGTGAAGGCAGCGCTCGCGGGGGCGGGCGTGCCGATGCGCGCCGAGACGGATGCTGAGTTCCTCTCCGCGGCGGGCTCGCTGCGGGCCGGCCGGATGCGCCTGATCGGCGGCGACGCGGTCGCGCTTGCACGCGCCGTCGACGGCAGAGTCGACCTCGCCATCTATTCGGGGGAAATCACCGAATCGGGTCGCGTCGAATTGCTGCCTTTTCTACGGGAGCAAGCCGTATCGATTACGGCGCACCGTTTCGGAACGCCGAATGGCCTCACGGAAGGTCTTCTCTCTCGCTGATTGTCCGCCGCTAAATACCCCTCGATTCGCCGTTCTCGCATTCCTCGGTATCCTGGTCCGAAGAGCGTGCGCGTTGTTTTCGGGGGTATTTGGTGCCGGGGAGTTCAAAGCAGGATCTCAGTGCTTGGATAGCCCGCACCTCGCACTCGGGTGAGCCGTTCGCCTATTTCGCGGCGGATGAACTGGCCCCCGGGGCATTCGAGCAGTTCCACGGGGAATCGGGGCTCGCTGAATTCCTCGGCGTTTCGAAGCCGGCGAGCGGGGCCTCCGCAGCTGACTTCCACGCCTACACGCTCAAGGCCAGTGTGGGTTCGGTGCAGCTCTGCGGAACACTTCGCACGAGCTCAGGCGCTGACCGCGAGGGGGAGGACTTCAGCCGCGATTCGCGGGAAAAGCTCATCGCGATCGGCGTGCTCCGCGGTTCGCTCAGGTTCCGGACCGGCAGGCAGGCCGGGGTGCTCGGGCCGGGCGACATCCTCGTCGTGAATTCGACGCATGCGCTCGTCACGACGGCGATCGGCGTCGTCGAGACGCTCGCTATGGCCGTTCCGATCGAGGACACGGCAAACGACGCGAGGTTCGCGGCCGCCGATTGGCCGCTTCGGCTGCCCGAGACGGCGCTCTCGACGGCCTTCCTCGCCTTTATCGGCCGGTACCTGGTGGAGGCGACAACCACCGCGAGAGACGGTCAGCGCACTGCGGTCATCGCGGAGCCGGTGCTCTACGACCTCCTGCGGGCCGCCCTCCTGCAGGTTGCGCCGCCCATGCTGTCGCCCGTTCAGCAGTCGCAGCAGCTGAAGGCCGCCGTGCACGACCTCATCGAGAAGTACCACGTGCTGCAGGGGTTCGACGCCGACAGCATCGCTCGCGCCCTGCACATCAGCAGGCGCAAGCTCTACCGCGACCTCGCCGACGAGGGTGACGGCGTCGCCGGGCTCATCGCCGCGCGGCGGGTGCGATCGGCGGCCGCGCTCCTGATCGAGCAGCCGCTCATGCCGCTAAGCGAGGTGTCCGCGGTGGCCGGGTTCGGGGACGGGACGACGATGCGACGCCATTTCCTCTCGAGACTCGGCGTGACACCCGCCGACTACCGCAAAGAGCGCGTCTGAGCGCGTAGCCTCAGGCATGCGACTCCTGCTCTCAGGCGTCCCCGCCGCCGCTGCGCGCGGCGCGCAGCGCACTTCGATTCCCCTCGCCGCCAGCAGAAGGACTTCCATTGGCCTCGTCGATTCACCGCCCAGCGCTTGTCACCGCGAAACTCGGGTTCGGCCTCCTCGCCTTCTCGTCGATCGTGTCCGAGATCGCGACGATCATCGACCGAGGCACGTGGGTGCCCGAGAACTTCTTCGCGTACTTCACGATCGAGACCAACATCCTCGTCGTGCTGTCCCTGCTGCTCAGCGCCGTGGCGACTGCGGCGAATGCGCAGGGTGCGCGGATCAACGCGTTCCGGGCGGCCGTCACCGTCTACATCCTCATCGTCGGCATCGGGTTCGCACTCCTGCTCTCCGGCCTCACCGATGTCGCCTTCACCGCGGTGCCGTGGAACAACATCGTGCTGCACTACGCCATGCCGGTGGTGATGCTGATCGACCTCCTCATCGACCGACCGACAAAGCGCATCCGCTTCGCCCCCGCGCTCATCTGGCTTATCTTCCCGGCCGGCTATGCCGCGTTCTCGCTCGTGCGCGGCAACCTCACCGGCTGGTACCCGTACCCGTTCCTCAACCCGGCGAACGGCGGATACGCGCCCGTCGCACTCACCATCATCGGGCTCGTCGTCCTCGGCCTAGCGCTCACTTGGCTCGTCACGAGGCTCTCGCGGTCGTCGTCCAAGTCGCGCTAGACTTCTCTCGGCCGCGACTGGCGTTGAGGTGGGTAACCACCGGGGAGCGGCTCTTCGGGTTTTCGAGCCGTTCGCCTGGGCTCGCCGGTTCACGACCACATGTTCGCCGTGCCATCCGGTTTCCTGAAGGAGTCTTCGTGACCGATACGTTCAACGCCCCAGCCGATTCATTCAATGCTTCGCTGAGTGAAGTAGACCCCGAGATCGCAGCGGTCCTCGAGCAGGAGCTCGACCGCCAGCGTTCCACGCTCGAGATGATCGCCAGCGAGAACTTCGTTCCTCGCGCCGTCCTCGAAGCCACCGGAAGCGTCCTCACCAACAAGTACGCCGAGGGCTACCCGGGCCGCCGCTACTACGGCGGCTGCGAAGTCGTCGACGTCGCAGAGAACCTCGCCATCGAGCGTGCCAAGTCGCTCTTCGGCGCCGAGTTCGCGAACGTGCAGCCGCACTCCGGCGCGACCGCGAACGCCGCCGTCATGCACGCCCTCGCACGTCCAGGCGACACGCTGCTCGGCCTCTCGCTCGACCACGGCGGGCACCTGACGCACGGCATGAAGATCAACTTCTCCGGCCGCCTCTACAACATCGTCGCGTACGGCGTCGACCCGGAGACCTCCGAGATCGACATGGACCAGGTGCGTGAGCTCGCGCTCGAGCACAAGCCGAAGGTCATCGTCGCCGGCTGGTCGGCGTACCCCCGTCAGCTCGACTTCGCGAAGTTCCGCGAGATCGCCGACGAGGTCGGCGCCTACCTGTGGGTCGACATGGCGCACTTCGCTGGCCTCGTCGCCGCGGGCGTGCACCCGAACCCCGTGCCTCACGCGCACGTCACCTCGAGCACCGTCCACAAGACCATCGGCGGCCCGCGCTCCGGCTTCATCCTGACCAACGACGCCGACCTGGCGAAGAAGATCAACACGGCCGTGTTCCCTGGCCAGCAGGGCGGCCCGCTCATGCACGTCATCGCCGGCAAGGCGACGGCGTTCAAGCTCGCCGCGACCGACGACTTCAAGGACCGCCAGGAGCGCACGCTGCGCGGCGCGAAGATCGTCGCCGACCGACTCCAGCAGGCTGATGTCGCGGATGCGGGCATCTCGGTCCGCTCCGGCGGAACGGACGTGCACCTCGTGCTCGTGGACCTGCGCAACGCCGAGATCGACGGCAAGCAGGCGGAAGACCTCCTCCACGAGGTCGGCGTGACGGTCAACCGCAACGCGGTTCCCAACGACCCCCGCCCGCCCATGGTCACGTCGGGGCTCCGCATCGGCACGCCGGCGCTCGCGACGCGTGGCTTCGGCGACGCCGAGTTCACCGAGGTCGCCGACGTCATCGCGCTCGCGCTGCTCCCCGGCGCCGACCTGCCTTCGCTCCGCGCGCGCACGAAGGCGCTCGCCGACGCGTTCCCGCTCTACCCGGGCCTCGGCGAAGCATGACGGCTGCCGCACTCGACGGCAAGAAGGCCGCGGCTGAGATCAAGGCCGAGCTCCGCGAGCGTGTAGCCGCGCTCGCGGAACGTGGCGTCGTGCCCGGCCTCGGCACGATCCTCGTCGGCGACGACCCCGGCTCGAAGTGGTACGTCGCGGGCAAGCACCGAGACTGCGCCGAGGTCGGCATCGAGTCGATCCGCGTCGACCTGCCCACCGAGACCACGCAGGAGGAGCTCGAGGCGGAGATCGACCGCCTCAACGCCGACCCCGCGTGCACGGGCTACATCGTGCAGCTGCCCCTGCCGAAGCACATCGACCAGGACCGCGTGATCGAGCGCATCGACCCGTCGAAGGACGCGGACGGGCTGCATCCCACCAACCTGGGGCGGCTCGTGCTCAACGCCAACGACCCGATCGTGACCCCGCTGCCGTGCACGCCGCGCGGCGTGATCGAGCTGCTGCGCCGTAACGACATCTCGCTGAACGGCAAGCACGTGCTCGTCATCGGACGCGGCGTGACGGTCGGTCGCTCCATCGGGCCGCTCCTGACCCGCCGCGAGAACAACGCCACGGTCACCCTCACGCATACGGGAACTCCGGACATCGGGGTGCTCGCGCGTGAGGCCGACGTCATCGTGTCGGCGGCTGGCGTGGCCGGCATCGTCCGCCCGGAATGGGTCAAGCCGGGCGCGGCGGTGCTCGACGTCGGCGTGAGCCGGGTCGAGGACCCGGAGACGGGCAAGTCCAAGGTCGCGGGCGACGTCGACCCCGGCGTGTGGGACGTGGCGGCCTGGGTGTCGCCGAACCCCGGCGGCGTCGGCCCCATGACCCGTGCTCTGCTGCTCGAGAACGTCGTCGAGCAGGCAGAGCGCCTCAACCCTGCGGTCTAAGCGCCGCATCCACAGCAGAAGGGCGTTGGCAGTTCCTCGAACTGCCACGCCCTTCTGCGGTCGGTAGCGCGCGGTGCTTTCCATGCTCCTCGCCGCCCGCCGCTTCGCCGCGCCTTGCCGCGCTTTGCCACGCCCAGGGCGGGGTTGTGGTCGTCAAAGCCGCGTCTTGACGACCACAACCCCGCCCTGGGCGAGCGCGTAGGCGACGAGGGCGGACTTCGGGTCGTTGCGCCCGCATCCGCCCCCGTCGGCGACAGCTAGGCCTGGTGCCTGCGCTTCCGAGCGACGCTGACACCGAGCACTCCGGCTCCACCGGCGACGAGCGCAAGCGCGAGCGTCATGAGCCACGAGGCGTCGGCGGCTCCGGTCTGCGCGAGTGTCGGCGTGCCACCGGCCTCAGCGGGAGCCGTGGGTGCCGCGGTTGCCGTCGGGGCAGCGGATGCTGTGGGCGACTCGGTCGTGCCGGGCGTCGGCTCTGCGGTCGGCTCCGCCGTAGGGGCGGCGGTGGGGCCAGCCGTCGGCGGTGCCGTGGTCTCCTCGGGAGTCGGGGCCGGTGTGGGGGCTGCAATGGCGAGCTCGGGCGTCGTGGCCGGTGCGACGCGGTGCAGCGTCGCCTGCTCGTAGTCGTAGGACATGGCGAGCAGGGCGGCGTCCTGGCTGCGCGGGGCGGCGAGCTCGAGTCCGACCGCGGCTCCCGTCGAGGTGAAGCCGGCTGGCAGGGAGACCGTCGGGATGCCCGTGTTGGCGCCGAGGTCGCAGAACGTCGTGCCTGCCCAGTCGGGCGTCGCCGAGGTCGCGCTCGTCGGCATCGCGAGGGCGTCGAGGTCGTTGTCGATGAAGAACTGGTCCATGGCGGCCTTGCCCGCGTCCTGCTCGGCCACGGCGGCGTCGTAGGCCGCGTTCGGGATGTCCTCGTTGCTGAGGAAGTAGTCGATGTCGTCCTGCGTCATCGACGACTTGCCGTCGGCGATGACGTCGGCGAAGGTCAGCTCGTCAGGGTCGCCCGTGAGCTCGGCGAGTCCCTCCGGCCACGTCGCCGCGGTGCTGGCGAAGAACGAGTCGATGCTGGGGCGCATGTCGATCCAGCCACCGCTCTTGAGCGTGCCGGTGAGGAACTCGCTCGTGAAGGCAGGCACTTCGACGACCTCGGCGCCCTGCGCGCGGAGGTCCTCGACGGCCTGGTCGATGAGGGTCGTGGTCTCGGCGAGCCCCGGGCGGTCGGGGTTCTCCTCGTAGTCCCAGCGGATGTAGCCGATCCGCTGTCCCTCAAGGGCGGTGTCGCTGAGCCCCGCCACGTAGGAGGTGGTGTCCTGCTCGTTGGCGATGACGGTCTGCGGGTCGGTCGGGTCGTAGCCGGCGAGCACCTCCATGAGGAGCGCGGCGTCGGTCACGGTGGTGGTCATGGGCCCGGAGACGTCCTGGCGAAGCGACAGGGGCACGATGCCGGTGACGCTCGTGAGGCCCATCGTCGGGCGGTAGCCGACGAGGCTCTGGTGCGCGCTCGGGCCGACGATGGAGCCGCACGAGTCGGTGCCGAGACCGGCCGGCGCGAACGCCGCCGCGACCGCTGCGCCGGTTCCGCCGCTCGAGCCGCTGGCGCTGTTCGCCTTGTTGTACGGGTTGTTGGTGCGGCCGCGCTCGGAGCTGAGCGTGTAGGTGCCGTGCCACGCGAACTCGGAGAGGTTCGTCTTCGCGATGATGATCGCCCCCGCGTCGCGCAGCCGCTGCACGGCGGTCGAGTCGAGCTCGGTCTGGTAGGTGTGCAGGGATGCGCTTCCCGCGGTCGTGGGCATGTCGAACGTCGCGTAGTTGTCCTTGACCAGGATCGGCACACCGTGCAGCGGCCCGCGGAGGTTCCCGGCGGCGCGCTCGGCGTCGAGCGTCGCTGCGGTCGTGATCGCGTCCGGATTTGCGAGGATGACGGCGGCGAGGCCCGGCTGGTCGCCGTAGGGGTCGTCGTAGGCCGCGATGCGGTCGAGGTAGCGCTGGGTCAGGTCGACCGATGTCGTCCTGCCTGCCTCGAGGAGCGCCAGCGCGTCGGTGACGCTGAGGTTCACGACCTCAGGAGCTGCCGGGAGGGTGACCTCGGTGCTCGGGGCGCCGAACGCCGAGGGCGCGGTGACCGCGGCGCTCAGGGCGAGGCCGGAGCAGAGGGCGGTGGCGGCGGTAATTTGGGTGACTCGACGGAGGGCTGGCTTGTGTGGCAACGGAGACCTTTGCGGTGGGGGACGACGTGGAGTGTCGCCAGTCTCTGCCGAGCCGGTTTCGCGACTGTTTCGGGCGTGTGTTGTTCTCCGCACGGGCGTGTGTTGTGCTCCGCACGAGGGCGGGCACGAGTTCGGCCCCGGGGCTCCTCGCCGCCGGGGCCGTGCATCCGGTGCCGCTCAGTCGCGCGTCGCGACCACGCGCGTGAGGGTGATGCGGGTCTGCTTCTTCGGCAGCGCCTTGCCTTCGCGGCGGTCGACGTACTCGGTCTCGCTGACGCGGAAGGTTCGGCCCGGCCGGTACGGGGTGTGCAGGTCGGGGAAGACGCCGCGGGCCACCTGCTCGAGCAGCTCGAGGCCGTCGGCTTCCGTTCCGACTGGCTCGGAGTGCCCGAGCTTCGTGCCGACCGCGCTGATGCTCACGGTCTCGGTGATGACGACGTACTGCTCACTCATGCTGAACCTCCAGTGCTCGGCCGGGGTGCATCCCGACACCTTCACGGTACGAGCCGGAGGGGGCGCGGCGCTTCGGCCGCGAAGCTGAGTTGCCGGGCATCCGCGCCCTGCGCGTCAGCCTTGCGGCTGAGCCTCGCGCTGCGCGTCGAACGAGGCGAGGAGCTGCTCGATGCGCTCGGTGATGATCTCGCTGCCGTACTCGGGGGCGGATGCGATGGTGCCGTCCGCGGCGAGCAGCAGGGCCGCGGGGGTGGCTTCGGCCTCGAAGTACTCGGTGACGGCCTTCGCGCCGAAGTACGTGGAGGGCAGAGCGCCCGGGTAGGACTTCTTGACGGAGGCGCGGCTCGAGGAGGTGGCGACGATGATCTGGGCGTTGTCGCCGAGGCGTCGCGACCAGTCGCCGATCTGGCTGAGCACGGGGCCGCACGAGCCACACCCGACGCGGGCGAAGATGAGGATCGTCGTCTTCTGCGGGATGACAACGAGGTTGTAGAGCAGCTCGGGGGAGCCGTCGCCCGAGACGAGCTCGAGGTTGTGCGGGATCATGTCGCGGGCGCTCGGGTCGGAGATGAGGTCGGGGCTCTGGTCGACGAGCTCGAAGTCCTGGCCGGGGGTCGCGCTCGCGGGCGAGCTGGCCGGGGCGGCAGGCGTCTTCACGAGGCTTGCGACGATGCCGACGAGGGCGACCATCGCGATGGCGACGAGCCACGTCCAATCACCGAGCGAGAACAGAGCGAGCTGCGCGGGAACGCCGAGGGACATGCCGGGGAGCAGCAGCGCGAAGAGCGCCGCGAGGGTGAGCCCGGCGTTGCGCCAGATCGTGACCTGGCTGACGGGCTCCGTGCTGAGCGCGCCGAAGCAGTTGCAGTCGACGGCTTGGCGCTTGGCGACGCTTCGCGCGACGACGGCCAGGTAGGCGGCCATGAGGAGCGCCGCGAGGGCCGCTGCGACGAGGTAGGTGGGCCCGCTGAGGAGCAGCAGCGCTGCGCCGAGGACGATCTCGCCGACGGGGAGCGCGACGGCGGTCCACGGCTTGCGCAGTGCGGCGGGCAGGCCGAAGGAGGCGAACGACTGCAGCGTGCGGGAACGCTGCGGGAGCTTGAGCGCTCCGCTGGCTATGAGCACGCAGGCGACGAGAACGGGAAAGATCACGAAGGTGGGAAGCACGCATTCATTATCGTCGTTGTGCGGCGCGTCGAGCGGCCGAGCTTGACCGGTGGCGCGGGGCCGTCGAAAATCAACGCATGCGCCTGAACTCCCTCGATGTGGTGCGCGGCTTCGCGATCTTCGCCATGATCATCGCTCACACGGTCGTGTTCCTCGATGACCGCGAACCGCGGGTGCTGGAGGTGCTCTTCCATTTCCTCAACGATGCCGCCTCGCCGCTCTTCGCGCTCGTGATCGGCGTGACCGCCGGCTACCAGCTGCGCGACGCGGCGCGCTGGGACTCTCGGCGGAAGAGCTTCTTCGCGATCTCGTGGGTCATCAAGTCGATCGTGCTGATCCTGGTCGGCCTGCTCTTGAGCATCAACTTCTCTGGCGTGCTCATCGTGCTCGACTTCCTCGGCATCATGATGCTCGTGGCGACGCCGTTCCTGTTCCTTCCCGCTGCATGGTCGGCGGGGGCGGCCGTGCTGTTCCTGGCGGCGGCTCCGCTCGTGAACGAGGCGGCCCGCAACTGGGCGCTCACGTCGGCGTTCTCACCGACGTCGATGTACGACCCGACCGCGCTGCTGCTGGACTGGACGGTGCTCGGCTCCGCGTACCGCCTCACGAACCTCCTCCCGATGCTGCTCATCGGCTTCCTGCTCGCGCGGTGGCAGCTCGGGAACCTCCGCCGCACGGCGTGGGTGTTCGGCGGGGGAGCGGTGTTCCTTGGCGCGTCACTGCTCATGCGCGGCTGGGAGGAGGCCACGACCGGCGTTGCCCAGTCCGGCTCGTACGGGGACGAGACCCGCGACCTTGGCCTCGCGCTGCTCGCCTACGCGGGTATCCAGCTGCTCGGCGACTACTCGGGTGAGCGGATGCGCACGTGGTTCGCCAGGCTGACGAGGCCGCTCGCCGACATGGGCACGATGGCGTTCACGATCTACTGCCTGCACGTGATCATCCTGACGGCGATCTGGTCGCAGCTGCTGCTGGGCGAGGAGAACTGGCTCGCGGGCCCCGGCCTGGTGTACCGGCAGCCTCAGGGCGTGCTCACGATGATCGCCATCATGGTGGTCTGCATCCTTTTCGCAGGCCTGTGGCGCCGATACCTCGGGGTCGGCCCGATCGAGCGGGTTATCGGGGTGCTGTCACTCAGGCACCCCCCGGAAACATTGCTTGCAGGTCCTTCCGCTTCGACCACGCGATCCGAACCAGCTCTTCAAGCACCTCCAGGTTGAGCGACGAGAAGCGCCCCGCCCAGATGCAGTCTTTGCCGAGCTTGACCTTGCCGAGCTGCTCGATGAGCCCTTCCGGTGCCCACATCTGCAGGCCGTAGATCGACATCGACGCCTTGCGAGGCGAAAAGCCGAGGATCATCGCGTCGCCCGAGTGCCCGCTCTCGTAGGTGTAGTGGTACGTGCCGTAGCCGATCATCGTCGGCCCCCATACGACGGCCTCCTCGCCCGTGACCCGATCCATGATCTCCTTCAGGATGCGCGCATCCTCTCGCCGCCCCGCCGGCTCGGCCTGGTCGATGAGGAGATCGGGTGAGACATCGGACGGCTTTGTCTTTGTTTCTGCCATGACGAGATTATGGCCCCGGCCACCGACAAAGTGGGGCCGCTGCGGCTGAATCGTGAGCTGGATTCGCGATAGGATTCCCCACGGTCGCCGCACGCTCGGCGATTGTGGGGCCTGTAGCTCAGTTGGCAGAGCATCGGACTTTTAATCCGCGGGTCGTGGGTTCGAGCCCCACCGGGCCCACTCATCTCCATCGCCCTGGGGTTCCTTGCGAAGCGGAGCGTCGTCGTCGACCTCGCCACTGAGGAACGTCATCGAGAATTCCAGGCACGTAGCCACCGTGACCAGCTCGTCGTAGCACGAGCGTCGTCGCCCCCGCACCTCTGCGCTCATTTTCGACGGAGTCGTTTCGTCAACACATCCGTCTCGAAGGGCGAGCATGTCCGCGTCGCGCAGGCTGTCATCGGCACGGTCATCCAAGGTCGGCGTGCCCGGGTCGAAACTGCGTCTCAACGCTTTCGATGATGTCGTGGCACCAAGCGTCGCTTCGAACTGCACCGCATCGACTACCGGGGCGCCACGCACCTCTTGAACGGGTCCTGGGTTGCGAACGAACGCGATGAGGATCTGCCTGCCATGCATCCGCTTTGCCATCGGCTCGTGCACGAGCTCATGGACACTGACGGAGTGCTTCGACACGTGCGCTTCCGGAAACAAGCCACGCTGTCGGCGATCGCGAAGGTACGCGCCCGTCTGCGCACCTTGATCGGAGCACGATGACCGACACCAGCAACGCCGCCGGCGACACCGCAGTCCCGAACTTCTCAACCGAACCCTGGCCCAGGAATGCGCCTACGTGACCACCGAGGGCAGCGCGGAAGCCAGGGTCGCGATCTACGACACCTGGCTCCATCCCTAAAATCACCACCGACCCCACACCGTCATCGAATGAGCAACCCCATCAAAACGCGTTCACAACTTCACGGGCAATGCAGCTAAACCGCCGGCTACTCGCGTGGGGCGCGAATCCACTCAGGTCTTGGAATTCCCGAATAGCCTGATTCCCGAGACGCGAGCCGACCGGCGTGAAGTGCTGGTATCTCACCTGCAAGCAGACCGAGGTCGGAGTCAGAAGCTAGTGGAATCGCACCGTTCCGATGACACGTCTCGCACTGCGGGTGTCGGCGGCCTGAGTGCGAGCAGCGTCAGACAACTGTGGGGTCAATGGGGGCTCGGCCCCAGCTCATTGGCTCTCGCTGGTCTTGGCGCAAGTGCTTGCCTCTGTAATACTCGCTCTCGTAACTGAACTTCACAAAGCAAGGTCGGGAATGGAAGTCGAACGAAGAGTTGCCTTACATGGCGGGGACGCTGCGGCCTGGCTGAAGCGGATCGGACTCGATGCGCGGACAGGCTCAGCACGTCTCCGGGTGCGCGGTGACGTGATGCGTTCACATGGCTTCTCGCTTGGGAGGGTGTGGCACTCATCTACGGCTCTGCGTCCGCGAACGGAGCGCGAACTGCACCCGCAAGTTCGGATGCTTGTGCTTGTGCCCGTGCTCGGTCGCGCCGCGATCATCCGGCCGGACGGTTCCGGTCAACATATAACTGAATCACAGGTGCTTCTGTGCAGGGATGATGCAGCAATCGAGGTACTTAATGTGGAACCTTTCGCTTGGATCGTGCTGGGGACCGAGCCTCAGCGATTGCTGCCCGGTCTCCGTGAGCGTGAGCGGACGTCCGCGGTGGTCGAAGCCGACGCAGGTCTCCGAGATATTTTCGTCAGTGCGGCGACCGCATCGTTGAACGTCGACATGCGCGTCACGGCTCCCCACTTCGCTGTATGGCGCCGAGGACTGGAACGGCTGGCGTCAAGCCTCTTGTTCTCCGAGCGTATGGGCGACGCCCAGATGAGTCCGACAGAAGACCTCTTCTCGAGAGCCTTGCGTTGTATCGAGGCAAATGCCGCGGATGCCGGGTTCCAAGCCTCCGACATCGCCGAGAGGCTGAACGTCTCGATCGGGCATTTATATCGGGCCTTTGCGAGTCACGAGACCACTCCGCGAGGAGAGCTTCTCCATCATCGGCGACAGCTCGCGCTTGACTTACTGACCGAGCATCCTCCATCGGTCGAATACGAGGAAGTGGCACTGAAGTCGGGGTTCAAATCAGCCCGGGCACTGAGGTCAGCTCTCGGGCAGTAACCACCCGCCCACTCCTTCGTGCCACATAGCAAGATGCCTCGCCGGACCACCACCCGGCGGGGCATCTTGCTGCGTGGCCGAATGCTAGCAACCAGCCTGGAAGGTCATGTTGCTGAAGTAGATCGCCTGCGGGACGTTCGTTGTGAGCGTCGTCGAGGAGTAATAGTGGACCGTGATGGTCTGAATTGGGCCGGCGTAGAAGATGCCGTTGACCGAGTTCGCCGTCGAAACGGCCGGGTTGGTCTGCACGACGGCTGCTTGCCACGGGGAAGCGGCAGAACCTGTTCCCGAGACCTGACTTCCGAGCGTGGTGACGCTTGTGGGCGCGGGGCTGATGTTGGCGACGTCCCGGTAGGTGTTGTCGGCCGGCCACGTGAACCCCTTGAGATCGAACCTCAGGTTCTGAACCGGTCGATCGAACGTGAGTGTGACGGTTTGTCCGTTCGCGTTCGATGCGGAGGCTCCCGTACGGACCTGGAACAGCGCAAGCCCATTCGCGCCGGTCTGCAAGTTGCGAGGCGTCGTGTCAGTGTTCGTCGCGGCAGCGTAGTCGGCCGTGAAAACGCTAGAAGCCGTGAAGCCAACTGGGGCCACGGTTGCGGGTGCTCCGGTGAGCGGGATTGTCGCTGCGCCAGCAGTCGGGGATGTCCGCGTGTAGTTCGTTCCCCCGGCGACCCCCGTCGTGACACGCAGGGTGCCGTCGTAGAGCTGCGAGCATGGCGAAGCCGAGGCGAACGGTGCAGTCGTTGCGACAGCAACGACCGGAATCGTCCACGCTGCGCCGGTAATGATCGTGCGCCGTTTAACGTTCCCGGGCTCGTGTGAGTTGCTCTGTGTCATGTGTTCCTCTTGTCGTTGATCGGTAGGAGACGACGTAACCATCACACGGCGCTAGTACCGCATCCAGCATCTGGAGAAGTTCGCACGCGCAATGAGAAGATCCATGCATTGCGCAACCGCCGGAGCGAGCGTTTCTTGACGCGGTGCTCAGAGTTCTGCCTGCTCCCGAGAATCGCCAAGGCTGATCGACGCATCCATACGGAACCGTGTTGCGCGATCGGTCTGCTTCAGAGCCCTCAACGCGTCCCGTGCTGAGCAAGCTAGGTCTGGGAAGCCCGTCTGAAGCGCGAATCAAGGAAGCGCGTCCAACGGAGAGCCGTGACGCCCCGTACGCGACCGCCCCGCAAGCGAACCGTTGCCAGGTCTCAGTAGCGCCGAAGCGCATCAGCAGCGATGTGGGGTGGCCTGGCGTTCGTGCGACGGAGGTGCATGGACGTGCAATTCGCCGCATTCGAAGGTGGTGTAGTTCTTGGGTGAAGAGTCAGTGAATCCCGTGAAGCAAGAATCTACATCAGCTTTTCGGCTGTAGGGCGAGGCCTGGATCATCAGGTGCCGCGCATCGAGGAGGCCCTGCGCGGGTGATTTGTGGGGTGAATATTGAATCGCCGAGTGCCTCCGGTTTTGTCTGGATTGAGGGCGCCGGGGTCTGGTGGTCGAACAAAATCACCTCTCAGGGCCAGCATTGAGGCGGGTTTCTCTATCTCTGCTGAGGAACTCGAGTGGTGGCAGGTTCCTGGGGCATGGGTGGGTAGTTCGATTGCTTGCTGGAACCCGAATTAGCGCGGCGGTGTGCATCTTGCTAGCTTCACGTCTGGTTGGTAGGTCGAGCGACCGCGGAGACTTTCCTGTCACTTTGCGACAGGTGAAGTCTGGAGTCGGTGCAGCTGCGGAACACGCTCGCGAGATGCGGCGCCTCTCGGCTCTGGCTCGAGCAACCGGGAGCCCTAGGCCGGGAACAGCTAGAGCGGGGTCTGCCCCACCCCTAAAAACTTCGCGTGAGTTCGCCGCGAGACAAAACGGACAAAAGGATGGTCGAAGATGGAAGAAACAAGCCGCCGCGGCGTGCTCAAAGCCGCCGCATGGGCCACGCCGATCATTGCTGTGGCCGCCGTTGCGCCCGCGGCCGTGGCATCTCCGTGCTCAAAGGCCTATCAGGGTGTGTTGCGCCTCACGACTGGGCAGTCGCAGGCACCCAACTACACAAGGTCGACACCGACCTCGGGAACTGCATCTGTGACGTTGGACGGCGCACCAGCAGTCGTGGCACCGATCAACGTATCCGTAACCAGCGTGTTCACCAGCAACTACACGCCAGCGACCAACGCCGACCCGATCCCGCGCAACCTGCAGACAGGGCCCTACGGACTCTCGTTGATGCAGCTGCGATCCGGGGCGTCAACTTCGAGCACTCAGGGGCAGACCGTAACCTTCACCTTCAGCCGACCGGTGTCGGACCTCCGGTTCACTCTCGGTGGATTCACCTGGCCAACTGATCAGTCATACCGAGATGCCGGATATTTCACCGCAACTCCAGCGTCGTACGCCAATCCGTCGCAGGTCACGGGGTCCGGCATCGCCGCCTCACCGTGGGTAACGAGTGTTCAGCAGAGTAATCCGCCGGTCACTGCAGCAAACACTGTCACCAACCTCTTGTTCCCGGGTGCCATCTCGAGCTTGACGTTCCACTACTACTCCGCGACGAGCCGCACTGACGGCGGGGAGAACTCGCCTCAAGCCGTCTATTTCTCGGACATGGCCTTCCGCGCGGCCTGTTAGTAGGTAGGTCGACCTGTCACGTGGTGATAGACCGTCCGGTCTTTCTGGGGAGAGAGCCGGATGGGTGACCGGGCACGCAATCATAGTTGCCTGATCACCGGGCGGATGCAGGCCCCTTGGGGACCCGGGCCTGCGTCCGTCTTGGCCCGATCTCGACTCATGATCGCGGACGTCGAGGATGGCATTCGGCCTGGCGTGCCTCAGGCTCCAGCAATCGAATTGCGAGAAGCGCGGCCCGTATCAGGGTGCGTGAGCAAGAGTAGAAGGTCTGTCACAGGGCGGCAGAGAATCCGTTGCAGGCCTTACTTCCCGGACGCTGTTCCCGCTGGTCCGCGATCTTGCCTTTGTCCGAGTTCCGGTCGCGGTCACTTGCCGGGTGTTGGGCTTTGCCTGGCGAGCGTCGCTCAGCTGGTGTGCGACTGGCGTCCGGCAGTGCGCCTGGGTCAGAGCTCACCCTGCCGACACCGCCATTGACATCCATGCCGACGACCAGCGAGAGAGTGCGATGAGCGCACTCTCGTGGCGGCCCGAGAGTCCATGGCCACGGGAGGTTCGAGCATCACCGGACTCACTGTTCTCAGGCCGTGGTCGCGCCCCACCTACTGCGCAGGTAGTCGGCGACGAAGATGTTGCCGATCAGCGGGCCTGCCGCGAAGATGATGACGCCAGCCAGCCAGGCGTCGCTTCCGCGGAACACAAGCAGCCCGATGGTCGAAGCGACGATCACGGCGACGGATGAGAGGATCCCGTTCCGGCGGACCCTGCTCGGCCAATGGGCGCCGGCCCCGATCATGATGAGGCCCGCCAGCCAGCCGAGAACGGGCACGACATACCAGCCCGCGATGAGCAGCACGGACGTCGTTATCGCGTAGCCGCGTGGCGTCTCTGGCACGGGCGGCACGGAGCTTTCAGCGTGTGCATCGGCGGCGATAGCCCGCGGGTCACCGAGTTCGCGGATTTTGACCCTCGTCGCGTCTTCATCGAGTCCGCGCAGCTCATCGGCAATATCACCGAGGATCTCCTCGCGGAGATCCTGCGGGCTCTCCGCGAGTGCGGCTTCGAGTTCCCTCAGGTACTGCAGTGCGTCGTTGTTCTGCGATTCGAAAGGCGTCATGCGCTGCCTGCTTCCTGCTGATCGAGTGGACGGCTGGCGTCAGGGTGCGCCAGGTCGGCATGGGGTTCAATGACCGCTCCCACGGCAACGGCGAACGGACGCCACTGGTCGCGGAACTGCTCCAGCTGGGCGAGCCCTTCCGTGGTGATCGCGAAGTACTTGCGTGGTCGAGCCGAGTCGGATTCGTCGGCGTGCGCGACGATCAGGCGCCGCTCCCGCAGGCGATTCAGCAGGGGGTACAGCGTGCCGATGCTGCCGATGAGGCCGAGCTCGACCAGTTGCTCCGAGATGCGCCACCCGTACGCGGGGCCCTGCTGCAGGAGCCCGAGCACGCAGTACTCGACGACCCCCTTGCGGAGTTGCGCGCCAACCGGGTTAGTCATGCAATGCACTATATCTTGCAATGCAGACTAACGCCAGCGGCTCGACCTCAGGCTTCAACGCAACTCGTCGAAGCTGGTGTGACGTTCTCGCTGTCCACGTTGCGTGATCGTCTAGGTTTATCCGGGTGATGATGATGTCGAGGTGGGCAGCGTGTGCGCTCCTCGTGTCGGTGGTCTCCGGAATCCTGGCCGCAGGCTTCACCGTTGCACGCCTGGACTGGGCGACCGGCCTGGCAACGCTGACCGCGCTCGCGGCGGCATGGACGTCCGTCGGGTTCGTCCTGCGCGATCAGCGGCGAGACCGCAGGCGACTTGAAGAAGTCGCCGAGCTCAGCACGAGGCGCGCCGACCAGGCGTCGGTCCTGAGCCACGAGCTCCGCACGCCGCTTGCGGTCATCCAAGGGGCTGGCGAGCTGCTCGCAGAAGAGCGAGCCGGGCCGCTGACCGACAAGCAGGCGGTGTTCGTGCACCGCATCATCGACAACGCCGTGCGCATGCACAATTTCTCGGAGCAGCTGCTCACGAGGGCCCGCCTCGAGGCTGGGCTCGTGTCGATCGAGCGGTCTCGGGTCGACCTGCGAGTCCTCTTCCGCGGGGTGGTCGAGGAGCTGTCCGAGATCTCCGACGTCACGGTGATCCTGGATGCACCAGGGGCGCCGGTCAGCGCGTTCGTCGACCCGCAGCTCACGAGGCAGGTCATCACGAACCTCGTGAACAACGCGGCGAGGAGCGAATCGGCAGGCGGGCGGGTCGAAGTGCGTATCGTTCCTGGAGACGACGAGGTCATGATCTCCGTCAGCGACGGAGGGACGGGTATGACGGATGCGCAGCGCGAGCGGCTCTTCAGTCGCTTCTCGAGCGGCAGGCCGCTTGGCAACGGGACGGGCATCGGCCTTTTCATCTCGCAGCAGTTCGTGGAGCTCCAGGGCGGTCGCATCCACGTCGACACGATCTCGGGGAAAGGGACGACGATGATGTTCACGCTTCCGCTGTTCGACGCCAATACCAGTGGACGTCGGGGATGACGGCACCGCACAGCCTCGCGTTTGTCGTCGACGACGAACCCGCGATGCTCGATATCGTCACGTTCGCCCTCGAGACGCAGGGCTTCTCCACAGAGTCGTTCCGCTCCGCCGAAGCCGCATGGACGGCGCTCGAGCGAGCGCGCCCCGACCTCGTCGTGCTCGACATCATGCTGCCGGGCATCTCGGGGATCTCGCTCTGCCAGCGCATCAAGTCGCGCTGGGACCTGCCCGTCATGCTCGTGACCGCCAAGGGCGAGGTCTCCGAGCGCATCGCGGGGCTGGAAGCCGAGGCCGATGACTACGTCGCCAAGCCGTTTCACCCGCGCGAGCTCGCCCTCAGGGCTCAACGGCTGGTGCGCCGACCGGATGCGTCCCGCGCAGTCGTGAGCGGGGGCGTCCGCCTCGAGCTCGACCCGGCGAGTCACGACGTGATCGTCGGTGCCGAGCGCGTGGCCCTGACGAACATCGAGTACAAGCTCCTTGCCGCGCTCATGTCGCATCCGAATTCGCCGCTCGACTTCTCGCAGCTCCTCCTCATCTGCTGGGGCGAGTCTGACCGACAGGGTGACCGAGAGATGATCAAAGCCACGGTGTACCGGATGCGCCACAAGCTCGAGGCGGCCATCGTCGGAAGCTCCGCGGCCATCGAGAGCGTACGAGGCACCGGGTACCTGCTGCGCGCCGACCGCTGACCATCACGCCTCGGCGAGCGAGACGGTGACAGGACTGTCACCGAGCATCACCAAGCTGTCACTGGGCGCCGCTCGCCCCGCTCCTACCGTTGGAGCGTCAGGCATCGCGTCCTGATGCTCGACAGTACGGAATACAGAACAAAGGAGTTCTCCAGCATGCAACGCAAAATGCTTCCTCTCGCGGTCGCGGCAGCGGCCGCCACCGCTCTCTTGGCCGGATGCTCGGCGGGTGCGGGCACAGAAGCGGGCGGCTCGAGTGAACCGGTCACGTTCATCTGCAGCCCCCAGGAAGACTGGTGCCAGCTCATCGCCGCCGAGTTCACTGCTGCCTCCGGCATCCCGGCCAACTACGTGCGCCTGAGCGGCGGCGAGGCCGTTGCACGGCTCAGCGCAACCGGCGAGACTCCCGAGTTCGACGCATGGTTCGGCGGCGGGGCCGAGGGGCACCTCGCGGCCGACGAGTCCGGCTACCTCGAGCCGTACACGTCGCCGAACGCCGAGCAGATCCCGGCCGAGTACAAGGACGCGGACGGGCGCTGGACCGGCGTGTACGTCGGGGCGCTGAGCTTCTGTTCCAACACCGACGTCCTCGAGGAGATCGGCGCGGAGGCGCCCACCTCCTGGGCAGAGCTGCTCGACCCGAAGTTCAAGGGCAACATCGCCATGGCTCACCCGGGAACCTCGGGCACGGCCTACCAGGCGCTCTGGACCGAGGTCGAGCTGAACGACGGCGACCAGGACGCGGCGATCGGCTTTTTCGGCAAGCTCCACTCGAACATCCTCCAGTACTCGAAGAGCGGCAGCGCGCCAGGCCAGATGGCCGGCCGCGGCGAGGTCGCGACGGGCGTGATCTTCGCCCAGGACTGCCAGAAGTTCGTCAACGAGGGCTTCACGAACCTGCAGACGACCTTCCCATCCGAGGGCACCGGTTACGAGGTCGGCGCGGTCTCGCTCATCAAGAACGCGAAGAACCCCGAAGGTGCCAAGGCGTTCATCGACTGGACGCTGACGGCTGAGGCACAGGACCTCGCCGCGACGGTCGGCAGCTACAGCGTGCCGACGAACCCGGATGCGACCATCACCGAGGACATGGTCGACTTTGACACGCTCAAGCTCGTGCACGCGGATATCGACGCGGCAGGCGAGGCACGCAATGAACTCACGGCCCGATTCGACGCGGAGGTGGCGCCTGCTCCCAAGGAGTAGAAGCCACTCGACCAATGACCTCCACACTTGAAGCAGTCGCGGGCGGCGTCACGCCGCCCGCGACCCCCGCCCCCAGGCGAGGCGCGCGGTCAGCGCCCCGCTCCCGAGCACGGGTCGACCGCAGCGTCGTCATTCTCGGTCTCGCCGTCAGCCTCATCCTCCTGCTGCTCATCGGCTACCCGGTGATGAGCCTCCTCTCGGCCGCGTTCGCCCCCGACGGCCTCGCCGTGCTCGGGAGCATAGTCACCGACCCGGTCAACCACCGGATCGTCCTGAACACCCTCATCCTGGGGCTCATCGTCGGGGTGCTCGGCACGATCATCGGCTTCCTGTTCGCCTTCGCCCAGGTCCGAGTCGCGTTCCGCGGCAAGCGTGCCCTGCACCTCCTGGCGATGGTCCCGATCGTGGCACCACCCTTCGCGGTCGCGACCGCCGTGATCACGCTCTTCGGACGCAACGGCGCGATCAGCAACGGCATCTTCGGGATCAAGGGCGACATCTACGGCCTCCCGGGGCTCGTCATCGTCCTCGCGCTCTCGTTCTTCCCCGTCGCCTACATGAACTTCCGGGGCATGCTGGAATCGCTCGACCCCAGCCTCGATGAGGCCGCAGCAGGTCTCGGCGCGAGCAAGCTCAAGGTGTTCTTCTCCGTCACGATCCCGATGCTCGTCCCCGGCTTCGCAGGCTCCTTCCTGCTCCTCTTCGTCGAGTCGATCGCCGACCTCGCCAACCCGCTCGTGCTCGGTGGCGACTACACAGTCCTTGCGAGCAGGGCCTACCTCGCAGTGACCGGCGACTACAACACGAGCGCGGGAGCGGCGTACTCGCTCACGATCCTCGTCCCGGCCCTCCTGGTCTTCCTCGTCCAGCGCTACTGGGTCTCGAAGCGCAGCGTCGTGACCGTGACCGGCAAGCCGACAGGACGATCCGAGCAGATCACGGCCGCGAGCATCCGTGTGCCGATCCTGGTGCTGGTCGGCTCGATCAGCGCGCTCGTCGTGACCATCTACCTGACCGTGCTCGCAGGCGGCTTCATGAAGGTGCCGGGCGTGAACAACGAGTTCACCCTCGACCACTTCACCTTCGTGCTCACCGGCATCGGCTCGAAGGCCATGACCGACACCGCCACGCTGGCGCTCATCGCTGCTCCGATCGCGGGAATCCTCGGCATGCTGATCGCGTGGCTCGTCGTGCGAAAGCTCCGCCGAACCGCCGGGATCCTGGACTTCGTCGGGATGCTCGGCCTTGCCGTGCCTGGCACTGTGCTCGGCATCGGATACGCGCTCAGCTACATTACCCCCACGACGATCTTCGGCGTCCAGATCCTGCCAGCGCTCGCCGGCGGCAGCGCCGCGTTCGCCGGTGGAATCGCGATCGTCATGGTCTACATCACTCGATCGGTACCCTCTGGACAGCGCTCCGGCATCGCGGCGCTGAACCAGATCCACCCGGCCATCGAGGAGGCCTCGACCTCGTTGGGAGCGGGCTCCGGCACGACCTTCCGCAAGGTCACGCTCCCGCTCATCCAGTCGGCGCTCCTCACAGGCCTCACCTTCGCGTTCGCGCGCTCCATGACGACGCTGTCGCCGATCGTGTTCCTGACCACCCCTGGCATCAAGATCATGACCTCGCAGATCCTCGCCGAGGTCGATTCGGGTCGCTTCGGCAACGCGTTCGCCTACTGCACGGTGCTCATCCTCATCGTGCTGACCCTCATCCTCATCATCAACCTCCTCGTCCGAAAGGTGATCTTCCGTGGTCGCACACACCGTCGTTGACTCCGTCGACGGCCTCGCCGAGGCCGTTGGCATCGACCCAGAGGCCGCGCTCGGCCGCATCACGCTCCGAAAGCTGACGAAGCGGTATGGCGCGAAGGCCGACGACCCGCTGGCCGTCGACTCCATCGACCTCGAGATCGAGCCGGGGGAGTTCATCACGCTCCTCGGGCCTTCCGGGTGCGGCAAGACCTCGACGCTGCGCATGATCGCCGGGTTCGAGGAGCCGACCTCCGGCGAGCTCGAACTCGACGGGGCCGACATGATCAGGGTCGCTCCCAACCAGCGCCCCATGTCGATGGTGTTCCAGTCGTACGCGCTCTTCCCGCACCTGTCGGTTCGCGAGAACGTCTCCTACGGGCTCAAGCTCAAGAAGGTGCCGGCCGCGCGGATGCGCGAGGAGGTCGACACGGTCCTCACGATCATGAACCTCATGAACTTCGCCGACCGGGCGCCTCATCAGCTCTCCGGCGGTCAGCAGCAGCGCGTCGCCCTAGCCCGCGCACTCGTCATGCGGCCCAAAGTGCTTCTCTTCGACGAGCCGTTGTCGAACCTCGATGCGAAGCTCAGAGTGCTCATGCGCAACGAGATCCGGCGCCTCCAGCGACGGCTCGGCATCACGAGCATCTTCGTCACACACGACCAGGACGAAGCGATGACGCTCTCGGACCGCATCGTGGTGATGAACCGGGGCCGGATCGAGCAGGTCGACGTGCCGGACACGGTCTATCGGCGCCCCGAGTCGGTGTTCGTCGCCGACTTCATCGGGCGGGCGACGTTCCTCGACGCCACGCTGCTGGCAGAGCCCGCCGGCGGGCGTGCGCGCGTCGTTGCGCTTGGCCGCGAGTTCGAGACCGACTGCCAGGACGGGGTGACGATCGACACGGAGGTGCTCCTGATGATCAGGCCGGAATCGGTCCGCCTCTCGGGACGCATCGAGGCCGACGAGGTGCGTGGCGACATCGGGCGCGTGCTCAACGCGATCTTCCACGGCGACAGTGTCGAGTACGAGATCGAGACCGACACGGGCACGATCGTCGCGCAGGTCTCCGACCCCTCGGTGGAGGACATCCTCCGGCCCATGGACTGCGTGCGCGTGAGCATCGCGCCGGACCGCGGGTGGCTGCTGCCGAAGTCGGACTACGACGAAGAAGCGGGCTCCGGGCACTAGGTGCGTGCAGTCCGGGCAGGCAACCGAGTCACACGTCGTGCCGCGCGCTCCGCACCGCACGTCTTCGATCACGATGAACAACGCACGAGGATGGAGACCGCATGACCAGGAAGGTCATCAGCAGCATCGAACTGGCTCAGATCGCCCAGGGGGCCGCGCGCGGTGCGGGTACGATAGCCCTCGAGGGCTTCCGATCTAAGGGCCTGGGCATTGACGAGAAGACGAACTTCCACGATCTGGTGACGGTGTACGACGTTCGCGCCGAGCAGTACATCCGAGGTGTCATCGCCAATGAAGCGCCCGATTCGCGGATCGTCGGAGAAGAAGGCGGCGCGAGCGGAGCCGGTGATGTGACCTGGTTCATCGACCCGATCGATGGGACCTCGAACTTCGCGCGGGGTATCGCGTTGTGGGCCGTGTGCATTGGCGCCGCAGTCGACGGGGAGGTTGTTGCCGGCGTGGTCTACGACCCCGTAGCTGACAACATGTTCGTCGCGGATGAGCGGGGTGCGTTCCTGAACGGCGAAGGCCTGCGCTCCGAGGGCGCGACGACACCGGAACGCGCGACCGTCCTCGCCAGCTTCCCTCTCCCGCGTGACCTGGTGCACTTGAGGGCGGACGCGCTGGAGGCATATGCAGAACTGGAGGACACGTACTCGCATGTGCGGGATCTCGGGAGCAGCGCGATCACGTTGACGCACGTCGCCGCGGGGTGGGCCGATGCGGTCTTCTCCTTCGAGGCCTCGCCGTGGGATGTCGCCGCGCCGGCGTTCATCTTGAAGCGCGCAGGCGGGATCTATCGCACGTACGGGGACGGCGTCGAGCTCCCCCGAGAGTCCGATCACCTGCACCGCCATTACTACGGCACAGTCGCGGGCGCCGACTTCCCGCTCATCGAGGCGCTCATGCGACGGCAAAGCACTCGGCCAGTTCCGTCGGTCTTCACTGAGGTCTGATCCAACGGTTCGTCGCAGTCGAGAGTGTCGACGTGCTGAGCCGACCGCTCGAGCATCGTGGGTCGTTCCGCGGCTCAACGAAGCGCCCGCAGATACCGGCACCGCGCGACGAGCTGCGCGACGCGCAGTGCCGGGTAGAGTGCGCGCCAGGGGCCGGACGGTGCTGGGCGAGTCAATGAGCGGATCGTGAACTCGACGCGACCATCCACTCGCCGCACGACAAACGCTTCTTCGCCGCTGACGGGGTGGCCGGGGAGTGTGCGGTAGGCGAAGCCGACTCGATCGGGGCTCTCTACGACGGCGACAACTTCGACGGGTTCCAGGATGCGCACCCCGCCCCAGCCCGCCACGATCGTCGGCCGATCACCCACGGCGACGGGCGCCCGCGAGGGGTGCACCTCGAACCCGCTGCGCGACTTCACCCGCCAGAGCAGGAGGTCCGCAGCAGCTCGTTCCCAGAACGCGTCGCCGTCGCCGATCGTCACCGTCTGCTCGAACCGGCGGAACCGCGCGGGGCTGCGCAGCCACACCTCCAGGTGCGGCTGAGTGAGGGTGCGCGGCTCGGTTGCTGACACGGCCCCAGCCTGACATCTGTCGAGTCCTCTCTGCGACCCCGGGTCTGCCTAGGCCTCTTGGTGGCTGGCTTGCGCTTGGTCAGGACCCGGACAGAGGCGTCAGAGTCGCTACACGTGACGCGTTTCCGTACCCTCGAAGCATGCGGAAACGGAGGCGGCGCGTGACTAGCTGGAGGCTGCGATCCGCCCGCCTCTTCGCCGCAGGCGCGGCGCTGCTTCTCGTGTCGGCGTGCGCTGTCCAAGACGCCCCGCGGCCGCTACCGACTTCCACGGCCACGGCGGTCACTCCGGAAGAGCTCACTATCGAGGCCGCAGACATCCTCGAAGAGCACGGGCTCTACTCTGGCGGCGACTGGTCCGCACAGAGGTCCGAGCTCCTTGAGGCTGGGAGAACCGCGGCTGATCTCGAGGAGGCTCGTGAAGCGATCGCGGTCGCTGCCAGCAGCGCTGGAGGGGTGCACACCTGGTACATGTCGCCATCAGATCGTGAGCAGAGGTACTCCGATGCCCCGGGGCTTCCGCCGACCGTCGAGTCCACACGAGGGAATACCGTCACGATCACGGTCCCCGCGATCGGTCAGGAGGGGGAGGCCGCTCGCACATACGCCGAAGTTGGCTCCAGAGGGCTGACGGGTAGGGCGACGTCGGAGACCTGCGGTTTCATCGTCGACCTGCGAGGCAACCACGGCGGCAATATGTATCCGATGCTGGGCGCAGTATCGCCGTTGTTGGATCAGGTCGAGGTCGCGAGCCTCGTCGATCGCGATGGGAATGTCTCAGCGATCGCCGTGACCAGTTCGAAGGTCTCGGCGGGAGACCACCCACCTCTCACGTACGCAACACCGGTTGTGCAGTTCGATCTCTCAGGTGCAGGCCTGCCGATTGCTGTCCTGCAGGACATGGAGACCGGGTCAGCCGCGGAGATGGTCCTGACCGCATTCAGGGGGCAGGAGAACGTTCGGACCTTCGGGATGCAGTCGGCTGGCCGTGCCACCGGCAACGATGCCTGGGTGCTGAGAGACGGCTCCGAACTCGTGCTCACCACCACGAACTACGCCGATCGCACGGGCGCCATCATGCCGCTCCCGATTCCCGCGGACGTTTCGACCATCAGCGACGATGCCGAGGAAGCCGCGCACGACTGGATCAGCGAGACCTGCGTCGAATAGCCTGGCAAGCCGACCGCGCCGGGGAGAAAGCCGCGCCCTGCGCCTCACGCGACACGCGCCGATTGGAGCCAGATGAAGCAGAGAACGGTTGCAGCACCCTTGGGCGTACTGATGATGCTCGGCTGCATCCTGAGCGCGACCATCAACCCAGAACCGCCCTCGTCCCACATCGCCGCGGCCGGAATCGGGCTCCTTGGACTCGTGCTCCTCTTCGCGTCGTGCCTCAAGCAATCTGAGAAGCCATTCAAGCCCTACCCGCACGTGTTGGCTTGGGTTGCCGCGGGATTCGGTGCACTCTGGCTGGCCCTCGCGATCGCGAACATGGTCCTCAACTTCGCGCAGGTCAGCTCTTGGATGCCCCTGCTGCTGGTTGCCGCCGGACTGCTGGTCATGGGGATCTGGAGCTTGCGCAGGCGCGTCCACCACTGATCACCGCATCAGCGCGGATGGCCTCGAGTAGCGGTCGAGACGACGACATGATCGCTGGGGATGCGCAACCGTTCGCGCGTCGTGGGTTCGTGCCCCACCGGGCCCGCCGGTTCTTCCGACAGCGATGCCACCATCTCAGCGGCCACGCGGGCACGCGGGCACGCGGGTTCCGGAGACGCGTCTGCACCTGCGTGGCAACAGATAGAGTCGCGAGCATGGAGCCAGAAGAAGCCCCTCCCGTCGGGATGGCGAGCATCGCCGCCGCGGCGGGCGTCTCCGTCTCCACCGTCTCTCGGGCGCTCAGCGGGGTGCCGGGCGTCTCGACGGCCAAGCGCGTCGAGATCCGCCGCATCGCGAAGGCGATGGGGTACGTGGCCGAGGACGTCGGCCGCGACGCGAGCAGAGACGTCCGCGCGGCCGGCCGCATCACGGCCGTCATCCCCGAGCCCGATCGCTGGGTGTTCGGCTCGATCCTCGCTGGGCTGCACGACGTCCTCACCCCGACGGGCGCGACCCTCACCGTGTACCAGGGCCTCTCGAGCCGCGAGCGGGCGAAGCTCTTCGAAGCCACGGCGCTCTCCCGGAACAGCGACGTGGTCGTGCTCGTCCCGATGCCGCGGCGCATGCCCGTGCCAGACGTGCGCCGCCTCGGCGTGCCCGTGGTCGTCGCGGGCTCGGTCGTCGCGGGCCTCGCGAGCGTCGGCATCGACGACGCGGTCGCCGGGCAGCAGGCCACGAACTACCTCATCAACAGCGGATGCACGCGCATCGCCTACGCCTCGAGCACTGACCACGAGGGCACGCCGGGAAGCGCCTCGCGTCGACGCGCGGAGGGCTTCGCGGCCAGCATGGAGCGCGCAGGCCTCGACCCGAGCTGGCAGGTGCAGGTGCCGTTCGGCGGCGCCGCCGGACAGGCCGCCGCCGAGCAGCTCCTCGCGGGGGAGCGCCTTCCGGACGCTGTCTTCGCGTCGTCCGACGACCTCGCATCCGGCATGATCTCGGCCTTCCGGAAGGCTGGCGTGCGCATCCCCGAGGACCTCTCGATCATCGGCGTCGACGACAGCCCGATCGCGAGCCTCATGCACCTGACGACCATCGCGCAGCCCGCCCGCCAGCAGGGCCACCTCGCGGGCAGGATGGCGCTGCGCGCGCTCCAGGGAGACCTGCCCAACGAAGCCGTGACCCTCGAGACACGCCTCGTCGTGCGGGACTCGACCGGCAGGCCAGCCGGACGCTGACGGGGCCGCGCGTCCCGCATCCACCTGCAGGCGCCGCAGCGCCACAGCACCGCTCACCAGCTCAGGTGCGCGCCGGGTTCCCTGTTGCGCAAAGGCACGCAACAGTCACGCAACCGCCGCGATCGGCGCCGATTCCAGTCCTAGGCTTTGGCCGATGCGTACCGAATCCAATGGCGGCTTCCAGCAGAGCACCGTCTACCAGATCTACCCGAAGTCCTTCCTCGACTCGACGGGCAGCGGCGTCGGCGACCTTCGCGGAGTGATCCGGAAGATCCCGTACATCGCCTCCCTCGGCGTCGACATGGTGTGGTTCAACCCGTTCTTCGAGTCGCCGCAGGCCGACAACGGCTACGACATCTCCGACTACTACCGCATCGACCCCGTGATGGGGACGATGGCCGACTTCGAGGAGCTCGTCGCCGGGCTCAAGGCCGAGGGCATCGAGGTGATGCTCGACATGGTGCTCAACCACACGTCGACCGAGCACGAGTGGTTCCAGCGCGCGCTCGCCGGCGACGACGAGTATCGGGACTTCTACTACGTGCGTCCTGGGAGCCCAGACGGTGAGTTGCCGAACAACTGGGTGTCGAAGTTCGGGGGAGCGGCGTGGAGCCGCTTCGGCAACACCGACGACTACTACCTGCACCTCTTCGACCGCACGCAGGCCGACCTCAACTGGCACAACCCGCGGGTGCGCAGCGAGATGGCGAAGGTCGTCGAATTTTGGCGGCTCAAAGGGGTGCGCGGCTTCCGCTTCGACGTCATCAACCTCATCTCGAAGCCGCTCGATCTGCCCTCGGCACCCGAAGGTGCTGACGACCGTTTCATGTACACCGACGGCGAGCTCGTCACCACCTTCCTCCGCGAACTGGCAGCGGCCAGCTACGGCCAGGATCCCGGATGCGTCACGGTCGGGGAGATGTCGTCGACGTCGATCGAGCGGTGCGTCGAGTACTCGCACCCGGAGTCGGGCGCGCTGTCGATGGTGTTCAACTTCCACCACCTCAAGGTCGACTACGCCGACGGGAAGAAATGGTCGCTCGCCCGCTTCGAGCTCGGCGACCTCCGACGCGTGCTCATGGAGTGGGCCGAGGGGATGCAGGCCGGCGGCGGTTGGAACGCGCTGTTCTGGAACAACCACGACCAGCCGCGGGCCCTCGATCGCTTCGGCGATCCAGGCGAGTTCCGCATCGAATCGGCGACGATGCACGCGACCGTGCTGCACCTGTTCCGCGGCACCCCCTACGTGTACATGGGCGAGGAGATCGGCATGACCGACCCCGAGTACACGAGCATCGACGACTACGTCGACGTCGAGGCCGTCAACGCCCACAAGGCGCTCGTGGGCACTGGGATGTCCGACGCGGATGCGTTCGCCATCGTCCGCGCGAAGGCCAGAGACAACGCCCGCACCCCGATGCAGTGGGAGCCCGGCGCCACCGCGGGGTTCACGTCGGGGACGCCGTGGCTGCGTCCGACGAACGGGGACCACATCAACGTGGCCGCCGAGGAAGCCGGCGGGCGCATCCTGCCGTACTACCGCAGGCTCATCGCGCTGCGGAAGGAACACCGCGTCATCAGCCACGGCGACGTCACAGGACTCGCGCCGGAACACCCGCAGGTCTTCGCCTACGAGCGGCGCCTCGCATCCACACGCCTGCTGGTGCTCGCGAACTTCGCTGCGGCCCCTGCCCGCATCGACGTGCCGGCCGCGTTCACCGCGGGCCGCGTGCTCATTTCCAACACCGACCGCACCGACGCCCCCGGGTCGCCCGACGTCGAGCTGGCGCCCTACGAGGCGCTCGCGATCATCCTCGAACCTTCCGAAAGCTAGGAGTAGCAATGACACAGACTGACCTCAGCGGTGAGATCGTCGCGCCGCTTGCCGGCACCGTGGTTGAGATCACCGAGGTCCCAGACCCGATGTTCGCCTCGAAGGCGATGGGGGACGGGTTCGCGGTCGCCCCGAGCGCTGACGACGTCGTCGCGCCCTGCGCAGGAACCGTCATCATGGTCGCCAAGACGGCGCACGCGTTCGGCATCCGCACCGACGACGGCCTCGAGGTGCTCGTGCACATGGGCATCGACACGGTTGAGCTCGAGGGTGCACCGTTCTCGATGAACGTCGAGGTCGACCAGCGGGTCGACGCAGGCCAGCCACTTGGGCGCATGGACCTCGCGGCTGTCGAGGCTGCGGGCAAGAGCACGATGACCATGGTCATCTTCCTGAACCTCGCGCAGCAGAAGGGCTCCGTGCACCCGGCGATCGGTGCGGTCGGCCTCGGCGAGCCCGCTGCGACCCTCGAGATCCCGGAAACGGATGCACCGGCGCCCGCCGCCGCACCGGTCGCGGCACCGGCAGCGGTGGCCGAGCGCAGCACGGCCGAACCCGCCGCCGCGCACCCATCCGGCGCTACCGGGTTCGACGCGCTCGCCTACGACATCGTCGAGGGCGTCGGCGGCAAGGACAACATCCGGAACGTCATCCATTGCATCACGCGCGTGCGCTTCACGCTCAAGGACACCGCGGCGGCGAACGACGACCTCGTCTCGAACCTCGACGGCGTCATCGACGTCATCAAGGCGGGCGGCCAGTACCAGGTCGTCATCGGCCCCGCGGTCGAGGACGTCTACGACGCCGTCGTGCGCGTCATCGGCGGCACCGGTGAGTCGAGCGCCGAGGACGAGCCGGTGGAGCGGCCGACGACGGCAATCGGCTGGTTCAAGTTCGGCTTCAGCTCCCTCATCGGCGTCATCACGGGGTCGATGATCCCCGTCATCGGACTGCTCGCCGCATCCGGCATCCTCAAGGGCATCCTCGCCCTGCTCACGCAGTTCGGTGTCGTCGAGAGCGACAGCTCCACGTACGCGCTCATCGACGCCATGTCGTCGTCCATGTTCTACTTCCTGCCGATCATCATCGGCTTCACGGCGGCGCGACGCTTCGGCTCCGACCCCATCATTGTCGCGATCATCGGCGGCGTGCTCGTGTTCCCCTCGGTCGTCGCCATGTCCGACCCGGCATCCGACGGCTACACGGTCGTCAGCCAGCTCGGTAACACGATCTTCAACGCCGACTTCTTCGGTATCCCCGTCGCACTGCCACAGGGCAACGCCTACGCGTACTCGATCTTCCCGATCATCGTCGCCGCCTACCTCGCCTCGCTGCTGGAGCCGCTGCTCAAGAAGTACATCCCGTCGGTGGTGCGGATGATCTTCGCGCCGCTCCTCGAGGTCTTCATCATTTCGACCGTCATGCTCGTGGTCTTCGGGCCGATCATCATGACCATCTCGGGTGGCATCGCCAACGGCATCAACGGCGTACTCGAGGTCAACTACGCGATCGCGGGGCTCGTCATCGGCGCGCTCTACCAGTGCCTCGTCATCTTCGGCCTGCACTGGGCAGTCATCCCGCTCGTCGCCTCGCAGATCGCGATCGACGGCTCCTCACCGCTCAACGCCATCATCTCCGCGACCATGGTCGCGCAGGGTGGCGGCGCGCTCGCCATCTGGATCAAGACGCGCAGCCAGAAGATCAAGACGCTCGCGGGCCCCGCAACGATCTCGGCGTTCTGCGGCATCACGGAGCCGGCGATGTACGGCCTCAACCTCAAGTACGGCCGCGTCTTCATCACCGCGTCGGCGGGTGGCGCCGTTGGCGGCTTCTTGACCGGGCTTATGGACGTCAACATGTACGGGTTCACGGGGGCCTTCGTCGGCTTCCCGTCGTTCGTGAACCCGGCGGGCCTCGATCACAGCTTCTACGGCTTCCTCATCGCTTCCGCCGCGGCGCTGGTCGTGTCGTTCACGCTCACCTACTTCTTCGGCTACAGCGACAACGACCTCGAGACCGAGCGCGCCGTCAAGAAGGTGCGCCTCGGGAAGCGCGAGCCCGCCGGCGTCTAGAGTTCTCGCGCGGTCGTTCGGCGACCGCACGAGACGACAGAAAAAGCCCCCGGTGGCTGACTCGAGGATGCGCCCTCGAGTCGGCTGCCGGGGGCTTTTGGTGTGGCGCGCCGCCCCCTCGCCTCCGCGGCCACCTCAGCCCCGCGCCCACTCGCCCCGCACGTGCGCGAGGTGACGGGTCGCTAGCTCCCGCATCCGCTCCCCATCTCGGTTGAGGGCCGCGTCGATCATGTGCTCGTGCTCGAGGGTGGATGCGGTGAGCTGGCCGGCCTCGGCGAGCGACTGCAGGTTGTGGAGCCGGCTGCGCTCGCGGGCCCGGCGCACGATCTGGACCAACTCCGGGTTGCCGTGCAGGGCGAGGAACGAGGTGTGGAACTCCGTGTCGGCCGTCAGGTAAGCGACCATGTCGCCCGCTTCCTCGGCCCGCCTCATCGCGTCGACGAGCGGCAGGAGCGAGCGGATGCGCGCCGCGTCGGCCGCGGTGCGGTGCTCGGCGAGGTTGACCATGACGGGTACCTCGAGCAGCCGGCGCACCTCCGCAAGGTGGTCGAGTTCGGCGCGCGAGACCTCCGTGACCCGGAAACCGGTGTTCGGGACGACCTCGACCATCCCGTCCCGAGAGAGCTCCAGCATGGCCTCGCGCACCGGAGTCGCCGACGAGGCGAAGCGGGCGGCGAGGGCAGACGCCGAGTAGACTCGGCCCGGCTCGAGGTCGCCAGCGATGAGTGCCGCACGCAGCGCCGCAGCCACGCGCTGCCGCACGGAGTCGCGTCGGCCGCTGCCGCGTTGCCCCGCGGCGGGTGAGCTCACCCGCGCCGCTCCGAGGCTTCGGCGATGGTCTGCGCGAGCACCAGGTCCTCCCACGACATGCCGGCGCTCTTGAACACCACGGGGCGCCCGCCGCGGGGAGCCCTGGTTCCGCGCACGAGCTCCGCCATCGGGATCAGGTCGTCGGCCGAGAGATGGCCCTCGTCGATGGCCATGACCACGTCGCCGCACTCGCGGAGCGCGGCGCCGACCTCTTCGACGATCACATCCGACCGGCCGAGCAGGGCGCCGGGAAGCTCCCTCGCCTCTGGCGAATGCGAGCCGACAGCGACCACGACTGCGTCGTCGCGCACGAGCTCGTCGTCGAAGAGCGGGGTCGAAGCGGTCGTCGTGCACAGGATGAGTCCCGCCGCTTGCGTCGCGGCCTCGGCCTCGGGGCTGCCGGCCGCGACGATCGCGGCGAAATCCTCGACGAGGGCCGCGCGAGCGGGGGAGCGGACGACCGAGGTCACCGACCCGACGGCGCGGGTGCCCTCGAGGACCGCCCTGGCGGTGCGCACGTGCGTCCGCGCCTGGGGGCCTGCCCCGTAGACGACCACGTCGAGCGCACCTCGGTCGCGCTCGAGCGCATCCTTGATCGCGGCGATCGAGACGGCGGAGGTGCGGATATCGGTCAGCGCGGGCCCATCGATGAGGGCACGAGGGGTGAGCGTCGCCGAATCGAAGAGCACGTAGAGCCCCTGGATGCGCGCGAGCCCCACCGCTGGGTTCTGCGGGGCGATCGTCAGCAGCTTGATGCCCGTGCTGGTGGGGGTCTCGGCGGGCATGAGCAGGAACTCGCCGGCCTGCAGCGGCTCGAAGATCCGCGCATGGTCGGTCTCGGGCCGAAAGCCCTCCACAAGCGCGAGGCGGAGCGCCTCCACCGCCGCCGTCGGCGTGAGCAGGGCGCCGACGTCGGCGGCGTCGAGGTAGGGGATGCGCGCGCTCATCGCAGCACGAAGCCCGGGGTCATCTCGTCGCGCGGGTCGACCTCGAAGACGTGCTCGCCGGTTTTGTGGGCGATTCCGGAGACCTGCGTGGTGGTTGCCCGGCGGCCCGCTTCAACGCTCTCGGCGACGACGTGGGCGAGGAACCGGGAGCCGACGATCGAGTCGTGCACGAGCTCGGCCCCGACGGGCAGCACCCCCCGATCGGTGAGCGTGGCGACGCGCGCGCAGGTGCCGGAGCCACACGGGGAGCGGTCGAGCTCGCCATCGGCGAAGACCGTCGCGTTGCGCTGGTGCACGACCCCGTCGGCGCTGTGATCGGTGAAGAGGATCGTGCCGTACACGCCGCTCAACCGGCGGTCACTCGGATGCTCGGCGTGCGTGGACTTGTCGAGGAGCCACTTCACCTCGCGGCCGAACGCGATGACCTCGCTCACGTCCTCCGGCTCGATCGACAGCCCGACCGAGCTGGCATCCACCTGCGCATAGATGGCGCCGGCGAAGCTGAGGTCTGCGAGCACCTCGCCGCGGGAGGTCAGCACGGGGACGTCTCGCGCGAGCACGTACCCGGGCACGTTGATGAAGTCGGCGCCCGCGACGGCACCATCGGGATCGCAGTGGACTCGGGCGGTCACCCGCCCGGAAGGCACGTCGATGACCACGTCGGTCGTTCCACTCGGATCGGCGGCGACGAGGCCTGACTCGACGGCCCAGATTCCCAGCGCGATCGTGCCGTGGCCGCAGGCGGTCGAGAAGCCATCCTTGTGCCAGAACAGCACCCCGAAGTGGGCACCGGCGTCGTCGGGCTCGACGACGAATCCGCCGTACATGTCCGCGTGTCCGCGTGGCTCGAAGCACAGCAGTCGTCGCACCCGGTCGACGTCCGGCGAGGCCATCGCGACGACACGCTTGCTCGCAACGTCGTCGCCGTTGATCGGGATGCCGAGGTCAGGGACGATGCGGAACGGCTCGCCGGCGGTGTGATAGTCGATCGTTGCGTATCGCTCGCGCACGAGGCCTCCTGGGGGATTGCAATTGCACTCACCCTAGGCGACTCGGCTCCTGGGGGCCTGATGGTCGGGGTGCCGGATGCGGCGTGACACGCTCTGCGGACCTGCCTCGAACGAGCCCTAGAACATAGGTACGATGGGCTGGTCATGAACTCGTACCTGCTCCATGCCGACGCCGACGCCTTCTTCGCATCGGTCGCCCTGCGTGACCGGCCCGAGCTCGCGGCGAAGCCGGTGGCCGCGGTCGCGCACCTGTTCATCGCGAGCGCCAACTACCCCGCTCGGGAGTTCGGCATCCACGCGGGCATGCTCGTCTCCGAGGCGCGCGAGCTGTGCCCCCGCATTCTCCTGGTCGAGTCCTATCGGCAGGAGGTCGAGTCGGTTGGCGACGCGCTGTACGCACTCTTCGACTCGGTCGCGCGGGGGATCGAGCCGGGGTCGATCGAGGAGGCGTTCCTCGACGTCGGCGCCCGCACCCCGGAGGACGCGCTCGAGGTCGCCCATGAGCTCCGTCGTCGTGCGGCTGCTGAGCTTCGCATCCCGGTCAGCGTCGGCATCGGGCGCACGAAGCTCATGGCGAAGCTGGCCTCGAAAGCCGCGAAACCCGACGGTGTGCACGTCATCGACGAGGCGCGTGAGCTCGAGCTGCGCACCGAGCTGCCCATCGGCGACGTCTGGGGCGTCGGGGCTCGCACCGAGGCGCGCCTCATCAAGCTCGGCGTCGCGCGCATCGGCGACGTCGACGTCATCCCGCGCGATGAGCTGCTGCGGGTCTGCGGCACCGGCATGGCGCGTCGCCTGTGGCGCATCCGGGCAGGCACCGACGAGGCGACGATCACGCCCATCCGTCACCGCACGACCCTGACCTCGGAGTCGTCGACGTCCGGCTACGCCAGAGCCGACCGGACCCCGGAGGAGGTGCTCGAGGGATGCGTCGAGCGCGTCTGCCACCGAGCGAGCCGCGCGGGCCTCAGCGCGACGGGCATCAAGCTTGAGCTGCGCCCGGTCGGGCTCGGCCCCGTCCGGGAGAAGTACCAGGGCATCGACTCGAGCTCCTCGTTCGACGTGTGGATGCCCGTCGCGAAGCGACTCCTGCTCGCGTCGAAGACCACCGAGATCGAGTCCGCGAGCGTCACGCTGACCGGCCTCGTGCCCGTCGAGATGGTCCAGCCGACCCTGTTCTGACCGGCGCGCTCGGGCCCCAGCCCACGAGGCACCGTCGGCGGCTGGTCTCGTCGCCCGTCCGCCTGCCTCTACGCTGAATTGCAGATCGCGGGAAGCGCGAGCCGACGAGACGAGGGCCACGGATGACAAGCAGCGTCAAGCCGCGCGAAAGCATCCTGCGGCCGATTTCGGCCGGTGTGGTCTCGGCGCTCGTCGCCTTCACCAGCTCCTTCATTGTGGTGCTGACCGGCCTCACCGCGGTGGGGGCAAGCCCGGACCAAGCATCGAGCGGACTGCTCGCGGTGAGCGTCACGATGGGGCTCGGCTGCATCGTCCTCGCGGCCTGGACTCGCCTGCCCATCACCGTCGCCTGGTCGACGCCAGGAGCGGCGCTGCTCGCCGCGACCGGCACCGTCGAAGGCGGCTGGCCCGTGGCGGTCGGCGCGTTCCTCCTCACCGGCATCCTCATCGTCGCCACCGGCCTCATCCCGCAGCTCGGGGCCCTCGTGGCGCGCATCCCAGTCTCCGTCGCCCAGGCGATGCTCGCGGGGGTGCTGTTCCAGCTCTGTCTTGGCCCGATCACCGGCATGGCCGAGAACCCGCTCGCCGTGGCCCCGGTGGTCGTCGCCTGGCTGCTCGCGCTCCGCTTCGCCCCGCGCTGGGCGGCACCGATCGCGTTCCTGGTCGCCGCCGTCGTCATCGGCGTGCACATCGTCGCCTCCGGGGCGCCGATTGCCGCCGCCGACCTGGCCCCGCGCGTGCAATTCACAGCCCCGGAGCTCTCGATCGCCGGGATGATCGGCATCGCGCTGCCGCTGTACCTCGTGACGATGGCCTCCCAGAACGTTCCCGGCGTCGCCGTCATGAAGGGGCTCGGCTACGAGGTACCTTGGCGCCGCTCGCTGGTCGCGACCGGAATCGGCACGGTCATCGGCGCCCCAGCAGGCGGGCACGCCATCAACCTCGCCGCCATCAGCGCCGCCCTCGCGGCAGGTCCCGAAGCAGGCGAAGACCGATCGCGGCGCTGGATCGCGAGCGTCACCAACGGGGTCGTCGTCATCGTCCTCGGCATCGCATCGGCCGCGTTCGGCACGCTCGTGCTGCTCGCGCCCGCCGGCGTCATCGCGGCGGTCGCAGGGCTCGCCCTCATCGGCACCCTCGCGGCGTCGCTCAAGGCCGCGCTCGCCGACACCGGGGAGCTGGTGCCGGCCGTCGTCGCCTTCGCGACCGCCGCATCCGGCATCGCCATCGGCGGCATCAGCGCCGCATTCTGGGCGCTCGTCGCCGGGCTACTGGTGCGCGTCGTGGTACGACCGCGCTCGTGACCGACCGCCGTCAGTCGCCCCGCCGGGCCGTGAGCCGCACGATCAGCAGGTAGACCGCGAGGCAGGCGACGGCACCGACGACCGCCGAGGTCCAGTTCGGCAACGAGAACGGGTTGCTCGTGCTGCTCCAGAAGAGGACGCTGCTCAGCCAGCCACCGAAGAGCGCGCCGAGCGCGCCGACGAAGAGGGGCGCCACCCAGTCGTCCTGCTTTCGGGACGGCAGGAATCGTTTCGCGATCACCCCCGCGATGAGTCCGATGGCGAGGAAGGCGAAGTAGCTCACGCTGGCTCCAGAGGGTCGGGGGACAGATCGATACCCCAAGCCTACGAGCCGGCGACGACCGTGCAGCGCTCGTCGCCGACGCCCCCGGCCACGAGCCCGCGCTCGCGGAACGCGTCAAGCCACCCGACCATGGGCCATTCGCCCCAGCGCTCGCGGAAGAGGTTCGCGTTGCGGACGATATCCGCGACGTGCTGCACGGGCGGGTTCGAGGTCGGATGCCACTGGTGGTAGGCGCGTGCGCCCCCGACCCAGCCCAGGCCGACCCCAGCCGATTTCGCGACGCGGGCGAAGTCGGTGTCTTCGCCGCCGTAGCCGTCGTATCCCTCGAAGAACCCGCCGATGCGCCGCCAGGTCTGCGCCGTGGTCGCGAACGACAGCGACCAGAAAAGGTTCCAATCGTTCCCTGGCACGACGTCGCCTGGGGCGGGCGCTGGGCGCGCGGGATGCGGTGCGTCGTGGAGCTCGATGTGCTCGCCGTCGTAGCCACCGGGGCCGGGAGGCGCCAGATACGTGACCGGCCCGTTCAGGAGGTGATCGGACCAGCGCGGGTCGGTGGCCGCCGCGCGGTACGCGCCGAGCAGGCCCCGCCCGGGGATGCAGTCGACGTCGAGGAAGACGAGCAGCTCCGCGCCGCGCTCCAGCGCCCGCCTTGCGCCCGCGTTTCTTGCGGCGGCGAGCGGCAGGGCCGAGGGATCGGCGGGCAGCTCGATGACCTCGGTGTCGAGCGCATCCTCGTCGACCAGCAGCGAGACCGCCGGGTCGCCCATCGCCACGACGATCGAGTCGTCCGCCGGGTGCGTCTGGCGCAGCAGGCCCGCGCGCTGCGCGCCGAGGTGGGCGTGCCGGCCGTGGACGATCGTGATGAGCGCGGTCCGGATGCCCTCGTTGGTCATCTGCTCGCCAGCCGGTCGAGCAGCGCCGCAGCGCGCAACGCCCCCGCACCGTCGTTCCAGCTCGTCCAGCGACGCCCATCGAGCTGCGACGCGCGCTCGAGCAGAGCGGCCCAGTCGTCGCGCTCGAACGTGTCGGTGACGATCACGGGCAGGTCAGGTCGGGCGGCGAGCACCCGCGCCGCCGAGCGCTGCTCGTCGTGCGGGCGGTCCTGGGGCACGACGACCGCGGGCACCTGGGCTGCGGCGACGTCGGCGATCGCACCCTGGCCCGCGTGGGTGATGACGAGGGATGCCTCGCGGATGCGGGGGCCAGGGTCGGCGACCCGATTGCCCGGGGTCGTGCCGATCTCGTCCCAGTCGACGCCAGGGGTCTGCCGTTTGGCCTCGCGGATCTGCGCCGACGTCATGCCGCCGCCCCCACCGCCCGCGAGCACGAGTACGCGGGTGATGGGTCCCGGGCCGCGACCCTCGGCGCGTTCCGCCGCCGAGATCGCGCCGACCGGGTGCAGACGTGCGAGTACTCGGGCGGATGCGCCGGGAAGCATGTCCTCCGCGCCCTCTGGCCACGCGGCCAGGACGGCGTCGGAGAGGCCGAACCCCAGCGTGTGCGGCGCGTCGGTGCGCACGCCGGGGAGTGCGACGGAGACGACGGGCACGCCGTGGAGGCGCGCGAGCGCCGCGACCTCGACGGAGACGTCCGAGACGAAGAGCGTGGGTTCCGCGTCGGCGATCCATGCCGAGATTCGGGCCATGCGCCTGCGCATGCCTTCGTCGTCGACGGGCGCCCAGTGCAGCGCGCCGTTGGCGGTCGGCTCGAGGGGCGAGACGGCGAGGTCGTCGCGTTCCAGTCTGATCCACGGCCCGAGCCATGCCTCGGGCTTCGGTAGCGTTGACAGGCCGGTCACCGGGGTCGTGCATTCGCGCGCGATCGCGAGGGCACGCCTCGCGTGGCCGCCACCTCGGTGGTGCACGTAGTAGCCGATGCTCCCAGCACCGGACGTCGCTGTCTCGGTCATGCCGCTTCCCGCCTTTCCACCCGGGCGCCGAGCAGCGCCTCGTATTCGTCGACCATCCGCTCGAGCGAGCAGAAGGCGACCGCTCGCGATCTGGCCCCGTCCCGAGGGAGCCGAGCGGCCTCGGTGGCCGCTGCGGCGAGGGCCTGCGCGCTGTCGGGGGTCGCGAGCCTGCCGCTGTGCGCGTCGATGATCTCGGGGAGGGCGCCCCGCTCGAACGCGGCGACGGGCGTGCCCGCTGCAAGCGATTCCGCCGCGACGAGGCCGTAGGGCTCATCCCATCTCGGCGTCACGAGCGTCACGCTGGCGTGGCCGAGGTGCGCAAACAGCGTCGCGTGGTCGAGGTGGCCGAGGTAGCGGATGCGTCCGCCGAGGCGGGGCCGGATCTCGCGGTCGAAGTACTCGGGGTCGAAGACGGGCCCCGCGATGTCGAGCGGCATCTCGGCGAGGTCGGCGGCCTCGATCGCGAGCTCGAGCCCCTTCTCTGGCACGATGCGGCCGGACCAGAACGCCGCCCCTCCGCCGGGTCCCGGCAGCAGACGGTCGGTGTCGACGCCGTTGAGGATCACCGAGCAGTCGACGCTCGCCGCCCACGCGTCGCGCATGTGCGAGCTGACGGCGATGAAGGTTCCGGTCGAGCCGCTGATGCGCACCGCCGACTCGATCCAGCCGACCGGTGGCGTGTGCAGCGTCGTGAAGAAGGGCACCTGCAGCATGCCGGACATCGCGACGGGAAGGTGGTGGATGCTGACGTTGAGCACCGCGTCGAAGCGCGCAGCTCCTGTCTGCGCCAGGTCCAGCATGAGCGCGAGGTAGGCGTGGTGCTCGTGCATCCACTCGATCGGCATGGCGCCGACGTCGCGGCGCGCGGTGTCGCTCATGGTGAACGTCTCGATGTCGAGGTGCTCGACGCCGAGGGCCGGGTCTGAGCCGGGGGCCGCGAAAAGCGTGACGTCGTGGCCGCGCCGCTTCAGCGCGAGGATGAGCGCGTGCGTGTGCGATTCGAGGCCGCCGGCGAAGGGCTCGCTGATGGGGAACCTCGAGGGACCGATGACGCAGATTCTCACAGCGCTGCTCCGCTCAGGCGCAGCACGGACTCGTAGACCTCGGCGTGTGCCGCAGCGAGGCTGTCCCGCTGCGCGGCGCGCGCGGCCGGCGCGACGGGCGCCGACGGAGTCAGGGCGGCCGCTCTGACGGCGGCCCGCAGGGAGTCAGCGTCGAGAGTTCCCGCAGCGTCGCGTCGGTAGGCGAAGACCGGACCCTGGTCGGCAAAGTAGCCGAGGTCTGGCGCGATGACCGCCGTGCCGAGGTCGCGACACGCTTCGAGCCACCCGGAGTGCGTGCCGAACCGGTATGGCAGCACCGAGGCGTCCAGTGACGCGAGGTAGCGCCACAGTTCGTCGTCGCTGAGGTAGTCGTGGATGCGCAGTTCGATGCGCCCAGACTGCGCAAGCTCCCGGAGGCGCTCGGCGATGTTGGCCTCGTACCGCTCGCCGCCGGGCTCGAGCACCTCCCGGTGGCCGTTGACGTGCACGACGAAGCTCGGATCGGCGTCGGCGAGCTCGGCGAGCGCCTCGATCACCGGCAGCGGGTCCAGGCTGGCGCGGAGGCTCTTCGTGTGCACGCCGACACGGAAGCGACCGTCGCCCTCGTCGCGGGCGGCGAGGGCCGCCGCGACCTCCTCGGGCTCGACGATGTGCGGGTGCGGCAGCACGAGGGGACGGCGGCCCCAGCGGCGCTCGATCTCGTCAGCCGCCCCAGACGTGAGCGTGATGAGCGCGTCTGCTGCTGGAATGAGCACCTCGAGGTGCGCCGTGTGCGCCTCCGGCGTGGCATGGTGCGGGTTCGTGAGATCGTGCACGGTGTACACGAGCGGCTTGCCGTGTCGGCGCAGCGCATCCACCACCTCTTGCAGCGTCGCTGGCGAGAGGGCATCGAAGCCGAAGTGCAGGTGGAAGACGTCGAACTCGTCGGCGTGCTCGTCGATCCAGGAGGGGACGAGCATGATGGGTGGCCACCAAGGCCCGGTGGCGACGCGCCCGGAGCCGTCTGGGTGAGGGTCGGGGAGGCGCACGGGGCTCGTGGAAGCCGGGTCAAGGTTGGGGGAGGAGAGATGCCTGACGTAGACGTGCCCTGCGGGGACGCTCGCGACGCGGATGCTTCGGCTGGCGTCGCCGACGACGTCTAAAGTGCTGGGGGATGACACCCTTCCAGGTAACCAGGGGATGCCGAGCTGGGTCGGGCTCTTGACAGCCCGCGCCCGGCGTGCAGTCGAGCTAGTCGCCGGGGTTGGGCTCCACGATCACGATGCCGATGCCGGGTCCGACGAGCAGATTCGCCGGCTCGAGGCGCCCCTCGCCGCGGTCGGCGCGCACCCAGAACCACTCGCCCGCCGCAACGCGATCGCGGATGTCGTTCCGGTACGAGTCGATCTCATCGACGAGCTTCGAGAACGTCTCGCCCTGGTAGAGCAGCTCGATCCTGATCTGTCCGTTCATGATGCCCTTTCGGCCGGTTCCGCGATGACGGCCAGTCCGGCCTGCGAGTTGGCGCCCTGCACCAGGGCCTCGACCCACGAGCGGTTGATGTGCACCTGGCGGCTGCCGAGGAACTTGAAGCGGATGGGGACCGCCGGGTGCATCCAGACGGTGCTCCGTCCGTCGCCCCCTGCGTTGTTGTCCTTCCAGCTGAAGAAGAACGACTCACCACGCCGGAGCTTGGTGCCGATCGCGAGCTGGAGGTGCGCGAGCAGACGGTCCTCGAAGTCAACGGTGACTTCGGAGTTGTAGATGAACTTCCCCACGCTGAACCCTGCTTTCTCGTCGCTGGCGCATTGTGTGCTGTGCGCCGTCCATTATCACTGCTCGGGAGCAGGCCGCAGACCACTCGGTTCTTTAGAGCTCGTCAAGCCAGTCGGGATGTGGCACCCGCGGGTCGTTCGGGGCGCCGTCCTCGACCAGCGCGTCTGGCTTCGAGCCCTCGCCGGACATTGCCCCGCGCAGCTCGGCGAAGTGCGCGAGCGCCTCGCTGTCGTCGAACTCGGGGACGTCGGTACTGACTGTCTCCGTCGCGATCTGACTGGACGGCCCGACGAGCACTGAGAGCACATTCGCGCTCCCGTCCGCGTGTCGCACCGGGATCTCGACGACGCCTGCGCGTCTCGCCTCAGCCAGATCGGCCGCATACCCGACGAGCTCTTTCGCGATCTTCGTGCTCGTGAGGTAAACGCCACCTGCATAGTGAAGCTGGTCCATCGTTCCTCCTGACGGTCTCGCGCGTAGTCAACTCGATGAGTGTGTCAAACGCACTTGTATGCGCTCGGAGTATTGCGTTCTCGTTCGTTGTATGAAGCGGGATCGATCGTTTGCAGACTCAAAATTCCGGAAACGGTCCAGCGGCGCTACGCTCGGTGAAAATCCTCTGTTTTGGTAGTGCCTGATAGGAGTTCGTGATGTCGACCCCCCAGCTAGACGCCCCGCTCTACCCACCGCTTTATGGAGCCAGCTTCGGCCAGGCCATCAAGCGCTTCTTCAAGAAATACGCAGTCTTCTCCGGGCGCGCGAGCCGCAGCGAGTACTGGTGGTGGTGGCTGTTCGGTGTGCTCGTGAACGCCGTCTTCTTCCTGGTCGGCATGCTCGCCGGCGGTCCGGGGACCATGGATTCGTCCGGTCAGTTCACCGGGGCCAGTGGCGGGTACCTGGCGGTGTCTGCGGTCCAGTCGCTGTGGGGTCTCGCGACGCTCGTGCCCGGTTTCGCTCTGCTGTTCCGCCGCCTGCACGACACCAACCGCTCCGGCTGGTGGTGGTTCATCGTCTTCGTGCCGCTCGCCGGCCCGATTATCCTGCTCGTCTTCGTGCTGGGCGCTTCGCGTCCGGAAGGTGCCCGCTTCGACACCCAGTGAGTCGGTAGCCCCGACGACGAAACCGCCGCTCTCTGCTGAGGGCGGCGGTTTCTTCGATCGTCATGGGAGCGACTGGAGGCGCTAGTCCGGCGGGTTCACCGCGTCGGCGACCGCTCCGAAGCGGCCGAGGAGGCCTGAGAAGACGCGCAACTCGTCCGGGGTCCAGTCGCGGAGCACCGCGTGAAGCCGGTGTCGGTTGCGTGAGCGCACCGCAGTGACGCGCTCGACCGCGACGGGCGTTGGGGTCAGGATGCGCGCGCGCCCGTCGTTCGGGTCGGATCCGATCGTCAGGAGCTCAAACTCCTCGAGCATGCGCACCTGCCGGCTCATCACGCTCTTGTCGATCATGAGCTGCTCGCCGAGCACGCCGACGTGCGCCGTGCCGTGCTGGACGAGTGCCGAGAGGATCTTGTAGCCGATGGGTTGCAGCGAGGGGTGCACGGCGACGGCCGACTCGCTCCACGTCGTGCGGACCCTGCGGTAGAACGAGCCGAGCTCCGACTCCACCGAGGCGATCGCCTCGGCGAAGTCGGCGTCGTCTGGAGACTCAGGCATGCTCGCCATCTTAGGTGCGGTCTGCCTGCCGCCCCGAGTCGCCGAGGATCGGGATGGCTCCGGTGCGGGGAATGCCGACCACGGCTTCAGCGACCTCGACGAGGTCCTCCGAGGTCGACTCCGGATGCGCGGACTCGGCGCTGCGCTCTTCGCCCTTGGCGCGCTGCACGGCGTTTTGTGTACCGAGCTGCGCGTTCGGCAGGAACGAGACGGCGATGAGCGTGACGATGGCGAGCGGCAGCGCGGCGAGGAAGATTGCGCCGACAGAGGTGCCGTAGGCGTCCTCCACGAGCACACGTAACCACTCGGGCAGCGCGGCCAGCTGGGGGATGCTGCCGCCGGCGAGCGATTGGGCCGCGACCGCCTGCTGCTCGGGCGGCAGGGTGCGGATGCTCGTGGCGATCGTGTCTGCGACGACGGTTCCAAGGATCGAGCCCATGACGGAGACGCCGATGGTGCCGCCGAGGCTGCGGAAGAAGGTGACGGCGCTGGTGGCGACACCCATGTTCTTGACCTCGGCCTTGTTCTGCACGACGAGCACGAGGTTCTGCATGACCATGCCGACGCCGGCGCCCAGGGCGAACATCGAGAGGCCGACGTAGAGGTAGGGGGTGTCGTAGTGCAGGCGGCTGAGGAGGAAGAGGCCGACGACCATGAGCGCGCTGCCGATGACGACGAAGGCCTTCCACTTGCCGCGGCGGCTGATGAGGTTGCCCACGATCGTCGACGCGACGAGCAGGCCCGCCATCATCGGGATCGTGAGGATGCCAGACTCGGTCGGCGTCGCGCCGCGCGCGAGCTGCATGTACTGGCTGAGGAAGACGCTCGTGCCGAACATCGCGACGCCGACGGAGACGCTCGCGATGACCGCGAGCGTGAAGGTGCGGTCGCGGAAGAGCGTGAGCGGGATGAGCGGCTCCTTGACGCGGAGCTCGACGAGGATGGCGATGCCGAGCAGCGCGACGCCTCCGATGGCCATGAGGTAGGAGGGCAGCGAGTTCCATTCGAACTGCGAGCCGGCGAGGGTCACCCAGATGAGGAGCAGCGAGACGCCGCTTGAGATGAGCACGATGCCGAAGTAGTCGATGCTCACCTTGCGCTTCTTCGGCTTCGGCAGGTGCAGGGTGACCTGCAGCAGGATGAGGGCGATGACGGCGAAGGGGAGCCCGACGAAGAAGTTCCATCGCCACCCGAACGCGTCGGTGATGACGCCGCCGAGGAGCGGCCCACCGACGGTGGCGAGCGCCATGACGGCGCCGAAGAATCCGGCGTACCTGCCGCGCTCACGCGGGCTGAGGATGTCGGCCATGACGATCTGGCTGAGGGCGCCGAGGCCGCCGGCCCCGAGGCCCTGGAAGACGCGCATCGTGATGAGCATGGCCGGGTCCTGGGCGAAGCCGGCGATGGCGGAGCTGACGACGAAGATGACGAGCGAGATCTGCAGCAGGAGCTTGCGGTTGGTGAGGTCGGCGAGCTTGCCCCAGATCGGCGTTGAGACCGTCGTCGCGAGGAGCGTTGCGGTGACGACCCAGGTGAAGGCGCTCTGGTCGCCCTTGAGGTCGCTGATGATGAGCGGCAGGGAGGTGCTGACCACGGTCGAGGCGAGCATCGACACGAACATGCCGAGCATGAGGCCTGACAGGGCCTGGAGCACCTGGCGGCGGCTCATGCCCGATTCGGTGAGCTGCTGTTCGGCTGCCTGAGTGCTGGATCTGGGTTTCTTGCGGGACGACATCGAAGCGGGGCCTCCTGATAGTTGACGACGGTCAACCATACATAGATGGTTGACCGTCGTCAACTACCAGAAAGGGCCCCGCGAACGGGGCCCTGGATCTGCTTGATGTCGACTGCGGCGGCGCGCCTAGTCGATCTTGCGCTTGAGGTTGTCGAGTCCCTCCTTGGCGGCGTCCTTGACGTCCTCCACCTTCTCCTTGAAGCCTGCCTTCGTCTGGTCGGCACGGCCCTCGGCCTTCAGTGACTCGTCGCCGGTCACCGCGCCCGCGGCTTCCTTCGCGCGCCCGCCGAAGTCCTCTGACTTGTTCTGAATTCGATCGTCGATTCCCATGCGGAGATGCTCGCAGGCGAACTTGGGTGGATGCTGGGGTGCGGGGTGCGGGCCGCGCCACCTCAGTCTTGCGCGCCGCGTTCCGCCGAGATCGAGAGCGCCTCGAACACGGCGGCGACGGCCTCGTCGTTGCTCACTCCAAGCGCGCGCGCCTCGACGGCGAACGCCCGCGCCGCCGCCGTGAGCCGAACATCCCCGTGCCTGCCGTCGGCCGTCACGAAGGTGCCGGCTCGTCCGCGCCCCACCACGACGCCCTGTTCCTCGAGCGCCGTGTAGCACTTGGCCACGGTGCCCGGCGCGACCCCGAGCGTCTCAGCGAGCGCACGAACCGGCGGCAGCCGCTCGCCGGGCTCGAGGTCGCCACGCTCGACGGCGTCGATGATCGCGTCGCGGAGCTGCTTTCCGGGTGCACTCGAGGAGTCCCCACCGATCGCGAGGTGCTCGAAGAAGTCACGGGCGCTCATGGGCGCGGTCGCTTACCCGGGTTCGTGTTCTCGTCGATGGCGGTTTCCGAGCCGAGCGAGATCTCCTCGTCGTCGTCCGGCTCCACGAGGTCGTCGAACATGGCCGAGTCCACCGCCTGCGCGCGCTGCTTCTCGCTCTGTGGGCCGAAGCCGAGCCACTTTCGCGTCGGGTAGTGCAGCTTCTCGCGCCGCCACCAGAGGGTCGCGAGCACGAGCGTCGCGACGCAGGGCACGAGCGCAAGCCACGCCCCATACGCGATCGGGTACTGGCCGTTCGCCGCATCCACCCGCAACGTCGCGAACGCGAAGAGGAACAGCATGCCGAGCGTGGCGAACGCGGCGTAGAGCTGCAGGATCTTCGTGGAGATCACCGCGACGCCTGAGATGCGCAGAATCAGCACCACGACGAGCCCCAGCAGGGGAAGCGTCGGAAGGAGGCCGAAGAGGAACGTGCCGAACCAGTTGTAGCCGAGCGCCTCATCCATCTGGCTGAGCCCCGTCCCGGCCACGAGCAGCTGCCAGCCGTTGAGCGTCGGCGCAATGCGGTTCAGGGGGATCTCGGAGTTCCACCACGGGAAGAACATCGTCACGACCAGGAGGACGGCCAATACCCCGAACGCGATCTGCTTGGGTCGGTAAGCCGGGTACGACGACATCGCTGCCGTGTCTTCGACCAGCGAATCGTCGTCCTGCGCAGTAGCCATGCCCCCAGCCTACGAGGCAGGTTCGCAATCGTGGCTCCGAACGCGCAGACTGGATGCGGCCCTCACGAGGCCGAACGGTCTCACGCGACGAAAGGGGCAGCATGACGGAACGACACCACAGGCCCGTGCGCGTGCCATCGCAGGCGTTCGAGGCGCTCGTCGGCGCCGACGACCCGGCCGCGGTCAGCCGCGTGGCCCACGACATCGCGCGAGCGCTGCTGCAGCGCGCTCGCGGAGAAGGCGACCAGGCCGTCGTCGCCCGCCTCATCGCCTACGCAGACGAGCACGGCATCGACGAAATCGCCGAGCTCTGGGCAGGCGCGACGTCGAGATCGTTGCCTGGCGCGCTGTGGCGCCTCTACCTGCTCCGGCAGGCCGTGCGTGCCAACCCGGCCGAGGCCAGCTACCTGTTCCGCCGAGGCTACGAGGTCGATCGCTCCATCAGCTCCGTCGTCGCAGGCGCGGCCACGCCGACCGGACCGGAAGAGGTCGTCGCCCTCGCCGACGTCATCCTGCACGGCGCCTTCGCCGGCGACTTCGCGCTTGCGCTCGAGCGCGCAGCCGCCTTCTGCCGCGTCATGTCGCAGGGGGCGACGAGCCTCGCAAAAGACGAGGAGGGGCCCGCCCCAGCTCGCGCCAGGCAGTCAACTCGCCGCGCCATCCGCTACCTCGAGATGGGCGACGACCTCCACGCCTCCGCCGGCATGTGGCGGCTGAACTCGCTCGACTGACCCGCCTCTACGTGCGCGGCCGAAGCTGCCGTGCCAGTTCGACACCCGCGCTCGTGAGCTCGCTGACCCGCGCCCAGTCGCGAGCCTCGACGGCCGCTGACGGCAGCATCCACGAACCGCCGACCGCGAGCACGCGCTCGATCCGCAGGTAGTCGGGTAGGTTCTCCGTTGTCACGCCACCCGTCGGCACAAAGTTGACACCACCGAACGGCGCGGAGAGCGCCGCAATGGCCTTCGCGCCGCCGTTCGTCTCTGCCGGGAAGAACTTCACCGTCGTGATGCCCAGCTCGAGGGCCGCCTGCACCTCGGTGGCCGACGTTGCTCCCGGCAGCACGGGGAGGCCACGAGCTCGGCACCGTTCGACGACCGACCGGCTGAGGCCGGGGGAGACGACAAAGGCGGCACCCGCGTCTGCCGCGAGGTCGACCTGGTCGGGGGTGAGCACCGTGCCCGCACCGACCAGCACGTCGCCACGCGGGGCGACGGCCGCGATGGCGGCTGCAGCCGCGTCGGTTCGGAAGGTGATCTCGGCGACCGGAAGGCCACCGGCGACGAGCGCATCGGCGATGCCGAGGCTCTCTTCTACCGTGCGTGCGGAGACGACGGGGACGATCGAATGCTCGGCGATGCGGGCGAGGATGTCGTGCAAGAGAACCTCCATTGGTCGTCCTGTGTTCCCAAACGGAACTCAATGATCATATTATTGAGATACTACCGAGGGTCGACACCGCAGGCGGCCCCGATCGGCAACGAAGCCCACGAGTGGAGCACGAACCATGAAGATCCTCGCCCTCGAATCCAGCACCACATCAGCGAAGACGCTGATCTTCGACACGGACACCCAGGACGTGCAGGTGCGCACCCGCCGCTTCGAGGTCGCCGGGCCCGACCCGGCCGTGCGCGACGCCGAGGGGATCTTCACGCAGCTCATCGCGCTCGCCCGCGAGTCCGTGCGAGGCCACGAGATCGATGCGCTCGTGCTCTCCAACACGTATCACGGGCTCGGCCTCGTCACGCAGGACCTGCAGGCCGCGACACCCGTGTACGAATGGCCCTATACCGGGGCACAAGGGCTCTGTGCCGAGCTGCGTCAAGACGCGGCCCTCACGACGTGGTTCTACGAGCGCACTGGTTGCATGGTGAACGCCAGCTACCCGGCGTTCAAGCTCGCCTACCTCGCCCGCCAGGGCACCGAGTTCGTGGGACGCAAGGTCATGGACCAGGGCAGCTTCAACTTCCTCCGCCTCACCGGGCTTCCCTGGACGAGCTATTCCCTCGCCTCCGGAACCGGGCTGCTCAACGTCCACACCTCCGACTGGGACCGCGAGATCCTTGAGACGCTCGGCGTCTCCGGCGTCGACTTCCCCGAACTGCACGACAGCGAGGAATCAGCGCCGCTGCTTCCCGACGTCGCTACCTACCTCGGCATCCGCGCCGGAATCCCGGTGCTCGTCCCAGGCCCAGACGGCGGCCTCAGTCAAGTTGGCGACCTCGCCGGGCTGCCTGGCGACATGACGTTCTCGATGGGCACCAGCGGGGCCATGCGCTTCGCGACGCTCGAGCCGTCGCTCTCCCCGCGCCTCAGCACCTGGGCCTACCGCTCGCCGCTCGGATGGCTCAGCGGCGCCGCGACGAGCGGATGCACCAACTGCGTCGACTGGGCGAAGGACAGGTTCTTCGGCTCCGACGCGCCGTTCTCAGAGATCGAGCCGCAGCTGGTCACCGGTCGCGCGGAGCTGCCGACCTTCCTGCCCTTCCTGTACGGGGAACGCTGCCCGGGGTGGCAGGACCAGCGGCTCGGCGGGTTCGTGGGGCTCGAGCCGAGGCACGGTCGCGTCGACATGTACCAGGCCGTGCTGCAGGGGGTCGTGCTGTCGCTCTACCACTGCTTCCGAGAGCTGACCGCGATCAACGGCATGCCCACTCGCGTGCTCCTCTCGGGCGGCGTCCTCTCCTCTCCGTTCTGGACCCAGATGACCGCCGACGTCTTTCGCGTCGAGATGGAAGTCTCGTCGCTGCAGCACAGCTCCGTCGTCGGCGCCGTGCGGCTCGGCCTGCGCGCGGCCGGGCTGAGCGAGGACCAGCCAGCGTTCCGGAACGAGAACCCGCAGCGCATCATCCCGAACCCGGCCATGCGCGACTACTACGACCAGGCCTTCGCCAAGTACCTCGACGCCTACGAGCGAACGAGCACCGCACCCGGCCAGGGGCAGGCCGCGACGATGGGCGCCGTGGCCTGATGCGCATCCTCATCACCCCCACCTCGCTCAGCCGAACGCCGGAGGCCGCGGTGCTCGCGCCGCTCCGACAGCTCGCCGACGAACTCGTCTTCAACACGCTCGGCCGCCCACTCACCTCGGCGGAGCTCGCCGAAGCCCTGCAGGGAGTCGACGGCGTCATCGCGGGCCTCGACGCCTACGACTCGGCGGCGCTCGCAGGCGCAGACCGCCTCCGAGTCATCTCCCGATACGGCGTCGGGGTCAACAACGTCGACCTCGAGGCCGCCGCAGCCAGGGGCATCCACGTCACCAGAACTCCCGGCGCGAACGCCTCGGCCGTCGCGGAGCTGGCCATCGGCCTCGCCTTCGCCGTCGCCCGTGAGATCCCTCGACTGCACGCCGAGGTCACACAAGGCGGCTGGCCGCGGGGGAGCGGCATCGAGCTCTCCGGCCGCACCCTCGGCGTCGTCGGCTTCGGCGCGATCGGCCGTATCGTCGCCGACCGGGCGCGCGGCCTCGGCATGCAGGTCGTCGCGTACGACCCGTTCGTGCCCGCATCCGGCATCTCCGCAACCGGGGCCACCGCCGTCAACCTCGACGAGCTGTTCCGCCAGGCCGACGTCGTCAGCCTGCACGTGCCCCTCCTCGACAGCACTCGCCACGTCGCCGATGCCGGCCGCATCGCCTCCATGAAGCCGGGCAGCATCCTGCTCAACACCTCCCGCGGAGGGCTCATCGACGAGGCGGCCGCCCGCGCAGCGCTCGACTCAGGCCACCTCTTCGGTGTCGGCCTCGACGCCTACGAGACGGAACCGCCGCAGGACTCCCCGCTGCTCGGGCACCCTCGCGTCGTCGCGACGCCACACAGCGGGGCGCACACGGCTGAAGCCGTCGAGCGCATGTCCACGGGATCCATCCGGAACCTCATCGACGAACTCTCCGGACGGCCCAGCGAGCACCGCGTCTAGGCGGGTCCCTCGCCGGCGTTGCGACGGCGGGCGTCGTCGTCGATCGTCAGCACTTCGCCGAGGATCGTCTCGAGGTAGCCCTTCGAGTGGTGCTCGGCGGCGAGCGGGTCGCCGTCTGCGATCGCCTGCGCCGTCAGCACGTGATTGTGCAGGGCGGCGTGCAGGGGCTTCGCCGGCGTGAGCCCGAGGTTCGCCCGTCCGATGAGGACCTCGGCGATCGGCTCCTTGACTGCCGCGAGCAGCGCATTCCCGCTCGCGTCGAGGATGAGGTCGTGGAACTCGATGTCTGCCTGCAGGTACTCGGGCGAGTCTCCGCGATCTCGGGCGCCGAGCGCTTCCAACTGCGCGGCGAGCTCCAGGAGGCGCGATCGCTCGGCCTGCGAGGCGCGGGATGCGGCGAGCTTCGCGGCGACCGGCTCGATCGCCGATCTGAGCTCGGTGAGGGCGACGAGCTGCTGGCTGCGGTTCTGCCCGCGAAGGCGCCAGCGGATGAGCGTGGTGTCGAGGGCGTTCCAGTCTCGCGTCGGGCGCACGGTTACGCCGACACGCCTCCTCGAGACGAGGAGGCCCATGGACTCCAGGACTCGGACTGCCTCGCGCACGACCGTGCGGGAGACCGCGTAGTGCTCCTCGAGGCCTGCGAGCGTCAGCACTCGGCCGGCCTCGAGCTCGCCGCCGGCGATGCGGATGCCGAGGTCGTCGAGCACCGATCCGTGTACTGCCTGCGCCACGCGCACCATCCTCTCGAACGTTTTGGTCGTATAAGTATGATCACAACTTGAAATAAGTATGATTTTTGTGCGAGGCTCGGGGAAGCACTGGGAGCAACCAGACCCCGCGTTCCGAATCATCGCAGATCGCGAACCTCACCCCCGCCACGGCACCGCGCACAGTCGCACGGACCGAATTCCAGATATCAACGGAGATCACCATGGAAGAAGAATGGACCCAGGCACTGGGGACCGCACCGCTGCTCGGGATCGCAGCGGGAGCAATCGCGCTCATCCTGATCCTCATCATCCGCTTCAGGGTCCACGCGTTCCTGACCCTCGTCATCGTGTCGCTCCTGACCGCGCTCGTCGCAGGCGTCCCCCTGTCGGCGGTCGCCAGCACGCTCACCGGCGGCTTCGGCAGCACCCTCGCGACCGTCGCGCTCCTCATCGGGTTCGGAGCCATGCTCGGACGCCTCATCGAGCACTCCGGCGGCGCGAAAGCACTCGCTGACAAGCTCGTTGACGTCTTCGGTGAGAAACGCGCCCCCTTCGCGCTCGGCATCGCCTCCCTCATCCTCGGCTTCCCGATGTTCTTCGACGCCGGCCTCATCATGATGCTGCCCATCGTCTTCGCCGTCGCACGACGGGTCTCGGGCAACAACGTCCTCCTCTTCGGCATCCCCGCCGCCGCGGCCTTCTCGGTCATGCACGTCTTCCTGCCGCCGCACCCGGGCCCCGTCGCCGCAACCGAGCTGTACGAAGCGAACCTCGGCGTCGTGCTCCTGCTCGGCCTCATCATCGTTTTCCCGCTCTGGTACGTCTCCGGCTACCTGTGGGGCAAGTTCGTCGCCAAGCGCATCCCGCTCCCCGTGCCCGCGCTCTTCGGCGACGTCGACGAGGACCAGCCAAAGAACCCGCCCAAGGTCTCCACGATCATCCTGCTGTTGCTGCTGCCGATGTTCCTCATCTTCCTCAACACCGGAGTCTCGGCGCTCTCCAGCGCCGGACTCGTCGACGGCGACGCCCTCTGGGCACAGGCTGCCGTGCTCCTCGGCAACTCGCCCATCGCGCTGCTCATCGCCGTCATCACCGCCAGCATCGTGCTCGGCACGCGGCGCGGCGAGAACGGCACCGCCATCGAGAAGATCCTCGACTCCTCCCTCGGCCCCATCTGCTCCGTCATCCTCATCACCGGTGCCGGCGGCATGTTCGGTGGCGTCCTGCGCGCATCCGGCATCGGCGATGCGCTCGCCGACACGCTCAGCGACCTCGGGCTCCCGCTCATCGTCGCCGCCTACGTCATCGCCGTCGTCCTCCGCGTTGCCCAGGGATCCGCGACCGTCGCCCTCGTCACGGCCGCGGGCCTCATCGCCCCAGCCGTCGTCGGCGCCGACCTGAACGCCTTCCAAGTCGCCGCGATCGTCCTCGCCACCGCCGCAGGCTCCGTCTTCGCGGGTCACGTCAACGACTCCGGCTTCTGGCTCGTCGGACGCCTCATGGGCATGGACGTGAAGACCACGCTCAAGACCTGGACCGTGCAGCAGACCATCGAGTCCGTCATGGCGTTCGTGCTCGTCCTCATCGTCTACCTCGTCGCGTCGCTCTTCTAACCCGAACGACCAACCCGACCGACGACGTCACCGACCCGAGCGGCCTCGTCCGGCCGACCGACGCCAAGAGAGCAGGAATCGCATGGACCTCTTCAACCTCACCGGCAAGCTCGCCCTGATCACCGGCTCCTCACGGGGACTCGGCCGCTCCCTCGCGACCGCGCTCGCCGACGCAGGCAGCACGATCATCCTCCACGGCCGAGACGTCGAGGCATTGGCGACCGCGGCCGCCGAGCTCGAGGAGCGCACCGGACGAGCCGCTCACGTGGTGACCTTCGACGTTACTGACGCCGCCTCGGTCGAGGCAGGCATCGCGGCGCTCATCGCCGAGCACGGGGTGCCCGACATCCTCGTCAACAACGCCGGGCTCCAGCGGCGAGCCCCCTTCGCGGAGTTCAAGGTCGAGGACTGGGATGCGCTGGTCTCGGCGAACCTGAGCGGCGTGTTCTACGTCTCCAGGTTCCTCGCGCCAGCCATGATCGAGCGCGGCTCCGGCAAGATCGTCAACATCGGATCCGTGCAGTCGCTGCTCGCACGGCAGACGATCGCTCCCTACTCGGCGACCAAGGGCGGCGTCGCCCAGCTCACCAAGGGCATGGCGGCCGACCTCGCGCGACACAACGTGCAGGTCAACGCCATCTCGCCTGGGTACTTCGCCACCGAGATGAACCGCGCGCTCGTCGAAGACGAGCAGTTCAACTCCTGGCTCGTCAACCGCACCCCGGCCCAGCGATGGGGTGCCTTCGAAGAGCTCGCGGGCACCCTCGTGTACCTCAGCTCCGACGCCTCGAGCTTCGTCTCGGGGCAGAACATCTTCGTCGACGGCGGCATGACCGCCGTCGTCTGACCGGCCGCCGCCCCGGTCACCGTCGACCCACCGCATCACGACCCGCAGGAGACACCATGCGCGCAGCATTCATCGAGAGCAGGGAGGTGCTGAACCTCAGTGAGGTCAGCACCCCGGAACCAGGGGAGGGGCAGGTGCGGATCCGCGTCGACTACGTCGGCATCTGCGGCTCCGACCTCCACTACTACTTTGAAGGAGCCAACGGCGCCTTCGTCGTCCGAGAACCCCTCGTCCCCGGACACGAGCTGTCCGGCCGAGTCGACCACGACCCGAACGGCGAGCTCGAGCCGGGCACCCCCATCACCGTGCACCCCGCGACCTTCGGCACCCCGAGCGACGAACTGCGTGACGCCCCGCACCTCTGGCCCAACGGCGCCTACCTGGGCAGCGCATCCACGGACCCCCACACCCAAGGGGCCCTGAGCGAGTACCTGCTCGTCGACCGTGGCATGCTGCGCCGCCTGCCCGAGACGCTGCCCGTGCGCCGCGCCGTGCTGGCCGAGCCGCTCGCCGTGGCGCTCCACGCCCTCACCAAGGCGGGCGACATCACCGGCAAGGGCGTGCTCGTCACCGGCTCCGGCCCCATCGGCCTGCTCACCATCGCGGCCGCGCTCGTCAAGGGAGCGGCACACGTGACCGCGACCGACGTGCTCGCCGGCCCACTCGCGCGAGCCGCCGAGATCGGCGCCGCAGAAGTCATCGACGTCAGCCAGCAGGGCGTCCCCACCGACAGCTACGACGTCGTCTTCGAATGCTCCGGCGTTGCCGTCTCCGTATCGACCGCGTTCGCCGCCGCGAAGCCGGCTGGCACGGTCGTGCAGGTCGGCTTGGTCCCCAACGAACCCCGTCCCATCAACCTCGCCCCGTTCATCTCCAAAGAGCTGCGTGTCTACGGCACCTTCCGCTTCAACGACGAGATCGACGAAGCCATCGCCATCCTCGACGCGCACCCCGAGATCGAACGCGTCATCACGCACGAGGTGCATGCCGACGAGACCGTCGACGCCTTCGCGATCGCCCGCAACTCCGAGGAATCGGGCAAGGTGATCGTCGCCGTCTGGCCGGAGGCCTGACGCGCCACGCCGCCTGTTCGCCGTCAGCCAACACGGCGCACAACGGCGGCGGACTTCAGTAAACTCGACGACGCCGGGCCGCAGTAACCCCGGGCTCCAATATTCGCCGCTACGAGCGGCCTTCCGCCGAGAGGCGTTTCTGCGGCCTGGCTTTTCTCATGCCTGCGGCCGGATGCACGACCTCGGCTACGACGACGGCCCCGGCGCGAGAGCCGGGGCCGTTTTCGTGAAGCGGGGAGTCGGTCTAGCCGAAGCGGCCGGAGACGTAATCTTCGGTCGCCTGCACGGACGGGTTCTCGAAGATCGTCTTCGTCGTGTCGTACTCGATGAGCTTGCCCGGCATGCCGGTGCCTGCGATGTTGAAGAAGGCGGTCTTGTCGGAGACGCGGGATGCCTGCTGCATGTTGTGCGTCACGATCACGATCGTGTACTCGGTCTTGAGCTCCTCGATGAGGTCCTCGATGGCGAGCGTGGAGATCGGGTCGAGGGCCGAGCATGGCTCGTCCATGAGCAGCACGTCGGGCGAGACGGCGATCGCTCGTGCGATGCAGAGACGCTGCTGCTGTCCGCCGGAGAGTCCGGAGCCGGGGAGGTCGAGGCGGTCCTTGACCTCCTTCCACAGGTTCGCGCCCTGCAGCGACTTCTCGACGAGCGCATCTGCGTCGCTCTTGGAGATCTTCTTGTTGTTGAGCTTCACGCCGGCGAGCACGTTCTCGCGAATCGACATGGTCGGGAACGGGTTGGGGCGCTGGAAGACCATGCCCACCTGTCGGCGGACGAGGACGGGGTCAACGCCTGGGCCGTAGAGGTTGTTGCCGTCGATGAGCACTTCGCCGTCGACCCACGCCTTGGGGATGACCTCGTGCATGCGGTTGAGCGTGCGGAGGAACGTGGACTTGCCGCAGCCGGAGGGGCCGATGAACGCGGTGACGCTTCGGGGCTCGATGACCATTGCCACGTCTTCGACAGCCTTGAACTTGTCGTAGTAGACGTTGAGGTCGTTGACTTCGATGCGCTTAGACACTGTATTTCCCTAACTTCCTGTTGGTCAGCGTGGTCGGTCTGACCAGTTAGCCCTTGGGGGCGAAGAACTTGGTGATCATGCGTGCGAGCAGGTTGAGCAGCATGACGATGATGAGGAGGACGAAGGCGCCGGTCCAGGCGAGGTTGAGCATGTTCTCTGCGCCCGCGCCGACCTGCTGCGTGTAGGAGCGGTAGACGAAGACGGGGAGGCTCATCATGGCGCCCTGCGTCATGTTGTAGTTCATGTAGATGTTGAAGCCGGCGGCGATGAGCAGCGGTGCGCTCTCGCCGATGACGCGCGAGATGGCGAGCATGATGCCCGTGGTGATGCCGGCGAGGGCGGTGGGCAGGACGACCTTGGCGATGGTGAGCCACTTGGGCACGCCGAGCGCGTAGGACGCCTCGCGGAGCTCGTTGGGGACGAGGCGGATCATCTCCTCCGACGAGCGCACGACGGTGGGGATCATGAGCACGGTGAGGGCGATGGAGCCCGCGAGTCCGGTGCGCACGTTGGTGAGGGGGATGCCCAGGGTCTGCAGGATGAGCATGATCATCGTGTAGGCGAAGAGGCCGGCGACGATGGATGGGACGCCCGTCATGACGTCGACGAAGAAGTTAATGGCCTTGGAGAGGCGCCCCTTGCCGTACTCGACGAGGTAGATCGAGGTGAAGAGCCCGATGGGCACCGAGATGAGGGTCGCGACGAGGGTGATGAGGAGCGTGCCGACGATGGCGTGGATGCCGCCGCCCCCCTCGGTGACGACACCGACCATGGAGGACGAGAAGAAGGTGACGTCGAAGCGCGCGAGGCCGTTTGCGACGAGCGTGAAGAGGAGCGAGAGCAGGGGCACGAGTGCCAGCACGAAGGCGGCGGTGACGAGTGAGGTCACGAACCGGTTGGTGGCCTGGCGGGCACCTTCGATGATGCGGGCGATGATCCACTGCCCTGCGATGTAGAAGATCGCGCCGAGGACGGCGAAGCCGGTCCAGTTGAATTCGCCGCCGCCTGCTGCGAGGAGCAGGGTGATGGCCGCGGAGAGCGCGAAGGCGCCGACGAGGATCGCGTATGGCCCCCACTTGGGGAGTCGCCCGTGGGTGAGCGGGTTGATCATCTCAGTGGCCGTCTGGCTCTGAACTGGTTTCTGAAGTGTCGAGGTCATCAGTTGGCTCCTGAGAATTCCTTGCGGCGGCTCACGATCCATCGTGCGAGGGAGTTCACGAGGAGGGTGATGGCGAAGAGCACGAGACCGGATGCGATGAGCACGTTGATGTCGAGGTTCGACGCTTCTGGGAACGAGAGGGCGATGTTGGCGGCGATCGTCGATGGGTTGGTGTTCGACGTCAGCTGGAAGGTGATGACGCCGGTCGCTGAGAGCACCATGGCGACGGCCATCGTTTCGCCGAGTGCGCGGCCGAGGCCGAGCATGACGGAGGACACCATGCCTCCGCGGGCGAACGGCAGGACGGCCATCTTGATCATCTCCCAGCGGGTGGCGCCGAGGGCGAGGGAGGCTTCCTCGTGGAGTCGCGGCGTCTGCAGGAAGACCTCGCGGGTGAGCGCGGTGACGATGGGGAGCACCATGACGGCGAGCACGATGGCGGCGGTCAGGATGGTGCGTCCGGTGGCCGAGACCTGGCCCTGGAAGAAGGGGAGCCAGGAGAGGTTCTCGTTGAGCCAAACGTAGAACGGCTGCACGAACGGCCCGAGCACGGTGGCGCCCCAGAGGCCGAAGACGACGGAGGGCACGGCGGCGAGCAGGTCGATGACGTAGCCGAGCGGGGCCGCCAGCTTGCGGGATGCGTAGTGCGTGATGAACAGCGCGACGCCGATGGCGACGGGCACGGCCATGAGCAGCGCGAGCAGCGACGCCCAGAGCGTTCCGAAGACGAGCGGCAACACGTACCAGAAGAAGTTGCCTTCGGCCTCGGGGTCGGTGAGGTTGGTGGCGCCAGCGACGAAGTGGCTGTTCTCGGCCGCGTCAGGGAAGAAGGCCGGGAGCCCCTGAAAGAGCAGGAAGAAGAACACGGCGGCGAGGATCGCGAGGATCAGCGATCCGGAGAACGTCGAGAGGAAGCTGAAGACGCGGTCGCCCGGGCGCGACTTGGCCTTCACCGTTGTGCCCGCATCTGGGGCGAGTTCTGCAGTCATCTGCTGAGGGTTTCCCTAAGTCATTTGGGTGGAGCGGGGCGAGCGGCTGTTGAGTGCCGAATCGCCCGGTGCCATGCTTTCACAGCACGGCACCGGGCTGAAACGAAACGTCAGTGCTCGCGGACTACTTGATGGCGTCGACGGCTGCCTGCGCCTGCTCGCGCAAGGTGTCCGAGATGGGCGCGGAGCCCGCGTTCTCGGCTGCCGCATCCTGAGCCTCTGGGCTGATCACGTAGTCGAAGTACGCCTTGACGTTGGCGCCGACCGTCGGGTCCGTGTACTCGGCGCAACCGATGAGGTAGGAGACGAGGACGATCGGGTAGACGCCTTCGGCCGAGCGGTCGAGCTCGAACGAGAGGTCGGTCGCGGCGCGGCCTTCCTCGAGCGTGGAGTTGTCGACGACGGCTGCGGCAGCCTCGGGGGAGAGCTCGACGAACTCGGAGCCGGTCTGGATGGCTGCGGTGCTGAGGTCGCCGGCGGCGGATGCGTCGAGGTAGCCGATCGTGCCGTTGCCGTTGGTCAGTGCCTGCTGCACGCCGGGGGTCTCCTGCGCGCCTTCACCGCCGGAGATGGGCCAGTCGTCGCTGTCCTCGAAGGTCCACACGTCTGGGGCGGCTTCGACGAGGTAGGACGTGAAGTTGCCCGTGGTGCCGGAGGTGTCGGAGCGGTGGACCGGCGTGATGGCCAGGTCGGGGAACGTGACGCCCGAGTTGAGGGCGGCGATCTCGGGGGCGTTCCAGTTCGTGATCTCGCCCTTGAAGATCTTCGCGAGGGTCGCGGGGTCGAGGTTGAGCGTGTCGACGCCCTCGACGTTGAACGCAACGGCGATGGGGGAGATGTAGGCCGGGATCTCGACGAGGTCGGTGCCGTCGACGCAGCTGCCGAAGCCGCCAGCCTCGATCTCCTCGATCTTGAAGGCGCGGTCGGAGCCGATGAAGGCCGAGGTGCCGTTCTGGAAGTCGGTGCGGCCGGCGCCGGAGCCGCCACCCGCGTAGTTGATCTGGATGCCGGGCTCGACGGCTGCGAAGCCGGCGATCCAGGAGGTCTGTGCGGTGCCCTGCGACGAGGCGCCGGATGCGGCGAGCGTGCCGGTGAGCGATCCTGCGCCCTCAACTGCGGTTCCCGGCTCTGCTGCGGTTGGCTCGTTGCTGGCGCAAGCCGCAAGCGTGAGTGCGGCGATTGCGGCCATGGCGACCGATGCGCCTACTCGCGTGAACTTCATGGAGTTTCCCTTCGGGGACAGGTGACATTCCGTTGGATCGGTTGCGATCCGTCGGTGACGCTATGCGCGAAGGGTGACGAGACGGGGCGGGGAAAGTGAACGGGGGGTGAACGGGCTGGGAATGCGCGCAGATTTCACCCTCGGAGGCGCTTAGCGCATCTGCTCCAGGACGGGCTCGATCTGGGCGCGGAGGGTGTCCGAGATCGGGGCCGAGCCGGCGGCTTCGGCGGACGCTGCTTGCCCCTCCTCGCTGACGACGAAGGTGAAGTAGGCCTTGGCGTTGGCGCCCTCGTCGGCGTCTGCGTACTCGGCGCAGCCGATCAGGTACGAGACGAGCACGATGGGGTAGACGCCGGGCGTCGATCGGTTGAGCTCGTAGGCGAGGTCGGTGGGTGCACGCCCCTCCTCGACGGTCGAGTTGTCGACGACCGCGGCCGCGGCTTCCGGGGAGAAGGGCATGAACTCGCCGCCGGTCTCGACGGACACGGTCGTGAGCCCGTCGGCCGCGGATGCATCCATGTAGCCGATCGTCCCGTTGGCGCGCAGCGCCTGCTGCATGCCGGCGCTTTCCTGTGCCGCTTCGCCGCTCTGGACGGGCCACTCGTCGACTTCACCGTAGCTCCAGGCGTCGCCGGCGGCCTCGTCGAGGTAGGCCGTGAAGTTGCCCGTGGTGCCCGATTTGTCGGAGCGATGCACCGGGGTGATGGCGAGCGACGGCAGGGTGGCGTCTGGGTTGAGGGCGGCGATTTCGGGGGCATCCCACGTCGAGATGTCTCCGGCGAAGATGCCGGCCATGGTCGACGCGTCGAGCTGCAGCTGGTCGACCCCCTCGAGGGTGAACGCGATCGCGATGGGGGAGATGTACGCGGGGATCTCGACGAGGTCGCTGCCGTCCGCGCACGTGCGGAACGGGCCCTCCGCGATCTCGTCGAGCTCAAAGGCCCGGTCCGAGCCGATGAAGGCGGAGGTGCCGTTCTGGAAGTCCGAACGGCCGGCGCCGGAGCCGCCGCCCGCGTAGTTCACGCGCAGGTCCGGCTCGATCGGGTAGAAGCCTGCGATCCAGGCGGTCTGCGCGACCCCCTGCGAGGAGGCCCCTGAGGCGCTGAGCACTCCGGAGAGGTGCTGCGAACGCGGGTCCTTGCTGACCGAGATCTCGTTGAGCGCGCATCCGCTGGTTGCGAGGACGGTGGTCGCGACCAGCGCCAGGGCGGCCAGTGCTCGGGAGTGGTGCATCGAGTTCCTTCTGCCATCAGGTGTCAGGCGATCGCAAGATCCGCCTGAATCAGTATGGACGAGAAGTGGCCGCGACGTGACCTGCGGGTGAACGGATGCCCGTTGCCGGCGCCAGGCCGCGGCCCTGCATCTCAGGTGATCGGGCCGTGCGTCTCGGCCGCCACGACACCGGCTCCGGGGTGGTTGACGGGCACGTGGATGACGGAGCACTCGCCGGTCGAGAGCATCGCGTGCCTCGCGAGCGAGCTCGGGCGCGTCGCAGTGTTGAGCGCGATGGAGCGCACAATCGCCGGCATGACCGGCGAGTGGCTGCAGATGACGGTGCTGCGCCGCTTCGCGATGAGCTTGCGCACCACCTCGTCGAGCTCCTCCTCGTCGCGGGCGTAGGAGGTCTGGGCGATGCTGCGCTCGACCTGCGGCGTGAGCCCGAGGAGCGAGCTGATCGGCGCCACCGTCGAGCGGCAGCGGACCGCGTTTGAGGTGATGACGGCCTCAGGGCCGAAGGCCTTCAGGATGGGGACGACCGTCTCCGCCTGTTCGAGGCCGCGCGCGGTGATGGGGCGTGAGTCGTCATCGCCCGGCCAAGACTGCGGCGGGACCGCGGTCGCGTGGCGGAGGACGAGCACGGCGAATGTCCGGTGGAGCCCGCGGCGGTAACGGTCGGCGAACACCTCGAGCAGCTCACGGTCCCGGTCGTAGCTGAGCAGCTTCTTGGCCTTCTTGATCGAGACCCATTCGATCGCGTCGACCTCGTCGTTCGGCTCGAACACGTGGGACGCGAAGGACGCCTCGTCGACTTCGGCGGTCCAGTAGTGGACCTCCTTCGGTCGCCCGTTCGGCATGACGTACTCGATGTAGCCGAGTGGCGCGCCGAGCTTGGCCCGGTAGCCGGTCTCTTCTTCGACCTCGCGGGCCGCTGTCTCCGGCAGCGTCTCGCCGGGGTCGACCTTGCCCTTGGGCAGCGAGTAGTCACCGTGGCGGCCGCGGTGGATGACGAGCACTTTGAGCTTGTCGTCGGCGATGTCTTCGTGCCAGAGCACGGCGCCCGCCGCGTAGACGGTGCGCGCTGCGGCAGGGTTCTCAGTCGTCATGCGGTCAGGCGAGCGTGGTCGGCCTGCGACGCTTGCTGATGCGGCGCATCATCTCGTCGTGGAGGTCGGTGAGTCGTTCGCCGTCGGCGTCTCGCGCGTGGCGCACCCATTCTGCGTCGGCGCCGAGGTGCCAGGTCGCCGTCGCGTCGTCCATAGCGAGGTCGAACATGGCGGCGATGTCGGCGGCGTGGTGCTCGTCGATGATGCGGACGAGCGCCTCGATTCGACGGTCGAGGTTGCGGTGCATCATGTCGGCCGAGCCGATGAAGACGCGCTCGTCGCCGTCGTTGGCGAAGCAGAAGATGCGGGAGTGCTCGAGGTAGCGGCCCACGACGGAGCGGACTCGGATGGTCTCGCTGAGTCCGGGGACACCGGGGCGGAGGCCGCAGATGCCGCGCACCCAGATGTCGACGGGCACGCCCGCCTGGCTCGCGCGGTAGAGCGCGTCGATGATCTCCTCGTCGACCATCGAGTTGACCTTGATGCGGATGCGGCTCGGTTTGCCGTCGAGCGCGTTCTTGCGCTCCTTGTCGATGAGGTTGAGGAGCCCGGGGCGCAGGTGCATGGGCGCGACAAGGAGTCGTGTGAACTTGCGCTCGATGGCGTAGCCGGAGAGCTGGTTGAAGAGCCGCGTGATGTCGCGTGAGATCTTCTCGTTGCAGGTGAAGAGGCCGAGGTCTTCGTAGATGCGGCTCGTCTTGGGGTTGTAGTTGCCCGTGCCGATGTGGTTGTACATCTTGAGCTCGTTGTCTTCCTTGCGGATGACCTGCAGGAGCTTGCAGTGGGTCTTGAGGCCGACCGTGCCGTAGACGACGTGCACGCCGGCCTTCTCGAGCTTGCGGGCCCAGACGATGTTGTTCTGCTCGTCGAAGCGCGCCTTGATCTCGACGAGCACCAGCACCTGCTTGCCGGACTCGGCGGCCTTGATGAGGGCGTTCACGATGGGGCTGTCGCCGGAGGTGCGGTAGAGCGTCTGCTTGATGGCGAGCACGTTCGGGTCGGCGGCTGCGACTTCGAGGAAGGCCTGCACGCTGGTCGAGAACGCCTCGTACGGGTGCTGCACGAGCACGTCGCGGCGCGCGATGGCGCCGAACATGTCCGGCTTCTCGTCGCTCTCCGAGGTGCGGAAGGCTGCTGCGGTGACTGGCACGTGGGTCGGGTACTTGAGGTCGGGTCGCTTGATGGCGCCGAGCGCGAAGAGCCCGCCGAGGTCGAGTGGTCCGGGGAGGACGTAGACCTCGTTGTGGGTGATGTCGAGCTCGGTCATCAGCAGCTCGAGGGTCTCGTCGTCCATATCGTTGGAGACTTCGAGGCGGATGGGCGGGCCGAAGCGGCGACGGAGGAGTTCCTTCTCGAGCGCCTGCAGGAGGTTCTCGGTCTCGTCTTCCTCGATCGTCATGTCCTCGTTGCGGGTGAGGCGGAAGGCGTGGTGATCGAGGATCTTCATGCCGGGGAAGACGTGGCCGAGGTGCTGCGCGATGAGGTCTTCGAGCAGGATGAAGCGGGCCATACCGTGGTCGGACTGCAGTGGGTAGAAGCGCGGTAGCACCGGCGGCACCTTGAGGCGCGCGAACTCTTCCTTTTCGCTGCGCGGGTTGTAGACGCGCACGGAGATGTTGAGCGAGAGCCCGGAGATGTAGGGGAACGGATGCACCGGGTCGACCGCGAGCGGCATGAGGACCGGGAAGATCTGCTCGTCGAAGAGGTCGCCGAGCTCGACGCGCTCGGCGTCGGAGAGCTCGTCCCAGCTGACGATGTGGATGCCCTGCTGCGCGAGCTCGGGGCGCACGCTGTCGTTGAAGATGGCGGCGTGGCGCTTCTGGAGCTCGTAGGCCTTGGAGCGGATCGTGTCGAGGGCCTCCTGCGGCGGAACTCCGGCCGGGGTGGGTACGGCGAGGCCGGTCGCGATGCGGCGCTTCAGGCCGGCGACGCGCACCATGAAGAACTCGTCGAGGTTCGACGAGAAGATCGCGAGGAAGTTGGCGCGCTCGAGCAGCGGGGTCGAGGGGTCCTCGCCCAGTTCGAGCACGCGCTGGTTGAACGCGAGCCAGCTGAGCTCGCGGTCGACGAAGCGACTGCGCGGCATCTCCTGCGAGTCTGCGCCGGGCTCGGTGGCGCGGAGTTCGATAGTCATGCGGTCATCCTTCCAGGTGTGCGGAGAAGAACGGTGTCAGGTCGTCTTCGTCCTGCCGGGTCGACGCGATCCGGCCGGGGTGAAGGTCAGCAGAGTCACGCGAACGGATCATGAACTGGCGTGTCGGTACTGCACGTCGATCGACAGCTGCTGGTACCCGAGCGAGCGGTAGAGGGCGAGCGCCGGCGTGTTGTCGCCTTCGACGTACAGCGACGTGCGCGCGGCGCCGGTCTCGTGCATCCGCTGCAGGCCGGCCTGCATGAGCGTGCGGCCGAGGCCGCGGCCAGCCGCCTCCGGGGCGATGCCGACGACGTAGATCTCGACCTCGTCGCCCTCCCGTTTGAGCCAGTTGTAGCCGAGGAGGGCGCCCTCGGCGTCACGCAGCAGGAGGAAGTCGTCAGCGTCGAACCAGTCGGTCTCGCGTCGCGCGTCGAGGCCCGCCTGATCGAGGGCGCCCTGTTCCGGGTGGTCGCGGAAGACCACGGCGTTGAGGGCGAGGAAGTCGGCGGCGTCGCCGGCGGTAAACGAGGAAATCGCTAGGCCGTCGTGCCCGGGAGCTGAACGGGCGTCGTCCTCGGTGAGGTCCCTACCCAGCTTGAGCAGCGTGCGCACCTGCTCGAGGTCCCGGCTGTCGGCCAGCGCCTCAGCCCCGGCCAGGTTGCCGTGGGCCCAGAAGACCGGGGGAGCGTTGGTGTCCGAGGCGACGGCGTCGTAGAGCTTGCCGCCGAGCCCCTGCCTGCGGTGATCGGGATGCACGACCAGCTCGCCTTCGAGCGACCCGTCGTCGAGCTCGCGCGTCAGCGCAGCTGCCACGAGGTGCCCGGACCGTTCGACGGCGGTGAGGTGCCGTGCTCCGAGCGAGAGCATGGTGTCCTCGTTGAACGGGGCCACGCCATCCGAGCGCTCGGCAGCCTCGGCGAGCGCTCGGAGCGCCTCACCGTGCTCCTCGGCCGATGCTGCGGTAGAGGTCTCGGGCATCGTGGCTCCTAGGATCTGGCGGTTGCGTCGTCCGCTGACGACCCGGACGGCGATGCCTGCTCGTCTCTCGCGGCCTCGCCCCCGCGGAGCAGGCGGTAGCCGACGTTGCGAACGGTGCCGATGACGCTCTCCTGGTCGCCCAGCTTGGCTCGGAGGCGCCGCACGTGGACGTCGACGGTGCGAGTTCCGCCGAAGTAGTCGTAGCCCCAGACCTCGCTCAGCAGCCGTTCGCGCGTGAACACGTGATCGGGGTGCGACGCGAGATACCTGAGGAGCTCGAACTCCTTGAAGGTGAGGTCGAGGGTGCGGCCGCGGTACCTGGCCGTGTAGCTGTGCTCATCGATCGTCAGGGGGCCGATCGTGATGGTGCCGCTCGGCTCCTCGACCGCGGCCTGCGGGCGGAGCAGGCGGATGCGCGCATCCACCTCTGCCGGTCCGGCGGTACGCAGGATGACGTCGCCTATGCCCCAGTCCGAAGAGATGGCAGGGAGGCCGCCCTCGGTGATGGCCAGGAGGACGGGAACCGACGACTCGATGGTGTTGAGCACGCCGCACAGGCGCTTGGCGCTCGGCAGGTCACTGGTGCCGTCGATGATGTTCGCGTCGGCCTGAGGGGCTGAGGCGAGCGCTGACGCGGTCGGTGGGAGCACCCGGACGCGATGCGACAGCAGGGTGAGGGAAGGGAGAGCGTGCTCGACGCCGCCGGCGCTGAACAAGAGGACGTCTGCCAAATGTGGCCTCCTCGATGTTTGGTCGGACTCGCTGGCTAGTCTACGCACCCCCGGACCAGCTCCAGCGTGCACAATGGGGCAATGACCCGCGAACGAGTGAGCATCGGCATCGTCTGGCTGGCCGCAGTGGTCGGCGTCGTGGGCGTCGCCGTCCTCGCGGATCCGTCGCGGCACCTGGTCTGGGTGAGCATCCTCATGCTGACCCTGATCTGCCTGACCTGCCTCCTCCAGCTGCGGCTGCAAGAGAGCGAGGGGTTCATCATGCGGATGAGCCTGAGCCTCGTCGGCGCGCTGGTGGTGCTCGGTGTCGCCTCGCTCGGCTTCGCGCTGCTCGGCGGCGACGCGGTGGTCGGAACGCCGAACCACAGCTGAGTCGCGCGGCTAGGATGGACGGCATGGACACCGTGCTTGTTATCGAAATCATCTTCACCGGCCTGCTGGTGCTCGCGCTCGTCGCCATCAGCTTCGTCTCCGTGGTCGTGCTCAAGAACCTCTTCAAGGGCCAGAACTAAGCAGCCCCGCAGGGCCAGCAGCTGCAGGATCGAGAGGAACCCCCGATGGTCTACGACATCCCCACTGACCTCCCGCCCGAGATCGTGCCACTCTCCTGGCTGCTCGGTGTCTGGGAAGGCACCGGACACGTCGAGTACAAGATCGGCGACGAGGTTCGCGAGCAGGCGTTCCGTCAGCGCGTGAGCTTCAGCCACGACGGGCTTCCGTACCTCAACTACTCCGCGCAGCTGTGGCTCGAAGACGGCACGGGCGACGAGCCCGTGCAGGTGCCCCTCACGGGCGAGACGGGCTTCTGGCGGCTGGCGCGTGCTCGGGACGACGGCGATGTCGGCCCCGGCTACCTCCCGCCGACGGCGCCAGCGACGATCACCGACGCCGACGGCGTCGAGGGCCTCCGTGACGACGACCAGGCGTTCCCGCTCGAGGTGTCCATCGTGCATCCGACCGGCCTCCTCGAGCGCTACAGCGGCAGCGCCCGCGGGCCCCGCATCGACCTCAAGACCGAGGAGGTGCTGCTCGCGCCCGGCGCCAAGGAGTTCACCGCTTCCACCCGCATGTACGGGTTCGTGGCGGGGGAGTTGCTCTGGGCCTGGGACATCGCGGCCCTCGGCCAGGAGCTCGCGACGCACGCGTCCGCGAAGCTGGCCAAACTTGACTGAGCAGCCCGCAGCGGGCGAGGCGTCGGCTGACACCGACGAGCCCCAGCCGTACCGTTCGCCCTTCCTCACGCTCCCCGGCGCGGTGGAGGGCGTCGGCATCGACGCCGGCGTCGGCTGGCACTACGGGCAGGTCACGGCCGACCAGCGCGAGCTCGCGGCCGGCCGCTCGATCGTCGACGCATCCCACCTCGGCGTCATCAAGCTGACCGGAAGCGACCGGCTGACCTGGCTCGACTCCCTCACCTCACAGCGCCTGACCACGCTCCTGCCCGGCGAGAGCGCTGAGACGTTGCTGCTCGACATCCAGGGCCACATCGAGCACGGAGCCGCGGTGCTCGATGACGGCACCGCGACCTGGCTTATCACCGAACGCCAGTCTGCGTCCGCGTTCGCCGCCTGGCTGAACCGGATGCGTTTCCTCCTGGACGTGCAGGTTGCCGAGGTCACCGATGAGTTCGCGGCGCTCGCGACGCTCGGCGAGCACAACCTTGGTGCGGCGTCGCCGAACGGCACGCCGCTCGTGTGGAGCGACCCGTGGGCCTCCCCACCCGCGCACGGCTGGAGCTACTCGCCGTTCCCGGTCGTGCCAGCTGACGGCGACACCGACAAACACCCGGGCGCCGACTTCCCACTGAAGCTGCACCTGGTCGAGCGCTCGCACGTGCAGGGCATCGTCGACCGAGCTGCCGCCGGGGAGTTGCCCGTCGCAGGCATGCACGCCTTGGAGGCACTGCGCATCGCAGCGCTCCGCCCTCGGCTCGGTGCCGAGGTCGACTCGCGTGCCATCCCGCACGAGTTCGACTGGCTCCGCAGCGCCGTCCACCTTGAGAAGGGCTGCTACCGCGGGCAGGAGACGGTGGCGAAAGTGCATTTCCTCGGTCGCCCGCCGCGTCGAGTTGTGCTGCTGGACCTCGACGGCTCGCTCGGCGAGCTCCCCGCCGTCGGCAGCACGCTGTCCGTTGAGGGCGACCCGAACGCACAGACGGTCGGGCGCATCAGCTCTATCGCGATCCACCATGAGGACGGCCCGATCGCCCTGGCGCTCGTGAAGCGGTCGCTCGCCGAAGACGCCTCGCTTGTCGCGCACCTCGAGGACGGGCAGCAAGTCGCGGCGAGCGCGACCACAATCGTGTCGCCGACAGCAGGCCGGGCCGCTGACGTGCCCCGTCTTCCGCGCCTCGAGCGTCGCGGGCAGTAGCCGTGGCGGTTCCGGCAGCAGGCGTCGGGGCCGCGGTCGCTCGCCTGCGATCCTCCCTGCCAGCCGTGCTGCAGATCACGGCGGCGGCCCTCGCGGCCTACGCGATCGCGCACTGGGGACTCGGGCATCCCATCCCGTTCCTCGCGGTCACCGTCGCGATCACAAGTCTCGGCCTGCAACGCGACGCCCGCCCGCGGCGCGTGTTCGACACGGCACTCGGCATCACATTCGGCGTGCTGCTTTCCAACCTGTCGCTGGCGCTCTTCGGCAGGGGCGTCTGGCAGGTCGCTCTCGTACTCGCGGTGGTTTTGCTGCTCGGTCGGTTCGTGCATCCGAGCCCCGGATTCGCGATCGGTGCCGCCGTGCAGGCGTCGCTTGTGCAGCTCATCCCGGTCCAGGAAGTCGGCGAGTATACGCGGCTCCTCGATGCGGTCGTCGGCGGAGCGGTCGCGATCGCGGCCACCGCCCTCGTTCCACGCAACGCGTCGGCGCTCGCGAAGAACGAGGCGAAGGGGCTCATTGCGGCGCTCGCGCAGGCCCTCGGCGACACCTCGCAGGCGCTCCGGCGCGGGGACAGCGACGCGGGGCTCGCCGCGCTCGAGGAGCTCCGGATGACGCAGGACACGCTCGACGCGTGGTCGACCGAGCTCGAGAGCGCCGCATCCATCGCCCGCATCTCCCCGTTCATGCGCCACCACCGGGGTGAGGTCGAGCGGATGGCGCAGCTGCGCACGAGTGTCGACCTCGCCACGCGCAATCTCCGCGTGCTTGCACGCCGTGCGTGGTCGTTGTCCTGGGACGGCAGGCATCGTGAGGAGCTGGCCGATCTGCTCGGCGACATCCAGTCGGGGATGCTCGAGCTGCGTCTAGGGCTCGACGACGACGCGATGCTCCACCAGGCGCGCCAGACGCTGCTCATCGCCGCGTCCAGGCTCGAACCAGACCACTTACACGGCGCGCAGCTCGCCGACTCCGTGCTGCTCATGCAGTGCCGGCCCCTCGTCGTCGACCTGCTCATCGCGAGCGGCATGGACCCGGAAGCGGCTCGCACGGCGCTCCCGGAGGTCAACTAACCGCCCAGCGATCGGTGGGGGCGGGGGTTCAGGCGCCAGCCAGCGCCCCGGACGCCGGGGCCACCGCGTCCCACGCGACCGTGACCTCACCGAGCCGCCACCGCTTCCGCGAATCGACGAGCGGCCAGCCGGCCGCGCGCATCCGCTCGCACACGGCGATGAACCGCTGCCTCGAGCCGAACGTCTGCCTCGGCGCCTCACGTTGCCAGGCGTCGTCGAGCGCCCGCAGGTAATCGTGCACGCCCTCGCCAGGCACGTTGCGGTGGATGAGCGCCTTCGGCAGCCGCTCGGCGACGATGAGCGGCGACTCGAGGCTCGCGGTGTGCAGCGAGACCGTGAAGGTGCGCGGTCCTTCCGCATCGACCCCCACCCACGACGACACCCGCCCCACCTCGTTGCAGGTGCCCTCGACCAGCAGGCCGCCCGGCGCGAGACGCGCTGTCATGCGCGACCACGCATCCGCCACCTCCTGCTCGTCGTACTGTCGCAGCACGTTCATCGCGCGGATGACCGCGGGAGCCTCGCCCCGCGGTGTCGGCACCTCGAACCCGCCGACCGCGAACGTCACCCGGCCACGGAGCTCAGGGCGGTCAGCGAGCTGCCGTGTGGCCAGCGCGACTCGCCCCGGGTCGATCTCGAGCCCATGCACACGCACGCCCGGCACCGCACGCCCAAGGCGCCCCGCCAGCTCGAACGCCGTCGCACCGCTTGCCCCATAGCCGAGGTCGACCACGAGCGGCTTCTCCGAAGACCGCAACGCGGGATGCTGCGCGATCCACCGGTCGACCCGGCGCAGACGGTTCGTTCCCGTCGTTCCGCGCGTGAGTCGACCCATTGGCATGCACCGAGACTATTTCAGCGCGCGGCTGCTTCGCGTCGCACGGCGGCCACGCCCACTCGGTACGCTTGGGGGCATGACTGAAGCGCTGACCCTCATCCTGGTCCGTCACGGACAGAGCGAATGGAACGAGAAGAACCTCTTTACCGGTTGGGTGGATGTTGAGCTCACCGAACAGGGACGCGAGGAGGGTGCCCGCGCCGGCCGCCTCATCCGCGATTCCGGGCTCAAGCCGAACGTGCTCTACACCTCGCTGCTCACGCGCGCCATCGACACCGCGAACCTCGCCCTCAAGGAGGCCGGCCGCGGATGGATCGACGTCGAGCGCACCTGGCGCCTCAACGAGCGCCACTACGGCGACCTGCAGGGTAAGGACAAATCCCAGGTTCGCGACCAGTACGGCGAGGAGCAGTTCATGGAGTGGCGTCGCTCGTACGACACCCCGCCGCCCGCCCTCGACGACAGCAGTGAGTTCTCGCAGGCCCACGACGAGCGCTACGCCGACCTCGGCGACGAGCTTCCCCGCACCGAGTGCCTCAAGGACGTCCTCGTGCGCTTCCTCCCGTACTGGGAAGAGGAGGTGCTGCCCACGCTCGTCAAGCGCGGCACCGTCATGATCGCGGCGCACGGCAATAGCCTCCGCGCGCTCGTGAAGCACCTCGAGGGCATCAGCGACGACGACATCGCAGCAGTTAACATCCCCACGGGCATGCCGCTGGTCTACCGCTTCGACCCCGAGACGCACGAAGTGCTCGGTAAGGGCGAGTACCTCGACCCTGAGGCCGCGGCAGCGGGCGCGGCAGCCGTCGCCTCGCAGGGCAAGTAGCAGCTCGAGAACCACGAGGGTCCATCGGGCCCAGCAGAGGGGCTCTCCGCCGTGCGGCGGGGAGCCCCTCTGTGTCGTCAGGCGGTCTGGTGATCGTGCGCGTCCTCATGATGTTCGTCTTCGAGGAGCATGCCGACCGAGGTTGCGCAGGTGTCGCCGCGCCAGGCCTCCACACCCTCTCGGACCGCGAAAGCCGCGATGACGAGACCGGCCACGGCATCGGCCCAGGACCAGCCGAGCAGCGAGTTCAGCACGAGGCCGAGCAAGACCGCCGCCGAGAGGTACGTGCAGATCAGGGTCTGCTTCGAGTCGGCGACGGCGGTCGCTGAGCCGAGCTCGCGTCCGGCACGGCGCTCGAGGAGCGACAGGAACGGCATGACGGCGACGCTCACCGCGGCGAGGACGATGCCGACGGTGCTGTGCTCGACCGGCGACCCCGAAACCAGTGCGGAGATGGAGCTCACCGTCACGTAGGCGGCGAGCATGAAGAACGCGACGGCGATGACGCGCAGGGTCGGCTTCTCCCAGCGTTCCGGCTCGCGCCGTGTGAACTGCCAGGCGATGGCTGCGGCCGAGAGCACCTCGATCACCGAGTCGAGACCGAACCCGATGAGTGCCGCCGACGACGCCGCGGTGCCCGCGGAGAGGGCGATGATCGCTTCAATCACGTTGTACGCGATCGTGAAGGTCACGATCAGACGGATGCGCTGCTGCAACACGGCGCGTCGGGCGCCGTCGACCGCCGTCGTGTCGGCGTGGGCGTGGGCGTGACTGTGAGCGTGGGCGTCAGCGTGGGTGTGGGGGCGGGCGACGCGCGGCTCGCTCATACGGTCACCTCGCAGCAGCCGGGAACCGGGCAGCTCGAATCCTGGCAGGGCGCGTCCTCATCGACGGCGAGGACGACCCCGACGAGCGACGTAAGTGCCTCGGACAGGTGCGGGTCGGCGATCTCGTAGCGGGTCTGCCGCCCCTCGGGCTTGCCGACGACGATGCCGCAGTCGCGCAGGCAGGTCAGGTGATTCGACACGTTCTGTCGGGTCAGCTCGAGCTCCGCTGCGAGGCGAGCCGGGTAGGCCGGGCCGTCGAGCAAGCGGAGGAGGATGCGCGAGCGCGAGGGGTCTGCCATGGCGCGCCCAAGACGGTGCATGACGTCGAGGCGGGAGGAGATCGTGGTGGTCACGACCTCATTAATACAGCGATCGCTGTATTAAGCAAGTGTGTGGTGCGCGATCGCAGTCGTGTTCCGCCGGGAACGCGACTGCGCCCCCGGCGGCTCGTTCCGAGGAACGGCTGCCGGGGCGCAGGTTGCGAGGTGGTGCGGGGTCTAGACGCCGGGGGTCACCGGGGCGACGGGCGTGGAGGGCTCCTTCTCCTGCATCCACTCGCCGCTCGTCAGGTACTGCACCTTCTGCGCGATCGAGACCGCGTGGTCGGCGAAGCGCTCGAAGTAGCGGCTCGCGAGCGTCGCGTCGACGACCTCGACGCTCTGCGCCTGAATGTCGTCGGAGAGCAGGGCGTCGAAGGTGCTGCGGTGCAGGTCGTCGATGCGGTTGTCGCTCGCCTTGATCTCGTCGGCGATGCGCTCCGTTTCGGCATCGTTGCCCGCATCGAGCAGGGCGACGAGCTGACGGGCGACGGCCACGTCGAGGCGGCTCATCTCGGCGAAGACCGGACGCAGCGTGTTCGGGCCGACGCCGCCGGGGAAGCGGTAGCGGGCGAGCGCCGCGATGTGTGCCGCGAGGTCGCCCATGCGCTCCAGCGACGAGCTGATGCGCAGCGCGCTCACCACGAGGCGCAGGTCGCGTGCGACGGGGGACTGGCGGGCGATGATCTCGATCGTGTGCTCGTCGAGGGCGATGGCGAGCTCGTCGATGCGTGCGTCATCGGAGATGACCTGCTCGGCGAGGGCGACATCGGAGTTAGTGAACGCAACGGCAGCGCGCTGCATGGCGGACTCGACGTGGCGGGCGATCTCCACGAGGCCGTTGCTGACCTCAGCGAGTTCCTGCTGGAAAACTTCGCGCATGTTTATCCTCTGTTTCGTGGCAACGGGCCGTGTGCCGCTGCCGCAATTCTGGGCAGACCGATCGCCCAGTGCCTCTGGGTGCGAGTCTGCCTTCTGGGGTGAGTCTACGGAGCCAAGGTAACCGACTCGTGTACGACGGGTGACGCCTCCGCTGGCCCATATGCTGGGCACATGGACTCGTCCGTCGCAGTGGTCCTTGCGATCGTACTCGGCTTCGTCTTGGGCGCAGGTTTCGTCTGGCTGCTCCACGTCGCCTCGGTACGGCAGGCAAAGGCACGAGCTGCATTCTCACCCCGCCTCCCTGAGGGCATCGAGCACCTGCTCGGCGCCCTCGACTCGATCGTCATCGTGACGGACCCGTCTCGGAACGTCTACCAGTCGTCCCCGGGAGCCACCTCCAAGGGGCTGGTGCGCCCCGGCGGTCGGCTCGATGAACGTGTGGGTGCGGTGGTCGACGAGGCAAGGCGGCAGGGGGAGGCGGTCACCCGCGACCTCGAGATCGCCCGCGGGCCGTTCGGCCGATCGGAAATCCACGTGCGAGTGCGTGCCGCACCGCTCTCGACGAGGTTCTTCCTGGTGCTCGCTGAGGACCGCACCGAGGCGCTCCGTGTGGAGAGCGTCCGGCGCGATTTTGTCGCCAACGTGAGCCACGAGCTGAAGACCCCCATCGGGGCGGTCACGCTGCTCGCCGAGGCGATCTCCGAGTCGGCGGGCGATGAGGAGCAGGTCAAGTACTTCACCGGCCGCCTGAGCAAGGAGAGCATGCGCCTCGCCTCAATCACCAACGAGCTGATCGAGCTGTCGCGGCTGCAGTCGAGCGACTCGCTCGCGCATCCCGAGCTCATCTCGATCCACGAGATCCTCTCGCTCGCCGTCGACCAGTCGCGGGTGCCCGCAGAGGTCGCGGGCGTCGAGGTGGTGCTCGGCGACGACGTGGATGCGTTCGTCTACGGGGAGCGCGCCCACCTGCTCATGTGCTTCACGAACCTCGTGTCGAACGCCGTTCAGTACTCGTCGCAGAACTCGCGCGTCGGCATCGGAACGCGCCTCGTGGACGACACCGTGGAGGTCGCCATCTCCGACCAGGGCATCGGCATCGCCCCGGAAGACCAGGGACGCATCTTCGAGCGTTTCTTCCGCGTCGATCAGGCACGCTCGCGCAGGACCGGCGGGACCGGGTTGGGCCTCAGCATCGTTCGGCATGTTGCCGAGAACCACGGGGGAGACGTCAGGGTCTGGTCGCAGCCCGGCAAGGGTTCGACTTTCACGGTGCGCCTGCCGTCCGCCGATTCGGTGGTCGACGAGATCGACCTCAAGCGCTTCACCGAGCGCCGCTCGGCCTGACCCAACGCCGTGGCGATCGAACGTCGTCACGGCCGGCAACGCGCCCGAATTCCAGCGCGTCACTCAATGTTCACGAAAGATATGCACAATGACCCCCGTGACCCGCATCCTCCTCGTCGAAGACGAATCCTCACTGCATGAGCCGCTCTCTTTCCTCCTCGGACGGGAGGGATACGACGTCGCCGTCGCCGAGACCGGCCTCGACGCGCTCGACCTTTTCGACCGCGACGGTGCCGACCTGGTGCTGCTGGACCTGATGCTCCCCGGCGTCCCGGGCACCGAGGTCTGCAAGCAGATCCGTCTCGCGTCGAAGGTGCCGATCATCATGCTGACGGCGAAGGACAGCGAGGTCGACATCGTCGTGGGACTCGAGCTCGGCGCCGACGACTACGTGACCAAGCCGTACTCGACCAGGGAGCTCCTCGCTCGGGTGCGCGCCGTGCTGCGCCGCAACGAGCAGGAAGAGGATGGTGAGGACGACAGCATCATCGAGGTCGGCGAGGTCCGCATGGACCTCGACCGGCACACGCTGCAGGTCTCCGGCAAAGTGACGCCGATGCCGCTCAAGGAGTACGAGCTGCTCGAGTACCTCATGCGCAACTCCGGCCGCGTGCTGACCCGCGGGCAGCTGATCGACCGCGTCTGGGGGCCCGACTACTACGGCGACACCAAGACGCTCGACGTGCACATCAAGCGCATCCGCAGCCGCATCGAGGAGCAACCGTCGACCCCCGTGCGGCTCGTTACCGTGCGTGGCCTCGGCTACCGCTACGAGGGCTGAGGGCGCCGAGAGACCAGCCCCGTCCGATTGAACGCGAGAAGGGCGCATCCACACGGTGGATGCGCCCTTCTCGGCGGTCTGGAGGCGGCGACTAGGCCGTGCCGCCCTCTTCTGGCTCCTCGGTCGGAGCCGGGGTCGGGGCGATGCTCGGCGGCGCCGCCGGCGGCTCGGTCTGCGCGGGTCCGGGGACCAGGGTCGAGTACTCGGGCAGCGTGCCATCGAGGACGGGAACGCTGACGGCCTCGACCGCCTGCTCGCCGTCGAGCGTGGCCGTGAACGTCACCTCGTGCGTCGAGCCTGGCGAGAAGTCCATACCTTCGAGCAACACGGATGCGCCTTCGCCGAAGCCGACCTGGGTGACGCCGGCAGCGGCGTCGACGGGCACGGTCACGACGACTTCCTGCTCCACGCCGTTGATGAGGCCCGTGTAGGTGATGTCGAGCGAGCCGGCGCTGCCCGTGTGGTTGACGACGGCGAAGATGAGGTTCGCGCGGTCGGTCACGTCGGTGTCGGTGAGCGTGTCGGTGATGAGGATCGCGTTGCGGACCTCGAGCTCGCCGACGTTGGCGTTGGTGCCGTCGCTCGCCGAGTACTGCGTCGTAGTGCGCTGGGGGGAGATGTAGTTGCAGCCGGCAAGCCCAACCGCGACAGCGGCGGCAAGGGTTACGGACGCGACGGCGCGGATCTTCACGTCTGGAGCCTCCAGGTTCGGACCGTGCGGCTCACACCACACGAATTCACAGGATGCATGAAGCCTAGCTGATTCGCGTGTGGCTCCCTGACGGCGCGGCGGCGGACTCTACCACTCCCACCCTCGGATGAGCCCTTTTGGCATGGTACTCTTAGGTGCCGAAAGGGGCTTGTATTTATGCAGTTTGAGGTCGGGGAGACAGTCGTCTATCCCCATCACGGCGCGGCCACCATTTCAGAGGTGAAGATCCGAGTCATCAAGGGTGAAGAGAAGACGTTCCTCAAGTTGAACGTTGCACAGGGAGACCTCGTTATCGAGGTTCCTGCTGACAACGTCGACCTGGTCGGAGTGCGCGATGTCATCGGACAGGACGGTCTCGACCGTGTGTTCGAGGTCTTGCGAGCCCCCATCACCGAGGAGCCGACGAACTGGTCCCGCAGGTACAAGTCGAACCTCGAGAAGCTCGCCTCCGGCGATGTGATCAAGGTCTCCGAGGTCGTCCGCGACCTCTGGCGTCGCGACCAAGACCGGGGGCTCTCTGCCGGAGAGAAGCGGATGCTCGCGAAGGCGCGCCAGATTCTCGTCTCGGAGCTCGCGCTCGCGGAGAAGACCGACGAGGAAAAGGCGGGCGACGTGCTCGACAAGGTCCTCGCCTCCTGATCGTCTGACGTGGGCCGTCTCTCGGGCGGCCTGCCAGCACACACCATGCGCTTCAACGTCGGGGCCGCAGGGACGCCCACGCGTGCCTGCGGCCCCGACGCGTATGCTGGTGCAGTGAATCAGCGCATCTACGACACGCAGACGCAAGCACTCGGCGAGTTCACGCCGATGGTGCCAGGCGAGGTCTCGATGTACGTGTGCGGCCCGACGGTGCAGTCGGCCCCTCATGCCGGTCACCTCCGCTCGGCCCTGGTCTACGACCAGTTCAGGTCGTGGTTCGAGGCTAATGGGCTGCGCGTGACGCTGGTCAGGAACGTCACCGACATTGACGACAAGACGCTGGCTGGCGCGACCGACGCAGAGCCGTGGTGGGCTCTCGCGTACCGGGTCGAACGCGAGTTCAACGCGGCGTACTCGGCGCTCGGCATTCGCCCGCCGACCTACGAGCCCCGCGCGACGGCGTCGATCCCGGAGATGCAGGAGCTCATCGCGCTGCTCATCGAGCGCGGCCACGCGTATCCGGCCGCCGACGACAGCGGAGACGTGTGGTTCGACACGGGGAGCTGGCCGAGCTATGGCGAGCTGACGCACCAGCGGCCGGAGGACATGGCGGAGGGTGAAGCCCCAAGCAGGGGCAAGCGCAGCGCCGCCGACTTCGCGCTCTGGAAGGGGCGCAAGCCAGGCGAGCCGGACTCGGCAGCCTGGGCATCGCCGTGGGGTTCGGGCAGGCCTGGCTGGCACATCGAGTGCTCGGCAATGTCGACCAAGTACCTCGGGCCGACGTTCGACATCCATGGAGGCGGGCGAGACCTGCGCTTCCCCCACCACGAGAACGAGTTGGCGCAGTCGCGTGCGGCGGGCCTCGAGTTCGCCCGAACCTGGGTGCACAACGGCCTGGTGTCTGTCGCCGGGCAGAAGATGTCGAAGTCGATCGGCAACACCGTCTCGGCGCTCGACCTTCTGTCGGCCGCGCGCCCGATCGTGGTCCGCTACTTCCTGGGTTCCGCCCACTACCGATCGACCATCGAGATCGGCGAGACGTCCCTCGAAGAGGCCGCCGCGTCGTTCGCCCGCATCGAGGCCTTCCTCGAGCGCGCCGAGCGCGCCGGGGCCGCCGCCGGTGCAGGGGCGCAGCAGGCGCCGGCCCTCGACGACCTGCCCATCGCGTTCGTCGAGGCCATGAACGACGACTTCGCCGTTCCCCAGGCCCTCGCATCCCTGCACGAGACGGTGACTCGCGGCAACCAGGCCTTCGACGTGGACGCCACCGACCAGGCGGCACGCGCCGCCCACGAGGTTGTCTCGATGCTCGACATCCTGGGGATCAACCCGCGCTCCGAGCAGTGGCGCGACGGCGCCGACTCGTCGGCGGATGCCGCCCTCGCGGCGATCGTGGATGCACTGCTCGCGGAGCGCACGCAGGCTCGCGGTGCGAAGGACTTCGCCCGCGCAGATCAGATTCGAGACACGCTGGCAGCTGCCGGCGTGCAGATTGAAGACTCGCCCAAGGGCAGCTTCTGGACGTTGGAGAAGGCATGAGCACGAACTCGCGCGGCAATCGCGGTAAGAAAGGCCCCACGAAGGGCACGGGCGGCAATGGCCGGAAGGCTCTCGAGGGCCGCGGGAACACGCCCCGCGCCGAGGACCGCTCCTGGCATGTCGCCGGCAAGCGCAAGGCCGCGAAGGAACGTCTCGAGGCTGCCCGCGGCGGGTCCAAGCCCCGCCCGGAGCGGCGTGAGGGCGGAGCGCCTCGCCGCGCGCGCACCGACGACAGCACTGAGCTCGTCACCGGGCGCAACTCGGTCGTCGAGGCACTGCGTGCGGGCATCCCCGCGACGACGCTCTACGTCGCGGCACGCGGCGAGATGGATGAGCGCGTGAAGGAGATCTTCAAGATCGCCACCGAGCGGAAGATCCCCATCCTCGAGGTCATGCGGCCGGAGCTCGACCGCATGGCAGGGCGCGACGCAGTGCACCAGGGCGTCATCATCAAGGTCCCCGCCTACACGTACGCGGACCCGATGGAGGAGCTCGACCGGGCCATCCAGCGGCGCCGGACCCCGCTGTTCGTCGCGCTCGACGGCATCACCGACCCTCGCAACCTCGGCGCCATTGTGCGCTCCGTGGCGGCGTTCGGGGGCGACGGGATCATCGTCCCGCAGCGCCGATCCGTCGGCATGACGGCATCCGCCTGGAAGACCTCCGCCGGGGCCGCATCGCGCCTCCCGGTCTCAATGGCTTCGAACCTCACGGCCACGATCAAGGCGTACAAGAAGGCCGGAGTCTTCGTCATCGGCCTTGACGGCGACGGCGACGTCGCCCTGCCGTCCCTCGAACTTGCGACCTCCCCGCTGCTCATCGTGGTTGGCAGCGAGGGCAAGGGGCTCTCGCGTCTTGTCACCGAGCACTGCGACGCGATCGTCTCCATCCCGATCGACGGGGCGACCGAGTCGCTCAACGCCGGTATCGCCACGAGCATCACGATGTACGAGGTCTCGAAGCTGCGGGCCGCTCAGCGCGCGGCGAAGTAGTCCAGCGAACTCCGCAGGGCCTCACCCGTGTGGGTGAGGCCCTGTTGCGTCTCCACGGCTCGCCGTGATCGGGCGGGCGTTCGCCCCTGGCCCGCGCCCGCCCAGTCAGCGGCACCAGGACGTCAGGAAGCCGGTGAGCCTGCGCAGCTCTGCACCGCTCGCAATGTCGATGATCGTCGTCGTCGACTGCTTCATGCCGGGCAGCACCGCGTATCCGTCCGGTCCCTGGGCGCCGAGACCGGTCTCGACGGCCAGGTACTGGCCGTTGGGTGAGACGCAGATGTCGCGCAGCCACTCGCCACTGTCGCCCGGATCGTAGAGCGTGCGCTGTCCGGACTCCCCGGCGAGTTCGACGGTGACGTCGGCCAGGCCGGCGGCCGCATCCGCGACGGCGGAGATCTGGGTTCCGTCCGGGTCCAGGACACTGGTCTGCGTCAGATACTGGCTCTCGCTGAGTGTCATAGCCGCGGGGCTGATGGCCTCGGCCGTGCCCGCGCTGAGGTCGAAGAGCGTGTACCCGCCGACGCCGGAGGTGACGGCGGTCGCGGTGCCGGGGATAAACCCGTGGAAGTGCTGCGCCTGGCCGATCGACTCGGCTGGCGTACCCGCCAGCACGTTCACGAGGTAGAGCTGCTCGTCGAGGGTCTGGGCGATGAGAGCGCCGGTCCGTGGCGCGAACGCCCACGCCGAGACCATGAGGGGCGTTCCGTCTGGGCCGGTGATCTGCTTCGGTCGGAACGACGTGTCGCTCGTGTCGAAGACGAACAGCGACCGCACGAGTTCGGTCTGCCCGTCGTCGTGCATGCCGTCGACGACAAACCCGATGAGCCCGCTCTCTGCGTCGGCTGCGAGACTCGAGAAGCTGCCGGTGGCGTCCAGGTTCAGCGGGACCGCGGGTCCAGGTTCGGCGCGTGGTGCGACGCCGACGGCGCCCAGTCCGGCCGAATCCTGCTCGATGACCGCGACGAACGCATCCGTCAGCGCATACTCCTGGAGTCGTGGCGAGGTAAACAGGATGCGCGGTTCGCCCCCGCCAGAGACGTTCGTCTCGATGACCCGATCTTCGAGGGTTCCGCTTGTCGAGATCGCACCGCGGACGAGCGTTGAGACTTCCAGCTGCGGCGTCGTGAACTCGGCTTCGAGGGTCGAGGAGACTCCCGTGGAGGAGCTGACGGCGTCAGAGACGGTGAGCGTGTAGCTGGTGTCGTAGGACAGCAGCTGCTCGAACGTCACGGTAATTGACCCGTCGTCCTGCGAGAGGCTGTACTCGGCGGCGGGCTCCAGCACCACCTGCGACGGGTCGACCTCGCGGAGACGCTGGTTCGGGGTGAGCACGAGGCGCGTGCCCTGCTGCTCGACGGTGCCGATCGCATTCACCGCCGTGGAAGCGACCCTCGGGCCCTGGAAGATGTTGCCGACCGCCAAGCCCCCGGCCAGGAGCGCGAGCAGCACGACAGCGAGGATGAAGGTCGTGCGGAAGCTCCGAGACGTGCGTCGGTCGGGTACCCGCGAGTCAGTAGACATAGGGGTCGCTCGGCTGGTCGATGGCGGTGACGGTCGTCGGCATGAGTGCCACGCGCTGCGCGCTCGAGGCGCTCGGGTTCGTGAAGAACGCGCCGTCGACCTCGACCCACGAATCGACGGGGTAGTCGGCCTGCCAGCCGGGCTGATGCACGGCCACCCCGACCGGGGCGGCGTCGATCGCGCAGCAGTTCACGACGAACCGCGCCAGGATGAACGCATCCGGGGCGTCAGGGTCGGCGGTCACGAATCCGACCAGCTTCGCCCGCTCGCCGAGCACCTGCTGCTCGCCATCGCCCTGGCGGAGCATCGCCGCCCAGTCCTTGACGGTGAACGAGCTGGTGTCTCGGCCGCGCAGGGTCTCGCCTTCGCTGATCGGGGAGTCGACGGTCTGCGCGTTGGCGTTGAGGGAGCGGTTCTCGACGGCCGCGGAGCTGAGCGTGACCGGCGGCGCGACGATGAGGGCGACGAAGGCCGTGACGACGACGGCGAGGGTGACGGCCGTCGAGGCGAACACCGCAATCCGCTGGCGGACACCGAGCCGCGGGCGCCGGTTGTGGCGCCTGGCCGACACGGTGCCGAGCGAGTCCGACTCGTGCTGTTCGTGCGAGTGCCCGTGGTCGTGCTCGTCGCGCGACGGCGTGACGGCGATGGCGGCGATCGCGAGGATGCCGCCGATGACCGCCATGATCGACGTGAAGACGAAGTAGCGGGGGTGGATGTACAGCGAGAGGCCGCCGGTCAGCGATAGCCACACGGTCGCGACGACGGTGAAGAGGGTGAGGGCGACGCCGCGCCATCTGGAGAGGAGTCGTTCAAGCAATGAGGTTCACTCCGAGTCCGAGCGTGAAGGCCGACAGTGCGACGATGAGGGTGATGCGGGCGAGCACTGCGCTCGTGTAGGTCGTGCGCATGAGGGCGAGCATCTTGATGTCGATCATGGGTCCCATGACGAGGAACGCGACGATCCCGCCCGGCATGAAGGTGCCGACGAACGAGAGCGCGAAGAACGCGTCCACGTTGGCGCAGATCGAGATGACGAAGCCGAGCGTCATGAGCACGAGCACCGAGAGCACCGGATGCTCGCCGAGCGTGGTCAGCAGGTCGCGCGAGACGCCCACCTGAATGGCCCCGGCGATGGCGGAGCCGACGAACAGCGCGGGGAGCATCGTCGACGTCTCTGCCCCGAACATCGACGCGCTGGCCCTGAACCGGTCGCGGATGCTCGAGCCGTGCTCGTGGCCGTGCTTCGCCTCGAGCTCGCAGGTCGCGGCGAAGCTCGGCGTGAGCAGCTCCTGGGGCTTCGGGTGCCGACTGAACAGGAAGCCGATGACGTTGGCGATCACGAAGCCACCGATGATGCGGGCGGCGAGGATGCCGTGGTCCCAGCCGAACGCCTGGTACGTGGTGACGATCGTGATGGGGTTGAGGATGGGGGCGGCGAGCAGGAACGTGATCGACTCCGCAGGGGTGAATCCCCGCAGCACCAGGCCGCGCGCGAGCGGGACGTTGCCGCATTCGCAGACCGGCAGCGCGATGCCGAACAGCGAGATGATCGCCCGCCTGAGCCAGGGGGACTGGGGCAGGATGCGCATCAGGAAGCCCGGCGGCAACCAGTGCTGCACGACGATCGAGAGCAGAATGCCGAGCACGATGAAGGGCATCGACTCGATCACGACGCTCAGCGAAAGGGTGACGAAGTCGGTCAGCGGCCCGAGGGCGGGCTGGTCGTCGAGCGAGGCGGTGAGCGTCCTGATCGCGATGAGCGTGAGCACGAGACCTGCGCCGACCGCCAGCCCGACGACTCCGCGTTGAGCGGCCGTGCGCTGGGGGAGCCTCGTGCGCTGCGCGGTCGTGTGCTCGTGCATCCAGCCGAGTATAGTTCGGTGCCCCAAGACGGGACGCTGTGAGGGGTGGTGACGTGCGTCTGACCCCTTCCACGAACATCCGGCGCGCCTCTATGATCTGTGCAGCGCCATCGACGCTGATCAGCCTCCGCCTTCCCCGAGGCGTACAACAGAAGAGACACCCAATGAGCGAGACTTCCCCCGTTTCTCGTCGCAACGCGCTGGCCGGCGCGTGGTCGGTCCCCATCGTTGCCGCGGCCGCGGCGCTCCCGGCGGCGGCAGCATCACCGACGCGACCCCGAGTATCCACGCAGTCTCGGTGCGCCGGAACGACGCAGGGCCAGGTGTTCTACACGCTGACGGGCGGCCCGTTGCCAGCCGGCACGGTTCTCGAGTTCGAGGGCGACCCCTCAATCTCGTACTACGCGGTCGCCGACCGGTCCGGGGCGTCGGCGTTTTCGGGTTTTCGGAGCGGAAACTCCTCGTGGCGGATTCCTGATGGGGTTACGGCGTACGACGTGTTGATCATTTACGAGATCCCGGCACCAGGTTCCGGTCGCCTCGTTTCGCGGCTCGTCGCACCCGCTGGCTACGCGTTCGACCCTGCGACGCCCACGGTGTCGTTCCCCAGGACGTGCATTGAGCCTGCGGGGAGTGTCTGATCGGGTTCCCGCAGTTCCCTTGCTCTTGCAGGGAAGGCGGGGCTTTCTCGTGGAGCCGACTGCGAGGTTCGAACTCGCGACATCCGCTTTACAAGAGCGGTGCTCTACCAGCTGAGCTAAGTCGGCGCGCTGCAATCGCAGCGGCACCATCATAGCCATGCGGCGCACAGTACGTGCGCCGCCTGGCTGATCCGGTGGGTTCGCCTATTCGGCGGACGGCTCTTCGTCCGGCGTGAAGGACAGGGAGAGGGAGTTCATGCAGTAGCGATCTCCGGTCGGCGTGCCGAAGCCGTCCGGGAAGACATGCCCGAGGTGCGAGCCGCAGTTCGCGCATCGGACCTCAGTGCGGACCATGCCGAGGGAGCGGTCCTCGAGCAGCTCGACGGCGTCCGGCCGCACCGACTCGTAGAAGCTCGGCCAGCCGCATCCGGAGTCAAACTTCGTGCCCGCCTTGAACAGCTCGTTGCCGCACGCACGGCAGGTGTACAGGCCCGCGCGACCCTCGTCGAGGAGCTCTCCCGTGTAGGCCCGCTCCGTGCCTGCCTCTCGCAGCACGTGATACTCCTGCGGTGTGAGCTCAGCGCGCCACTCGGAATCGGGCTTGTTGACGGCGTAGGACACCCTGCCTCCTGGAATTGGACGAGGCCGCTGGGAGCGGCCGGGGAGGAATGAGCATACGCGCGTTGCGTGAGTCCAGTCCGTGAGCCTTGCTCGTACACTGCCTCCATGGCACGGGACGTGGAGCTCAGCGACCTCGAGCGCGCTCTGCTGGATTTCGAAGAGGTGAATCCGCGGCAGAACGCGGCAAAAGCGGCGGCGATCAGGGACCGCTTCGGCTGGTCGACGACGCAGTATTACCGAAATCTCGCTACGCTCATCGAGACACCAGCTGCGCTCGCGCATCAGCCGATGCTCGTCGGCCGCCTGCGGCGCGCGCGTGAGCGACGTGCGGATGAGCGCCAGCTCCGGCGCGAGCAGCGCATGTCCAGCGCCTCTCCCACCTCAGGACGGATTCGGTAGACACGTGAATTACCCCAAGGACCGCTTCGACGACATCCCACCCGGACTCGACCGGCGCGGTGCGCACCGTGCGCCCAGGACCCGCCTCGCCAAGCTCGCCTCCTGGTTGTGGGGGCTGCTCGCCGTCGTCGTGATCGTCGCAGTGGCCGCGGTTGCGATGCAGGTGATCAACGGGGCGGTGTCGTTCAGCCCGTCCGCAGAGACGGAGACGACGGAGACGCCGGCAGCGGAGGCGCCCGTCGAGGAGGCCCCCGCGGAGGTGGTGCCCCAGCTGGATCCGAATGTCTCGGTGCGGGTGCTCAACGGCACCGAGCTGGCCGGGGTGGCAGGCAACACGACGACCGAGCTCGCGGCTGCGGGTTGGAACGTGACCGAGACTGCGGATGCGCCGACCGCAGATTACGCGACGACGACGGTCTCCTACAACGACGCTTCGCAGGAAGCGGCTGCGCTCGCGCTCGTGCAGTCGCTCGGCGGCGGCACGGCCGTGCTCGACCCCAATGTCGCGGCCGCCGGCACGATTGTGGTCATCGTCGGCCTCGACCTGGCCGCATAGACACGCACTCGATTTCGATAAAGAGACACAATTCCCCCGTCGAATATCCGGGGAATTGCGCACTGGTGTTCCGCGAATATGAAGATCTGGCGACAAAACGTCGCCAGGTGACGAGATCGCGGGATTCGGGCTTCCACGCTCAACAGGTCGCCACCTAGTATCTTGCTCGAGTCCTGGGCACCATCGTTCGTCCCCTCGCACGCATGCAGGGCTCCGCAGGCTGAGGCCGGCGCGTACTACTGAGCAATGGAGACAAACATGGCGAACGGAACCGTGAAGTGGTTCAACGCTGACAAGGGCTACGGGTTCATCACTGTGGATGCGCTGGACGGCGCTGCGGCACAGGATGTGTTCGTGCACTACAAGGCCATCGAGATGCAGGGCTATCGGGTTCTCGAAGAGGGACAGAAGGTCGAATTCGAGATCGGCGCTGGCGCCAAGGGGCCCCAGGCGGAGTCCGTGCGCGCACTCTGATCCGCGTCGGGAAGCGGCGCTGGCCCCATCGGGGTCGGCGCCGTTTTCGTGTCTGCGCCCCGAGTTCGACCACCGTCGTTCGCCCGCAGCGAGACAGCGCATCGGCGGCTTGCACTCGACAGGGGCGAGTGCCAATATGGACTTGCACTCGCCTCGTTCGAGTGCCAACCACGAACCTCACGAACCACGTCCGGAAAGGACGCAGTACACATATGTCGAAGATCATCGCTTTTGACGAAGAGGCCCGTCGCGGGCTTGAGCGTGGACTGAACACGCTCGCCGACGCGGTCAAGGTCACGCTCGGCCCACGTGGCCGCAACGTCGTGCTCGAGAAGAAGTGGGGCGCGCCCACGATCACGAACGACGGCGTCTCCATCGCCAAGGAGATCGAGCTGGAAGACCCGTTCGAGAAGATCGGCGCCGAGCTCGTCAAGGAGGTCGCGAAGAAGACCGACGACGTCGCCGGTGACGGAACGACCACGGCTACCGTCCTCGCTCAGGCGCTCGTCCGCGAGGGCCTCCGCAACGTCGCCGCTGGCGCAGACCCGATCTCGCTCAAGCGCGGCATCGAGAAGGCCGTCGAGGCCGTCGTCGCCGAGCTGCTCTCCTCCGCGAAGGAGGTCGAGACGAAGGAGCAGATCGCTGCGACCGCATCGATCTCGGCCGCTGACGCGCAGATCGGCGAGATCATCGCCGAGGCGATCGACAAGGTCGGCAAGGAAGGCGTCGTCACCGTCGAGGAGTCGAACACGTTCGGCACGACGCTCGAGCTCACCGAGGGCATGCGCTTCGACAAGGGCTACCTGTCGCAGTACTTCGTGACCGACCCCGAGCGCCAGGAAGCCGTCTTCGAAGACGCGTACATCCTGATCGTCAACGGCAAGATCTCGAACATCAAGGACCTCCTGCCTGTCGTCGACAAGGTCATCCAGGCCGGCAAGCAGCTCCTCATCATCGCCGAGGACGTCGAGGGCGAAGCGCTCGCGACGCTCATCGTCAACAAGGTCCGCGGCATCTTCAAGTCGGTTGCCGTCAAGGCTCCCGGCTTCGGCGACCGCCGCAAGGCGCAGCTGCAGGACATCGCCATCCTCACCGGTGGCCAGGTCATCAGCGAAGAGGTCGGCCTCAAGCTCGAGAACACGACCCTCGACCTCCTCGGCACGGCTCGCAAGGTCGTCGTCACGAAGGACGAGACCACGATCGTCGAGGGCGCTGGCTCGCCCGAGCAGATCGCCGGCCGTGTCGCGCAGATCCGCGCGGAGATCGACAACAGCGACAGCGACTACGACCGTGAGAAGCTCCAGGAGCGCCTCGCGAAGCTCGCGGGTGGCGTCGCCGTCATCAAGGCCGGAGCAGCGACCGAGGTCGAGCTCAAGGAGCGCAAGCACCGCATCGAGGACGCAGTCCGCAACGCGAAGGCAGCCGTCGAAGAGGGCATCGTCGCCGGTGGTGGCGTGGCGCTCATCCAGGCCGGCGAGCGCGTGCTCGGCTCGCTCGACCTGCAGGGCGACGAGGCGACCGGCGTGAACATCGTCAAGGTCGGCATCCTCGCACCGCTCAAGCAGATCGCGACCAACGCGGGCCTCGAGCCCGGTGTGGTGGCAGAGAAGGTTGCCGGACTCGAAGACGGCTGGGGCCTCAACGCCGCAACCGGTGAGTACGTCAACCTCATCGAGGCCGGCGTGCTCGACCCGGTGAAGGTCACGCGCTCCGCGCTGCTCAACGCTGCGTCGATCGCTGGACTCTTCCTGACGACCGAGGTCGTCGTCGCTGACAAGCCCGAGAAGGCTGGGGCACCGGCGATGGACCCGGGCGCTGGAATGGACTTCTAAGCACCACGCGCAGAGACACAGGCGGGCGGCTCCCTTCGGGGGCCGCCCGCTTCGTCGTGCGCGAGGTCTCCTCCGCTCGGCGGCGGGGAGGTTCGCCCGCGTGCTCAGCTCAGGTGCTGAAGAGCCGACGCACATCTCCCTCAACGGTGCCGTAGCTCGCGCTTGCGCTGCCGAGGGCAGCGTTGATGGCGGAGATGCTCGACTCAACCTGGGTCTGGGTCGCCCGCCACTGCTGGACAAGGCCCTGGAAGGCCGTCGCGGCCTCCCCGGTCCACGACCCTTCGAGGGCGGTGAGATTGCCGAGCAGCGCCGCGACCTCAGCCTGCACGCGACCGATGGATGCCTGCGTGCTGGTCACCGCGAGCTGCAGCTGCTCGCTGTCAACGGTGTAGACGGCCATGATGGTTCCCCCTTCTCCGGCGGCCGGTGGATCCGGCTGCGCCTCGCGAGAAGGATAGGCGCGGCGTGGCCGACCTCAGGCCTCAGGAGTTGGGGGCTGTGGACGGGAGGCTATCCACAGGCGCGGACATGAGGAGTGGGAACTTGAGACGGAAGGTCGCGCCGCCGCCTGGTGTCTCGAACACGTCGACCTCGCCGTCGTGTGCCTTCATGATGGCGGAAACGATGGATAGCCCCAGACCGGAGCCACCCGTCTCACGTGCCCGAGAGGTGTCGGCGCGCCAGAACCGCTCGAAGATCTTTTGCCTGATCTGCGGCGGGATGCCCTCGCCGTGGTCGATGATGTCGACGATCGCGAGCTGGTTCGGGAGATCGACGGTGACGCCCACTTCGAGCGGTGAGCCCTCTGGCGTGTACCGCATGGCGTTGCCGAGCAGGTTCGAGATGGCCTGCCGGACCTTGTCCTCGTTGGCGTGGACCATCGCCGGCACGTCGCCGTCATCGTCCGCAGTCTCGGTGACCTCGAGCTCGTTCGGCTCGGTGCCCTTACGTCGGATGGGGAAGCCTCGGAGCGCGGGGCGAGGGATCGCGCGGCGCCGCCAGATGGCACGCCTCGCTGCCGTCGCCTCGGGAGCTGCCGCATCAGTACCCGGGGGAGTGTCGGCGTCGATCGGCGCGGGCAGCTCACCGGTCGTGGCTGTGCCCTGTGCGTCTGGCTCTTCCTGGATGTCCTGGATGATCCGCACCGGGAGCGCTCGCACGACGCGGTCCTTGGCCGTGGCGTGCGCATCCATGGCCGCGTCTTCTGCGATGGGCTCGAGGTCGATCACGTCCTTCACGAGCTCGCGAGTCTCGTCGAGTCGGGCGAGCTGGAGGAGGTCCTCGACGAGCCCGCCCATTCGGAGCGCCTCCTTCTCGATGCGCTCCATCGCTTGGCCGACCTTCTCGGGGTCGTTGAGCGCGCCCATGCGGTACAGCTCTGCGTAGCCGCGCACGGTGACGAGCGGCGTTCGCAGCTCGTGGCTGGCGTCGCCGACGAAGCGGCGCATCTGCGCGATGGTGCGCGTGCGCTCGTCGAAGGCGTGGTCGATGCGCACGAGCATCGTGTTGAGCGAGCGGGAGAGTCGTCCGACTTCGGTGTTCGGCGTCCCGGCCGGGAGACGCTGCGAGTAGTCGCCGGATGCGAACTGCATCGCGGTCGCCTCGACCTGCCGAAGCGGCAGTAGCGTCGCGGAGACGAGCACTCGGGTGAGCGCGGCTCCGAAGATCACGACGGTGAGGCCGAAGCCGAAGAAGATGGCGAGGAAGTTCACCATCGTCGCGTTCACGCTGGTGAGCGGAGCCGCGATCAGCAGGGTGCCGCGAACCTGGTCAGCGGCGTACTCGCCCTCGGGGACCGTGATCGTGCGCCACGTCGCGCCGAGCGGATCTTCCATGTCGAAGAGGCTCTGGCTTCCTCGAAGGGCGACATCGGAAGGCACGGCGGGCGCGATGGCGCGAGGACGCTGCCACTGGCCCCAGTTGTCCACGACCACCTGCCCGCTGGCATCGACGACGGCGACGTAGAGCGTCGACGGCGCGATGCGCACCGAGTCGTACGTGAAGAGCTGCGACGAAGGGTCGGTGGCCAGGAACTGGGTCGGGTCGCTCGCGTAGACGCTGAGCTGCGAATCCGTCTGCGAAACCAGCGTCGGGCGCAGCAGCAACGTCGTCCCGATACCCGCGACGACGATGCCGAACGTCAGCAACGTGATGTTGACGATCGTCAGCTTGTTCCGCAGCGAGAGCCGATCCCAGCGCCAGGCCTTGAACGGCACCGCCTACTTCCCCTCGTGACCGTACCTGGCCACCTCCGCTAGGCCTTGGCCCCGGAGACCTTCAGCATGTAGCCGAAGCCGCGTTTGGTCTGGATGAGCGGCTCCTCCGTGAACTGGTCGAGCTTGCGACGCAGGTAGGAGATGTAGGACTCGACGATGCCCGCATCGCCGTTGAAGTCGTACTCCCACACGTGGTCGAGGATCTGTGCCTTGGAGAGCACGCGGTTCGGGTTCAGCATGAGGTAGCGCAGCAGCTTGAACTCGGTCGGGGAGAGCTCGATCGGCTCGTCGCCGATGAACACCTCGTGCGTGTCCTGGTCCATCGTGAGCTCGCCGGTGCGGATGACGGCCTCTTCTTCCGCCTGCATGGTGCGGCGGAGGATCGCCTTGATGCGCGCGACGATCTCGTCGAGGCTGAACGGCTTGGTGACGTAGTCGTCGCCACCGGCGTTGAGGCCTTCGATCTTGTCGTCGGTGTCGTCCTTGGCGGTGAGGAACAGGATCGGGCTCGTGTACCCGGAGGCACGCAGGCGTTTGGTGACGCCGAAGCCGTTCATGTCGGGGAGCATGACGTCGAGGACGATGAGGTCGGGCTCCTCCTCGATGACAGCGGAGATCGCGGCGGCGCCGTTGCCGACGGCACGCACCATGAACCCTGCGAAGCGCAGGCTGGTCGACAGGAGTTCGCGGATGTTGGGCTCGTCGTCAACGACGAGAATCTTGGGGCCATCAGTCATGCACTAAGTATCTTGACGCCGTCTGAACGAAGTCTGACGGCGCGCGGTGTCGCCGCTATGCGGGTGCGCTACTCTTCTGGGTCGCGCGGCGCGTCTGATCGGATCGATGGCTGCGCTACTGTGCCGCCATGGACCAGACTGCCACCCCGAGGTACACGCACGGCCATCACGGGAGCGTGCTCCGGTCCCACGGACGTCGGACAGCCGAGAACTCGGCTGCCTACCTCATCCCCGAGCTTCGACCCGGGATGCGGTTGCTCGACGTGGGGTGCGGGCCGGGCTCGATCACGCTCGACTTTGCCGAGCTGCTCGGCGAGAGCGGTCAGGTCACCGGCATCGAGGTTGTCGAGGCGCCGCTCGAGGTTGCTCGCGCTGCCGCACTGGAGCGTGGGGATACCAGGACTCGATTCCAGCTCGGCGACGTGTATGCGCTCGACGCGGCAGACGGCTCGCTCGACGTCGTGCACGCGCACCAGGTGCTGCAGCATCTGGGAGATCCGGTCGCCGCGCTTCGGGAGATGCGGCGCGTGACGAAGCCGGGCGGGCTCATCGCGGTCCGGGACGTCGACTACGGCACGTGCGTCTGGGAGCCGCAGCTTCCGGCGCTCGACCACTGGCTCGCGATCTACGAACGGGTGGCGCGATCAAACGACGGGGAGCCGAATGCCGGGCGCCTGCTGCGACGCTGGGCCAGTGCCGCTGGACTCGGAGAGGCGCGGCTCTCGGCGAGTGCGTGGATGTTCGCGACTCCCGAGGAGCGAGCCTGGTGGGGGGCGACCTGGGCGGAGCGGGCCACGAAGTCCCGGTTCGCGGAGGATGCGCGTGCGAGAGGCATCGCGTCAGTGGGTGACCTGCAGCGCATCGCGGACGCCTGGTTGGAGTGGGCGGAGGACGCCGACGCGACGTTCGTCATGACGCACGTGGAGTTGCTGGTTCGGGTCTGACTCGAGCGCCCGGTGAGTCGCGCCGGCGCCGGCCACGCCGACGCTCGTGGCGTCTCCGCCGCGAAGCGGATGCTCAGGCGGGCGCGAGGATGGCGTCGGCGTCGAGGATCTCGTAGGAGTAGCCCTGCTCGGCCAGGAAGCGCTGCCGGTTCTGCGCGAAGTCCTGGTCGACGGTCTCGCGGGAGACCAGGGTGTAGAACGACGCCGTGATGCCGTTCGAGCTGGGACGCAGCAGTCGGCCGAGTCGCTGTGCCTCCTCCTGCCTGGAGCCGTAGGAGCCGGAGATCTGCACGGCGACCGAGGCGTCGGGCAGGTCGACCGAGAAGTTGGCGACCTTCGAGACGACGAGGACCTTCTCCCGTCCCTCTCGGAACGCCTGGAACAGTTCCTCACGCTCCGCGATCGGCGTCTGACCGGTGAGCTTCGGCACGCCGAGCTCCTCGGAGATGCGATCGATCTGGTCGAGGTACTGCGCGATCACGAGGACGTTCTCGCCCTCGTGCTTCCGGAGCAGCGCCTTGACGAGCTCGTGCTTGGCGGGCGCCGTCGCGGCGATTCGGTACCGCTCGTCGTCGCTCGCGGCCGCGTATTCCATGCGTGTCTCGTACGGCAGGTCGACCCGCACTTCGTAGCACTTGGCCGGCGAGATGTAGCCCTGAGCTTCGATGTCCTTCCAGGGCGCGTCGAAGCGCTTCGGGCCGATGAGGCTGAAGACGTCTCCCTCCCTGCCGTCTTCGCGCACGAGCGTCGCCGTGAGCCCGAGGCGGCGCCGTGCCTGCAGCTCGGCGGTGAGTTTGAACACTGGAGCTGGCAGCAGGTGCACCTCGTCGTACACGATGAGCCCCCAGTCGAGCGCATCCAGCAACGAGAGGTGCGTGTAGACACCCTTCCGCCTGGCGGTGAGGATCTGGTACGTGGCGATCGTGACGGGCTTGATCTCTTTGACCTCGCCCGAGTATTCGCCGATCTCGTCTTCGGTCAGCGTGGTGCGACGCAAGAGCTCGTCGCGCCATTGCCGTGCCGAGACGGTGTTGGTGACGAGGATGAGGGTGCTCGTGGAGGCGGTGGCCATCGCGCCGGCCCCGACCAGGGTCTTGCCTGCGCCGCAGGGGAGTACGACGACCCCTGACCCTCCCTCGAAGAAGTGGTCGACCGCAGAACGCTGGTAGTCGCGGAGATGCCACGAGGTTTCGTCGAGCGCGATGGCGTGCGGTGTGCCTGGGGTGTAGCCGGCGAGGTCCTCGGCGGGCCAGCCGAGCTTCACGAGCTGCTGCTTGAGCTCGCCGCGGGCCCAGGCTTGCACGCGGAAGCCTGCTTCGCCGATCGGCCCTTCGAGCAGGGGCGCGACGTGCTTCGCCTTGGAGATCTGGAGCAGCACTGCCTCATCGTCGCTCGAGACGATGAGCTCGCCGTCGTCGTCGCGCGAGATGACGAGCTTGCCGTAGCGAGCGACGGTCTCGCGGATCTCGGCGGAGACCGATGCTGGCACGGGAAACTTCGCGAAGCGGTTGAGTACGTCGAGCATCTCGTCGGCCTCGTGCCCCGCTGCTCGCGCGTTCCAGAGGCCCAGGCGGGTGATGCGATACGTGTGAATGTGCTCGGGTGCCCGCTCCAGTTCGGCGAAGACGGCGAGTGCGTGACGGGCCGCTTCGGCGTCGGGATGGGCGACTTCGAGCAGGACAGTTCTGTCGCTCTGTACGATCAACGGTCCAAGTGCCATAACGGTCAATCATACCCGTCACCCTTCGCGCGCCTGAGTGCTTGACGGCCAGCGTGCAGGCGTCTAGGGGCCGAACTAGCTGTCGACCGGGTCGTCGAGCACCTGGACCTCGAGGATGGCGCGGATTGGCAGCGTGCGCTCGACGTCAGCGGCGAGGTCGCGCGCGCGAAGGCGACCTGCAGCGACGCTCATGGGCACAAGACGCAGGGCGGTCTCTTTTCCTCCACCGAGGTCGACCCGCACCCTGACCTCGCTCTTCGCGCGGCGTGCTATTTCGAGCTGCCGCTGCACCCAGGTCTGCGCGTCGTCACCGGCGTCGAGTCGCGTCGCCTCGTCGTGCAGCGCGTCTGCGAACCGGAGAGCCGTGTCGCTCGGGCGCAGCTCGCGCGGCGGCGCGGTCTCCCTCGGCCGCAGCGGCACCAGTTCGCCCTCGGCGTTCTCGGCGCTCGCGGGGTACCTCGCGTCGAGCAGCATCAGCACGACGGTGTCTCGCGATGCTGACGAGACGAGTGCGCCCTCGCCCGACTGGCGCAGCCCGAGCGGCGCGACCGCCGCATCCACCTTCAGGGCGTCCATGAGCGCGGGATCGTCGCTGGTCACGATCGTTCCCGGTCGCACCGGATGCTCGCGCACTCGAACGCGCCCGTGTCGGTTCGATGCTTCGCGAAGCAGGTACTCGACGGGTTGGGGGATGCCCGTGAGTGAGAGCCGCGAGAGTGTGGCCTCGACGTCGGAGATGGAGAGGCCCGTGCCGAGCGCGTGCGTGACCGACGCCTCAGAGAGGCGGTAGCTGGATGCGAGCCCGCGCCGCTCGAGGGAAGCGACTGCCTGCAGGGCTTGCTCGTCTGCCGGGGTCAGTGGGCCTGGGGCGATGATCGACAGGTCGGGTTGCAGGTAGACCCCGTCAACGTCTTCCGGCAAGGCGGACTCGAGCAGTGCGGACGCTCCGTCGAGATCGTCCTGCGCCAGGAGGAGGCCGAGCTCGCTCAGCTGGCCTTCGACGGTGAGGCCCAGGAGCTCCGTCTGCGGGGTCGCGTGCGAGACGGGGTCGTCGAGCAGTCCGGCTCGACCTTCGACGGTCAGCTCCGCGAGCCAGCGGTCGGCGAGCTGGCGCCAGCGGGAGAGCGGGGCGCTCAGGCCAAAGACACGTCCTGCTGCGGTCGGTCGCATGGCGTCGCCCACGGGACTGCACAGACCGAGGTCGAGCATCCACTCGAAGAGGGGCGAGAGCACTGCCTGCTCGGTGTGCAGCTCTGCAGCGATTCTGCGAACGGTCGTGGCCCCGAGCTGAAGACCACCCCGACCGTCGCGGTACGACCTGGGGGCCAGGTCGAGGGCGGTGATCGCGTCGGCGGCGAGCTGCGCGGCGCCGTGTGCGCGCTCGGTCGCCTGGGGGAGAGGAGCAAGTTCGGCCGATGCCGGAAGTGTGGCCGTCGCGGAGCCCTCAAGCAGTTCGGCGAGCGCGGCGGCGGTCGCGGGCAGGACCTCGGGCGAGTCAGACGGGCCGACGGCCAGGCCGCGGAGCCGCGCGGCCTGCACCGCCGACGGCGACCCCGCTGCGAGGCGGGACGCGTCGCGCCAGCCCAGGCGGGCGACGGCCTCTCGAAGCGAAGCCTCGTCGGCGAGCGCCTCGGCGACGTCCATGGCTCCGCTCGAGCCGCGCGTCGAGAGCCTGCGCCAGGTGGCAAGCCCGGCGAGGTCGGTGCGGTCGAGGCTGCGGAGGAGCTGGAGGACCCGCAGCGCGCTCGGGGAGGCGTCTATCAGCTCTCGGACCTGCCCCGCGAACGCCGGTTCGCGACGATGCGCCAGATGATGAGGGAGAGGATCAGCAGGAATGCCACGGGGAAGCCGAGGTAGGTGACGAACAGCAACGTCGGCCAGATGGGGTTGGTGGCGTCGACCTCGATGCCGAGCAGCGGCGTGGCGAGCAGCACGAGGAGCGCGATGAACGAGATTGCCGCGATGCCGAGAGCCATGAAAGCCAGGATGCGTTCGCCCTTCGCGATGGGGGCGCCGTTGGAGGAGGTCACTTACCCAGACTAATCGACGTGCGAGCCACCGTAGACTGGTGCGGATCAGCCGCATGCCGTGGCTGACCAGGGGAAGCGAAGTTCGAGTCCCCGCCTGTGAAAGTTCGATCTGGCGCACGTGCGCCGAACAAGGAGATGGCCATGCCCACCGGCAAGGTGAAGTTCTACGACGAGGACAAGGGATTCGGCTTCATTGCGGCCGACGACGGTCAGGAGATCTTCCTGCACGCGACGGCGCTCCCAGCGGGAACCTCGTCGGTGCGCCCGGGAACGAAGCTCGAGTTCGGCATTGCCGACGGTCGACGCGGCGCCCAGGCACTGTCGGTCCGAGTGCTCGAGGCTCCTCCGAGCGTTGCCCGCATCCAGCGGAAGTCCCCGGATGACATGGCGGTCATCATTGAGGACCTCGTGAAGCTCCTCGACTCGGTTGGTGGAGCGATGCGTCGCGGACGCTACCCCGAGAAGCCGCAGGGCGCGAAGATCGCCGCGATGCTCCGCCGCGTCGCAGACGACCTGGACGCCTGATGACGGACGAGGCCGTGCTTCCCGCCCCGCTCGGTGTCGCGCTCGACGCCGCTGAGCTCGAGCCGTCTCGGCGGCTCGCGTGGGCGGCGCTGCTGGACGTGACGCCGGCCTCGCAGCTCGGCGAACTGGTCGCCCTCGTCGCTGAGGAGGACGAGGGCGTCTACACGCTCCAGTACACGACTCGCCTGCCCGGGTACCCGGACTGGCGTTGGAACGTCTCCCTCGTCCGCCTGGTGGACCAGGCCGAGCCGACGGTGCTCGAGGTCGAGCTGCTCCCCGGAGACGGGGCGCTGCTCGCACCCTCATGGGTGCCGTGGTCCGACCGACTCGCCGACTACGAGGCAGCGCAGCTCCTCGAAGCGGGCGAGGTGGTCGACGGAGCGGGGGAGTCGGGCGCACCCGCCGACGAGGAGACCGCGCCGAAGTCGAGCAAGCGCATCCGCCGAACCCGCACCCGTCGGCGCATCGGCGCAGACGGGGTGCCGGAAGCGGCAGCAAACGGCGCTGAGGAGGCGGAGGGCGGCTCCAGCGAGGCCCCGTCAGCGGACCTCGATGAGAGCGACGCGACGAAGCCGAAGAAGAAGAAGCGCAAGAAGGAGAAGTCGGGCAAGAAGGCGAAGGGCGAGTCTCACGCGGGCGGCGACGCCGGCGTGACTGACGACGCACCTGCGGCGGACAAGGCTGACGACGATGCCGCGGCCGCCGAGGGAGACGCCGAGGCGAAGAAGAAGCCGAAGAAGTCGCGCAGGAAGCGCACCGAGCAGGCAGCCCCCGAGCAGGGAGCCCCTGAGCAGCAGGCCGCTGCGGAGTCAGTCTCTGACCAGGCCGCCGAAACGCGTGACCCGTCAGCTGGCGAGGACGGCGAGCAGAAGCCCGCTCGTCGCAAGCGCAAGAAGAAGGGCGCTCCGGCTGCAGAAGATTCGGAGGCGTCCGCGCAGCAGGCAGCGCCGGGGGAGTCGGCACCTCGGCCGGCGACTGACGATAAGGCGCCGGATCAGGCCAAGGCCAAGACCCGCGGGAAGCGGCGCAGGGTCGTCGTTGTGCCGCGGAGCGAGGACGAGCTGCCGGAGCCGGAGCCTGCCGAGTTCGGCGAGGCTGCAGACATCCGCGAGTTCGCCGACGACATGGACGATGTCTTCGACGGCGTTGATTTCGAGTCCGACACCGATACCGGCACCGACGCTGAAACGACTGACGCGAAGCAGTAGTCGTGTCGGTCGACTTCGAGGACGAGATCTCGAGAAAGAGGAGCGTCGCCAGCAGTTGCTGGCGACGCTCCTTTTGTGTTCGCATGCCGTGCCGCGGGTGCGGCGCGCGACTCGGTCAGCCCAGGTGCTCGACCACGTAGTCGACGGCACCGGTCAGGCGGCGCACATCGTCAGGGTCAACGGACGTGAAGGTCGCAACACGCAGCTGGTTGCGGCCGAGCTTGCGGTAAGGCTCGGTGTCGACGATGCCGTTTGCGCGCAGCGCGGCCGCGATCGCCGCGGCATCGATGCCCTCCGCGAAGTCAATCGTCGTGACGACCTGGGACCGCTCCGCGACGTCCGCGACGAATGGCGTCGCGTACTCGGAAGCCTCTGCCCAGTCGTACACGATCCCTGAAGAGGTGCGGGTCCTGCTGTCGGCCCACGCGAGCCCACCGTTGCCGTTGATCCAGTCGAGCTGGGCTTCGAGCAACAGGAGCGTCGAGATCGCCGGCGTGTTCAGCGTCTGGTTCTTGCGCGAGTTCTCGACCACGTGGCTGAGCTTCAGGAAGTCGGGAATGTAGCGGTCTGAGGCGGAGATGCGCTCGATGCGCTCGATCGCCGCGGGCGAAGCGATCGCGAGCCACAGGCCACCGTCTGAGCCGAAGTTCTTCTGTGGGGCGAAGTAGTACACGTCGGTCTCGCTGATGTCGATGTCGACACCGCCGGCTGCGCTGGTTGCGTCGATGACGGTCAGGGCTCCGTCGTCGCCGGCGACCCGTCGGACGGGAGCCATGGCCCCAGTTGACGTCTCGTTGTGGGGCCACGCGTAGACGTCGACGCCGTCGACGGCCTCAGGGGTGGCGATCGTGCCTGGCTGGGCGGAACGGACGTCCGGTGCCGTAAGCCACGGCGCGGCGGCGGCCTTCGCGAATTTGCCGCCGAACTCGCCGAAGGTGAGGTTCTGGGCTCGGTTGGAGATCAGGCCGAAGGCTGCGGCGTCCCAGAACGCGGTGGAGCCGCCGTTGCCCAGCAACACCTCGTAGCCGTCGGGAAGTCGGTAAAGCTCGGAGAGTCCCGAGCGCACACGGCCCACGAGGTCTTTCACGGGGGCTTGGCGGTGTGACGTGCCGAGGATGCTCGTGGCCCCGGCGACGAGGTGGTCGATCTGCGCGGGTCGAACGACCGACGGGCCGCAGCCGAATCGGCCGTCGAGCGGAATGAACTCAGTCGGGATGCGAATGTCAGGCATGCTGCAAGCCTATGTGCGCGAGCGGCCTCGCTCGCCGCTAGGCTTGGCGGACCAATGCAACGGGAGGTGGCGGGGCGTGACCAATCTGGTGGACACCACGGAGATGTATCTCCGCACCATTCTCGACCTTGAGGAAGAGGACATCACCCCGCTTCGGGCACGCATCTCCGAACGTCTCGGCCATTCTGGGCCGACCGTGTCGCAGACCATCGCCCGCATGGAGCGTGACGGCCTCGTCTCCGTCGCAACGGACCGCAGGCTCGTGCTCACCGAAGACGGTCGGGCCAAGGCCACGCGGGTGCTCCGCAAGCACCGCATCGCCGAGGGCCTGTTGGCGAACGTGATCGGCCTCGACCTCGCGCAGGTGCACGAGGAGGCCTGTCGCTGGGAGCACGTCATGAGCGACGAGGCCGAGCAGCGCATCTTCGAAATGCTGGGGCGCCCGAACGAGTCGCCGTACGGCACGCCGATTCCCGGGCTCGACGAGTTCGGTGCCGAGCCCGCAGAGCAGTTCCTCTCCGGTGTCGTCAGCGTCTCAGCGCTCCTCGAGCAGGCGGCGCGTGGAGCGACATCGACCGAGCCGGTCCTCGCGAAGCTCCGCCGTCTCGGTGAGCCGGTGCAGTCAGACCTTCAGACGCTGACGCTGCTGCGCGAGGCCGGAGTCCTACCGGGCACTGAGGTGACGCTGCAGCGCCGCGGCGCGTGGATCGGGCTGCTGCCCGCATCTGGCGGCATCGGCGTCGAGGTCTCACTCGAAACCGCAGAACACGTCTACGTGGATGTGCTTCCAAGCCCCGAAGGTGCGCTAGGCTGACATCTGGTCACGGTCAGCTGAAGATTTCCTCCGCGTTCTGCGGAACTCTGAGCGCCTGATCCGCCCGCGAAGGATTATCCAGCAAAACTTCGGGGCTTCGTTACCTCGGCGTTAGGGTTCTGACACCGAAGCGTGACAATTCTCAGCTTTTCCACTAGTGTTGTCCGAGTCATGAGCTATGCAATCTGCATAGCTGGCAGGCTGAGGCGCCGTATCCCGCTCCTCGACCTAGCTTCCCCTGGTAACAGGCAAGAGCGGGATCGGCTCCACCGGAGTCAGGCGCTGGAGGAAAGACTTGGAAAACGTTACGAACGCCTCGGCACCGCTGACGCGACGCCAGGCTCGTGAGATCGAGCGCCGCACGGGCCAGCGCCCAGTTGCGATCGCCGGTGTCGCGGGTGTGTCCGCGCCGGTTATCGAGGCTTCGGTCGCCGAGATCACCTCGGCACCCTCTGTAGTGTCTGCTCCCTCGGTGCACGACACTGCGCACATCGAGCGCAACGAGCTCGGCGCACTGGTCTCGGTTCTGCCCACCACGACTTCGCTGCCGCAGGTGGCTGGCGATGAGGCGGCCGAGGCCGAGCTCGCCGAGGTCATCGAGATTCCCGAGGCGTTCACGGGTCGCTCCGTGAGCATCCGCGCTGCCAAGCCCTCCGCCCTCGTCGCGCGCCAGCGCCGTCGCACCGCTGGCGGATTCGCCGCTGCGGCCACGGTCGCCGCCATCGCCACGGCCGGCGTCGTCGTGCCGGCGGCAGTCGCCGACGGGAACGAGACCAGCCAGGCGCAGGCCAATCTCCTCGCCGCGACCACGGTCGAGACCGAGGCCCCGGCCGCTGAGCCGACCGCCACGACGGAGCCCACCGAAGAGGCCGCTGCTGAAGAGGTCTCCGTCGACCTCGTCGCGGCCCCCGAGGTTGCGGTCGACCGCACCGAGACCAGCGTCGTCACGCTCTCGACCGACCAGGTCGCAGAGGTCGTCGCCACGCCCGAGCCCACCGCCGACTCGCGTGCCTCGACCGGTGGCAGCACGTCGACCGGTGGCAGCACGTCGGGTCAGACCTCGACCGCTTCCACTGGTGGCCAGAGCGTCGACTCCTCGAGCGTCTCCGCCGCAGCAATGAGCTACGTGGGCGGGTACTTCGGTTCCTGCGACCTGCTCACGCAGGCTGCTTACGCCGCTGTCGGCATCTCGCTCCCGCGCGGCGTGTCCGCACAGGCCGCGATGGGAACGCCGACCTCGAACCCACAGCCGGGTGACCTCGTCGTCTGGCCAGGAGAGCACATCGGCATCTACGCAGGCAACGGCATGGTCATCGACGACCCCGGCTACGGCGGACGTTCGGTCCAGTACCGTTCGATCTCCTGGGGTAACCCGTACTACGTGACCCTCCGCTAAGCGAGGCAATACATCGACAAGCGCGTCCAGCCCCGGCTGGGCGCGCTTCGTCGTTACCGGCGCGTAATCCACTTTGGGTTGATTTGTGATCTCGCCGTGACAATTCCGTTACCTTTGTGTAGGCTCGGTCAGGTCGAGGATGCCGGTTCCAACGGTGTTCGAACACACCCGAGGAGAAGTCTTGAGCACATCGAGCATGCCGCCCGCAGACAGCACGAAGCCGCTGACTCGCCGCGAAGCCCGCGCGATCGAGCGGAAGACCGGAGTCCGTCCGGCCGCCTCACCAGTCGCCCCGGCGCCCGTCGCCGGAGTGTCCGCCCCGGTCCTCGCGGCGTCGGTCGCCGAAATCGAGGCGCAGGCGCCCCAGCTCCACGACACGGCCCGCATCGAACGGAACGAGCAGGGTTCGCTCGTCTCCGTCCTTCCCCTCGTCCCGACCGTCGAGTCCGCTCCCGCCGCTGACGAGGCCCGCGACGAAGGGCACCTCGCCGAGGTTGTCGAGATTTCCGAGGCGTTCACCGGGCGCCCCGTCAGCATTCGCGCCGCAAAGCCTGCTGCGCTCGTGGCACGCGGTCGTCGCAAGACGGCCGCCAGCTTCGCGGCAGCCGCCACCGTGGCCGCCGCCGCAACCGCGGGCATGGTCGTGCCCGCGGCCGTCGCGGACGGACAGAGCGACGTTCAGTCGCAGGCGAACCTCGTCGCCGCGACCACTCCGGACGCCAGCGAGGCCACACCGACCGCAGACCCGCTCCCCGCCTCCGATGAAGCCCCTGCGGAGGAGGTCGCGCTCGTTGCGGCGCCCGAGGTCGCCGTCGACCGCACCGACTCGACCGTCGTCTCCATCTCGAGCGAAGACCTCGGTGCTATTGCCGAAACGCCGACGCCCACCCCCACTCCGGAGGAGACCGAGGAGCCGGTTGCCGAGTCGTCGACCTCGTCGAACACCTCCTCGGGAGGCGGCACGAGCAGCCAGACCTCCTCGACCTCGACGTCTTCCTCGTCGGGTGCATCCGCCGCGGCCCCGTCGGGCAACGTCGACACGTCGAGTCTCATCGCGGCCGCGCACAGCTACGTGGGCTCGTACTTCCCGGCATGCACCGACCTGACCAAGGCGGTCTACGCGACGCAGGGCATCTCGCTCTCCGGGTCGGTCAGCAACCAGATTGCCGGTGCGCGGCAGACGTCCAACCCGCAGCCAGGCGACCTCGTGGTGCAGCCTGGCGCGCACATCGGCATCTACGCCGGCGGCGGTATGGTCATTGACTCGCCCGGGTACGGCGGCAAGGTCGTGCAGTACCGCTCCATCTGGTGGAGCAACCCGGTGTACTACACCTTCAACTGACGCATCCACCAATCAGTCGGTCTCGACGCCGCGCGCAGCTCATGCTGCGCGCGGCGTCGTTGCGTTGTGATCAAACCGTGATCTTTTGCGATGCTTCTGTGACCTGAACGTGACATTTCCGTTATAAACGGGTACGCTCGAAATAGTCCAGGGCACCTATCGGTGCTCAGCTCCACCCGAAGGAAGTCCATGAGCACCACGCTGACTCGTCGCGAGGCCCGCGCCGTCGAACGCCGGACCGGTGTACGCCCGGTCGCGGCTGCCACACAGACCCTCGACGCCACGACGCAGGCGTCCGTCGCCAGCATCCAGGCCTCTGCCGAGCGGCGCGTTGAAGAGACCGGACGGATCGAGCGCAACGCGATCACCTCGCTGCTCTCCGTGGTGCCAGCAGAGCACACGATGTCGACGCAACGAGCAGCAGACGCCGTCGAGTCCGAGGGGCGCCAGGCGCCCGCGTCCTTCGCCGGAGGGCGCGCAATGACGGTTCGGGCGCCCCGTCCCAGGCAGCTCGTCGCGCGGCGTCGTGTCGCCGGCGGCCTCGCGGTCGCGGCGTCGCTCGCTGCGGTCACGACTGCTGGAGCCATCGTGCCGAGCACGATCGCTGCCCCCGCCGGCGAAGCCAGCCTCTCCAGTGCAGTGGCGGCTCCAGACCAGACGTCTGACGACACGAACGCCGACGCACAGACCGACCAGGCGAGCGTCGAAGCGGCCATCGCCGACGCGGTTGCCGACGCCACGCCTGCCGTGCCAGCACCGGAGACGGTCACTGACCGCACCGAGACCTCGGTCGTCACCCTCAGCTCCGACCAGGTCGCGGCGGTCGCAACGCCCGAGCCGACGGCCGACGCCACCGCATCCGACACCGGCGCCGCCAGCGGTACGGCAGGGGAGAGCGTTGTCGGCGCCAGCGTCGTCGAGACGGCCTCGCAGTTCATCGGCGTCTCGCCCTACGTGTTCGGGGGAGCGACGCCTGACGGCTTCGACTGCTCGGGCCTCGTCAAGTACGTGTTCGGCCTCCATGGCATCGACGTCGCTCACGGCGTGAGTGCTCAGGCGGCTGCTGGCACGCGCGTCTCCGACCCCCAGCCCGGCGACCTCGTCATCTTCCCGAACTTCCACGTCGGCATCTACGCCGGCAACGGCCAGATGATCGACGCGCCGACCGAAGGCCGCATGGTCGAGCTCGGTGGCCTCGACGCGGGCGGCAGCTACTACTTCGTGCGCCTCTGACGAATGAACCTCCTCAATGCGGGAGGGGCGACTTCGCGTCGCGGGTCTGACCGGCTCGTGAACAACAGAAGTCGCCCCTCCCGCATTCTGTGTCCGTGGTCTACGCTGTTGCCAGATCGACGACACTCGGGAGCGTCAATGAGGGCACGCAGCGGCATCCACGCCACGGATGCGCGCGCGGCAAATGCCCTCGACGTCTACCAGAGCGGTGAAGCCTGTCAGACCGCACGAATACAGGCCGACGAGTCTCGTCAGTCCATCTACCTACTCGATTCAAGGGTGCCGCCGATCCGGGCGGTGCCCTTTTTTCGTACGGATGCGAAAGCAGGTCCAGCATGCGAACCCTCGTCCTGAACGCAGGCTACGAACCGCTCGGGGTGGTCTCCGACCGGCGAGCGCTGGTGCTCGTCCTGCACGGCAAAGCCAGCGTCATCGATGTCGACGAGGAGCACCCGGTGCTTGGTTCGAGCGGCGTCTGGGAGCGGCCGCGCGTCATCCTGCTCACCAGGTACGTGCGGGTCCCGATGGCACGCATGCAGCCGGTCAGCCGCAAGGGCGTGCTTCGGCGGGACGCGAACCGCTGCGGCTACTGCGACGGCTTCGCGAACACCATCGACCACATCCTGCCGCGGTCGCGGGGCGGGAGGGACAGCTGGGAGAACCTCGTCGCCTGCTGCCTGAAGTGCAACAACGTCAAGGGCGACAAAACGCCGGAGGAGATGGGCTGGCGCCTGCGACTCACGCCGCGCCCGCCTCGCGCCACGGGCTGGTCGCCGCGCAGCGTCGAGCGTGAGCTGCCGGAGTGGGCGGCCTACCTGCCGGCCGCCTGACGGTGCGGCGGCGGTCTACTCTGCCGCCGCGAGTTCTTCGGCGCGGACCGTGTACGCGGCGGCGCGCCCCTGCAGCTCGCGCTCGAACATGGGCTTCGTCGCGGCCCCCAAGGTCGAGGCGAACACCGGCGAGGCGAGCTTGTACGTGAACTTCCAGCTCGCCTTCGTTCCGCCTTCGACGGCCTCGAAGCGCCACCCTTCGCCGAACGACGTGAGCCAGGCTGGGCCCTTGACCATCTCGGCGGCGCTCACGAAGGGGGCGTGCACCACGCGGAGCTCGAGGATCATGCGGCGCCCGCCGGGCGTCTTCGTGAAGTAATGCGCCCCTGCCGCGGGAGCCGTTGCACCGCGGATGAACTCGCTGCGGACGACTCCCGGGTCCCAGCTCCGCGCAGGGCCGACCGTGTGGGCGAGCGCGAAGGCATCATCGACGGAGAGCGGCACGATCACAGACGCTTCGAGCTGAGGCATGGCATCAAGTCTAGGAGTGACTAGCCTGGTGCCATGACTGAAGCCGACGCCCGTATCGAAGCCGCACGGAGAGCACTCGAAGAGGCCCAGGCCGCCCTCGCCGCAGCCGAGGCGGAGGCCTCTGCCGCGGAGCCTGGTGCCACTTCGGCACCAGCGAGCGTCGCGCCCGCCGCTGAGCCCGGCGCGACTGCGGCGACGGTGGCCGAAGGGCCGCTGGATGCGCAGCAGCTGGAGGCCGTTCGGGTCGGATACGCGTTCGATGCGCCCGCGCTCGAGATCGGCGCCATCGTGAACGGCGAGGCGATCCCGGGGGTGCCCGTGCGCATCCCGCTCGCCATGACGAATCGCCACGGGCTCGTCGCCGGTGCGACCGGCACCGGCAAGACCAAGACACTGCAGGTGCTCGCGGAGCAGCTCTCCGCCGCAGGCGTGCCGGTCTTCGCCGCCGACATCAAAGGCGATCTCTCTGGCATCGCGACGCCTGGCGAGCCGAACGACAAACTTCTGGCCAGGACGAAGGGCATCGGCCAGGATTGGGCGCCGGTATCGGCCCCGACCGAGGTGTTCTCCCTCGGCGGGCGCGGCGTCGGCGTCCCGATCCGCGCGACCGTCTCGAGCTTCGGGCCGCTCATGCTCTCCAAGGTGCTCGGCCTGAACAAGACGCAAGAGTCGAGCCTCGGGCTCGTCTTCCACTTCGCCGACGAGCAGGGGCTGGCGCTCGTTGACCTCTCCGACCTCCGCACAGTGCTCCAGTACCTCACCAGCGCAGAGGGCAAGGCCGAGCTCGAAGGCATTGGCGGCCTGTCGAAGCAGACTGCCGGCGTGATCCTCCGCGAGCTCGTGAACTTCTCCGAGCAGGGCGCCGACGTCTTCTTCGGAGAGACCGAGATCGACACGCGCGAGTTCCTGCGAGTGACGAACGATGGGCGCGGCGTGGTCAGCCTGCTCGAGCTCCCCGGCGTCGCGAGCAACCCAGCACTTTTCTCGACCTTCCTCATGTGGCTGCTCGCAGACCTCTTCAACGAGCTCCCCGAGGTTGGCGACCTCGACAAGCCGAAGCTGGTGTTCTTCTTCGACGAGGCGCACCTCCTCTTCTCCGGTGCCTCCAAGGCGTTCATCGAGCAGATCACGCAGACGGTCCGCCTCATCCGCTCCAAAGGCGTCGGCATCTTCTTTGTCACGCAGACACCGAAGGACGTCCCCGACGACGTGCTTGCCCAACTCGGCTCCCGCATCCAGCACCAGCTCCGCGCGCACACGCCCGACGACGCGACGGCCCTCCGGCAAACGGTGCGCACCTACCCCAAGAGCGGGTACGACCTCGAACAGGTGCTCACGCAGCTCGCCACCGGCGAGGCGATCGTCACCGTGATGAACGAGAAGGGCGCACCGTCGCCGGTCGCCTGGACTCGGCTGCGGGCGCCTCAGGCATCGATGTCGCCGACGCCCGAGGCGGGCCTTCGTCAGCTCGTCGCCGCATCCGCCCTCTTCCCGCGCTACTCGCAAGTGCTCGACCCCCAGTCAGCCCACGAAGTGCTCACCGCGAAGATGAACGCGGACGCCGAGCGCGCGCGCGCCGAGGCCGCTGCACTCGAAGCCGAGAAGCAGGCGGCCAAAGACGCCAAGGAACGCGAGCGTGCCGAGAAGGCCGCGCGCTCGCGGACACAGACGCGGACGACCACGAGATCGCGCCAGGAATCGAGCGGCGGCAACATTGTCAGCGACGTGCTCGGGTCCCGCACCGGCCAGACGATCGTGCGCGAGGTTGTTCGAGGCGTGTTCGGCACGCTCTTCAAAAAGCGCCGCTAGCCGCCCCGGCCCAGGCTGTCGCGGCACGACAACGGCGGGGGGGGGGGGGCCGCCCCGCCCCCCCCCCCCGCGGGGGGGGGGGGGGGCCCCGCCCCCCCCCCCCCCCACGTTGGGGGGGGCGCGCCCCCCCGGCCCCCCCCCCCCGGCCCCCCCCG
>NZ_JBNAFM010000001.1:0-127302 GCF_049707175.1 Pseudoclavibacter helvolus | reverse complement strand
GGGGGGGTGGGGGCCCCCCCACAAAAACCCGCGCGCCCCCCCCCCCCCCCCCCGGGGGCCCCCCCCCCCCCGGGGGGGGCCCCCCACCCCCCCCCCCCCCCCCCCGCCGTAGTCGTGACAGTGCGGCCCAGCCGACCGCGCTCCTCAGTTGAGGGCGCTCGAACCGACGTCGACCGCGAACTCGGTCCCGCCCCTGAGGGCGGAGCCGGCGCGATGCCCTCAGGCCGTCGCGACGATGGGCGCACCCTCGCTTGGCTGCACGACCACGAAGCCCGGGCCGTGGAACGCGAGCTGGAACGACTCGCCGGAGCCACGGCCGATGAGCGACCCCATCTTGAAGTCGTTCTTGATCGTCGGCTGCAGGTTCTGGGACCAGCAGATCGCGGCCTGCGGGTCGACGAACGTCGGCTGCACGGAGCAGTCGAGCACCATGGGCGGGCCGTCGCTCGAGACGGCGACGGTGCCGTGCCCGCCGACCTCGAGATTGAACAAACCGCCCGTCATCATGCCCGCGTTGGCGAGCATCTTGATGTCCCACTGCAGGTTCGCGTCGAACGCGAGGAGGTTGGAGGTGTTGATGGTGATGCCCTCGCCCTCGAGCGTCAGCGTGAAGACGTCGGCCCCCTGTCGGGCGAAGAAGACCTCACCCTGACCGGCGACGCGCATGAGCGCGCCGCCCTCACCGGAAACCATCTTCTTCATGAACTTGCCGAGGCCTCCCGAGCCCTCGTGCTTGAAGTCGAACTGGCCCTGGTAGGCGACCATGGCACCCTTGGCTGCGAGGACTTCTGGACCGAAGCCGACGCGCAGCATCTTCTTGGACTGCAGCACCCAACGCTCGGTGCTCTGGCTCTCCCGGTTCGCTTCCGCGAATAGCTCGCTGCGCATGCTCATTCTCCTTGTCGTCGGCTTCACCTGAAGCGCGTTGCCTGCATTCGCTGGGCTGAGGGCCCCGCTGCTCGGCATCCTAGTGCCGTTGCCTTGCGGGGTGCATGGGGAGTGCTCCCCATACACCCCGGCCTTCGTTCAGGCCGATGCGCTAGGCAATCGAGGGCCCGATCAGGGCACGTTTGCTCAGCTCAGGGCGATCTCGTTCGGCACGCCAGGAAGCGTCGCCGAGGTCGTGATCTCTTCGGTCTCGAGATCGACGGCGTGAATGGTGCTCGTGGCGGGCTCGGTGACGTAGGCGACACCGTCTTTCACCTTGAGTGCCGGGTGCGCATTTTGCCATTCGGCTGGTCCCTCCCATGCGCCGATGACCGGGATCGAGGTGATGAGCGAGCCGTCGGTCTCGGAGAAGAGGTGGAGTGAGCCGTCAGAGCCGAGGATGATCGCTTCGTTGTCCGCGCCGCGTCCGAGGTCTCGGAACGTGTAGCCGACGCCGTCTGGCAGGTCGGTGACAGAGATCTTTCCGGTCGCGGTATCGACGAGGCTGAACGCCTCCAGCAGGTAGCCCTCGGCGTCTGGGTTGGACTTGTAATCGCCGAGCGCGATGGCCGAGTCCTCGGTCGTGAACATGTTACCGATGCGGCCGAAGTCGTCGGGTGAGGACAGCTTCGTGATTTCACCGTCTGCGTAGGCGAGGGCGCCGTTCTCGCAGCCGACGATGACGACCTCGTCCTTCACCGTGCCTTCGCCGTGCACGCCGGGGCAGTCGGTCGACCTGGCGAGCTCGTTGCCGTCGGCGTCCGTCGCGACGATGCCGGTGCGGTCGCTGAGGGTGGTGACGAAGGTGCCGTCGGAGAGCTCGATGGAGACGCCGTGGTGGGCGGCGTCGCTCGCGACCGTCTCGGTCTCCGGCAGCTTCGTGTTGTCGGCGAGCAGCGCATCGGTGTCGAAGATGACGGAGTCGCCGGTGCCGTCGAAGAACAGGACCGTCTTGCCCGCGTGCGCAACGGCGTGGCCTGCCTTGGAGCCTTCGAAGGTGGCACCGGTCAGTGCTGGCTCCTGCGTGTCGAGCACCTGGAAGCCCGCGTCGGTCGTGACGAGGACGTTCTGCCCGTCGCCGACGGGGTTGACACGGGTGAAGCCGTCGATCGGCACGTCGCCGACGACCTCGAGCGTCGCCGCATCGAGCACGACGAGTCCGCCGTCGTAGGTGAGCGTGATCCGCTCCGCGGTCGCGGCGGAGGCGGAGCCGGGGGTCGCCGCGGCTTCGCCGGTCGCCGCAGGCGTTGACTGCGAGCATCCGGTGAGCGCGAGGATGCCGAGGGCGGTGACGGCGATCGCGCCGCGCGTCCTGGAGGGGGAGGCGATGGTCATGGAGACCCTTTCTTGTGTGGTGTTCCTTGGGGGTGGGATTCGGATGCGCGGGCTTGCTGTGCCACGCGAGGTTCAGGCGGTGAGACCTGCGGTGATGCGCTCCGTGTTGGCTCGCATCATCTCGAGGTAGGTCTCCGCGCCGCCGCCTGCAGGGGTGAGCGACTCTGTGAAGAGCGGCTCGACCTGGACCTCGATGCCGGCCTCGGTGGCAAGTGCTCGGGCGAGATCGTCTGGGCTCGAGGAGTCGGCGAAGATCGTGGAGACTCCGGCGGAGGTGATGTCGGCGCTCAGTTCAGCGAAGTCCGCGGCGCTCGGTGCCGCCAACGTGGTGCCGCCAGGGATGACGGTGCCGACGACGGTGAAGCCGAAGCGTTCAGCGAGGTAGCCGAAGACGTGATGGTTGGTGACGAGGCTCTTCGAGTCGCTGGGAATCGTGTCGAACTGGTCCTGCATCCATCCGTCAAGCTCCTCGAGCTGGCCGGAGTAGTCGGCGACGGAGGTCTCGAGGGCTGTCTGGTCGATCCCGTCGACGTCGGCAAGCAGCCGCTCGCCGAGGGCATCGACGACCGCCGACATTCGTGCGGGGTCGGTCCAGAAGTGGGGATCGTCCATGCCCTCGGCGTCGCCCTCCGTGTAGGCGAGCGGCTCGAACGCATCACTCGCGACGAAGTGCGGGATGCCGGCTGCATCGACCTGGCTGAGGTGCTGCGCGACGCCCTCTTCCAGGCCGAGGCCATTCGAGACGACGAAGTCGGCGTTCTCGATCGACGCGGCCTCCTGGGCGGACAGGCTGAAGGAGTGCGGGTCCGCACCGGGCTTCATGAGGGTGGTGACGGTCGCCTGGTCGCCGACCAGCTCGGTGACGACGTCGCCCAGGATGTTCGTGGTGACGACGATCTCGGGTCGGTCGTCGCTGTCAGGGCCGGCGCTGCAGGACGCGAGGCTCGCGGTGATCGCGGCGGCCGCGCCCAGGGCGGCGACGATGCGGATGGTGGTCTTCGCGGTGCGTGCGTTCACTGTCAGTTCCCCGTCTCGAAGGCGAAGGCGGGCGTTGTCGGGAGCTCGAGCGTGCGTGCGACGCGGGCGCCGTCCTTGTAGTCGATTTCGTGCAGCTCGGGTGAGGAGGTGGTGCTCAGGTAGGCGCGGCTCGTGTCGACGGAGAGGTGGATGCTCGCGGCAGCGTCTGGGGTTCCGACGAGGCCGGCCTGCGTTCCGGTGACGTCGCCGCTCTCGCCATCGATGACGAGGAGTGTGCCGTCGGCGTCGACGGCGACGATGCGGTTGCTGTCGTCGGCGACGGCGACGGTGACGAGGATCGGAGCCGAGGTGGGGACGAAGGTGAGTTCCTGGCTGCGCGAGGAGGCGAGCCAGACACCCTCGTCGCCGGCGGGGCCTGCGACGGCCGGCCGGTGCGGACGGTTGTCGAGGGTTGTTGCACCTGGCGCGGCGCCCTGCGGGTAGCTGACCTTGGAGAGGTTTGGGGGCGAAGCTGGGTCGCTCGGCTCCGCGGCGGAGGCGAAGACGAGCCCGTCGCTGCAGGCGAAGGTCGCTCCCAGGCTGGTCACCTGTACGTCGCTCAGTCCCGGGCACTCGACGCCGGGCGCGAGCTCGGCGCCGTCCAGCGAGTACGCCGCGAGTCGCGGGGCTGCGCCGGGCGCTGAGACGCTGCTCGCGACGACCGCCTCGCCGACCGGGGCGGCGGCCGCATCGTGGGCTTCGGACTCGATGCGGGTGAGCTCGCGGGTCTCGCCCTGACCGAGCGCGTGCCGGTCGAGGACCACGGTGGTGCCGGATGCGGAATAGCTCAGCGCGACGGTGCCCTCGTTCGATGCCACCCGCGCGGGCCCGGCTTCGGCCACCTCGCCTACCGTTCCCGGCGCCGTGCAGTAGTAGTGGACGTGGTCGCCGTGCGGAACCGTCCAGACGCCGGTGTCCACAATCTCCGTGGATCCTGCGTCGTCTGTCGTGCCGGAGAAGACGAAGCGCCCGTCGCTGACGGCCCAGTCGGGGGCCGCGACGGCGTCGATGCTGGCGGTCTCGCCGGTGAGCAGGTTGAGCACGCTCACGGAACCGTCGGGGCCGATGCTCGCGATGCTCGTCTGGGCTTCAGAGAGCTCCTCAGCACCCTCGACGAACCCGTGCGGCTGCGCGTCGGCGCTTGTCGTCGGGGCCGTCTCTGGGGCGGCGGTCGCGCACCCGGCGAGGGCGAGCATCCCGAGGGTGGCGGCAGCGGCTGTCAGTGCACGGGGGCGGGCGGATGCGGGGGAAGGGGAGGTTGTTACGCGTGTGCGGGGCACGACTGGTCGCTTTCTGCTGGAGCTGCGGACGGGGGAGAGGGCTGTTCGGACGATGCGCTGCGACGGCGCGGCCGGAGTGCTGCGGCGAGGGCGACGGCGAGCACCGCGGCGAGCGCGATGGCGGGGCCGGCGGCGATGGCCAGGTGCCAGGATGCGTATAGGCCAGCGACCACAGCGGCGATGCCGATGGCGCTGCCGAGCGTCATGATGCCGACGACGCTCTTCCTGCTCAGGGATGCGGCGGCTGGTGGCGCGAGCAGGAGTGCGGTGACGAGCAGGGTGCCGATGGCCTGGTACGACGCGATGACGGCGAGCGCCACGAGCGCGATGAGCGCGAGTCCCGCTCGCTCGGGGTACAGGCCAAGTGTCAGCGCCTTGCGCTCGTCGAAGGCGAGTGCCGTGAACGATCGGTGGAAGAGCGCGAGTACGGCGAGTGCGAGTGCGAGTGCCGCGCCGATCAGCCAGAGCTCGGCGGGTCCGATGGCCAGCACGTCGCCGAAGAGCATCGCCGTGACGTCGACGGCGAAGCTTCCCGACTTGGAGACGATCGCGATGCCGAGCGCGAGCATGCCCACGAAGAGGATGCCGATGGCCGTGTCGTTCGAGAGCCTCGTGCGTTTCGTGAGGGTGCGCACGCCGATGGCCATGACCCCTGCCGAGACGGCGGCGCCGGCAACGGGTGGGAAGCCGAGGAGGACGGAGACGGCGACGCCCGGCAGGATGCCGTGGGCCAGGGCCTCGCCGAGGAACGCCATGCCGCGCAGCACCACCCAGGTGCCGACGCAGGCGCAGAGCACCGCGGCGAGGGAACCGCCAACGAGGGCTCTGGCGAAGAAGCTCGCCTCGAGGGGATCGGTGAAGAAGGGCACGGGGAAGGACCGTAGCATAATGAAAACGCTTCTCATTACCGATAGGATGTCGAGCATGCCAGTTCTTGCATCCCTCGCCGACGCCACCGTCAGCTACGACACGCACGACGCGCTCGCGGCGGTCTCCCTCGAGATCCAGCGTGGCGCGGTGACGGTGGTCGTTGGCCACAACGGGTCAGGCAAGAGCACGCTCCTCGGGGTGCTTGCCGGGACCACCGCGCTGTCGTCGGGAACGCTCGACTGGGCTGACTTCGATCCCTCCCCGGGGCGCATCGGCTTCGTCCCGCAGCATGCGAAGTTGCCTGAACGCTTTCCGATGACCGTGCAAGCCGCCGTGGCCATGGGGCGATGGGCAAGGCGCACGAACCCGGACGCGCGGTGGTGGCGAGCGCGCAGGAACGGCCGAACGCACGCGGATGCGCAGCTCACGGCGGAGGCGATCGAAGCGCTCGGCTTGGCGGGGCTCCGCCGACGCCTGCTCAGCGAGCTCTCCGGCGGACAACGGCAGCGCGCCCTGATCGCGCAGGGGATCGCGCAGGACACCGAGCTGCTGCTGCTCGACGAGCCGACCGCTGGCGTCGACGACGAATCGAGCCAACGCATCGCCGAATGCCTCGCCGGTCTCGCCGCGCGTGGCAAGGCTGTGGTCGTCGCGAGTCACGACACCGACGAGATCGCGGCCGCGGACGCCGTCATCACCCTGCGCGACGGGCGCGTCGTCGGGGGAGACCCGGTGATCGCGGGGGTGACGTCGCGCTCGCCATCGTCACTAGGATGACGACAGCTCCTCCCTTCGAGGTCAGGAGCGTCGGCGCCGCGCACGGCGCATCCCCCCTGCAGAAGGAGCCCGCAGTGAGCCAGTCCACCCCCATCGTGAGGTTCAACCTCAACCCGAGTCTCCTGAGCCCGCGCCAGGTCACGACACTCCGCTGGATTTTCGGCATCGGGGGAGCGGTTGCGCTCGTCCTCGGCATCGTCGCGCTCGCCTTCCCCGTCAAGGCGCTGACCGCCATCGCCTGGATCTTCGGTCTCTTCTTCGTCTTCTCCGGCGGACTCCGACTCATCCGCGCCATCGTCTCGAAGGGCCTGCCCACCGGCTGGCGAGTCTTCAACGGCGTCGTCGGCCTCCTGCTCATCGCCGGAGGCGTGATCGCGCTCGTCCAGCCCGCGGCCCTCATCGACGCCCTCGGCATCCTCATCGCCATCACGTGGATCATCGAGGGCATCGCCTCGCTCGCGGACGCGTCACCCGACCAGTCGCGCTGGTTCGCGATCCTTTCGGGCGTGCTCAGCATCATCGCCGGCCTGCTCATCCTCCTTTGGCCGGCTGGCGTGGTGGTCGTCATGCTCTGGATCGTCGCGTTCATCCTCATCATCGGCGGCATCACCCAGCTCGTCATGGCCTTCCGCTTCGGCAAGACCAGCAAGGCTGCGTAGACGGCCATGGCACGCACCAGCGCGCGCATCCGCCTCGCCGACGAGGCACCCACCTCCAAGCTCCGCACGGTCAAGCGCATCCTGCTCGGCGGCTTCCTTGTCTTCGCGGGCGTCACGCACCTGACCGTCGCCCGTGAGGAGTTCCAGGCGCAGGTGCCGAAATCGGTGACCAAGTACGCACCGCTCACCACCGACCAGGTCGTGGTGGCCTCAGGCGTGGCCGAGATCGCGCTCGGCCTCTCGCTGCTCTTCGCGCGCCGAGCTCAGCGCCCCACCGTCGGCTGGGTGGCCGCGGCGTTCTTCACGGCCGTCTTCCCGGGCAACCTCGCGCAGTTCGTGCACCGCCGCGACGCCTTCGGCCTCGACACCGACAAGAAGCGCTTCCTGCGCCTCTTCTTCCAGCCAGTGCTCGTCGCCTGGTCGCTGTACTCGACGGGGGCCTGGCGCCGCCGCGTCTCGTAGCCCGCACCTCGCGCGCATCCACCGACCGCTTCACCGTCGCCCACCAACAGTTTCGGGATGGGTTCCTCATCTCGGGATGGCTTGCAAACCATCCCGAAGTGAGGAACCCATCCCGAAACTCGTGCTGTGGGCGGGCTAGGAGGTGGCGGGTTCCGCCTGCTCGAGCCGTTCGAGGTGGCCGGCGACGTGCCGGTGTCCCGCGAACTCGTAGCCGACCACGATGACCACCGGCGCGAGCATCGCGACGAGCAGGCTCATCGAGACGCTGGCCCCGTTCATTGACATCACGACGCTGAGCACGAGCAGACCGAGCGATCCGGCGGAGAGCCCCAGGTGGAAGGTGTCGAAGGCACGCATCAGGTAGGCGTAGAGCGCGAAGACGGTCAGCATGAACACGGCCACCGGGATGGCGACGGAGAGCACTGCGGTGGTGTCGCTCAGGTGGTAGTGCTCGTCGAACGTGTAGGCGACGACGTGGAGGCCGGCCCCGGTCGCGGCGATGGACGCGAAGATGAAGAAGTGGCCGTAGCCCCACGGGAATGACCGCTCTCGGTGGACGTGGAGCACGTCGGCGGCAGGGACGATGAAGTAGACCCACCACATGCCGAAGATGAGCACCATGCCGACGGTGACGAGCACGATGGCGTCGAAGCTCCAGCCGTGCTCGGTGGTGATCGTCGTGACGGCCGCGATCGTACCGAAGACGCCCTCGCCGATCGCGATGATTGCGAGCAGCGCGTACCGCTCGGCAATGTGGTGCGCGTGCCACGGGGTGGCCGCACCGGTCTTGGCGCCGCGCGTCTCGGCGACGAGGGGCCCCGCGAGCTCGACGAGGAGCGCGACCCCGGCTGCGGCCATTGCGAAGCCGAGGGTGAGCGGGAGCGCGGCAATGACCACCCACATCACCTGCGCCACGACGATGAAGGCCACGTAGGTGAGGGCGGTGGTGCGATAGCGTTCGCTGCCCCTAGCGGCCCGGAGCCACTGGCAGACCAGCGCCACGCGCATCACGACGTAGCCCGCGATCATGACCCGGTTGTCGAGCACCTCGCCGTGGTCGATGGAGCTGAAGAGGGCGGGAAGTCCGAGGGCCAGGATGACGACACCCGCCATCTGCACCATCGTCAGCAGGCGGAACAGCCAGTCGTCGGTGTCGAAGGCGGACGCGAACCACGAGAAGTTGATCCACGCCCACACGAGCGAGATCATCGCGAACGCGAATCCGGTGATCGCCGGCACCGTGTGTCCCTCCGCGATGCCGTGAGCGGAGAGGTTGCCGGCGGCGGCGAAGGATGCGGCGAACGCGAGGTCGTAGAGCAGTTCGAGCGGGGTCGCGGCGCGGCCCTGCTCGTGGGTGTCGCGGCCGAACATGCGCTGCAGGCCGTGGTTGAGCCGCCGCGGGGCAGGTTGGAGTGTCTCCGAGGTCAAGGTGTCGTCCGATCTGGCGAAGGTGAGGCGCTTCGGGGGTCTCGCAGACCGACGCTGATGTTCCCCCACCGGCTCCGAAGCTCGTATATGTTACGCCTCGCTCGCCGTTCTAGCGCGTGGCCTCGGGATCAGCACATCTGCGGATGCGACACTGCAGGGGTGGATGCACACCTCCGACCATGGGTGGCCGACGATGCCCCTGCCCTCGCGAACGCCATGCGCACCTCGCCGGACCTCGCCGCGCAGTTTCCGGGAGGGGTGCCTTCGACGGAGCTCGACTACGTGTCATACATGGCGCAACATCTCGTCTCCGGTACGGCCAAGCACGATTTGGCGATCATCGTCGACGGCATCGCGGTCGGCAACGTGGGCCTCAGCAACATCGAGCACGTGCATCAGACGGGGTGGGCCTACTACTGGCTCGCGAAGGGCGCGCGGGGGAGGGGACTCGCGACCCGCGGCCTTGCGACGATCGCCGACCTCGCGTTCACGGAGCTCGGCCTGTTCCGCCTCGAGCTGGGGCACCGTACCGGGAACTCCGCGTCGTGCCGAGTGGCGAGTCGCGCTGGGTTCCGGCCGGAGGGCATCGAACGCCAGAAGCTGCGCTACGGCAATCAGCGCTTCGACGTGGAGACGCACGCCCGGCTGACGATCGACCCGGTTCCCGACATCGAGCTCATCCCTCGCACGACGCACGTCGCTGGGCCCCGTCCGGTTGGCCCTCGCCAGCCCGACCTCACTCGACCGGATCTCGGCACGGCCTGAGTCGCGCGGTCGCCCAGCCGTGCGGTGGGGCACCTCGGTCGTGCGGAACCGGCGGTGAGCAGGCAGCAGGTCCCGTCGTGCGCCTGGTTCACGCGGGGTAACGCAATTGCGCGCGGAGCAACACTCGGTGGCACGTTGGTATCTGATTTCCCCCGATCTCCAGTGCTGAGGACCCGACGTGCGCATCTCCCCGACCGTTCCCGAGTCGATCGCTGCCTTGAAGGCGGCGAAACCCGAAGTGGTCGAGCAGACGCTCGCTGCCTACACGGCGCTCTACGAGTCGCCGCAGGTGCTCGAGCCCGGAATCTTGCACGGGTTCGCTCGCGCGGTCGCGCGCTGGCAGGGGAACGCGCAGCTCGCGCAGTGGCATCTCGCCCAGGGCGCGGATGAGCGCCTGACCGGCGACGAGCTGCCCTCGGACCCGAAGCTGCGCGCGCTTGTCGAGCACGTCGACCTCATCACCGTGTCGCCGGCTCTCGCGACGCACGAGGACCAGCACGTGCTGCCGCTCGCGGGTGTCTCGCCTGACGAGATTGTGCTCCTCAGTCAGCTCGTCGCGTTCGAGAGTTACCTGGCACGGCTGCTCGACGGCGACGCGCTGCTCGAGGGCCGCTCACCGGAGCGAGTGGATGCGCCGGCTCGCGCGACCGTCGCCGCGGGACGTGCCAAGGACCTGTCGGGGCGGACCATCGCCGGCCTCTCGAAGCCCACCGCGTACACGCAGGAGCAGCTCGAGTGGTCGCCGTGGGTGACCGCGCCGACCGAGGCCGAGCTCACCGCGGAGCAGGTCGACTCGTTCGCCGCGAAGGCGACGACGAACAGCGTGTACTTCCGCCTGCTCTCGCGGGTGCCAGCAGTGCTCAAGGCGCGCAGCGCCATCGACAACGCCGTCTTCCTCGGCAAGGGCGGGCTTCCGCGCGCGGAGCGGGAGCTTGCGGCGGCGGTGGCCAGCAAGGTCAACGACTGCATCTACTGCGCGTCTGTGCATTCGCGGAAGGCGACGTTCCAGTCGAAGCGGCACGACGACGTGCAGCGAGTCATCGACGCCAGCCTGCCCAGAGACGCGAACTGGCAGCCGACCTCGCTCGACGCGCTCAGCGCGGGCCAGGATGCGCGCTGGTCCGCGATCGTGGACTTCGCGGCGCGGCTGTCCACGCTGCGCCCGAGCGCGACTCCCGAGCAGATCGACGAGCTTCGGGCGCTCGGCCTCGACGACGAGGAGCTGTTCGATCTGGTCGGGTCGACGGCGTTCTTCGCGTGGGCGAACCGGCTCATGCTCAGCCTCGGCGAGCCCAACTGGCCGGTGGCGCCCGCCGCCAGTTGAGCATCCATCGCTAGCCCACCATCTTGCTTCCATTCGCCACCGAGAGGTTCCCAATGCCCATCTCACGTCGTCTGCCCGCCGCGATCGCGGCGCTCCTCGCGAGCACGCTGCTGCTCGCCGGTTGCGGCACCGTCACCCCTGAGGGCTCGGCAGAAGCCGAGACGATCACCGTCACCGACGACCAGGGCCGCGAGGTCACGATCGACGGTCCCGTCGAGCGGGCCGTTGTGCTGAACAGCTATGGCAACGAGTTCGTGCGCGCGATCGGCGCGGGCGACACCGTCGTTGGCGTGGACCGCGCCTCTATCAACCGTCTGCCGTACCTACCCGTCGACGAGGGTGACGTCATCGCGGAAGGCCTCGACCAGATCAACTACGAGGCCGTCGCCGAGCTCGACCCCGACGTCGTCATCATGCCGCGCAACGCCGTCTGGCAGGAAGCGTCGAAGCAGCTCGAGTCGTTCGGCATTCCCGTCGTCGTCGCGACCGCGTGGGACTACGCCGTGTTCGACGAGACGGTGAGCTTGCTCGGGCAGGTCTTCCAACAGGAGGAGGGCGCCAAGGCGGTCACCGACTTCTCGAACGAGATCCTGGATGTGGTCGCCGAACGTACCGAGGGCGTCGACGCCGTGCCCGTCTACTGGGAGACGGTCGACCCGTACCTGACCGTGCTGCCCGGGTCCGGCTTCCACGCCATTATCGAGGCCGCCGGCGGCACCAACGTCTTCGAGAACGCGGCTGGCGGCGGTGACGAGCAGGAGGAGATCACGGTCGACCCGGCCGAGGTCGTCACCCGGAACCCTGCCGTCATCGTGCACGAGTTCGAGCCCAGCGCGACCCCCACGGGCCAGGAGCGCTTCGACTCGCTCGGCGCCGAGATCACGGCCCGTCCCGGCTGGTCGAACGTCGATGCCATCAAGAACGGCGAGGTCTACCTCGCGAACGGCTGGGCGACCAGTGCCGTCGCGAAGTCCATCGGCGCCCTGTACCTCGCCACGTGGCTTCACCCGGAGGAGTTCGCCGACGTGAACCCTGACGAGTTCCTCGAGCGCTGGGTCGTGGACTTCCAGCAGACCGACTTCCCCGGTGCGAGCGAGTACATCCAGCAGTACCAGGCGGGCGCGTAGTGGCCGTCACAACACCGCAGACCGGCACGGGCGCCTCCGGCGAGCAGAACGCCGTCGCCTCCAGCGAGCGGAAACGCGCCAACGTCAAGCGCCTCGCCATCATCGGCGGGATCGTCGTCAGCGCCCTCGCCATCATCGCGGCCGTCACGATCGGCACGGCAGGCGTGACCTTCGGCGACGTCTGGAAGGCGGTGATGCTGTCGATCTTCGGCGGCACGCTCGAGAACGACTTCGCGCAGAAGTTCTCGATCGTCACCGAGCTGCGCCTCCCACGCGTGCTGCTCGCGTTCGCAGCGGGGGCCGGTCTCTCGCTCTCCGGCGTGCTCATGCAGGGGTTGCTCCGCAACCCGCTCGTCAGCCCGTTCACGCTCGGCGTGTCGCCCGCGGCCGCCTTCGGCGCGGCGCTCGCGATCACCATCGCCGGAGGCACCACGCTGCCCTCGTGGGCGATCATCGCCAGCGCGCTCGTCGTCTCCCTCGCGGTCTCCGCACTTGTGCTCGGCCTGGCCTCCGCCAAGGGCATGGCCATCGCCACCCTGCTGCTCCTCGGCATCGCGATCACCCAGCTCTTCGAGGCGCTCACCGCCGCGCTGCAGTTCACCGCCAACGAGAACACGCTGCAGGCGATTGTGCGCTGGACCTTCGGCTCGGTGAACGACGCGACCTGGGGCGATGTGCAGACCGTCGGCATCCTGGTGCTCGCGACGATTCCGTTTGTGCTCTGGTTCGCGAAAGACCTCAACGCGGTCGCCTTCGCCGGTGACGACGCGGCCAAGAGCCTCGGCGTCAACGTGCAGGCGCTGCGAGTCGGGCTCATCGTCGTGGCCGTCGTGCTCGCGGCCGTCATCGTCAGCTTCTGCGGCGTCATCGGATTCGTCGGCCTCGTCGGCCCGCACATCGCGCGGCTCGTGATCGGTGCCGACCACCGCTACCTCATCCCGTTCTCGGTGCTCACGGGTGGGCTGCTGCTCCTCGTTGCCGACACGGTCGGCCGCACCATCCTCGCGCCCGCGGTCATCCCGGTCGGCATCGTCGTCGCCTTCATCGGCGCGCCCATCTTCATCCAGCTCATCCTCACGAGGAAGACGGCCCTCAAATGAGCCTGACGATCGACGGTATCGAGTTCGCCTACGGCAAGCACAAGGTGCTGAAGGGCGTGAGCCTGGAAGTGCAGGACGGCACGTTCTGCGCCCTGCTCGGACCCAACGGCTCGGGCAAGTCGACGCTCACGAAGGTCATCGCCCGAGTCCACAAGCCGAGCAACGGCAGCGTGACCTTCGATGGCATCGACGTGCTCGGCCTCGGAAGGCGCGAGCACGCGCGGACCGTGGCGTACGTTCCCCAGTCGGGAGAAGCCCCCTTCGACCTGACCGTCAGGGAGGCCGTGCTGCTGGGGCGCACGCCCCACTACGGGATGGCCCCTGGTGCAGAAGACTGGCGGCACGTGCAGGACGCCATCACGCTGCTCAACCTCGACGAGCTCGTCGACCGCAATATGTCCGAGCTGTCCGGCGGGCAGGCCCAGCGCGTGCTCGTCGCCAGAGCCCTCGCCCAAGAGCCGAAGGTGCTGCTGCTCGACGAGCCGACGAGCGCCCTCGACCTGCGGTACCAGATCGAGACGCTCCAGATCGTGCGGCGCATCACCCGCACCAAGGGCATCACCGCGCTCATCGCCATCCACGACCTCAACCACGCGGGGCGCTTCTGCGACCAGATCGTCATGCTCGACCAGGGCACGATCATCAAGAGCGGAACGCCAGCAGAGGCGCTGCAGGAGGACACCCTCAAGCAGGTGTACGGGCTGCGCGTCACGGTCGAGGAGCGTGAGGGCTTCGTCGAAGTGCGGCCCGTGGTCGAGGACGACCTGGAGTACCGGATCTGATGTTCGATGCCGTCATCGTCGGCGGAGGGCCACGCGCGGTCGCCACGGCCCTCCGGGTGGCGGCGCGCCGACCCGAAACGCGCATCCACCTCGCCATCGTCGACGCGATCGACGTGGGCGCCGGAGCAACCTGGCGCGTCGACCAACCCGCCGAGTTCCTGAACAACACGACCTCCGGATCGACGACCATCCACGCCGACGCGTCGACCCGCATGACGGGACCCGTCGTGCCCGGCCCTGACCTCGTCGAGTGGGCGGCGGCGATCGTCGAACGAGGGTCGCACCCCACGCCGTGGGTGCTCGAGGAGGCCCGAGCGGTCGAGCCGGGCAGCTTCCCGTCGCGCCGGCTGCAGGGAATCTACTTCCGCGAGCAGCTCGAAGCCGCCGAGGCCAGCGGGTTCGTGCGCGTCGAACGCATCGAAGGTACGGCCGTGGATGTGCGTGCGGACGACCCAGACACCCGCACGGTCGTGCTCGCCGACGGCACCGAGCTCTCCGCGCCCATCATCGTGCTCGCGCAGGGCATGGTGCAGGCGATGCCGGGGGCGGAGACGAGGTACTTCGAGCGGGTCGCTCACGAGCGGGGACTGGTCTACGTCGCGCCCGGTATGCCCGCCGAGCAGGACTGGTCCGCGGTCCCGGCAGGCGAGGACGTCATCGTGCGCGGCCTCGGCGCCAACTTCTTCGACGTCGTCGCCGTGCTCACCTCGGGGCGCGGGGGAACGTTCGAGCCAGTCGAAGGCGACAGCAGGGGGCGGCTGCGCTACCTCGCCTCCGGCTTTGAACCGACGCTGCACGCCGGATCGCGGCGCGGCGTCCCGTACCGAGCGAAGGCAGACGGCTGGGCGGAAGCCACACCCTTCCAAGCCCATCACGCCGACCGCGCCTGGTTCGACGAGCTCGCCGCCGCAGCCCCCGGGACGATCGACTTCCGCGCCGAGGTGTGGCCCACGATCGCCCGCGAGTTCGCCGTCGCTTACGTGTCCGCGCTCGCGGGGTGGGCGCCGCACGCGCTCCGAGTTCCGCTCGAGACTGCGCTCGCGCGGCTCGACACCGCGCACGACGTCGCCGACATCGACAACGTGCTCACCGCATCCATCGACGAGGGTGTCGACGACGGCGCACACGCTTTCACGATCGACTCCCTGCGCCGCCCGACCCGCGGCGTGCCCGTGACCCCGGAGTTGTGGACCCGCCGGGTCGAGCAGCTCGTCGAGGCCGAGCTCGGCTCGATGTCATCGCCGGACGTGCATCCGCGTGCGGCCGTCAACCGGGCAATGGGCGCGCTGCGCGGACAGGCCGCACGACTGTCGGCCGCCGGCGTGCTGGAAGGCCGCTCTGCAGTCGTCGACTTCGAAGGCTGGTTCAACGCCGACGGGCTCTTCCTCGCATCAGGGCCACCGTCAAGCCGCACCCGAGAGGTGCTGTCGCTCCTCGACGCGGGAATCCTGCACCTCACCGGGCCCGAGACCGTCGTCTCGTTCGACGACGAGACCAGCGAGTTCGTCGCGCAGTCCGCGATCACGGGCAGCTCCGTGCGCGCCCGCGCGCTCATCGAACCCCGCATGTCGAAGGGCAAGGTCCCCGCGACCAACGACCCGCTGCTCAGATCGCTGCTCGACTCCGGGCGGGCACGCGTGCATCACCGACGAGCACGGGACGGCGGCCTCGTCGAGACCGACAGCATGGAAGCGACCGCTGCCGCGGCAGACGACAGCGTGGCCGGCCTGAACCTCGTGCGCGGCGACGGCTCAACCGACGAGCGAGTCGTGGTCCTCGGCATCCCCGCTCTGAGCACGCAGCCGGGCAGCGCCATCGGGGCGACCCCCGGGAAGCCGTCCCCACTCCTCGCCGGCGCAGACGTCGCGGCCAGGCAGATTATCGCCGCCGCAGCCTGCGAGCTGCGCGCCTGAGTCGCAGCCAATGCCGGCCCCTGGGCCGTGCAGCGCCGGGGTCGGTGCCGGCGCCGCGAGCGTCGACGCTCAGATCTCGACGGGTTCGCGGTCGCGGTCCCGGGCCCCGCGGGTCGACCACGCGACTCCCGCGGCGACGGTCGCGGCGAGGGCGATTGCCGCGAGCAGGGCCGCCGTCGGAACGAGTCCGAGCAGGGATCCCGCGAGCCCGGCCAGCGGATAGCAGAGGATGTAGCAGGCATGCGAGAGCGAGAACTGGGCGGCAAAGACGGCCGGTCGTCCGCCGCTTGTCGAGGCGCGACGCAGGAGCCGCGACGAGGGGGTGAGCACGAGCGAGGTCGCTGCGCCGAGCAGGCCCCACACGGCGAGGGCGAGCATCCACCCGAGCTGGTCGCTGGTCGAGAACGTGACCGCCGCCGCGAGGAGCCCCACCGCGACCAGGCCTGCCCCGGTGAACATCACGCGCCGATCGGAGACGTGCTCGAGAACACGGGGGAGTGCGAGCGCCACCAACATCGATCCGGCACCGTAGCAGGCGAGCAGCACGGCGAGGTCTGACTGCGGCCGTCCGAGCTGCGCCTGCACGAACACCACCGAGTTGACGATGACCAGGGAGGTTCCTGCCGCGACCGCCAGGTTGAGCGCGAGGAGCGCCCGAAGGTCGCGGGTGCGCCAGAAGACGCGGATGCCCGTGGTTAGGCGTGCGAGGAAGGGCGTCGGCGGGGTCGGTGTCGCGGCCGGAAGTCGAGTGGCGGAGACGAGCAGCGCCGAGGCGACGAATCCGAGCACCGTGCCCAGGAAGAGCGAGCTGAAGCTGACCACGGTGAGCAGCAGCGCCGCGAGGAGCGGGCTGACGAGCGCCTCGAGGTCGTAGGCGAGGCGGGAGAGCGAGAGGGCTCGCGTGTAGCTTCCTTCGTCTGGGAGCACGTCGGGGATGACGGCTTGGAAGGTCGGCGTGAACGTGGCGGAGGCGGCCTGCAGCACGAAGACGAGCGCGTAGACCTGCCAGACCTCGCCGACGAAGGGCAGGCCGAGAGCGACGGTGGCGCGGATCAGGTCGGCTGAGATGAGGACCCGACGCCGCGGCAGTCGGCTGGTGAGGGCCGCCATGACGGGGGAGACCACCACGTATGCCACCATCTTGATGGTGAGGGCCGTGCCGAGCACGATGCCGGCGTCGCCGCCCGCGAGGTCGTAGGCGAGGAGGCCGAGGGCCACCGTCAGGAGGCCGGTGCCCACGAGGGCCAGGACCTGGGCGGAGAACAAGCGACGAAACGCCGCGTTGGCGAGGACCTCACGCATCGGTGACCTCATGCATCATGCGCCTCGACATCGGCGCCTCGAGCGTCGGGCTCCGCTGCACTGCTCGGGCGCGCGTACTGCGGGTCGTTGCGGTGGTGTGGCGGGACCGAGTCGGCGCCATCGACGCCCGCCACGGAGTGCTCGGCCTGGAAGAGGGCGTCGGCCACGAGACGCTGCGCGTGCCCGTTGATGAGCCGGTAGAAGACCCGCGTGCCTTCCTGTCGCGTGGCCACAATGCGCGCGAGTCGAAGCTTGGCGAGGTGCTGCGACACCCCGGCCGGGGTCTTTCCGACAGCCTCCGCGATCTCGCCGACCGAGCGCTCGCCCGCGCCGAGGAACAGCACGATGCGCACCCGCGTGGCGTCGGCGAGCATCCCGAAGACCTCCGCGGCGAGCTCGACGGTCGGGCTGTCGAGCTCGACCGCGGGCGACGGGTTCCCGGCGGCGCCGTCGACACCTTTCTGCGTATCTGCATGCATACGCAGATAATGTCATAGCTGGAGTCGCGCCGCCACGTCGGCCGGCGAATGCCAAGCGCCGCGCATCCCGGACGTCCCTATCCCGGACGTCTCAGGGGCGTGCCGTGCCCGGACCGTACCCTGGAGGGCATGCCTGCAGTACACGATTTCGCGCGCGTTCCCGTCGACCCGACCAGCAAGGCGAAGCTCGCCGAGGCCGGGCTGCGCTACGACACCCTCGACACCGGCGATGTTCCCTCGTTCAACGCGTGGGCTCGGTCGGACCTGCGCGGATTCCTTGCGCCCGAGCCCAGCGAGAAGGACCTTGAGGGGATGCGAGCGTCCCTCGGCTACCGGCGCACCACGGGCGTGTGGGACAACGAGGCGCCGCTCAAGGACGAGCCCGTCGCGACCGTCAGCTCGTGGCCGGCCGATCTCACGTTGCCGGGTGCCAGGCAGCTCACGAGCTGGGCCATCAGCTCCGTCACCGTCTCGCAGGCGCGTCGTCGGCGCGGGATCGCCCGGAACCTCCTCGAGGGCGAGTTGCGCACCGCCTCCGCGCTCGCCCTGCCGCTCGCCTCACTCACCGTCTCCGAGTCGACGATCTACGGGCGCTTCGGCTTTGGTCCGGCAACGTTCGCGGCGACCCTGAGTATCGACACCCGCCGGGTGCTGTGGAGCGGGCCGACCCCCGCTGGTCGCATCGACTACGTCAGCCGTGAACAGTGGGCCGGGCAGATCCCCGAGCTCTTCGACCGCGTCCGCCTGGCGACCGTCGGTGAGATCGAGGGCTGGTCCGGTATGTGGCCGCGCCTCGCGGGCACCGTGCACGACGAGGATGGCGATGGCAAGAAGCTGCGTGCGATCACGTACGTCTCGCCGGACGGGGTCCTCGAGGGGGCGGCGCTCTTCAAGCTCGAGGGCGGTGAGGAGGACTACGCGAGCCACACGCTGAGCGTCCAATTCGTCCGCACGGCCAGCGACGACGCCTACGCCGCGCTGTGGCGCTTCTTCCTGGAGGCCGACCTCGTCTCGACCGTCAAGGCCGATCACCTCGCGATCGATGAACCCGTGCGGTGGATGCTCGGCGACCAGCGCGCCGCGACGGTCACGACCACGGACCACCAGTGGCTGCGCATCCTGGACACGAAGGCGGTGCTCGAGGCGCGTCGGTATGCGGTGCCGGGCGCGATCGCGTTCGAGGTGGAGGATGCGCTGGGCTTCGCGGGTGGGTCGTTCCTGCTGACGGTCGGCGCCGACGGTGAGGGGAAGGTTGAGGAGCTCGACTCGCTCCCGAGCGAGGTTCCCGCGGTGCGGCTTCGCGTCGATGCGCTCGCGTCGCTGCTGCTCGGCGGGGTCGCGCCGGCGTCGCTTCGCGCCTCGGCGACGCTGAGCGAGGCGACCCCGGGGGCTGTCGATCTCGCCGCGCGGATGCTGAGGGTCTCGCCGGAGCCCGCGCCGGGAATCTGGTACTGAACAGCCGTCGGCGGACGCTCCGCCGACGGTGAACATCGCCAGCTTCGCGCGCCGACTCGGAACTAGAATCTCGGTCATGGCATCTGGATTCTGGGGGCGCGCTCGCCGCGCGAAGCAAGCGCAGCAGGCCGAGATCGACGCTCACGACAAAGACCTGGCGATGAAGGCGGGGGTGGCGCTCGTCGACGCGGACGAGCGCATCCGGCTCATGAACGACGAGCTGTCGTTCGCCGAGGCCGAGCTCGGTGCGGGCGCGACGCAGGACCTCAGAGACACCCTCGTGAACGTGCGCAAGTACATGGGTGAGGCGTTCCATCTCAACCAGCTCAACGTCGATGACATCCCCGACACCCCAGACGAGCTCCGCACGCGCAATGCGCGCATCGTGCAGATCTGCGAGTGGGCCATGGGGCTCCTGGAAGAGAAGTCCGCGGTCCTCGAAGAGGCCGTCGCCATGGTCCGCCAGACTCCGGCCGTGCTTGAGGGGGTCCGGCGAGACTCTGAGCGGCTGCGTGCGCGTATCCCCGATGCGCAGGCGAGCATCGACCGCCTCGCGCTCCGGTACTCGGATGCGGCACTGCACCAGGTGGGCGACAATCCGGCGGAGGCAGCGCAGCTGCTGACGTTCGCCGAGCACAGCGCAGACGTGTCGCTGCGGCGGCGCGAGGCGGGGCAGAACGAGCAGTCGCGGCTCGCGCTGGAAGCGGCGACCGAAGCTGTCCGCCGCGTGCACACGTTGCTCGATGCTGTTGAGAACTACGAGATCGAGGCGCTGCGTGCGGAGTCCACGCTCGCCGCGGTCATCGCCGACTCTCGCGGCGACCTGGTGGCGGCGCGCGACGTGCCGCGCAGCCAAGAGGTTGAGGATGCGGCGAAACGTCTGACGGAGGCGCTCGCGTCGCTGCCGCCGGCGGGGGAGCGCACCGACCCGTTCGCCTCGTTGTCTCGCCTCCGCGCGGCCAACACCGGGCTCGATGAGGCGGTCGCGAAGGCCCGCGATCGGGCCGCGCGCCCGATCCCGTCCCAGGGACAGGTCACGACGGCGATCGACGATGCCGATCGGCAGATCGCCGTCGCCAACGATGTCATTTCCGGCCACCGGGGGTGGATCGGCTCCGCACCTCGCACGCGTCTTGCTGAGGCCGAGCGCATCCGCAACGAGCTCGTCAGCTACCGCGGTGGGGAAGACGAGCGCGAGCAGGCGCTCGCGCTGGCGCGGCGGGCGGGCTCGCTCGCGAGCGAGGCACTGCAGCTCGCGCAGCGCGACATCGACGACTCACGTCCGCAACAGCAGGCGGGGTACGACGAGTGGGGTCAGCCTCGCGGCGGGTATCAGGGCGGTTACGGCGGGCGAGGCGGGCGACGCGGCGGCGACATGGGTGACGTCGTGGGCGGTGTGCTCGGAGGCCTCATGATCGGCGGGCTGCTCGACGGGATGTTCGACTGACTCGACCGTCTCGGCGACCGCTTGGGGTGCCGAGGGCGATGGCGGGCTGAACGCCAGGGTTGGGATGGACGCGGGGGTCGGGATGAACTCCGGGGTGAAGTGGCGCGAATCCGGCCGATTTGTGTCAAAGGGTTCAGCACGGTGTGCTAATCGGCTATCTTCTCTTCTAACGTGCCGTTAGGTGCGTCTAAGTTCCCCCAAATTCCCCGTGTAATTCGTCCCCAGCGAAAGAGTGCACCAGTATGCCCAGCACAGCGAACGACCCCTCTTCCCAAGACACAGCCGCGCCGGTCTCCTCTCCCGAAGTGCAGCCCAAGATCGGCGCGGTTACGCGCCGATCCGTGGTTGCGGGTGCGGCCTGGACGGCGCCTCTCGTTGTGGCGGCAGCGTCGGCGCCCCTCGCGAGCGCGTCCGCCGCGTGTGTTCCCGTGGGAACGCTCTTTAACGTGAACACCTCCGGCAGGCTGTTGAGCGGCTCCCTGCTGAACACCGACCTCAACTCCATCGCCGGTGTCGCTGGTGCCACCGCGACCGTGTCGTCCAGCACAGGCAACACCGCGACGAGCAGCAGCCCGCTCGACGTGCAGGCGCTGAGCGCCACGCTCCTGAGCCTCGGCCTCAGGCTTCCGGTGCCGGGTGCCGCGGTCGGCCTCGTGAACCAGTTCGCGACCGCATCCGCGCTCGGGTCGTTCACCGGTGCCAGCGGCGCAGTCGCCGACAACAGCGGCGCGATCTCCACGACGGCAGGAACAGCTGGCGCGCCCGAGCTCGCCTCGCTCGACCTGAGCACGATCCTCAGCGGCGTGACGGGCTCGCCCGCCCTGACCGCGCTCGTCGGCGCCATCACGAACCTGAACCTCTCGGTCGGAGCGCTCGGGAACCGTCTGAATGTCGACGCTCGGTGCACGGAAGACAACGTGCCGACCGTTCGCAGCCACGAGTACGTCATCTCCTACCTCCGCACCGGCGTCACCACCCCGGTCGTCGGAGCGCTGCTCTCCGCGCTGAACGGCAGCCTCGCGATCGACACCGCAGCGCTGCTGGCCCAGTTGCGCCTGGTGCCCATCCTCGGCCCAGCCTTGAACGGCCTGCTCGGCGGGCTCCTCTCGCTGACCGCGAGCGTGCAGGTCAGCAACACGCCACTGACCGGTCAGCGCATCCCGAACGGCGTCAACGACCCCATCTCGCTCGACTTCGGCAACGGCCGCATCGTCGTCGATCTCGCACCGCTCGTCGGTCTGCCCTACGACGGCAACGGCAACAGTGGCCTGAACGGGCGTCCGGCGAACACGCGTCTCTTCGCCGCCCCGTACCTGCCGACCGTCCCGACCGCGCAGTTCGTCGACACTCTCGCCGAGGCGCTTGTCACCGCGCTCCTCAGCACCATCACCGTCGACATCAGAATCACCCTACTCGGGGCCACGGTGCTCCGCATCAACGGCACGCTCGCGGCCGTTGTCGCCGGGACTGCACCGATCACCCTGGCGGGCGGCCTCCTCGGTCTTGACCTCTCGTCCGTCGTCGGACAGATCGGCGCCGTGATCCGCGGCTCCGTCGTCTCGGCCGTCGTCGGAACCCTGAGCGCAACGAACGTGCTGCTGGACAACCTGTTCCTGGTGCTGCAGAACGTCATCTCGATCACCGTGAACGCGCAGGAGCTCTCGCAGACGCCCACGAGCACGACGTCCGACGCCTCCGCGCTCCGACTCAGCGTCGTGCCAGGCGTCGCAGCGGCGGGACTGCTCGACCTGCGCCTCGCTCGGGGTGCTGGCGGCACCGCGCGACGGACGCCGTAGTCCCGAGGCTCGTCACGACCTCCGTGCAGGGGGTGCTCACGCACTCCCTGCACGGAGGTTTGCCGTCTGATGGCCTCACTCGCCCAGCGGCGACGCGGGAGCGCGTGATGCCCGGGCTGCCGGTGATGCCTGGGGAGCGCGTGATGCCCGGGGTGCCAGTGATGCCTGGGGTGCCGGCGCGCCGCTACTTCGCCGAGCGGACGGAGAGCAGTTCGTAGCCTTCCGGGACCATCGCCTCGATCTTCGCCTTCGCCTCCTCGTAGGAGTCGGCTTCTGCTTCGAGCGTTTCGCTTGCGACCGGGCGGATGACGGCGATGACCTTGACCATCCGCCGATCATAGGGCGGATGCGCCCGCCACCCGGGCAGGACGCGTCACCGCCGGGCTTCCCGCCTCGCCTGGTGCCTAATGAGGATTCCGACTCGCGCGGAGGGGAATAGCTCGGGCCGCCGCCTCGCTGCACCATGGCATGAAGGCAATCGTCTACACAGCCACCGGTCCCTCCGACGTCCTCTCTCTGGTTGAGCGCGAAGCCGCCCAGCCCGGTCCCGGCGAGGTACGCGTCAGAGTCGTCGCGTCTGGGGTCAACCCCACCGACTGGAAAGCGAGGCAGGGCGGCGGCGCCGGGAGCGCGCTCGGCTTCGACGAGGTCGTGCCGAACCAGGATGGTGCCGGGGTCGTGGATGCGGTGGGTGAGGGCGTCGACGGACTGGCCGTCGGTGACCGAGTCTGGGTGTACCTCGCCGCGCACCAGCGCCCCACGGGTACTGCCCAGGAGTTCACGGTGCTTCCCGCGGACCGCGTCGTGCGTCTGCCCAAGGGCACCGGGTTCGACATCGCCGCGAGCCTCGGTGTGCCGGCCATGACGGCGCACCGAGCGCTCACGGTGCACGAGGATGGACCCGCGCGACTCGGCGTCGGCGCGCTCGCGGGCCGGACCGTGCTCGTGCACGGCGGTGCCGGAGCGGTCGGGCACGCGGCCATCCAGCTCTCCGTCTGGGCAGGCGCGACCGTGATCACTTCCGTGAGCAGCGACGAGAAAGAGGCTCTCGCGCGAGCGGCGGGCGCGCACCACGTGGTCCGCTACCCCGACGCGGCGCTCGCCGAGCGCATCCGCGACCTCGCCCCGAACGGCGTCGACCACATCGTCGAGGTCTCGCCGACGCAGAACGCCGCCCTCGACGTCGAAGTGATCGCCAATCACGGCAGCATCGCCTATTACGCGAACAACAACGGCGACAACTTCACGGTTCCGATCATCGCGAGCTTCGCGAAGAACGTCCGCTGGCAGGGGCTGCTGCTCTATACCGTGGGTCCGGATGCGCTGCACGCGGCTGCCGAGGACGTGACGGCGGCGCTCGTCGACGGCGCGCTCCCGGTAGGGGAATCGGCCGGCCTGCCGATCACGTGGTTCCCGCTCGAGCAGACCGCGGCGGCGCACGACGCCGTCGAGGGCGGCGCGGTCGGCAAGGTGCTCATCCGCGTCTCGAGCGACGACTGACCTGCGCGGAGCGACGGACGACGCACCGGTGTTGTCCGCGGGCGCGGTTCGGCGATGGGAGCGTCACCGTGGGAACCGCGAGTCTTGGGCGTAGTCGTTGAGCCTGGCGTGCAGCGCGGCGTGGGCTTGCGCGGGTGCATCGTCGCCGATGAGCAGGCGGAGTCGCTCATCGTCCGGGTCGGCGACGTGCGCGAGGATCGCTCGCGCCGCCTCTTCGGGAGCGGTCCCGCCCGCGGCCGAATTGCTGTCGGACGTCGGCTCCTCGGAGGGAGCTTCGGTCTCGTCGGACGCTGGCCACGGAACGACCGAAGTTCCGAAGAGCTTGGTGCGCAGCTCGTCGTACGCGGCGAGCGGGGCGCCGAACTGCATGCTGCCACCAGCCCAGTCGGTGCGCAGCTCGCCGGGCTCGACGAGGGTGACGCGGATCCCGAAGCCGGCGACCTCCGCCGCCATCGCCTCGCTGAACCCCTCGAGCCCCCACTTGGCGGCGTTGTAGAGCCCGAGGGTCGGCATCGTCCCGACCGCACCAACCGTCGAGATCTGCACGATGTGCCCTGAGGTGCGCTCACGCATCCCGGGCAGCACGGCTTGGCTGAGCCAGAGGGGGCCGAGCAGGTCGGTGTTCAGGATGTCCCGCGCCTCCTCCTCTGAGACTTCTTCGGCTGCGCCGATGAGCCCGTAACCCGCGTAGTTGACGAGCACATCCACGCCCCCGAACCGAGCAGTCGCCGACTCGACGGCGTCGAAGGCGCCGTCGCGGTCGCGCACGTCAAGTCGAAGTGTCAGCAGCCTCTCGTGTTCGGGGAGGGAATGGTCGCCGCGCGCGGTCGCGACGACGTTGTGGCCCGAGTCGAGCGCGGCGAGGGTGAGGGCGCGGCCGAGTCCGCGGTTCGCGCCAGTGATCAGCCAGGTCTGCGATGAGGTCATGCAGCCACGCTACGAGTGCATCCTCCGCGCACCTTGTGCCGTGCCGCGACGTCGCGGCTACTCCCCGACGCTCCCGTCGACGGCCTGTCGCAGCAGATCAGCGTGGCCATTGTGGCGCGAGTACTCCTCGACCATGTGGATGAGAATCCAGCGCAGGCGAGGGATGCGACCGTCCGCGAAGCCGTGGGCCGCCGGATGCTCTAGACCACCCTGCTGGTAAGCCCACTCGGCTGCGGTGCGTGCCCGCGCGACGGACGCCTGCCACTCGCTGAGGAGCGCGGCCGGGCTGTCCTGGGCGGCGGTGTCCCACTCCCAGTCAGGAGTCTTGGCCCAGTCGACGGAGCCCCAGGGCTCTCGTGCCGCGTCGCCGAGGAGGACCCTGTCGAACCAGTCGTCCTCGACGAACGTGAGGTGCTTGAGCAGGCCGCCGAGTGTCATCGTGCTCGGCGGCAACGTCTGCGAGAGCTGCCCGGTCGTGAGGCCGGAGACCTTCCAGGCGAGCGTGGCGCGATGGAAGTCCAGGAAGCCGTTCAGTGTCGCCCACTCGTCGTCTCCCATGGGCGGTTCTGCTCGGTTCTGCTCGTCGAAGATCGTCGTCATGTCACGCGCTTTCGGCCCATGCCCAGATTCTAGAGACCAGGCGAGCAGAGGGCGACGTCGTCTGATCGTTGCGATGCTCGGTTGCCGAATCCTCGCGAGACCACGGGAGCATGCACCCGAAACTGGTGCCCCTGGAGGGACTCGAACCCCCAACCGTTTGCTTAGGACGCAACTGCTCTTCCATTGAGCTACAGAGGCTGGCGCGACAATGCTACCGGTGCCGCGGCCTTCTGTGTGCACCGGGTGACCCGCGGCTGCCGCCGGGTCGCGAAATCCAGGCCAAGCTCGGCGCAACCCACGCGCGCCTCCACCCGCCGGCGCGCCCGGACACCTACAGTGTCACGCGTGTGGGGTCTGTTTCGTAAACGAAGTTCAGAGCCGGGCGACGCGAAGAGCGACGATCACGGCTCCGGCAAGGGTGCGCCCACAAACAACGAGACGGAGCCGATACCCGACCTGAGTCCGGTGCGCGAACGCCTCGAGCGGGAGCGTGCAGCGCGTGACGGCGACGCCCTCGACGGCGACGACAGCCTCGACCTGGGCCGCGACCACGAGGACGGGGTGCGAGCCCGCGGGAGCGACGGTCCGAGCCTCACTCGGGGCCGTTCGTGGGTTGCGGATGCGGTGGCGCACGAACGCAAGACCCACCCGGTCCCCTCGGCAGACGAGGAGGCGCTGACGGCGCTGGACCTCGAGCGGGCCGAGCAGGCGAGGGCCCTCGAAGCGGCGGTCGACGCCGCCCAGGACTCGTGGCTGCACGAGCTCGCCCAGCTGGGCGGCCCATCCCCGCTCCTCGACTTCGCTGACGAGCCGGGCACGTACGTCGAGCTGACCAGCGCGCATCCCGGCGGCATCGCCCCCTTCGCGGCGGGCAAGACCGTGCTGCTCTCGGCGCTCGTGCGTGAGAACTCCTCTTTCCGTGGTGCGAGAGACGCCGCGGATCTCATCGCGCAGAAGGGCACGGAGTTGCTCGCCGGTCGCGGCATGAGCACCATCCAGCTCGCAACGGGCTTCGCGGAGTGGACGCAGGACGGCACGCACTTCCGAGCCCCGATCTTGACCCGCACGGTCGACCTGCGCCGCGCCGGCCGCGACTACGAGTTCACTCTCAAGGGCGCGATCCGCGTCAACGCGTCGCTGGTGCGGCACCTCGCCCAGCACTTCGAGGTGCGCCTCCCGGTCGCCGAGCTCCTCGAGCTCGCGAAGTCTAACGACGCCTTCCTGCCTCAGCAGGTCTTCGACCGCACGAGGGCGCTCGGTGCCGCCATCCCGCAGTTCACCGTCTCCGCCCGCGCCGTCATCTCAAGCTTCGGCGAGGTTTCGAGCGCCATGCTGCGCGACACCAACGAGCTCGACCACCCCGTGCTGCGCGCGCTCGCGGGTGACGAAGAGGCCCGCCGCCTCGTGTCGACCCCACAGCCCGCCGAGCAGCGTCCGAGCCCAGACCGGCGGGATCCGGTCGGCGACAGGTTCCTGCTCGACGCCGACACCGAGCAGGAGCGCGTGGTTGACGCCATCGCCGCCGGCAACTCAGCCGTCATCAACACCATGCCGGGCACGGGTCTGACCCAGACCGTCATCAACGCCCTCGGGCTGCTCATCGCCGACGGCAAGCGCGTGCTCGTCGTGACGCCCCGCTCCGCCAGCATCCGCGCACTCCGTGCCCGGCTCAAGAGCGTCGGCCTCGAAGGGCTCGCGGTCACACCGCGAACGCTCCGCCGCGACGCCATCGCCGCCATCTCACGCAACGAAAAGGCCCGTAAGCCGGCCATGCACGAACTCGACGACGCACTCGTGCGCCTGCGCCACGTGCTCGCCGACTACCGGGATGCGCTCGTGCATCCAGACCCCGCGCTCGGCGTCTCCGCCCTCGACGCGCTCGAGGAGCTCTCGCGCCTCGAGCTGCGCGACCAGCCGCCCATCACGACCGCCCGCCTCGACCGCGACGCGATCGAGGCCATCGCCACCGGCCGCGACGCCGTCGCCCGCCAGCTGCGCGCAGCCGGCGAGCTCGGCCAGTTCAAGTACGGACCGGACGACTCGCCCTGGTACGGCGTCTCCTTCGAATCGACCGACGAGGCGAACCGCGCCCAGGAAGCCGCCGTCGAGCTCGACGCCGGCGTGCTCGTCGAGGTCATCGACCGCGCTCAGGAGCTCGTCGGACGCACCCGGATGCGCCCCGCCGAGACCTACGGGGAGCTTGGCATCTACCTGCGCCTGCTCCTCGACCTGCGTGAGACGCTCGACCGGTTCCGACCGGCGGTCTTCGACCACTCCCTGACCGACGTCATCCACGCCACAAACCCGAAGCGCGAAGGCAGCGACCTCACGTCGGCTCGCCGCCGCCAGCTGCGGCAGCTCGCGAAGGACTACGTCCGGCCCGGCGTCGTCGTCGAAGACCTGCACGAGTCGCTGAAGCTCGCGCAGCGCCAGCGCATCCTGTGGCACCGCTACGTCACCGACGGCTCCACGCCAACCGTGCCCACCGGCACCTCGGACGTGCGGAAGTTCCACCGCGAGGTCGCGGAGAAGCTGCGCCTGCTCGACGAGCCCCTCGTCGACGCCGGTGCCGTGTCGCTCAGCGAGCTGCCCCTCGCCGAGCTGCCGGCCCGCATCTCGGAGCTCGCAGCGGACAGCGAGGTGCTGCACAACCTCGTGGAGCGTCTCACCATCATCGAACGACTCGAGAACCTCGGACTCTCGCCGCTCCTCGAGGACCTCTCGGAGCGTCACGTCGAGGCCGACGCGCTCGGCGACGAGCTGGAGCTTGCCTGGTGGCAGTCGGTGCTCGAGGACCTCCTCGACCGGGACAAGGCGCTGCTGAACGCGAACACGCGCGTCGTCACGCGCCTCGAGAGCGACTTCCGCGTGGTCGACCAGGCGCACACCGAGCACTCCGCGGCGCAGCTCGCCTGGCAGCTCGCGGAAGCCTGGAAGGTCGCGATCGTCGACTACAGCGAGCAGGCCGACGCCCTGCGACAGCTGCTGCGTCGCCCCGGAGTGCCCTCGACGAAGCTCGCGGTCGAAGCAGGCGACGTCTCGAAGAGCATCGCGCAGCTCTGGCTGACCACGCCGTACGACGTGCCGCTCGTCAGCGACCGCATCCACTTCGACACGGTCGTGCTGGTGGATGCGGGAACCATGTCGATCGCGGAGAGCGTCGGCGCGATCCGACGCGGCGACCAGATCGTCGCGTTCGGCGACCCGGTCACCCAATACCCGACACCGTTCACGGTCGCCGTCACCCGGCCCACCGCCGACAGTACGGATACGTGGGGCCTGCGCCACGCCGACGAGATTGGCGAGTCGGTCTACTCGAGGCTCGCAGAGTTCCTGCCGGAGCACGCGCTCACGCGAAGCTACCGCGCGGGCGGCGAGGACCTCGCCGAGCTCGTCAACCGACGGTTCTACAAGGGGCGCATCCGTTCGATGCCGTGGGCTGGCACGCTGCTCGGCCACTCGAGCCTGAGCTTCTCGTTCGTCGAGAACGGCACGGGGCTGCCCGACCCGATCACCGGCGGCGTCGAATCGACGGACGCCGAAGTGAGCCGCGTCGTTGAGCTCGTCGTCGACCACGCCGTGCACCGGCCTCGCGAGTCGCTGATGGTCGTCACGGCGTCTGCCCTGCACGCCCGCAGAGTCGAGCAGGCCGTGTACTCGGCGGCGTCCCGTCGCAGCGACATCGCGGACTTCTTCACGGCTGCGCGGGGCGAGCCGTTCACGGTCACGACGATCGAGCTCGCAACCGCGCAGTCACGCGATCGGGTCATCTTCTCGATCGGCTTCGGGCGTACCCCGCACGGTCGGGTGCTGGCGAACTTCGGCGTCCTCGGCACCGAACTGGGTGAGCGCGCCCTCGCCGTCGCGATGACCCGCGCGCGCCGCTCCCTCGTGATCGTCTCGTGCATCCGCCCCGGCGAGCTCGACCCGTCGAGAATGTCGCGAGGCGTCCTCGGGCTTGCACAGATCCTCGGTGAGGCCGAGGCGCGCGAGCCGGATGCGTCGGCGTCGCGCGAGAAGCGTGGCCCGATGACGAGCGGTCCAGAGGGTGAGGCCAGCGACGGTGCAGACAGCGCGGAACGGCAGGTCGAATCGCCGCCGATGCTGCTCGATCTCGCCAACCGACTCGAGTCGTTCGGCATGACCGTCGAGCTATTCCACCGCGGCCGCATCCCGCTCGCCGCCGCGTACCGTGGCCGTGCCATCGCGATCGACACCGATGGCCTCGACCTGCAGATCGCGGGCTCGGCGGATGCGACGCTGCGCGAGACGCTGCGGTTGCGCCCCGAGTTGCTGAAGCGCCTCGGCTGGTACTACTTGCGGGTGCACTCGTTCGAGCTCTTCGCCCACCCGGAGGCTGTTGCCCGCAGGATCGCGAAGGCGCTCAAGGTTCCGCTGCCCCCGGAGATCAACTCGATCGCTGCGGGGTCCATGCAGGGAGAGCTCGGTGAGCTCGTGACCGGCGGAACGCAGACCAGCGCGAACGCGTCGGCGGGCGCGAGCGTCGGCTCGACCACGCTGCCAGACGGCAACCAACAGATCGCGATCGCTCGTCCCGGCGAGCCCGGCGGCGCGAGCCGAGCGTGAGCGGGCGAGGCGACGAGACCGAGACGGAGACGGGGACCGGCAAGCTCAGCGAGAGAAAGCGGCGCCGCCGAGTGACGACCCCGCCGCCCCCGGGGAGCGACCCGGAACCCCAGTCGGCAGACGCGCGACGGCATCCGCCCGTGCTTGCCGCCGAGGACTCACCCGCCGCCTGGGGTGACGTGCGCTACGCGGACGACCGCGCCGAGGGCTCCCGTGGACCGAACGACGACCGACTGCGCGCCGACAAGCCACCGCACTATGGCTGAGCGGGCCATCGAGCCGAACGACCCGACGGTTCCGGGCGCCGATCCCGAGCATCCGACCACTGGCCAGGTGCCGATTGTGTCGAGCAACGACGGCCCTCGGCCGCCGATCCCGGCCGAGATCTGGGTCCTGCTCGTCGCCACCTTCTTCATCGCCATCGGCTTTGCGCTCATCGTGCCGGTGCTCCCGCAGTACGCGCTGAGCTTCGGCGTTGGCGCGACCCTCGTCTCGGTCGTCGTCAGCGCGTTCGCGTTCATGCGGCTCGTCTTCGCGCCCGGGGCCGGCGCGCTCATCAACAAGCTGGGGGAGCGACGCATCTACGTCGCGGGCCTCCTCATCGTGGCCGCGTCGACGGCCGCCGTGGCCTTCGCGCAGGACTACTGGCAGCTGCTGGTTTTCCGCGGGCTGGGCGGGGTCGGCTCGGTCATGTTCACGATCTCGGCCGCCGGCATGATCGCCAGGTACTCTCCGCCGCAGATCCGCGGGCGGATCTCTGCCCTCTGGGGCGGCATCTTCCTCATCGGGAACATCGCGGGGCCGGCCGTCGGCGGCGCGCTTGCGCAGTTCGGCATCGGGGTGCCGTTCCTCGTCTATTCGGGCACACTGGTCATCGCAGCGGCCATCGTCGGCGTCATGATGGGCCGCGCGCACCGCATCACGGCACGCAAGGTCGCCGAGGAGGCCGGCCTGCACGACGCGGGCGACGACCGCGCGCCTGCGGCCCGAAAGCTCGAGCCGAAGAGCCTGCGCGAGGCGCTCCAGGACTCGGCCTACCGAGCCTCGCTCGTGTTCGGCTTCGCGAACGGCTGGGCGAACTTCGGCGTCCGCACGGCGATCCTCCCGCTGTTCGTCGCGACGAGTATCAGCCAGGAGCCGTGGGTCATCGGCGTTGTCATCGCGGTCGGCGCGGTTGGCAACGTCATCTCACTGCAGTACGCGGGCCGAAAGACCGACCGAGTCGGCCGGCGCCCGTTTATCCTGGCGGGTCTCGGCATCTCGGCGGTAGCGATGTTCGCGACCGCGTTCGCGGGCGACATCGTCACCATGCTCGTGCTCAGCTTCGTGCTCGGCCTCGGCTCCGGACTCGCGGCTCCCGCCGAACAGGCCGTGATCTCCGACATCATCGGCTACGGTCGCAGCGGCGGCCAGGTGCTCTCGACGTACCAAATGACGCAGGACGGCGGCAGCATCCTCGGCCCGATCGTCGCCGGTGTCATCGCCGACCTCTTCGGCTTCATGTGGGCCATCATCGTCTCCGCGTTCATGCTCGCGATCGCGTGCCTCTCGTGGGTCTGGGGCCGCGAGACCTTCCGCTCCGCCTGAGGCTCCGGGTCGCGCGCCGCCACGGGCCGGCCTCGCCGCATCCACTCGAGGAAAACACCTTCGTGGCGTCACGAACCTGTTCCGATCGTGTGGATGCGGCGAGAGGGTCGGGCTCGGGTGCCGAGACACAAGAACGCCGCCGGTGACCGGCGGCGTTCTCGTGCAGCGCGAGGGCTGCGGGTACTGCGACGTGCCTAGGCGCGCGTCTCCGGGCCTTCGCCCTCGAGCTTCGCCGGCGACTCCTGCTGCGCCTTGAGGAGGTCGCGGATCTCCTCGAGGAGGTCCTTCTCAGTGATGGCGGCCTCGACGGCGGGCTTCGGCTTGCCGTGGATGAGGCGGTAGCTCATGTCGTTGAGCTTGTTGATCGGAACGATGATCGCGAAGTAGACGACCGCGGCGATCAGGACGAACTGGATGATCGCGGCGATGACGGCGCCGAAGCCGATCTTGGCACCGAGGATCTCGACGTACGCGGCTGCGATGTCATCCGCGTTGAAGATGGCGGCGATGATCGGGTTGAAGATGCCATCGACGATGGCGGTGACGATGCCGGTGAATGCGGCACCGATGATGACGGCGACGGCAAGCTCGATGACGTTGCCACGCATGATGAATTCGCGGAATCCCTTCACGGGGTCCCCTTTCGTTCAGATGAGTGTGAAGTGACTCTGACGAGTCAGGTCAAGGGGCGGTCGACGCGCTGGTCGCGGTGGTGGATGCGGCTGCCGGAGCCGGAGCCGCGTCCTTCTTCTCGGCAGGCTTCGACTCGGACGCGGCGGGTGAGGAGCCGGACGACTTCTTCGCGCTGGCCGCGGAGTCGGTTCGGTAGAACCCGGATCCCTTGAAGGAGACGCCGACGGCACCGAAGACCTTGCGCAGCTTGCCTCCGCACGTGTCGCAGACGCTCAGGCTCGCGTCGGCGAAGCCCTGCTGGATGTCGAAGGCGTTGTCACATTCGGTGCAACGGTATGAGTAGGTAGGCATAATCTCGCTTTCGGGACCAGGACAGCATAAACGCGCAGGCGGGCTCGCGGGGTGCTGCGTCAGAAACGTGTGATTCCCGAGGGGGTGATCACCGCGTCGACGCGTTCGTCGTGGACTTCGCGCGGGACTGCTTCGACGACTTCTTCGTCGTACACGACCGCATAGACGGGCGGCCTGCCGGCCATCGAGCCGAGGGCGCGGTCGTAGTACCCGCGGCCCCAGCCCATTCGGTAGCCCTCGCGGTCGACGGATGCGGCAGGCACGAAGATCAGGTCGGCGTCCCCGACCGCGATGGGGCCCAGGAGTTCACCGATGGCCTCGGGGAAGCCGAGCTCGTGGGGGTGCTCGGACGCGCCGTCGGAGACCACCCAGTCGAGGAGGCCGTCTTCCCGGGTCACCGGCAGGAGCACGGTGATTCCCGCCTCACTCGCCCAGTCCAGGAACGGTCGTGTGTTCGGCTCGAATTCGCCGGCGAGGTAGCACGCGACTCGGCTCGCCCCGTGGGTCTCGACGACCTCGCTGAGGTGTCGGGAGACCCGCTTGCCCTGCTCGGCGAGGGCGAGCTCGCCCTGCGTGCGTCGCCGCTGTCGGATCTCGGCGCGCAGTGCGCGCTTCTCGGTCTTCGCGTCGGTCGCCATGCGTTCGAGCCTAGCGAAGCGCCTTTCGGCGTTCGGAAGGGTTTTTCGCCCGTGCTGGCTTTGTCGGGAAGACTCGCGGTGCGCAGTCGCGTTTCGCGAAGACATTCGCGGGCCATACGATACCGGCTATGTCCTCGCGCATTACTAAGGCCGTTATTCCTGCTGCGGGTCTCGGAACGAGATTCCTTCCCGCAACGAAAGCCATTCCGAAGGAAATGCTTCCCGTCGTCGACCGCCCTGCGATCCAGTACGTCGTCGAAGAGGCCGTTGGCGCTGGACTCTCCGATGTGCTGATGATCACGGGCCGCAACAAGACGACGCTCGAGAACCACTTCGACCGAGTGGCCGAGATCGAGGCGCTGCTCGAGGCGCGCGGAGAGACCGAAAAGCTCGCTCGGGTGCGCGACGCGACCAATCTCGCCGACGTGCACTACCTCCGCCAGGGTGACCCGCTTGGGCTTGGTCACGCGGTCCTGCGTGCGCAGCAGCACGTGGGCCAGGAACCGTTCGCCGTGCTGCTCGGCGACGACATCATGGCGGGCGGGGGCTCCTTGCTGAAGCGCATGATCGAGGTGCACGAGGCGACGGGCGCCAGCGTCGTCGCGTTGCAGGAGGTCGACCCGGCGATGATTTCCTCCTACGGGGTTGCGGCCTACGACGCCGCGTCGAGCGTCGAGGACGGCGTGCCGGGAGCGGGTCCTGACACCATCCAGATCACCGGTCTCGTCGAGAAGCCTGCGCTCGAGGACGCGCCGTCGAACTTCGCGGTGATCGGCCGCTACCTGCTGCGCCCCGAGGTGTTCTCGGTGCTTGAGCAGACGAAGCCAGGGGCCGGTGGCGAGATCCAGCTGACCGACGCCCTGCAGGTGCTTGCCGCACAGCGTGAAGAGTTGGGTGGCGTCGTCGGCGTCGTCTACCGCGAACGTCGCTTCGATACGGGCAACAAGCTCGACTACATCAAGGCGATCGTTGAGCTCGCGATCGACGACCCCAAGTTGGGGCCAGCACTCGGGCCGTGGCTGAAGCAGTTCGCCACCTCCGTGGGCGAGTAGGGCCCGCCTCCGATGAGCGCATCCGTTCCGACGCTGACGCACGGCCCGGTGTCGCTGCGTCCCATCAAGGTCCGGGATGCGCGCGAGCTGGAATCCGTGCTGCTCGCCAACCGCGAGTGGCTGCAGCCCTGGGAGGCCACCAGTCCCGGAGGGGGCGGGCGCTGGGACGTCCGAGGGGGCATCCGCTCGCTGCTTTCGCAGGCTTCGGCGCAGACGGCGTTGCCGTTCGTCATCACCTACGAGGGCCGCTTCGCAGGTCAGCTGACGGTTTCGAGCATCAGCTACGGGGCGCTGTCGTCGGCGACGCTCGGCTACTGGGTCGCGCGCGAGTTCGCGGGCAAGGGGCTCGCAACGATCGCCACGGCGATGGCGACCGACCACTGCCTCCAGGGGCTCGGGCTGCACCGGATGGAAATCTGCATCCGTCCCGAAAACGCCAAGTCGCTGCGCGTCGTCGAGAAGCTCGGTCTCAGGTACGAGGGGCTCCGGCGTCGCTACATCCACATCGACGGCGACTGGCGTGATCACTTCTGCTTCGGCGTGGTCCGCGAGGAGGTGCCGCAGGGCGTGCTGCGGCGATGGCGCGAGGGTGCAGCTGACGAGCGACTGGCTCAGGTGCCCGAGGTCGATTGGCAGCGAACGGCACAGCCCTTCCCGTGAGGTTTTACCGCAGAACCGGAAGGGTCGCGCTCACCGGTTGAACGCTCGCCGGGGTTCGTTCGCGACCTCGCTGCGGCGGCTGAGAAAGAAGTTCGGAAATCCCGAATCTGACACTCCGCGCCAATCGGCCGTCGGCGAAGCGTCCGCGCTTAATGTTGACGCCATGCAGTTCGGCAGCAGTCTCGTCCTCGCCCTGGCGGTGACGCTTTGGCTTGCCTATTTCGTGCCGACGTGGGTACGCCGACGCAATTACCTCGCGACGGAGCAGAATGCGCTGCGCATGCAGCAGGCGCTGCATTCCCTCGCGACGACGAGCGATCTCGGCGAGGCTCGCGTGCGCGCGGATGGGCGCGGGGTGAGCGAGCAGGAGCGACGCATCAAGCGCGCCAAGGCCGAGGCCGAACGCGCGGAGCGCGAGCGCGACGAGGCTGCGCGGCGAGCGCTCCCGGCGGTTTCGGTTCCGCGATCTGCCGAGGATCGGCGTCGCGCTGCTCGCGCGACGCGTCGGGGCCGACTGGTCACCTCGCTGGTCACGCTCGTCGGCCTCATCGCCGTGGGCACCGGAATCTGGCTCGGCGCCAGCAGTGGTGTCTGGTGGGTGTTGGTCGCCGGCGTTGTGACCGTGCTCGCCGGCGTCGCGGGACTGCAGCGACTCGCCCGCGTCGCCAACGCGCAGCGCCTCGCGGCCCGCGCGGCTGGGGGAGCGCAGCGAGCGCCTCGGGTCGAGCCCCGCGCCGACTCGACCATCGACTTCTCCGTGAGCGACGAGGCGGCGACTGCCGTCGTCCCCGCTCCAGAGACACAAATCACCGAGCCGATGGGCGGATGGGTGCCGGTTCCGGTCCCGAAGCCCTTGTACCTCGAACGGCAGTCGGTGGACACGCTGGCGGAGGTCGAAGCGGATGCGGGTGCCCCAGGGCGTCCAGGTCCCGATGGTCCCGGCGGCGGTGTTGAGGTCGAGAAGGTCAACCACCTCGAGCTGCTCCGTGAGGCGGCCCGTAGGTCTGAGCAGAAGATCCGCGATGCGCACGCGCAGCCCGGAATCGCCACGTTCTCGACGCGAGCGTCGGCGGCCACTCAGGGAACACAGCTGACGCAGACAGCCGCGACGAGGGCGGGGCTCGCACAGTCGTCGCCCGAGCTCAGCGAGGTCGTCCTCGACCCCATCGTCGTCGCGCCGGTGGCGAAGCGCCCGAGTCGCTGGGCCGCCATGGGGGTCATCGACGACGTCGAGCCCGGTATGGGCGACCTCGACGCGGCACTGCGACGCCGTCGAGTCGGCTAGTCGCCGCCAGGCTGCGCGCCCGATCCACTAGTGTGGTCGGATCATGGCAACACCTGCAGACGGCGACCCGTTTTCGCGCACCGACGACGCATCCATCGATGTGCCGCACGGCATCTTCACCGCGGGTGACGAAACGCTCGACCGCACTGGTGCGACGAACGCGCGCCTCCTCATCGGTGGTCCGTTCGCGCGATTCAGGGCCGCACCCGCAGCCGCCCGGGTGAGCTGGTTCGCGGCGGCCGTCGCACTGCTCGTGGTCGTCGTCGTGATCCCCGTCTCCATCGGCTCGTTCGCCTCCGTCCGCAAGGAGGCGCTCGCCGCATCCACCGCCGCACCGGCCCAGCCAGCGGTCGTCGTCCTGAGCCCCGAGACGCTGGCGGTCAGCGCGCAGGTTGATGCCCTCGAGCCCGCCTACGTCATGTCGAACGGCCTGGTCACCGACGAGTCCAAGACGACAATGGGTGACCTGTTGGCGACCGCACGAGACCAGATCGACGCCAACGACGCGGCTGCGGCGTCGTCGACCATGCAGTCTGCCGTGGCCTACTTCGTGTCCGAGTACTCACAGCGCGTCGCGACGGCTGCCGAGACCCAGGTTGAGGAATACGAGCAGTCTGAGTGGGAGACCGATGAGCGGCTCGCCGAGCTCATCGAGATTGTTCGCGCGAACGCGCAAGGCCAGGACCTGACCGCACTCGTTGCGGCAGTGATCGAGATCCCGCAGGTCGTGGGCGACGCCAGGGCTGAGCACTTCGGGAACCGGCGCACGTACGTCCCGCCGGCCCCGACGACCGCCGCTCCGGCCCCCTCAGCGCCCTCCGCGACGCAACCGCCCGCCACGCAGGCTCCCCAGATGACGCAGGCTCCGGCCCCAACCCAGGCCCCTGAGCCTGAGCCGCAGCCCACCAGGGCACCGCAGCCAGAGCCGCAGCCGACGGGCGGCCCCAACTTCACCTCCGCCCCCAACGGCGACTAAGTCGGGCCCGTTCCGCATCCATCGCTCGAGTTCCGGGCGGTGCGGGGCGCGGTCAGCTCTCGGCGCTGCCGAGCTTCCAATAGCCGGAGAAGGTGACGGAGCTCGGCGGCAGGTCGCACTGTCGAACAAGGTGCCTGCGGATTGTCTTGACCGTCGTCGATTCGCCGGCGACCCAGGCGTAGAACGATCCGGAGATCTCCGCCGCGACAGCCCAGGCGTCGATTGCCTGTGTGAGGCGCTCGCCGTAGGGAAGTTCGCCGCGCACGAGCCAGGTGACCACGACGTCGGTGTTTCCGGCAGGCATCGGCACGCAGTCGGCCGCCGTGGGGACTTCGAGGAAGACGCTGGCTGCAGAGGTCTCCGGGAGGGTTTGGAGGATGTTCCTGACGGCTGGCAGGCCCGACTCGTCGGCAGCGAGCAGAAGCCGACGGGCGCCGCGCGGCTGGAAGTCCATGCCGCCGGTGGAGTCCTCGGCGCGGACATCGGGTCCGACAACGATCAGCTCATCACCGGGCCGGGCCGACGCGGCCCATGCGGTCGCCGGACCAGCTGGCTCGTGGAGCACGAAGTCGATGTCGATCTCGCGTTCGTCGGGGCGCACCGCGCTCGGTGTGTACGTGCGGATGGGGTTGCGCTCGGCGTCGGCGAGGGAGCGCCACCGGGAGTACCAGTCGTTCAGGGATGGCGGCGGTGAGTCTTTGATGCCGAAGTCGCCGTAGGAGCCGTCAGCGTGCTGGAGGACCAGTTTGATGCGGTGGTCGTTGCCGTGCGGGGCGAAGTGCTCGAGCTTGTCACCGCCGAGGGTGATCCTCACGTAGCTGGGCGAGACCTGCGCGACCCGCTTGACCTTGGTGACGAACGGGGGAAAGGGCGTGTGCTGGGTGCTCATGCCGGTACTGCGGCGTGCTCGTGGTGCACAATGGCAGCCCGCGCGAGGGGAACGACCAATGGCGTGCCGGTCTCCGGGTCTGGCACGATGCGGGCGCGCACGCCGAAGACGTCGGCGACGAGCTGCTCGGTGACGACGCTGGTCGGGGGGCCCTCTGCCACGAGCTCGCCCGTTTTGAGCGCGATGAGGTGCGTCGCGTAGCGCGCTGCCTGGTTGAGGTCGTGCAGCACGGCGATGAGGGTCTTGCCCTGTCGGTGCAGTTCCGCGCAGAGCTCGAGTACATCGATCTGGTGGGCGAGGTCGAGGTAGGTGGTGGGCTCGTCGAGCAGCACGACGGGCGTGTCCTGGGCCAAGACCATGGCGATCCACACCCGCTGTCGCTGACCTCCGGAGAGCTCGTCGACGCTGCGCTCGGCCAGCTCGGTCAGTCCCGTGCGTTCGAGCGCATCCTCGACGGCCCGGTCATCGTCGTGGGACCAGCGTCGCAGGAGCCCTTGGTGCGGGTGCCGTCCGCGGGAGACGAGGTCGGCGACCGTGATGGTGTCTGGAGCGATCGAGGTCTGGGGGAGGAGGCCCACGCGCCTGGCGAGTTCCTTCGCCTTGAGCGTGCGGATGTCGGTGGCGTCGAGGAGGACCTGCCCGCTGGCCGCTGGGAGGAGCCGCGCAAGCGACCGCAGCAGCGTCGACTTGCCGCAGGCGTTCGGTCCAACGATGACGGTGAAGGAGCCGGAGGGAATGGTGACCTCGAGGTTCTCGAGGATCGTGCGCTGATCGTAAGCGACCGTCAGCTCAGCGGCCCGGAGCTCGCCGCTCATGCTGCCTCACGCGAGGAAGCGCCGACCGCGCCCGTGCATGTGCGTGGGAACACCTCGCGAGAGGTGATCGCTGGGTGGTGTCGCATGGGTGGTACCAACTTCATCGTGCATCAGACGAACGCAGGCAAGGCTTGCCTTGGTCCAGTATTCCACGATCTGCTGGTCGGCGGCGAGGGCCTCGGCTCGCCGTGTGACGATCTGGTCAGGTTGCGAGCGCGTGCGCCCGATACTGGCCGGGAGTCACGTCGAGGACGCGCCTGAAGGCATCGATGAACGTGCTCGTCTGCGCGTAGCCCAGCGTGCTTGCGACCAGCGCGACGCTTGCGCCCTCTGAGAGCTGCTCGAGCGCCGACTGAACTCGCAGGAGCTGGCGCCAGCTGTGGAACGACACTCCGGTTTCGTTCTGGAAGATGCGGGCGAGCGTCTTGCTGCTGAACTCGAGCGATTCCGCCCAGTCCTCCAGCGATCGCCGATCGCCGGGTTCCGTCGTGAGGGCCTCGGTGATGGGCAGGATGCGACTGTCGCGGGGCATGCGCACGCGCAGGTCGTGCTCGGCCGGCGTGAGGTTGTCGAAGAGGACCCGCTCGATGTTCCGCCGCTGGACTTGGGTGAGGTCTGCCGCCCGCAGGCGGGCGAGGAGCTCGTGGAGCAGCGGCGTGACCGTGACGCCATAGGCGTCCCGTGGCCGCAGGAAGGACTCTCGCTCTGAGAAGAAGGTCGCCTGGAACTCGCAGTGGGCCGAGGTGCGACTGGTGTGCAACGTGTCGGCTGGCACCCAGACTGCGAAGTGTGGCGGAACGACCCACACGCTGCGCTCGACCACCAATTTCATGATCCCCCGTCGGACGGAGAGCAGCTGGCTGACGGGATGCGCGTGGGGCTCCCATTCGAGCGGCTGCCCGTGCTCGCGGGGTGAACGCGTGGTCGCGGCCGGGAGCAACGCGGGAGGCGGCGAGATGTCGGCCTCGAGGACCAGGGTGTGGGAGTCTCGTTGCCACGTTGGCAGCAGTCCGGCGGTGCGCATAGTCCGTCATGGTACACATTCTCGGACCGTTCCAACCATTGCAGTATGCGTAGTCAAGAAGCTCATGCCAATTCTCTGATTTCAAGCCGCTTTTTTGAGCGTTTCCCGACAAGGAAGCTTCGTGCCAGGCCGAGGGGGAGGATGAAAGATGTGGGGCGCATCGGTTTTGTGGTCAGACACGCCTGGTGGTAATGTTTCGGTTCGTCAGGGCCTATGGCGCAGTTGGTAGCGCGCCTCGTTCGCATCGAGAATCCGGTCTTCGGGTCACATCAGGGCTAGTCATGATCCTTCGGGCGTGACCGGCCCTTTTTCTTTGCCTAGCGTCACATCGTTGGGCGTAGTCGGGTTTCACCGGAAACGGCTCTGCCCACCGCCTGCCCACCAGGTTTCCGCATCGCCGCGAGAATCTGAGAACGGTTCGTTTCCGCGAGATGCGCGTACCTCTGAGTGGTCGACGGGTCCATGTGTCCTAGCAGCCGCCCGACCTCAGCAAGTGAAACGCCATCTTGTAGAAGCCAAGACGCGTACGTGTGCCGCAGGTCGTGCACGCGGACATGACCAACATCCGCGCGCGCCACCGCTGGTGCCCACACGCGTTTCGTCCAGGTCGCCACATCCATCACGCCACCGAGTACGCCGTAGAAGACCAGCGCGCCCTCGCATCTGCCTGCTGAGTGTCGATACCCGCACGTCAACTCGCGTTGCAACTGCGGCTTGAGTGACTCCAGCACCCAGTCCGGCACCGGAACTTCCCGAATCCGCTTGCCCTTGGGGTACGGATTGATCGCCCGGGTCTTGCCCACCCAAGCGTCGATGACACGCACGTTCCCTCGCTTCCGGTCAAGACGGGTCGTGTGCAAGCCGGCGAGTTCTCCCCAGCGCACGCCTGTGCCGACGAGGAAGTTCGCGACGGCGAGGTCGCCGCCCTTGAGCTCGTCCGCGATTGCCGCGAACTCTTCGCGAGTGAGGTATCGCTCCGCGGATACGCGCTGCCGCTCGATCTTCACTCGAGCTACTGGGTTCGTTGCGATCAGGCCAGCGTCGACAGCACCTGACATGGACACTGAGAGCACGTTCGCGTACCTGTGGATGGTGGATGGCGCGCGACCTTCCTTGCGCATCTCCGCTGTCCACTTTCGGATCTCGTGCGGTGTGATGTTGCCAAGCTCGATCTTCCCGAACCGGGGGAGGAGCCTGCCGTCGCGGATGTAGACCTCGTCTTTGAGGGTTGCGGCCGACGCCGAACGGGTCGGCCACCACTCTTCGCACCACTCCGCCCATGTCATCCGAGCGCCCTTAGGGTCGATCCACCCGTGCCGCCGCGACTTGGCTTCCTCTTCGGCGGCATCTCGCAGCGCTTCACTCTTCGCCGTGTAGATGCCGGGGATCGTGCGCTTCACGCCGTCAGCGTCACGGTAGCGGCCTATATAGCCACCCTTCCGTTTCTCTGCGAAAGCCATTGTCTTCCCTCCGGAAGTGCTAGGTAGGTGTCGAGGATGCGAGGGGTCACCTGTAGTTCCCGGCACCAGATTCCCGGGTCAGGTGAGAACGCCGCGATGTGTGTGAGGTGTTCGGCGGTGATGAGGTGCGTGGCGGCCCAGCGGTCAGCTTGGCGCTCTTGCTTGGGTGTCGATGTCGTGTGGCCCATGCATGCATGTCCGAGTTCGTGGGCAAGGATGCATCGGTCTTGGATGGGCGGCATGCCTGATCGAAGGATGATCAGGTGCCACGGCGCGTGCCATCGCCCAGGTTCGGGCTGGTCTTCCTCCCACACCACGGGGATGCGGAGGCGGATGGCATGCGCGTACGGGTCATACGGTGTCCGGGTCCAGTTGTTCATGGGTGTCGTCGTCTCCTGCTGCGAAGGGCGTGACGACAGCATCGTCGGAACCACCGACATTCGACACGGCTTCGCTCATGAGCATCGCCGTGATGCGGTTAACGACGACAAGGCGGCGACCCTTGGGGATCTGCCCGAGCATCGCGCCGATCATGCCGAGGTACTGCTCGACGTCGTGGTCTGGCGCATCGTCATTGGTCGGGATGCCGAGGACGACGTACACCTTGCGGAGAACATCTTCCTGCGGCGCGTAGACGCCGTTCTCCATGTTCGAGATGGTGCGGCGGTGCACATTGGCGGCCTCCGCGAGTTCGGTCTGAGTAAGTCCCGCGTCAATACGCGCCGACTTGACCTTGCGCCCAAGTTCGAGCCGCTGTTCAGGCGATGCCCCGGCGAGCCGAATTGGTGACATTTTTTCTTTTTCCCATCTGTCCCGGTAGTTACGGGAAAAACCTAGCAGGTTTTGACCATGGAGCACAACGTCAGGGTGAAATCTGTTCACGCCTGGTCGACAGCGTGAACAGCAGCGCGTAGTGTGATGTTCATGATGAACAGCAATGACGCAGACAACTCGGCGGGCGCAGCCCTCCGAGTCCTGCGGATCAAAGCTGGGCTGACTCTCGCCGATATTGCGGTACGTGCGGACACCTCGGAGTCGTACCTCTCCAATGTCGAGCGAGGCAAGGCTGACGGGTCCAGGGCGTACTTCGCCAAGGTCACCGAGGTCATCGTCGATGCATTCAAGGAAACGCGAGCCGCATCGTGACGTACCTCACCGTCGATGAAGCTGCCGAGGAATATCGGCGTCACCCAGACACGATCCGCAAGGCCCTCAAGTCGGGAGAACTCCAAGGCCACCAGCGCGTTCCGCGCGGCAAGTGGCTGACGAAGCCCGAGTGGGTGGACGAATGGCTAGAAGGCCCCCGTCGCCCCACGCTCGCGGCACTCCGAGCGCAGAAGCGCTCGCGAGGCCGCTGACCCAAACGAAAAGGCCCGACGCGCCAACGTCGGACCCAGACAAGGAAGGCAATCAGAATGCCGAACCCCATCGACCAGCAGACTACAGCACTCGACCTGTTCAACTACAAGGGCATCGAGATCCGGACCGCACTCATCGACGACGCGATCTGGTTCGTCGCCGCCGACGTGGCACGAGTCCTCGGATACCGCGAGGCATACGACCTCACCCGCAACCTCGACGACGACGAGAAGGGTCCGCAGAATGTGCGGACCCCTGGCGGCGAGCAGACCCTCACCGTCATCTCGGAAGCCGGCCTCTACTCGGCCATCATCCGGAGCCGCATCGAGTCGGCTAAGCCGTTCCGCCGCTGGATCACACACGAGGTCATCCCCGCCATCCGCAAGACCGGCTCGTACGGGATCGCGGAGCTCACCGGCCCGGAACTCATGGCCCGTGCGCTCCTCGAAGCCGCATCGACGATCGAGGCTCGCGACAACCGCATCGCTGAACTCGAACCCGCCGCGACCTCATGGGACAAGCTCGCATCCGCTTCCGGCGACTACAGCGCTCGTGACGCCGCGCAGGTGCTCTCCCGTGGTGGTGTGCAGATCGGGCAGAACCGTCTCTTCAAGTGGCTCCGCGAGAACAAGTGGATCGACGCGACCAGTCGCCCCTACCAGCGGTTCGTTGACCAGGGGCTGATCTCGGAGCGCATCCGTTCGTTCCGCATCGTCCGCACCAACGGGGAAGAGCAGCTCGCACCGCCTCAGGTGCGCATCACGGCGAAGGGCATTGACGCCATCCGCCGCGCACTCGCGCCCGCAACAGCACAAATCGAGGCATGACCATGGCAATCTCTACGAGCACCCAGTGGGAACGCGACGACCGTCGCGACGCGCTGTTGGAACGCATCGCGACGGCAGTGGAAACGCTCGCCGCAAACGCGCCGAGGAAGGGTGACGCTCTACGCGTCTACCGGGCTCCCGCTCGTGTCGAACAGGACGAACGGCACGTTGGCATTGATGTTCAGGACGGCAACCCCGTCCGGGGTGTCGATCCGGAAGAGAGTGCTGTTGAGTCCAGCTTCGGCGGCGGAGCGGAGGCCGTCGAGGACGCGGGCTTCGAGGGACTCAGCGGTTTCGTCAGCGGTGATGAAGTCTCGTCCGTCGTAGCGGATGGCGGCGGGCATGGTTCTCCTTCGGTTGGTGGCTCGGGGGCTGGCACTCCCGATGTCGTTACGCCAAGCGTAGGAGACGCTGCCGGTCCGGGGGTTCCTTCTTCGACCGGGCCGGCAGCACCTTCGGTTTGGGAGAGCGGATATCCGCGCGAGACGCCTCGGTCTGTCGGTGGCCGCGTTTGGCTCGGGAAAACTTGCCTGACTCCGGAGGAAGCTATGCACCTCGCTGGTGGGTTGTCCGCTCGTGCAGTCGTGGCTTCTGAGCATGGGAGGAAGTCGTGACCCGCCCCACTCGTCTGGCCCGCACCGTCTTGGTCGCGTCCCTGGTCCTGGTTGTCGTCTCTGCCGTCTTCCCTCCGATGTTCCCGATCGTGGCCATGTCTGCCGTGTTCGCGACTCTCGCTTACCTGAACAACCGGGAGCGTGTGTGATGCGTCTCCTCCTCGTGGCGGTCGTCGCCTACTTCCTGTCCGGCCCGTGTCGGGTGGTGTGGCGGGAGTGACCCCGGAAGCCTGGCAGTTCGCGACCGCCCTGACCTTGGGCGTGTGCCTCGTCCTGATCTCTCTCCCTGGCCTGTTGGGCCGCAACAAGTAGCACCTATCTGACCGTCACGGTCACTGCCTTCCCGGGTCAAGCCGGGTGGGTGGGCTGGTTTCGTGCACCCAAAAACGGGTGCCACGGGCCTTGAACAACCTCATATAGCCCCTCGCGGAAAGCGTTTGAAGCGTCGTCCAGCCTGACCTCCGGGTCGATATGGAGCAGCCGATGAGCAATCCCGGTATCCAGCACGCGAGTGGGCATGTCAAAGATCCGGAGGTATGTCCCTCCGGTGAAAACCAAGCGCGTAGCTGGCCCTTCTGTGGTGCCCCTCAGGGGTTGAACGAGCACGAGGCGCGCATTTCACACGCATGTAGCTGGCCCTTCGGGGTGCCCGTGGCGGGCTAAGCGAGCACGAGGCATGCAGCGGCGGCACAGGAACCCCGAGCGGGTGTGCTTCCACCGGGGATCGGCACCCCGGCGTCGCACGGAAGAACAACGACGACATGGAGGTCGCAATGACGACAACGAAGTTTGATCCAGTGGAGGGCAAGGACTACAGCGTCTGCTCCACGTGCGGCGAGACGTTCGCCACGGAGGCGCTCTCGGACGAGCATCTGCGGCTCACCGGGCCGCGCACGAATCCGGGTGTCTCGCGCAGTCACAGCGTGAGCATCAGGAACCCGAGCAGGGAGAACCGCATCCGCAACCGGCTCGACGACATCGTTGATGAAGCCGTGCGGGAAGCGACGGGGCAGTTCTGGGATCTCGTGAACGCCGACCACGTGACGGCGGAGGAAGTCACGAAGGCGCTGGTTTTCCATGACGACTTCGGCGACACGTGGCGCGAGGAACAGGCATGAACCGCCGCTCTCTCCTCTCCGCTTGGTCTGTCCCGGTGGTTGCTGTGGCGGTTGCGGCCCCGTTGGCGGCAGCGTCGGTGCGGAAGTCGATGGTGTGCGTGGATACGGCGGGCACGTACGAGATCAACGGCAACATTCTGACGATCCGGTACCGGGTCGCGCCGGACATCTACGAGGTCAACGCTCGCGGCAGTGGCTGGTCGAAGTCCTACGGCACGAACTACGGCACCGCACCCAAACGCGGGGCCACGTACTGGGAGATCGAACTCCCCGGCCCGCCGACGTGGATTCAGTGCCATGGGTTCAACGCGCACTACGGCGAGAGCAGCTGTCCCGTGCGGTGACAACAGGTTTCTCGTGGCCGGGCTGTGCAGGGCGTGGCACGGCATGGCAGGTCTCGGCTTTCAGGGGTGCGTCTGACTAATCGCACACACGCTGGTGATGGTCGCAGTTCGGTGGTTCGACTCCACCGACCGGCGCTGTCGAGGCACGCCAAGGCTTGGCGAGGCACGGTATGGCACCGCATGGCATGGAAGTGGCGATGGTCTTCGCTGGGGTTCGATTCCCCGGGTCACGCGCTCACGGCGTGGCCAGGCTGGGCCAGGCAGGGTTCGGCAGGACTTGGGCGCTTCGGCGCGGTTGGGTGAACGGTTCACGGGGAGGTTCGATTCCTCCCGCACCCGCTCCCGAAAGGGAAATCAGGGCGAGCCTAGGTTTGGCACGGCGGGGCGCGGCAAGGCGCGCCAAGGCATGGATACGTCAGGACGGCATACACGCGGGGTTCGAGTCCCCGGCTGGCGCTGCTCGAAAGAGCAAATCGAATCGTGGCAGGGCTGGGTATGGCGTGACAACGCGTGCCTGGGCATGGCGCGGCAACGCAAGGAGAAGGCCCCGCGAGTTACCGCTCGCGGGGCCTCAATCACAAGAAAAGAGAATCTCATGCAGAAATTCGTTATCGAGCTTACCGGGACCGCCCCGATCCTCATGCACAATTCCCGTCTGGCAGACAAGCTCGACCCGATCACCAAGGCCAAGGCTCTCGTGTCCGCGAAGAAGCGGAAGACGGAAGAAGACGACCTCGAATTGAGCCGTCTCGAGTTCCTCGGTGGTCTCTACTTCGATCAGACGGTCGGCCCGTACCTCCCCGGCGACAACATCTTCAAGTCGCTCGTCGAAGCTGCCCGCAAGTCGAAGCAAGGCAAGCAGGTCGAGCAGGGGCTGTTCATCACAACCAACGAGAACCCCCTCATCTACGACGGCCCGCGCGGCATCGACGGGCTGTGGGCCGACCAGAACTTCGTGTTCCGCCGCACCGTGAAGCAGCAGATGAGCCGCATCACCCGCACCCGCCCGATCTTCACCGAGTGGTCCACGGAAGTGGAGGGTGCGTTCGACCCGAACGTGCTCGACAAGAAGGACGTGGAGAACTTCGCGCAGATCGCCGGCGCATACATCGGCGTCGGTGACTGGCGTCCCCGATACGGGCGCTTCGAGGCGGTCGTGAAGTGAGCTTCGAAAAGGTCGGGGAGAAGTCGCGGCGGGAGCTCGCGCTCGACGTGCTGAGGCTCCACAGCCCCGGTGATGTTGTCGCGTACAACGAACTCGCGGAAGCGCTCGGCGTGGACCCCGACGACGAACGAGTCGTCGTGCAAGCCGCCGTCCGGAACGCCGCGATCGAGTTCCTCGACGTGGACCTGCACGCCGTCGAGGCGGTCCAGAACCAGGGGTACCGCATCGTGCGTGCCGACGAACACGTACGCCTCGCGCACAAGCTCCAGAAGCGCTCCACCCGAGCGCTCAAGCGGGGTCGCAAGACGGTGCAGAAGGTCGACATGAACGGCATGGACCCGAACTTGCGCCGTGTGGTCGAAGCCACCGGGCAGGCGTTCGCGTTGCAGATCGACTTCAACCGCCGCATGGACGTGCGCCAGACGAACATCGAGAAGGCCGTCGTGTCCGTCGCCAAGAAACAGGAACGCTCCGACGCGGAAATCGCGGAGCTGCAAGAACGTCTCGCACGCCTCGAAAAGAGCCGCGAGAGCTAAGAGCCTCCCCAAGCATGGCTGGGCAAGTCATGGCTAGGCACGCCGAGGCAGGGCCAGGCAGGGCATGGAACCGCTTCGGCGGTCGGAGCGAGCGTGAAGGCGTCTACCCGGTTCGAGTCCGGGCGTTCCGCTGACCCATCCAATACATCTAAACGAAAGGGACACCGATGTCCACTCCAACTCTCGCCATCCCAGGTTCCCTCATGCGCGGCGAACCCGGCAAAATGCGCCGCCGTCACTGCGACCGATGCGACGTGCCCCTGGGAGGCACGCACGGCATGCTCTGCTCGCCCTGCGTCGCCGACATCATCACGTCCTGCCACGCGAAAACGGCACCCATCATGGAACGCCTCACCGCCGAATACGACGGGCCAGCGACGACCAAGAACCGGCGCATCCGAGCCGCCACGGCTGCCGAGGTGTGGTGTGGCTAAGCCGAAGTCCCCAACCGCGTGGTTTCGGCGGGCGGCGGAGGAATGCGGGGGCCGGAAGGTCGTATCCACACCAACCACGGAATCGTGGCAGTTCCCGGACGGGGGCTGGTTCACGCACCACAAGAACCACAAATGGGGAGCCACCGGCGTCACCGTCCGCAAAATTCAGGAGCGGTACGCGAAACCCCACGACGAATACCACCTCGGCGTGAAACGCCCCGGGAAACCCGACATGGACATGAAGCGGTTGCAGACCACAACCCACGCCATCGCGAGGTGGTCGCAGATGCGGGCACAAGCGGGCCTCGACTACCGCGACTTGATTCTGACCCTGCAAACCCCTGAACGCGTCGTCTGGTCGGAGAAGCACGAGTCGTGGCTGTGGGTGCGGGACATGCTCGCGATCCCCGTCGTCGAAGTCGGTGCACGCCTGGTCGTGAAGACCGTCCTGTGGACGAGCAACGAACTGTGGGAGCAGCACCCGAGGGGCGACCGTGGCTAGGTCCAGCGGCCAGATGCGGTCCTGGAACACGGCCATACGCGACTGCGACTGCGGCTTCCACGGCCTCATCGAAATCGAGTCCGACCCGGAAGTCGGGGAAGCGTACTGGGACTGCCCCGACTGCGAACACGCGGGCCGAGACAAGGAACGAACGGAGTACCTATGACGCTGATCCGAGTCGACGTGACCCCGGACACCCCCGAGTGGCTCGAGGAGCGCAAAGGCAGCGTTGGTGCGTCGCAGGCAGGACCAATCATCGGCCTCTCCGAGTTCGGCGAAACCCCGCTGAGTGTGTACCTGTCGAAGATAGGGCGGGGAATTCCGTTCGACCCGACACTCGCGTACGTCACTCACGCCGCAGAACCGCTCATCGACGGATGGGTGCGAGAGTTTCACCCCGAACTCGGAACGATCGAGCCGGGATACATGGCCCGCAACTCCGACCACCCATGGCTGCACGCCACGTTCGACCGTGTCCTGCTCAGGCCGGACGGGAAGCGCGTGCCTTTGCAGTTCAAGACCTCATCACCGTTCATGCGCGACAAATGGGACAAGGGGCCGCTCCCGCAATACCTCGCGCAAGAAGACGTGGAGTGCCTCGTGCTCGACGCCGACGAGGCGATCCTCGTCGTCTGGCACTACGGCACCGACTTCGAGATCTACCGACTCAAGCCGGACCGGGAACGGCAGCTCGCACTGAGCGCCGCCGCGAAGGATCTCATGGAGCGCGTCGCTGAGCGTCGACCGCCGGCGGCTTCCCTCGGCGATGACCTCGCCGCCCTCTACCCGCAGTCGCTCGAGAAGGCAATCACTGCCGACACTGACGCGTTCGACGCGTGGGCGATGTTGGTCGAGACATCCATCTTCAAGCGTCAAGCGGTCGCGGAGTTCGACGAGCAGATCGCCGACGCGAAGTTCCAACTCGAAGAGTTCATGCGCGACGCGACGCACCTCATCGACCCCAACAACTCGACCCTTCTGCACACGTGGAAGGAAGACAAGAACGGCAACCGGCGTCACTTCACGCCGAAGAAAGAAGAACAGAGGTTCAAGAGATGACACTCACTACACGCAAGCCGTCCGGGAAGCCGTCGTGGCCCGCGCTGCTCATCGCTGGTCAGGAGAAGACGGGGAAGTCGTGGGCGTGCGCTCAGGCGTCCGCTTCGCCTCGCATCGGTCGCACCCTGTGGGTGGGGATCGGGGAGACGGACCCGGACGAGTACGGCTCGATCCCGGGTGCGGATTTCGAGATCGTTGAGCACAACGGCACGGTCGCGGACATCATCCGTGTCTTGTCCGAGGTCGCATCGCTTCCGCATGATCCGGAGAAGCCGACGCTGCTGGTCGTGGATTCCATGACGAAGTTGTGGGAGCAGTGCTCGCAGTGGGCGCAGACCACGGCCAACAGTCGCGCGAAGAACGGCGCTGAGGGCGTCGTGACGATGGATCTTTGGAACCGGGCGAAGAAGTACCACTCGCATGCGGTGCAGGCGATCCTCGCGCACAACGGGCCGTCGCTCATGACTGCTCGTCTGGAAGCGGTCACCGTCATGGACGACCGGGGCAAGCCGACACCGATCAAGGCGGACAAGATCAAGTCGGAGAAGGGCCTCCCGTACGAGGTCGACGGCGTGATCGAGATGCCGGAGCGCGGGCAGGTGTTCATCACGGGCGTCCGCTCGGTGGCCCTGCAACTGCCGGAGCGGAAGGCGTTCCCGGGGTTCACCGTCGACGGACTGTGGGAGGCGATGGGCCTCGAGAACACGGCTCCGCGTCAGGTCGCGGCTTCGGCTGAGGAGAACACGGAGACCACCTCATGACCCGCTTCGTGAAGTTCCTCGCGTTCATCGTCACGTCGTCTCAACTGTTGGCGAGTGTGCGGATCGGGAAAAGGAAGGGAGGAAGGCTGTGAACGAATACACGGCAAGCAACGGGGTGAAGGTCTACCAGCACGCGTCAGACGGAAGTTCGCGCATGTCGGTCCGAGACGACAACCCGCGCCAGGTTGCCGGACACGTCACGCCACAGGCGATCCGGACCTACCTAGATCCTCGACAGGTTGAAGGTCTCCGCGAGTTTTTCCAGGCCCAGGCTGACGAAAGGCTCGACCGGTGGCGTGACCCGGAGCAGCCGGAACGTGTGGTCTACAGGTATGGCGACGATCGCCTCCTGATCCTGGACGAAACGGACGGTGATCACTGGATGGCGCATTTCATCGAGGGCGGACTGCATACGGAGGTTGGCGATGCAGAGTCGACTGTCGCCGCATGGCTCGCCGCTCACCCGGAGCCGAAGCCCTGGCAGGACGCGGAGCCCGGCGAACTGTGGTCGGTGACCACGGCCAACCAGGAGGACGTGCGCTGTTTCGTTGTCCACAACGAGCCGATCTCGTTCGTCACGACCGACGACACGCACCACTTCCTGGACGCGATCGTGTCCGCTCACCGCATCTATCCGCCCGCGGACCCGTCATGACGGGTCTCACGGAGCGCCACGAGGTGCAGGCAGCTCGGGATGACATGCGTGTCGCGAAAGCCCGCCTCGCGGTGGTGTCGGATCTCGTGGGGCAGTCGCAAGCGAAGTACGAGGCGACGCACGAGATCCTGCGGGCGTCACAAGCCGTCATCGATGCCGCGGGCCATTCCCTCGATGCCCTCGACCGGGCGCTACAACTCAACGAACAGGAGGAAGAACGTGGCTGAATACACGCCGACCATCGCAGACCTCAAAGAGGCGTACGTCCAGTTCTGTACATGGAAGCGAGAGCCAACCTGCGGACGAGTCCAGGCAGAGACCGAGTTCGAGGCTGCGATGACCGACGAGCGCGCGAAGCGACCCGACCGGGAGCACCTGAGGACTGTGGCGGAGCAGCGGTACGACTACCTCTCTCCCCGCCCCCGGGCTGAGTCCATTGACGATTTCATGGCTGGCGTGGACGTTGTGCTTGCCGAACTCGCCGAGCTTGCCCTCGAACCCGATGCCCGCGAGGAACCGAAGGCCCCGAAGATCGAGAACCTGGAGATCATCGGAGGGTGGCTCGTGGAGCGCGGCGTGCATCCGGGCGAGTACCCTGCCGGCGCGGCCTACGGGATGCTTCCCGACAGCGACGCTGAGCCGCTCATGGACCTCTCCAAGATCCCGGGGTGGCCCGAGGCCCGCGAGGTCACCGATCTGAAGGCAGAGCTGCTGAAGCTCGCGTCCGAGGAGTCCTGGTGTGGGGAATGCACGCTCGCGGACGACGTGGAGAAGTTGCTCCTGAGTGCGGATGAGTACGCGGCGCTCATCTCGGATCGTGAGGAAGCGCGACGGAAGGCTAGGCGATGAAACCACCTAACCATTCCGCGCCGTCTTCGCCGCCCGAACCGTTCCCGGTTCCGGGCGGTGTTTCGTTTTCGGTGGTCGGTCGTCCTGCCCCTCAGGGGTCGAAGCGTGCGGTTCGTCCGGGGGTGATGGTGGAGATGTCGAAGTACGTGAAGCCGTGGCGTCGGGACGTGGAGGCCGCGGGGAAAGAGGCTGTCGGTGACGGCTGGACGCCGTTGGATGGGGCGCTGCTGTTGGACGTGGTGTTCGTGCAGGTCCGCCCCAAGTCGGCCCCGAAGGATCGCGTGCACCCGACCGTCGCACCCGATCTGTCGAAGCTCGTGCGCTCCACGGAAGATGCCCTCACGACCGCCGGGATTATCCGCGACGACGCCCGAATCACCGACCTCCACGCTTACAAGCGCTACGACGACTGGTCCGGCGCGATCATCACAATTCGGGAGGTGACCGCATGACCCGCAAGCACGTATCGCAGCCGGTGTGGGCGTGGCACTGCGACTCGTGCGGCAGGCCCGAGTTCGAGCTTTCGTTCACGCAGTCCGGGCTACCCACTCCAGACGAGATGCGCGAACGCGGCTGGCACGTCGCGGACCTGTACGGCGACGCTTGCCCCGATTGCCAGGAAGGAAAGGTGACCGCATGAGACCCGAGATTCGCAAGCGCAACGGCGAATGGCAAGCCACCTGGCAGACGGAAACCGGGGAGTACACGGTGGTCGGGGACTGGTCGGATGTCATGTACGAAGCCGACCGGGCCGTCATCTTCTGGCGGTTCGCGAACATCGCGGAAGCCTGCTCGTGAGGGTGGACGCGACCCCTGCCCGTGACCATGCGTTGTCGTTGCTCGCTGGCGGCATGACGTGGTCTGCGATCGCTGACGCGGCGGGGTTGCCGTTGTCGACGGTGTTCACGTTGCAGCGGGTGAGGAAGTGCACGGTCGAGACGGAAGCCGCCGTGCTGGGGGTGCGCTTGAACTTGTTCGCGACGAAGCGTATCCCTGCTGCGGGCACGAAGCGCCGCGTCGAAGGGCTCGCGCTCCTCGGATGGTCGAAGCAGGCCATCGCCGACGAAGCGGGAGTGTCCAGAGAGTCCCTCGTAGCGGCATGCACGGGCAGGAACCAGTTCGTGCGCCCCTGGCTCGCCCACAGCGTCGCGAAGGCCACAGGCAGGCTCCTGACGCGCACACCCACCGAAACGCGACGCGTCGTCTCGCGGAGCATCTCCGACGCCAAGGCGAAAGGGTACGTGCCCCTCATGGCGTGGGAATCGCTTGACGACCCGACAGAGAAACCGAAAGGAGTGGTGGCCGCATGAGCGACTACGAACAGTTCTTGCACGGCAAGGTGGCATTCGAGAAGCACTACGGCTTCGACGTGCCAGAGAGTGATGTGAACCCGATCCTCAAGGATCACCAGGCGGCTATTGTCCGTTGGGCGGTCAAGGGTGGCAGGCGGGCAATCTTCGCCGCGTTCGGACTTGGGAAGTCCGTCATGCAACTCGAAGCACTACGCCTCATCCTCGCAGCAAGAGGTGGTTCCGCCCTGATTGTCGCGCCGCTCGGTGTGCGCGGCGAGTTCAAACGCGACGGGCGAATGCTCGGCATCGAAACGAAGTTCGTGAAGCGCACCAGCGAGCTCGACGGGCCCGGCGTGTACGTCACGAACTACGAGAGCGTGAGGGACGGCAAGCTGGACGTCTCCGGCTTCACGGCCGTCAGCCTCGACGAAGCATCAGTGCTCCGATCGTTCGGGTCGAAGACCTACCAGTCGTTCCTCACCATGTTCGATGGGATCGAGTTCCGATTCGTCGCCACGGCAACGCCCTCACCGAATCGCTACAAAGAGCTGATCCATTACGCCGGATATCTCGGCGTCATGGACACCGGCGCGGCGCTCACCCGATGGTTCCAGCGAGACTCGACGAAGGCCAACAATCTCACCTTGTACCCGCACAAGGTGCAGGAGTTCCACCTGTGGCTGTCGACGTGGGCGATCTTCCTACAGTCGCCGGCCGATCTTGGTTTCGACGCGACCGGTTACAGCCTCCCACCGCTCGAAGTCCAATGGGAGGAAGTGCAAACGCAGCTGCTCTCCGATCAGACCGACCGGGACGGCCAGGCCCTGATGTTCAAGGACTCCGCGCTGTCCCTCAAGGATGCGGCGCGAGAGAAGCGCGACACGATACCGGCGCGCATCGAGCGGATGCTCGGAATCCTCGACACCTACGATCCGCTCGATCAAGTCGTGATCTGGTGCGACCTGAACTCCGAACAGGACGCAATCGAAAAAGCCCTCGCCTCGCGGGGGCTTTCGTACTCCTCCGTGCACGGATCACTCGAGGACGACGAGAAGGAACGCCGCATCGACGAATGGCGCGACGGGAAAACCGTGGCGCTCATCGGCAAGCCAGTGATGCTCGGACAAGGCCTCAACCTGCAGCAGTGCAACAAGGCCGTGTTCGTGGGCGTCACCTACAAGTTCAACGACGCCATTCAGGCAGTGCACCGCATCCAACGCTTCGGGCAAACCCGGACCTGCGATGTGCGGTTCATCTACGCCGACTCCGAACGTGGAGTTGTCGAAGAGCTGCAACGCAAATGGCAACAGCATGAAGGGCTGACAGAGAAGATGACCGACATCATCAGGGAGCACGGCCTGAACCGTTCGGACGTGGCCGAAATCCTCACCCGCTCGATGGGCGTCGAACGGCTCGAAGCGTCCGGAGAGGGCTGGACGCTCGCGCACAACGATTCCGTGGTGGAGCTGCGCGACCACATCGACGAGAACAGCCTTGATCTGGTCGTCACATCCATCCCGTTCGCCAACCACTACGAGTACACGCCCAGCTACAACGACTTCGGACACACCGACAACAACGACCACTTCTGGGCGCAGATGGACTTCCTCACGCCTGGCCTGTGGAACGCGTTGAAGCCGGGCCGCATCTACGCCTGCCACGTGAAGGACCGCATCAACTTCGGCAACGTGACCGGCGCGGGCATCCCCACGGTTTCCCCGTTCCACGTCGAGGCGATCCAGCACGGCATCAAGCATGGCTTCGACTACATGGGCATGATCACCGTCGTTACCGACGTGGTGAGGGAGAACAACCAGACATATCGCCTCGGCTGGTCGGAAATGGCGAAGGACGGCACGAAGATGGGCGCGGGGTCACCCGAGTACATTCTCCTGTTCCACAAGCCGCAGAGCGACCGATCAAAGGGGTACGCGGACACTCCTGTCACGAAAGACAAGGGCGAGTACACCCGGGCGCGTTGGCAAGTCGACGCGCACGCGTTCTGGCGTTCGTCGGGGGATCGCCCAATCACGCCGGAAGAGCTCGCGGCGTTGCCGGTCGAGGACCGATCGAGGGTGTTCACGGATCAGACGCTCAAGCAAGTGTACGACTACGAATCCCACATCAAGGTAGGCGAGGCGTTGGATGCGCGAGGTGCACTCCCGGCAACGTTCATGTCGCTCGCGCCGGGGTCTTGGCACCCGGAAGTGTGGCACGACGTGAATCGGATGCTCACCCTGAACGGGGAGCAGGTGCGCCGCAACGTCCAGATGCATGTCTGCCCCCTGCAGTTCGACATTGTTGACCGTCTGATCGAGCGGTACTCGAACCCGGGGGACCTGGTTTATGACCCGTTCATGGGGCTCGGCACGGTCGCAGTGCGCGCGATGAAGGCCGGTCGACGTGCTCGCGGGTCCGAGCTGAACCCCGGGTACTGGGCGGATTCAGTGAAGTACGCGGAGGCAGAAGAGCGGAAGCATGCGATGCCGTCCCTGTTCGATCTGGATGCAGCGTGACCGCCTACCCGAAGCCCGTCAAGCGTGCTCGTCGCCCGTCGACGATGCCTCGCAAGCTCGTGCAGCAGGTCATCGACCGGGACGGTGGGGCGTGCGTCCACAACGGGCGCACCTGCACCGGGATCGCGACGGTCGCTGACCATCGCGCGAACCGAGGCGTCGGGGGAGCAGCAGTCCTGAACTGTGCCAGCAACCTCGTCGCGTCCTGTGTGCTCTGCAACAACGGCAAAGAAGACGCGCACGGGGAACACCGTCAGGAGTTGGTGAGGCGCGGCATTCGCGTCATCCCCGACAGCACCCACGCGAAGACCCTAATCCGCGCTCAATCAACGCCCGTCCAATACCCGGACGGGCGATGGTGGCTTCTCACCCCGGACGGGTCGCGGGAACCGACAGAAGGACCAAGAGAGGAGGTGTGAATAGTCCACATGTTCGATCCGCAACCTTCAACCATCGCTTCAACCCACTTGTCCACAGGCGCTTCCCCGCCAGATCAGGGCGGGACGTGGAGCGCGGCGGATTCTGTCCACTCGTTATCCACAGCGACACGCCGCGTTGCACACAGGTTTCCACAGCGTTATCCACAGGCCTTCGTCCGGCCATTACCGCACTTCATCGACGCTGTGTTCTAGTGGAATCGAAGCAAGCAAAAGCCCTCCCGGCGTCGCCTGCGAAACGAAAGACCGGGAGGGCTCAGGTGATCAAGAAAGGACTCAATCGTGATTGAGGCTACCAACGCACGTTCGTCGACGCTGAAAAACGCGGCCATCAAGCATCTTCGTCTCGCCGCTCAGGATGTGATGGATGCGGAGGAGATGCGCATCCGCTACGCCGGTCTGGCGCACGGACACGGGCTGACCTACGCGGAGATCGGTGAGGCGCTCATGTTGCCCGCGAGCAAAGCGGAGGAGATGGTCGAGGCCGCACATGTCATATAAGGCCGTGAACTGGGCGTGGGATCTCGACATCAAGGCGACCGAGAAGATGATCCTCGTGGCCCTCGCTGACATGGCCGACGAGCAGTTCTCATGCTTCCCAGGGCAGGAGAAGTTGGCGCGTATGACGGGGAACTCGGAACGCACGGTGCGACGCGTGGTGCAGTCGCTCGAGGGCATGGGGCTGGTCGAGCGGGCGCACCGCCGTCGCCCGGACGGGCGCAAGACTTCCGACCGGTACTACCTACAGGTCGGAACTTCACCGGCCATTTTGTCAGGTGACAAATTGTCACCGGACAACGACGACCGACTTCACCGGACAAACGCGTCATCCACTCCTCTTATAGAACCATCAGTTGAATCGTCCGATTTGGATAGATCTTCGATAGTCGAGAAGCCGCTGTACTCGGACACGTTCGAGACGTGGTGGAAGCTCTACCCACGCCGAGAGGCGAAGGGCGACGCGTTCAGGGCTTGGGAGCAGCTCCGGGAGTCGAAGCACAAGCCGACGTTTGAGGTGCTGTGCGCTGGTGCTCGCGACTACGCGCTGAGAACGGCTACGCAGGAGCAGAAGTACAAGCAGCTCCCCGGCGGATGGATTCGGGCTCGGCGGTGGGAGGACGAAGCGCCCACGCCCGCGGAAGCGGCTGGCACGCCAGCCCGGAAGGTAAAGAAGTTCCAGCGACGGGAGGAAGACGAGTGATCGGCGACGAACTGGCGGAACGTTCAGTGCTCGGGTCGGTGATGCTGGACCGAGGCGCGATGGATACCTGCGGCGAGCTGCTGACGGTGGATGACTTCTACGTCCCGAAGCACAGCCTCATGTGGGAGGCGATCCTGCGGGTCTGGCGGCGCGGCGACGCGGTCGATGTGATCACTGTCGGGCAGGAGCTTGGCGCAGACATCGAGCGGGCGGGCGGGGTCACTTACCCGCACGAGCTCACTGGGGATGTGGTCACGTTCGCGTCTGCCGGTTTCCACGCGGAGATCGTCGCGAACCTCGCGGTGAAGCGGCGGCTCGGTGAGGCGGGGGACAGCATCAAGTACCTCGCGGAATCGGACGGTGACCCGGTCGTGCTCGTCGAGAAGGCGCGAGCGGCCCTGGACGGTATCGCCAGGGAACAAGCGCGGGTGCGGTGGATCTCGGACATCATGCCTGACGCGCTCGCCCGCCTGACAGCGAAGGACACGTTCGTTGAGACGCCTTGGCCGACGTTGAACGTAGCGCTCGGCGGGTTGCGTCCCGGGTGCGTGTACGTGGTTGCTGCTCGCCCCGGCGTCGGGAAGACGGTCATCGCCGCGCAGCTCGCGGTGGCTCTCGCGGAGACGGGCACGGTCGCGTTCTCGTCGCTCGAGATGTCCGACATCGAGCTTGTCCACCGCATGATGTCGGAACGCCTCGACATTCCGGTAGGCAGGCTCAAAGACGCTCGGCTGCGTGAATCGGACTGGGCGAAGGTCACCGAGAACCGGGACCGCATGGACGAACTCCGCATCGCGATCGACGACCGCGCCGAGGTCAGGCCGGAACACGTCAGGGAGTTCGCCCGGGCTGTCGGTAGGAACGGCAACCTCGCCGGGGTAGTCGTCGACTACCTGCAACTCATGGCTGCGGAGAAAGCCGAGAACCGACAGCAGGCGGTGTCGGAGTTCTCCCGGCAGATGAAGATCATGGCGAAGACACTCAAGGTGCCGGTCGTGATGCTGTCGCAGCTGAACCGCGGCCTCGAGGGACGAGCGGATGGTATCCCCAGGCTGTCGGACCTGCGGGAATCGGGGGCAATCGAGCAGGACGCCGACTGCATCATCCTGCTCCGCCGTGAAGGGGAGTCTCCGAACGAGCGCATCATCCTCGACGTTGCGAAGAACCGACACGGCGAAACCGGCGAAGTCGAACTCGGATGGAACGGCCCTATGTCGCGCGCTCAGGAGTTGCAGTGGGGTGGCGGACCGCCGCCTATCGAAGCGTGGCAGTCGTGACCGCCATCGAGAAGATCGCGGCGCTCGTGAAGCTCCGCAAGTCGGACCGGGAGATCGCGGCGATCCTCGGCTGGCCGGTGTCGTCGGTCGCGAACATGCGCCGTGCCGCTGGCATCAAACGGAAACCGGGTCGAGGGCATCTCGACACGCAGTAACCCAACCCCGTCACGCACCTGTGGCGGGGTTCTTTTGACGCCCCAAGACGGGGCAGGAACGGACAGAACATGTCACGAGCACGCATTGAAATCGAGGGCTACACGGCCCGAGACGCTGAACTGAAGCACACGCAGAACGGACAGGCGTTCCTGAACGTCAGCGTCGGGCACACGCCGTCGAGGTACGACGAGCAGGCCCGCAAGTGGGAAGACACAGGCGAGACGCTCTGGGTGCAGGCCACCCTGTGGGGTTCGATCGCTGAGCTGTACGCGGCGGTGCTCCCCAAGGGCACGTTCGTTCGCGTGAGCGGGTACGCGGAGTTCAAGACGTGGGAATCGAACGGCAAGTCCGGGTCGAACATCGTCGTGAAGCAGGCCACGGTCGGCCTCATGCCGGAGAAGCAGGACAAGGGCGGCGGCGGTCAGCGTCAACAGTCGGACCCGGGAGCATTCCAGGGCGGTCAGGCTTCCGGGTGGGCGACACCGGGGCAGGGCGGCGCTACCGACGACTTCCAGACACCCCCATTCTGAAAGGCGGAGTGATGCGTCAAGGAACTCTGTCCGCGTCGTACGCCCCGGAGACGGTGGATCGCCGCAACTACGGGAGCCGGTGCTGCGCCCGGTGTAAGTCGCCGTACAACTGCGGCAATGACCAGTGCCGGTGTCATGTCGCGGACCCGCCGTGCGGGACGTGTGGGCTGCCGTCCTCGATGGCGTGCGCGTGTGGTCGTGCTGCTCGGATCGCTGCGCTCCGGAAGGCGACCGGCCAGAAGGCGTTCTAAGCGCCTCAATTCTCCCAACGGGTTCGTGGGCCTCCTCGGCCTGCTAGCCCGTCATTTCGTCAACCACGCCCCGATTTGGGGCATCCCAGTGCGAAGGAGGCGACCCATGTCGCTGTTCATTGTCCCTGACGGCATCAACGCGCCGTCGAAAGCCCACCCGGGTGACGCCGGGTACGACATCGAGTCCCGCGAAGACAAATGGTTGAACCCTGGCGAAGCGGCTGAGTTCTCCACGGGTGTCCGCGTGAACCTCCCCGAAGGGTGGCGCGGCGACATTCGCCCCCGGTCCGGGTTGGCGCGCGACTACCGCATCGACGTGCTCGCCGGAGTCATCGACCAGGGGTACACGGGGGAAATCATCGTCCTCCTCATCAACCACGGCAAGGTCGCGTTCCACGCCAGGAAGGGGCAGCGGATCGCGCAAATCGTGTTCACCGAGAACGCCGTCTACACGGAACCCGAACGACACCCACTACCGGGGCACGAGCAGACCATGCGCGACCTCGGGAACCTCAGCATCCGCGGGTCGGCGGGGTTCGGGAGTAGTGGGCGGTGAGTGACGCAATCAACCCGGGCCACTACAAGGGTTTCTCGAACGGTGCAGAGGTGATCGACATCACCGAGCACCTGCCGTTCAACTCCGGGAACGCAGTGAAGTACCTCGCGAGGGCCGGACGCAAAGACCCAGCCAAGCATCTCGAGGATCTCGAGAAAGCGCGGTGGTACGTCGACCGTGAGATTGAGCGTGTGCGGCCCGTCGCGAGGCCCAGGGGCGATCTCGGTGGATCGAGTGGCTCGTGACCCGCTACGGGGTACTCCTGTCGTGCGCGTCCGAGATGGTCGAGCCGGGGCTGGTGGCCGAGTACCCGGATGCGTACGCGGCGACGAAAGCGAAGATCGCGGCGAGCGTCAACGGCATCCAGGGCATCGTCTGCAGCAACGACGGCGGCGGGTGGAAAACCCTCGGTGACCACCTGTCGCCGCGTGAGTGGTTGGCGCAGTTCCAATGACCGACACGAGATCTGAGCGCGGTCGCGAGGCTCGTCGTCGTCGGGCTGTTGAGCGGGAGGAGACAGCCGAGGAACGCCGGAGAGCTCGGCTCGGGATTTTCCCGTGGCCTGCCGGTTGGCCGAAACCACCCACCTGGGACGTGCCAGGGACCGCGAAACCGAAACGGAGGAGACGGAGATGACACCTTGGACAATCGGCGGCGGCTTCGAAGGCTATGGAGGACTAACCCTCGGAGTCAGCCGAGCCCTCGCCCGGTTCGGCATCAAGACGAAGCTCATCTGGTACTCGGAGTTCGACCCGAACCCGTCACGCATCATGGCGCACAACTACCCAGGCATTCCCAACCTGGGGGACATCACGCAAATCGACTGGTCGACGGTTGCAAGGCCGACTGTCTTCACGGCGGGATTTCCGTGCCAAGACCTCAGCCTGGCGGGCAGGCGCGCAGGCATGCGCCCCGGCACCCGCTCCGGGCTCTGGTCCGACACGCTCAACGCAATCAAGCAACTCCAACCCCGACTGGTGGTGATCGAAAATGTTCGCGGACTCCTCTCCGGCTGCGCCGAATCTGATCTGGAACCCTGCCCGGGATGTGTGGGAGACGGCGACCACCGACCTGTTCTCCGAGCACTCGGACGTGTTCTCGGGGACCTGGCCGACCTCGGGTTCGATGCGGAGTGGGGGGGCATTGAAGCGTCAGCCGTTGGCGCGCCCCACCGCCGCTTCCGTGTCTTCGTCGTCGCGTGGAAGCAAGGAACTCTCCCTGAACTCGCCAGCGAGCTCGGGCGGAGCTTCACTGAGTCGCCTCTTCTGATGGAGCCGCCTGCCTTGTTCCGCACGCCGATGGCTGACGAGGACGGGGGAGGGCCGCTGCATCCGGACACGGCGCGGGAGCGGGGGCAGACCCTCCGCCTGACCGGGCAGGTGCTGGCCATGACCGGCGACCTCCTCCCGACACCTTCGGCATCCGTTGCGAACGACGGCGAGGGTACGGAAACGTGGTTGGCGCGTCGGGAGCAGGTGAAGGCGAAAGGGATCAACGGGAACGGCATGGGGATGCCCTTGTCGATCGCCGTCCAATTGCTGCCCACGCCGGATGCGTACGCGGGATCACGCGGCGGGTCGCAAGACCCTGACAAGCGCCGAGCGGGTGGGCACACGGTGTCACTGCAAGACGTGACCGAGCAGAAGCCGGAAGCGTTTGGCGACTACCAGCCGGCGATCAATCGCTGGCAGTCCGTCATCGGTCGCCCTGCACCGTCGCCCACCTCGCAGAGTGTCAAAGGCAAACCGCAGCTCGACCCGCCGTTCGTGGAGTTCCTCATGGGGCTCGACGCGGGATGGGTCACGTCGCCGGGAATCTGGGATGACATGGACATGACCGCGCCAGCGGTTCGGAACGCGAAGCTCAAAGCCCTCGGAAATGGCGTTGTTCCGCAACAGGCGGCGGAAGCCGTCACTCGTTTGCTCGACCGGGCATTCGACTCTCTCGCGGCGTAGTTCGCCGCCCCACGAAAGGAACAACAACCGATGAATGAACCAATCGACCACGCGGCGGAAGCGCGCACCGCGCTCGCCTACGCCGACGAGCAATTCGAGAACGGGGACGACGAGGTAGCCGCTGGCGCATGTGCTCTCGCCGCAGCCCACGCCGCCCTCGCCCTCGCAGCCGCTCAGGACCGCGCGAACGAACTCAAGCGCATCGAGATCCTCGTCGCGCTGTCCTACGGTGGCGGGTACAAAAACCCGGACGCCAGCTCGACATCGGCGGAAGTTGCCGCGTGGGATGAGCTGCACGACCCGGGCGTCGAAGGCTACCCGCTTGCCCCGTCCATCGCTCGTTCTCTCGGCCTGGGAGGTGAGAGCGATGGGGATGTTTGACAGCATGATCGCTTCGGACGGAAGCGACTGGCAGACGAAGGCGCTGGGTCGCGGACTTCACCGGTACAACATCGGGGACAAGGTGCCCGTTCCTGTCCGCGACTGCCAACTCGAAGTCCTGGGCGATTCCGGCATGAGGTGGGCGACAGTCCGCGGTGGAGCACTCGCCGCGGTCCCTCAGCTACGAGACCCCAATTTACCCGGCATCCGCTATACGGGAGGGGCTGACGATGACGACGAGTGATTTCATCGACCGCGCGAAGCTCGAAGCCCTGGCAGAGGAGCATTCCAAGCAAGATGCGAACTGGCATGCGCGAGAGCTCGCCCGTGCCGCGTTCCTCGCTGGTGCTGCCGCGTACGCAGCCCTCCTCGACGCCGAGACGACCGAGGAATGGGGCGTGGTGTTCATGGCCGACGATCCCAGCCGCGTATCCCAGGAGGATGGACTCGTACCGCACACCGAGGAATCCGCTCGGGCCAAGGCTGCCCGAATGCCGAGAACGTACGAGGCCGCGGTGGTCTCCCGCCGTGTCACCCCGTGGCTTCCATCTGAGGGAGGCGAGAAGCCGTGAGCGAGAAGATCGAACCGGGGACCATCTGGGAGCGGCGGACGGGTTGGAAAGACCCGCTCCCTCGCGTGCAGGTCAAGAGCATCTCGGGTGGCCGCGTCTTCTGGGTTGCCTACGAGCGAGGGCGTCGTGAACCGAAGCGGGGAAGTATCTGGGTTTCGAACTGGCACGGTAGCTACAAGTTCGTGGGAGCATGCGATGTCTGAGTCCTTGCGTGACCGGGTAGCGCGCGTGCTGGCGGAGGCAGACGGCCACGACTGGGCCAAGGTTCACCGCTGGGCTCTCTACCGCACCGAGACCCTACGGCGGGCGGACGCTCTGATCGCGGCGGGCCTCGTGTACGCGCCTCTCCGTGATTCTGAAGCGGTCGAGCGCATCGGGGATCGGGTGGGGCCGAATGACCCGGGCCTCGCGAATCGGCTGTGGGCGTGCGCTGGCGCACTGAGGTTGAGGGAGGCTCCTCGTGAAGCTCTCTGACGCCCGCCTCGCGGGGCTCGAATCGCTCGTCGAGCGGAGAGCGAAGGCTGATGGGACGTTGATGCTTCACGTCTCGGAGGTCGCCGCGCTGCTCACTGAGGTGCGCGATTCGCGTGCTCTGCTGGAGCCAATTCCGGAGCCGTGCGGCGACGAACGCTACTCGTGGGACGTGTTCCGGCCCGAGCAGATGGACGCCTACTACCTGACCTGTGACGAGGTCGGCGACCACGACAAGCACAGGGACCACGAGACGGGCGGCACCTGGCCCGTCTAGTCGCACCACCACATCATCCAGGCCCATCGCATCCCAGCGGTGGGCCTCACGCATAGGAAGGCAAGACACATGCCCGAATTAGAAAAGTGCAGCCGATGCGGGGAGGAGGCTGAGACGCGCGACAACATCCTCGGGACCACGTTCTGGGGGAGCATCCAGCACGAGACGGAAACGGTCATCACGAAGCGCCTCCGCATCCTCAACCACTACTACAAGCACACCGAGACCGAGAACCGCATGATGGTCGCCGACGACAAGATGGCGCTCTGCGGCGACTGCTCGAACCTCCTCATCGCACGGTTCCTGCAAGGCAGGTCGGTGCCAGCGATACAGGGCAAAGAGTCATGGTGATCCGCGCCGTCTCCTCCACCCCGTTCCCGTGCGGCATCCCGACGACGTGCGTGGTGTGCCACGGCCAAATCATCCCGGACCAACTCATGGTCTGGGTGATGCCGAACCACGAGGGCGCTCACTGGCACCACGAGGAGGTGAAATGAAGCCCGAACGCATGGACCGCATGAGTCTCATTACCGTCCTCATCAGCATCATCTTCGAAATCAGGAGGCACATCTCCGGCGGGTGCGAACTCTGCGATTGGCGCGGCAAGTGGCGCATCTGGGAGCCCACCTGCATCTGGGATGAAGGCTGGCATGACATGAAAGCCCACCCACTGAATGGTCGCGTCGAGCGCTCCAAGCGCCGCTGACCGCCACCCACTCACCTCCCGCCCTTCCCTGGGTTGGGAGGTTTCGCTTTACCCCAGGAAGGAAGAGACAAGACATGGACGACAGCGAGAGGGCACCGCACGTGTTCCTCAACGGGCAGCCGTTTGGCATCGTCGGCGACGGTTTCGAGTTCGGAGCCGAGATCGAAGACTTGGCACCCATCAAGACCGGGTTCACCACATCGGCGACGTTTACCACCCAGATAAGCGGTGACCTACACGCGGCGCTGTTCGGCATCCCAGTGCACGCCCTACCCCGTGAGGAAAGCCCAACCATCAAGCGTTGGCACGAACGGGCGGACCGACACCTGCGGCTCTACACGCGCCCGTCAGAGCGCTACTACCCGGACGAGAAGCCAGGGCACGCTATCGCGATCGACGAGGTCAACGAACTCGGGAACGTCACGAAACGCATCTACATACCCGAGGCGCACATCGAACGCCTCAAGGGCAACGAGTTCGAGATCACCACGGCCCGGTCATGGGTGAACTGGACGCCCCACCTCGCGGCCCGATGCCTTATACGCGCCATCCGCCATCCGCGCGCGCTTATCAACACACTCAGGAGCAACCCATGACCCTCCCCGAGAACCGGAAGCCGGAAGCCCTCGAGAAGAACGAAGTCCGCGAAGTGGAAGGCGTCGTCCTCATCGAGCGGCTCAGCAAACGCACCATCCAAATCATCATCCCCGGCGGGCGGAAACTCACCATCCGCTCCGGGGCACCCATCTGGGCATACGAAGGGCCGGAGGAAGACGAATGAGCCGAGGGCAGAAGGCGCGGACGGTCGAGAACTTCCCGCGCATGACAAACCGAGCCGCGGGGCGCAGGTTCCGCCGCATCCGACGCGCATTCCGTGAGGGGCAACGCAACACGGGCGGCTTGGTCGTCGTCCGGCCCCCACTGAACGGCCCCGAGGATCACATCATGTGGACGTGGATGAGTGCCGAGCACGCCGCGTCCCGTTACTCGTTTCGGCAAGCGTTTGTGCTCGGCATGGACACATCGGAGGACGAATGAGAACCCTATGGCGGCGACTCACTCGCCGCGACCACCGCGACTACTGGGCGGGCTACTTCGACGGGATCGAGGAAGCCCGCCTCAGACGCTTGGAGGGACGATGAAGCGGAAGATCAGCAAAGCGTACAAGCGGCTTTCAGGGCAGATTGAGCTGGACAAACTCAAGCCGGGGGCGGTTGTGCTCGATGACTTCGGGCACGCATGGCAGAGCGCGCTGCGTCACGGGCCAGTCGGCAACGCCTACCCCACGGGATACTGGTACCGGGCATACGACGGAGACGATGCGAGCGAGACCAGCACCCACGACCTGTCCTGGCGTGGTCCCTTCACGCTCATATGGGAGGGCAAATGACCTTTCACGCGTGCATCACCTACTCCGAACCTGACCTCCGCACCTGTCAGATCGCGGGCCAGCACGAGCCGCAGTGCGATGGGCGAGAGTACCGGTGGTCGAACGACGCGCAGGACGACCTCGCCACCGGGGAACCGTGTGGGGGTTGCGAGCCCAAGCCCGCGATCCGCGGCCACGTGTGCGGCTCCTGCTACGGCCGCATCATGCGCGCCTTCGAGGACGTACCCGAATGGCTGAAGCTCACCGACGGCATCCTCACCACTGCCCGGCAGGAAACCGGGGGAGGGCCCGCGCTCGGGTTCGTGCCCTTCACCGCGTTGGAGATGGACCGCGCGGAAGTCGTGGACATGCTCGACGGGGCAACGAAAGACGACGTGGACCGGTGGGTGGCATCACCCAAGGGAGCGGCGCACGCCGTCCGCACCGCCTCCGTCATCCGATCCGCCATGACGAAGCACACCGTCCGCATCGAGCAAGAGAACCTCGACCGTTCACGCTGCCCGAACTGCCAGAAGCTCACCCTCGTCAGGCTTCCGCCCCGCCTGCCGTTCACGCCCGACCTCATCAAATGCCGAGACACCAACTGCGGGTACAAAGCCGACGCCGAAGAGAACGCGCTCCTCGCGTTCCGCGAACTCGACCAGAAACCCGCACCGAAGGAGGCAACATCGCCAGCATGATCGAAGGCCAGCACGGGGCCTGGATCACCGTGCAGGAAGCCGCTCAGCTCGCGAAGCGCACCAAGTGGACCATTCACCGGTGGATCGAGAAGGGGCGCGTGAGGGCGCAACCTGGCCCGGATGGGGTGCAGCGCGTGTGGGGAGCGGACGTGCTGACCGCAGAATCCACGGTGAAACGCGGAAGGCCTCGCAAATAATGCGCCAAATGTGCTACATTCATCAGTAGATGGTCAAGGACTCTGTCCGGAAGTCATCGCAACGCTTCTCACGCGAAAGGGTCGGTGTCCTACGGGGCATCGGCCCTTTTCGTGTTTCTGGACGCCCCGGCAGGCCGCATGAGGAACTCTGCGCAACGTCGGCTGGCACATAGGCGGGACTTCGCATACCCCGCCGCCGAATACGAGCTCTTGCCGGTGAGACGCACAACCGGCACTCAAGCATGCAGTGCCAACGTCGTGAGCGCGTGCACCCGGTGGTCACAGCCGGAGCGTGGGAAGTGTGGCACTTATGGTCGTAGCTCAGATGGCAGAGCGCCCGTCTCCAAAACGGGAGGCCGCAGGTTCGATCCCTGTCGACTATGCAATGTGGGTGCGGCCTCATGAAGGGCTCACGCCTGGCTGCTACTTGCAAGGCCCACAGAAGCCCTCAGGCGTCCCGAGCTTCGTCGGCTCTGGCGTAACGAACGTGAACTGACACGGGCCTGAGGCAAGTTCTAGTTCCTCGTCGTCCTCCGGGACCGGCGGGGCTTTTCTTCCCGCTCGTAGCCTCAGGCTCACAGGTCGGGATCGACGGGCCGTTCTTGGGCGGTCGGTGTCCTGGCCGTCCCGCACCAGGCGTCACAACGCGGGCACACTTCATCGGCTTATCCAGATACGCGGACCGCATCTGAGAAATCCGATAGCCTTCCCTGCTCCACCGCAGCCCACGCATCTCCACGTCCCGCCCTTCGTGGCGAGCCAACACACAGTAGACGCGGCGAGAGCAGGGAACCTACCTCCACCGGCCCTGCCCGGGTCGCCCCTCGTTCCACACGTCGATGGTCTCCGGCAGCCACCCACGAGTGGTGCCGATCATCGCGTCGGGCTCGGGGAGCTTGTACCGGGAGAGCGTCGACTGTTGCACGCCGATGCGTTCCGCGACTTCCTTCCTGGATAGGTAGACGATCACTGCTCGCGCCGACGTTCCATGATGAATGCCACGACACCTGCCGCTGCGCACACGCCGATCAAGGCGGGGAGCGGGATGGCGGTGAAGCTCGTCGCTATGACCTCACCGATGATGGAAAAGACCTCAGGGATCATCGCTTTCGTTCCTTCCGGGTTGAGCCAATTATGACGAGCGCCGCCGCGACGACGTTCAACCCCGCCACGATGGGAAGTGTGCTGAACGCGACCGCCGCACCGATGAGGGCGACCGCGACTGCCAGGTAATGCCAAATGGTCATGGTGTGTTGGATGAAATACTGGGGGATGAGGCCCGAGCTACTTGGTTTAGCTCGGGCCTCCCCGCTTACTTCTCTCGGCGCTTGGTGAGCGCTTCGATGAGGTCTGCGGTTGCTTTGATCACTGCGGCGATTGCTGTGATGATCGCGGCGATCCCGACCAGTTCGTTCATCCTTCCTCCTCTCTGTTGTTATGTGTCTATCGTACATCACGGGGATGCATGATGCAAAGTGAACTGAGTCGGCTTGCGGCAGGGAGAACCACGATGACGGCACCTTGGCGAGAGCGGCTTCAATACCTCGCTAACCTCCCCGGCGGTTGGTACGACGGCGACGGGGTCAAGATCTCGAAGCTCGCCGTCACTACGACCGAGCTGATCATGACGGCGCTCGACAAGCTCGACTACCCGCCAGGCAACCTCTTCCCGATTCCGGACGGCGGCATCTCGGGCGAGTGGACAGACAACAAGAACGTCCGCACCTTCGAGGTGATGAACGACGGGAACATCGAACTCTTCGACCTCGGCGACTACGAGGCCGGCGAGCTCGACGACATCGAGACCCGGGACGTGCGGGTCGCCGTCGACTACATCGCCCGCACTCAGGAGGCATCGTGAGCGCTGAGACCCTGCAAGCCGTGGAAGACGCGATCGCGGACCACATCCGCGATGAACGCCCTGGGATGCTGCTCACCGACTGGCAGGCCATCGTCTGCGGTATCCCCGCCGAAGCCGTCGACGCCAGCCACCGGGCGTACAAGCGCATCGCGCCGCCGGACATGGCAAACCACGTCGCCCGCGGCCTCAACGAGATGATGCTCGACGCCACCGCCGACCACTTCGAACCTGTCGACGATGACTGACATCTTCCACGTCCTCCCCCTCGGCGCCGAGGACGCGCACTCCATCACGGAACCCTGCCCCTGCAACCCCGACATGACAGCCAAGGGCGACCACTGGATCGCCCGCCACAACGACGTGGAGGACGCATGAACGACCTCTGGCACTGCAAGCACTGCGACGAGGCGTTCGTCGTGTCCTCACTCCGTGAACAGCACGAACTCCGGTGCACGCGTGGATGACGAAGACGACGGTCAGAGCATCGGGCGAGGAAGCGACTACGCCTGACGGGCACGTTCGAGCGCAAGGCTGATGCCGCGGCGGGACAAGCCAGTGGCGGTCATGATCGCCTGCCACGAAGCGCCAGCGTTCTTCGCTTGCAGTACCTCGTAGTCGCAGTAGCGGGCTTGATCATCGAGGTCCTTGGCCCGCACGGCGCGCTTCACGAACGCGGCTGTCAGCGGCCCCATGTCGACGTCCTTCTTCCCCATAGAAAGATTCTACCTAGTAGACGAATCGGGGCGACATGGTCAAGCGCACCGACCTCGCATGGGGCGAACTCCGAACCGACTCAGGCGTCCTTATCCACGCCGGCGTCATCGACCCGCACACGCACGACTTCGGCGACGGCTGCACACCAGCACTCGACAGAGTCGCACTCGTGCTCACCGTGAAGTACCCGTACCGAGACAACGTCGTCAGCGAGAGGTAGAATAAACCTACGAACAAAGTGACCCCGCGCTGCGCTAACAGCCGGGGTCGTGACCAACTCGAGTGAGGAGTTGATGTGTCCAATCCTACGTGCCGCGCCCCCGGATGTCACAAGGCTGTGGAGATCAAGAAGTCGGGCCTATGCCGCACCGACTACGCGCTGTGGAAACGAACCGGCGGACTCGAACTAGCCGTAACGCGTCGCTCGAAACACCTTGACACAGCGACGCACAAGTCCTGCGTCAAGTGCGAGAAGCTCATGCCACGCGAGGATTTCTATCGGTCATCCAAAGCGAAAGACGGACGCCGCGGTGAGTGCAAGCCATGCATGAAGGCCATCAACCGCCAGAGCTACTACAACAACCACGAGGCGAACATCGCACGCCAACGGGAAGTTGAGGCTAGCCCCGAGCGGCGCGCATACGTCCTTGAGTACAGGAAGACCTGGATTCCAGCGCACCGCGAGCGGGCAGCCGACCTCGTCGCGATCCGGCGCGCCAGGATACGAGAAGCCACCATCGACGACGGCATCACCCTCCGCGCGCTCCGAGAGCGGTACGGCTCCGACTGCTACTTCTGTGGCGAGACAACACGCTTCGGCACTGACTGCGTAGGGAAGCGCGACCCCCTCATGGCGAGCATCGAGCACTTGCAACCACTGTGCCGCGGCGGAGCGCACTCCTGGGAGAACGTTCGGATCGCATGCCTGCGGTGCAACATCTCCAAGAACAAGAAAACCGAAGCCGAGTTCATGGCCTACCGAGCGGCGGTGGCTCTCGGACGAACAAGGGCGAGGGGTCACTAACTAGCCGCCCCTGGTAAACGCCCCCGGGGCAATAACCCACGGGGGTCAACCAAGGCACCCCTGCCACCCCGGGGCCGGCATCCCTACGCGGCTAGGGGTTTCCGCGCCGCGGTGGCCACGACCATCGACACGTCGTTGGTGGCCAACCGAGCACTTTCGATCGGCGCAGCGCGACCAGGCTGAACGACGCAAGAACATGTGAGGCGACGGCACGGCGGCCGCTCACAACCAGTGTTGGCCCATCGCAGGGAGTAGCGCATGCAGTCGAGACGGCCAGGAAACACATCCTGGTCAGGCAGCCGGCAATCGTTCCCCAAAGCGAAACGCGCAGCGATCCTCAAGCGCGACAACCACCGATGCCAACTCCGCTACGACGGATGCATCGGAACCGCAACCGAAGCAGACCACATTCGCAACGTCGCGAACGGCGGAGACGACAGCAAAGAGAACGGGCAAGCAGTCTGCGTTCCATGCCACAAGGTGAAGACCAAGCGTGAACAGCAAGAAGGCATCGCGAAGCGTTCACGCTACCGACCCAAGGCACAGCACCCTGGACTCGGATAGGGGCCACCACCCCCTCCCACCCCTCCACGGGCTTACTACCGGCTTAGTGCCTGACAGTGTGTACAGATTTCGAACTTTCCACGCGCGTGCGCGAGTAGGGGGTGCTCATGAGCCTTCGGGGTGCCCCTCAGAAGGAGGGTGCGAGGAACCGGAACGCGAAGGTCAATGAGCAGGTTTCGTTCCCTGACGTGCCGTATACGGGTCCGAGGCCGGATCTTCCCGAGCATCGCACTGTCCAGTACGTCTCGAAGGAAGACGGGTTGGTCACGGAGCACGTCACCATCTCGGATATGACGCAGTCGTGGTGGTCGGCGCTGACTGTGCTCCCGCACTGCGTTGCGTGGCGTGATTCGGATTGGTCGTTCGCTCTGGCGACTGCGTTGATCGCTGACGCGGTGTTCGCGGGCGATAACACGCGGGCTGCGGAGTTGCGGACGCGTGAGACGCAGATGTGGGCGACGGCGGATTCGAGGCGCACGAACAAGATCACTTACTCCCCGGTGACTGCGGAGTCGTCTTCGGAGGTCGCGAACATTGAGGACTATCGAGAGCTCTGAGCGGCTTCCTGGGTATCGCGTTGACCCGTTGACTGGCGCATTCGTGACGGTGCCTTGGCCGGCTGAGCCGGATGCGAAGTCCGCGATCGTTCGGTCGTCGCTGGGGCCGGATCTGATCGATTGGGCTGAGTGGCGCACCGACGAGCCTGGGCTGACTGACTACCTGACGGGTCGCCCGTGGCGGTTCACGCCGGGGCAGAAGAAGTTCATCCTGCTCTGGTACTCGTTCGACGAGCATGGTCGGTTCGTGTACCGGTCGGGCGTGAAGCGTGGCGCGAAGGGCACAGGCAAGGACCCGTTCGGCGCGGCGATGTGCAACCTCGAGCTCGTGGGGCGTTCGCAGCTGGTGCGGAACGATGATGGCTCGTTCGAGGGCATGCGTCATCTGCTGCCGTTGGTGCAGATCGCGTCGAACTCGGAAGCTCAGTCGAAGGACATGCTTCGCATCGCGAACGCCATGTTCAGTTCGGAGACGCGCGACTACTTCGGCATCGACTGTGGGGAGACGCGCACGATCCTGCGGGATGGTGGGCGCACTGAGGTGTTGACGGCGTCGGAGAAGTCCTCTGAGGGCGACCCGGCGACGTTCATTGCTCTGAACGAGTCGCACCACATGACGGAGTCCTCTGGCGGTCACAAGATCGCTGAGGTTGCTCGCCGAAACGTGGGGAAGTCGCCGGCGACGTTGCAGGCCCGCTTGTGCGAGTTCACGAACGCGCACCGGCAGGGCATGGACTCGGTCGCTGAGCGGTCGTTCGATGCTTGGCAGAAGCAGATCTCTGGCATGTTCCCGGGACTGCGTCAGGACATCCTCTACGACTCAGTTGAGGCTGACCCGTCGATGCGCTTGCATGTTGATGAGGAACGTCGCGCTGGCCTCGAGCAGGCGTACTCGGATGCGGCGTGGGCCGATCTGGATCGTCTCGAGGCGGAGGCGCTGGACCCTCGCACGTCCCCTGGTGACTCGATTCGCTTCTACTTCAACGGCATCGCTGCGGCGGAGGACTCGTGGATTGATCCGCGCAAGTTCGACGCGCTCGCTGACGACCAGATGGGGCTAGGCGACGGCGACCAGATTGCGATGTTCCTCGACTGCTCGAAGTCGTCGGACGCGACGGGGCTTGTGGCCTGCCGCCTCTCCGATGGTGCAGTCTTCGTCCTCGGCGTGTGGCAGCGTCCGCACGGTGACCGGGGTACTGGTTGGCTCGCTCCTCGCGAGGAGGTCGACGCGGAGGTCCGTGCCGCGTTCGCTCGGTTCAAAGTGACATGGTTTGGGGTGGACCCATCACCGGCGACTGACGACGCGGACGAAGCCCTGTACTGGAAAGCCGCGATCGATGCTTGGCACCGCGATTTCCGCGACAAAGTCAAGGTCTGGGCGACTCCCGGGACGGGCGGCAACGCGGTCATGTTCGACATGCGTATGTCCGCCTCTGGCGGGGCGAAACGCAACCAACTGTTCACGGAGGTTGCGATGCTCACAGCCAACGAGATCGACGACGAGGGCGCTTTCAAGCATGACGGCAACCCCGCGTTGAGGGTGCACGCGCACAACGCGAAGCGCCGCCCGAACCAGTGGGGTTTCACGCTCGGCAAGGTGTCCCGCGATTCGAAGAAGCTCGTCGACCTGGCCGTGTGCCTCGTCGGCGCGCGAATGGGGCGCGGCATCGCACTGAACAGCGGCAAGGTCCGTAAAGAGACGCGGGAGCGCAGGAAGGCGGTGATCCTTTGATCGGGAGCAACCCTGAACTGGCTCTGGACCACGCTGACGCGAATCTCCTGGGAGAGCTTCTCCGTGTGTGGGCTGCGAAGCGACCCCGCAACATGGAACGGACTGTCTACTACGACGGCGAAGCGGCGCTCAAGGATTTCGGCATTTCACTTCCGCCGCAGATGCGCGGTGTCGCTGCTGCGCTCGGGTGGAGCACGAAGGGTGTCAACGCACTCACGGATCGTTCGAAGTTCGAGGGGTTCGTGTCGCCGGTCGGCACGGAGGACCCGTTCGGGCTCGACGAGGTGCTGTATGACAACCGGTTCATGGTGGAGTTCCCGCAGGCGAAGGTGTCTTCGGCGGTTCATGGTTGCTCGTTCCTCACGGTCAGTCGCGGCGACGTTCAGTCGGGGGAGCCTGGCGTTCTGATCCTCGCCCGCGCGGCTGAGGACTCTGCGGCTATCTGGGACCGCCGCCGCCGTGCACTGAGAGGGTTCCTCTCGGTCGCTGACGTGGACGATCAGGGCAACGCGTCGCTGCTTGTCCTGTACACGCCCGACAAGGTCGCGACGCTTACCCGTGGAGTCCGCGGCTGGTCTGTTGAGGTGCAGAAGAACCCGCTTGGACGGGTGACGGTCGCGCCGCTTCCCTATCGGGCCGAGCTCAAGCGCCCCTTGGGGCACTCACGCATCACGCGAGCGTCGATGTACTACGCCGACGCGGGATTGCGCACAATTGTGCGCGCTGAGGTGTCGGCAGAGTTCTACTCGGCTCCCGAGTATTGGTTGTTCGGTGCTGACGTTTCGGCGTTCCAGGGCACGGACAAGTGGACTGCTGTGATGGGTCGCATCAAGGCGCTCGAGTACGAGGAGGGCGACCCCAAGCCGGAACTGCACCGCTTCGCTGGTGCGTCGCCGCAGCCGCACACGGACCAGCTGCGCATGTGGCAGGCGAACTTCGCGGAGGATCAGGACCTCGAAGTCAAGTACGCCGACTCCTCGAACCCTTCGTCCGCTGATGCGATTTTCGCCGCGAAGGAAACGCTGATCACGGTGACCCGCGACGCGAACAGCGCGTGGGGGCAGGGTGCCGTTGATGCGGCTGGTCTCGCGGTAATGCTGCGGGATGGGACCACATCAATCCCGCCCGAGATGCGGCGACTGTCCGCTCAGTTCACCGATCCAGCTGTTGTTTCGCCGGGAGCGCAGGCAGATGCCTTCGTGAAGCGAGCTTCGGTTATCGAAGGGTTCGGCACGTCCGAGGTTGGCCTCGAAATGTCGGGCCTCTCACGGGAGCAGATCATTCGGTTCAAAGCCGAGATGGCTCGCAACCTGACGGGCACGCTCGTGGAGCGCCTCGCGGCGTCTGCGGAGGCGGCTCGTGCGGCTGATCCTGCCGTGGCGGCGGTCGCGCCGTGACCACGATGAAGGATGTGGAGGTGTTCCGCGGGGCTGTCGACGACTTGTCGACGTTGGCTGTCGCGGAGACCTCCACTGTCCTGTCGCAGGTGTCTCGGTTCGACGCTTCTGTGCAGCGGGACACGCTCATCGAGGTCATGCCGATGTTGGTGACGCCGATGGCGTCTGCCGCGATCGACCTTGCCCGCGAGTGGTTCGAGGAGTCTTCGCCGACTGCGCTCAGCCTGCCGGCAAGGAACCCGCTGCCGTCCACGGAGAGCTTCGCGGGCCTGGTGTTCTGGGCGCTCGAGCCGTTGTTCTTCCCGGACAAGTTCGACGACCCGAGTAGTGAGTTGATCCTGTCGCGTTTGACGGGGCGAGCACAGAAGACGATCGCGGATGCGGCTCGCGGGCAAACGGTGTCGGATGTTCGTGCAACGCCGGGAACGACATGGGTGCGAGTGAACGCGCCTGGGTGCTGCGCGTGGTGCGTGTGGCTCGCGTCGCTTGGGAACAGGTACCGGACGCAGTCCGCCGCGTCGAACTACCACGACTGGTGTCGATGTTCTGCGGCTCCGTCGTTCGAGGGCGATTCGTTGGATGTTGCCGCGAAGAACGACGCCCTCGGCATCGTGAAGAGCCTCACGGTGGACCGCCCCGGTAACGAGGGGGACACGTCCACGAAGGCGCTCCTGTCCAACATGCGCTACGACCTCGGCTTGAAGTAGCCGACCGAGATCCAGCCGTCCTCCGGGGCGGCTTTTTTCATGCCCGTTTCCGCGATGGATTCGGGCTCGCGCGGTGCGATGCCGCAACACGAAGGGAGCCCGCTGTGGCTGAAAGCAACGAGAACGAGACGCAGGAGCTCCCAGAGGGGCACCCACTCGCTGAGACGAAGGCGGAAGCGCCCAAGCCTGGTGATGAGCTCGGTCCTGGTGGGAAGAAAGCCCTCGCCGCGGAGCGCGAAGCTCGCGACGAGGCAGAGAAGACCGCCAAGAACCTCGCCGCTCGACTCAAGGACTACGAGGACCGAGAGAAGACCGAAGAGCAGCGACGCCAGGAGAAGTTCGACGAACTCTCCACCCGCGCGTCGGCTGCGGAATCGGAACGCGACCGTCTCCTCGTGATCGCTGAGTACGAGATCCCGAAGGACTACCAGGACCTGGTGCAGGGTGCGACTCCCGACCTCCTGGCGAAGTCCGCAGCGAAGGTCCGCGAACTCGTTGCCAAGACCGCAGAGAACGCTCCCACCGCCACTTCATACGTCATCCCTGATGAGGGCACCTCGCCGGAACTGGCGTTGAACGGCGACGGCCTCGAGAAGGCCATCAAACAAGCACTCGGCATCGCCTGATGCGAAAGAACTAGGAGAACCACATGGCCCAGACGGCCCCCACCACAACCAGCCAGTTCGCTGGATTCATCAAGCCCACGGAAGCGGGCGCGATCTTCGACGAGGCACGCAAGTCGTCCGTCGTGCAGCAGCTCGTCCGTCAGATCCCGATCGGCGCGAACGGCGTCGAGGTCGCCTACACGACCGCGAAGCCCAAGGCAGCGTGGGTCGCGGAGGGCGCACAGAAGCCCACCACCGAGGGCGGCAAGGCGATCCGTAAGATCGCTCCGAAGAAGCTCGCTGCGATCTCCGTCGTCTCGGCTGAGACGGTGCGCGCCAACCCGGGCGGATACATCGACGACCTCAAGCTGGACCTCGCTGAGGCCTTCGCGGTCGCGTTCGACGCAGCTGCACTGCACGGGACGGACACTCCGTTCGGTGCCGGCAACTTCATCGCGGCGACCACGAAGAGCGTCGAGCTCGGGACGGCGCTCGCTGAGGCTGGCGGTCTGCACGCGGACCTCAACGCTGGCCTCGCGCTGCTCGTCAACGCAGGCAAGCGCCTCACGGGCTTCGCCTTCGACTCGACCGCTGAACCGCTGTTCAACGGCGCGGTCGACAAGAACGGCCGCCCGCTGTTCATCGACTCCCCGATCGAGGACGCCGCGGCCATCGTCCGCGGGGGCCGCGTCCTCGGGCGTCAGGCGTTCCTCGGTGACGGCGTCGGCAAGGACCCGGTCGTCGGATTCGGCGGCAACTGGGCGAAGGCAGCCTGGGGCGTCGTCGGCGGCATCACCTACGACGTGTCCACGCACGCCACCGTCACGATCGGCGGCGAGCTCGTCTCGCTGTTCGAGCACAACCTCGTCGCGATCCGCGCGGAGGCCGAGTACGGCTGGGATGTCAGCGACACGGCTTCGTTCGTGAAGTACGCGAACGCCACGGTCTGATGACTGACCTGGTGTCGCCTGCCGGCACCGCCGTATCTGTGGGAGACGAGGCTCTCGAGTCTCGTCTCCTGCAGTTGGGGTGGAAGCCCGCGGGCGCAGAGAAGCCCGAGTCTGAGAAGCCGAAGCGCGGCAGGCCACGCAAGACCACCTAAGGGGGCGGCATGTCTTGGACTGATCCGTCTGATGTGTTGGACGCGTGGATCGGTGAGGATGCTCCCGAGTCGATCTCGCTGGTCCAGACATGGTTGGACAAGGCGGAGCGGGAGATGCGGTTCCGTGTCCCTGATTTGCAGGCGCGTATTGACGCGGAGGCGATGCTTCCTGAGCCTCTGACGGACTTGTTGGAGACGGCGAAGGATGTCGCTGCGGCGATGGTGATGCGTGTTTTCCGGAACCCGGAGGGCATGCGTCAGCGGTCTACGACGACGGGCCCCTACACGGACTCCGAGACGTTCGGCGGTGATGTTCCTGGCGGGTTGGGGTTGACGAGTGACGAACTCGCGAAGCTCCAGGGCGTCCGCAACAAGGGGGCGTTCTCCATCGACCTGATGCCGTCGACTTCCCCGTTCTTCGGGTCAGGCGCAGGCGTTTGGTCGTGGTGAGTCGCTGAGGAATCGGTTGCTGTCGATGCCGCTGGTGTCCCGCACGACAACGGTCGAGAGGTCTGTGGTTGTTCCGCAGGCCATGTTCAACACCCAGTCGCCGTATTGTCCGCGTTCTTCGTCGGTGAGTTCGGTTTGGAAGTTCACGCGGACGGTGCTGGTGTTGAGCGTTTCGATGCTCGCGATCCAGAATCCTGGGCTGGTGGCTTCGAGGGCTTGGAAGTTGTCGACGCCGTTCGCGGCGAGGAGCGCTGCTTGCACGTCCGCGCCGAGGTCGGTTGCTGGCTCTGCGGGGGCGGCTTCCGTTTCGGCGGGGGCTTCCTCGACGGTCTCGGCGGGGGCGACCGTTTCGGTTGGTTCCGCTGCTGGTGTCTCTGCTGGGGTGCTTCCGTTGGACGCGACTCCAACTATGACGATGAGGGCGATGAACGCCGCCACGCCGCCGATCAGCCAGAGCTTCCATCGTCCTGTCTTCGTTTTCGCAGTCATGCGGTGAGCATATCTGGCGGCATCGTTTCGGTGTTGTCCGGGGATAGGGGTGGACTTGCGCGCTGTTTCTGAGTACGTGCATGTCGAACGGTTCGCTGCTGGTGAGCCTGACGCGCACGGCAACGTCGAAGAGGCGTGGTTGCCGCCCGAAAGGGTGGGCATCTACGCGTTCGATCCGGGCGGCACGTCTGAGCCCGCGATGGACGGCCACGACCGTGTTATCTCGGAACCGACCGTGTACCTGCCCGCGAAGGAAGTCCTGAACCCTCGCGACCGTGTGGTCGCTCGCGGCGTCACGTATGAGGTGGATGGCATCACTCGCGAGTGGCGTCATCCACGTCGAGCTCGCCAGGGGAACGTCGTGTCGTTGAAGGTGGTGACGGGGTGAAGATCCAGAAGATCAAGTGGAACTTGCCCACGTTCGAGGCGATCCGACGTGATCCTGCATTGGACATCGATGGTCGTGTTGGGCGCATCGCTGCTGCTTCTGGTCCTGGGTTTGAGGCGGTCACGAGCGAGGGTGCTACGCGAACGCGTGGCGCTGTCATCGCGGCGACGCCGCAGGCCATCCGGAAGAACGCCCGGGACAACACGCTCCTCCGCAATCTGGACGCAGGCGCATGAGCGAGGTCATCGTTTTCCCTGACGTGGAAGCGATGGTCGTCGCGTACCTCCGCCCTCCTGCGAGTGAGGCGGGTGGGAGCGTCGCGACGAAAGCGCCGTCACCACTGCCGAGGCTGTTCGCTCGCGTCTCTCGCGTGGGTGGCTCGCAGCGGGACATCGCCACGGACACCGCCCGCGTACTCGTCGAATGCTGGGGGCCGGACACGGTCACCGCTTCGAGCTTCGCATCGCTGATGCGTGCACACATGCTCGCGATCGCGCGGGCCACGGACTCGTTCACGCGAGTCGTGGACGGCGGCGGGATCACGTATCTCGCGGACCCGGACACGAACAAGCCGCGCTACCAGTTCTTCGTCCAAGCGGACGTTCGAGGGGTCGCGCTCTAACTCATCTCAGGCCAGCGCAAAAACCTGAGAGGGCACACAGTGGCCAACAAAGTTACGAACGTCGTCAGTGGCCGCCCCGATGCGGCTGGCGGCGTTCTCATCGGAAGCGTGGGCGTTGAAGCGCCCACGACCACTACTTCGTCCCTGACGGCGTTCTCGCCGGCTGGGTACATCCACGAGGACGGCGTCACCGAGGCGACGGAACTCTCCACGGAGAAGATCAAGGCGTGGGGTGGCGACACGGTGAAGATCGTGCGCACCGAGCACGGCGTCACCTACCAGTTCACGTTCATCGAGGCGCTCAACACGACCGTGCTGCAGACGATCTACGGCGACGACAACGTCGACGTGACCCCGGCGACGGCGTCCACGGGCACGCTCCACCAGATCCGCATCACGGGCGCGGAGCTCAAGCCGAAGTCGTACGTGTTCGAGATCAAGGACGGCGACGCCCGCATCCGCATCTTCGTCCCGCACGGCGTGATCTCGGAGCTCGGCGACGTGACCTACGCGGACGCCGAGGTCATCGGTTACGACGTGACCATCGAATGCCTGCCTGACGCCGCGGGCGTCAAGGCGTACAAGCTGCTCGACGACGGCGTGAAGACCGCCGCGTAGAGCCCGACACCTCGGGGCGTGGTTTTCCGCGCTGGCCTGCCACGCCCCGAGCTTCACTCTTTCCGGCTGCGCGATCATCGAAAGGCCAGCACATGGGTTTCAAGGTTCCTGACTACAAGCAGTCCATCAAGCAGAACGTGTACTCCGTGGACTTCCCGGAGAAGTCGTTCGAGATTCCGAAGTTCAAGTACCTCAAGGGTGAGTTCGTGGACAAGCTGGGGCGTCCGGGCGAGTTCGGTGGCCCGTACGCGGTGCTCGACGAGATCGCGGACGGTCTCGGCGTGGAGTTCAAGGCGCTGCCGTTCATCGCGTACGAGGAGTTCATGAAGGACTGGCAGTCCGACTCGGGCGTCACGGTGGGGGAATCCAAGGCCTCCGAGAACTCCTAACCGAGCATCCGGAGGCCATCGAGTATGACCTCATCCGGCACGGTCTGCGTGCCGACGATCTCGGGTCCGAGGCGTTGTCGTGGCGTGACTTCAAGGTGATCTTGCAGTGCATGCCGCCTCACGAGTCCGCGTTTTGGCGGGCCCGTGAGCCGGACGATGCGCCGTGGGATCTGGAACGGATGCTCCTCGCTGAGCAGATCGACTTGCTGTCGCTGCTGGTGTGGGCGAAGACGAAGGACGGTTCCAAGAACCGGAACCGTCCGAAGCCGTACCCGCGCCCTGGTGCGCGCCCGAAGAAGTTCGGGAAGAAGCCGCTGCCGATCGAGGACATGCGCGAGTGGCTGGGGTGGAACAGCACGCCCACTCCGACCGTCGAGCAGTTCGACTTCGACTACAAGCCGCCGCGGGATTCGCGGGGTCGGTTCGTGAAGCGCTCCTGATCGCATCCCTTGCGCCCATTTCGGGCGTGAGGGATGCGGGCGAGGTAGAATAAGGACGGCCCGAAACCGAGTGCTACCAACACTCGCCCGGGCCTGACCGATCACCTTGGCTAGAAGGAGAAACGGCTGTGGAACAGTCTACTTGCAGTCTCGAGTCTTGCTCGAAGCGACGCTATGCGCACGGTCTCTGTCAGACGCACTATGGCGCGCAGAGGTCAACGGGGCACCCGCTCGGGAAGCCGTGTGTGACTTGCGGGCGTCACTACGCGAAGACGCCGAAGTGGCGGATCTGGTGTTCCGAGGAGTGCCAGCCGGTCTGCGGGGCGGACGGGTGCACTAAGCCCCGCCGCAAGAACAACTTCTGCGACACCCACAACTCACGAATGAAGCGGAATGGCTCGGTAGAGGACAGCTCCCAGGCTTGGGTCTGGTCGGACTTCGACGCGTGCGTGACGTGCGCTGGCGAGATACCCGATGCGGGCGAGTTCCGCCGATACTGCTCTCGATCTTGCGCCGTGATGGTCGGTCGGGGAGTCCGCCCTGCCGAACGCGAGTGCGCGCAATGCGGCGGCAAGATCGACATGACGGCGAGGTCGCCCGGTGGCAAGCGCAAATATTCGAGCGCTTCATGCTGCTCGAAGTGCCGTGCACCGCACCTGACGCGTCATGTGCCCGCCCTGGTGGCCCGGGACGGGATTGCATGCGGAATATGCGGTTGTGACGTTGATCTCACTCTTGCTTACCCCGAACCTTTGAGCAAGTCCGTCGACCATGTCATCCCGCGCTCTCTCGGGGGTCCGGACGAACTCACGAACTACCGATTGAGTCACCTCCGGTGCAACGTCCGGCGCAAAGCGCGCATGGATGACGCGGACATGGCGGTTCTCGTCACATAGCTCTAGCGGCTCCTGTCGCTCCACCTAAAGGCACCCTTCGGGGTGCCTTTCGTGTTTCCGGGGGTAGCCGCATGGGTCCAGAACTCGCCGCTGTATACGTGTCCGTGCTGCCGAGCACGTCTCAGATCGCCGATGGCATGGTCAAGGGCGTCGAGGCGGCTGGGCCGCGCATCGACGGGGCTACCCGGAGCATCTGGGACCGCATGTCGTCGGGCATGGTGACTGGCCTCAAGGTGGGTGCAGTGGCTGCTGGCGCTGGGGTGGCCGCGGCGGTCACGACGGCAGTGTCGTCCGGTTTCGAGCGTCTCGTCACGATCGATACTGCGCGTTCGAAGCTCGGAGCGCTCGGGCATGACGCGGCGTCCGTGCAGGGCATCATGGACAACGCTCTGGCCTCAGTCAAGGGGACCGCGTTCGGGCTTGGCGATGCAGCCACCGCGGCGTCTTCGGCGGTCGCCGCCGGAATCCCGGCAGGCCAGGAACTCGAGAAGTACCTCAAGTCAGTCGGTGACACTGCCGCTATCGCGGGCGTCGAGTTCTCCGACATGGGGTCGATCTTCAACCAGGTCCAGTCGGGGCAGAAGGCGTACACGGCGGAACTGAACCAGCTCCGCGACCGCGGCCTCCCGATCTACCAGTGGATTGCTGAAGAGGCAGGCGTCACCGCTGACGAAGTCTCCAAGATGGCGTCGGAGGGGCAAATCTCTTCGGAGTTGTTCTTCTCGGCCATCGACAAGAACGTGGGCGGTGCTGCGGGCGTCATGGGCCAGACCTCGTTTGTCGGGGCTTGGGACAACGTGTGGGCCGCGGTGTCGCGTGTGGGTGCTGCGTTCCTCGACGCCGGCGGTGAGGGCGGCGGGTTCTTCTCCCAGCTCAAACCCTTGCTCGGCGACGCGACTTCCATGCTGGATGCGATCACCCCAAAGGCGGCAGCGCTCGGTGTCGCGTTCGGCGGGTTCGTGGCGGGCGCGGTTGCGTGGATTCGCGAGCTCTCGTCGACCCTGGACTTCTCTTCCTGGGATGCGTTTTTGGCGTCACTAGGTGGCGGGAGTGGCGCTCTCTCGAGCATCGGCGCGAGCATCACCACGTTGACCCCTGCATTCCAGGAGTTTGGCGCGCAAATGCCCGAGATCGGTTCGTCGATGGTGACGTTGTTCACCAGCGTCGTTCCACTCGTGGCCGGCGCACTCGGTTTCCTGGCGGACAACATCGACACGATCATCGCGTGGATGCCCGTCCTGGTGGCTGGGTTCGTGGCGTGGAGGGTCGCTTCCTCCGCGTTCACTGCGGCCCAGGTGGCGCAGGCACCCATCCTTCTGGCGTCGAACACGCTCGGCTTGTCGCGCGCGCTGATCGATATGCAGGTTGCGCGGTCTACGGCTGCGGCGACGACTGCTCAGGTCGCGAACACTGCGGCGACGAACGGTGGCTTGCTGGCGAACGTGCGCGCTACGGCGGCTCTGGTCGCACAGCGGGTCGCGATGGTTGCAACGTCGGTGGCGACGAAGGCGGCTGCTGCTGCGCAGTGGTTGATGAACGCGGCCATGTCGGCGAACCCGATCATGCTCGTGGTTCTCGCGATCGCGGCGCTCGTCGCGGGCCTGGTGTGGTTCTTCACGCAGACGGAGCTCGGGCAGGCGATCTGGACGGAGTTCACTCGCTTCTTGGGTGAGGCGTGGAACAACATCGTGGCGGTCGCTACGACGGTGTTCACGTTCCTCGGCGCGTTCTTCACGAACGTGTGGAACGGGATCGTCACTGCCGTGCAGTTCGTGTGGGGCCTCATCGTGGGTTACATCACGTGGTACATCAACACGGTCATGCTCATCATCACGACGGTCCTGACGGCCATCGTGGCGGCTTGGAACTGGCTGTGGAACGGCATCGTGACGGTGTTCCAGTTCGTGTGGAACCTGGTCGTGCTCGCGGTGACGACGTACATCAACATCGTCATGACGATCATCACGACCGTCCTGAATGTCATCACCACGGTGTGGACGAACATCTGGAACGGCATCTCGATTGTCATCTCCACGGTGTGGGGTTGGATCGTCGCTGGTGTCACCGCGTACATCACCCTCGTGCAGACGGTCATCACGAACGTGGTGAACGCGATCTCCACCACCTGGAACACGGTGTGGGGTGCGATCTCGGTGTTCTTCATGAGCCTCTGGGGGACGATCGTTCGCGCCGTCGAGGGTTTCGTGAACGAAGTCCAGGGCCGCATCACGCAGGTGACGAACTTCCTGCAGGCGCTGCCTGAGCAGATCATGGGCTTCTTCACCGGCATTGGTGAGTGGCTGGTCGAGTCCGGCAAGTCGCTGATTCAGGGCTTCCTGGATGGGATTTCGTCGGCGTTCGAGGGCGCGAAGGGGTTCGTCGAGGACGGCCTTGCGGGCATTCGTGACTTGTTCCCGTTCTCTCCTGCGAAGGAGGGTCCGTTCTCGGGTCGCGGGTGGGTTGCTTACTCGGGCATGTCGGTTGGTGAGACGTTCGGACAGTCGGTCGCGTCGGCTTTGAACTCGGAGAAGTCGGGTGTCGTTTCGGCGCTTGGTGGCATCCAGTCGGAGTTCGATTCGTTCGACGGGTCGGCTACGGCGTCGTTGGGTGTTGACCGGTTCGGGGATGTGGCGTTCGCGCGGAACGCGCAGCGCGCTTCCTACGACTTCGCGGCGGGGGAGGCGCAGTTCGGTGCAGGTCAGGGCGGGAACACAACGGTCCACGTGAACGGCGACGGCCTGCCCGCTTCGGCGGTCGGGGAAGTTGTCGTGCAGAAGCTCGCGAACGCGTGGCGATGAGGGGGCTGCTTTGACTGGTCGTTTGGTTGTACGCGCTGGCGGGCTCACGTTCCGGGGCCAGCAGGGGCCGGTTCGTGGTCTCGGCTGGTTCCTCGGTGCTGATGTGAAGGGCTTGTGGGCGTCGGGTGCTGGGCTGTCGCGCGAGAAGAAGCCCCGTCAGGGCGCTCACGGGGCGGTCGCGGCTCGTGGTTGGCGCGACGGAAGGGTGGTGACGCTTCCCGGCGTTGCTGTCGCGTCGTCGAGCTCTGAGCGTCTCCGCATGGCTGACCAGTTGGCGGCGTGCATGGCGGAGGGGTTCGAGGAGCCCTTCTGGGCAGACCTGCCGGACGGGTCGACGCGCGAGTACGTGGGCGGGCTGGCGGCGGACCCCGACTGGGATGACGGCGTCGATGGATTGACGGCGAAGTACCAGATCCAGTTCTTCTGCTCCGACCCGCGCTCGTATGGCGAAAGGCGTTCGTTCACGCAGGCCGCTCCCGGTTTGCTCGAGGTGTTCAACAGGGGAACGTTCGAGGCGCGCCCGGTGGTTTCGATGACGGCGACTGCGGCGATGGCTGGCTACCAGTTCAAGTTGTTCGATGGTGCTCGTCAGCTCGGGAATCTCCGCATGAATGGCATCGCGTCGGGGCAGACGGTGGCTGTGGATATGGCGTCTGGTAGGACGACGCTGAATGGTGTCCCGACCGGTGGGTTGATCCACTCGGGCGACCGGTGGGGTGTTCCGCCGGGTCGTGTGTTGCAGGTGATGTTGGAGCGGAACGGGGAGATCGGCGCCGGACGGCTGGCGGTGGTGACTCGTGACACGTTCATTTGAGTCTGGGCACACCGAATGCGCCGGCCCCGCTACTGAGTCCGGCGTCGTTGAGCTCGCTGGCCCACTCTTAGAGTTTGGGCGGCTTGATCTTCCGGTTCGCCATCACGGACAGCAAGATCCCCTCGTTCGTGGGGGTCACGGCGTGGCTCACCGGGGTCCAGCCTTCGCCGTGTTCACGGATGAACTGGTCGTCGTGGAAAACGACTAGCCCCGTGAAGCTGTTGTCGGTGACTCCGCTCGCCGGGACCATGAAATAGAACACTCGCGTATCGATCATGCGCTCACTCTAGGGCCGTCCTTCGGGGCGGCTTTCGTCGTTTCTGGGGGTTTGCATGTGGCGGTTCTGGATCTGCAACTCTCTGACGGGTGTTCGGCTGCGTGAGGTGTTCCCGGCTGACGGGTCGTGGAAGACGCTCATGAACGGGGTGGGTTCGGGGTCGCACTCGTTTTCGCTGTTCGATGAGGTCGAGGTGCTCGTGAGGGCGGGGTTCTCGCGGGACGCGGCGCGCGCTGAGGTGAAGGCGACATGGTCGGAGTTCACGGACCCGGACGGTTGGCTGCCGGCGGTTGTCGTGTGCTGGGAGGACGTGCCCGTGTACGCGGGTCTGGTGCAGCGTCGTGAGAACGACGATGCGACCGGCATTGTCACCGTGCATCACGTCGAGGTTCGCGCACTCCTGAACTCGCGTTTGACGCATCCGGTGGGTGGGTTCGGGACGGGCGACTGGGCGATCACGAATAAGGACATGCGCACTGCGGCGTCCGAAGTGATCCGCAAGGCGGCGGGGAACCGCGGCCCTCGCTGGGACGTCCGCTGGACGGCGTACACGCCCGTGAGTGGTTCGTATTCGCGTCAGATCAAGGCGTACGAGCAGCAGACGGGCGAGCAGATCCTCGCTGAGATTCAGAACGCGGAGAACGGCCCCGACATTCATATCCGCCCTCGGTGGCGGGACACGGATCAGGGCCTCGAATGGGAAGACCGCCGCGGGAGTCCTCGCCTGACTGGTGGCTCGTATGAGTTCATCGCGGGCGCAGACAACGGCACCTCGGATCTGAAGTTCGTGCAGGACGCGAAGCGTCAGGTCACTGGTGTGCATGTTGCTGGCAAGGGTTCGGAGATCGACATGCGCCGGGGGTGGGCGGCTGAGTCCGCGCCGACAGGTAAGGGGTGGCTTCTCGACCACGTGCTTCCGATGAAGCACGTCTCCGATGTGGGGTTGCTCACGTCGCATGGTCGCGCGTACGAACTCGCCCACAAGTACCCGACGACGCAGTTCCAGGTGTCGTTGCGCGCGGATGGTGCGCCGGACCGGAACGGCATGCGCGGGCCGACTGCTGCGGAGATCCTCCCGGGCACGACGGTGCGCGTGAACCCGGGGAGCAGGTCGCTGATCCTCCCGGACCGATGGTTCTCGGGGTACGTGATCGGCGTATCCGGCGACATGGGCCTCGACCTCAAGCTCGACTTCCAGGAGGTCTAGGTGCTGATCGACAACCTCGCTGACCCGCAAGCTCCTGTCGAGGAGATCAAGACTCGCTTGGACACGGTGGAGACGCAGGCCCCGATGGGCTATTCGTCGGTCACTGACGGTCAGATCCGTATCGCTTCCCCGGAAGGCCTCTGGGTCGAGGGCGAAGGTGGCATCAAGCTCGACGGTCGCATGGACGCGCAGGGCGTCATCTCGATCACGGGGCTCCTCGAGCTGCTCGACGGGTCGACGCTCACAGTCAAGGGCACCGCGTCCGTCGAGGGCTCGTTCACGGCATCGGGAACGAACAACCTGACGGGCACGAACAACCTGAGTGGCCCCACGACAGTCTCCGGCACCCTCACTGGCACTGGCGATTTCACGCTCAATGGTGTCACCCGACTGAACGGCAACACGTTCATCACGGGCAACAGCACCATCACCGGGTCGATGACCGTCATGTCGGCGTTCACCACGTCGGGCGATACCACGCTCGGCGGAACCCTCACCATCGCCGGCGCAACCACGGTCAACAACACGTTCCGAACGAACGGTGCGGTCACGGTGGCCGGGTCGATCACGGTGACCGGCAGCGCGAGCTTCAACAGTTCGCTCGCTATTTCGGGAGCGGCGACACTGTCGAGCACGCTCACCGTCAACGGCTCGATCGTGTCCGGCGGGGTGACGATCTCGAGCAACACGATCACCGTCAACGCAGGCGGACGCTCCACCACCATCGGTTCTGTCGGTATCCAGTCCAGCTACGCAACATTCCAGACCCTCGAAGCGTCATCGACGGTGTACTTTTCGGGGTTGTCGGATGTGAGTTCCGTCTCAGGGCTGAAGTGGCTTGCGGTCACATCTGGCGGCACGGTCGTCCAGGTGCCGCAGTCGGTGGGTGGTCCGATGGGCGACTTGGAATGGCCATTCGATCCGGAAACGAACACTGACGAATTCGGGCCTCGCGTCTCACCTGGTGGTATCGGGTCAACTGACCACAAGGGCATGGACTTCGGCATCGGTGTCGGTGAGGGGACGCCGATCCCTGCGGCTGGTAACGGCACCGTTGTGGAGAAGGGTAGCGGCGGCGGTTTCGGCAACTACCTCGTCATCCAGCACTCCGGGAATAAGCGCACGCTCTACGCCCACATGAACGCGCCCTCGTCACTCAACGTGGGTGACGGCGTCGCACGCAAACAGATCATCGGCTACGTCGGAAACACGGGCAACTCAACCGGCCCACATTTGCACTTCGAAACCCACATCGATGGGGTGCCGGTCAACCCGCGCACTGTCATCACGAAGCCTTGGAGCGCCTGATGAAATTCGAATGGCCGTTCAACCCGGCGGATGTCATCGTGCCGCCCAGGGGCGAGTTTGGGCCGCGTCCGCCGCTCGGTGCGCCGGAGGGTCTCCCTCTCTCGTCGCTCGACCTCGAGCAGCACGACGGCATCGACTTGAACGCGCCCGCCGGCGCTGTCGTGTGCGCCGCTGCTTCCGGGGTCGTCACTCTCGTCCGAGACGAAGGAGACCACGACGAAGGGGAGGGGAACGCGGTCTGGCTTCGTCACAGCGAGAAGTTCCAGACCCGCTACCTGCACCTGGACGCTCGCACCGTTGAGCACGGTCAGTTCGTGGAGCTCGGCCAGCCGATCGGCACTGTCGGCTCGACCGGCAACGCTGACGAAGCGCACCTCTGCTTCCTGACGCTCGTGCACGGCACGGCGTTCAACCCCCGCACATTCATGCGCAACCGAGCCTTGGAGGCCGCCAGTGACTAGCAAGCAGACCCCCGCACCCGAAGCTCCCGCCCGCAGGTTTCGCCCGGTCACGATCCGGGTCCAGGTGGAAGGCATCGTCGACGACGGGGGCCTCCCGATCCCGGTGGAACCCATCGTGTTCTCGGTCGCCGCGCGCGAGTTCACGCAGGAGTGGTTCGAGCAGATGCCTACCCGATACGCGCAAATTCAGGCGCAGCTCGACGCGCAGGAGGACTGATGGCGATCTATTCCGGGAAGATCACGGACTTCGGTCTCGCCCCCATCTCGGGGCTGACCCCTCAGGCGTGGGTGCAGGCCGTCAACGAGGCGTTCGGTCCAGCCGGTGAGTTCCTCGCGGCGACGCGCAAGCCGCTGACGGTTAACTCCACGACCGGTATCTACACGGTGAGCCTCGTCCCGTCGCTCCATTGCTCCCCGCCGACCGACTACATCATCGGCGTCACTTGGTTGGAAGCGAACGGAACCCCACGGGGCGAGTCGTCCCTCCGGTTCACGGCCGCGGTTGGTGGCGGGTCTCCTGGGGACATGACGGGCGAACCGGTGTTTCGGTTCTACAACGGCCCAACGGCCCCCGCTTCCCCTGACACGGGCAACATTTGGCTCGACTCGAGTGAGCCGTGGTCGTATCAATTCAAGAGGTGGTCAGGTATGAGCTGGATTTCGGTCGGCGCGCCCATCGAAGGCCCTCCCGGGACAATCGACGCGGGGACCATCACGATGCTCCCCGCCGGCGCTGCCCCCGTCTTCAACGTGACTGGCACACCCGGCAACCGAGTCGCGGACCTTGGCATTCCGCAGCGGGATGCTGAACCGGGTCTCGAGTCGATCACGGTGAGCGGAACGCGCACCATCGCGGTCATTACCGGTCGAACGTACGTGATTTCTGGCACCGGAGTCGTCACGCTTACCGGGGTGCTCGGCGCGATGCCGAACCTGCAACTCACAGTGCCTATGCGTGTTGAGGGGTTCTCCCTCGCCGCGGGCATGTGGGTGGGACACAACAGCCTCGACGGGTGGCGCTTCCGCGAAGCAGCGGCCCCCGCCGTTGGCGACATCGTCGCGCCCACGCCGGGCGCGCTCGCGGCCACGCTCATGGACACGAGCGGGCTGCTGCGAGTGACGAACGCGACCGACGATGTCGTGCTGCACGCGTCCCCGTACCGATTCTCGACGAACAACGGATCGACGTGGTCGGCGTGGCAGGCATCGGCGTCGTTCGAGCTCTCGAGCCTCACCGCGGGCACCGAGTATGTGTTCAAGCACCAGACCCGAGACGCCGCCTCGAACGTCGCGACGGGCAGCGCCGTGACGGCGACGACGGCGGCTGCTCCGACATGGACAACGCGGATGTACGACACGTTCACAGCCGCGGATGGAACGGCCCTCGCGGGCCGCACGCCGGACACAGGCACGGCGTGGGGTGCAACTCCGTCTGGTACGGGCACCGTGATCCGTGGGAACAAGGCGAGCGGCACGGGGCTGAACAACACCTCGACGAGCGCCCTGTGGCCGAACGGCTCAGCCGTGACGCAGCGCGTGCGGGTCACGTTCGACTACTCACTCCCAATCAGTCCGCCCTACGGGGCCACCGTGAGCCCCTACCAGGGCATCAACGCGGCGAACAACAACTACTTCTTCATCTCGCTCACACAGAGCAACGCGGGCGTGAAGTCGGTCAGTATGTCGATGTTCGGTGGCGGCGCGACGTGGTCTGCGGTGCAGCTCACGACGGCAATCCCGGAGTCGGGGACGTTCACCTTCGACTACCTCCCGACGCGTCGCGTCGGCGTCGTCAAGGTCGGATCGACGGTCATCGGATACTTCTCCGGCGGCGCTGATCTGTCCTGGTACGGCATGAACATGGCGATCATCAACAACGCCACGATGGACAACCTACGCGTGGAGGTGTCTTCGACGTGAACCCGATGATCCTCGTCACGAAGCTGCGGCCGGTGGTGGTGCCATCGCTACCACCGGCGCTGGATGCGACGGTGACCGCGATGCGGCCCTCAGGGCGTCGCCTCGCGGTCATCACGGTCGCCCCGCTGCCGGGTGCCGCGGATCACACGTCGATTAACGCCGCGATCGCTGAAGGGCGGATGATTCAGCAGGCGAAGATGACGGCCGAGGGCCGCACGCAGGCCACTCCCAACGACCGCATCGACATCATCATCCGCGAAGGCTCCTACGCCGAGACGGTCGATCTGCACGACTGGATCAACCTCTACGGCGAGGGGTCGGCGAAGGTCACGATCACGCAGCTCAACAGCAACGCGAAGCGCGGCACGTTCGAGGGTGCGCACGCGGGCTACATCGAGGGCGTGCGCATCGTGCGCTCCACGTCGGCGCTGGCGGTGACGGTGTATCCGGTGCACTCCGCGACCGAGCACACGAGCATCTGGGTCGACGTGATCTTCGACCACCAGACCGCTGCGCAGTCGGCGTTCGGCTCCGACGGCGGTGACAACGGCTACACGTGCTTCTACCGCTGCCGGTTCGTGGGAGGCACGAACATCCACGGGTCGATCGCGCAGAACACGGCGAAGACGGTGGCGTACATCATGTGCGTCGGCCTGTATTCGCTGGGCTGGAATGCCTACAACGAGACGAGCCCAGATCACATCTGGGTCGTCGGCACCACCGCGGCTTCCATCACCATCTTTGGCGCCGCGACCAAGCTGCATGTCTCCGGGTCGACCATCTCGGGCGCGATCACCACGAACGGCACCCAGGACACCCGCTCGGACTGGCCGGTCCCTACCGGGGGCTTGTCTGCCTACGACCGCGCCTTCTACGGCATGTAGCCCAGGCCAACTCCGTCACCGAGCCTCGCCTCCCGGCGGGGCTTTTCTCATGCAACCCAGGAGGCACCACATGGCCCGAGCCGTCGACATCATCGCCGCGCAAGGCGTGCACAACGCTGACGCGATCGTGAGGGCAGCCGTAGCGGTGGGCCTCGAAGTCGCGATCGCGGCGGCGATCATCCAGAAAGAATCGAACGGGCGGAACGTCTACGGCCACGACCGAGGCGGAGTGTTCTCCACTGCCGCGCTCGGGAAGCCGCACGACAACCTCGTCACCGAGGACAACTTCCGCGACTTCCGCCGCCGCATCAACCAGTCGGGGTCCATCTCGAACGGGGTCGGCCCGGCCCAGATCACGTGGAAGGGCTACTTCCCCGACGCGGAAGCCAAGGGCTACAAGCTCTGGCAGGCCGAAGACAACATCCGGTACGGGCTGAACCTCTTCGCCGGACACCTGCGCGGCTCGGGCGACATCGTCGAAGCGGGGCGCGCGTACAACGGCGCGCGTCAGTACGGCGTGGACCTCGCGAACATGGTCGCCGCATGGCGACGCCGCCTCGTGGGCGCGTCGAACGACGTGGGGCAGCCCGACAAGGCCGAGTCCGGGCCAAGCATCAAGCGGTTCATCGCCACGGGGCTCATCTGATGGGCCTCGAAATCGTCGGCGGCAAGCCGATGTACCGCGTCTGGGGCTGTGGCGAGCACGTAGAGAACGGCGTCAAGGCGAAGGACACGTCGGCTCTGTTCGAGCTCGACATGGCTGCCCGCGTGGCGGTCGCCGTCTGGTACGTCGACAGCGAGGGTGGCTCGGTCCGCCACAGCGAGGGCTTCCGGCCAACCGGCTCGGAACGCCCCGACCGGTTCGTGACTCGTGCGAGTCAGACCTCACTCGGCATGAGTACGCAGTGGTTCCAGGTTGGGCGCATGGACCGCGGGGAAACACCCTCCGCGATCATCCCGCGCCCGGACGGCTCGAACGCTTCCGCCCACAACCGAGGCCGCGCATGGGACTCCAACGCGCCGACCGCGCGCGACATGCGCCTCCGCGCCGAGGGATGCGCCCTCGTGGGTCTCGTCTTCAACGTCCCGTCCGAGAGCTGGCACTGCGAGCCTCTCGGCGCTGTCCCGTCCGCGGTCGATCTCGCCCCGTGGATCAAGTTCGTCCAGGGAGTCGTCACCCCGGCGACGCCCGCACCCCCAGCACCCGACAACAGCCTCAAGGAGGCCATTCGCATGTTCCTCGTAGCTCAGACCAACACCCCCGCCCCTGGACAGCAGAAGCGCACGTTCATCATGACCTCCGACCGCGGGGCGGTGCACCTCACCGAGACGGCTCAGGTCTCAGCGTGGCTGTCCATATTCGCGCAGCTCGGACTCAAGGGCCCCGGGTTCGAGGAGTCCATCAAGCTCCCCTGGGATGTCATCGCGCACGCTTCCGAGGGCGTCCAGGGCAAGAACGCCAAGGCCTGACCGCCATGTGGCGTCGCCTGTGGCGCGCCTCCGTGTGGCATCCGGACGCGCTGCCCATCGAAGAGTTCAAATTCCGGTCACTGAAGCGCGTGTGGCTGCCCCTGTATGACGCGGCCGCGTTCGGCGCGGGCTTGTGGGCGATCGTGTTTGGGTCGCCGATCCTGCACCGCCTCTTCCACCCGGACGTGATCGACCTGCTGGGGGCGCTCCTCGCGGTCGCGGCGGCGGTGTGCTTCGCGGGGGTCGCGTTCCCGTCCCTGTGGCGGGTCGAGATCGCCGGGAAGCTCGTGCTGCTCATGCTCCTCGCCGCGTACGCGTTGACGATCATCGCGTTCCGAACGAACCCGCAACCGGAAGCTCTGTTCGTGGTGTTCATTCTCGTGCTCGGCATGCCTCTGCCGTTCTTCCGCCTCTCCCTCCTCGGTGAGGAGATCAAGGAACGACGAGACGAGGAGAGCGCATGATCGTCGCCGCCGACGCCGCAAACATCGACCCAGGGTTCATTACGCTCGGTGTCGCCGTCATCGGCGTGCTCGGCGTGCTAGCCACCGTGTGGGCCACGCGGGGGAAAACGAAGACCGACGCGAAGACCGCACTCGACGCCCGCATCGACGCGCGAGTGAAGGAACAGCTCGAAGGCGCGTGGTCGGAGATCGATCAACTCAAGAAGCACTCCGCGGAGCAAGACAAGGCCATCAAGGGGCTCGAGGAGCGCGACAAGCAGAAGTCGGCGGTGTTCCAGCGCATCTTCGCGACGCTTGCCGCGATGCTCCGCACCACCCCAGAACTCGACCTCACCACCTCAGAGATCGCCCTCGTCGGCGACACCATCCCGCCGGGGTGGATCAAACACATGAAGGAGAACCCATGAGCCATGTAGCTCCCCAGAACAACGACGAAGAGGGCGTGCAGATCGGCACCGCCTACGTGCAGGTCGTACCGACCACGCCGCCGACGAACATCTTCACTCTCGCGTTCGTCCAATACGCGGGAGAGCGAGCCATCAAGACGGCCGCACAGACAGCCCTCGCAGGCGTCACCGTGACGGGCCTGACGGGCATCCTCGATGTCGCGTGGCTCCCGCTGCTCGGCACCGTGGGCCTCGCGACGGTCGCTTCTGTCCTGACCTCCATCGTCACGATCACGAGCCGCAACGTCGGCGACTGACCCCTCCAACGCATCGCGCCCCCGGTTCTGCTTCGGCAGGACCGGGGGCGCTTTTCGTGTCTCTACAGGACCACGAGCCCGCATTCCGGGCACCGCATGGGGTTGCTCACGGTGAGCAGTACCAGGCACTTCGGGCAGCGCGGCCAGTCGAGGTCGTCGGTCATGACTTGTCGGCGCGGACGCTGACGAGTTCGTACCCGTCGGGCACGCGCGACTCTGCTTCGAGGCGTGCGGCTTCGTAGGACTCGGCTTCCACGGTGAACGACTCGGAGGTTTTCGGGCGGATGACGGCGATGAGCTTCATGCGTCAATCATCCCAGGACAGCACCAGCTTCCAGCCGTCGGGGTCTTTGCGGAGGTCGTACAACTTCTCCGGCCCATCGTCCTTCTGTGCGGTGACTCGCCAGTGCTCCGCGTCCAACCTGTTCACGTCCCCCTCACCGGCCCACCATCGTCCCTGCACGCGCCGGTAGAACGGCTCCCCACCCACCACCACGTACGGGAACCGCTGCCACCAGAACACGGTCGGGCGACCCTCCGCCCACTCAACATCCACGGGATCATTCAGGGTGGTGCTCATGCGGGGGAGTGTGACACGAGCCGCCGACAATCACCGCAGAATGTCGGTGGCCCGTGCGACCATCCCGTCATGCTCACCGACCACGAAAGAGCGTTGCTCGACTTCGAGGACGCCAACCCCAGACAGAACACGGCCAAGACGCACGCCATCCGGGAACGCTTCGGGATGACGGCCACCGCTTACTACGTCGCCATCAGCGGGGTGATGCGCACCGCTGACGCTGTCATGGAGATGCCGCAGGTCGTGCACCGGCTGGAACGGCAAGCCGAGCAGCGGGGACGGCAGCGACGGGAGAGGCGCGAGCAGCGGAGCTCTAGCGCCTAGGACTCCACTTCCGGAGGGGCCGACTTCCCGTTGCGCCCCTGAATGAAGTCCCTAACCATGTTCGCGACAGGCAGTGCGATGAAAACAGCCGCGCCAGCCACACCCATGCCGCCAGGGTTGACCAGTATCGAAACCATCGCGCCTACTAGGCATGCGCTCACGAGCCACAGTGCGTTCCTGCGCCCCTTCGGTGCCTCGGCGATCTCGGCGTCAGTAGTTCGGTCCCGTCGGGCAGACTCGTCCGTTGTGTACGCCTCGGACATGCGCAGGATGCGTTCGCGAGTGTCCTCGTCGTACTGACCCCAATGTTCCGGGTGGGGGAGCATTCCAGAGAACCGCTCCTGGCGCATGGCCAGGAGCAACGTCTTTACGGCATCAACTTCGTCTACGAGTTCCGCGACGACTGGGTCGTCTTCAGCTCCACTCGATCGCTCCGGAGGCTCTCCGTCTTTCGCGGCGAGGGAGTCGTCCGTTCCAGCTCGCGGCGCAGGTTCCGCAGCCTCTTCGCTGAGTCGATCTGGAAGGTGGCGCTCGTCGGTGTCATCCGCATTGGCTCGGGGAACAGATTCAACATCTCGGTCATGGCTAGAGTCATCGGTCATCCGCCTTCCTGTTCTCCTGCTCTGGTGTTTACAACGCTCTGGTGAGCGTCGAGCTTCCCGGTTTCGGGTACGCCAATGGGCGCGAGTTTTCTCGTCCCCAACGTACCCCAACACTGCACAACCTTGTGCAACTTCGCACTACATCACCAGGCAGTCGGTTTGTCGGTGGTCACCCTTACCCTCCCGTCATGACTCCCATGGAACGGCAGATCCTCGCTCACGCTCACGCCCACCACATCGACGGGGAAGAGTGGGGCGACACGGACGCCCTGTTCGGGCGGAACTGGATACTCACGGACGCGAAAGCCGAATGGCTGGCCGAGCAGTATCCGGACGTGGACCCGGAACTGACGAAGTTCTACTACGACCGAGCGCACCCCGACTGGGATGAGCTGGACAAGCGCGGGTACATCGCTTGCAAGCTCATGGAACCGGAGGACGAACTGCTCGACGAGTACCCGTGAGCAACGCTCCGTGCCCACTTGACCAGGGTTTGCCCACAAACTGCCCACTAGGGGAGTGGTGGGCAAGCCCTGTTCACGTGTCGGGGCGCGCCGAGGGTTCCGGGTTTGGCTTGTTTCCGGGGCTGGTGCTACAGTTTCTCTCTGTCAGGGCCTATGGCGCAGTTGGTAGCGCGCCTCGTTCGCATCGAGGAGGTCAGGAGTTCGAATCTCCTTAGGTCCACTGCACGAAGAGCCCGGCCGATCGGCCGGGCTCTTCTCGTCTGCGGCACTGCACGCGCGAGCGCGACATCGGTAGTCTTCGCGTGAGACAGAGGAGTTGAGATGGCCGGGCATCGCATCTACGGGACGGCGTTCGCGGATGTGTACCCGCACTACGTCGCGAAGGCCGAGCGCAAGGGACGCACGCAAGCGGAGGTCGACGCGATCATCCGCTGGCTGACCGGCTACAGCGGCGAGCAGTTCGACCAGGCGATCGAGCACCGCATCGACTTCGAGACGTTCTTCGCGCAGGCCCCGCTGATGCAGCCCAACCGTGCGCTCATCAAAGGCGTCGTCTGTGGCGTCCGCGTCGAAGAGATCGAGGAACCGTTGATGCGTGAGATCCGCTACCTCGACAAGCTCGTCGATGAGCTCGCCAAGGGCAAAGCGATGGAGAAGATCCTCCGCGCCTGAGACAGTGCCCGCGGCCGACGTGCGGCCGACGTGCGCCTCGCGCCGCGGTGCCGGTAGCGTGGTGGCGTGAGCTCGCCCAGCATGCCCGGAAGTCCCGGTCCCTCCCCGCAGCGCGGCGAGCGTCGGGGCCGTGAGGGCTCGCCACGTGCAGGACGGATCACGGGGCTCGACCTCGCGAGGTTCCTCGCGCTCATCGGCATGATGGCGACGCACGTCTGGGTCACCAACGCCGACGGCTCAACACCGGACCTGGCCGCTTTCCTCGGCGGCAAGGCAGCGGCGCTCTTCGCCGTACTCGCCGGCATCGGCGTCGTGCTCACCACGAGACACCAGCGCGAGCGCAAGGCGTTCGGGGCTGCGGCACTCAACGTGTTCGGTCGCGGACTCGCGCTCATCGTCATCGGGATGACGTTGGGGCTCGTGCCGGGCCCGATCGCGGTGATCCTCGTCTACTACGGCCTCGTCTTCTGGCTGCTTGTGCCGTTGCTGCGGCTCTCGAATCTGTCCCTGCTCATGGTCGCCACGGCCTGGGCGGGGCTCTGGCCGTTCCTGTCGATGCTCCTGCGAGCGCCGCTCAACGTGGTCAGCGAGCTCGGCACGCCGAGCTGGGTCGACCTCGCGCATCCACTCGAGCTCCTCCGCGGGCTCCTTGTGACGGGCACCTACCCCGTCCTCACCTGGGTTGTCTATGCCATCGTGGGCGTCGTGGTCGGGCGGATGCTGCTCGTCGCGCGGCAACGCGGATCGATGCTCCGTCTGAGCTTCGGCCTCGCGGGCGTCGGCGCGATCCTGGCGCTCGTGGCCCTCGGGGTCAGCCTCCTCCTCGCGGGTCCCTTCGGCGGACTGAGCTCGATCAGCGCGTCCACCGGAGCCGGAGACCGGGCCGCTGACCTCTTCTACTCGACGGCGTTCGGTACGACACCAACCGAGAGCAGCTGGTTCCTGGCCTCCCCGGCACCGCATTCCGGCACCACGTTTGACCTCGCGATTACTGCGGGTACGTCGCTCATCACCATCGGCCTCTGCCTCGCGCTCTGCCTCCACCTCAGTGCGCGCATGCATCGCGTGCTCGGCCCCGCGCTCGGTGCAGGCGCCACGCCGCTCACCATCTACGCCCTGCACGTGATCATCGCTGGCTCCACCTACACGGCTCTCGTGAGCGGCGGGCAGCTCGCTGAGCAGCCCGAGCTGTTCTGGCTCGTCTCGAGCGCCGCGATCTGGCTCATCCACGTCGCCGGCGCGCTGGTGATCGGCGCGTTCTTCTTCTGGTGGCAGCGCCGAGGGCCATTGGAGGCGGGGGTGACCTGGACCGGCCAATGGTTCGCCTCGCTTGCGGCGACCGGCAGGGATACGGGCGGCGGAGCCTAGCCTCGACGCGAACGACGCCCGCCACCGGTTGGTGGGCGGGCGCCGTCTCGACTTCGGATGGTGGTTCTCGGTGCTACTTCCCTGCGAGGGCCGTCTCGATCTGCGGGGCCACCTGGTCGATCGCGTACTGCACGGCCAGGGTGGTGCCAAGCGAGTACGCCGACGCGACGTCACCGTCGATCACAACTGCGCGACCGTCGGCGACAGCTGGGATCTGCTTCCACTGCGCGTCGTCGGTGATGGCTGCGGCGTCGATGAAGATCGGGAACGCGACGATCAGGTCCGCGTCGAGCAGATCGAGCTGCTCGTTCGACACGGTGGCCGAGAATCCGGTCTCCGCAACGGGAAGCTCCGCGATCTTGGGGCTCTGCGTGAACCCGAGGTTCTCGAGGAACGCCACACGCTCGCTGCCGTCAACGTAGGCTCCCCAGCCTTCCGAGGTCTTGGTGGCTGCCGTCGCGGTCTTGCCTGCCCAGCCCGGGTTCGCGTCAGCCACGGCCGTGAAGGCCGCGTCGACCTCGGCGAGCAACTCATCGCCCTTCTCGGGCACGCCGAGCGCCGTCGAGATGAGCTCCATCTGCTGTTCCGTCGAGGTCAGGTAGCTGTCGCCACCCTCCGGAACACCCACCGTCGTCGTGATGGAAGAGAGTCGATCGTAGCGATCCTGGTCGCCGGAGCTCTTCGTGTCGAGGATGAGGTCGGGCTCGAGCGCGGCGATCGCTTCGAAGTCGGGTTCCATCGTCGCGATGATCACCGGGGCGGTCTCGTAGAGGCCCGCGGCCCAGGGGCCGACGCCCTCGCCGCCGAAAGCCAGCCAGTCGGAGGCGCCCACGGGCTGAACGCCGAGTGCGAGCGCCGTCTCCGCGTCGCCCCAGCCGAGTGCGACGATCCGGGTCGGCGCCTCGTCGATCGTGACCTCGCCGAACTTGGTGTCCACGACCGCGGGAAATGCCCCGTCTGCGGCGGGCGCAGGTGCGGAGGTCTCTCCGGCGGTGTTGTCGGAGGTCGCTGAGCATCCGGTCAGCAAGAGTGCGGCGGCGGAAGCGAGGGCGAGGCCCTTGGCGAGGTGTTTCATAAAGACCTTCTGTCTCGGTGAACGGCAGTCGATGTAGGTTAGCCTAAACTGGCTTGTCGTGACGACAGAAGTGAACCGCGAGGCACCCGCTCGTGCAGTGCGCTCCAGCGCAGGCACCGCGAGGCGTGTCTCTGTCGGTCGTCGCAGTGCGATGCTTCTGATCTCCGTGGTCCTCCTCGCGCTCAGCTGCGCGGCCAGCATCGCAATCGGGTCCCGCGAGGTCCCCCTCGAACAGGTCTGGTCTGCCATCACGGGCGGAGACGTTGATCAGGCCACGCGCACCGCCATCGTCGATCTCAGGGTCACCCGCACGCTGATCGGCCTGCTTGTGGGGGCTGGTCTCGCAGTGGCGGGCGCCATCATCCAGTCGGTGACAAGGAACCCGCTCGCCGACCCGGGGATCCTCGGCGTGACCTCCGGCTCGTCGTTCGCTGTGGCGCTCGCGGTCGCCCTCCTGGGCGTGACCGACCCGCTTGGCTACGTCTGGTTCGCCTTCGCCGGCGCTGCGGCGACGACCGTCCTGGTGTACGCACTCGGCAGCGGTCGGGGAGGGCCGAATCCGCTCAGGTTGACGCTTGCGGGAATGGCGTTCGGTGCGGTGCTCAGCGGCGTCATCGCGGCCATCAGATTTAGTGACCCGGAGCGCTTCAACGCGCTGCTTGTCTGGGAGTCCGGTTCGTTCCAGCTGCGAACACTCGCGACGACCCTGCCGGTTGCACCGTTCGTCGTCGCGGGAATCGTCCTGGCACTGGCGCTCGGGCGGTCGCTGAACGCCCTCGCCCTCGGCGACGACCTCGCGCATTCGCTCGGCTCGTCGGTCGCACGCACTCGGGTCCTCTCGATTGTCGCCATCACCCTCCTCGCCGGGGGAGCGACGGCGATCGCGGGCCCGATCGCGTTCGTGGGCCTCATGGTGCCGCACCTCGCGCGCGCGATGGTCGGACAGGACCAGCGATGGATCATGGGACTCAGTGTTCTGCTCGGCCCGTCGCTCGTGCTGATCGCCGACGTGCTCGGTCGGGTGGCCCTGCGCCCCGGTGAGCTACCCGTTGGCATCGTGACTGCCTTCATCGGCGCCCCGGTTCTTGTCGCACTCGCGCGCCGGAGGAAGGTGAGCGGACTGTGAGCGCCCGAGAGCACATCCGGCCGGTCGCCGCGACGCAACAACCGACCAGGCCGGTCGGACCAGCGGGAGCGGCCCGAGGAGCGACGAGGCGACGTTCGCTCATCGTGACAGTGGTCCTCGCCGCAGTGGCCCTCACCCTTGCCGTCGTGGCGCTCGGCCTCGGCAAGTATCCGCTGACGCCGATCGAGGTGCTGGAAGCGATCTTCGCCCCGGACGGCAGCTTCGCGACCACGGTTGTCCTCGAGTGGCGCGCGCCGAGGGTCGTCGCCGCGCTCGTGTTCGGCGCGGCCCTCGCCGCCTCCGGCGCAATGTTCCAGTCGCTCACCAGGAACCCGCTCGGCTCCCCGGATGTCATCGGCTTCTCGACCGGCGCCTACACCGGCGCCGTCATCGTCATCATCGCGGGCGCGGGCACGTTCGTCGGAACGGCGCTGGGCGCCCTGGCGGGCGGTCTCCTTACGGCAATCCTCGTCTACGCGCTCGCCCGACGCGGCGGCGTCAGCAGCTTCCGCCTGATTGTCGTTGGCATCGGGGTCACGGCTTTCCTGCACGCGCTCAACACGTGGATGCTCCTGCGTGCGCAGACCGAGGTGGCCATGACCGCATCCATCTGGGGCGCGGGGTCGCTCGCGCTCGCCCAATGGTCGCAACTGCTGCCCGCCGCCGTCATCTTGGTGCTCCTCATCCCGGCCGTGGCGGCGCTGGCCGGCCCACTGCGTCAGCTGGAGCTCGGCGACGAGACGGCGAGGAGCCACGGCGTGCGCGTCGAGCCGACGCGCTTCGCGGTCCTGATCGTCGGCGTCATGCTCACCGCCGTCGTGACCGCGGCGTCGGGGCCCATCGCCTTCATCGCCCTCTCGGCGCCGCAGCTGGCCCTCCGGCTCGAGCGCGGTCCGGGCGTCCCGCTCCTTTCATCCGCGGTGCTCGGAGCGGCGCTGCTCCTGACGGCAGACCTCATCGCGCAGCATGTGCTCGGCGGCGCGGTCCCGGTCGGCGTCGTGACGATCGTCGTCGGCGGCGCCTACCTGGTCTTCCTCCTCGCCATGCAGTCGCGGCGCTGAGCCCAGGCGCGGGCGTGTGCTTGGATTGCTCCATGCTCAGCACGCACCATGACATCGCGGTCGGGGAGTGACCACCCAGGCTGACCGGCGCGCGCGCATCGCCGTCGCGGCCATGTTCCTGACCAACGGTGCGCTCTTCGCGAACCTGCTGCCTCGCTATCCGGGTCTCAAGGCCGAGCTGGGGCTCAGCAATGCCGAGTTTGGGCTCGTCGTCGCCGCATACCCGAGCGGTGCGTTGCTCGCGGGTCTGGCCGCAGCGGTCCTGATCCGTCGCTTCTGGTCGTCGCGCCTCGCGGTCGCGGGGACAATCGTCACGAGCCTCGCCCTCTTTGCCGCGAGCTTCGCACCAAACGGTTTGCTGCTCGCCTCGGCGTTCGCCCTGGGCGGCGCCGCGGATGCGCTCACCGACGTCGCCCAGAACTCGCACGGCCTGCGCGTGCAACGACGGTTCGGGCGTTCCATCATTAACGGGTTCCACGCGATCTGGTCGATCGGCGCCGTCCTCGGCGGCCTCATGGGTGCGGCCGCGGTGGCGTTGCAGGTTCCGCTGCCGTTGCATCTCGGTGTCAGCGGCGCGCTGTTCTCGTGCGTTGCGCTGCTCGCTTACCGGTGGATGATTCCTGGCCCGGAGCACGACGACGTCGAGGTCTCGACCGCTGGAATCAGGATCGTCAAGCAAGGCACCGTGTCGCGGGGTGGTGCGGCCAAGTACGTCGTGCTGCTCGCGCTCGTCCTCCTCACCGTCGCAGGCTCGGTCGTCGAGGACTCCGGGAGCACGTGGGCGGCCCTCTACCTCTCCGGTTCGCTGGCCGCGCCCGAGGCGCTCGCCGCGTTCGGGTTCATCGCCCTCGTCGGTGCGCAGTTCGTCGGGCGGATGCTCGGCGATCGACTCGTCGATCGCTTCGGCGAGCGTCGGGTCGCGCAGGTCGGCGGTCTGGTCACGGCGGTCGGAATGGGGACGGCACTGCTGTTCCCGAGCGTGCCGGGGACCATCGCCGGTTTCGCCGCTGCGGGCTTCGGGATCGCCACGCTGGTGCCAGCCGCGCTGCACACGGCGGACGAGCTGCCCGGCTTCAAGCCGGGTACGGCGATCACCCTGGTGTCGTGGCTCATGCGCCTCGGCTTCCTCTCGGCTCCGCCCCTCGTCGGGCTGCTCGCCGACGCAACGTCGCTGCGGGTGGGGCTTATCGTTGTGCCGGTGGCCGGTATCGTCGCGTTCCTGTGCGCTGGTGTCCTGGCAGGTCGTGCTCGACGACACGAGTGATTCGAGAAGGAGCAGGCATGCAGGAGACCATGGACCACGTGTTCGAGATCGTCGCGGTGGTCGTCGAGGCGCTCGGAGCCGTTGCCATCGTCGTCGGCATCGTCATCGCCCTGGTGCTCGCGGCGCATGCGCTGCTGCGGGGTCGCGGCGGGAAGGCTGCGATCGCGACGTTGCGCACCTCGCTCGGTGCCGGAATCCTCCTCGGCCTCGAGGTGCTGGTCGCCGCTGATCTGGTGCGGACGATCACCTCGAAGCCGTCGCTCGAAGACGCCCTGATCCTCGGGCTCATCGTCGTGATCCGGACGGTGCTGAGCATGTCGATCCAGATTGAGATCGAAGGCGTCCTGCCGTGGCGTCGTGCCCTCGTGACGAGCGGTGCACAGGTGCTCGCCGACCAGGTGAAGGCAGCGCGTCGAGGCGACGCAGCCGCCACACGTCCCGGGGGCGCGGACGATCGCTGACCTGGATGCGAAACGCGGCCCGCACCGGTGGTGCGGGCCGCGTTCAGCTGCGTGCGAGGCTCAGACGCCGAGTACGTCACGCATGAGGTGCGCGACGCGCGTCCGGTTGCTCGGCGTGTCCTGCCAGGCGAGCACGCGCCCGAGCGAGTCGACCACGTGGAAACCGGCGTGCGCCACGCAGCGGGCTTCCGAGGCGGAGAACTGCGGCTTGACCGCGCGGAGCAGCCCGGCCCACTCTTCGATGTGGTCACGCTGGAGGGCGAGCAGTCGTTCCCGCTCGTCATCGCTGAGGTTCGTCGACTCGGCGATGTAGACCTGCAGAAGCTTGTGGTGGGCGAGCTGCGCCTCGACGTAGGCGTCAATCAGCTCGTCGAGGGCCTGCGCGTTGGAGTCGACTGCGGCGAAGACGTCGCGAGTCACCTGGCCGAGGTACTCGGCGGCCCGGGAGCAGGCAGCGGCGAGAATCCCGCTCTTGCTCTCGAAGTGCCGGTAGACGCCTGAGGCGGTGATGCCGACGGCCCCGCCGATTTCCTCGATGCTGACGAGGTTGTAGCCTCTCGCGAAGAACAGCTCGATGGACCGCGCGACGATCTGCTCGCGCTTGGCGGTCGACGGGATGCCCGTGGCCGCCGGCGCAGTGAAGGCGGTGGCCGCTGGGAGGTCGGCGTCCAGGGCACGCTGGGATGCCGCGCGCAGGTACTCGGCCGTGGCCGAGGAGATGCTGGTGCGGTGCATCGTGACGCTTGCGAGCACGGCGAAGGCGGCGCGGCTCTGCAGGGCGCGGTCCTCCTCGCTCAGCTCGGGCCGAAGCTCCTCGAGCGCCGAGGAGAAGCGGTCGTAGACCTTGGTGAGCCGCTGGTCGACGGACGCTCGGTCCGCTGGCTCGAGGTAGCGGGACTCCCAGCGGATGATCTCGCCGGTTCCCCGGCACTGGATGAGGCTGTCGAGCGTCGAGTGGATGAGCGATGTCGTCTGCTCGCGCGGCGGGACGCCTGCCGCAACCGTCGTCTCGGCGACGTCATCAGTCGCGTTCTCGACGGCGTCGACGATGCCGAAGGCAGTGTGCTTGAAGAGGTCGTACTTGTTCGCGAAGTGACGGTACAGCGCCGGCGCGGAGATGCCGACGGACGCTGCGACGTCACTCATGCTGACCTGGTGGTAGCCGCGCAGGGCGAAGGCCTGCGTCGCTGCTGATTCGATCCGCTGCTTGCGGTCCTTCGGGCGGATAACTGGGGAATGAGGCCACGTGGGGGAAGTGGTCATGAAGGGGTGTTGCTCCGTTCAAACTCTGGTGCTGCTAGTGAACGAGGTCTCGGCGTCTAGGGGGGTCGCGCCTCGCCCCCCCAAGGATACCCGTCTCACCGGGGCATCCCCTCAAAACACACCAGGTGTGGAGCGTGAGAAACGAGCTCTGTGTGAACGCCCACTGCAGGTGGGTCGCGGACGCGGCACAGGCGCGCCTAGCGGTCGGAGCCGAATGGCTCGATGTTTGAGATCGCACATTCGCGTGCCCGGCGAAGCGCGCGAATGCCCGGGGTGCGAAAACCGTCGTCCGAGCTCGATCGCTCGCGCGAGTGGGGGATCAGCGCGCTGCGGCGGGCAGGTGAAGGGTGCTTCTCTGGACCGCAACATCTGCATCGCGTCGTCCCGGGCAAGACAAAACGAGTGCGACCCGAAGGTCGCACTCGTTGTGCGTGGTCAGCTCGTCAGAGGACGAGGACCGCTGAGAGCCTGATTTAGAGCGGGCGGATGCTCTCGGCCTGGAGACCCTTGGGTCCCTGGGTCACATCGAACTCCACGCGCTGGTTCTCTTCAAGCGTGCGGAAACCCTGGACGTCGATTGCGGAGTGGTGTGCGAAGACGTCGGGCGTTCCGTCGTCCGGAGCGATGAAGCCGTAGCCCTTGTCTGCGTTGAACCACTTCACGATGCCAGTTGCCATGTTTTCTTCCTTCATTGTTATGCAGCCCGTACTTCGGGCGAGTGATCCGCAAGCGGATCTGTGCTTATTAGGCACGGTCTAATGCGCACGAAAATGCGCCGCCGAATCTGAGACGATTTCGGCTGCTTTTTCACGACGGCGTGAAAAAGCGGAGATCAGGGGTGGATAAGTTCTTGGGTTCGGGGCTGTCTGGGGGGCAGTTCCGATTCGGATGGGGCGCGCGCTCGACCCGTGTTCACTGCGGTGCTACTGGACGGCTTCCCGACACTCAGCGCGTGAGGCCAACGCTATCACGCTCCGGACGTGCAATTGCAGGCGAATTCCGGTGAATAGGTCATGAGGGGTCATGGACGGAAAAACCCACCATTTGGTCTGTGATCGAGGGTGGTGGAGAGCGCGTCTACGCTTGAGGGTGGATGCGTAGCATTGAGAGCCAGCGAAGGAGAGGGTCGCATGACGGGTGATGAGGCAATCTCGCCCGTGCGCGCGCTCCGTCCAGTTCCGCCCCCTGCGCGCGGCGAGCACACGAGCACCCCAGAGGGACTGCACGTCGACCTCGAAGCCGGGGGAGTCGAGGTCCTTGTTCGCGTCTCGCCTGAGGGGCGCAAGCACGACAATCTGATCGTGCTCGGCGATCCCCACGACGGAACCGCGGAAGCGCTGGCCGAACTGTTGCCTGAGGCCCACCTCATCGCTCCCTCTGTCGGCGACCTCGGCGGGCGGCACCGGAAAGCGCCCGGCATCCGCGCATCCAGCGAGCGGGCGGTCGTGCAGCTCATGGACCACTTCGCCATCGAGCGGGCCGTTTTTGTCGGCACCGAGCGCGGAGCGGATCTCGCCGTCGCCGTGGCAGCGCATCATCCAGATCGCGTCGGGGCTTTGGTTCTGGTCAATGGTGGGCTCGGTGAGGCGCCGGCCGCCGAGGCCTCGCCCACAGACGGCGCGGAGGCGCGAGACGCGCTCTCGGGGCTGCGGGTGCCCGTGGCGTTGCTCTTCGGGGGAGCCGGGGCAGAGTCGAGGGGCTACACGCCCGCCTCGGTCCGCTCGACCACATCGTGGCTGAGGCATGTCGACGCCCAGGAGGTGGAGGTCGGCGACGACGGCGTCTTCGAGACGCCCGCCCTCGCGGCGGTCGCGGACATCGTGCAGACCCAGCTCGCCTCGGTGCGCGCGCGGGCCGCGCATCCGGCCACCGGATCCCACCGCATCATCGCGCCGGCCGACGACGAGAGCTGAACCGCGTCAGGCGCACGACGGGGTGCGTCCGTGCTCGTCGTCGTATGCTGGACAGTTGCACATGCGGGCGAGTCTTGCCCGAAGAGGTATTGGATGGTCTATGAGCGTCGCAGCAAGCGTCGATTCCCGAACGAACATGAGCCCGACCGGCGTCACGGTCCGGGAGGCCCGATCCGAGGAATTCGGGGTAATCGGTGAACTCACCGTTCGATCGTTCGACGCTGGAGCGCATGGGAACGAGCCGTGGCGCGAATCGCGGCGCCACTCCGAACGCGACGTCGCCGCTCGCAGTGAGGCCGGCACGGTTCTCGTGGCGGTCGCGGCCGGCCCCGACGCAACGAACTCGGAGATTGTCGGAACGACCACCCTGCTTCGAGCCGGCACCGACCCTGCGCGCCTGGCACGCGGGGACGAGGCGGAGCTCCGTTTCACGGGCGTCGCTCCCGAGGCCAGAGGGGCCGGGGTGGCGGATGCGCTCGTGCAGGCCGGGCTCGAGCGTGCGCGCCGAGAGGGTTCCCGTGCGGTGGTGCTCGACGTCGGCGTAGCCAACTCGCAGGCGCGTCGGCTCGCGGAGCGCGTCGGCTTCGCACGGGTCGAGGGGCGCGACACGCAGGACCCCACGTTCGGCGCCGTACTCGCCTACCGCTACGACCTGACGCAGACCGAAGGCGTGCGCATTCGGCTGATCAGAAACCACGAGATCGCCGCGGTGGGGCGGCTCACCGAGCGCGCCTACAGCAACGACTACGAGGTGACCCCGAGCTACGCGGAGGACCTGCGCGACGCCGCCAGCCGCGCGCGCCGCGACGAGGTGTGGGTTGCGGAGGACATCGCGACGGGTACGCTGCTGGGCTCCGTGTGGACGCCGCGACCCGGTGAGCGCATCTCTCAGCTCGCGAGGCCCGGAGAGCTTGACTTCCGGATGCTCGCGGTCGCCCCCGAGGCGCGCGGGCGTGGGATCGGCCAGGCCCTTGCGGGGCACGTCATCGCGCTCGGCCGCGACCGGGGAGCGCTTCGCGTCGTCATGAACAGCGGGCCGGAGATGCTTGGGGCGCACCGCCTCTACGAGCGACTCGGGTTTGTGCACCTCACCGACCGGGAAGGGCCGAAGGAGGTCGCGCCGGGCGTCGTTGTTCACCTCTACGCCTTCGGCTACGACCTCTGCGCCTCCCCGGCGGTCGAAATCTGAGGCGCGGGAACCTGAGGGTCGAGGCGCTCGAGGCTCCATAGACTTTGAGCCGCGGAGGCGTTTCCGCGACGGAGCTGAGGAGCGGACGATGCCAAGGAACGACCGTGCGGATGCGCGCGCAGCCGAGTTCGGGCCACGTGACCTGTCTGGCCGACGCTACCTCGTCACCGGCGCATCCACTGGACTCGGCTACTTCACCGCCGCGAACCTGGCAACGCGCGGCGCACGGGTCGTCATCACTGGCCGAAGCGCGGCACGGCTGGACGCCGCCGCATCCGCCATCGGGAAACCGGGACTCGTTACAACGCTGCCGTTCGACATTGGCGAGCTCGACGAGGTCCGCGGCGCCGCTGACTCGCTCGTCGCTGGTGCGGCGGGCACCGGGGCGGGATTCGACGGCCTGGTCCTGAACGCCGGGGTTGTGCATCCGCCTGCCCGCCGCGAAGCGACGAGCGACGGGGTCGAGCGCATCTTCGCGACGAACGTGCTCGGCCACTACGCACTGCTTGGACGACTCACGGGCGCTGCAGTGCTCCGCGAAGACGCCGCCGTCGTCTGGCTCGGCAGTCTCGCGCCGGGCCTCACGCGAGCCCACCTCCAGGACGTGCAGCTGCGGGGCGGCTACACCGCCTGGAACGCCTACGCCCAGTCGAAGCTCGCGACCCAGGTGCTGGGGATGGAGGGCGACCGGAGGGCACGCGCAGCCGGAGGGCACGTGCGTAGCATCGTGGCGCACCCTGGATACTCGACGGGTGGCCTGACCCCGACGGTCGCCGGCGTCCACGAGCCGTCGCTCGCGAAACGAGCCGTCGACAGCCTTCTCGTGTTCGCCGCGCAGGGCAAGGACGACGGGGCGCGGTGCCAGCTCCGGGCCGTCACCGACCCGGAGCTTCGCGGCGGCGAGACGATCGTCCCCGCCTACGTCACGAAAGGGCGCCCCGTGCTCGGTGCGTCGCACTGGCGAAGCTACGACCCCGAGCTCGGGGAGCGACTCTGGAACTACTGCGCGTCGCTCGCGGGCGTCGAGCCGGACTTTGCGGCGATCTCCGCGCGAACCTGATCCATGTCGACGTTCTCCAGCGCGTCGATGAGCTTCTCCACGCCGGCGAGCGGCATGGCGCCCGGCTCACGGTAGAGCAGCACGCCGTCCCGGAACGCCATCAGCGTCGGGATGGACGTGATTTGCAGGCCTGCGGACAGCTCCTGGTTGCTCTCGGTGTCGACCTTCGCGAACGTGACGTTCTCGTGCCGCTCGGAGGCCGCCGAGTAGATGGGGCCGAACTGGCGACACGGGCCGCACCATTCCGCCCAGAAGTCGACGAGCACGATGCCTTCTGACGAGACCGTGTCCTTGAAGGTCTCAGTGGTGATGTCGATGGTTGCCATGCGTCTCCTATCTCGGGGCGTACTCGGTGCTCAACGCTCCTCTCTGGCACGCTATTCCGTCGTCCCTGAACGGCGGGTCAGCAAGAGGCGTACCATCCACCCGGTGGACACCGTCACTCGCCCTTGGCCCGCCCTCTGGGCTCTCGTCATCGGCTTCTTCATGATCCTGGTCGACTCGACGATCGTGTCGATCGCCAATCCCTCGATCCTGCGCGAGCTGCAGACCGACATCACCGCGGTCATCTGGGTGACGAGCGCCTACCTGCTGAGCTACGCGGTCCCGCTGCTCATCACCGGCCGCCTCGGCGACCGCTTCGGCCCCAAGCGCATCTACCTTGCCGGTCTGGTCGTCTTCACGCTTGCCTCGCTCTGGTGCGGCTTCTCGGGTGACATCGGGATGCTCATCACAGCCCGTGCGGTGCAGGGACTCGGGGCTGCGCTCATGACGCCGCAGACGATGTCGGTGATCACGCGCATCTTCCCGCCGGACCAGCGTGGCGCTGCGATGGGGCTCTGGGGCGCGGTCGCCGGTGTCGCCACCCTTGTCGGCCCGATCCTCGGCGGCTTCCTCGTGGACAGCCTCGGCTGGGAGTGGATCTTTTTCGTCAACGTGCCGGTCGGGATCATCGCGTTCGTGCTGGCGTGGCGCCTCGTGCCCGATCTGGAGACGAAAGCGCACTCGTTCGACTGGCTCGGGGTGGTGCTCAGCGCTGTTGGACTCTTCTTGCTCGTCTTCGGGATTCAGGAGGGGCAGACCTTCGAGTGGGGGCAGATCGTCGGCCCCATCTCGGTGTGGGGCCTCGTCATCGCCGGCGTCGTCGTGCTGGTCGGCTTCGTCGTCTGGCAGCGTTTCAACCGCAAGGAGCCGCTTCTGCCGCTCGGGCTATTCCGCGACCGGAACTTCACTGTCGCGGGCCTCGGCATCTCGGTGCTCGGCCTCGCCATCGTCTCCATGCCGCTCCCGATCGCGTTCTACTTCCAGACCGCGAGGGCGCTCGAGCCGACGCAGGCCGCGCTGATGCTCGTTCCGATGGCCGTGGTGTCTGGGGTCATGGCGCCGGTGGTGGGGCGGTTGACCGACCGGACCGAGCCGCGCTGGATCGCCTTCACGGGCTTCCTGATCGTCGCCGCATCGCTCGCCTGGATGTCGCTGCTCATGACTGCGGACAGACCGCTCTGGCAGCTTCTCATCCCACCCGCGTTCCTCGGGCTCGGCCTCTCCGGTCTCTGGGCTCCGCTCGCGACGAGCGCGACGCGCAACCTGCCGCCCGCGCTTGCCGGGGCCGGCTCCGGGGTCTACAACATGACGAGGCAGGTCGGTTCTGTGCTCGGGTCTGCGGCGATCGCCGCCCTCATCAGCTCGCGACTCGCGTCCGAGCTACCAGGGATGCCCGCCGAGGCGGCAGAGCAGAGCACCGGCGGTCTTCCCGCCGGTGTTGCGGAGGGGTTCTCAACCGCCATGAGCCAGTCGCTGCTGCTCCCGATCGCGGCGTTCCTGGCCGGGGCGGTCATCGTGTTGTTCTTCGAGAAGCCGGGCGTCCCAGCCGAACGACCCGCAGAGGCCCGCGCGTAGACAGCAAAGCCGGTCGCCACAGGTGTGGCGACCGGCTTCGGTGTCGAGTGCTCCGACCCGCTAAGGGACGAAGGGGCCGAAGACCGGGGTCCACTCGTAGACGTCGGTCTGGCGGATGACTCCAACAACCGCGAACGGGTCGTTCGGGATGAGCGCCCGGAGCGTCTCCTCGTCGGGGCTCTCCCAGAGCAGCAGCGCTCCGGCGTGCGGCGCGGCCCACGGTCCTGACGCCTTCAGGATGCCGGCATCCTTCTGCTCGCCGAGCCAGGCTCGGTGCGCAGGACGGTGCTCGTCGCGGGTCGCGTCGGAGTTGTCCTCGTAGTGGTAGATCGTGGCGAAGATGGGCACTGCGTCTCCTAGTTCCGTTCGGTGTTCGTCTGGTCGGTCTGCTCGTCGTCTGGTCGCTGGAAGCTGATCTCTTCCCACTCGGTGACGGTCGGCGCCTCGAACTCGTCGTCGTCGGCGGCGGCCTCGGCGGTGGCGATGAGGCGCGTGTCGTCGTCATCTGCGGTGAGGAGCGGCGCAGCGGTCTCGTGGGCGTCGATGCTCGTCTCGGTGTCAAAGGCGGAGTCGGCGACGGACTCGGCGAGCAGGGCATCCTCGGTCGACGTGACCGTGTCGGTCTCGTCGTCTCCGGCGGCGAAGACGACGGGTGCGCTGCCTGGACGCAGCTCGTCGCCCTCGTCGACGAGGCTCGTGTCAGTGCCGTTCTCGGGCATGCGCCCCGGAACCTCGTAGTGCACGTAGAGGGCATCTTCTTCGGCGGGGCTGAGGTTCTGGTCGACCTCGGTGCTCGGGGCGCTCGTGACCTGCGACTTGGCGTACGGCACCAGGATCCGCTTCTCGTCGAGTTCCGCGAGGTCGAGCGGGATGAAGTACTCCTTGGTGCCGAAGAACCCGGTCTTTACCGTGATCCAGTTGGGGTCGCGAGTCTGATCGTCGAGGTACACCTGTCCGACGCGGCCGATGCGCTCGTCGCCGGGACCGTAGACCGTCGCCTGGAAGATCCTGGTCAGCTTCGCCTCGTGTGCCTTGAGCGCTGCGGCGGCGCTGCTCTCGCCGTCTGCGAGCGAGTGCTCGGGCAACGTCGAGTCGGCACGGTCCTCGGCGGTCTGCGGCGGCTCGATCGGGTCGTCGTCGAGGCCGTCCGACTCGTCGACCGGGGCCGGTTCCTGGTCGGTGACGTCGGCGGCGTCGATGCGGGTGGTGTCGTCGTCGCGCGGCTCGAAATCAGGGTCGAACTTGTTGTTCGTTTCGTCGGCAGCCATGCTGTGCTCCTCGGTCAACGTGGATGTGGCGTGCCGCCCGCGCCTGCGTGCTCGCGAACGACCTGCACAAGACTAGCGATCGTGGCGGTGCGGTGGCCGAGTCGAGGCTAGGAGGCGGTGCTAGGAGGGCTGGTTTCGCCGGACGCGGCGGGAACCTGCGGAGCTCCGGGGTGGGAAGGGCCGGGGTCGGCCTTGGCGCGCCGCTCGGCTCGTCCCGCGGCGCGCCGCACGCTGAGGCGAACGATCAGCCAGGCCGCCGCGGACAGGACGAGCACGAGCGACAGCCCCGGCAGCGCAAAGCCGAGCAGGGTCCAGAACGCCGCAAAGCCGCGCGCTAGGGCCGCGATTCCCTCACGCAGTCCCGCGAGGAACCCGGCGGGCTCGTCGCCCGGTGCGGGGGCGTCGCTGGAGATGGAAATCGACACGGTCGAGTAGGCGACGCTGTCCTCGAGCACTTCCAGCTGGGCACGCAGGCTCTGCAGCTCGCCGGTGCGCTCGGTGAGGCTCGTCTCGATCGCCAGCAGGTCGTCGACGTCGGTGGCGGCGGCGAGCATGGCTCGGAGCGAGGTCACCGAGGCCTCGAGCGTCGCCACGCGAGTGCTCATGTCGGTCGTCTGCAGCGTCACATCGACGGCGGAGGTCTCGACGGACACCACGTCTCCGACATCGCGCAGCTCGGTGATGAAGTCGTCGTAGTCCTCAGCTGGGACGCGCGCCGTCAGCTGCGCCGAGACGACGTCGCCGCCGGTCTCCGATCGAGCCTCGATGCGCCCGTCCCGATTCTCGACGAGCGTCTCCACCTGCTCCCGAGTTCCCGGCACGTCGCTGGCCTGGATCCCGACGTAGCCGGTCGTCACGACGTCGCGGTCCTCGAGCTGCGCATCCGCCATCGGGTTCTGGCCGGAGTACTCCTGCGCGACACCCTGTGGGGCCGACTCGGTCGTGGTTGTGCCGCCGTGAGCGCACCCGGCAAGAAGCAGGGCGCTCATGGCCAGGGCTGTCGCGGCGCCGAGCCGCCGGTGTGAGGTGCGCATACCTGTCATGCAAGCATCTGGCGCGTTTTGCTGCGCTCGGAGTTCCCCGAGAGAGTGCGGCGCTGACTGCTTGGCCGGGGCTCCGGGACGAAGCAGCGGATGCGTCAGAAGAAGAAGTCCGGATCCTTGCCGGTCCGCTCGCCCGACTCAAGCGCCGCGATCACCGCGAGGTCGTCGGCATCCAACGCGAAGTCGAAGACCTCGAGGTTGGAGGCGAGGCGCTCGCGTCGCACGGACTTCGGGATGACCACGTTCCCGAGGTCGAGTTGCCAGCGGAGGACCACCTGAGCGACGGTCTTGCCGTGCTTGGCGGCCACCGCCGCGAGCGTCGGCTCGTCGAGGAGCGTGCCCCTGGCCAGCGGAGACCAGGCTTCCGTGAGGATCCCGTGCTCGCGGTCGTACTGGCGGGTCTCGAGCTGCGGCAACCGGGGATGGAGTTCGATCTGGTTCACCGCAGGCGCCGTACTGGTCTCGGCGGCCAGCCGGTCGAGGTGGTGTCCCTTGAAGTTCGAGACCCCGATCGAGCGCGCGCGGCCGTCGCTGCGGATCTGCTCGAGTGCGCGCCAGGTGTCGACGTACTTATCCTGCGCTGGGGCCGGCCAGTGGATGAGGTACAGGTCGACGTACTCGAGCCCGAGCCTGCCAAGGCTCTCCTCGAACGAAGCGAGGGTCGCGTCGTACCCGTGCCGGTCGTGCCACACCTTGGTCGCCACGAAGAGGTCGGCTCGCTGGGCGCCGCTCTCGGCGATGCCGCGACCGACGCCTCGCTCGTTGTCGTAGAACGCCGCAGTGTCGATGTGCCGGTAGCCGAGTTCGATCGCGTCGACGACGACCCTCGTCGCCTCGAGGTCGGGGACCTTGTAGACGCCGAGCCCCAGCTGCGGGATCTCGAGGCCGTCGTTCATGGTGAGGCTGGGGGAGAGCGGCGTGGTCATGGCGGCCTTTCGTGCGGCGGGGCTGGAGGGCTAGGACGGCGAGTTCAGGATGTCCATGGGCTCAGTGTCTGGTCGAGGGGCGACGTCGGTGCCACGGAGGTCAGGGATGCTGCGCCGCCAGACCAGTGCGACCAGCGCACCGAGGAGTGCGAAGCCGGCGCTGACCAGGAACCCGCCGAGCGAGCCGGCGAGGTCGTTGGCGATGCCGGCGAGGGCAGAGCCGGCCGCCGCCCCGATGAGCTGGCCAGTCGCCATCCAGCCGTACGACTCCGCGCTCTCGCTGAACCGGACGCTGGAGGACACGGCCGAGAAGCTGCCGGAGAAGACCGGGGCGATCCCGAGCCCGCTGATGAAGAACGCCGCACCGAGCCAGACCGGATTTGCCCAGACCAGGGCGAGCGCGATGCCGACGAAGACGATTCCCATGCGGCGCGCGAGCGAAGCCGGAGCCAGCGGCAGGTGGCCGAATGCGAGGCCGCCGACGAGCGATCCGACGGCGAATACGGCGAGGAGGATGCCGGTCTCGGGCCGATCGTGCCCGAACTCGGCGACGACCGCGGCCTCGATGGCCGAGCAGGCGCCGACGAGCAGCGCTCCGATGACCGACATCAGCACGACCACCGGGTTCCGGAGCACTGCCCCGGCCCGCCCGCGGGACTTGGGGATGCGCACCTTGCCGACCTCGGGTGCGGCGACGAACCAGAGACCGCCGAGGAGCAGGATGCCGGCGGCCACCAGGATGCCCGCAGCGGGGGAGATGGTGAAGGCGACGGCGGTGGTGGCCACCGGGCCGATGACCCAGATGACTTCTTGAAGCGAGGCGTCGAGCGAGAAGAGCCTGGAGAGCTGCGCCGCGTTCACGACCTTGGGGTAGATCGTTCGCACGGCAGGGGAGACCGGCGGGATGGTCAGGCCGGCCAGGACTGCCAGGATCGAGGCCTGCCACAGGACCGGCGGCCAGAGCGCGAGCGCGGTGAGGGATAGCGAGCAGGCGACCATCGTGGTGACCAGCACGGGGCGCATGCCCCAGACCGTCATGAGCCTGCCGGCGACCGGGCCGGAGACCGCTTGGCCGATGCTCAGCGCGGCGAGCACGACGCCAGCGGACGTGAAGTTGTCGTAGGTGTCCTCGACGTGCATCAAAATCGCCAGTGAGAGCATGCCTGCGGGGAACCTGGCGACGAGCTGCGAGAGCAGCAGCCGTGCCAGGCCCGGGGTTCTGAGTACAGTCGCGTAGTTCGTCACAGCGCGGACAATCGTACGCCCCGCGCGCAGAATGTCGGTGGCTGGGGACAGACTGTGCACAACCGCCGGAAACCGGTGGAGAAACGCCGGAAACTCGGCCGTTTTCTGTGGAGGACTTGTGGAGAACTACACGGTTGTAACACCGCATCTAGTGGTGGTAGCCTCATCGAGCACAAGATGTAGTGGCCGCAGGAAACTGCGACACAACGGGGGTTCATCCACCTGGCACCGCGTGAAGCTGTCTTCTCAGTCCGCGGAAGACCCGGCGAGACGCTGTCACCGCACTGCACGAATCGCACTCCCCAAAGCACTCAGGAACCAGGAGAAAACCATGGCAATCGCCGTCTACAGCAAGCCGTCATGCGTGCAGTGCACCGCCACCTACCGTGCCCTCGACAAGCAGGGCATCGAGTACGAGATCTTCGATGTTTCCGTCGACGAGAAGGCGCTCCAGACGGTCAAGGAGCTCGGCTACATGCAGGCTCCCGTCGTCATCGCAGGCGACGACCACTGGTCGGGATTCCGGCCCGACAAGATCAGCCAGCTGGCTGCTCTCGCAACGGCCTAGCCGTCGCCGCGCCGTTCTCGTCTCGACTGAAGAAGGGACTGCACCCATGACCGGGCTCATCTACTTCTCGAGCGTCTCCGAGAACACGCACCGCTTCGTCCAGAAGCTCGAGCGGCTAGCGAGCCGCATCCCGCTCTTCCCGAGCGAACCCCAGCTTGTGGCCGACGAGCCCTACGTGCTCATCGTCCCCACCTACGGTGGCGGCGATGGGCGCGGGGCCGTCCCCAAGCAGGTCATCAGATTTCTCAATGAGCCCCGCAATCGCGAGCTCATCCGCGGCGTCATCGCTGGCGGCAACACCAACTTCGGCAAGGGCTACGGCCTGGCAGCCGACATCATCTCCTCGAAGTGCGGCGTTCCCACGCTCTACCGCTTCGAGCTCTTCGGCACGCCAGACGACGTCGCCGCAGTCAACTCTGGATTGGACAGGTTTTGGCAGCAAACACCGCTCTCGACGACGCAGGCGTCATCACGATGAACGCGCCCAGCGCGGCGAACACGCTCGACTACCACTCGCTCAACGCGATGCTGAACCTGTACGACGAGAACGGCCAGATCCAGTTCGACAAGGATCGCGAAGCCGCTCACCAGTACTTCATCCAGCACGTCAACCAGAACACGGTGTTCTTCCACGACCTTGAGGAGCGCCTCGAGTACCTCGTGGAGAACGAGTACTACGAGCCAGAGACGCTCGCGATGTACTCCCACACGTTCATCGAGGGACTCCGCAACCGTCTCTACGCCAAGAAGTTCCGCTTCCCGACCTTCCTCGGCGCGTTCAAGTTCTACACCTCGTACGCACTCAAGACGTTCGACGGCAAGCGCTACCTCGAGCGCTTCGAGGACCGGGTGCTCATGGTCGCACTCGGCCTGGCCCAGGGCGACGAGACGCTCGCGACCTCGCTCGCCGATGAGATGATCGCGGGCCGCTTCCAGCCGGCGACGCCCACGTTCCTCAACACGGGCAAGAAGCAGCGAGGCGAGCTCGTCTCCTGCTTCCTGCTCCGCATCGAGGACAACATGGAGTCCATCGGCCGATCCATCAACTCTGCGCTCCAGCTCTCCAAGCGTGGTGGCGGTGTCGCCTTCAACCTCTCGAACATTCGTGAGTCTGGGGCGCCGATCAAGCAGATCCAGAACCAGTCGTCGGGCATCATCCCGATCATGAAGCTGCTGGAAGACTCCTTCTCCTACGCCAACCAGCTCGGCGCGCGTCAGGGCGCTGGTGCGGTGTACCTCAACGTGCACCACCCCGACATCATGCGCTTCCTCGACACCAAGCGTGAGAACGCCGACGAGAAGATCCGCATCAAGACCCTCTCGCTGGGGGTCGTCGTCCCCGACATCACGTTTGAGCTCGCCAAGCGCGGCGAGGACATGTACCTCTTCTCTCCGTACGACGTCGAGCGCGTCTACGGAAAGCCGTTCGGCGACATCTCGGTCACCGAGAAGTACTACGAGATGGTCGACGACGCTCGCATCCACAAGACGAAGATCAGCGCTCGACAGCTGTTCCAGACCCTTGCCGAGATCCAGTTCGAGTCGGGCTACCCGTACATCATGTACGAGGACACGGTGAACCGCGCCAACCCGATCGACGGCCGCATCAACATGTCGAACCTGTGCTCGGAGATCCTCCAGGTCAACTCGCCGACCACCTACACCGACGACCTCGGCTACGAGACCATCGGCAACGACATCTCGTGCAACCTCGGCTCGATGAACATCGCGGCCGCCATGGACTCGCGTGACCTCGCGACTGCAGTGGAGACCGCCATCCGCGGACTCACCGCCGTGAGCGACATGAGCCACATCGCGTCGGTGCCCTCCATCGCGAAGGGCAACGACGAGTCGCACGCCATCGGCCTCGGCCAGATGAACCTGCACGGCTTCCTCGGTCGTGAGCGCATCTTCTACGGCTCGGAGGAGGCGCTCGACTTCACGAACATGTACTTCTACACGGTCGTGTTCCACGCCATCCGCGCCTCGAACCTGATCGCCACCGAGCGCGGCCGTTCGTTCGCCGGCTTCGAGCGTTCGGCGTACGCCACTGGCGAGTTCTTCGACAAGTACATCGACGTCGAGTGGGCGCCCAAGACCGAGCGCGTCCGCGAGCTCTTCGAGGGCATGCACATCCCGACCCAGGCCGACTGGGCAGAACTGCGCGAGCTCGTGCAGCAGCACGGCATGTACAACCGCAACCTGCAGGCCGTCCCGCCGACGGGCTCGATCAGCTACATCAACCACTCGACGTCATCGATCCACCCGATCGCGTCGAAGATCGAGATCCGCAAGGAAGGCAAGCTCGGCCGCGTCTACTACCCGGCCCCGTACCTGTCGAACGACAACCTCGAGTACTTCGAGGACGCGTACGAGATCGGCTACGAGAAGATCATCGACACCTACGCCGAGGCGACGCAGCACGTCGACCAGGGCCTGTCGCTGACGCTCTTCTTCAAGGACACGGCAACGACCCGCGACATCAACCGCGCGCAGATCTACGCGTGGAAGAAGGGCATCAAGACGATCTACTACATTCGTCTTCGTCAGCTCGCGCTCGAGGGCACCGAGGTCGACGGCTGCGTCAGCTGCATGCTCTGATCCGGTGGGGCCGTGCTTCGGCCCCACCGGCCCCTCGGGCGAGTTGTCCGCCCATCCACGCACGACCGCGACAGAAAAGAACTCCACGCACATGAACCCGCAGGCTGAGACGAGCCACCTCCTCGACAAGGTGCAGGCGATCAACTGGAACCGCATCCCAGACGAAAAGGATGTCGAGGTCTGGAACCGACTCGTCAACAACTTCTGGCTGCCGGAGAAGGTGCCGCTGTCGAACGACGTGCAGTCGTGGAACACACTCACGCCCGCTGAGCAGACGCTCACCATGCGCGTCTTCACCGGGCTCACGCTGCTCGACACCATCCAGGGCACGGTCGGCGCGGTCAGGCTCATCCCGGACTCGTTGACGCCGCACGAGGAAGCCGTCTACACGAACATCGCGTTTATGGAGTCGGTGCACGCGAAGAGCTACTCGTCGATCTTCTCGACGCTCGCGAACACCCCGCAGATCGACGACGCGTTCCGCTGGTCGACGGAGAACGAGAATCTGCAGCGCAAGGCGCAGATCGTCATGAACTACTACCACGGCAACGACCCGCTCAAGCGGAAGATCGCGTCGACGCTGCTGGAGTCGTTCCTGTTCTACTCGGGCTTCTACCTGCCCATGTACTGGTCGAGCCACGCGAAGCTCACCAACACGGCCGACCTCATCCGCCTCATCATCCGCGACGAGGCCGTGCACGGCTACTACATCGGCTACAAGTTCCAGAAGGGGCTCGAACTCGTCGACGAGGCGAAGCGCCAGGAGCTCAAGGACTACACGTTCGAGCTGCTGTTCGAGCTCTACGAGAACGAGGTGCAGTACACGCACGACCTCTACGACGAAGTCGGCCTGGCCGAGGACGTCAAGAAGTTCCTGCACTACAACGCCAACAAGGCGCTCATGAACCTCGGCTACGAGCCCATGTTCCCTTCGAGCGTCACTGATGTGAACCCGGCGATCCTCTCGGCGCTCTCGCCGAACGCCGACGAGAACCACGACTTCTTCTCCGGGTCGGGTTCCTCCTACGTCATCGGGAAGGCCGTCAACACGGAAGACGAGGACTGGGACTTCTAAACCCCGACCTCACCAGCTGCATCATCGAGGCGGCGCTGACCGGACACCGGTCAGTGCCGCCTCGAGGCGTCTCTACCCTCGCGGCAAGCTCCAAGCCGCCCAGGGGTCTGCCTCCTCACGGAGCGGACGTCTCGCGCGCTACGCTCTGGGCAGCGGCACCCGCCGCACGAGGGCGAGCACGGCTTCCCCCGAGCACGATCAGAGGAGACCCTGATGGGACACGACAAGAACGAAGAGCTGCGCGAAGAGCACGAGCACCAGGAAGCGCACCGCCAGGAACGCCGCGACGAGGCTTTCGAGTCGGGCGACGGAGCCGTCGACGACGAGGGCTCGCAGGACCGCCGCCGACAGGACGGCGTCAGCGACCTTTCCTGAACGCTGAGCCCGGCGCGGGCGCAACACGCGACCCGCGCCGGGCACCCCACCGCACACGCAACGACACCGACACACCTCGAGACACGCAGGACACACAGGCCATGGGCGACGACGATGTCACCACTGCCCGAGATGACGGGCGCGATGAGAGTCCCAACGAGCGGTACGACCGCAACTGGAACGAGCTCATGCAGGAGTTTCGCGTGCTGCAGACCGGCACGCAGATCATGGCTGGCTTCCTGCTGACGCTCCCGTTCCAGCAGCGCTTCACCGAGCTGGGCCCGTTCGACCACATCCTTTACCTGTGCCTGGTCATCTTCGCCGTCGTGGTGACCCTCTTCGCCCTCGCGCCGGTGATGCTGCACCGACTCCTCTTCCGCGAGGGAGCGAAAGCACAGCTCGTGCAGTCGGCAAGCATCATCCTCATTGTGTGCCTCGCCGCCGCGACGCTCCTCTTCGTCGGCATCGTGCTGTTCGTCTTCGACTTCGTCGTGTCGCCCACCGCCGGCCTGTGGGCCGGGGGAGCGGTTGCCCTCCTCGCGGTGCTGCTCTGGACCCTCGGCCCGCGGTGGCTGCGCAACGCTCGCGACCGCGCAGCTCACACCTAACCGAGGGCGAACTCGTCGAAGAGCTCAGCCCTCACCCCGGGCGTGCGCGCGTCGAAGACGTAGCTCTCGACCTTCGCGCCCGCATCCGCTGCAACGGTCAAGATGCTGAAGACGCTCAGGTCAGCGTCGGCGACGTAGGGGAGCGGCCGGTCGTCGGCTCCACGCCGCGGGCTCACCGACGGCACGACCGGGGCGAGGCCACCCGGATCGCCTTGCGGCAGCACCTCGTGGCGGTTCCAACGTCGCGGCGGTCGCGCCCGCCGACGCCCGCTGCTGCGGTCGAAGGCTCCGTGCGTGCTGCCAGCATGGGACGTCTCCAGGTAGTTGACGCCGGACTCAGACACGAATCTCGACCACAGATGCGAATGCCCGCCCACGACGAGCTCCACCCCGGAAGCCTCGAGCAGCGGCGCGACATCGCGGAGCAGGATGTTCTCGGCAGCTGGGTAGTCGTAGCGGATGCCGTGCAGCACTCCATCGGAGCCACGCTCCTCGAGGCGCACAGGGTGCGCGAACTGCGGCATGGCGTTGACCCCGATGCTGTGCGGACTCTCATGCATGACCACGACGCGCAGGCGGGCCTCGCGGAACTCCGGACTCGACAGCTCCCGGCGAAGCCACTCGTACTGCTCGCTGCCCGCCGCGAGATCGTCGATGATGTGCGAACCGTAGCGCTGGCCGAGCACATCCCCGAGCACTCGGAACGCTTCCTGGTACCTGCTCGACACGAATCGATCCTCGGGGTCGTCGTCGGCGCGCTCCGATCGCCAGACGCGCGCGGCGCTCAACGCGACCACCCGCACGCCGCCGATGCTGACCGCGTAGTAGTGGGCGCCCGAGGGTGAGGGGAAGAGAGCCTCGTAATTCGACAGGCTGAGGCCTTCTGGGCAGACGGCGCGCGGCAGTGCGCCCTCGAAGGACTCCGCCAGCATCGCACCAGCTTCTCGCCGTCCCTGGACCTCGTGATTGCCGACAACGGGAAAGATCGGGGTGTTCGGCAGGATGCCGCGCATCGAGGGGAAGAACGCCGAGCCCCGTGCGTCGTCGAACCACTCCGACGCCCGGTCCGGAACGTTCACGAAGTCACCGGCGTACAGCACCGCATCGAATCGCCCCGCGATGGCGGTCGCCTGCCGCATCGCCTCCGGCACCGCGTCGCCGAGCTGGTGATCGCTGGTCAGCAGGAAACGGAGCACCGGCGCCCCCTCGGGCGGCGAAGCACTGAGGCGCGCGACCTCGGAGGCGACCCCGGAGCTGACGACCCGGTAGGCGTAGTCGCGGCCCTGCGCGAGGCCGGTGGCCCTCGCCGTGACGCGCCACACCTCGCGTGGCACCGTCACCTCAGCCTCGAGCGCCTGCCGGAGGCCGGTCAGGCCCGGTGGGAGGGCGCTCTCGCGGTCCTCGGCCATGGCCGAGAGGCGCACGCTCACCGCATCCACCGCCACTACGCCCGGCACCAGCTGGCCGAGATCGACGCTCCGCAGTTGCGCGGGCGTCAGCTTCGCGAGGCGCGGAGCGACGTCGACTGGGCCGAAGACGAGGCGGCTGAGCTCGGGTCGCCGGTCCGTCACCCAGGCCACGCCGACACTCGACTCGTCGGGCAGGAGCAGGTACGGCTCGCAGAGCATGCCAAGCTCACCATCACGCTGTGTCATCTCGCCATCGCCCCCGCGTCCGACTCTTGCGGCGAACCCCGCCAGTGGCCAGAGTAATCACATGAGCATCCCCGTGACCCCCACATCCGGCGAAAATCCTCCGACGATCTTCAGCAGTGCCGACGAGCTCGCGCCGCTGCCCAAGCTGACGCTGCCGAAGAACGGCGCACGGAGCGAGGTCGCCTACCAGCTGGTCAGAGACGACGCGATGCTGGATGGCAATGCCAGGCAGAACCTGGCCACCTTCGTGAGCACCTACATGGACGAACACGCCGACCGCCTCTACTCGGAGACGTTCGACAAGAACATCGTCGATAAGGACGAGTACCGGCGCACCGCCGAGATCGAGCAGCGCTGTTGGAAGATGATCGCGAACCTCTGGCACGTACCCGACGTGACGAAGGCGATCGGCACGAGCACCGTCGGCTCCTCCGAGGCGGCCATGCTCGCCGGCCTGGCCCTCAAGAAGCGCTGGGCTGCCGCCCGTAAGGCGAAGGGCCAGTCAACGGATGCGCCGAACATCGTGCTCTCGAGCGCCGTGCAGGTGTGCTGGGAGAAGTTCTGCGTCTACTGGGACGTGGAGGCGCGCTTCGTGCCCATCGACGACGCGCATCCGACTCTCTCCGGGGACCAGCTCGACGCCGTCGTCGACGAGAACACCATCGGCGTCGTCGCAATCATGGGCGTGACCTACACGGGAGCGTACGAGCCAGTGAAGGAAATCTCGGACGCGCTCGACAAGATTCAGGCGGCGCGAGGACTCGACATCCCCGTGCACGTCGACGGCGCATCCGGGGCCATGATCGCGCCGTTCCTCAACCAGGACCTCGACTGGGACTTCCGCGTCGACCGGGTCGTGTCGATCAACACGTCCGGACACAAGTACGGGCTGGTCTACCCCGGCCTCGGATGGGTGGTGTGGCGCGACGTCGATCTCGTGCCGCCAGAGCTGATCTTCCGCGTCAGCTATCTCGGCGGCGACATCCCCACGCTCACGCTCAACTTCTCGCGCCCCGGCGCGCAGGTGCTGCTGCAGTACTACCAGTTCCTGCACCTCGGCTTCTCCGGGTACGAGCGCGTCCAGCGCGCGACGATGGACGTCGCCCAGTTCCTGGCGCAGGAGATCGACGCGATGGACGAGTTCACCCTGTTCAACCGCCAACTCGATATCCCCGTGTTCGCCTGGCAGCGCACCGACGTCGGCGGTGACTGGACACTCGCGGACGTCTCCGACCGGCTCCGCATGACCGGCTGGCTCGTGCCGTCCTACCCGCTGCCCGACAATCTCAGCGATCGACTGGTCCAGCGCATCGTGGTTCGCAACGGGCTCGGTCGTGACCTTGCGGGCGACCTCCTTGGAGACCTGCGCGCGGCGGTCCGTGACCTGGAGTCGGGGGCGGCGGGCCGCTCCGCTGCGACCGACAGCGCTCGAGGCTTCGCGCACTGACACCGAACCCGGTCCACGCGGCTCGCGGGATGCGCACGTCAAGGCGCATCCCGTGGGCTGAGAACGCGTGTTCGCTTGGGCGTGCGAAAACATCACAAGCCGAACACGATCTGGAGATCGTGTCATTCAGCAGACTCTCAGGCCGGTAGCGTTGCGCTCACAATTCGGTTGAGGCGATCTGCGTCAGCCGACAGACCGGCGGACGCGGGGGCGGCGCCGGGATCCGACAGGTTCCAACGCTGCTCCAGGGTCTGCCCTGGCCGAGGAGCACGATGCGAACTTCGCTCACCTCACTCCTGCAACGAGTCGCAGACTCACGAAACCAAGTCCTGTCCGTCATCGCAGTAGCACTGCTGCTGCTGCTGACCGGCGGTGCCATCGCGGGAACCGCCCAGGCGGCCACGATCGGCAAGAGCTCGGTCGAGGGACAGACCTACACCATCGCCACCGACACCACGTGGGCGCCGTTCGAGTTCGAGATCGACGGCGAGCTGCGCGGCATCGACATGGACCTCATCAACGCCATCGCGGATGATCAGGGCTTCAACGTCGAGATCAAGTCGCTTGGCTTCGACGGCGCGCTGCAAGCTGTGCAGACCAACGCCGTCGACGGCATGATCGCCGGCATGTCCATCACGGACGAGCGAAAGGGCACGTTCGACTTCTCGAACCCCTACTTCGACTCGGGCATCCAGATGGCCGTCGCGAAGAACAACAACGACATCACTTCCTACGAGGATCTCGCAGGCAAGACGGTCGCCGCGAAGAACGGCACCGAGGGCTTCACCTTCGCCGAGACGCTCGGCAAGGAGATCGGCTTCACCGTCACTGGCTTCCAGGACGCGTCCGACGCCTTCAATGACGTGACGAGCGGCAACTCGGTCGCGGTCTTCGACGACTTCCCGATCCTCCAGTACGGCATCGAGACTGGCGAGATCAACCTCAAGACGGTCACCGAGCCCGAGCGTGCGTCGTCGTACGGCTTCGCCGTCAACAAGGGGCAGAACGCAGAACTCCGCGAGGCCTTCAACGAGGGCCTCAAGAACGTCGTCGAGAACGGCGTCTACCAGGGCATCCTCGACGAGTACCTCGGCGATGGCGCGCCTGACGCGACCAAGATCTCCGGCGGCGTCGTCACCCTCGGCAACGAGGTCATCGAGGACGATGGCCCTGGCACGCTGCCCAAGAACCCGCTCTTCGCCGTCGACACCCCGAAGGACAAGGGCTCGTACGTCATCGCGACGGACAACACCTACGCGCCGTTCGAGTTCGAGCAGAACGGCGAGCTCCTCGGCATCGACATGGACCTGATCCGCGCGATCGCCGCGAACCAGGGCTTCGAGATCGACATCAGGCCCCTCGGCTTCGACGCCGCACTCCAGGCCGTCCAGTCTGGCCAGGCCGACGGCATCATCGCCGGCATGACCATCACCGACGAGCGCAAGCAGGTCTTCGACTTCTCGGAGCCCTACTTCACGTCGGGCGTGCAGATGGCCGTCAAGGACGGCGACACGAGCATCACCGGCTACGAGGACCTGGCAGGCAAGAACGTTGCCGTCAAGACCGGCACCGTCGGCGCCTCCACGGCCGAAGAGCTCTCGAGCGAGTACGGCTTCACCATCCGCACGTTCTCTGACACCGCCGACATGATCGCGGAAGTGCAGACCGGCAACTCGGTCGCGCTGTTCGAGGACTTCCCGGTGCTCCAGTACGGCATCCAGCAGGGTAACGGCCTCATGACGGTCACCGACCCGATCGAGGGTGGCGAGTACGGCTTCGCGGTGCTCAAGGGCCAGAACGCCGAGCTCCTCGAGATGTTCGACGCCGGCCTCGCCAACGCCGAAGACACGGGCGTGCTCGACACCATCAACGACCGCTACCTTGGCAGCGAGGAGGAGGCGGGCCAGATCGGCTTCTTCGAGCTCGTCGCAGCCGCCTTCCCGTCGCTGATGCTGGGCCTCGGCTACACGCTGCTGGCGACCGCGCTCTCGCTGGTCTTCGCCATGATCCTGGGCCTCGCATTCGGCTTCCTGAAGATCTCGAAGAACATGGTGCTGCGCGGCATCGCCTCGACGTACGTCAACATCTTCCGAGGCACCCCGGTGCTGGTGCAGGCGTTCTTCTTCTACTTCGGTGTGCCAGCCGTGACGGGCGTCTCGCTCGACGCGCTGACAGCCGGTGTGATCACGCTGAGCCTCAACGCCGGTGCGTACATCACGGAGACCGTGCGCTCGGGCATCCAGTCGGTCGACCCCGGCCAAATGGAAGCCGCTCGCTCGCTCGGTCTGAGCCGAGGCAAGTCGATGCGTCGCGTCGTGCTGCCGCAGGCGTTCAAGATCATGACGCCGTCGCTCATCAACCAGTTCATCATCACGCTGAAGGACACGTCGCTGCTGTCGGTCCTCGGCTTCGCTGAGCTCACCTACCAGGGCCGCATCGTCATCGCCTCGACCTTCCGGTCGTTCGAGATCTGGCTCGTCGTCGGTGTGCTCTACTTCGTCGTCATCTACCTGCTGACGATCCTCTCCAACTACGTCGACAAGAGGTTCAACAAATGAGTGACGTGAACAACTCGAAGTCGGATGCACCCGCAACGGAGCAGACGCCATTCACCGGACGCTTCGACGCCGTCAACTCGGGCAAGCCTCGCGTGCGCGTCGTCGAAATGCACAAGTCGTTCGGCCCCGTCGAGGTGCTCAAGGGCATCGACCTCGAGATCGCCAACGGCGAGGTCATCGCGATCATCGGCCCTTCCGGGTCCGGAAAGTCGACGCTGCTTCGCTGCCTGAACCGCCTCGAGGAAGTCACCAAGGGCCATGTCTTCGTCGACGACGACGACATCACCGCCCCGAAGACGAACCTCGACAAGGTGCGGCAGCGCATCGGCATGGTGTTCCAGCACTTCAACCTCTTCCCGCACATGACGGTGCTGGAGAACGTCACGCTGGCGCCGCGCGAGATCAAGAACGTCTCGAAGGAGGCGGCCAACAAGCGCGGTGAGGAACTGCTGCGCCGAGTCGGTCTCGACCACCTCATGGACCGCCGTCCCGCCCAGCTCTCGGGTGGCCAGAAGCAGCGGGTGGCCATTGCCCGCGCGCTGGCGATGGACCCGGAGATCATGCTCTTCGACGAGGCGACCAGCGCCCTCGACCCTGAGATGGTCGGCGAGGTGCTTCAGGTCATTCGCGATCTCGCGAAGTCGGGCATGACGATGGCCCTGGTCACGCATGAGATGGGCTTCGCCCGCGAAGTCGCAGACCGCGTGGTCTTCATGGCAGACGGGAAGATCGTCGAAATGGGCTCGCCCGACGAGCTCTTCGGCAACCCGAAGGAGTCGCGCACGCAGGACTTCCTCGGCAAGGTGCTGTAGCCGCCGCGGCACCGCCCGGTACCGGAATGCGCACTGCCCTCTCTCCCATGGACAGGGGGCAGTGCGCATCCACTAGCCTTGCGTGGTGACGCTCAACGATGCACCCGCAGCAGCCCAAATCGCCGACGACTCGACGCCAGGTTCGGAGTGGTGGCGGTCCGCCGTCATCTACCAGGTCTACCCGCGTTCGTTCGCGGACGGCACCGGCGACGGCATCGGCGATCTCGCCGGCGTGACCGCGCGCATCCCGGATCTCGCCGACCTCGGCATCGACGCCATCTGGCTCTCCCCGTTCTACCCGTCGCCGCTCAACGACGCCGGGTACGACGTCGCCGACTACTGCGACGTCGACCCGGTCTTCGGCAGCCTCGACGAGTTCAACCTGATGCTCGCCGCGGCCCACGCGCGGGGCATCCGGATCATCGTGGACATCGTCCCCAACCACTCGTCGTCGGAGCACGCCTGGTTCAAGGCCGCCATCGCGGCCGGGCCTGGAAGCCCGGAGCGAGCCCGCTACCTGTTCCGCGACGGCAAGGGCGAGCACGGTGAGCTGCCGCCGAACAACTGGCAGTCACTCTTCGGCGGTCCAGCCTGGACTCGCCTCACGGAAGCGGACGGCACTCCAGGCCAGTGGTACCTGCACCTCTTCGACTCGACGCAGCCCGACTTCGACTGGTCAAACCCGGTCGTGCATCAGGACTTCGAGGCCATCCTGCGCTTCTGGCTCGACCGCGGCGTCGACGGCTTCCGAATCGACGTCGCGCACGGCCTCGCGAAAGAAGAAGGCCTCCCGGACTACATTCCTGTTGAGAGCAACCTGCCCATCGTCGGCGACCCGCGCACCCCCTACCTCGGCCAGGAGGCCGTGCACGAGATCTTCCGCGCCTGGCACCTCGTCGCCGCCGAGTACGACGGCGACCGGGTCCTGTGCGGCGAGGCGTGGCTGCCGAGCGTCGAGGAGATGGCCGAGTGGGTTCGCCCGGGCCAACTGCACCAGACCTTCAACTTCGCGTACCTGCGGGCGCCGTGGGACGCGGCGGGCCAGCGGGAAGTCGTGACGCGCTCGATCGCCGCGTTCGCCGCATCCGGTGCCCCGAGCACCTGGGTGCTGTCAAACCACGACACAGTGCGGCACGCGACCCGTCTCGCGCTGACCGAGCCGAACGCGCACGGTGCCGGCGTGGGGCCGAAGACGCCCGGCCAGCCCGACCCGATCGTGGGGGAGCGACGGGCCCGCGCCGCGACGGCCCTCATGCTGGGGCTGCCTGGCTCGAGCTACCTCTACCAGGGCGAGGAACTCGGGCTGCCCGATGTCATCGATCTTGCCGACGAGGCCCGCCAGGACCCCATCTTCATTCGCTCCGAAGGCGAGCTGTACGGCCGCGATGGCTGCCGCGTCCCGATCCCGTGGTCCGCTGAGGGCGACAGCTACGGGTTCAGCTCGACCGGGGCGTCGTGGCTGCCGCAGCCCGAGCTGTGGGCGAAGCTCGCGCGGAGCGAGCAGGAGCACGACCCGGCCTCGACCCTGAACCTCTACCGGTCGCGGGGGGGGCGGGGCCCCGCGCCCCCCCGGGGGGGGGGCCCCCCCCGCCCGCCCCCCACGCTCGCTGGCTGGGGGCCTTTTGTGGGGGGGGGGGGCGCC